>CAVXIQ010000009.1:0-85351 GCA_963761905.1 uncultured Gaiellaceae bacterium | reverse complement strand
CGTGGACGACGAACGGCGGCGCGACCACGAGCGTCCCCGCCGGGACGGCTGTCTCCTGCCGGTCGGCTCCGAGGCCAACTGTCAGCTCGCCGTCGAGCACATAGAAGAGGTCGGTGTGGTGCCGGTGGATGTGGGGATTCGCGCCGTCCCGTCCGGGCCCGAACCGCGTCCATGTGACGCACAAGCTCATCGCGGTCGCAGAGGATCTCGACCCGCCGGTCCTCAGAGTCGCCGACGATCTCGCCCTCTCCGGCGGCTAGGAGCAGCGGTTGGGTTACGTCGAGCTCCACGCCCATTCAGCCTATTCGTTCCTCGACGGCGCTTCGCATCCCGAGGAGCTCGCTCTGCGAGCCGCGGAGCTCGGCTACGAGGCCCTTGCGCTCACCGACCACGACGGGGTCTACGGCTCGCTCGAGTTCGCCCACGCGGCGAAGCTCGTGGGAGTGCGGCCGCTCACCGGGGCGGAGGTGACGCTCGTCGGCGGCTCGCATGTGACGCTCCTCGTCGAGTCGGCTGCCGGCTACGCCAATCTGTGCCGCCTCCTCACAGCCGCTCACGCAGGGACGCGGCCGAAGGAGGGCGGTGACGTGCTGCCGCCAGCGCTCGCTCCGGCTCTGCTTGCCGAGTCGAGCGAGGGACTCGTCTGCCTCTCCGGCTGCGCGCGCACGGGGCTCGGCGTCCGCGACCCGAACGCGGCGGTCGAGCTCGCGCGGGCATTCGGCGACCGCTTCTACGTCGAGCTGCAACGGCCGTTCGAGCGTGGCGATGCCCACCGGAACGCGCTCCTGCGTGATCTCGCCGCCCACCTCGGCGCGCAGACCGTCGTCACCGGGAACGTGCACGCGCATTCGCTCGCGGCGAACCGCGCTCCAGGACGTGCTCGTCGCGATCCGGCAGCGCACCTCGCTCGACGGCTGCGAGCGCGAGCGGCGCGGCAACCGCGAGAGCATCCTGCGCGCGCCCGCCGAGCTCGACGAGCTCTTCCCCGACGACCGCGACGCCGTGCGGAGAACCGTCGAGCTCGCCGAGCGGCTCGAGTTCGACCTCACCGCCGAGCTCGGCTACCGCTACCCCGACTTCTCCGACGGCGCCGAGCCCGCGATCCGGCAGCTCGCTCAGGTCTGCGAGGCCGCGTTCGCCGACCGCTATCCACCGAGCAACAGGCCGCTGCTCGGTCAGGCTCGGCGGCGGCTCCGCGAGGAGCTCGCGCTGATCGACGAGCTCGGGCTCGCCGGCTTCTTCCTCCTCCACTGGGAGGTGCTCGAGCTCGCGCGCGAGTGCGCGAACGAGGTGCGGGGGCGCGGCTCGCCGAGGCGCTCGCTGCCGCCGGGGCGAGGGCGCGGCAGCTCCGTCGGCTCGATCGTCTGCTACCTGACCGGGCTCTCGCACGTCGACCCGGTCGCGTCGAACCTCTCGCTCGGCCGCTTCCTCAACCGGGAGCTCTCGTCGGTGCCCGACATCGACCTCGACTTCCCGCGCGACATCCGCGAGAAGCTGATCGTCGCCGTGACCGAGCGGTACGGCCGCCGCCATGCCTCGCTCGTCGCGAGCTTCGCCACCTACCGCTCGCGCGGGGCGATCCGCGACGTGGGCAAGGCGCTCGGGCTTCCGTTCGCCGAGCTCGAGCGGCTGGCCCGCGTCTCGGACGGATGGAGCGCGAAGCGGGTCGCCGAGGAGCTCGCGCTCCTCCCCGAGTACGAGCGCAAGCTGGTCTCGCCGCGCTGGCGCGCCTTCGCGGAGCTGACCGGCGAGATCGGCGGCCTCCCGCGTCACATCTCACAGCACCCGGGCGGGATGGTGATCTCGTCCCGGCCGCTCGTCGAGCTCGTCCCGGTGCAACCGGCGGCGATGGCCGGCCGCCAGCTCTGCCAGTGGGACAAGGACTCGTGCGCCGACGCGGGCTTCCTCAAGATCGACCTGCTCGGGCTCGGGATGCTCTCGGCGGTCGAGGACTGCGTCGACCAGATCGCCGAGGCCTACGGCGAGCCGATCGACCTCTCGCGGATCCCGCTCGACGATCGAGGCCGTCTACGCCGAGATCCAGCGCGCGGACACCGTCGGCGACTTCCAGATCGAGAGCCGCGCGCAGATGCAGAGCCTCCTTCGGACGAAGCCCGAGAACCTCGACGACCTCACCGTCCAGGTCGCGCTCGTCCGGCCCGGGCCGATCCAGGGGAAGGCCGTGCACCCCTACATCCACGCCCGCGAGCAGCTCCGGGTCGATCCGGACTACGTGCCGCCGGTCGACCACGAGCTCCTCCGCGAGCCGCTCCGCGAGACGCACGGCGTCGTCGTCTTCCAGGATCAGGTGCTCGAGGTGGCGATGGCGCTCGCGGGCTTCACGGTGGGTGAGGCGGAAGGGCTGCGCCGCGCGATGAGCCGGAAACGAAGCGTCGAGGCGCTCGAGGCGTTCCGGGCGCAGTTCGTCGCGGGCGCTGAGGCGAAGGGCGTCGACGCGGCCACCGCCGACCTCGTCTACGACAAGCTGACGGGCTTCTCCGGCTTCGGCTTCCCGAAGTCGCACGCCGCCGCGTTCGGCCTGCTCGCCTACCAGTCTGCGTGGCTGCGCCACCACTATCCGGCCGAGTTCCTCTGCTCGCTCCTGAACGCGCAGCCGATGGGCTTCTACCCGCCGGCAAGTCTGGTGCGTGATGCTCAGAGACGAGGCGTCGAGGTGCGCTCGCCGGACATCAACCTGAGCGCGGCCGGCTGCTCGCTGGAAGAGGGAGCGGTCGTCCGGATCGGGCTCGCATACGTGAAGTCGGTGGGGGACGACGACGCGACGCGTCTCGTCGCCGAGCGCGAGGCGAACGGGCCCTTCGCGGACGTGGGCGATCTCGCTCGGCGAGCGCCTCTCGACGCGCGCGAGCTGGAGGCGCTCCTCCGGAGCGGCGCCTGCGACCGGTGGGGGAAGCGGCGCGACCTCCTCTGGCAGCTCGGGCTCGTCCTCCGCCCGCAGACCGTGCGCGAGAACGTTCAGCTCCGGCTCTCGCTGGAGCCGACCGCGGCGACCCCGTCGCTGCCGGATCTGACCGACTGGGAGCGGATGCTCGCCGACTACGCGGGCACGAGCCTCTCCGTCGACGTGCATCCGCTGACGCTGCTGCGGCCGCATCTGCCGCCGGAGGTGCTCGCGAGCCCGGAGCTGAACGCCGCCCCGCACCGAAGCCGTGTCGCCTTCGCCGGCCTCGCGATCGCGCGCCAGCGGCCGGCGACCGCGAACGGGATCGTCTTCATGCTGCTCGAGGACGAGGCGGGCCAGGTGAACCTGATCGTCTCGCCCGAGGTCTACGAGCGCCATCGCGCGACCGTGCGTGGCGAGCCGCTCCTGCTCGTGCGCGGCCGCTTCGAGCGTCTGGGCGAGAACCGGAACATCGTCGTCAGCGAGCTCGAGAGCCTCGGCCAGCTCGCACGCGGGATCGCGCAGCGCGACGTCGGCGCCGCATTGCCGCCGGCTCACCACTTCGGCCACCGCTAGCGTCCGGTCGGATGAGTGGAGTCGCGCGGATCGACGGTTACCTGCCGCTGCGCGACTACGCGTTGATCGGCGACGGGCATACGACGGCGCTCGTCGGACGCGACGGCGCGATCGACTGGCTCTGCTTGCCGAGCTGCGACTCACCGCCCATCCTCGACCGCCTCCTCGACGCGCCGAACGGCGGCTGCTTCGAGCTCGCCCCGGATCAGCCGTTCGAGTCGATTCGCCGCTATCGCGCCGGCACGAATGTCCTCGAGACGACGTTCACGACCGCGACCGGCTCCGTCCGCGTCACCGATGCGATGACCCTCGGAGAGTCCGAGAGCCGTGCCCTCGTCCGGATCGTCGACGCGCGCGAGGGAAGCGTTCCGATGCGCTGGCGCTTCGAGCCCCGGTTCGACTTCGGCCGCGGCGAGCCACCGTCGGATCTCACCCTGCGCACGTGGGATGCCGGCGAGCGCAGCTTCGAGCTCGAACCTGGAGCGCGCGCCACCTTCGCGCTGCGGCTCGGGCCTGCGTCGGCGAGCCGCGACGAGGTCGAGCGCGAGCTCGAGCGCACGTCGGCCCACTGGATGGACTGGAGCGGGCGCACGCGCTACGACGGGCCGTGGCGCGACCAGGTCGTCCGCAGCGCGCTTGCGCTGAAGCTCCTTCAGTACGAGCCGTCCGGAGCGATCGTCGCCGCCCCGACCACTTCGCTCCCAGAGCGGATCGGCGGCGAGCTCAACTGGGACTACCGCTTCTCGTGGCTGCGCGACGGGATCTACACGATGCGAGCGCTCCTCCACCTCGGCTTCGAGGCCGAGGCGCAGGCGTTCTTCCGCTGGCAGCTCGAGGCGACGCGACCGACCGCTCCCGAGGTCAAGCCTCTCTACTCCGTCGACGGCAGCACGCCGGCGCCGGAGGAGGAGCTCGACCTGCCCGGCTATCGCGGCTCGCGTCCCGTCCGGATCGGGAACGCGGCAACGGAGCAGCTCCAGCTCGACAACTTCGGCCACCTGCTCGAGAGCGCGTCCAGGCTGCGCGGGGAGACCGGCTCTCTCGACACCGAGACCGGTGCGCTCCTCGCGAGCTTCGCCGACTTCGTCGCCGACAACTGGAGGCAACCCGACGCCGGGATCTGGGAGGTGCGGGACGGCCTCCACGATTTCGTCCAGTCGAAGGCGATGTGCTGGACGGCGCTCGATCGTGCCTCGACGCTCGCCGAGGAGGGAGCGCTTCCTGATCGCAGCTCGACCTGGCGCGAGGCGGCGGACGCCGTCCGGGAGTGGATCGAAGCGGAGGGCTGGAACGCGAGCCGCGGCACCTATGTTCCGGCGCCCGAGCTCGCGGAGGCGGCCGACGCGTCCCTGATCTCGCTCGCGCTCTGCGCCTATTCGAGCGCGACCGAGCCGCGTTTCGCGTCGACGATCGCGGCGATCCGGCGCGATCTCTCCGCCGGCGGCCCGCTCCTCTACCGGCGCAGCGATTCTCCCGGCCGCGAGGGCGCCTTCCTCACCTGCTCGTTCTGGCTCGTCGACGCGCTCGGCCGGGCCGGCCGGTCTGACGAAGGCAACGAGCTGATGGGCCAGTTGGTCGAGCTCGCGAACGACGTCGGCCTGTACGCCGAGATGATCGACCCGGACACCGGCGACCACCTCGGCAACTTCCCGCAGGCGCTCGTCCACCTCGCGCTCGTGAACGCCGCCGTCTCGCTCGTCGAGGGCGACGAGATCTAGCCGACGTCGGAGAGCGCGCGCTCGAGCCTCATTGCCGTGTTGACGAGGCCGATGTGCGAGAACGCCTGCGGGAAATTGCCGACGAGCCGGCCGAGCTTCGGGTCGTACTCCTCGGAGAGCAGGCCGAGCTCGTTCCGGAGCGCGAGCAGGCGCTCGAACATCTCCCGAGCCTCTTCGAGCTCGCCGAGGAGGACGAGGTTGTCGACGAACCAGAAGGAGCAGAGGAAGAACGCGCCCTCCCCGGGCGGCAGGCCGTCGACGCTCCGCACCTCCGGGTCGTGCCGGTAGCGCTGCACGAAACCGTCGACGAGAAGCTCCCGTCGCACCGCCTCGAGCGTGCCGCGGACACGAGGATCCTCGGGCGGGAGGAAGCCGAAGAGCGGGATCGTGAGCAGGCTCGCATCGAGCCGGCGCGACCCGTAGGACTGCACGAACGAGCCGAGCTCGTGGTTGTAGCCCTGCTCGAGCACCTCGGCGCGGATCTCGTCGCGAACTGCCCGCCAGCGCTCGAGGGGACCGTCGCGGCCGAGCTCCTCGATCAGGCGGATGCCGCGATCGAACGCCACCCACGCCATCACCTTCGAATGCGTGAACTGCCGGCGTGGGCCACGCACCTCCCAGATTCCCTCGTCCGGCTCGCTCCACCGCTGCTCGAGATTCCCAAGCAGGTGACCGACGAGCGCCCACGCGTTGTCGTCCGCCGGGAGCCCGCGACTGCGCGCCTGATAGAGCACGTCGAGCACCTCGCCGTAAACGTCGAGCTGGAACTGCTGGCTCGCGCCGTTGCCGATCCGAACCGGCTGCGAGCCCTCGTAGCCGGCGAGCCAGGGGAGCTCGAGCTCGGTCAAGCGTCGCTCGCCGGCCGGCCCGTACATGATCTGGAGATCGTCGGGATCACCGGCGACCGCCCGGAGGAGCCAGCTCCGCCAGGCGCCCGCCTCGTCGACGAACCCATTTTCGACGAGCGCGGCGAGCGCGAAGCTCGCGTCGCGCAACCAGCAGAAGCGATAGTCCCAGTTCCGCACGCCTCCGATCTGCTCCGGCAGCGAGGTCGTGGGGGCTGCGACGAGCCCGCCGGTCGGGGAGTACGTCAGCGCCTTCAGCACCATCAGCGAGCGGTGGACCGGCTCCTCGTAGCGGCCCTGGTACGCGCAGGACGTGAGCCACTCGTCCCAGTACGCACAGGTGTCCGCGAGGGCGTGGTCCGCATCGACACGAGGCGGCGCCTCGCGGTGTGAGGGAAACCACGTGAGCACGAACGGATACCGCTCGCCGGGCGCCGCCGTGAACTCGGCCACGGTCGTCAGGTTCTCGCCGCGCACCTCTACCGGGGTCCGCAGGCTCAGCGCGTCCGGGCCGGCGATCGCGACCCGGCTTTCTTCGTCGAGCCGCCGCACCCAGGGGACGATCGAGCCGTAGTCGAACCGAATCACGAGCTCCATCCGCATCGGCACGCTGCCTTCGAGCGCTTCGACGATCCGGACGACGTCGGGATCGGTTCCACGAGGCGGCATGAAATCGGTCACGCGCACAACGCCGCCGGCGGTGTGGAAGTCCAGCTCGTGCACGAGCGATCGGTTGCGATAGCGGCGCTCCACGCGTTCGATCGGGCAGTCCGGCGCGAGCAGCCACCGTCCATCCTGCTCGCTTCCGAGCAGCGAGGCGAAGCAGGCACCCGAGTCGAAGCGGGGGAAGCAGAGCCAGTCGATCGAGCCGTTCCGGCCGACGAGCGCAGCCGTCTGCAGGTCGCCGATCAACCCGTAGTCCTCGATCCGCATCCGACGAGCCTAGAGTCCCGCGCCGAAGCGCGGAAACCGCTTCGCGGCCGCGCGGGCGAACGCGGCTTCGTACTCGCGGGCGGCGTCGTCCTCGAGCGTGGCCGCATACGCGGCCTGGAGCTCGGCCAGCCGCTCGGCTCCCGTTTCCAACACCAGCTGGTAGTCGGCATACGCCTCCTCGGCGTCCTCGCGGGCGGCGGCGTCGTACGAGCGCTCTGCGTCCGTCGCTTCCGCGAGCAGCTCGGCCTCTTCCTCTGCGAAGAGATCGAGCTGGCGGCGGATCAGATCGCTGAACCGGCTGCGGCCCAGTCTCAGAGGAGCTCCCGATAGAGCGCGAGGTGAGCTTCGGCGGCGCGATCCCACGTCAGCTCGGCCCGCGCGCGCCGCGCGCCGGCTCGTGCAGCTTCGAGCGCGGCGGGATCGTCCAGCAGCTCCGCGAGCGCGGCGCCTAGAGCAGCGATGTCGTCGGCGGGAACGACGCGGCCGGCGCCGTAGCTCCGAACCGGCTCGGCGAGGCCGCCGACGTCATAGACGACGGCCGGGATCCCGGCTCCGAGCGCCTGCAGCAGCGCTCCGCTCTGGTCGAGCTCGGCGCGGTAGGGGAAGACGGCGACGGTGGCGTCGCCGAGCGCGCGCTCGAGCTCCGCGTTCGAGAGGTAGCCGAGGCGAAGCTCGGCGCCGTCGAGGTTCGGCAGCGGGCCGACGGGATCGCCGGCGACGAGGAGGCGCGCGCCCGCGAGCCGAGCCGCCGCGGCCGCGTGGTCGACCTGCTTGTACGGGCGGATCATCCCGAGCGCGAGCACGGTTCGGCCGTCGTCCGAGCGCGAGGGATCGCTCGGCGAGACGGGATGGGGGATCACGCGAAGCTTCTCCTCGGCGACGCCGAACTCGGCGAGCACCTCGCGGCCACTCTCGCTGTGCACGACGACGCGGTCGAACCGCCCGAAGAGCCGCCGCCACAGCTCGGTCTTCGCGGCCGTCCGCCTCGGCAGGAGATCGTGCGCCGTCAGCACGAGCGGCGCGCGGTGGCGGAGGAGCCGGCCGTCGAGCTCGGGCGTCAGCCACTGCACGTGGACGACGTCTGCGGGCAGGCGCGCGAGCCGCGCCAGTCCGAGCGGATGCTCCAACGCCTTGGCCGGCAGCCGCAGCCGCGAACGACCGAAGATGCGCGTCGAGACCGGATAGAAGAGCTCGCGCCGGGCGTAGCCGTCCGGATCGGGCAACCGCGCCGAAGCGAAAACGGGAGGTCACGAGCTCGACCTCGACACCCGCTCGTGCCAGCGCCGCCGCGAGCTCGTGGTCGTAGACGGGCGTGAAGGCGGGCGGATCGGCGACGACGACGCGCATCGTTCGTAGGCTAGTGCCCGTGCTGATCCGCAGCTGGAACGTCTTCCACGGCAACACCAAGCCGCCGGGCCGCGAGAGCCGCCTGCAGGCGATGATCCAGCTCGCCACCGCCGATCGCCCGGACGTGCTCTGCCTCCAGGAGCTGCCGCTCTGGGCGTTGCCGCGGCTCGCCCGCTGGAGCGGGATGCGCGCGCGCTGGGTCGTGACGAAGGAGCCCTGGCTCCCCGACTGGCTCGGCGGTGCGATCACCCGGCTGAACAACGGCCTCCTCCGCTCGGCGATCGCCGGTCAGGCGAACGCGATCCTGCTCGGCGGCGAGCTCGAGCCGCTCGACCACCACACGATTCGAATCGACGTGGGTGGAATCGGTGCGGGCCGGCGCGAGCAGCGGTGGTGTCACGCCGTTCGGCTCGAGGGGCTGGTCGTCGCAAACCTCCACGCCACGAACGACTTCCGGCATCCCGAGCTCGTGGCCGCGGAGATCGTCCGGGCCGAGCGCTTCGTCTCGGAGCTTGCGGACGGCCTCCCGTGCGTGCTCGCGGGCGACTTCAACCTGCGGGCCGAGAGCCTGCTGGAGCTGCCGGGCTTCACCGCGCTCGGGCCGGGAATCGACCACGTGCTCGTACGCGGGCTCACCGCCGCACCGCTCCGCGTCTGGCCGGAAGAGCGCCGTCGCCACAATGGGCGCGTGCTGTCCGATCACTCGCCGGTGGAGACGGAGGTCGGATGACCTTCGACGAGGCGCGGGCGCTCTTTCCGGTGCTCGAGCGCAAGGCCTATCTCAATGCCGGCACCTTCGGGCCGCTGGCTCGGCCGACGCTCGACGCCGATTGAGAGCGAGCAGCGCTCGGAGCTCGAGCACGGCCGTTTCGGCAAGACGTACTTCGAGCGGATGCTCGCGCTTCGCCTCGAGGTACGGAGCGCGCTCGCCGGCCTCGTCGGCGTCGAGGTCGAGCAGGTCGCGCTGACGGGGTCGACCACCGACGGCTGCAACGTCGTCCTTGCCGGGCTCGAGCTTTCGCCGGAGGACGAGATAGTGACGACCGACTCCGAGCACTTCGGCCTGCTGGGCCCGCTTCACGCGAGCGGCGCCCGCGTCGTCGTCGCGCAACCGGACGCCGACGGGATCCTCGCGGCCGTGACGCCGCGGACGCGGCTCCTTGCGCTCTCGCACGTGCTCTGGACGACCGGCGCTGTCCTGCCCGTGCACGAGCTACGTGAGCGAAGCGGGATCCCGATCCTCGTCGACGGCGCCCAGTCCGCCGGCGCGATCCCCGTCGACGCGCGAGGGCTCGACTTCTACACGATCTCCGGCCAGAAATGGCTCTGCGGCCCGGACTCGACCGGCGCGCTCGTCGTGGCCGATCCCGAGCGGCTCCGCGTCGCCCGTCCGAGCTACTTCTCGCAGGCGTCCTACGAGCCGTCCGGTCGCTTCGAGCCGCAGGACGGCGCGGCCCGCTTCGACCCGAACTGGCTCGCGCCCTCGGTGCTCGCAGGCCTCGCCGCAGCGCTCGAGGCGGCACCCGACTGGCGGTTCGAGCGCGCCGCGGAGCAGGCGCAGCGCTGCCGGAAGCTGCTCGCTCCGCACGCCGAGCTCGTTCCGGCCGACGCGACGCTCGTCTCGTTCCGGGTCGACGATCCGCCGGCGCTCGTCGCCCGCCTCGCCGAGCGGGACGTCGTCGTCCGCGACCTGCCCGGCACCGGCCTCGTCCGCGCCTCCTGCGGCTGGTGGACGAGCGACGAGGATCTCGAGCGCCTCGCCGCGGGGGTCGCCGCCTAGATCGACGACGCGGTGCGCAAGCCGAGCTCCTCGGAGATCGGCTGCAGCGCCGCGACGACGTTGACGATGTGCTCGTCGAGCGAGAGCTCGAGCAGCTCGGCGCCCGCGTAGACCTCGTCGCGGTGGACGCCCGCCGCGAACGACGGCTGCTTCAGCTTCTTCTTCACCGACTTCGGCTCGAGCCCCTCCAGACCGAGCGGACGCACCAGCCCGCAGGCGTGGACGAAGCCGGAGATCTCGTCGCAGGCGAAGAGCGTCTTCTTGAGCGGCGTGTCGCGCTCCATGTGCAGGTGCTCGGCATGGGAGAGAACAGCCTCGATCAGCCACTCCGGATAGCCCTCCTCGCGCAGGATCGGGGCGCCGTCCTGGGGATGCTCGTCGAGCGTCGGGTGGATCTCGTAGTCGAAGTCGTGCAGCAGCGCGGTCGCTCCCCACGCCTCCTCGTCCTCGCCGAAGCGGCGCGCGTAGGAGCGCGTCGAGGCCTCCACTGCGAGCGCATGCCGCAGCAGCGACTCGCCCTTCGTGTACCTCGTCAGCGTCCCCCAGGCCCTGTCTCGCGTCAGCTCCACCGGCCGTCTACAGTACCGGCCTGCCCCGCGTGGCCTTGCCGATGACGCTGACTCTCCCGTCCCAGAAGCACCTCCAGGCTTTCGTGATCGAGGGCGGCCAGCCGCTCGGCGGGAGCGTCCGGGCTTCCGGGAACAAGAATGGCGTCCTGCCCGTGCTCGCCGCCTGCGTGCTCGCGAGCGAGCCCGTTCAGCTGACGAACGTGCCGCGGATCCGAGACGTGACGACGATGCTCGCGCTCCTCGACGACATCGGAGCCGAGGTCGAGTGGACTGGGCCGAACGAGGTTCGCGTCGATTCGTCGTCCGTGCACAAGTCGGAGCTCGACGAGGAGCTCTGCCGGCGGATCCGGGCGTCGTTCCTGCTCGCAGGGCCACTGCTCTCGCGCTTCGGCAGGGCGAGCGTGCCGCCGCCGGGCGGTGACGTGATCGGCCGGCGCAGGCTCGACCCGCACATGCACGCGTTCGCCGAGCTCGGGGTCGAGATCGCCTTGAACGGCCGCTACGAGATGCGGACGACGCGGTCTCCGCGGCAAGCACGTCTTCCTCGACGAGCCCAGCGTCATGGCGACCGAGAACGCGGTCATGGCGGCTGTTCTCGCGCGAAGGCGAGACCGTGATCGGCAACGCCGCGTGCGAGCCGCACGTACAGGATCTCTGCCGCTTCCTCGTCTCGCTCGGCGCCGACATCGAGGGGATCGAGTCGAACGTGCTCCGGATCTGCGGCGTCCCGACCCTCAGTGGCGGCGAGTGGCGGATCGCGCCCGAGCACATCGAGGTCGGCAGCTTCATCGGGATGGCGGCCGTGACCGGCGGCGACATCACGATCACGGATCTCGCTCCGAAGGATCTGGCTCCGATCATCCCCGCGTTCGAGCGGCTCGGCGTGCGAGTCGAGGTGGGAGAGTCGAGCGTTCGGATCCCGCCCGGCCAGGAGCTCGTGATCCAAGACGACCACGGTGGCGCGATCCCGAAGATCGAGGACGGCCCGTGGCCGCAGTTCCCGGCCGACCTCACGTCGATCGCGCTCACGGTCGCGACCCAGGCGCAGGGCACGATTCTGATCTTCGAGAAGATGTTCGAAAGCCGCCTCTTCTTCGTCGACAAGCTCGTCTCGATGGGGGCGCGGATCATCCTCTGCGATCCGCATCGCGCGGTCGTCACGGGCAAGGCGCACCTCTACGCGCAGCGGATGTCGAGCCCGGACATCCGCGCCGGGATG
The DNA here is from genome assembly GCA_963761905.1 of uncultured Gaiellaceae bacterium. Lineage (GTDB taxonomy): Bacteria > Actinomycetota > Thermoleophilia > Gaiellales > Gaiellaceae > Gaiellasilicea. The sequence continues at coordinate 73,462 of CAVXIQ010000009.1, read as the reverse complement.
GCGATGCTGATCGCCGCCCTCTGCGCCGAGGGCACCTCGACGATCGGCGAGGCGTACCAGATCGACAAGGGCTACGAACGGATCGACGAGCGTCTGCGCGCCCTCGGCGCTCGAATCGAGCGGATAGATCTCTAGCCGGTAGTGGCTGCTCGAGTCGCACCAGCCGGCGCCGGAGCGGTCAACGTCGCCACCGGCGTGCCGGTGCTCGACCACCTGCTGACCCTCCTCGCCCGCAGCGGTCGCTTCGAGCTGTCGCTCGAGCTCGCGCCCGGCGAGGCCGAAGCGGAGGTCGCGGAGGCGGGTCGCGCGCTCGGAGCCGCGTTCGCGCCGCTCCTCCGCGCGGATTCGGCGGCCGGCCACGGCTCGGCGGTCGTGCCGGCGCAGGAGGCGCTGGCGCAGGTTGCGCTCGAAGTCTCCCAGGAGTCGCTGATCGCGTCGAACGTCGATCTGTCGGCCGCTCGCGCGGGCGGGCTCCATTCCGACCTCGCCGCCCGCTTCCTCGAGTCGTTCGCCGACGAGGCCGGCGTGACCCTGCACGTGCGGCTGATCGACGGCGAGGACTCGCAACACGTGCTCGAGGCGATCTTCAAGGCGCTCGGCGGCGCGTTGGCGCAGGCCAGCCGAGCCTGAATGACAGGGAGGGAGACATGGCAGAGAAGGAGATCGTGCGGACGGAGCAGGCCCCGGCGCCGTTCCAGGGAGCGCCGTACAACCAGGCGGTGAAGACCGGCGGGCTCGTCTTCGTCGCCGGTCAGCTCGGGCTGCGCCCGGGCGAGAAGGAGATGGTCGGCCCGGGAATCGCAGAGCAGACCGAGCAGGTGCTCCAGAACCTGCGGGCGATCCTCGAGGAAGCGGGCAGCGGGCTCGAGCAGCTCGTCAAGACGACGGTCTTCCTCCAGGATCTCGGCGACTTCGCCGCGATGAACGAGGTCTACGCGCGCCACGTCGGCGACCGTCCGCCGGCGCGCTCGACGGTCGAGGTGGCTGCGCTGCCGTCCGGCGCGCTCGTCGAGATCGAGGCGGTCGCCGCACTCTGACCCGCCACAATGGTCGGCGTGTGGGGCTCAGTCGCCGACTACGTCCATTCGCTCGGGCTCGACGCCTACCTCGTGGGGGGCGCGGTTCGCAACGAGCTGCTCGGGCTTCCCGTCGAGGAGCGCGACTTCGTCGTGCCCGGAGTCGGCCACGCCGAGCTGCGCGCGGCGCTCGAGCCGCACGGGAAGGTCGAGGATCTGATCGTCGCGGAGCAGCGGATCGGCGTGCGCTTCCTCCCGCGAGACCGGGACGCGCGGGCTCTTCAGCCGGCCGGCATCGAGTTCGCGCCGCCTCGCGTCGAGCGCTCGACGGGGCCGGGCCGCCACGACTTCGAGATCGCCGCCGACGCCTCGATCTCGCTGCGCGAGGACATGGCGCGGCGCGACTTCACGGTGAACGCGATCGCGCGCCGGCTGGCGACGGGCGAGCTGGTCGACCCGCTCGGCGGGCTGGCTGACCTCGAGCGGCGGATCCTGCGGACGACGAGCGAGCTGAGCTTCCAGGACGATCCGCTGCGAATCGTCCGCGGTCTCCGCTTCGTCTCGCAGCTCGGGTTCGACCTCGATCCCGAGACGGAGCGGCAGATGCGGGAATGGGCGCCGCGACTCGTCCACGTCTCCGGCGAGCGGATCGGAGGCGGCCTCGTGAGCGATGGCCTGGGGGAGCTCTCGAAGCTCCTCCTCGGCGCCGCGCCCGCGAAGGCGCTCCGGCTCGCGCGCGACACCGGCGCTCTCGTCCAGATCCTGCCCGAGCTCGAACCGGCGATCGGCTTCGACCAGGAGAGCCGCTACCACGAGCTGCCGCTCGACGAGCACCTCTTCCGCGTCGTCCAGGCGACCGCCGACGCCGGCGTGCCGCTCCGCGTCCGCCTCGCGGCGCTCTTCCACGATGCGGGCAAGCCCGCGTCGGCCTGGCGCGGCAAGGACGGCCGGCTCCACTTCTACGCGCACGCGGAGCTCGGGAAGCGCGCGCACGAGGAGATCGGGGCCGAGCTCGCCGCGATTGCGCTCGCGCGACTTCGCTATCCGGTGCCGGCTGGCGGCGGCCGTCACTCACATCGTCCGCGAGCACATGTTCGACGTACCGAGGCGGACGCTGCCCTTGCGCGCGCGCAGGTTCCTCGCCCGGCACGGCGAGGATGCCGCCTTCGACCTGCTCGCCCACAAGGACGCGGATCTCCGGGGGAAGCGGCTGGCCCTGAGCGGCAAGACGCTCGCAGAGCTCGAGACGCTCGAGCGCTTCCGAGCGGCGGTCGAGACCGAGCGCACGTCCGTCTACCGACTCGAGCAGCTCGCCGTCGACGGCAACGACCTGATCGGGCTCGGCTGGAAGCCGTCGCCCGAGCTCGGCGCCGCCCTCGCGAGCCTGCTCCACGCTGTGATCGGCGAGCCCTCCCTCAACTCCCGCGACTGCGCTCCTGGCCGAGGCGGAGCGCCTGCTGGCCGGTCAGCACGCGCGGCGTACCCTCTGAGCGTGATTCGCTGGGACGTAGCCGGGCCCTACGAGGTCGTCTTCGCGACACGGGAAGGCGGAGTCAGCGAGGGCCCGTTCGACTCGCTCAACCTCGGGCGGCTCACGGGCGACGACGTCGAGCGCGTCGACGAGAACAGGCGGCGGCTCTGTGCGGAGGTCGGCTGCGAACCGGAGCGGCTGGCGGTCAACCGTCAGATCCACTCGACGCTCGTGCACCGCGCCGCGGCAGGAGTGCGCGGCGAGCCGGGCGACGGGCTCTGGACGGACGAGCCCGACCTGCCGATCCTCGCCTTCGCCGCCGACTGCCTGCCGATCGCGCTCGTCCGCTCGAACGGCGACACCCCGGCTGCCGCCGTCGTCCACGCCGGCTGGCGCGGTCTGCTCGCGGGCGTCGTCGCATGTGCGGTCGACGCGCTCGGCGGCGGCGCTCGCGCCTGCATCGGACCCGCGATCGGGCCGTGCTGCTACGAGGTCGGGCCTGAAGTGGGAGAGCCGTTCGCGCGTGCCTTCGGCGCTGATGTCATCGACGGGCGCCTGCTCGACCTCTGGACGTCGGCGGAGCGCGCACTCCGGGCTGCGGGAGTGGACGAGGTAACGCGGCTCGACCTCTGCACGGCCTGCAATCCGGACCGCTTCTTCTCGCATCGGCGAACCGGCAAGCCTCGCGGTGTCCAGGGCGTGATCGCGCGTGTCGCCTGAGCCCGCCTCCGCCGAGACGATCCGCGCGGCCTACGCCCGGATCCGCGACGAGGTCGGCCCGGGAGTCACGATCGTCGCCGCGACGAAGTACGCGTCGCTCGAGCAGATGGCCCTTCTCGCCGAGGCCGGGGTCGAAGTCGTCGGCGAGAATCGAGCGCAGGATCTCGAGCGCAAGCACGACCTCTACGGCGACGCCTTCCGGTGGCACTTCATCGGCCGCCTGCAGTCGAACAAGGTCAAGATCGTGAACCGGATCTGCGAGCTCGTTCATTCGCTGGAGTCGGAGTCCGCAGCGCGTCGGCTCGAGGTGCCCGCGCTCGTCGAGGTCAATCTCTCCGGCGAGGAGTCGAAGGCCGGAATCGCGCCGGAGGCGCTTGCCGGCTTCCTCGCGTCGTTCCCGCAGGCGAGGGGCCTGATGACGATGCCGCCCGCGTCGGCCGATCCCGAGGCGTCACGGCCGGCGTTCCGCCGCCTTCGGGAGCTCGCCGCCGCCCACGGCCTCGCCGAGCTCTCGATGGGAACGAGTCAGGACTACCGCGTCGCGGTCGAGGAAGGCGCAACGCTGATCCGCGTCGGCGCCGTCCTGTTCGGCCCCGTCCGCTAGCGCGGGGTGGGTTCGGTCCGGCGGCGGCGGTACCATCCCCTGCTGGCATGGGCTTTTCGGACGTCTGGAATCGCACGCTCGTCTACTTCGGGATCGCCGAGGAGGACGACTGGGACGACGAGGACGGGCTCGCGACGAACGAGGAGCTCGAGCGCACCTACGGAGCCCGGGAACGCGCGAACGTGAGGCGCCTGCAGCCGCGGCGCGGCCGGGATTTCGAGGACTGGAGCGACCCGGAGCCGGCGGCCGCGAGCACGGCGGTGCTGCGTCCTCCTGCGCGCCTGCGTGGGGTCGAGTCTGCGCCGAACCCCGCGAACGTGAAGGTGCACCTGATCCTGCCCAGGAGCTTCAACGACGCCCAGCAGATCGCCGACCGCTTCAAGGACGGCGTCCCGGTGATCCTGAACCTCCAGAGCGCCGACCAGGAGCTCTCGAAGCGTCTGATCGACTTCGCGAGCGGCCTCACCTACGCGCTCGACGGCGGCATGCAGCGGGTCGCCGACAAGGTCTTCCTGCTCACGCCGCGCAACGTCGAGGTCTCCGCCGAGGAGCGGGCCAGGATGCTCGAACGCGGCGGCTTCTTCAACCAAGCCTGACGGCCTGGCCGTCAGGCCCGATCGTCGGCTGCCACAGCACGAGAGGCGCGTCGAAGTAGGAAAGCCGGTGCCCGGATCGAAGCTCAGACTCATGGGCGACCTTCTCGCCGTTCTGGCGCTGCTCTTCGACACCGCGACGTCCGTCCAGCGCTTCGTGGACACGTTCATCTACGTCTACATCCTCCTGATCTTCGCCTACATCCTGACCTCGCTCGTCCGGTTGCCCTACCGGCCGTGGCTGAACAGGCTGCAGCGCTTCCTCTACGACGTCTGCGACCCGTACCTGCGGATCTTCAGGCGCTTCATCCCTCCCGTCGGGCCGCTCGACCTCTCGCCGATGATCGCGGTCGTCAGCCTGATCGTGCTCCAGCGGGTCCTCGACTCCCTGATCCAGGCAGCACTCTAGAAAGGAGCGGACGATGGCGATCACACCCGTCGAGATCCGGCACATCCAGCTCCCGAAGGGATTCCGCGGCTACCGCGCAGCCGCGGTGGAGCGCCTGCTCGCGGACATCGCGGAGGACTTCGAGGAGGTCTGGCGCCAGCGAGCCGATCTCTCGGACAAGGTCGAGCAGCTCGAGTCGGACCTCCAGCGCCACCGTGAGCTCGAGGGGCTGCTCCGCTCGACGCTCGTCTCGGCGGAGCGCTCCGCTCAGGAGCTGAAGGACCAGGCCCGCCGCGACGCGGACTCGATCGTCGCCGAGGCTCACGGCGAGGCCCGAGCCGTGACGCGACGCGCGGCCGCCGAGCGCGAGCGGCTCGACCGCGAGGTGCGCCGGATCACATCGCTGCTCCGTTCGGCGCTCGAGGGCGTCGAGGATGCGGGAATCGACGCGCGCGAGCCGGTCGGGGAGTCGACCGGGGAGATCCGCAGGCTGATCTCGTAGATCCGGGGGGACATCTATCCTGCGAGCGTGAGCGGCGCGACCACACCATTTCGGCCCACGCCTGCGCGACGCGTACGACTGCGGCTTCGCGTCGCGCCGGGTGCCGCGACGACGGCGATCGTCGGCCGCCACGGCGACGCCTGGAAGGTGCGTGTCGCCGCCGCGCCGGAGCAGGGCAAGGCGAACGCCGCCGTGCTCGGCCTGCTCGCCGAGACGCTCGCGGTGCCGCGCTCGAGCGTGATCCTGGTCGCCGGCGCAGCTTCGCGTGACAAGCTGGTGGAGCTGACCGGGCTCGACGCCGAGGAGATCGATCGACGCCTCGCCTCGGCGGGGAGACAGGAGAGACGATGACGGTCAGCAACACCGATCGGTTCCGCGACTCGCTCGAGGAGCATCGCGCCCGCTTGCTGGAGACGATCGAGCGGCACGACATCGGCGGCTCCTCGCTGACCGACGAGACCGGGGAGCTCTCCGGCTCGACCTCCGACAACCACCTTGCGGACTCGGCGACCGAGACCTACGAGCGCGAGCTCGAGGAAGGGCTCGAGGAGGATGCGCAGGCGCAGCTCCGCGAGGTCGACGACGCGCTCGGGCGGATCGAGGACGGCTCCTACGGCACCTGCACGGCCTGCGGCAAGAAGATTCCCGCTGCGCGGCTCGAGGCGGTTCCCTGGACGAAGCTCTGCATCGACGACGCCCGGAGGCTCGCTCGTTGAACGCCCCCGCGCGCAAGGAACCGCCGCGCTCGCCCGATGTTCGCATCGGCTCGACGACGAACGCGCTGCGGCCGATCTCGGCGGCGGAACGCCCGCTCGGCGCCGGCGCGAGGCAATGGGTGGGGCTCGGCGCGATCGCCGTGGCGGCGGTCGGTGCCGACCAGCTCACGAAGCAGGTGGTCGCCCGGACCCTCGTGCTCGGCGACGAGGTGGAGATCGTCGGCCCGTTCTCGATCCATCACGTCCAGAACTCCGGGATCGCGTTCGGCTTGTTCTCCCAGGCGACATCGGTCGTGATCGTCCTGACGGCGCTCGCCGTCGCGTGGATGCTCGTCTTCTTCGCCCGCTCCGGCCGCCGCCACCCGATCCTCCCGGTCGCGCTCGGCTTCGTGCTCGGCGGCAGCATCGCGAACCTCGTCGACCGGATCCGCCTCGGTCATGTCACGGACTTCCTCGACGTTCGCTACTGGCCGGCCTTCAATCTCGCCGACACCTTCATCGTCGTCGGAGTCGCGATCCTCTTCGCCGCGCTCGCCGGCGCAGACCGGCAGTCGCGACGACCGCGGCCTCTTGGCAACTCTCCGCTTTCGCGCCTCTGAGGGCGGACGGCTCGATCGTGTCCTCGCCGCGAGACCGGAGGTCGGCTCGCGCGCTCTCGCAGAACGGCTGATCGCAGCCGGCGACGTGCTCGTCGACGGGGAACCGCGCGCCAAGAGTCACCGGCTCGGCGGCGGGGAGGAGATCGTCGCGGAGTTGCCTGCGGACGCCGGCCCGCTCCTGCCGGAGGAGATGGATCTGCGCGTCGCCTTCGAGGACGAGCACCTGCTCGTGGTCGACAAGCCCGCCGGCGTCGTCGTGCACCCCGGCACCGGACACCGTGAGGGCGGCACGCTCGTGCACGGGCTGCTCGCGCTCGACGCGGCCGGCGGCGACGACGAGGACCGCCCGGGCATCGTGCACCGGCTCGATCGCGACACGTCCGGCCTGCTCGTCGTCGCGCGCTCTGACGAGGCGCACGCGCGGCTCGAGGAGCTGATCCGGCGTCGCGAGCTCGAGCGGCGCTACCTGGCTCTCGTCAAGGGGCGGCCGCGTTCGAGAACCGGGAGAGTCGAGGCGCCGATCGGCCGCGACCGCCAGGACCGGACACGGCACTCGCTCGATACGGCGACACCGCGGAACGCCGTGACGCACTTCGAGCTCGTCGAGGCGCTCCCGGCGCACACGCTGCTCGACGTCGCGCTCGAGACCGGTCGCACGCATCAGATCCGCGTTCATCTCGAGGCCATCGACCTGCCCATCGCGGGCGATCCCGTCTACGGCGTCGCAGGAGATCTCGGCCTCGAGCGCCAGTTCCTCCACGCTGCGCGGCTCGCGTTCGAGCATCCGTTCACGGGCGAGCGGATCGAGACGGAGTCGCCGCTCCCGGACGACCTCGCCGCTGCGCTCGAGCGCGCCAGGAGCCTGATCCAGCCGAGCTTGTAACAGACTGTCACGAGGCGTTCGCTACACTGGGCGCGTCCAGTTCCTGCTCCCCGGCGTGGACACAACGAGTGGGGGTGCCGCGTCCTGAACGCGGTTCCGCTCGACCACACCGGCAGTACCGCCCAAACCAACCACGTGAAAGGGGCCATGCCCGTGGCAGCTCAACCTGGGTCAGCTCAACCTGGATCCGCTCAACTCGCGCCGGTCGTCTCGATGCGCGAGCTCCTCGAAGCAGGAGTCCACTTCGGCCACCAGACCCGCCGCTGGAACCCGAAGATGAAGCGATTCATCTTCACGGAGCGGGGCGGGATCTACATCATCGACCTCCAGCAGACCTCCGAGCTGCTCCAGGAGGCCTACGACTTCGCCCGCAACATCGCGAGCCGCGGCGGCAGCATCCTCTTCGTCGGCACGAAGAAGCAGGCGCAGGACTCGATCGAGCAGGAGGCCGCGCGCGTCGGGATGCCCTACGTCTCGAACCGCTGGCTCGGCGGCCTGCTCACGAACTGGAAGACGATCACCGACCGGATCGCGCACCTGCACGAGCTTCGCCGCCTGAAGACGGAGGGCCAGCTCGAGCTACTGCCCGCGAAGGAGCGGATCACGATGCTCGCCGAGCTCGAGAAGCTCGAGTCGAACCTCGGCGGCGTCGCCGACCTGAAGCGGCAGCCGGACGCCGTCTTCATCGTCGACCTGAAGAAGGAGCAGCTGGCGGTGCGCGAGGCGCGGCGCCTCGGCCTGCCGATCATCGCGCTCGTCGACACGAACTGCGATCCGGACGAGGCCGACTACATCATTCCGGGCAACGACGACGCGATCCGCTCCTGCAGCCTGATCGTGCGGGCGATCGCCGAGGGGATCGCCGCCGGTAAGACCCGCGTCACCGAGGCCGAGCTGACCGCCCCATCTGCGAACGGCAACGGCGCCGCAACGGGCGACGAGACCGAGCCCGCAGAGGCCGCGGCGCCCGCCGCCGACGAGACGCCGGCCGAGCACGAGCCGCTGAGCCAGGGCGAGACCGTCGTCGAGCCCGAGACGCCCAGCGAGCTCACAGGCCAGGCGGCCGCGGACGAGCCGGCCGTCATCGCCACCGAGGGAGCGGCGACGGACGAGCCCGCAGCGACCACCGAGGGGGAAGAGACCCAGTGAGCACCACGATTTCGGCCAGCCTCGTCAAGGAGCTCCGCGACGCAACCGGCGCGGGGATGATGGAGTGCAAGCGCGCGCTCCAGGAGACGGACGGCGATCTCGACGCCGCGCGGACGCTCCTGCGCGAGCGAGGGATGGCGCTCGCCGGCAAGCGCGCCGGCCGCACGACGAGCGAGGGGCTCGTCGGCTACCACCAGAGCGCGGAGCGCGTGACGATGGTGGCAGTCGGCTGCGAGACGGAGCCGGTGTCGAACAACGACGAGTTCCAGGAGTTCGCGAAGAAGGTGCTCGACGTCGTCGACGAGGACGGCCCGGAAGCGCTCGCGCAGCTCGAGCAGGAGCGCGTTGAGCTCGTCGGCAAGCTGGGCGAGAACATCGTCGTCACCGGCGCGGAGCGCTATGACGCGGTCGGGATCGGCGAGACGCTCGGCGCCTACGTGCATCCGCCGGCGAACAAGCTCGGCGTCGTCGTCAAGCTCGCCGGCGGCTCGCCCGAGCTGGCGCGGCAGCTCGCGATGCACATCTCCTTCGGCCGGCCCGAGTGGCTCTCCAAGGAGGACGTGCCGGCGGACGTCGTCGAGGCCGAGAAGCAGATCCTGCTCAACTCGGACGAGCTCGAGGGCAAGCCGGAGCAGGCGAAGGAGAAGATCGTGGAGGGCATGCTCGCGAAGCGCTTCTACGCGGCGCAGCCGGGCGGGACGCTCTCGGAGCAGCCGTGGATCCACGACTCGGCGAAGACCGTCGGGCAGGCGCTCGCCGAGGCCGAGGCGCGTGTCCTCGCCTTCAAGCTGCTCGCTGTCGCAGAATAGGCACGTGACGGTTCAGCCGGAAGCGGTGGAGGAGGCGCGCGCAGGCGTCGCCCCGGCGTTCCGCCGCGTGCTCCTGAAGCTCTCGGGCGAGGCCCTGATGGGACAGCAGGAGTACGGGATCGACCCCGAGCGCGTGGCGCGGATCGCCGACGAGATCGCGGACGTCCATAGCGGCGGCCTCGAGCTCGCGATCGTGGTGGGCGGCGGCAACATCTACCGCGGGATCGCGGCCGCTGCGGACGGGATGGATCGCGCCACCGGCGATTACGCGGGGATGCTCGCGACCGTCCTGAACGCGCTGGCGCTCCAGGACGCGCTCGAGCGGCTCGGCGCGCTGACTCGGGTGCTCTCCGCGCTCGAGGTCTCGGAGGTCGCGGAGCCGTACATCCGCCGCCGCGCCATGCGCCACCTCGAGAAGGGGCGGATCGTGATCTTCGCCGCCGGCACGGGCAACCCGTTCTTCACCACCGACACCGCGGCGGCGCTCCGGGCGCTGGAGATCGGCGCGGAGGCGCTCCTGATGGGCAAGCACGGGACGAGCGGCGTCTTCGACGGCGACCCGCGCACCGATCCCGACGCCGTCTTCCTGCCGCGCCTGACGCACCTCGAGGCGATCGAGCGAGGCCTCCGCGTGATGGATACGACGGCGCTCTCGCTCTGCATGGAGAATCGGCTCCCGATCTACGTCTTCGAGCTCGCGGCGGGCAACATCCTCCGGGTGGCAAGCGGGGAGCGAGTCGGCACGATCATCACGACCCCCATGACCGAGGAGGCCTGAATGGCGACGATCGAGGAGTTCCTGCAGGACGCGACCCGTCGCATGGACAGGTCGATCGAGACCACGCGGACCGAGTTCAACGGCGTTCGGACCGGGCGCGCGTCTGCGGCGCTCCTCGACCGGATCACGATCGACTACTACGGCACGGTCACGCCGCTGAAGAATCTGGCGACGATCGGAGCGCCCGAGCCGCGCCTCCTCACCGTCCAGCCGTTCGACCCGACCCAGATCAAGGCGATCGAGAAGGCGATTCAGGAGTCCGATCTCGGGCTGACGCCGTCGAACGACGGCAAGGTGGTGCGCCTGCCGATCCCGCAGCTCACCGAGGAACGCCGGAAGGAGCTCGTCAAGCTCGTGCGCCGCTACGGCGAGGAGGGCAAGGTCGCGATCCGGAACGTCCGGCGCGACGTGATGAAGCATCTCGAAGAGCTCGTCCGAAACGGCGAGGTGGGCGACGACGAGGAGCGGCGCGGCGAGGCGCAGGTGCAGAAGCTGACCGACGAGCACACGAAGACCATCGACGGGCTGATCAAGCACAAGGAAACCGAGATCATGGAGGTTTGAGCGCCGTGCGCTCAAACCTCTCGACGTGACTGCTGTGGCCGCTCTCGACCCCGCGGCGAGCGACGCTCGCAGCGTGGCGATCATCATGGACGGCAACGGGCGCTGGGCCGAGGCGCGAGGACTACCGGTCGCCGACGGCCATCGCGCCGGGACTCGAGCGCTGCGGCGGACGGTCGAGGCGGCGATCGACCTCGGAGTCCGCTCGCTCGCGGTGTACGCCTTCTCGACCGAGAACTGGTCGCGCCCGGCGGAGGAGGTCGAAGACCTGATGACGATCTTCGGCGAGACGATCGAGCGCGAGCTGCCGGATCTCGCGGAGGAGGGCGTCCGGAGCAGGTTCTTCGGTCGCCGCGACCGGGCACCCGCCCCGCTTCGCGCCCAGATGGAGAGCCTCGAGTCGGAGACCGCGGGAAACGACCGCCTCGATCTGTGGATCGCCTTCGACTACGGCGGCCGGGCCGAGCTCGTCGATGCAGCGCGGCGGCTCGTCGAGGACGGCCTCGTGCCGGACGAGATCGACGAGGAATCGCTCGCGGCACGGCTTCACGCGCCGGAGCTGCCCGATCCCGACCTTCTGATCCGCACCTCGGGCGAGCTGCGGCTCTCGAACTTCCTCCTCTGGCAGAGCGCCTATGCCGAGCTCGTCTTCGTCGACACGCTCTGGCCGGACTTCGGTCGCGACCAGCTGGCGAGCGCCCTCGGCGAGTATGCGAGCCGGCGCCGCCGGTTCGGGGGCAGATGAATCAGCTCGTCTCGCGGGTGCTGGTCACGGTCGTCGCCCTGCCGGTCGTGCTCTACCTCGTCTGGCTCGGCGGCTGGTGGATCTTCGCGCTCGCGCTCGGCGCGACGCTGATCGCCCTCCACGAGCTCTACGTGATGGCCCGGGAGCTGCGGCCGCTCGTCCTCGCCGGCTACGCGGGCGCGATCGCGACCCTGCTCGGAGCCCACCTCGGCGGTCCCGTCTGGATGACGGGCGGCTTCATGCTCACGCTCTTCCTGGCGTTCGTGCTCTACGGGATCGCCGAGACGCGACAGACGGCGACGATCACGATCAGCTCGACGGTCATGGGCGTCGCGTGGATCGCGCTCGGCCTCAGCCACCTGCTCCTGATCCGCGCGCTGCCCGAGCACGGCCGGCTCGCCGTCTTCACCGTTCTGATCGCCGTCTTCGCCGACGACACGGCGGCGTACGGGGTCGGCCGGCTGGTCGGCAGGCACAAGCTCGCGCCCAGGCTCTCGCCCGGCAAGACGTGGGAGGGGTTTCTCGCCGGCACGGCTGTCGCGATCGCGGTCGCCTTCTTCGCCCTCTACGACCAGGACTTCCTGACGATTCCCCAGTCGCTCGTGCTCGGGGCCGCGATCGCCGTCGCAGGCGCCGCCGGCGACCTCTTCGAGTCGGCGCTGAAGCGCGACCTCCAGGTGAAGGACTCCGGCAGGCTCCTCGGCGGCCACGGCGGCATGCTCGACCGGATCGACGCGAACCTCTTCGCAGCGGTCGCGGCGTTCTACGTCATCCTCGCGTTCGGGGCCTAGTGCCGCTCCGCCTGCTCGCCTTCGCGATCGTCCTACTCGCGCTCGCGGGCTGTCGCGGCGACGACGAGCCGGAGCCGCCGCTCGACATCCGCTCCCAGCCGGTCGAGTACCGGGGCGCGTACGCGATCTGCTCGATCGGCTCCGTCCGCTACGTCGCGCAGCGATACGGCGTGGCCGAGGCGACGCCCGAGGCGGTGGCCGACGCCGCCTCGAAGGCGGTCGGCAGCACCTCGCCGAAGAGCGCCGAGCACGCTCGCCGCGGCTGTCTCGACGCGATCGCCGCCCGTGCGCCTCGGCGGCCGGGCAACGAAGCCCCCTGACCGTCCGGCGGTGCCCCGTACACTGAGCCCGTGCGGCGGATCGCCCTCCTAGGAGCCACCGGCTCCATCGGCACGCAGGCCATCGCCGTGATCGAGTCCACCGAGGAACTCGAGCTCTGCGCCCTCGCGTCCGCGTCGAGCGGCCTCGAGGAGCTCGCGGCGAGACACGGCGTCGAGCACGTCCAGACGGGCGGCGACCTGACCGAGCTCCTCGAGCGTGCGGAGCCCGACGTCGTCCTGAACGCCGTCGTCGGCTTCGCGGGAATCGGCGCGACGCTCTGGGCGCTCGAGCGAGGCGTCACGCTCGCGCTCGCGAACAAGGAGAGCCTCGTCGCGGCGGGCGACCTGGCGCTCGCGGCGCAGCAGCGTGGGGGAGGCCTCCTGCTCCCGGTCGATTCCGAGCACTCGGCGGCGTTCCAATGCCTCGAGGGCCGATCGCCCGACAGCATCCACTCGCTCGTCCTTACGGCGTCCGGCGGTCCGTTCCACGGCCGGAGCTGCGAGGAGCTCGCGGACGTCACGGTCGAGGAGGCGCTCGCTCACCCGACGTGGAGCATGGGGCCGAAGATCACGATCGATTCCGCCACGCTCGCGAACAAGGGCCTGGAGCTGATCGAGGCGCACGTCCTCTTCGGGCTTCCCTACGACCATCTCGAGGTCGTCGTTCACCCGAGCTCCGTCGTCCACGCGCTCGTCCGCTTCCGGGACGGCGCCGCGCTGGCGCACCTCGGCTATCCCGACATGCGAGTGCCCATCTCCTGGGCCTTGACCTACCCCGACCGGGCGGCGACGGAGCTGCCCCAGCTCGATCTCGCCGGTGGGCTCACGCTCGAGTTCTCGGCGCCCGACCTCGCGACCTTCCCGCTGCTCGCGCTCGCACGGCGGGCCGGCGAGCTCGGAGGCACCTATCCGTGTGCGTACAACGCGGCCAACGAGACCGCCGTCGCCGCATTTCTCGACGGGCGGCTCTCGTTCCTCGGGATTCCCGAGGTCGTCGCGGAGGCGCTCGACGCCGTCGACGGCGCGCCCGCGCGCGACCTCGACGAGCTCTTCGAGGCGGATGAGGAGGCCCGGCGTCTGGCCGCGCGGGGGATGTCCGTCAGGTGAGCATCTTCATCTCGATCGTGGGTCTCGGGCTCTTGATCCTGATCCACGAGGCCGGTCATTTCTTCGTCGCGCGAGCGGTGGGGATGAACCCGCGCAAGTTCTACATCGGCTTCCCGCCCGCGCTCGCGAAGACCTCGCGCAACGGGATCGAGTACGGGATCGGGGCCGTCCCGCTGGGTGGCTACGTCAAGATCCCGGGCATGCACCGGCCCGCAGCCGGCGACCTCGACGTCCACTTCGGTCGCGCGGTCTCCGAGCAGCCGGCGCTCGGGCCTTGTGTCGAGGAGCTCCGGCGTCGCCTGGCGGTCGAGGATCACGAGCACTCGCGGGAGGCGGTCGCGAGGCTCAAGGCCGAGCTCGAGCGCGCAGAGCTGTCGGCGCCCGCGCGAAAGGCGGCGGACCGGGGCGTGGAGGACGTCGGCGACGCCCTCGGCCCGGACGCGTACTGGCGCGCCCGAACGTGGAAGCGAGTGGCCGTGATCTTTGCCGGTCCGGGCGCGAACCTGCTTCTGGCGATCGTCCTCTTCACCGCGCTCTTCATGGCCGGCGGAGGCCGGGCGACGCAGACGGTCGACGAGATCGTTGCCGACTCGCCCGCCGCGAGCGCCGGGCTGCAGGCCGGGGACCGGATCGTCGCGATCGACGGCCAGGCGATCGACTCGCCGGGGGAGATCCCCGAGCGGATCTCCGGCTCGGACGGTCAGGAGCTGACGGTGACCGTGATTCGCGCCGGCGAGTCGGTCGAGCTCGGTCCCGCTCGTCCCGCGCTGACCGACGGCGCCTACCGGCTCGGCTTCGCCCTTCGGGCGAGGCGCTCGGCCCGGTCGAGTCGGCGTGGCAAGCGATCAAGGTCACCGGCATCGTCACGAAGGCGATCGGCGGTTCCGTCGGCCGGCTCGTGACCGGCGACGGACGGGAGGAGATCTCGAGCCCGGTCGGGATCGTGCAAGGCTCGTCGCAGGCGGTGGAGCGGGGCGCCGAGTCCTATCTCTGGGTGCTCGGCCTGATCAGCCTCTCGCTCGCGCTCCTGAACCTGCTCCCGCTGCTCCCGCTCGACGGCGGCCACATCGCCTTCTCGTTGCTCGAAGGGATCCGCGGCAAGGCGGTCGCCCGCGAGGTCTACGAGCGGGTGTCGGTCGTCGGGATCGCGATCGTCCTCCTCCTCTTCTTCATCGGCCTCTCGAACGACATCGGCCGGCTGGGCAGCTAGCACTTTGTGTTCATAGAACACAAAGTCGCCCTCGCTACCCTGTAGGCGATGGCCTCGAGCGTCGGGATCAGGGTCGGGAACGTCGCGATCGGAGGCGGCGCGCCGGTCGTCGTCCAGTCGATGACGCTGACGCCGACCCGCGACGTCGAGGCGACGACCGCCCAGATCGCCGCGCTCGCTTCCGCCGGGTGCGAGGTCGTTCGCTGTGCGGTTCCGAAGGTCGAGGACGCGGAGGCGCTGAAGCGGATCGTTCGCCTCTCGCCGCTGCCCGTGATCGCGGACATCCACTTCAACGCCTCCTTGGCGCTGAAGGCGATCGACGCCGGAGTGGCCGCGGTTCGGATCAATCCCGGCAACATCGGCGGGCCGGACAAGGTCGAGCTCGTCGTCAACGCGGCCAAGCGGGCGAAGATCCCGATGCGGATCGGCGCCAACTCCGGCTCGCTCCCGAAGCACCTCGAAGAGCTCGCCCAGGCAGATCAGGCCGAGGCGCTCGTCGAGGCCGCGCTCGAGGAGGTGGAGCTGCTCGAGCGGCTCGACTTCCGCGACTTCAAGATCTCGGTCAAGTCGAGTCACGTGCCGACGATGATCCGCGCCTACCGGATGCTCGCGGACAAGGTGCCCTACCCGCTCCACCTCGGCGTCACCGAGGCCGGCACGCCGTTCTCGGGCTCGATCAAGAGCGCGGTCGGGATGGGGGCGCTGCTCGTCGACGGGATCGGCGACACGATCCGCGTCTCGCTCACCGCCGATCCAGTCAAGGAGGTCGAGGCGGCGTTCGAGATCCTGAAGGCGCTGGGGCTCCGGGAGCGCGGCCCGGTGATGATCTCGTGCCCCTCGTGCGGGCGCGACAACGTCGGCGTCGAGAACCTCGCGGTCGTCGTCGAGGAGCGGCTCAAGGCGTATCCCGAGGCCTTCGAGGTCGCGGTCATGGGCTGCGCCGTGAACGGACCGGGGGAGGCGGGCGACGCCGACTTCGGAATCGCCGGCGGCCGAGACGTGGGGTTCCTCTACGCGCACGGCCGCGTGCTCAAGAAGGTCTCCTCCGAGACGCTGATCGACGAGCTCTTCGTCGAGATCGACCGCTGGATCGAGGCGGGGATGCCCCGCCCGAAGCGGCTGAAGATGGCGAAGCCCGCCGCGCTCGCGATGGCGGAAGCCTCGCTCATCCCTCTCGACTAGGGTCTCGCGATGCTGCACCGAGCGTCCCAGCTCTTCCTGCCGACCCTGCGCGACGCTCCAGCGGACGCGGAGGCGATCTCGCACAAGCTGCTCGTCCGCGGCGGCTTCATCCGCCAGGTGGGCGCGGGGCTCTGGACGTTCCTCCCGCTCGGCTGGCGCGTGCATCGCAAGGTCGAGCAGATCGTCCGCGAGGAGATGGACGCGATCGGCGCCCAGGAGTGGTTTGCGCCCGTGCTCACCCCGATCGAGCTCTGGGAGCAAACGAGCCGCGACCAGATCCCCGAGCTCTTCAAGCTCGAGGACCGCGCGGGACGCCGCTTCGTCCTGCCGCTGACCCACGAGGAGACGTTCACCTTCCATGCGCTCGAGCTGCAGAGCTATCGGGAGCTCCCGCAGGCGTGGTACCACTTCCAGACGAAGGACCGCGACGAGCCGCGCCCGCGTGGTGGCCTCCTCCGCGTCCGCGAGTTCGTGATGAAGGACTCCTACTCGTTCGACCGCGACGAAGCCGGTCTCGACCGGAGCTTCCAGCTCCACAAGGGCGCCTACGAGCGGATCTTCGAGCGCTGCGGGCTCGAGACGCACGGCGTCCAGGCGGAGTCGGGGATGATGGGGGGCAAGGAGTCGTTCGACTACCTGGCGCCGTCGGGCTCGGGGGAGAACACCCTCGTCACGTGCGAGAACGGCGACTACGCGGCGGACCTGGAGATCGCGCGCGGCATCCCGCGCTCCGCGCGCTTCCCCGAGCGCCTCGATGCTCCCTCGGACGTCGAGACGCCCGAGACGCGGACGTGCGAGGCGCTCGCCGAGCTGCTCTCGATCGACCTCGCAGCCACCTCGAAGGCGATGCCCGTCGTCCGGACCGACGGGACGCTCGTGCTCGCGCTCCTGCGTGGCGACGACCGGCTCGAGGAGGCGAAGCTCGCGGCCGCGCTCGGCTCCGACTTCGTGCCCGCGACCGACGAGCAGATCCAGGCCGGCTTCGGCGCAGAGGGCGGCTCGCTCGGCCCGATCGGGTTCTCCGGCGAGATCGTCGCCGACGAGGCGCTGCGCGAGGGCCAGTACGTCGCCGGCGCCAATCGCACCGGGTGGCACCTGCGCGGGGTTCAGGCGGGCCGCGACTACGCGCCTCGCTTCGCGGACATCCGCCAGCCCAAGGAAGGCGATGCCTGCCCCGAATGCGGGGGGCGCCTCGGCTTCCAGACGTCGATCGAGGTCGGCCATATCTTCAAGCTCGGAACCCGCTATTCGGAGCCGCTCGGCGCACGGTTCCTCGACGAGGACGGCACGGAGCGAGTCCCGCTGATGGGCTCGTACGGGATCGGGCCGGGACGCGTGCTGGCAGCAGCAGTCGAGCAGCATCACGACGAGGACGGGATCGTCTGGCCGGACGAGCTCGCGCCCTACGACGTCCACATCGTCGCGCTCGCGCACGGCAGCGAGGAGATCCTGGCGCTTGCGATCGAGCTCGGCGAGCAGCTGTCGGCGGCGGGGATGGACGTTCTCCTCGACGACCGCGAGCTGCGTCCGGGCGAGAAGTTCGCCGACGCCGACCTGATCGGTTGCCCCGTCCGGATCACGATCGGCAAGAAGACGCTCGACGACGACGCTGTCGACGTCCGCGCCCGCGCGACCGGCGAGGACGAGCGAATCGGGCGTTTGGAGGTGGTAAATCGGGTAGGCGAGCGTCGATGAGCCGGAGGAAGAAGTACAGCGAAGAGCCATTCGGGCCGACGATCGAGCACCTGATGGCCGACGCCGGACTCACGTATCGCGGCCTCGCTGCCAAGACCCAGCTCTCTGCGGGCTACCTGAATCATCTCGTGCACGGGAACAGGCCGGTGCCGTCCATGGACGTCGTCGTCCGGCTCGCCACGGCGCTCGGCGTCGAGCCCGAGCACTTCCGCGAGTACCGACTCCGCGTGATCACGGATCGGCTCGAGGCGAAGCCCGATCTGATCGACCGGCTTTACAAGCGGCTCAGCGCCTGACGCGGCTTCCGGACGGCCGCTAGACTCTGCGGCTTCACGGGGCGTAGCGAAGCCTGGTTATCGCGCCTGGCTGGGGGCCAGGAGATCCCCAGTTCGAATCTGGGCGCCCCGACCTGTTTGCAGCGATGCGGGATCCGCGAAGCGGATCCCGCATCGCGCGAAGATCCCCAAAGGGTCGCTTCGCTCCCGGTTCGGTCTGTCGAAGTGGGTGTGCCTCGTTCTGACCGCCGTTGAGCCCACGCTCGAACCTCGCGAAACCTTCGAAAAGGGGTAGAAACCAGCCGACGCACGGAGTAGAGTCGCGCGTCGGTGCGGATTCGGCTCTTCGTCCTGGTGGTTGCGGCCTGCCTGGGGGTGACGGCCGCTGCGCGGGCGCACGTCGGCGGACCAGGAGCCAGGGAGTCGCTCGCCGCGGCCGAGACGGCGATCTTCTACTACCCCTGGTTCGGAACCGCCGCGCGCGACGGCGCCTACACGCACTGGCAGCAGGGCGGCAGCTCACCGCCGCAGCAGATCGCCTCCGGCTTCTACCCCGCCCGAGGCCCGTACTCCTCGGCCGATGCGCTGGTGCTGGCTTCGCAGATGCGGGAGATCGCCGCCGCCGGCGTCTCGACCGTGATCGTCTCTTGGTGGGGGCGTGGCTCGGTCGAGGATCAGCGGCTGCCGCGGGTGCTCGCCCACGCGCAGCTCCATGGTCTTGCCGTTGCCGTCCATGTGGAGCCGTACGGGGGACGAACAGTGGACAGCGTCGCGCTGGACATCGCCTATCTCCGCTCGCTCGGGATCGTCGACTTCTACATCTGGGCCTCCACCTGGCTGGACGACGGCGACTGGGCGAGCGATGAACGAGAGCCTGAGCGGGATCCGGGTCTTCGCCAACACGAACCTGGCCGGCAAGGCCGCCGCGGGAGGCTTCGACGGCGTCTACACCTACGACGTCCTTCTCTTCGACGGTGGCCTCTTTCCACGGCTGTGCGCGCAGGCGCGGCGGCTCCGGCTTCTCTGCGCACCGTCGGTCGGGCCGGGCTACGACGCCCGTCGGGCGACAGGGGACACTCGGGTCAGGTCACGTCGCAACGGGGCGACCTACGACGGCATGTGGACGGGCGCGATCCGCTCCCGCCCCGACCTGATCACGGTGACGAGCTACAACGAGTGGCACGAGGGCACGCAGATCGAGCCGGCGCGCGGCGCCCGGCGAGGTTACGAGAGCTACGACGGTGCCTGGGGGCTGCGCGGCCGGGCCGCCGAGCGCTCCTACCTCGAGCGCACCGCCTACTGGACGGCCCGCTTCGCCCGCGCGCGTTCCCACGAGCAACGGTTCGACCAGCGGCGCTGAGCTCGGGGAGGCTGCGCGACCCTCCTATCCGGGCTCAATCGTGGCGAATCACGTCGGCGCCACAGCCTGCGACGAGCGCATCGAAGACATCGGACGGGGCGACTTCTGCAAGCGACCGGTGACCGAGGTCGATCTCGATCTCGGGCCACGACTCGAGCCCGAGCGAGCGCGCGCCCTCGTCCGCGCCGAAGCAGAGCAGCCGCTCGGTTCCGAAGACGCCGCGGCGGCCCGTCTGCCGGCGGGCGATCCCTTCGATCTCGCGGAGCTCTTCGAGTGGGTCGATCCGGATGTTCGAGTCGGAGCCGATGCAGAGCGAGATCCGGCGGTGCTCGATCCGCGCTGCAGGCAGGAAGCCGTCGCCGAGATCCGCCTCGGTCGTCGGGCAGGCGCAGATCGTGGCACCCGATTCCGCGAGGAGGTCGAGCTCGGCGCCGTCGGCGTGCGTGGCGTGGACGACCGTCGTCAGCGGGCCGAGGCAGCCGGTTCGCTCGAGGAGCTCGATCGGCCGGCAGCCGTGCTCGGCGACGCACTCCTCGATCTCGCGCGGCTGCTCGTCCGCGTGAATGTGGAGCGGCAGCTTCTCGGCGGTGGCGTATCGCCCGAGCTCCTCCAGCCAGTCGCGCGGGCAGGCGCGCACGGAGTGGGGGGCGACGCCGACGCGGATCCCTGCTTCGCGCAGCTCCTCGAGCTCGCGCAGATACGCCGCCACGGACTCCTGGCGCATCCTCGGCAGTCCGCCGCGCGCGTACGCGGCGAGCAGGATGACGAGCTCGACTTCGGCCTCGT
Source organism: uncultured Gaiellaceae bacterium (assembly GCA_963761905.1). Classification (GTDB taxonomy): domain Bacteria; phylum Actinomycetota; class Thermoleophilia; order Gaiellales; family Gaiellaceae; genus Gaiellasilicea. Next base: position 53,202 of record CAVXIQ010000009.1, on the reverse strand, counting down.
GAGCCGCCTCGGCCGCGGCGTGGGCTTCGGCGACGCCGAGGTAGTGGAACTCGCCGACCGCGGTGTACCCCGCAGCGCGCATCTCACGGTATCCGGAGGCGTACGTCTCGCGGACGAGCTCCGGAGTCTGGCGCTCCGCCTCGGCCAGCATCAGGTCGCGCCAGGCCCAGAAGTCGGCGCCGCCGGCGCGACCTCGGAGAGCTCGCTGGAACGTGTGCGTGTGGGCGTTGACGAACCCCGGCAGCGTGAGCGAATCCTCCATCCGAGGAGCGTAGACGGCCGACGACACGACCGGCCCCACCTGAGTCCCGCCGCGCCGACGGTCTATCCTCCGGGCATGGCCACGCGCGTCGTCTCTGCTCCGCTGGCGCAGCTGCCGAACGCGCTGACGATTCTCCGGCTTGCGCTGATTCCCGTCTTCGTCCTCGTCTACGCGGCCTCCGAGGACGGCTCGAGCTGGGCTGCGGGCTGGATCTTCCTCGTCGCGGGCGTCACCGACCAGGTCGACGGTTTCCTGGCGCGCCGCTGGCACGTCGAGTCGCGCTTCGGGAGGCTCGCCGACCCGCTCGCCGACCGGCTGATGATCGACGCCGCCGTGATCCTGCTCTGGCTCGAGGGAAAGCTCCCGTGGCCCGGCGCGCTCGTGATCGTCCTCCGTGACCTGATCCTGGTCGGGGGCTACCGCCTGCTGATGCCGAAAGGCGTCGAAGTGTCGGTCAGCCGGCTCGGCAAGCTCGCCACGTGGATCCTCTATCTCGCGGTCGGGATCCTGACCGTGGTCGGGCACGACACGACCTGGCCGCTCTGGCTCTTCTGGATCGGGCTCGGACTTGCGCTCGTCGCCGCTGCTCAGTACGTCGTTGCGGCACGGCGCGAGGTCGCCGAATGAGAGCCGTCGTGATGGCGGGCGGCGAGGGCACGCGCCTGCGGCCGCTCACCTCGAATCAGCCGAAGCCGATGGTGCCCATCGTCGGCAAGCCGTGCATCGAGCACATCCTCGAGCTGCTCAAGCGCCACGGCTTCGAGGACGTCGTCGTCACGCTCGCGTTCCTTCCGCAGTCGATCCGTAGCTACTTCGGAACCGGCGACACCCTCGGGCTGAACATCGAGTACTCCGTCGAGGAGCTACCGCTCGGCACCGCAGGGTCGGTTCGCCTCGCCAGCTCGAAGCTCGACGAGACCTTCCTCGTGATCTCCGGCGACGCGCTCTGCGACGTCGATCTCGGCGCCCTCGTCGCCTGCCACAAGGAAAAGGGAGCGGCGGTGACGATCGGGCTCAAGTCGGTGGACAATCCGCTCGAGTTCGGAATCGTCGTCACCGACGAGGACGGCAAGGTCGAGCGCTTCCTGGAGAAGCCCTCCTGGGGCCAGGTCTTCTCCGACACGATCAACACCGGGATCTACGTGCTCGAGCCGGAGGTGCTGAACCACATTCCGGCGGAAGGCCCGTTCGACTTCTCGAAGGAGCTCTTCCCGCTCCTGCTCGAGATGGGACGGCCGCTCTACGGCTTCGTGCTCGACGGCTACTGGCAGGACATCGGCAACCTCGACCAGTACCGGCAGGCGAACTTCGACGCGCTCGACGAGAAGGTCCGACTCAACATCGGCGGGATCCGCCTTCGGGGAAACGTGTGGCTCGGCGAAGGCGCCGAGATCGACGACGTCGAGGATCTGGAAGGTCCGGCCTTCATCGGCAACTACAGCCGGATCGCGCGAGACGCCTCCGTCGGCCCGTACACGGTGCTCTCGAACGGCGTCACCCTCCGCGAGCGAGCGCGCACGACGCGAACGGTGATCGACGCTGCGACGCACATCGGCCGCAGCAGCTTGCTCGAGGGCGCCGTCGTCGGGCGGTCGTGCGACATCCGTGACCACGTGCACATCCATGAGGGCGTGGCGATCGGCGACGAGGTCACGATCGGCTCCGAGTCGAGCGTTCTGCCGCACGTCCGGATCTACCCGTTCAAGGAGGTCGAGACCGGCTCGCAGATCTACGAGAACCTGATCTGGGAGTCGCGCGCCTCGTCGCGCCTCTTCGGCAAGGACGGGGTCGGAGGCCTCGTGAACGTCGATCTCACTCCCGAGACGGCCGTACGGCTCGCGGCTGCCCTCGGCACCGCCCTGAAGCGCGGCGCTCGTGTGGTCGCGAGCCGCGACTCCGGTCAGGCCTGCCGGATGATCAAGCGCTGCCTCATCTCCGGCCTGAACGCGACCGGAGTCGACGTCGCCGACCTCCGCGTCTCGCCCCCGGCGGTCAGCAGGCACGTCCTGAAGACGCAGGCGTTCGCCGCAGCGGTCCACGTTGGCCAGAGCCACCTGGATCCCGAGGCCGTGTTCATCCGGATCTACGAGCCGCCCGGCATCCTGCTCACGGCGTCGCTCCAGAAGGAGATCGAGACGAACTTCACGCGTCAGGAGCTGCGCCGGGTCGCCGCAGATGGCGTCGGCTCCGTCTCGTATCCCGCGCGCGTCCGGGAGAGCTACGCGCAAGACCTCCTGGACGGCCTTGACGCGGACGCGATCCGCGCGCGCGGCTTTCGGATCGTGATCGACTACGGCTACTCGGCGGCCTCCTTCGTCGTGCCGCTCGTGGTCGGGCCGCTCGGCGTCGAGGCGATCTCCGCGCATGGCTTCTTCGCGGAGGGAGCCGACTCCCGGCAGACGCTCGCGCAGGCGGTCGGAAACGCGAAACGGCTCGTCACCGCGATCGGCGCCGACCTTGGCGTCGTCTTCGACGGCGGGGCCGAGCGTCTCTATCTCGTCGACGAGCAGGGTCGCGAGGTGCCGGTCGAGCAGACGCTGCTCCTCTTCCTGAAGCTCCTCGCGGCGAGCGGCGCCACGGGCAAGGTCGCCTTTCCGATCACCGTGACGAGCCAGGTCGACAGGCTCGTGGACGGGGCGCTCGAGGTGGTGCGAACGCCGCACTCGCTCGCCGACTTGACGCGCGCCGCGGCAGCCGGCGGAGTCGTCTTCGCCGGGGCCGTCGGCGGCGGCTACGTCTTCCCCGAGTTTCTGCCCGCCTACGACGCCGTCGCGAGTCTCGCCAAGCTGCTCGAGCTGCTCGCGCCGGTCGAGCGCCCGCTGTCCGAGCTCGTCGCCGAGCTCCCCGAGTCGACGCTGATCCATCGCCAGCTCGCGTGCCCCTGGGCGAAGAAGGGCCTCGTGATGCGAATCCTCAACGAGCAGCTCTCCGACCGCGACGTCGACGTGACCGACGGGATCAAGCTGCTCGATTCGCGCGGCTGGATGCAGGTGCTTCCCGATCCGGACGAGCCGCTCCTGCACGTCTTCGCCGAAGGAGAATCCGCCGAGGCCTCCGACCAGCTGGAGCAGGAGATGCGCGGCCGCGTGGAGACGATCATGCAGGGAGACGCCCCGACACCTCGAACTCCGGTAGAAGCCTCAAGCTGAGGTTGACCCCTCCGGCTCGCTGCTGCTTTACTGACACCCCGACGCGAAAGGCACAACCGTGGAGGAACAGCGACATGGAGAGAGCGAAGTCGAGCCGCTGCCCGATCTCGGCACGCTCTCGGACGACGAGCTGAAGGCACTGATCGAGCGACTCTCCGAGGAAGAGAACCAGGTCTCCTACCGGCGGCGGCTGCTGCAGGGCCGGATCGACATCCTTCGTGCGGAGCGAACGGCCCGACTCAAGGGGACCGGTGGCGGCAGCGACGTCGACGTCGATCGGCTGACCGAGATCCTCGCCGCGCGAGCCTCTCCGCAGGCTCAAGACGAGAGCGCATGAGCCACGTCTACTGTCCGGAATGCGGCTACCAGAATCCGGAAACCGCCAACTTCTGCGCGAAGTGCGGCGGCCATCTGAAGCAGGAGGACGCGGGGGAGCAGACACTGACGTTCACGCCTGATGACATCGCCGACGATCCGGGTGCAGCGTTGAGCGACCCGAGTCTCAAGGGGCCGGCCCTCGTCGTGCGCTCCGGCGGCGGTCGCGCCGGCGAGACCTTTTTCCCGTCCGGGGAGCGGACGTTGATCGGTCGGTCGCCCGAATGCGACGTGTTCCTCGACGACGTGACCGTCTCGCGCAAGCACGCGGAGCTGGTCCAGGACGAGGGCCGCTTCACGATCAAGGATCTCGGCAGCCTGAACGGCACCTTCGTGAACCGGAAGCGAATCGAAGCCGCCGAGACGGAGATCGAGGACGATGACGAGATCCAGATCGGCAAGTACCGGCTGACCTTCCTCAGAGGCCGATGACGACCGTCGCCTCCACCACCCGCTCGGAGCAGCGCCTCCATACGATCGGCGCGGTCTGCGCGCGCCTCCAGCCGGAGTTCGCGGACATCTCGATCTCGAAGATCCGTTACCTCGAGGATCAGGGGCTGCTTACACCGAAGCGGACCCGAGGCGGTTATCGGCTCTTCAGCGAGGACGACGTGGAGCGGCTCGAGACGATTCTCCGGCTGCAGCGCGACGAATTCCTGCCACTGCGCGTGATCCGCGAGGAGCTCTCCGCCGGAGGTCCCGCCGCCGAACGCAAGCGCCGGCCACCCGCGGGCCTCGGCGAGCGCGAGGACGAGCTCGACCTCGCCGAGCTCTGCGAGCGAGCCGGCATCGACGGCGACCTGGCACGCGCGCTCGAGGAATTCGGGCTCTTGGCGCCACGGATCGAGGCCGGAGAGCGTCGTTATCCCGAGAGCGACGCCGAGATCGCAGCGGCCTGCGGGCGGCTCGCCCGCTATGGAATCGACGCCCGTCATCTCCGCACCTTTCGCAACTCGGCAGGACGTGAGGCAGGGCTGCTCGAGCAGCTCGTCGCACCGGCTCTGCGAGCGCGCAACCCCGAGCGCCGAAAATCCGGGCTCGACGACCTTCAGGCGCTCGCCGAGGCGTCGCAGGAGCTCTCTCGACTCCTCTTCTGGCGCGAGCTGCGCGCTCTTGCGGAGCGCTGATGGAGCTCGACCTGACAGACCGGATCCGGGACGTCCCGGACTTCCCCAAGCCCGGGATCGTCTTCAAGGACGTGATGCCGCTCGTCGCAGACGCGGCCTACTTCCACGAGACCGTGCAGCGCCTGGCCGAGTTCGCGGAGCCGAGGAAGCCGGATCTCATCCTGGGAGCCGAGGCACGCGGGTTCATCTTCGGCGGCGCGCTCGCGTACCTCCTCGGGTGCGGATTCGTGACGGCACGCAAGCCGGGGAAGCTTCCCTCCAAGACGGTCAGCGCGACCTACGAGCTCGAGTACGGGACGGACAGCCTCGAGGTGCACGCGGACGCGATCCCCGCCGGAGCTCGGGTGATCGTGCACGACGATGTCCTCGCGACCGGCGGAACTGCGAAGGCCAAGGTCGAGCTCGTGGAGAAGCTCGGGGCGGAGGTCGTCGGGCTGGCCTTCGTGATCGAGCTCGCGTTTCTCGAGCCGCGCACCAAGCTCGCCGGCTACGACGTCCACTCGCTGATCCAGTACTAGAGAGATCCGTCCGAGCGACCGATAAGAGTTCGGCCATGTACGACGCGCTCACCGGGCGGTACACGTTCTCGTGTCCTCGGCGCGATCAGGCACAGGTGACGCTGTCCGCGTTCCGGCGGCTCGAGCGATTGCCCGGCGCCGCTCATCCCGCCGTGTACGGCGTGCTCTTCGCGTGCGGATGCGGTGACGAGCACACCGGCCTCGTCGCGCACGACGAGCTCGACTGGGCACCGCTCGGTGCCGCTGTCGGCGACTTTCTCAACCTGATGACGTCTCGGCTGGACGACGCCGGCGCCGAGCTCACCGGCGCCTCGGCGCGCCGTCTCGTCGCGGGCGAGTGGCCGTGGAGCTTCTACTGCTACCCGGAAGGACGTCCGCGTCCCGTGTTCCCCTCCTCGTTCGTGGCGGTCGTTCCCGGGGGGCGCAGCCTAGGGCTCGCCGTTCGCTGTCCGGCCTGCCTCGCCCTCTCGGTCAATCTCGTCACGCAGGCGCACGTCGATCTGCCGTTCTGGAACGACGCAAGCGTCGGCGTCGTCGACCACGTCTTCGCCGACGACGTCGGCGCCGCGGTCGATCGGTTCCGCGCCGAGCTCTACTCGTCGCGATTCGACGAGCGCCGCCTGAATCTCGCCGCCTGAATCTCTAAGAGCCCCTGACTCGTTTCATCCGTGCCGGGTACGACCCGGACGACCCGCGAAACGGAGGCTGTGATGATCGATTTCACCAGAGGGATCTCGACGCTCGTCGGCGCAGGTGTGGCCGGGTTCCTGATCTGGCTCGCCGCCCAGATCGGCTCCGACTCGGCGTCCGAGTACTGGACGACCTACGGCCTGATCGCGGCTGCGGGGCTCACGATGGCGCTCTCGCAGATCCTGGGGGGCTGGACGAAATGGGGCTGGCCGCGCATCTCGCCCGGCGTCTTCCTGCTCGGGTTCCTGCCGGTGCTCGCCGTCGGAGGCTGGGTTCTGCTGTCTCGCCAGCCGGCCGACTTCTTCAACACGTCGAATTGGTCACGTGACCTCGGCATCGCCGCCGTGGTGAGCGATCTCGGTGAGGTGCTCTCGGCGGTCGCATTCGTGATCGGACTGACGTTCGGGCTCACGTTCGACACGACGGGACCCCGGCGTCCAGCCGACCTTCCGCCCGACGAGGAGCGGCGGGTCGCACCGGTCGCTGCCGACCACGATCGCGACGCCGACGAGGCGTTGACCGCCGAGCGCGCAGGCTCTCGAGACGGGGTCGACGACGACCGCGGTCGCCGCTACGGATTCCGTCGCGCGGGGGCGGGGAGCGACCGCGACGACAGCTGAGGAGCTCGTTCACTCGCGCCAGGGATCGCGCTGGCGCGCCCGCCGCGTCGATAGGAGTCGGGATGGATGCTGCCGCCGTCTTTCAGCCAGATCCGGCTGCAGCAACCACGCCGTTCGCCGACGGCGCGGCGCTCGAAGACGGATCGCTCACCGCCTTCGCTCGACTGGAGGCAGTCGTCGGATCCGAGCTGGCGCACCGCCTCGTTTCGGCGCTCGTCAGCTCGCGCTAGCTGCTCGTTCCGCCCCGCAGGCGGACAAACAGGAAGATCGCACCGCTCGAGACGAGCGCGAGGATCAGTGCGGTTCCGCCGGCGACCCCGACCGCGAGCATGCCGAGCCAGAGGATCACGAAGAAGAGCGCAGCCCAGACGAACGCCTGAACGCCCTGGTCGATGCTCGGCATCCGGAGGTGCATGGGGCGGATCCTAACTGGAGCCAGGAGCATCGTCTGCCCGAACGCAAATCGTGCGCAATTTGCAGCAATCGTCGGCGGTCGGGCTTGCCCGCGAGGTGACGGGGCACTAGGTTCTCGCTTGCAGGGAGCACGGAGCGCGAGTAGACCGAAACCGAGCTCGAGGGCCGTACGCGCAAGCGGAAAGTCAGCGGGTTCGGTGGACGAAAGCGCCACCGGCTCCCTGAATTTTTGCGCAGCGACAGGGATCTGCGGGAGCAGATCCCTGTCGCGCGAAGATCCCTGAAGCTGCGTGGGTCGGGTTCGGGGCTCGCTGATCAAAGCGGTTGGCTCGCCTCGAGTGGCTCGAGCTGTTGGTGGCCGTGCGGGTTTCTCTAGGATCGCGCGATGGACCGGGCCCGCGTCTACCTCGCCGCGGGCATCGCGTTATCGGTTGCCCTCGTCCTCACGGTGTTCGGGGTGGGGGACAGCGCGGCCGCACTGTCGAACTGGCAGGCGCTCGTGCTCGGCCTCGTCCAGGGTGCGACCGAGTTGCTTCCGATCTCATCGTCGGGTCACCTGATCCTCGTCCCCTGGCTCTTCGACTGGGAATTCCTGAAGGAGAACGACGCGTTCAACCAGACGTTCGACGTCTCGCTCCATCTCGGGACGCTGGTCGCCGTCGTCGCGTACTTCCACGAGGATCTCATTCGACTGGCGAAGGCATGGATCGCCTCGGTGCGGCACCGCCGGATCGCGTCGGTGGACGAGCGGATTTCCTGGCTCGTCGCGATCGCGACAGTCCCCGCGGCGCTCGTCGGCGCGCTCGGCGAGAACCTGATCGCCGAACGCCTGGGAGAGCCGTGGCAGATCGCACTTCTGCTCGCGCCCTTCGGCGGGCTGCTGTGGCTGGCGGACCGTCGGCCGGAGGCGAGACAGATGGGAGACCTGGGCCTGCGCTCGGCGATCGCGGTCGGGCTCGCGCAGTGCCTCTCGCTGATGCCGGGCGTCTCACGCTCCGGGATCACGATCACGGCGGGCAGGTTCCTCGGCCTCGACCGCGACTCGGCCGCCCGCTTCTCGTTTCTCCTTCTCGTCCCGATCACGTTCGGCGCGGTGGCGTACAAAGGGATCGGCGACGTCCTGCTCGCCGATCTGCCGCCGGGGACGGCCGGGCCCTTCGTCGTCGGTTCGCTCGCGTCCGGCGCGAGCGGCCTCCTCGCGATCTCGGCGCTGCTCGGCTACGTCCGCCGGCACAACTACACGATCTTCGTCGTCTACCGGTTGCTCGTGGCCGCAATCGTGCTTCTGCTGATCGCAACCGGCGTCCGCACGGCGGGTTTCTGAGCGGCCGGCCGATTCCCCTTCTCGTCGCCGGGGCGGCGTGCATCGCGTTCTCGGGCATCCTCGTTCGGCTCGCGGACGTCACTCCCTCGACGGCCGCGTTCTACCGTTGCCTGTATGCGCTGCCGGCGCTCCTTGCGATCGCGCTCATCGAGCGTCGGCGCTTCGGATCCAGAGGAACGCGAGCGCGTGCTCTCGCCTGGCTCGCCGGCGCCTTCTTCGCGGCCGACCTGATTCTCTGGCACCACTCGATCGCCGGAGTGGGGGCCGGGCTCGCGACGGTCCTCGGCAACGTTCAGGTCGTCATCGTCCCGATCGCCGCCTGGCTCCTCCTCTCCGAGCGGCCGGGAGCGCGAATCGTCGCCGCAGTTCCGGTGGTGCTGATCGGCGTCGTCCTCATTTCCGGCGCCTTCGGCGAGGGCGCGTACGGCAGCGATCCCGCTCTCGGCGTGCTCTTCGGCGTGCTCACCGCGGTTGCTTACGCCGGGTTCTTGCTCGCCCTTCGCGCGGGCTCGGCCGACGTGCGCCGCTCCGGCGGGGCGCTCTTTCACGCCACGCTCGCGTCTGCGCTGGTCGTCCTACCTGCAGGCTGGCTGCTGGGCGAGCTCGAGCTGCGGACTTCATGGGAGTCGTTCGCCTGGCTCGTGACGCTCGCGCTGACGTCGCAGGTTCTCGGCTGGCTGCTGATCGCGACGGCGCTGCCGCTCGCGAAGGCCGCGATCAGCTCGGTCGTGCTGACACTGCAACCTGTCGCGGCGGTTCTCTTCGCGATCGTGCTCGTCGACGAGAATCCGTCCCGAGTCCAGCTGGCGGGGGTAGGGGTGGTGATCTGCGGGATCGTGCTCGCGACCGTGCGGCGGCCTTCTTCGTCAACTTGACATAACGTCCATTCTCGTGCACCGACTGCACGGCCAGTTTTGCATCGGGCGTTTGAGAGGCGGATGCTGCAGGTAGAAGCCCCCAAGGCTTCGTGCCGCCCCCTTATGACGACGATCGACATCGACCATCTTCTGCAGCACGAGGAGATCCAGCAACTGCTCGAGGCGTCCGAGCAGATCGGCGTCATCCGTGCAGTCGAGGTCGCCGAGCTCGTCGAGACCCACGAGCTCGACGCGCTCGAGCAGGATGCGCTCTTCCGCGAGCTCGAGCAGCGCGGGATCGACGTGGTCGAAGGCGCCAAGCCCGAGGAGCCGGCTCCCGCCCCTGCGCCGGCGGCTGCGGCCGAGACGACGACCGACGCGCTCCAGCTCTTCCTGCGGGAGGCCGGCCGTCATCAGCTCCTGACGGCGGCTCAGGAGGTCGAGCTCGCGAAGCGGATCGAGCGCGGCGACATGCAGGCGAAGCAGCACATGATCCAGTCGAATCTCCGCCTCGTCGTCTCGATCGCGAAGAACTATCGAAACCAGGGACTTCCGTTTCTCGATCTGATCCAGGAAGGGACGCTCGGCCTGATCCGAGCCGTCGAGAAGTTCGACTGGCGCCGTGGCTTCAAGTTCTCGACCTACGCCACGTGGTGGATCCGCCAGGCGGTGGCACGAGCCCTCGCCGACAAGGCGCGGACGATCCGGATGCCGGTGCACATCGTCGAGCGGCTCCAGAAGATGAATCGCGCCGAGCGCACCCTCTGGACGCAACTCGGCCGCGAGCCGAAGCTCGAGGAGATCGCCGAGGAGGCCTCGCTGCCGCTGCAGCAGGCGATCGAGGTGCGCGCGGCCGCCCGGGCCTCGACGAGCCTCGACCAACCGGTCGGCGAGACCGAGGACGCGGTGTTCGGCGACTTCGTGGCCGGTGAAGGCCCCCTACCCGAGGAGGAAGTCGAGGTCTCGCTCCGCAGTCAGGCTCTTCGAGAGGCCCTCGGGACGCTCGGAGAGCGCGAACGGCAGGTCGTGATCCTGCGCTACGGGCTCGCCGACTCGGAGCCCAGGACGCTCGAGGAGATCGGTCGCCGGCTCGGGCTCACGCGGGAACGGGTTCGCCAGATCGAGATCGACTCGCTGAAGCGCCTCTCGACGGTCCGGGAAATGGAAGCCGTCGGGCTGTAGCTCGCGTTTCTAGCTGCGCAGGTAGAACTCGAGCGCGGGAGCGACTGCGCGCAGCTCGCGGAGCGCCCGGGACTCGAGCTGGCGAACCCGTTCGCGGGTGATGCCGAGCCCGGCTCCCACCTCTTCGAGCGTCTGAGGCGTGGCCCCGCCCAACCCGAAACGCTGGACGAGCACCAGTCGCATGCGAGGATTCAGGACCTCGAGCGCCTCGGCGAGCTCGTGCGCGCGGAGCCGCTCGGCCGTCTCCACGTCCGGCTCGGCGGACTTCGTGTCCTGGATCAGGTCGCCGTACAGGCTCTCGCCGTCGCCGACAGGAGTCTCGAGGCTGAGTGAGTCCTCGACGAGCTCGAGTAGATCCTGGACGCGCTGCACCGTGAAGCCGCTCTCCTCGGCGATCTCCTCGAGCTTCGGCTCGCGGTTGAGCTTCTGAGCGAGGAGCCGGCGCGAGCGGGTCACGCGGCGAACCTGCTCGGCGACGTGGACGGGCAGCCGAATCGTGCGTCCCTGTTCGGCGAGCGCGCGGGTCACCGCTTGCCGGATCCACCAGGTGGCGTACGTCGAGAGCTTGAAGCCCATCTTGTAGTCGAATTTCTCGACGGCGCGGATCAGGCCGAGGTTGCCCTCCTGGATCAGGTCGAGCAGAGGAACGCCGGCCTTCGTGTAGTTGCGCGTGATCGACATCACGAGGCGCAGGTTCGACTCGATCAGCCGTCGCTTGGCCGCCTCGTCGCCGAGATCCTTGCGCCGCGCGAGCTCGCGCTCCTCGCTCGTCGTCAGGAGCCGGCCGTCGCCGATCGCACGCACGTAGAGCTTGAGCGGATCCTGGGTGGTCTCGACGCTCGGCGGTGTGTCGGCACCGTGGTCGTCGTCGCTCTCGTCCTCCTCCCCGACAGCCGGATCGTCGAGGGCCGGCAGGAGCTCCAGATAGGGCTCGGTGCCCTGGTCGGCGCCCGTATCGGCGAGTGGCTCGGCGGCGTTGTGCTCCACAGTGCTGGCTCTATCGGCGGAGAGCGTGAGCGGCTTGAGCGGCGCCACTCGAACGCGGCGAGGGACTGGGCTCCCGCTCTCGAAGAGAGAGTCGCAACGTCGTCCTAACTTCGCCAATACACCTTGCGTCTACGCTCTTCAAGTCGTGGGTTCACCAGCCGATAACAGTCGTAGGATTCAGTAGATATGTGTGGAATCGCCGGATACAGCCTCGATCCAGCCTCCAGCGTCAACAAGACGCTCGCGGCGCAGGCTCTGCTGGCCGGGATCGCCGAGCGAGGAGCCGATGCAGTCGGCTATGCATATCGCGGGAGCGATCCGGTCGTCCGGATCCACAAGCGTCGCTCGGGGGCAACCGCGCTGCTGGACGAGGTCCATGTGCCGGCGGCCGCGACGCAGGTTCTCGTGCACGTCCGTGACTACACGAAGGGCCATCCGACGATCGAGGCGAACAACCACCCCATCCGGCACGGAGCCGTGATCGGGATCCACAACGGGATCATCGTCAACGACGACGAGATCTTCGCCCGCTACGGCTTCGCCCGCGCGACGCCCGAGATGACCGTCGACTCGGAGGCGATCTTCGCGCTCGCCGAGCACGCCGAAGGGCGGCCGGAAGCGCTCGAGGAGCTGCACGGGGCGATGGCGACGAGCTGGCTCGACGAGCGCGCTCCCTCGACTCTCTTCATTGCCCGCGCCTTCGGTCGTCCGCTCTGGATCGGCACCGGCAGCAAGGAGCTCTTCTTCGCCTCGACTCGAGATGCGCTCGAGGTGCTCGAGCGGACGCTTCGGCTGACGCTTCGGAAGCGCGAGGTCGACGAGGGAACCCTGCTCCACGCCGTCGACGGCCGGATCGAGAGCACTCACCGGTTCCACCCCGATCGTTCGTACGTCGAGGAGACGGTCCTCCCCTCGATTCGAGCTCCGCACGAAGGCGACTCCTGCCTTCGCCGGCTCGCGGCGATCGCGCTCGCAGCTGCGTAGCGGCTAGGTCAGGGTTCCGTCCGGCGCCACGCTTGCGCCTTCCTCCTGGAGTCGCTCCCGCACGAGGTACTGGAAAGCGGCCCACGCGGGTTGCACGTCGAGCATCCGATACACCTGCCATTCGGTGAGGAGCGAGGGATCGTTCTGGCGGGCACGTTTCCAGTCGTCCATCTTCGGCAATCGGCCGAGGCTGCGGGCGAGCACGGCACCCTGCTCGACCGCCCGTTCGAGCCGCTCCTCGCCGAGTGGGACGTCGAAGCCCGCCTCCCTCAACGCCTGCGCGAACGAGCCGAACGTGTGCCAGAGCAGGGACTTCGAGGGCATCGAGCCCTTGCGCTCGTCGAGGTCGCGGGCGGTGGGCGTTCGGCCAAGCTCCTCGCCGAGCAGCCGGAGCCGCCCGAGCAGCTCCTCGCGGGTCGCGAACCGGCGTGGGACGAGGCCCGCTTGTCGCTTGGCGGCGTTCCAGCTCCCGAAGTGCTCGATCACCGTCTGTGGATGGACTCGCGTCTGCGTGTCGGCTGCGAACTCGCGCATCGTCGGCGACCTGCCGAGTCGCTCGGCGCTCTCCCGCAGCTCTGCGAGGATCTGCTCGTCGGTGTACCGCTTGCGAATGCCCGCCTGGAACTCGGCCAGAGCCTGCGGGTCGATGCCTGCCACCGACGGGTGGCGGCGACCTCGGGTCATGCAAGTAGTCTAGAGCAGATTGACAATATTGCAAGGGGGCACGAGCAGCCGTGGCCCTTTCGGGAGAGGCTAGTCTCGACGCGGATGAACGCCCGCCTGGCACTCGAAGCGGCCGCCGCCCGTGCCGCCGCACGGCTTTCCCGGTTCGCGGGAACGGGCGGAGGCACGACGATTCCGGGAAAGCTGCTCTGGAAGCTCGATCCCGGGGCGATCGACGCGCTCGCAGCGAGGCTCGAGCGCGGAGCCGTCGTCGTCTCGGCCACGAACGGCAAGACAACGACGACCGCGATGGTCGCGGAGATCCTCGGCCCGGACATCCGGCTCGCCTGGAATCGCTCGGGCGCCAATCTCCTGTCTGGGGTGGCGTCGGCACTGCTCGCCGCCCCCGAGGCGGAGCTCGCCCTCCTGGAGGTCGACGAGGCGGCGCTGCCCGAGGCAGTTCGACGCGTTCGGCCGAGCGCGCTCCTGCTCGGCAACCTCTTTCGCGACCAGCTCGACCGCTACGGAGAGCTCGAGCACGTTGCGGCCGGCTGGCGACGCACGGTTCTCGGTCTCCCCCACTCGACGACGCTGGTCGTCAACGGCGACGACCCGCAGGTCGGCAGCCTGGCCCGCGACCGGAACGGCGCCGTTGCCTACGGGCTCGACGATCCACGGCACGCGCGTCCGTCGCTCCAGCACGCGGCGGACTCGCGCTACTGCATCGTCTGCGGCCACCCGTACGAGTTCGCGGCCGCCTACGTCGGCCATCTCGGCGACTATCGCTGTACTTCCTGCGGACACGCCCGCCCTGAGCTTCAGGTAGTCGCCCGGGAGATCGAGCTCGCGGGGCTCGACAGCGCGGCGTTCGAGCTCGTGACACCGGAGGGTTCGACTCGCGTCGAGCTGCGGCTGCCCGGCCTCTACAACGTGTACAACGCGGTCGGTGCCGCCGCGCTCGCCCAGACGCTCGGCTCGAGCCTGGAGGAGATCAGGCTCGGTCTCGGCCGCTTCGACGCAGCCTTCGGTCGCTTCGAGCGGATCGCGAGCGGCGACAAGTCGATCCTCGTCCTCCTGATCAAGAACCCTGCAGGCGCGAACGAGGTCGTCCGGACGCTCGAAGACGGCGACGCGCCGCCGGTGCTCCTGCTCGCTCTGAACGACGCGATCGCGGACGGGAAGGACGTGTCGTGGATCTGGGACATCGATCTCGAGCCGTTGCTCGCGCGAGCGGAGCGGGTCGTCGTCTCCGGTGACCGTGCTGCGGAACTGGCGCTCCGCTGCACGTACGGCGGACTCGAAGAGAGCGCGCTCGAGCTGCAACCGGAGCTGGAGCGGGCTCTCGATCGCGCGCTCGAGCTGACGCCGGCCGGAGGCGAGCTCGTCGTCCTGCCGACCTACACCGCGATGCTCGCACTGCAGCGGATCGTCGCCGAGCGGGGTCTGACGCGGCCCTACTGGGAGGCGGGGTCGTGAAGATCCGGATGGGACACCTCTATCCGGACTACCTGAACATCTACGCCGATCGCGGCAACGTCGCCGTTCTCGCCCGCCGAGCGTCGCTGCGAGGGCACGAGCTCGTCGTCGAGGCAATCGGCTTCGGGAACGACCTGCAGCCGGGGGCTCACGATCTGCTCTACATCGGCGGCGGCCAGGATCGCGAGCAGGCGCTCGTCGCCGGCGACCTCGCCGCAAAGGCCGTCGCGATCGAGTCGGCGGTAGCCGCCGGAGCGGCGCTCCTCGCCGTCTGCGGTGGCTATCAGCTCCTCGGCCGAGGCTATCGGGGCCTCCGTGGCGCCGACCTGCCCGGTGTCGGCCTCTTCCCGCATGAGACGGTCGCCGGGGAACGGCGAATGATCGGTGACGTTCTGCTCGAGTGCGAGCTCGAGCCAGGCAAGCGGCGAACCATCGCCGGGTTCGAGAATCACGCGGGCCGAACCCGGCTCGACCCCGGCGCCGAGCCGCTCGGTCGGGTCGTCGCAGGCTTCGGAAACGACGGAGAGTCCGGCTACGAAGGCTGTCGGGTCGGCCGGGCGATCGGCACGTACCTGCACGGCCCGCTGCTACCGCGCAACCCCTGGCTCGCCGACTGGCTGCTCGCGCAGGCGCTCGCTCACGCCGCGGAAACCGAGCCGCCGGAGCTGGAGCCGCTCGACGACACGCTCGAGGCCAACGCCCACGCCGTGTCAGCGCAGCGCGCCAGAGCTCGCGGCGGCCGCTTCTAGGATCGCCGCCGCCGAGCGGTCGACGTCGTCGGCCGTCGTCCGGAAGCTCGAGACGGAGATCCGCATCGCCGCTCGGCCCTGCCAGTCCGTGGCGCCGAGCCAGCAGACGCCGCTGTCCTGAACGCGGCGAACCACCTCGCGCGTCGTCTGGTCGTCGTCGTGGAAGCGGACGAGAACCTGGTTGAGACAAATCTCGTTGAGGATCTCGACGCCGGGCTCGGCGGCCAGCAGCTCGGCGAACCGGCGGGCGTGCTCGCAGCACCGGTCGACCAGATGGGCCACGCCGTTGCGCCCGAGCGACCTCAACGCCGCCCAGACAGCGAACCCGCGCGCGCGGCGAGACGACTCCGGAACCCAGTCGGAGGGACTGCGACCGCCAGCGCGCTGGAGATAGCTGGCCGCGACCGCCATGGCGTCGGCATGCGCGTTGGCATGCCTCGTGAAAACGATCCCGCAGTCGTACGGGACGTTGAGCCACTTGTGGGCATCCGCGGCCCACGAATCCGCCCGTTCGACGCCGTCGACGAGTTCGCGATACCGCGGGCTCGCGGCCGCCCAGAGCCCGAAGGCGCCGTCGACGTGGATCCAGGCTTCCGTGGGCTCGCACGCGTCCGCGATCGCTGCGAGGGGGTCGACCGCGCCGGTGTTGACGTTGCCCGCTTGGGCGCAGACGATCGTGGGCGCCTCCGCTGCCTCGAGTGTCTCGTGGAGCGCATCGACGCGCATCCTGCCCTGACCGTCCGCTGGGACGAGCTCGAGACAGGCGGTTCCGAGCCCGAGCAGCCGGAGCGAACGGTCGATCGTGACGTGTCGCTCCGCACCGGCGACGACGCGAATCCGCGGGGCGCCGACGAGCCCGTCACGAGCGACGTCCCATCCCGCGCGGGTCAGGACGTGCTGTCGCGCAGCCGCAAGCGCAGTCGTGTTCGCGCCCTGGGCGCCGGTGACGAACCCGCTCGAGACACCGTCGGGCAGGCCGAGCAGCTCGGCGAGCCACCCCGCGGCGATCTCTTCGACGGCCGCGGCGGCAGGCGAGGTGACGACCGAGAAGCCGTTCTGATCCCACGTGGTCGCGAGCCAGTCCGCCGCCACCGACGCCGGCAGCGCGCTTCCGATCACGAAGCCGAAATAGCGCCCGGTCTGCGTTCCGACGACACCCGGCTCGGCTCCCGCGACAAGCTCCGCGACGACCTCCGCATCGGCGATCCCGTCGTCGGAGAGGGGCCCGCCGAGTGCTTCCCGCAGCTCCTCGATCGTCGAACTTGCCGCCACCGAACGCTCCCCGAGTGAGTCCAGGTAGCGGGCGGCGTGATCGACGGTGAGCCTCAGCAGCTCGTCGTGCGCCATCCGGCGATCCTACTCAGTGAGCGAGGATGCTCCACGCGGCTGCCACCTAGGGCCGCCAGAGCGCTCCCAGATAGACCGCAGGGTCGCCCGGCTGCCAGCGCTGGAGAAATCGCTGGATCGGTGGGTGGACGACGATCCCGTCGAGCTCGTCGAGCGCGAAGAGTCGATGCTCGCTCACCGCCTCGTCCTGGGAGACCACATCCTCGAGCGAGCCGTCGACGTCGCCCGCGAAGATGATGTGGACGACGTGCTTCGTGCTCAGCGAGCGCGCCGGAGCGATCGAATCGACGAGTGCCACCGGCCCTTCTACCGGTGGCGCCTCGATCCCGACCTCCTCCGCCAGCTCTCGCGCCAGCGCGACCATCAGGCTCTCGCCGGACTTCACTCCTCCACCGGGAAGCAGCCAGACGTCGCCGCTCCGCTTGGCGTGACGGCAGAGCAGGATCCGCCCGTGCCAGCGCAGCATCGCCGAGACCCGGATTCGCGGCTCGAGCCTCACTCCTACGCCCGCGACGACCCAAAACCGCGGGCGCCGCGCTCGCTGGCGGGCAGCTCGTCGACCTCGACCAGCTCCAGCTGGGGAAGGGCGAGCACCACGAGCTGCGCGATTCGCATGCCCGGTTCGACCACGAAACGCTGCTTTCCGTCCGTGTTCAGGAGCACGATCCGAAGCTCGCCGCGATAGCCCTCGTCGATCAGCCCCGGCGAGTTGACGATCGTGATCCCGTGGCTCGCCGCAAGTCCCGAGCGCGGCTGCACGAAGCCTGCATGGCCCTCGGGAATCGCGACGGCGAGCCCGGTTCCGACCGTCGCCCGCTCGCCTGGCCCGAGCTCCACCCGCTCGCACGCCGCCAGGTCGAGACCGGCATCGCCCTCGTAGGCGCGCTCGGGAATCGTCGCTTCCGGGCGCAGTCGCGTGATCGCGAGCTGAGTCAACGGCGTTCGACCGCGGAATCGGCGCGCGGTTCGACCGTGGCCGGCTCCTCGGATCGCGCGACGAGATACCGCGCGAAACGCCGGACCTCCCGCTGGGGCAGCCGCGCGCGCACGAGCACGCCCTCCTCCCCGTCCTCGCGCTCGTCGATAGGCGCTCCGAGGGCGTACAGCTCTGCGAGCTTGCCTCCGTCCTCGTACGGGAGGAGCAGGCGAACGTCGACGAAGCGATCCGAGAAGCGCTCGGCGATCCGCCGTCGTAGCTCGTCGATTCCGACTCCTGTCGCGGCCGAGATCTGGGGAGAGCCGGGAAAGCGATTCGCAAGCCGGCGCCTGCCGAGCGGGTCGAGCCGGTCGATCTTGTTCAGGACGAGCTCGAGCGGCACCTGGTCGGCGCCGATCTCGGCGAGCACGGTGTCGACGGAGCCGATCATCTCCTCGAGCTTCTCGTCCCCCACCGAGGCGTCGACGACGTGCAGGATCAGGTCGGCGACGAGGGTCTCCTCGAGCGTCGACGCGAACCCCTCGACGAGCTGGGTCGGCAGCCGCCGGATGAACCCGACGGTGTCGGTGACGAGGTAGCGCTTGCCCTCGTGCTCGAAGCTGCGCGTCGTCGGGTCGAGGGTCTCGAAGAGCCGGTCGTCGACCGAGACGTCGGCGTTGGTCAGCGCGTTCAGGAGCGTCGACTTGCCGACGTTCGTGTAGCCGGCGAGCGCGACGGTCGGAACCTGCGTGCGCTCGCGCTCCCTCCGCCGAAGCCCGCGCTGCTTCTCGATCTCCTTCAGCCGCCGCCGGAGGACGACGACCCTCCGGTTCGCTAGCCGGCGGTCGGTCTCGAGCTGGGACTCGCCGGGGCCACGCGTGCCGACGCCGGCGCCGACGGCGCCGGTGCCGCCGCCAAGGCGCTCGAGGTGCTTCCACATCCCGCGCATCCGGGGCAGGTTGTACTCGAGCTGCGCGAGCTCGACCTGGAGCTTCCCCTCGGCGCTCGTCGCATGCTGGGCGAAGATGTCGAGGATCAGCTGCGTCCGGTCGACGACCCGGGCGTCGAGGGCATTCTCGAGCGTTCGCTGCTGCGTCGGATCGAGCTCGCCGTCGACGAGGAGCACATCCGCCTCGGCCTTCGCGTACGCGGTCTTCAGCTCCTCGAGCTTTCCCTTGCCGACATACATGCGCGGATCGGGACGGGAGCGCTGCTGCACGAGCTGAGCGACCGGCTCGACGAGCGCCGTTCGAGCAAGCTCCTGGAGTTCCGCCAGCTCGTCGTCTTCGTCGACCCCCCGCGGCAGGAGTGCCAGCACGAACCCCCGCTCGGGCTCGGCGCCCGGCTGAGGTTCTGGCTGACGCGTCGTCACGCGATGGATTGTGCCACGCTGGGCGCCGTGTCAGGCCCCGCGGAATCGGATCTCGCCCGGCGGCTGGCCGCGCGGACCCTCGACCTGATCGACATCGCCTCGGAGAGCCGGAACGAGGCGGAGATCGCCGCCTACGTCGAGGCTGCCGTCGGCGAGCCGACCTGGCGCGACGGGGAGACGCTCTGGTACGGCGGAAACGGCGACGGCCGGCCGGTCGTGGTCCTCGCGGGCCATCTCGACACGGTTCCCGCACAGGGCAACATCCCCGGTCACACCACCGAAACCGAGGTGGTCGGCCTCGGGGCCAGCGACATGAAGGCCGGGGTTGCGGTGATGATCGAGCTCGCACAGGCGTGGGGGGATCTCCGTGCGACGCAAGACGTGGAGCTCACCTTCCTCTTCTTTCCCAGAGAGGAGCTGCCCGCGTCCGAGAGCGCGCTTCCGCACTTCTTCGAGAGCGTTCCCCAGGTTCACGACGCTGAGCTCGCGATCCTGCTCGAGCCCACCGACTGCACGATCCAGGCGGGCTGCCTCGGCAACCTGAATGCGCGACTCGTGTTTCACGGCGTGAGCGGCCACTCGGCCAGGCCCTGGCTGGCCGAGAACGCGATCGAGCGTGCGCTCGAAGGTCTGCGGCCGTATGCGGAACTCGAGCCTCGCCCAGTCGAGATCGGCGGGCTCACGTTCACCGAGGTCGCGAGCATCACTCGGATCGAAGGAGGGATCGCGACGAACGTCATCCCCGACCGGGTCGAGGCGAACGTCAACTTCCGGTACGCGCCGGATCGCTCGCCGGAGAGCGCGGACGCGTACCTCCGCAGCTTTCTCGCCGCCGGCGCGACCTACGAGCATGACGGCGACTCTCCGCCGGCGCGCGTCGTCACCGACTCGCCGCTCGTGCAGCGCCTTCGCGCTACC
Organism: uncultured Gaiellaceae bacterium; assembly: GCA_963761905.1. GTDB lineage: Bacteria > Actinomycetota > Thermoleophilia > Gaiellales > Gaiellaceae > Gaiellasilicea. The sequence continues at coordinate 33,272 of CAVXIQ010000009.1, read as the reverse complement.
GCCGACCTCGCGCTCGAGCCGAAGCAGGCCTGGACGAACGTGGCCGACTTCACGGCCCGCGGGATCGACGCGGTCAACTTCGGCCCCGGGGCGACGAGGTACGCGCACCGACGCGACGAGCGCGTGGAGATCGCGGCGCTCGTGAAGGCGTACACGTCGCTCTGGGCGTTTCTCACCGGTAGCGTCTGAGCCCGTGCCGATCTCGCCAGTCCTCGAGCGCCAGACGACCTATCCGTTCGTCCGACTGAACGAGGCGGCCAGGCGGGTCGAATCGCGTGGGGTCGAGGTGATCGACTTCGGGATGGGCGATCCGCGCGAGCCGACCGACCCGCTGATCAGGCAGGCGCTCGTCGACGGGCTCCGCGACCGGATGGGCTACCCGCAGGCCCAGGGCTTGCCCGAGCTGCGCGCGGCAATCGCCGACTGGGCGGAGCGGCGCTTCGGGACGACGCTCGACCCGGACACGCAGGTGATTCCGACGCTCGGAAGCAAGGAGGCGATCTTCAGCTTCCCGCAGGTCGTGGTCGATCTCGACGCCGGCAGGGACACGGTGGCCTATACCGAGCCCGGCTACCCCGTCTACGAGCGCGGCGCCCTCTTCGCCGGCGCGCGACCGCTCGCGCTGCCGCTGCGCGAGCAGAGAGGGTTCCTGCCGGACCTCGACGCGATCGACGAGGAGACCTGGAGCCGGCTCGCCGTCTTCTGGGTCAACTACCCGAACAACCCGACCTGCGCGGTCGCTCCGCTCGCGTTCTACGAGCGGCTGGCGGGGCTCGCGCGAGAGCACGGCTTCGTCCTCGCCTCGGACGAGGCCTACACGGAGCTCTGGTTCGAGGAGCCGCCGGCATCGGCGCTGCAGCTCGCCGATCTCACCAACGTGGCGGTGTTCAACACGCTCTCCAAGCGCTCGTCGATGACCGGCTACCGGAGCGGCTTCGTGGCAGGAGATCCGCAGCTGGTCTCGGCCCTGAAGGCCTTCCGGCCCACCGTCGGCACAGCACCGCAGGAGTTCGTCCAGCGTGCGTCGATCGTCGCCTGGGGCGACGAGGAGCACGTCGCCGCGACCCGCGAGCGCTACCGCCGCAAGCGCTCGCTCCTGCTCGAGCTCTTCGGCCGCAAGGGCATCCGCGTCGCCGGCAGCGAGGCGACGATGTACCTCTGGCTCGAGGTTCCCCCCAGTGAGAGCTCAGAGGGCTTCGCGGAGCGGCTGCTCGAGCACGGGATCCTGGTCGCGCCCGGGTCGTATCTCGGCGCAGCCGGCGAGGGGTACGTCCGCGTCGCGCTCGTCCCGTCCGAGGAGGAGTGCGCCCGCGCGGTCGCGATCCTGGAGGACGTGCTGTGACGCCCGAGCTCGCGGTCGAGATCGTGGCCGCGCTCGACCGCGGCGAGCGGCGCGTGGCGGAGCAGGTCGACGGCGAGTGGGTCGTCGACGTCGAGGCGAAGCTCGCGATCCTCGAGTTCTTCCGGTTGCGGAAGGTGGAGCCGATGCACGCCGGCGGGCTCCAGTTCCTCGACAAGATTCCGGTGAAGACGGATTACGCCGAGCGCGGTGTCCGCGTCGTTCCTCCGGGGATCGCGCGCTACGGTTCCTTTCTCTCGGAGGGCGTCGTTCTGATGCCGGGCTACGTGAACATCGGCGCCTGGGTCGGGCCGAGGACGATGGTCGACACATGGGCGACTGTCGGCTCGTGCGCGCAGATCGGCGCGGACGTCCATCTCTCCGGCGGCGTCGGGATCGGCGGCGTCCTCGAGCCGCCGCAGGCGAGCCCGGTCGTGATCGAGGACGGCGCGTTCGTCGGCTCGCGGGCGATCGTCGTCGAAGGCGTGCGGGTCGGAGCTGGCGCGGTGATCGCGCCGAACGTGGTTCTCTCCGCATCCGTGCCGATCATCGACGTCACCGGATCGGAACCGGTCGAGCGGCGCGGCGTCGTGCCGCCGCGCGCCGTGGTGCTGCCCGGCGTCCGGCAGAAAGAGTTCCCGGCGGGTACCTACGGCCTGCCGTGCGCCCTGATCGTCGGCGAGCGGAACGAGTCGACCGACCTGAAGACGTCGCTGAACGACGTCTTGCGCGAGTTCGAGATCGCCGTTTAGCCGGCCGTTTCGCCGCTGCAGATCCGCTCTGCGGGGCCCGTTAGCGTGGCACTCCCGCCGTGATCCAGCTCGACCTTCAGGTCACCGCCCGGCAGGTGGACGGTGATCGGGGTCTCACACCAGCCATTCGCGATCGCGGCGGCGGCGACCGCGACGGCGCTCGAGCCGGACGCCGACGTCTCCCCCGCTCCGCGCTCCCAGACGAGCGCCGACAGGTCGTGCGCGCCGTCGACCCGTATCAGCTGGACGTTCGTTCGCTCGGGAAAGCGTTCGTGCCGCTCGAGTAGCGGGCCGAGCCGGAGCAGCTCGTCCCGGTCGGCGTCGCGCCGGATCACCACGTGCGGGTTGCCCACCGAGACCGGCGTCACCTCGATCGTCTCGCCGTCGACGACGATCGACTCCGGGTTGCTCACCTGGACGTGGCCGATCTCGATCGCGATCTCCTCACCGCTGCTCATCGCCTCGTAGTCGCGTCCCGACACCCCAACGCTGACCGCGACCGCGCCGCTCCGGTCCATGAGCCACGCCGCGGCGATCCGGGTGCCGTTGCCCGAGAACTCGGCCGCCGACCCGTCCGGGTTCCAGATCGCGATCTCGGCGCGTGCACCTTCCACAGAAACGACCTCCAGAACGCCGTCGGCGCCGATCCCTTCGCGAGAGTCGCAGAGCCGCCGCGCCTGCTCCGGCTCGAGCGGGCGTCCGAGCTCGGCCCGCTCGAGGAGCAGATAGCTGTTGCCGAGCGCGTGCCATTTTTCAAATGAAATCGGCGAGAACCTCATCCGCCACCTCGTCCGTCGGCCGGTTCGCGTCGATGATGACGATGCCCGGAATGCGTCGCAGCCACTTCCGCTGGTACGCGGCGTAGCGACGAGTCCGCCGCACGATTGCCTCGATTGCGTCGCCGCGCGGCAGCTCCGCGACCTCGCGCAGGCCGATCACCTGCCGCGCAGTCGCCGAGAGCTCTTCCGACAGCGCGTGCCGGACCTCGGCCTCCACCCCGGTCTCGAACATCGCCTCCGTCCGCTCGGCAATTCGTCGCTCGAGGGTGTCCTTCGCCACGTCGAGGCCGACGATCAGCGTCGGATGGCGTGTCTCCCTCGTCCACAGCCGATCGTGCCGGGGCCGGAGTGAGGCGCCGGCCTCCGCGAGCTCGAGCGCGCGAACGACGCGCCGGCGGTCGTTCGGATGCACGGCGGCGGCCGCCTCGGGGTCGAGTGTTGCAAGCTCGGCGTGCGTCGCGGCACCCCCGTGCTCGTCGTAGGACGCGCTCCAGCGCTCCCTCGCACCCGGCGGCGGCGCGGGCGGGAGCTCGAGCTCGGCGAGTGCGGCGCGGAGGTAGAGCCCCGTCCCGCCGACCACGATCGGAGTGCGGTCGGTCGCCAGGATCTCGTCGATCGCAGCGTGAGCGAGCACCTGGTACTCACCGAGCGACGCCTCGTGCGAGAGCGGCCAGATCGCGACGAGGCGTGCGGGCTGCTCCGACTGGTTCGTGAGGAGAGGCAGGCCGCGGTAGACCTGCATCGAGTCGGCGGAGACGATCTCCGCAGGCAGCCGCGCGGCGACCGCTTCGGCAATCGCGGTCTTGCCCGACGCCGTCGGGCCGAAGATCGCGAGGACGTCTAGTCACGAAGCCGCGCGCGGGCGGCGGTCGACGGTTCCCTCGTCGAGGCCCCGCCAAGCGAAGGAAGCGCCGCGATCGAGCCGTGCTCGGCTTCGAGCCCTTCGAGGACACCGAGCATCGCCTCAGCCGGCGAGGCGGCCATTCGCGAGCGGCGCGCGCGCTCCTCCTCGTCTGCAGCCTCCTCGACCCAGGGATGCCACCGGGACTCGAGGTTCCCGGAGCTGAGCGCGTAGTCCTCCGCGATGTCGCTTCGGTCGAGCACGCCGGCAAGCCGCAGGAGGAGCGCCGTCACAAGTCCCGTGCGATCCTTGCCGGCAGTGACAGTGGATTACGACCCCGCCCGGTCGAGCAGCGGCGGAGGCCGCGACCGCAGCGGCGAACCGATCGCTCCAGCGGCGAGCCACCTCGAGATAGAAGACTCGCCGTTGCCTCTGGCTCGTCCTCGACGGCTGCGGCCGACGGCATCGGATCTCCGCATACACAGGATCGCCGGTCTCGGCGAGCACGGAGACGTGCACGACATCCACCTCGACGCTGCCGGACGCGTCGTCGGCCCGCTCGTCGTTCGAGCGGAGATCGACGACCGTGCGAGACCCCGTGGGTGGCCAGCGTTTCCCACCCTTGTCCGTGAGCGAATGGACGCTGTCCGCGCGGATCACGCGCCCCCAGAGCGTCTCGCCGCCGTCCTCGGTCGCATGGCCGCCGAGATCGCGGACGTTGAGACAGCCCTCCCAGCGAAGCGTCCGCTCGCGCATCTACGCAGGCTCGGTGGCGAGCGTCTTCCAGCCTGCGCCGGCTCCCTCGCTCTCGACGAGCCGGTCCTCCTCGGGATGCGCCGCTCGGTGCTCCAGGAACCACGCGACCGAGGCCGGGATGCCGGCGTCGAGCGGGGTTCGCGGCTCCCAGCCGAAGAGGTCGCGTGCCTTGCTGATGTCGGCGACGTAGCGCGTCACCTCTCCGAGCCGAGCCGGAGCAGTCTCGATCTGCGGCTCGAGGTCGAGAGCAGCGCCGATCAGCTCGGCCGCGCGAACGAGCGTGTTCCCCTCGCCGTAGGCGAGGTTGATCGTCTCGTTCGCGACGCGCCCGTCCGCCAGAGCCTCGATCCCGCGGGCGATCCCGTCGACGCAGTCGTCGACATAGGTGAAGTCGAGCACCTTCTCCGGGCCGTAGATCACGATCGGCTCGCCGCGCGTGATCCGGTGGATGAAGAGCGGCAGGACCCGCGTCATCCGGTGCAGGTCGTTGTCGTAGCGGCCGTAGACGTTCGAGAAGCGGAACGCGAGGTAGTCGAGGCCGTAGCAGCGCGCGTAGGCGTAGATGAACGCCTCGCTCGCGATCTTCGACGCCGAGTACGGGCTCTCCGTGAAGGCGAAGTCGGCGGTCGCCTCCGCGTAGCCCTCGAAGCGGTGGACGTCGCCGTAGACCTCCCGGGTCGAGGAGAAGACGATCGGGATCCGTCCCTGCCGGCAGAACTCGAGGACGTTGAAGGTCATCATCAGGTTCTCGAGCGCGCGGTGTGGCTCTGCGACGAGCTGGTGCACCTTCGCGTGGGCGGCGAGATGGACGACGAGGTCGGTCTCGGGGTACTCGACGCCGCCGATCCCGCCCGGGAACGCCGGATAGTGGCCGGAGAGGTCCTGGAGGAGATAGCGGAACTCGTCGCCGTCGAGCCACGTGTTCTGGCGCTTGTCGATCCCGAAGACGTCGTGGCCGTCGGCCTGGAGGCGCAGGGCGAGATTCGTGCCGATCTGGCCGGACGAGCCTGTGACGAGAACCTTCACGCGGCGACCGCTGCGCGCTCGATGCCCCTGAGCGTCGTCGAGCTCGAGCCTTCGATCAGGACGTCGACGAGCTCGCCGGGCGTCGCTGCGCCGGCGAAGTTGACGGTCGTGTTCCGGCGCGTGCGTCCGCGCAGCACGCTGGCGTCGGTGCGGCTCGATCCTTCGACGAGCACCTCCTCGACACGCCCGACGCGCTCGGCGTTCCGCTCGGCGGCGATTCGCTGGACGAGGTCGACAAGGCGCTCCAGGCGCTCGTGCTTGAGCTCGTCGGGCACCTGATCCGGCATCGTCGCCGCCTCCGTCCCCTGCCGCGGCGAGTAGATGAAGGTGAAGGCGCTGTCGAAGCGGACAGCCTCGACCAGCTCGAGCGTCTGCTCGAAGTCGAGGTCGGTCTCGCCGGGAAAGCCGACGATCAGGTCGGTGCCGAGCGCCAGATCCGGGATCGCCTCGCGGAGCCTGGCCACGAGGCTGAGATAGCGATCGGCGTCATAGGTCCGCCGCATCGCCTTCAGGATCCGCGGCGAGCCGGACTGGAGCGGCAGGTGGATGTGCTCGCAGACTGCGTCGCATTCGGCAATCGCGGCGATCACCGGCTCGCGGAAGTCCTTCGGATGCGGGCTCGTGAAGCGGATCCGCTCGATTCCCTCCACCGCGTCGCAGGCGCGCAGGAGCTCGCCGAACTCGGTGTCGAGGTCGGGCCGGAGATCGCGACCCCAGGAGTTCACGTTCTGGCCGAGCAGGGTGATCTCCCTGACCCCGTCGGCGGCCAGCCGCGTCACCTCGGCGACGATCTCGCCCGGCCTGCGGCTCTGCTCGCGCCCCCGGACCGCCGGGACGATGCAGTAGGCGCACTTCGAGTTGCACCCCATCGACACCTGGACCCAGGCGCTGAACGCACGCTCCCGGTGCATCGGGAGGTCGCCGGCGAAGTGCTCGTGGGTGCCGAAGCGGCCTCGGGGAGCGTGTCCCCCGGCGCCGATCCACTCCCCCAGATGCGGAATCGACCCCGGCCCGAAGGCGACGTCGACCTGCGGGTAGAGCTCGAAGATCCGCTCGCGCTGAGCCTCGGCGTAGCAGCCGCCCACAGCGACGACGAGATCGGGGTTCTGCCGCTTCCGGGCGCCCGCCTCGCCGAGGTACGCGGCGAGCTTCGTATCGGGCTTCTCGCGAATCGTGCAGGTATTGAAGACGAGCACGTCCGCCCCGTCCTGGGAGGGCGCCTCGCCGAGCCCGAGCGACTCGAGCATCCCCTTGATCCGCTCCGAGTCGTGGGCGTTCATCTGACAGCCGAACGTGGTGACGTGGTACCGCCTCATCAGCGGGTCAGTCTAGCCCGGAGCCCAGTCGGGCAACTCGCGCCGGCCGGCCTCGTCGGCCCAGGCGTCGCGTTGCTCGACCACGAGGCCGTCGGCGTCGAACCGGAGCAGCGAGGTGCCGGCCACGGTCTGCCGACTGCCGTCCCGGTCGGTGATCACGGCCCACCAGTCCACGGCGGCACGATCGTCCGCCGCCACCGGCTCGCCGAAGCGGCACTCGGCCTCGACCTGCTCGCCGAACGCCCAGGCGACGTACTCGGCGGGCGTCTGCGAAGCTCGAAAGGGATGGGAGTAGAAGACTCGCGTCGTCGGCGTAGAGCGCTGCGATCGCGTCGGTGTCGGCGCGCGGCCAGGCCCGACTCCAGACCTCCGCCCACCGGCGGGCGGCGGCCGTCGTTTCCACTACTTGGCGACCTCGATCGCCCGGCTTTCCCGGATCACGATCACCTTCACCTGGCCCGGATACTCGAGCTGATCCTCGATCTCCCGGGCGATCTCGTGTGAGAGAAGGATCGCCGCGTCGTCGTCCACCTCGGCCGGCTCGACCATCACCCGGATCTCGCGCCCGGCCTGGAGCGCATAGGCCTTGGCGACGCCCGGCTTCTGGGTCGCGATCTCCTCGAGGGCGCCGAGGCGCTTGATGTAGTGCTCGAGGCTCTCGCCCCGCGCGCCCGGCCGGGAGGCGGAAATCGCGTCGGCGGCAATCAGGAGCACCGCCTCCACGGTTTGCGGCTGCACCTCGTGATGGTGCGCCTCGATCGCGTGGACGACGCCCTGGCTCTCGCCGTAGCGCTTCGCCCACTGGGCCGAGATCAACGCATGCGAGCCCTCGACCTCGTGGGTCATCGCCTTGCCGAGATCGTGCAGGAGGGCCGCCCGTTTCGCCGTCTTGACGCTGGCGCCGAGCTCGCTCGCCATGATCCCCGCCAGGTGGACGACCTCGAGCGTGTGCTTGAGCACGTTTTGCCCGTAGCTCGTCCGGTAGCGGAGCCGCCCGAGCACCTTCACGACCTCCTCGTGCAGGTCACCGCAGTGCGCCTCGAACACCGCTTGCTCCCCGGCGAGGCGGACGTGCTCCTCGAGCTCGGCCTTCGAGCTGTAGTACATCTCCTCGATCCGCGCCGGGTGGATCCGCCCGTCCTCGATCAGCTTCTCGAGCGTCATCTTCGCCACCTCGCGCCTGAGCCCGTCGAAGGACGAGAGCACCACGGCCTGCGGGGTGTCGTCGACGATGAAGTCGACGCCGGTGAGGTGCTCGAGTGCGCGGATGTTCCGTCCCTCGCGGCCGATGATCCTGCCCTTCATGTCGTCGGAGGGCAGCTCGACGACGCTGACCGTGGTCTCGGCCGTGTGGCTCGCGGCGACTCGTTGGAGCGCGTCGGCAACGAGATTTCGGGCGCGCCGCTTCGCCTCGACGCGCGCCTCCTCGTCGAGCTGTCGCACGGTGCGCGCCAGCTCGTGCCGGATCATGTCCTCCGAGCGCTCCAGCAGGTGGTGCTTCGCGTCGGCGAGGGTGAGCCCCGCGACGCGCTCGAGCTCCTTGATCGACTCGCTCTTCGCCGCCTTGAGCTCCTCCTGAAGCTCGCGGACGTGGATCTCTCGATCGGCGAGCCCCTGCTCTCGCCGCGTCACCTCCGTCTGCTTGTGCTCGAGCTCGCGCTCCCGCGACTGCACACGCTCCTCGACCTTGGCGATCTCGAGCCGCCGCGTCTGGACCTCGTCCTCGATCTCGGTCCTCAGCCGGATGGCGCGCTCCCGAGCCTCGATCTGCGTCTCCCGGCGGATCGCCTCGGCCTCTCGCTCGACCACGTGCACGCGCGAGCCGCTCCGCAGGATCAGGAACGCTGCTGCGAGCGCAGCCCCGGCTAGGAGTCCGACGAGCGCCGCGATGACCGTGAGCATGACCGACCGACCTCCCGGGAAGAGGGGTTCGATTGCCCGCGCCCTCCATGGAGCGCGGCTGCTCACATCCGGCGCTCGGCCTGCTGGGCCGCGGCTCCGGTCTCCGCGTCAGCTCACGCGAACGCCGGCGGCTCCTTCAGTTCGCCGGGAAGCTTGGATTTCAGGGGATTCGTGGACACGTTTCGAGCCGGTTTCGGAAAAGCGCGGTATGCAGGAAAAACGTCAGATGGAAGCCTGGTCAGTCTACTGCCTCGGCCTCCTCCGGCGCAACGACGGTCTCGACCGCGTCCTGCGAGAAGCCACGCGCCGCCAGGAACCGCGCCGTCTTCGCGCTCGAGCCTCTGCTCGCGACGATTCGCTCGGCGCGCTCCCGCTCCGGCTCGAGCCCCGCCAGCGCGGCGTCGATTCGTTCGGCCGCGACGCCCCGGCTCTCCAGGTCGGCGCGGATCATCTCGTCGCCGCAGTTCCGCCGCGCAAGGGATTCCGCGCGCGACCGAGCGAACCGCTCGTCGTCGACATAGCCGAGGCGCGCGAGCAACTCGAGCGTCTCGCGCTGCTCGGTCGTGCCTACCCCGCGCTGCTGCAGGCGCGACTCGAGCTCGAAAACGGAGCGATCACGAGCGCGAAGCGCCCGCAGAGCGGTCTCGACGGCCGGTCGCGGCTCGCCCACCGGGACTACGCCGCTGACGCCTTCGCATCGGACTCGATCTGCTCGTCGACCGCCGCAGCCGCCTGCTCGGCGGCAAGGCTCGGCAACAGGCGGGCCGAGACGATCTGCTCCGGCGGCGCCTCGGCCTGGATCCTCGCGAGGATCTGCTGCACGAGATCCGGATGCTCCTTGAGGAACGCGGTGGCGTTCTGCCTGCCCTGGCCGAGCCGCTCGTCCCCGAAGCTGAAGTAGGAACCGGACTTCTGGACGATCTTGCGCTCGATGCCCACCTCGAGCACCGTTCCCTCCCAGGAGATCCCGCTCCCGTAGATGATGTCGAACTCGGCCTGCTTGAACGGCGGCGCGACCTTGTTCTTCACCACCTTGACGCGGGCGCGGTTGCCGTAGGCCTCGGCGCCGTCCTTCAGCGTCTCGATCCGGCGGATGTCGAGCCGGACCGACGAGTAGAACTTGAGCGCCCGGCCGCCGGGAGTGGTCTCCGGGCTGCCGAACATGACGCCGATCTTCTCGCGCAGCTGATTCGTGAAGAGGCAGATCGTGTCGGTGCGGTTGAGCGTGCCGGCGAGCTTGCGCAGCGCCTGGCTCATCAGCCGCGCCTGCAGGCCGACGTGGGTATCCCCCATCTCGCCCTCGATCTCGGCCTTCGGGGTCAGGGCGGCGACCGAGTCGACCGCGACGACGTCGAGCGCGCCGGAACGAACGAGCAGCTCGGTGATCTCGAGCGCCTGCTCGCCGGTGTCCGGCTGCGAGACGAGCAACTCGTCCACGTTGACCCCGATGTTCTTGGCGTAGGTCGGATCCATCGCGTGCTCGGCGTCGATGAAGGCGCAGATCCCGCCGCGGCGCTGCGCTTCGGCGATCACGTGGTAGACGAGCGTCGTCTTCCCGGAGCTCTCGGGCCCGTAGATCTCGACGACGCGGCCCCGAGGCAGGCCGCCGATCCCGAGGGCGAGATCGAGCGAGAGCGAGCCGGTCGAGACCGCTCCGATCGACACCTGGGCCGAGTCGCTCATCTTCATGACCGAGCCCTTTCCGAACGTACGCTCGATCTGCCCGAGGGCGACGTCGAGAGCTTCCTCGCGATTCATGGTCTTGGCCTCCAAGCTTCGGTGTTCAAGCGGCGCGGACTGAGAAGCAAAGCAGTCGGATCGGACGGCATGGGCCCACGCTAGCCACGAGCCGACCAGGCTTCGCGGCGATTCTGTGTCAACTCTGTGTCAGCTCTGCGTCAGGAGCCGCCGGACGAGGTGCAGAGCGGCGACGGCGGAGCGCCGGCGGATCGAGTCGCGATCGCCGGGAAAGCTGAACGAGGAGCCCTTACCGCCCTCCGGCGAGACCGCGTGGAAGTAGACGAGGCCGACCGGCTTCTCCTCGGTGCCGCCGCCGGGGCCGGCCACACCCGTTACCGCCACCGAGACGTCGACTCCCAGCCGTTCCCGGGCCCCGTGCGCCATCGCCTCGGCGACCTCGGCCGAGACCGCGCCGTGCTCGGCGATCAGCTCCGCCGGCACCCCGAGCTCCCGCTCCTTCAGCTCGTTCGAATAGGCGACGATCCCGCCCAGCGTCGTCGCGCTGAAGCCGGGAACCGCGGTCAGCCGCGCCACGATCAGGCCGCCGGTGCAGGATTCGGCCGTGGCGAGGGTGAGCCCGCGGTCGCGACAGAGCTGGAGGACGACCTGCTCGACGGTTTGCCCGTCGACGGAGTAGAGGTAGCGCTCGAGGCGCTCGCCGAGCGCCGCGGTCAGGTGCTCCGCGCGCTCCTGGGCTGCGGGCTCGGCCAGGATCTCCACGACGACCTCGAAGTCGCGCGCGCAAATCGTCACCTCCAGGCCATCGCCGTCGCCCCCCGCGTCGGCGAATGCCTGGGCAACCGTCGACTCGCCTGCTCCGAAGAGCCGCAGCGTCCGTCGCAGCGGAGGCTCGCCGCCGTCGAGGACGCGCCGGACGACTGGCGTCGCGAGCGCATTCGGCCAGAGTCGTTGCAGCTCCGACGGCGGCCCAGGCAGGACGACGACGGGCGTCCCCGCCACCTCGACGACAAGCCCCGGCGCGGTCCCGGCGAGCCCGAGCGAGATCGCGCCAGCCGGCGCGGTCGCCTGTTTGCGGACGCCCGCGGAGAAGTCGGTGTAGGCGCGGCGCATTCTCTCGGCGACCGCCCTGGAGACGGCCTCGATCTCGGCTTCGAGCTCGGGGCGAACCTCGAGCTCGAGCCCAGCGACGCGCGCCACGACCTCCACCGTGCGATCGTCGTGCGTCGGGCCGAGCCCGCCCGAGACGGCGACGAGATCGGCCTCGGCGAGTGCCTCCCGGATCGCCGACTCGAGCTCGTCCGGGTCGTCGCCCACGATGTTGATCCGGGCCGGCTCCAGCCCGAGCGCAAGCAGCGACCGAGCAAGGAATGGGCCGTTCAGGTCGGTTCGCTCGCCGCGGACGAGCTCACTCCCCGTCACGACGACGACCGCGCGGGGGCGCCGGCGGCTCACTCGAGCCGAGCTAATCGGGGTCGGCGACGAAGATGCGCTTGGCGGTGACGAAGACGCCGCGGGTCTTCGCCGCAGGCGGGAGCTTGACGCGATTCCCGTTCCGCTTGACGACGACGTTGCCGGGCGAGCGCACCTGAATCCAGAGGAGCTTGCCGACGAACCGCTGCTTCTGGCCTCGTTCGACGGTGCCGCTGTACTCCACCTTGCCGATCGCGCTGCTCCGACGAGCGACGACGAAGGAATCTCCTCTGGTCGCGATCACCTCGAGCCGGGCCGTGCCGGCGGGCTGCGACGCGGGAGCCGGAGCCGGCGTCGAGCGCTTGGTGGTCGCGGCGGGCTGCAGGCCGCGGACGTTCTGGGGCTCCGCGCCTCCGAAGCGCCAGGCGGCGATCACGAGCGCGGTCAGGATCCCGATCGCGACGAGGGCCAGCAGGACGACGTTCGACTCGCGGCGCTCGTTCCGGCGGCGCCGATCGGCCGGCACGCGGCGCGTCCGGAGCGGCAGATCCTCGTCGCCGACGACGAAGCGCGAGTTGTACTCGTCCACGTAGAGCTGCCCGTCGAGCCCCAGATACTCGGCGTACGAGCGGAGGAATCCCTTGACGTATGTGTGCGAGGGAAGCACCTCGAACCGCTCCTCCTCGAGTGCGCGGAGGTACTTGGAGCGAATCTTCGTCCCGTGCTCGGCCTCCGGAAAGTCGAGTTGCTGGCGAAGGCGAGCCTCACGGAGGCTGTTTCCGATCTCGAACACGCAGGGATGGTACCGGGGTCTGCGACGCCTTCCTAATCGACCGCGGAGAGGATCAGGAAGACGCCGATCGCCATCGCGCCGGTGATCCCGACGAGGAGCCCGGTGATCACCGAGGAACCGACCGACGCGAGCCGTGCGCGACGGCCGCGCTCCCGCGAGCGACCGCTGACCGCGCGACCGTGCGCGGCGGGCCAGGACGATCGCGACGATCCCCAGCAGGATCGCCGCCGGGATCGCCGCCGCCGAGTCGATCAGCTCGTACGCCTCGGACCAGCGGGTCGCGACGATCGCTGCCGGCAGGGCGGCCAGCGAGAGCAGGCCGACGAGCGACGGCGAGCCAGGCGCTGCCGGGGCGTGGAGCCCCGCTACTGCTTCTGGTAGGGACGACCAACCGCGGCGGGCGGGATCGAGCGGCCGATCACGCCGGCGACCGCGATCAACGTAAGCACGTAGGGCAGCGCCTGGAAGAGCACCGCGGCCGACTCCGAGTACGCCGGCAGGCGCTGGGCAAGCGCGCTCGAGAAGCCGAAGAGCAGCGCGAACGCGGCCGCCTGGAACGGTCGCCAGTTGCCGCAGATCACGACGGCGAGCGCGATGAACCCCCGTCCGGCGGTCATGTTCTGGTTGAAGGAGTTGACGAAGCCGATCGAGAGGTACGCGCCTCCGAGCGCGGCGAGCGCGCCCGAGAGCACGACCGCCGCGTAGCGCATCCGGTAGACCGAGATCCCGACCGTGTCGGCCGCGCGCGGATGCTCGCCGACGGCTCGAAGGCGCAAGCCGATCGGGGTCTTGAAGAGCACGAGCCAGGAGAGCGACGACGGTTGCGAGCGCGAGCCAGATCATCAGGTTCAGCTGGCCGAAGATCGGGCCGATGAAGTACCAGTCCTTGAGGAACGAGAGGTGGACGTCGGGGATCTCCGGGATGTCCGGGGGTGTCCCTTCGCCGCCGTAGATGTCGATGAACAGGTAGCCCGTCACGCCGAGCGCCAGGAAGTTGATCGCGAACCCGCCGACGATCTGGTCTGCGCGCAGGTGGATCGCGAAGAACGCGTGCACGAGCGCGAAGAGCGCGCCGGAGAGCGCGGCGACCCCGAGCCCGAGCTGCCACGACTCGAGCTTGTCGGCGGCGAGGATCCCGAAGAAGGCGCCGGAGAGCATCATCCCCTCGAGCCCGATGTTCGTGACGCCGCTGCGCTCGGAGAAGATCCCACCCATCGCCGCGAACGCGAGCGGAGTCGCGTAGCGGAGCATGGCGGCGAAGAGCGCCGACCAGACGACGACCTGGTCGAGATGGGCGACGCTCGACCGGGTCGCGAGATAGCCGAACCCGATCCCCGCCGCCCCGGCGACGATGGCGCCCCAGCCCAACCGCTTGGCGTCGCGCGCGACGGCGTAGCAGCCGAGCCCGATCGCGACGAGCCCGAGCAGGACCGAGAAGATCGGCGTGCGGACGTGCAACGGCGGCAGCGTCAGCCAGAACGCCGCGAGACCGGCGAGGATGCCGGCGACGGCGTACGCACGGGCTCCACGCGGCAGGCGCGCGCGCAGGCGCTCGATCATTCCTGCACCCTCGCGTGTCGTTGCCGCGCCCGTCGGCGGGTTCCGAGCAGGTAGAGGATGAGCACGTCGGCGCCGACGAAGAGCACGACGAGACCCTGGATCATGACGGTCAGATTCGAGGCGAGCTCCGGCCGGAAGATCTCTGGATCGAGGTTCCGGGTCGAGGTCCCGACGGTCAGGGCCGCGAAGAGCAGGGCGGACAGGCCGACGCCGACCGCCGTGTTCCGTCCGAGCAGGGCAACCGCGATCCCGGTGAACCCGACCGTGGTGGTGAGGATGTCGTTCGTGTTCAGGCGGAACTGCCAGCCGAGGATGTCGAGTGCCCCGGCGAGCCCGGCGAAGGTGCCGGAGATCCCCATCGCGAGCACGTAGTTCCGCGCGACCGAGATCCCGCCGTAGCGTGCGGCCTCCGGGTTGAACCCGACCGCCCGCACCTCGTAGCCGAGCGTCGTCCGGTTCAGCGTGATCCAGTAGACGACGAGCGCCGCGAGGGCGACGAAGAAGCCGACGTGGAGGCCCTGGAGCAGCGGATCGCCCCAGAAGACGTTCAGCTTCGCCTCGTCGAGGACGTCGTTGGAGACGGGCACGGATTCGCCGCCCGGGTTGTCGTTCTGGAGCGGTCCGCCGAGCCCGAAGAAGAAGACGCCCACCCAGAGGGCGATGTAGTTGAGCATGATCGTCGAGATCACCTCGTGCGCTCCGACCGTCGCCTTCAGGAGCCCGGCGATTCCCGGCCCAGGCCGCGCCGACGAGGGCTCCCGCGACGACGGCGAGCAGGATGTGCAGGAGCCCAGGGAGGCTCGGCAGCTCCGAGCCAACCCAGACGGCCATGATCGAGCCGACGAGGTACTGGCCCTGGCCGCCGATGTTGAACATCCCGCAGCGGAAGGCGAACGCGACCGCGAGCCCGGTGAGGACGAGCGGCACGTAGGCGATCAGCGTCTGCTGGAGATTCAGCGCGGCGAAGGAGTCGAACGACGTGTCCCACGGGAACCAGACGCGCGATTCGGTGAAGGGGATCCCGATCTCGTACGAGCCCACCTCGAGGAACCAGTTGAGCCCGGAGCCCTCGAAGATCGCCTTGTAGGTCGTGAGCGGGTTCTTCCCCGTCGTCGCGAGGACGACGAGGCCGCCGATGAAGAAGGCGAGGAGCGTCGTCAGCAGCGGCACGGCGATCCCGCCGGCCTTCTGGCTGATCGCGAGCCGCCTCGCGACGCTCGGGGCGTAGTCGCCGCCCTCGCGCGGGTTCTCGACCTTGCCGCCGCCCTCTGGAGGAGTCGCGCTCGGGCCTCTCCGTCACGCCGGCTTCCTTGCGGCCGCCGCCGGTCATCGCGACGCCGAGCTCCTCTTCGGAGACGCCCGGGGCGTACTCGCCCACGATCTCACCCTCGTAGATGACGAGGATCCGGTCGGAGAGCGAGAGGATCTCGTCCAGCTCGAGGGAGACGAGGAGGACGGCGCGACCCGCGTCGCGCTCCTCGACGAGGCGGCGATGGACGAACTCGATCGCGCCGACGTCCAGGCCGCGCGTCGGCTGCGCCGCGATCAGGACGCTCGGATTCCGGTCGATCTCGCGCGCCAGCACCACCTTCTGCTGGTTGCCGCCCGAGAGCCCGGCCGCCCGCGTCTGCGGGCCGCCGCCGCGGACGTCGAACTGCTGGAGCAGCGTCCGCGCCCGCTGCGACGAGCCGCTTCGGGAAGAGCCAGCCGAACCGCGAAGCCGGCGGCGAGTCGTAGTCGTGGAGCGCGAGATTCTCGGCCAGCGAGAAGTCGAGCACGAGCCCGCGGCGCTGCCGGTCTTCCGGGATGTGCCCGAGCCCCGCGTCGAGGCAGTTCTTGGCGGGCTCGTTCGTGATGTCCTCGCCGCCGACGAGGATCCGACCGGAATCCGACCTCTGAAGGCCCGCGATCGCGTCGATCAGCTCCGTCTGGCCGTTCCCGTCCACCCCGGCGAGCCCGACGATCTCGCCGCCCCGGACCTCGAGCGAGAGTCCCCGCACCTTCTCGATCCCGCGGTCGTCGGTCACGTGCAGGTCGTGGATCTCGAGCAGCGGCGCGGCCGGCGTCGACGCGCTCTTCTCCACGTGCAGCAGCACCTCGCGGCCGACCATCAGCCGCGCGAGGCTCTCCTCGGTCGCGCCCGCAGCCGGCAGCGTCTCGATCTTCTTGCCGCGGCGCAGGACGGTGATCCGGTCGGCGATCTCCGTCACCTCGTTCAGCTTGTGGCTGATGAAGATGATCGACATGCCCTCGCGCGTCAGGGTCGCGAGGATCTCGAAGAGCTCGTGCGCCTCCTGCGGCGTCAGCACCGCAGTCGGCTCGTCGAGGATCAGGATGTCCGCGTTCCGGTAGAGCGCCTTCAGGATCTCGACCCGCTGCTGCTGGCCGACCGTGATGTCCTCGACGCGCGCGGTCGGGTCGATCCTGAACTTGAACGTGTCGGAGAGATCGCGCACCCGCTGCGCGGCCGCGTCGTAGTCGAGCAGCACCTTCTCGCGGGTCGGCTCGTTCGCGAGGACGATGTTCTCCGCCACGGTCATCACCGGGATCAGCATGAAGTGCTGGTGCACCATCCCGATCCCGGCCTCGATCGCGTCGCTGGGCGAGCTCATCCGCGTCGGCGTGCCCTTGATTCGAATCTCTCCCTCCTCGGGCGTGTAGAGCCCGTAGAGGACGTTCATCAGCGTCGACTTACCCGCCCCGTTCTCGCCGAGGAGCGCGTGAACCTCGCCCCGCCGCAGGTCGAAGCTGACGTCGTCGTTGGCAACGATGCCCGGGAAGCGCTTCGTGATCCCGCGGAGCTCGAGAACAACTGACCGCTCGTCGTCCACCGGCCGATTCGTATGACGCTGGGGCGGGTGCTCAGCAGTCCGACCGGAGCGAGACGCGCGAGACGAGCTACGCGCTAGCCGACGGTCTCGGGAATGTCCGTGAGCTCGCCTGCGGCGATCTGCTCCTGGACGCGCTTCACCTTCGTCACGACCTCCGCGGGGACGCTGGCCGCGATCTCGCCGAGGCCGACCCCGCCCGAGGCGACGTCGAAGATCGAGTCCTCCCCGCCCGCGAAGCTCTCGTCCTGCACCGCCTGAATCGTCTGGAAGACAGCGACGTCGACCTTCTTGAGCGCGCTCGTGACCACGTGCTCGCCGAGGTAGCCCTGGTCGGCGTCGACCCCGATCCCGCTCACGTTCTGCTCCTTGGCGGCGTTCAGCGCTCCGAGGCCGCACTGGCCGGCGACCTGGAAGACGACCGACGAGCCGCGCGCGATCTGGTTGAGCGCGATCTCCTTGCACTTCGCCTGGTCGACGAAGTCCTGCGAGTAGCCGTTCAGCGTCTTGACGCGAGCGTTGGCCTTCTTCGCCCCAGCCTGGAAGCCGGCGATGTAGCGGTCGACCGGCGGGATCTTCTGGCCGCCGACCGAGCTGATCGTCTGATTCGCGCCGGCGGACTCGGCGGCCAGCAGCCCGGCGAGATAGCCGACCAGGTAGCCCGCCTCCTGCTCCTTGAAGAGGAGCCCGCGCACGTTCGCGGGCTTCGACTCCATCGCCGCCTGCGAGAAGTCGATGATCGCGAAGTCGATCTCCGGGAACTGCTCGGCGACCGTCTCGACCGACTCCGCCATCAGGAAGCCGACCCCGACGATCAGGTCGTAGTCCTGCTTCGCGAGCGCCGAGAGGTTCGGCACGTAGTCGGAGTTGGCGCGCGAGACGAGCACGCGCCCCTCGATCCCGAGCTGCTCCTTGGCGCGCTCGAGACCCTGGTTCGCAAGGAAGTTGAAGGAGCGGTCGTCGAGCCCGCCGATGTCCGTGACGAGCCCGACCTTGATCGACGGACCGGCCGGAGCGCTCGTCTCGGTTGGTGTCGGCGCCGCGGTGGTGTCGCTCGCGTCGCCGCCGTCGTCGTCGCTGCCGCAGCCTGCGAGCAGCGCGAGCGCCGCGACCAGCGCGGCGAGCAGCGAGAGCCGAAGCAGGGAACGACGTGCCATCTCGAGGAACCGTACCGGGAGGGGCGGGTTCGAAACCCACCCCTCCCGAGGCCTTACAGCTGCCTTACGACTAGCCGGTCGTCGCCGGAGGCGCCTGCGCCCGCACGACGATCTTGCCGCTGACGATCTGCCTCTGGATCGCTGCGACCTGGAGCTTCAGAGCGGGCGAGACCCGGTTCGAGATCTTGCCGTAGCCGACGCCACCGCTCTTGACGTTGAAGATCACGTCGCGGTTGGTGGGCAGCTTCGCACCGAGCTTCTTCGCGGCGGCGATCGTGCCGTACACGGCGACGTCGACCTTCTTCGTCGCGCTCGTCATCACGTGCTGGCCGAGGTAGCCCTGGTCGGCGTCGACGCCGATCCCGAACACGCCCCGCTCCTTCGCGGCGGAGAGCACGCCGAGGCCGCAGTTACCTGCGACCTGGAAGACGGCGCCGGCACCGTTCGCGATCATGTTCAGCGCCTGCTCCTTGCACTTCGCCTGGTCGACGAAGTCCTGCGAGTAGGCGTGCACGACCTTGACCTTCGGATTCGCCTTCTTGGCGCCCTCGTAGTAGCCGGCGATGAACCGGTCGACCGGCGGGATCTTGAGCCCACCGACGGCGCCGAGCATGATGTTGCCGCCGAACGGCTTCGCCGTGATCTGCTTCGCGGCGAGATAGCCGACGAGGTAGCCGGCCTCCTGCTCGCGGAAGAGCAGGCCGCGGACGTTCGTGGGGTTGCCCTTCAGCCCCTTGGCGAGGCCGCTGTTGTCGATGATCGCGAACTTCGTGTTCGGGAACGCCTTGGCGACCGTCGCGACCGACGTCGGCCATCAGGAACCCGACGCCGATGACCAGGTTGTAGCCCTGACGTGCCGCAGTGGACAGGTTCGGGATGTAGTCGCTGCCCGTCTTCGAGAGGAAGACGCGGCCCTGGACGCCGAGCTTCTTCTTCGCGTCCTGGATCAGCCCCTTGTTGGCGAGGAAGTTGAACGAGCGGTCGTCGAGACCGCCGACGTCGGTCACGAGCGCGACCTTGTACGGGGCCTGCGCCGCTGCGGACTGACACCGCCGGCGAGGCAGTCGAAGCTGCCGAAGCAGCCGGGCGGGCGGAGCTGGTGCCGGTGACGACGAGCGTCACGACGGCGATCAGCGCTGCCGCGATGAGCAGCATGAACTTGCGTACCTTCACATACCCTCCTTAGGAATCACAACCACCGCGAGACTTGGACGCCTGATTACACCGCAAGTTGGCGGACAACGAAAGATCCTTACGTTTGCGGCGGACGGGCGGGCCTACGAGGCGGTGACGAAGCGCTCGAGCTCGGCCTCGTCGACGAGCACGCGGCGCGGCTTCGAGCCCTCGTAGCCCGAGATGATCCCCCGCCGCTCGAGCATGTCGATCAGCCGACCGGCGCGCGTGTAGCCGACGCGAAGTCGGCGCTGGATCAGCGAGACCGAGGCGGTCTGCGTCTGGACGACGATCTCGATCGCCCGCTCGAGCAGGGGATCCTCGTCCGGGTCGAAGTCGCCGTCGTGGGCATCGAGGTCGTCGTCGGCGAGCGTCTCCGGCGCCTCGAGCAGCGACGCGTCGAGCTCCTGCTCGCGCTGGTGGCGGCACTGCTCGACGACGAGCGCGACCTCGTCCTCGCTCACGTAGGCGCCCTGGACGCGCTGCAGCCGGCTCGTCCCGAGCGGCTTGAAGAGCATGTCGCCCTGGCCCAGCAGGCTCTCGGCGCCGGCGCCGTCCAGGATCACCCGCGAGTCGGTCATGCTCGAGACGGCGAAGGCGATCCGGCTCGGCACGTTCGCCTTGATCATCCCCGTGATCACGTCCACCGACGGGCGCTGGGTCGCGAGCACGAGGTGGATCCCGACCGCGCGCGACTTCTGCGCCAGCCGGATGATCGCGTCCTCGACCATCTGCGGGCTCGTCATCATCAGGTCGGCCAGCTCGTCGATCACGACCAGCAGGTACGGGAGCGGCTCCTCCCCGCGCGCGCGGAACGCCCGGTTCGCCTCCGGCAGATTGCGGGCGCGGACGATCGAGAGCCGTTCGTAGCGGCGCTCCATCTCGGCGACGACGTTCGTGAGGACGGCGCTCGCCTCCTTCGGGTTCGATACGACCGGCGTCAGGAGGTGCGGGATCGACTCGTAGTAGTTGAGCTCGATCCGCTTCGGGTCGATCAGGATCATCCGCACCTCGTCCGGGGTCGAGCGGAGCAGGATCGAGGTCAGGATCGTGTTGATGCAGCCGGACTTGCCCGAGCCGGTCGTGCCGGCGATCAGGATGTGCGGCATCCGGGCCAGATCCGCCCAGACGGCGTTGCCGGAGATGTCCTTGCCGAGCCAGACGGCGAGCGGGCTCGCGCTGCCGGGCAGGTCGTCGTAGACGTCGCCGAGGGTGACGATCCGCGGCGAGAGGTTCGGCACCTCGACGCCGACCGCCTGCTTCCCGGGGATCGGCGCGAGGATCCTGATCTCCGTCGTCGCGAGCGCGTAGCTCAGGTCGTCCTTGAGCCCGGCGACCTTCGAGACCTTCGTGCCCGGGGCGAGCTGGAGCTCGTAGCGCGTGACCCTCGGTCCGGCGATCTGGCCGACGATCGTCGCCTCGACGCCGAAGTTGGCGAGCGCGTTCACGAGCACCTCGGCGGTCCGCGCGTTCGACTTCGTCGTGTCGCCGGTCACCGCCGGCGAGTGCTTCAGCACCTTCCGGTCCGGCAGGACGTACTGCGCCGGCGGGCGGTCGGCGTCGAACATCGGCTCCTGCCAGCTCTCCTCCGTCGGGTCGTCGGGCGCGAGCGGCGGTGGCTCGAGCACCGGCGGGCTCTCGGCCGAGACCACATCCGGGTAGTCGTGGACGACGTCCACGGGCGGCTCGGGAGGCGAGGCGACCACCGCGCGGGGCTCCGGCTCGACCCGCTCGCGCTCGAGCCGATCCCGGGCAGCGGTCCCCGCTCGGCGGAGCTGGTGCCCGGAGAGGCGGAGCAGTGCCCCCGTCGAGGCGCCGGTGAGGACGAGGGCGCCGGCGAGCAGGGCTGTGAGCCCGACGAGGAACGAGCCGGTGCCTCCGAGGAGGGCTGCGATCGCCCCACCGAAAGCGTCTCCGACGAAGCCGCCGTTGCGCGACCCGAGCACCGTCATCAGGCCGACGAGCGTGACCGCGAGCCCGATTCGGAACGGTCTGACGTCGACCAGCGAGCTTCGGCCGAGCATCAGGCCGCCGACCGCGACGAGAACCACGGGAAGCGCGTACGCAGCGCTGCCGAGCAGGTCGCGCAGGCTCGTCTCCACCTGCTCGCCGACGATCCCGCCCGCCCAGCCCAGATAGATGAGCGTCGCGAGGAAGAGCCCTAGCGCGACGAGCCCAAGCCCGACCAGCTCGGGATGGTGGTGCGGCGCGAGCCCGCGCGCGCTCGAGCCGCCGCGCTTCGTCCTCCGCTTCTTGACGCGCGATGGAGTGCGCGGCCTCAGCGGTCGCTTCTTCTTCCTGGCGGGCATGAGGAGGCCGTTCGACGCTCCGGCCCGGACCCCTCTCCCCCGCGCGGAGACTGGACGTAGACGACAGTCGCCGGCGATCGGCAGAGTGGGCGGATGCCGCGCGCCGCCCGGACCGCCGTCACCGTCGTCTTCTTCGCGAGCGGCGCCTCGTACGGAAGCTGGGTGGCGCGGATCCCGGCCCTCCAGGACGGGCTGGACGCGACGAAGTCGGAGCTCGGGCTCGCGCTCTTCGGCGTCGCGGCCGGTGCGGTGGTGGCGCTTCCGCTCGCCGGCTGGCTCTCGGCGCGGCTGGGCAGCCGCCGTGTCACGCGCGCCGCGCTCGTCGCCGTGGCCGTGACGCTTCCCCTACCGGCGCTTGCGAACTCCCTGCTCGGGCTCGGGCTCGCCTTCGCGGCGCTCGGAGGAGCAGGAGCGATGCTCGACCTGGCGATGAACGCGCACGGCGTCGCGGTCGAGGAGCGGTACGCGCGGCCGATCCTCTCCTCCTTCCACGCCTCGTTCAGCTTCGGCGGGCTCACCGGAGCCGTGGCCGGGGGCCTCGCGGCGGCGGCCGGGATCGAGCCGCTCGCCCAGTTCACCGGCGCCGCCGTCGTGATCGCGGCGATCGCGGCCTGGTCGGGGCGGACGCTCCTCTCGCGTGACGTCGACCGCGTCGAGACCGGGCCGGTGTACGGCCGCCCGACGGCCGCGCTTGCCGCGCTTGCCGTGCTCGCCTTCGCTGTCCTGTTGGCGGAGGGGGCGGCGGCCGACTGGAGCGGCGTCTACCTGAACGACACGGTGGGAACCGGCGAGGGAGCCGCGACGGCGGCGTTCATCGCGTTCTCGGCGACGATGACGATCGGGCGGCTGGCCGGCGACCGGCTCACCGCCGCTTGGGGGTCGGTTCGGTTGACGCGAGCGTCAGGCGCACTCGCCGCCATCGGGCTCGCGACGGCGCTCGTCGTTCAGACCGCGCCGATCGCCGTGCTCGGCTTCGCCTGTCTCGGGGCCGGCCTCGCCACGGTCGTCCCCACCGTCTTCCGCGCCGCCGGTGCCCGTACGTCCTCGCCGGGTGCTGGGATAGCCGCCGTGTCGACCGTGGGCTACTCGGCATTCCTCGTCGGCCCGCCGTTTC
This sequence comes from uncultured Gaiellaceae bacterium, assembly GCA_963761905.1. Classification (GTDB taxonomy): domain Bacteria; phylum Actinomycetota; class Thermoleophilia; order Gaiellales; family Gaiellaceae; genus Gaiellasilicea. Next base: position 10,516 of record CAVXIQ010000009.1, on the reverse strand, counting down.
TCGGCTTCCTCGCCGACGCGACCTCGCTGTCGTTCGCGCTCTGGACCGTCGTCGGCCTCTGCGCGCTGATCGCCGTGCTCGCCGCGGCTACGGCGCCCGCCGCCGGGCGTCCTCGATGATCCGCTCCGCTTCGGCGCGATTGCCGAAGCCGCGGGTCTCCGTCTTTCCTTCCTCGAGATCCTTGTAGACCTGGAAGAAGTGCTCGATCTCGTCGCGGAACTCCGGCGGGATGTCGTGGACGTCGTGGATCCGCATCCACGCCGGATCCTTGAGCGGCACGCAGATCACCTTCTCGTCGGGCCCCTTCTCGTCCGTCATGTGGAAGACGCCGACGACGCGGACCCGGATCCGGCAGCCGGGGAAGGTCGGCTCGCCGACGAGCACGAGCGCATCGAGCGGATCGCCGTCCTCGCCGAGCGTTCCCTCGATGTAGCCGTAGTCGGCGGGATAGCTCATCGAGGTGAAGAGCCGCCGGTCGAGGACGATGTGGCCGGTCTCGGCGTCGACCTCGTACTTGTTGCGTGAGCCGAGTGGCACCTCGACGAACACCATCACGTCGCTCATGGCCGCAACCTGTGGCCGTAGACGCTCCAGAGGACGAGCACCGCGCCGCCGACGGCGATCGCGATTCCGGCCAGCCGGCCGTTGAGGAGCGCCACGAGCCCGAGGGCGACCGCGGCCGAGCCGATCGCCGCGACCCCGATCCTGAGCAACCCCGGCGGCATCAGCCGAGTCGCGCGATCCGCTCGAGCAGCAGCTCGAGGAAGGCGTCGGCGTCGACCGTCACTCCGACATCCGCGTTCGCCGGACGCTCCGTGCGCCGCCACAGGTCGACGACGGTTCGGCCACGGCAGAGCTCCGACGTGGCCTCGACCTCGACGTTGCGATGCTCCGTGCGGACGAGCTCCGGTCGGAGGACGTACGCCAGCGCCAGCGCGTCGTGGATCGGGGCGCCGTCCCAGCCGTAGGTGTGAGCGTGGTAGCGCTTGAAGAACTCGACGAGCTCCGCGACGAAGGTGCCGACCCGGCCGGCAGCGCGAAACCGCTCGGCCCAGGCGGGCGTCAGCAGGGCCTGGTGGGTGACGTCGAGGCCGATCATCGTCACCGGACGGCCGCAGTGGAACACGCGCTGCGCGGCCTCGGGATCGGCCCAGATGTTGAACTCGGCCGCAGGCGTCATGTTCCCCTCGGCGATCGCGCCGCCCATGAGCACGATCCGCTCGACGTTCTCCGTCCCGTGGGCTTCGAGATACATCGCGATGTTCGTGAGCGGGCCGACCGCCACGAGCACCGTGCCCGGGCGAATCCGGCCGGCGATGAAGTCGATCGCCGCGGCGTCGACGGGCTGGGCGGTCGCCTCCGGCAGAGCGGGGCCGTCGAGGCCACTCTCGCCGTGTACGTGTGCCGCGACCTGGAGCTCGCGCAGCAACGGCTGGTCTGCGCCGCGCGAGACCGGGATGTCGGTGCGGCCCACCAGCTCGAGCACGCGGAGGGCGTTCTCGGTTGTCTTGTCGAGGGTCTGGTTCCCGTGCACGGTTGTGACGCCGAGCAGCTCGACCTCGGGGCTCGCGAGCGCGAGGAGAAGCGCGATCGCGTCGTCGTGCCCGGGATCGCAGTCGAGGATGATGGGAATCGCCACGCCGTTCTCCGAGCTAGGCGGCGATCGCGCGGAGATCGTCGACCGTGGCGCCCAGCAGAGTGTCCCGAAGATCGAAGAGGCCCGCCCAGAGCGAGGACGCGTCGAGGGTCGTCTCCATCCGGGCGCTATCGGCCAGCCCCTGGAGCGCACGGACGAGCACCGCCAGCTCGAGATACGCGGCGGCGACGCGGTTCGGGCAGGCAGTCACGCCGGCGCGGCTCAGCACCGGCGCCCACTCGACGAGCTCGCCCGCGCCGGGACCGGAGTACCAGGAGCGACCCTCGGCCTCGTCGGCCTCGAGCTCGATCAGATAGCGGCCGAGCGGCGCCTCGAGCCCGGCGAGCGCGGTCTCGACACGATCGGCGGCGTGACGCAGCGCGGCCTCGCGGCCCCCCGCCGTCGCAGGCTCGGCGTCTCCCCTGCCCCACCGCTCGAGCAGCCGGCAGAACGCCAGCGCCGAGACCTCGCAGGCGCGCAGCTGCGAGATCAGCCGGCGCGCGGTCAGCTCGCTCGGCGCGTGCCGCACCAGGATGTCGGGCCAGTCAGCCACCCGCTAGACCTCGATGATCACGGGGAGAATCATCGGCCGGCGGCGCGTTCGGTCGTAGACAATCTGGCCCACGGAGTCGTGCAGGTGCTCCTGCAACAGCTTGATCTCGCGGATGTCATCTGCTTCGAGCTCCTCGAGCACGCGCGTCGCCTCGTCGCGCAGCTCGTCGAGCAGCTCCTCCGACTCGCCAAACCCGCGCGCGATCAGCTCCGGCGGCGCGGTGCCGCCGTTCGAGCCGGCGAGGGTCGTGACGATGATCAGGACGCCGTCTTCGGAAAGCCGGCGGCGATCGCGCAGCGCGACGTCCTTGACGTCCCCGACCCCGAGACCGTCGACAAAGGTCACGCCCGACTCGATCTTCTCGGGCAGGAGCCGGACGCCGCTCTTCGACAGCTCGACGACCGAGCCGTTCTCGGCCATCACGATCCCGGCCGCCGGCACGCCCGCCTGGCGTGCGAGCTTCGCGTGCGCCGCCTGCATCCGGTATTCGCCGTGGATCGGCATCACCGCCTTCGGGCGCAGGAGCGCGATCATCGTCCGCAGCTCCTCCGAGTTCGCGTGTCCGGAGACGTGAACCGGCGCGATCTCCTCGTGCAGCACCTCGGCGCCCGCCCTCGCGAGCCGGTTGATCGAGTCGTGGACGCGCAGCTCGTTCCCAGGGACCGGGCGCGCGGAGAGGATCACGGTGTCGCCGCGCTCGACGCCGATCGACGGATGATCGCCGTAGGCGATCCGCGTCAGCGCCGACATCGGCTCGCCCTGGCTCCCGGTGCAGAGGATCATCACCTCGCCGGGCGGCAGCGACATCGCGTCCTGCGGCTTCACGAGCACGTCGTCCGAGACGTCGAGGTAGCCGAGCTGCCGCGCGATGTTCAGGTTCTTCCGCATCGAGCGCCCGACGATCGAGACCTTGCGATTCACCTGCACCGCGACCTCGATCGCCTGCTGCATCCGGTGGATGTTCGACGCGAACGAGGCGATCAGGATCCGGCCGGTGCGCACGGGAATGAGCTGCTTGAAGCCTTCCCCGACGAGGCGCTCCGAGCCGGTCATCCCGGGCCGTTCCGCGTTCGTCGAGTCCCCGAGGAGCAGATCGACACCCTGGTTGCCGAGATTCGCGAGCCGGCCGACGTCGGTCTTCAGGCCGTCGACGGGCGTGTGGTCGAGCTTCCAGTCGCCCGTGTGGACGACCCGGCCGGCGTCGGTCTCCAGCACGATCGCGACACAGTCCGGGATCGAGTGGGCGACGCGGACGAAGTCGAGCCTGAACGAGCCGACCTCGATCGGCGAGTCCGGCTCGATCTCGCGCAGCGACGTCGCGCTGGCGAGCCCGTGCTCGTCGAGCTTCGACTTGATCAGGCCGAGCGTGAGCTTCGTGCCGATCACCTCGTCGCAGTCGACCTGGCGGAGCAGGTACGGGAGGCCGCCGACGTGATCCTCGTGCGCATGCGTGAGGACGACCGCGCGCACCCGCCGGTCGCGCAGGTACGAGATGTCCGGGAGCACGAGGTCGACGCCGAGGTGCTCGTCGCGCGGGAACGCGAGGCCCGCGTCGACGACCACGATGTCGTCGCCGTACTCGTAGACGGTCATGTTCTTGCCGACTTCGCCGAGCCCGCCGAGCGGCACGATCCTGAGGATCCCGTTCATCGCGAGTGAGTGTATGTCTGGCTAGGCCGCTGCGGGTGTGAGCAGGCCGAGCCGCGAGAGGCAGTCGCGGACACCGGCGAGCTCGTCGTCCGTCGGCTCGACGAGCGGCAGCCGATGGCCGCCGACCTCGTGGCCGAGGAGATTCAAGGCGGCCTTGATCGCGATCGGGTTCGTGACGACGCGGAGCAGCTCGATCGAGGGCGCGAGCTCGCGATCGAGCTCGCGTGCGGCCTCGTGCTCCCCGGCGCGCCAGAGGCGGACGAGCTCCTTCACCTGAGGCCCGACGACATGCGTGTGGACACAGACGCCGCCCACGCCGCCGAGCTCGAGGAAGGGCAGGAGCAGGTCGTCGTCGCCGGCGTAGAGCGCGAGCCCGAGCTCGACGATCCGTCGCGCCTGCTCGAGATCGTCGTTTGCCTGCTTCACGGCCTGCACGTTCGGGATCTCGGCGAGCTCGGCAATCGTCTCGGGCTCGAGGTTGAGCACGACCCGGCCCGGGATGTTGTAGACGACGATCGGCTTGTCGGTCACCGCGGCGATCGCCTTGAAGTGCTCCACGATGCCTCGGGCGGGCGGTTTCGAGTAGTAGGGCGTCACGACGAGGAACGCGTCGACGCCGAGATCGTGCGCCCGCTTCGTCAGGTGGACGGAGTGGGCGGTCGAGTAGGTGCCGGTGCCGGCGACGACCGTAGCGTGGTCGCCGACCTCGTCGAGCGCTGCGGCGTAGAGCTCGAAGCGCTCGTCGTCCGTGAGCGTGGGCGACTCGCCGGTCGTGCCCGTGACGGCGAGCCCGTCGGAGCCGTTCGCGGTCAGGTGGCGCGCGAGCGCCCGGAAGCTCTCCAGGTCGACCGAGCCGTCGCGCCGAAACGGCGTCACGATCGCGGTCAGGACCTCGCCGAGCTCGGGATGATCCGGCACGCCTGGAGCTTAGCGCGCACCCTCGAATGTCCTTCGGAGGCGCTCTTCGAGGAAGACGAAGCGGATCGTCTCGAACGCCTGCTCGTGCTCCGACGCGACCCCGACGGCAATCGGTGCTGCAAGCTCGACCGGATAGCCGTAGATCCCGCACGAGATCGCGGGGAACGCGACCGTGCGCGCGCCGAGGTCGGCCGCAACCTCGAGTGACCGTCGATGGGCGGAAGCAAGCAGGTCGGGCTCGCCCTCGTCGCCGCCGCGCCAGACCGGCCCGACCGTGTGGATCACCCAACGCGCCGGCAGCCGGCCGGCGGACGTCGCCTTCGCATCGCCGGTCTCGCAGCCGCCGAGGAGCCGGCATTCGGCCAGGATCTCGGGCCCGCCGGCGCGGTGGATCGCACCGTCGACGCCGCCGCCGCCGAGCAACGTGCTGTTGGCGGCGTTGACGATCGCGTCCACGTCCTGCTGCGTCAGGTCGCCGACGACGAAATCGATCACAGGAGCGCGTCGAGCCCGATCGTCAGGCCGGGCGGCAGCTCGTGCAGCTTGTCGAGCGCCAGCAGGACGCCCGGGACGAATGCCTCGCGGGAGGTCGTGTCGTGACGGATAGTCAGCGTCTCCCCCGGCCCGCCGAAGATCACCTCCTGATGGGCGACGAGTCCCGGCAGGCGGACCGAATGGATCGGCACGCCGCCACCCATCCGCGCGGCTGTCGCCTTCGCCGTGCCGGAGGGAGCGTCGGCCTTTGTCTCGTGGTGGAGCTCGACGATCTCCGCACGAGGCATCAGCGCGACCGCGTCGGCCGCGAACCGCATCAGCAACATCGCGCCGAGCGCGAAGTTCGGCGCGAAGAAGACCGGCAACCCGGCCGTCCGTGCGTCGTCGTCGACCGTGTCGGTCTCCCAGCCGCTCGTACCGATCACGCACGGGAGCCGAGCTTCGAGCGCCTCGCGAATGTTGACGAGCACGGCGTCCGGGCTCGTGAAGTCGATCATCGCCTCGGCGCGTTCCAGCGCGACGAGCTCGTGACCGACCGTCTCGAGCGCCGGGCCGAGCACGGAGCCGACCTTGCCCCCACGGCCGTTGAGAAGGATCCTCACGCCGCGGCGCGGCCGACGAGCGCGGGGTTGACCCGCTGCACGGCGGCCCGGAACCGCGCCTCGCTCGGCCCGATCCCTGCCGCCGAGAGCCGGTCTGCTCGCAGAAGCTCCGCCGCCAGGTCGCCGACGTCGCCGGCCGAGACAGCGTCGATTCGCTCGATCAGCTCGTCGAGATCGAGCAGCTCGGTATCGGTGACGAGAGCCTTGCCGAGCCGGCTCATCCGGTTCGAGGTCGACTCCATGGAGAGCAGCATCCGGCCCTTCAGGTTCTCCTTCGCCCGCTCGAGCTCGCTCGCGCCGACGTTGCCCGCGGCGATGTCTCCGAGCTCGCGCGCCGCGATCTCGAGGCACTCGACGAGATTGTCCTCCCGCGTGCCCACGTAGAGCCCGATCTGGCCGGCATCGGAATACTGGGAGGCGAAGCTGTAGACGGCATACGCCATCCCTCGCTTCTCCCGGATCTCCTGGAAGAGGCGCGACGACGCCGAGCCGCCGAGGATCGAGTCGAGGAGGGAGGCGGCGAAGCGTCGCTCGTCCTTGCGCGAGATCCCGGGTGACGCGAGACAGACGTGGTACTGCTCCGTGTCCTTGCGCTGGAAGCGCAGCCCAGGAGCCCCGGCCCGGCGGATTGGCTTGCGCGCGCGCCGAACGCCGGCGGGCGTCGTTGGAACTCGAGCCTCGAGGAGCTCGGCGAGCTTTCCATGCTCGAGATTCCCGGCCGCGGCCACGACGAGGTTGTCCGCCGTGTAGGCGGCGGCGTGGAAGCCCAGGAGTGCCCGACGGCTGACGGACGAGATCACCTCCGCCCGCCCGATCACTGGTCGCCCGAGCGGGTGGGATCCGAAGACGGCCTCTGCGACGACGTCGTGGACGAGATCCTGCGGGTTGTCCTCGACCATGGCGATCTCCTCGAGCACGACCTCGCGCTCCGAGTCGAGCTCGGCGAAGGCCGGCTCGTAGACCATCCCGACCATGACGTCGAGCGCCGTCTCCAGTCGATCGTCCGGAACGCGCGCGTAGAGGACGGTTGTCTCGCGCGACGTGGCGGCGTTGAGCTCGCCGCCGAGGCCGTCGAAGACCTCCGCGATCTCCTGGGCGGAATGCTTCGCGGTGCCCTTGAAGAGCAGGTGCTCGATGAAGTGGGAGACGCCGGCGCGACCGTCGGTCTCGTCCCTCGAGCCCGCGCCGATCCAGAAGCCGAGCGAGACCGAGCGGACGCCGGGCACCTGCTCGCTGATCACCCGCTCGCCGGTGGAGAGGCTCGAGAGCTCGTAGTCCTGCACGGAGGCGATCGTACAGCCGCTCTCCGCTGCCGCCGCGAACGCCGGCGAGATCGGCTACGGTGCCGCGTCCGAAGGGGTCAGGGGGTCGCGCCGCACCACTGTCCGATGCTGCTTGCATCGTTTCGCCGTGCAGCGAAATCCCCTGTTCCAGGGATCGGACCCTCAAGGAAATCAACGATGAGGTTCGTAATCAAACGCACGTGGGTGTGGGGTCGCGCCCGACTTGCCGCCAGGAGGTTCTCTCCATGACACGCACATCGCTTCGCATCGCCCTGTTCGCAACGCTCGTCGCCGTTCTCGCCCTCGTCCCGTCCGCCCTCGCGGGCAAGGGGCGGCCCGGTGGCGGAGGCGGAACGACCAGTGGATCGGGCACGATCGCGCTGACAACGCTCGACTCGACCGACGGTCTCGCCCACTTCGGCCAGAAGGTGACGTTCGCCGTCTCGGCGACCACCACGACGCAGCCGTGGGTCGGCCTGAAGTGCTCCCAGAACGGCACGCTCGTCTACAAGCAGGCGAACGGCATTTTCGCGAACTCGCTCGACCAGATCTTCACCCTCGGCCCGACGCCGGCCTGGACCGGCGGTGCCGCGGACTGCACGGCCTTGCTGCAGGACTGGAGCGGCTATTCGAAGGGCAAGATCGCGACGCTCGCGTCCCTGAGCTTCCGCGTCTACGCGTAGGCGCGACACCGCATCAGCTTCACCATCGAGGGCGGCCTACGGGCCGCCCTCGATCTGTTTCGGACCGTTCCCTCCGAGCGAGGGATTGGCGTCCGCGCGGGCTGCTCGCCGATCGACGTCGACGAGATCGCGCCGCGGTCGGGGTCACGTTCGGAGCCGCACCCGAAAAGGAGAACCCCGGATGTACAGGAGCACGATTCGCCTCGCATCGCTCCTCGGCACCCTTGCCCTCGTGATCGAGCGCCGTCGCGCTCGCCGGCCCGGGAGGCAAGCAACGCCTCGTCCTCCTCGATCAGTCTCGCGTCGACGAGCGCCGCCGCCCTCGCTTCCGCCGCGAGCGACGGTCCCGAGCTTCGGAGACTCGGTCACCTTCGACGTCTCGACGGACGCCACCTCGCAGCCGTTCGTCCATCTGAAGTGCTTCCAGAACGGCAGCCTCGTCCTGGAGAGCTGGCAGGCGTGGGCCCACTCGGACAGGATGTTCACGCTCGGTGGAAGCCCCGCCTGGCAGAGCGGCGCCGGCGACTGCACGGCCGTACCTCGAGAACTGGGACTCGTACTCGAAGAACGGCCGCACGACGCGGCTCGCGTCGACGAGCTTCCACGTCGATGCGTAGCTGACGATAAGCAGAGGGGCCCCGGCTTGCGCCGGGGCCCCTTCGTCCTTCGATTGACTCGCCTTCGGAGGAAGGCGTCGCTCTAGTTGGTGATCGTCAGGCTCGAGTTCTCCGTGCACGTGGCCGCGATGTGCGCATGCGACGCATTCGTGCTGGTGTACGAGACCTTCCAGTAGAGCACCGGCTGGGACGTCGTGAATGTAACCGGCGTCGTTTCCGGGTTCTGCGGTGAACCACCGCTCACAGCGATGTTCTGCGCGGTAATCGCGGTACCCGTGCAGGCGCTGTTGTCATACAGCTCGAAGCGTGCCGTGCCAGTCAGGTTGCCGCCGCCGGAGACCGTGATCGTTGCCTTGTCCTTCACGGTCCACGTCTGCGCCGTCGTCAGCGCCGGCTGGAACTGCTGCACGATGAACTGCTCGTTGGCGGCACCGCAGGCTCCACTTGCAGCAACGTTGTTGACGTCGCCTGTAGCCGGAGCGTAGAACGCCCGCCAGCGGTATGTCCCGGGGCTGGTGGGTGCGAACGCCCCACCATCTCCGTGGGTGAACGAGTTGTACACCGTCTGTCCAGCGACCACGTTCGCGACGCTCGTGTAAACGGCCGTCGTGCACGTCGCGTCGTCCGGCCCGTAGGCCCGGAACGTGATCGTGCCGTACGTGGCGTTCGACGGAGTCGCCGCACCGGTCAGCGTCGCCGTGTCACTGATCGCCGTGCCCGGCGGCACGGGGCCTGCATTCGAGACCTGCGTCGGGATCGTCGGCGTCACCGGGGTGACGCTGAAGCACTCGTTCACGCCGCTGTCGCTCGAGGCAGGAACACCAACGCTGGCATCCCCGCTGTAGTCGCCGCGCCAGCAGTACCGCCCGGCCGAGCTGATCGTGTGCTCATCGGAGACGATCTCCGACGGGCTCGGCCCGCTGACGTTCTTCGCGGTACCGACCGCCGTGCCCGTCGCCGGACGAGCAGAGCGTGTAGTCGGCAGCGTCCAGCGGCGTCGGGCCGCAGATGCGGAAGCTGACGGGATCCGGCTGTAGTTGTTCGTTCCGTTGACGGTGACGAACCGCCTGGTCTCGCCACGGAGACGGTTCCGTCCGCCCCGAGCTGGATGCCGTCCGCCGGGATGTTCGTGGTTCCGTCCGACTGCTTCGGCGTCGTGACCGTCGAGGAGCCGCAGCTCTCGAAGTCCGTCAGCACGTAGTCCTTCAACTGCGAGTCGACGGATCCTGAGGTGCGAGTCGCGGCCATCACGCTCGAGAACAGCCGGCGAGGCCGAGTGCCGAGAGGCCGACGCCTCCCTCTCGTTAGCCGCCACCCTTGATCTCGTTCACGCCTGGGAAGGACTTCCCTGCATAGTCCCAGCCGACGGTGGTCGGATCCTGGTTGACAGTGGCGCAGCCGCTGCCGAGCGACCCCAAAACGCAGTCACCGAACGTTCCCTGCGGGCCGGCGACCGTCCCGTTTGCGGTTGCGTTACCGCCCGTGCCCACCCACTCGAAGACCCGGATGTCTGCCGGCTTAGTGCCCTGGAACGTGCCGAGGATGAGGATGTTGCCACGCTGTGTGAAGTTTCCTGGCGTTCCCGCCCGTGCCTGGTGCACACCCGAGAAGGTTCCGTCCGCCAGATCGTCGATTGGGTTGTGGAAGAACCAGAAGCCGAAGTCCGCGGAGCCGTTCACCGCGTACCGGTCGGCGCCGAAGTAGAGATTCTGGCGGGTGCCGTTCACGTACTTGGCCGCGTAGGCGTTCGTGATCTCGTCCTTCGGGGGCACGCTGCCACTTGTGTGCCGCCAGTTCGGGATGTCGAGGTCGTCCTTCGATCCGCCCGTCGTGAAGATCGTCGTGCCCTGCGGGTCGTTGACGAAGGCACACTCGACGGCGCCGAGTTCCTTTTACCGGAGAGTAGCCGCGTTGGCGTTGACGAGGGCGTAGACGCTGTCCCAGTCGTCAGCGCTGGTGGCCGCCGCGTCGACCGCAGTTCCTGTCGAGCTCGAATTCGGCCGGATCCAACGCGCCTTGCGAGCCCGCGATCCAGAAGAGCGCGAGCATTGTGACCATCAGAATCGGGGCCGCAAGCCA
>CAVXIQ010000008.1:0-554274 GCA_963761905.1 uncultured Gaiellaceae bacterium | reverse complement strand
GGCCGTCTTCGCTCGGCCAATCGCCAGAGACGAGCTGGAACGGGTTCAGGCTCTGGTCGTCTGTCGCTTCGACGCCTATCGAGACGCCCTGGCCGGGGCGCCCGATCGTCTCTCCGTCCTTGTCGACGAGGCTTGCCTCGTCCTCGATCGTTCCTTGCGCGACGCGGACGCCTGGCAGGCTCGCGACGTCGCTGAGCACTGCGGCCGAGAAGGCAGGCGCCTCGGTCTCGCCGTCCTGCGTCTCGATCGCGACCTTCGAGCTGATGACCGCGTCGGTGGAGTCGTACGACTCCTCGAAGATGCCGTCGAAGCTCTTGCCGAGCGTGTCGGTGAGGACGAAGGCGCCGCTGATCATCGCGACACCGAGCACGATCGCGAACGCGGTCAGCGCCGCGCGCAGCTTCCGGCCGAGCAGTCCCTTGAGCGCGACGCCGATCACGACGCCGTCACCTCCTCGAGCGCAGCCATGATCTCGTGCGTCGTCGACGATCCGATGTCCTTGACGATCTGGCCGTCGGCGAGGAAGAGGACCCTGTCCGCGATCGCAGCCGCCTGCGGATCGTGGGTGACCATGACGGTCGTCTGGCCGTAGCCGTCGACCGACTCGCGTAGCAACGCAAGGATCTCGGCGCCGGTGCGGGAGTCGAGGTTGCCGGTCGGCTCGTCCGCGAACATGACCGTCGGCTTCGAGACGAGCGCCCGCGCGATCGCGACCCGCTGCTGCTGACCGCCGGAGAGCTCCGAAGGCCGGTGCGAGAGCCGATCCTGCAAGCCGACGGTGGTCGTCAGCTGGTCGAGCCAGTCCGGGTCGGCCTTCTCGCCGGCGATCGAGAGCGGCAGGACGATGTTCTCCTTCGCGCTCAGCATCGGCAGCAGGTTGAAGAACTGGAAGATGAAGCCGATGTGCTCGCGGCGCAGCTTCGTCAGTTGGCTGTCGTTCAGCTCGCCGAGAGCCGTACCGGAGACCCAGACGTCACCCTCGGTCGGCTTGTCGAGGCCGGCGAGAATGTGCATCAGCGTCGACTTGCCCGAGCCCGAGGGTCCCATCACGGCGGTGAGCTTGCCGCTCATCACCTCGACCGAGACATCCTGCAGCGCATGCACCGCCGTGTCGCCCGATCCGTAGGTGCGGCTGATCGCCGCGCCGGCGACCACCGGGATCGGCTTCGCCGCCTCCTGCTGCTCGCTCTGCATGACCATGGTGCGCATGGGAACTCCTTCAGTTGCGGGTGAGGAGCGTTCGGTCGAAGAAACCGATCACGCGGCGCTCGTATTCGGCCGGCTCGGTCGTGATCCCGGCGATGTGCTGGCCGTTCGGCACTTCCCAGATTTGCTTCGGCTCGCCGGCTGCGGCGTAGAAACCGCGGTTTGGCTTCTCCTCAGTCCCGCCCTGGCCGTTCTCGCCGTAGATGAGGAAGACGGAGCGCGGCGAGATCTTGGCCACGTCGCTTTTCATGCTCGGAGGCGGGGTCGTGCTCGTGAAGATTGCGGTCGCCGCCGTGATCCCGGAACCGGACAGGATCCCCTCGACGAGACCGGCGTTCGCGATGTCGTCCCGGATCGACTGGCCGCTCGCGCCCTCCGAGACAACCGCCTTGAACGCGTCCGAGCGTGCGGCGGCGTGGATCAGCATCTCACCGCCGACCGAGAGCCCGATCGCGCCGATCCGGCTCGCATCGACGTCGGGGCGGCTTCGGAGGTAGTCGGTCGCCGCATGCAGGTCGCGGTCGCCGACCCAGCCGAACGCGTTCGGGTCGCCTTCGCTGGCACCTTCGCCGCGGCGGTCGAAGAGGAGAACGCCATAGCCGTGCTCGACGAGCATGCGCGTGTGCTTCTGCGGGCCGGAGCGGCCGGGGAAGGCGATAACGGTGCGCGCCGTTGCGCGAGGGGATGAACCAGCCCTCGAGCCGCAGGCCGTCGCTCGTTGTGAAGCTGACGTCCTCGTGCGCGGCGCCGAGGTTCGGGGTCGGGACGACCGCGCGCGCAGTGTGCGTGGCGAAGTACCCGATCGTGACCGGCATCAGGAACGTCGGAACCAGCACGACGACACCGGCAAGAACGAGGCCGCGGCGGAGATAGCGGCGGCGGCGACTGTCATTCGTACGCCGCGTCCGCCAGAGCGTCCGGATCCCGATCCCGAGCAGAACGAAGCCGCCGGCCAGGGAGAGGAAGCCGGTGAAGTCGTCACCGGAGGGTCTGTCCGCGTACGTGTAGTAGACAGGCTCGATGCCGGCGACGACGCCGAAGAAGCCGAAGAGGAGCGCCAGCGCCGCACGTGCCCCCGCCCGCAGGCGCGGGTATGCCCAGGCGGCGGCGACGACCAGTGCGAGCTGTGTCAGCCCGCCCGGCAGATGGTCGACGGGCGACATGCCCGGCTCGGGCTGCAGGAAGTTGTCGTCCACGATGTGGAGCCCGACAAGGCCGAGCGAGCCCAGGGCGAGGTTCCGCTCGGTGGCGAGGCGCGCCAGGGTGCTTAGCGCAGGGACGTTCGCGGCAGCAACGGTCATGCCGATCAGGCTCGCAGCCGCCTCGCCACGGCGACAGGCGGGCAGCAGGGTAATCGGGGGCGGGTTTTCTGGGGTATCCGCGGTGCGGTTCGCCGCCGCCGGGCTCAGGAGCGGAGGAACATCAGCACCGCCAGGACGCGGCGCGATTCGCTTCGCGTCGACGGCAGCCCCAGCTTCTCGAAGATCGAAGAGACATATTTCTCGACGCTGCCGACGGTGAGCACGAGGCTGTCCGCGATCCCCTGGTTCGAGCTCCCGGACGCCATCAACTCGAGCACCTCGCGCTCGCGGGCCGTCAGCCTCGCGACGGGATCGTCGGGTCGCTCGCGGGAGAGCAGCGTCTGGACGATGATCGGATCGAGCGCCGAGCCCCCGTCGGCGACGCGCGCGACCGCAGCGACGAAGTCGTCGACGTCGCGAATCCGATCCTTGAGCAGGTAACCGACGCCGTCGGCCGAGTCGGAAAGCAGCGTCAGCGCAAGCCCCAGTTCGACGTACTGGGAGAGGACGAGCACGCCGACGCCGGGGTACTGCGCCCGGATCTCGAGCGCAGCGCGAATCCCCTCGTCCTGGTGGGTGGGCGGCAGCCGGATGTCGACGATCGCGACGTCCGGTGCGTAGCTCCGCACTTTCAGCATCAGGTCGTTGGCGTCCCCACACTGGCCGACGACGTCGTGGCCGGCATCGCGGAAGAGCCGCGAGAGCCCGTCGCGCAGCAGGACACTGTCCTCGGCGATCGCTACCCGCACGGAATCTCCGCCCTGACGCGCGTGCCGCCGCCCCGCGGCGTCCAGACGCGCAAACGGCCGCCGAGCGCCTCGACGCGGTCAGCAAGTCCGCGCAGACCCGACCCCCGCTCGCTGTCGGCGCCGCCGACGCCGTCGTCGACGATCTCGACCGAGATGCCACCGTCCACGCGGCCGACCGTCACGTCGACGTTCGTTGCGTGCGCATGCTTGGCGACGTTGGTCAGGCTCTCGGTGACGACGTAATAGGCAGCGACCTCGACGCTCTCCGGCAGCCTCCCGCCGACGTCGACCGAGAGCCGAACGGGGAGTGGCGCACGTGCGGCCACCTGCTCGAGCGCGACCGCGAGCCCGTGGCCGGTGACGACAGCGGGATGGATCCCGCGCGCGAGGTCGCGCAGCTCGGCGAGCGAGAGATCGACCTCGCGCTGCGCGACGTCCAGCTTCGCGCGCGCATCCGGGTCGGCCAGGCTGCGCTCGAGCAGCTTCAGGTTGAGCGCCAGCGCCACCAACCGCTGCTGGGCGCCGTCGTGCAGGTCGCGCTCGAGGCGCTTGCGCTCTTTCTGGCCCTCCTCGATCACGCGCGCACGCGAGCCACGAACCTCCTCCAGGCGCGCGCGAAGCTCGACGTGGAGCTGTGCATTCTCGAGCGCGATTCCCGCGGCAGCCGACACCGCGGCGAGCAACTCCGGCTCGTCCAACAACGACCGGTCGTGCACCAACGCAGCGACATGACGGCCCTCTCGGTCGATCAGCGTCGTCGCCTGTCCGTCGCCGTCCGGCAGGTTGACGAGCCGCCCGTGGAGGTCGCCGTAGCTCCCGTACTCCGGCAGCCAGTAGGCGAGTGTCGCCGACGGATCGTGGAGGGCGCGTGCGATCGCGGCACGGATCTCGGCAGGAGCCGCCTCCGACCGCAGGGTCAGGACGAGATCGCCGACCGCCACGCGAGCGAGGCGCGAGCGCAGCAGGCCGACGACGAACGCGACGGGGACGGTCGCCAGCACGACGAGAGTCACCGTCTGCTGGGTCTGCGACCTCGTGCCGTTGATCAAGTCCAGCGCAAGCAGCGCCCCGAACGACAGCATCGTCGCGCCGCCCGCGAGCACCGGCAGGAGCACCCGCCGGAGAGGCGGACTCGCGTGCCACCACCGCCAGACGAGGACGAGGAAGAGCGAGAGCGTCGCCGCGAGCAGCAGCCCGCGCTGGCCCTTGTCGATCCAGTCGGCCGCGCGATCATTCGGAAAGAAACCGAGATCGTTGACCACGTCGGGATCGTCGAGGAAGAGCAGCCAGAGAGGCTGGGCGACGAGAAGTGGGATCGCGAACGCAACGACCAACGCGCCTTCCAGACGGCCGCGGATGACGCGGCTCTGTGGAAAGACGAGGAGCAGGACGACAAACGCGATCGTCCAGTAGTCCGTGCCGAGCAGGCCGACCGTCTGGACGATCGACGAGTCGACCTGTGCTGCGAGGGGCGCGACGAAGAAGAGGAAGCCGGTCGCGACCATCAGCGCGCCCACACGCTCCGCAGGCCGTCGCTGCCACGCAACCAGCCCTGCCGCAACGAACGACCCGCCGGTCAACCGGTAGACGACATCCGACACGGTCGTCGAGCCGCCGTCTGCGAAGACGGGCCAGAGGACTCCGATCGTTCCCAAGCAGCCCGCTACCCAGAGGACCGACCACAGCGCCACACGGCGCTTTCGGAACGACAACCCGCGCGGCCGTTGCTCGTCGCGGGCAGCAGGCGCGTAGCTCGTCATCGCCAACCCCTTTCGGCCCCGACAAAGGGCCTAGAAATGACCATACGCCCCTTCAGCTGCCGCGAACAGGGCAGTGGCGGCGGTATCGGGTCCCTTCGGAACAGATGCACGCGACCGCTGGCGCGGCTGGTCGGACGTGCGTTCGCTCCCTCGGCGGTGCCGCAAGGCCGTCTCTGATAGTCCTGCTGTTCTCACTAGGATCGGGACATGACTGTCATGCCCGCAGATGCGCAGAGCGTTCTCGCGGAGCTCGCGTCGGCCGACCGGCTCCTCGTCCAGCAGGTCTTCAAGCCCATTGCCAACGAGTACCGGATCAGCGTTCCGCTGCCCGGATCCACGGAGGAGGCGCGGCCGCTGCTGTTCGTGAAGCAGAAGAAGATGAAGATCCGGGAGGACATCCGGTTTCGCCTTTCCCCCGACGACGAGACCCACGTCTTCATGATCAAGGGGAAGACGGTGTTCGAGTTCCGGGGGCGTCACGACGTGCTCGATGCCCAGGACAACCCGATCGGCCGGCTCGAGAAGACGTTCGGCCGCTCGCTTCTCCGCAGCCACTGGCGCGTCCGCGACCCGGAGGGGAACGAGCTGCTGGACGCCCAAGAGTCGAACCTGATCGTCGCGCTCGTACGCCGGCTCGCCGGGCTCCTCCCCGATTGGTTCTCGCTTCTGTCGTGGATCCCCTTCAACTTCGAGCTTCGCCGCGACGGGAAGCAGGTGGGGTCGTACAAGCGGATCCTCGGGCCGCTGCGCGACCGCTACGTGCTCGAGCTCAGTGAGGAGCTCCGCGAGGTCGATCGCCGCCTGCTCGTCGCCTTCACCGTTGCCCTGGACGCGCTCCAGGACCGCTAACGCGTCAGCTCGAGATCGGCGTCTAGTCCGGGTCAGCAGTGGCGGATCTTCCCGTGTTCCGCTCGACTTCCCAAACGCTGCCGTGCAGCATTCGATTCGATCGCCTGCGTGCCCGCTCGACGAGCATGGCGCCGCTGCGAAGCAGCCAGCGCGACGGGTCCGACGGGCCGCGGGTGGATCGCAAACCGGCCCACGCATCCACGAGGGCGACTTCGAAGTACTACTCGCAGCTCCGGGCCGTCTGTAGCGACCCTGAAGGGGAGTCGCGGCACGGCCGCCTTCTCGGACTTCGCGTCCGCGTGGGTCAGCGTCCGCTGCGCGACGCGGCCGTGATTGCGAGCGCCGCGCCTGCGGCGAAGAGGGCGCCGGCGAGGAGCAGGCCCATGCCGATCCAAAGGATCGAGTCGAGTTCGGCTCCGATGCTTAGCCCGGACGAGATCCCACGCGACGCGTCCTCGTTCATCACGACGACCCGCCAGTCCCCGTCCTCCGGCTCCCAGTCGATCGTCCGTTCGCCGGAGCCCGTCGTCGAGGTGACCCAGAACGTCTCATCGCCGGGCGGGCCTGTCGGCTCGCCTCCGGCGCGTCGCGTGAGCTCCGCGTCGCCGCTCTCGTCGAGGTCGTCGACCACGTCCCGCTCGACGCCTCCCAGGTAGCGCGTTACGTCGGCGGCCGGCCCGATCCCGACGAACACCGGGCGGTCGCTCTCACTGCGAATCCGGACCGCGCCGAGAAATGTGTCGAGCGCCCACTCGGCTCCGTCCGTGTCGAGGTCGGCGCTCTCGGAGAGGATCGCGTAGGTCGGGGACGAGAAGTCCTGCGTTGGAGACATCACGAACCCGTCGTCGTCTCGCTGCGTCTGGTCGACGGCGACGAGCGCACAGCCGCCGGCGAGCAGCCCGAGCGCGATCAGGCCCGTGATCGTCCCGACGACAACGAGCGCGATCCGTCCCCCGGTCCAAGCTCGGCGGGCAGGCGGCTCAGTCGGTGCGCCTGGCTCGGCCGGGACGGGCAGAGGCGCCTCCGCGACGGTCAGGGTCAACTCCGCGAGCCCCTCACCCTCGATACCTCCCTGTTCGAGCCGGAACGGCGGGTACTCGTCGCGCATGAGCAGCACATACGCGGCCACGCGCGCGACCCACCGGTCGAGCCCGACAACGAGGTCGAAGAGCCCGCTCGGGTAGCGCGTGGTCAACAGCAGCGCGACACCGGCGAAAAGCACGAGGACGCCGATCAGTCCCGTCTCGAAACCGATCCCCCAGAACCAGTCCTCGACCTGGGCCGCCGCGTAGCTGCCACCGCCCAGGAAGATGCCCGTGACGATGTACTGCGGGATCGCGAGGAGCCACCACTTCACGAGCACGAGGCCGCGGGAAAGGTGCTCCGGGTACGCGACCTCCAGCCGCGCCGGGTAGTTCGGCACATCCTCGAGCGTGAACGGCGGATAGCGGTCCGTGCCCAACGCGCCGTAGGAGTAGAACGCGACCCGCCAAGTCCAGCGGAGAACGCCAACGTTGAAGTCGAAGATGCCGCGCGGATAGCGGCCGGTGAAGAGGATCGCGAAGAACGCGACGAACGTCAGGACGAGCAGCGTCAGCCAGAGGAAGGCAAGCACGACGTAGTGCGGAATCGCGAGAATCCACTTCACGAGCCAGAGCCAGCGGCTCAGCCCGGTGTCGAGCCGTCCCTCGATGCGGACTGGATACGGCTGCGGTCCGTCCATCCCCTCTCCCATGCGCTGGCTCGACCCTAGGGGATCAGGTGCTCTGATGCACCGGTCTCAGCCGGCAGCCGAACTCATTGAACGGGAGCGGCGGCCGTTAGCGCGTCAGGAGCTCGGGAATCGCGGGCTGTGCGCGCTCCGCGAGCAGACGGCTCGAACAGAACCGGGCTGCGGAAGACCGCGTGCTCGTGGAACAGCTCGGGAACGCCATCGACGTTCCCATGTTCGACAGCTGCGCGGAAGCGGTCGGAGAGCATCGGCGCCCGCAGCCTAACGCGCCTGGCTTCCAAGCTGGTTGTGCGATCGGACCTCATGGGTGTGTGCCTGCGGGTCGCAACACCACCCACGACCGTCCCGCATGACAACTAATGCACAGAGAGGGTCGGTCGGGCTTCGCCGGAGCGAGCCAGAACACACGATCGCTGATCCTCCGCAGCGCGGTCACCTCGCCACGATAATGCGTCGAGTTCATGGCCTATCCGACGGCTCGCGTTTCTGGCTGGAGGAGCGGGTCGCCTTGCGCAGGGCCTGGTCGAGGAAGCCGATCACGCGTTGCTCGTAGGCTCGCGGGCGCTCGTGAACGGCAGCGGTGTGGTTGACGGCCGGGAGTTCCCAGAGCTCCACTGGCTCCCGTGCGGCTTCGGCGTAGATCCGATTGAAGCCGAGCTCGCTGGGGACGTCGCGTCCGGTCGCGATCAGGAGCAGTGGGGTCGGCGCGACCTCGGCGACGAGATCCTTGAGAGGCCGCCCCGGTCCCGTCCCGGAGAGGACGCGGGCGGCGGTATATAGCGTCAGGTAGAACGGTGTCCCCTCGTCGAGGCCGTCGAGGTTGCGGTAGTCGGCGAAGGACTCGGCGGTTGCGCCGTCGGCGACGACCACCTTCAGGTCGCGCTGCCCGGCGGCGACCTCGATGAGGACGTCGGCTCCGGTGGACAGCCCGAGCCCCCCAATCCGCTCGGCGTCGACGTCCGGGCGTTCGCGGAGAAAGGCGATCGCACCCCTGACGTCTTTGGCCCAGCCCCAGCCGAACGCGATGGGGCTTCCCTCGCTCTCGCCGCGGCCGCGGGAGTCGTAGAGGAGGACGCCGTACCCGTGGCGCCCGAGGAGCTCGGCGTGTCGGATAGCGCCGGTCCGGTCGCCCCCACCGCCGTGCACGAGCACGACGGCTGCGCGGTTGCGGGAGGGGCGGTACCAGCCCGCGAGCTCCAGTCCGTCCGTGGCGGTGAACGTAACAGGCTCGTAGGCGTTGGACGGAGGAGCGCCGATCGGCTCGCGGTACTTGTGCGTCTGCACGATCGCCCCGCTGATCGGGAACAGGAACGCGTACACAATCAGGGCGCCGCCGACGAACACCGCCAGCCGGTACCCCCAGCGGCGCGCTCCCGTCGCGCCACCCTCGCCGCGGTGCACGAACGGGATGGCGAGGCCGAGGACGAGGAGCGCGATCCCTGCCCCGACCGCGAGAACTCCGGTCACGTCACTACCCGACGTCTCGACGTCAGTGGCGTGGACGAGGTGGAGTGCCCCGTTGACGAGCGCGAGGACGCCGAAGACGAGGGCGATCGCGGCGCGCACACCGGGGCGGCTTCGAGAGAAGGTGAGGAGCGCGACCGTAGCTGCCGCGACCGAGATGAGCGCGGCGAGGGCGTGCTGCCCGAGCGGAACGCCCGGTTGGCGGTTGAGGAACGCATCGTCAAGCGCGTGCAGAAGCGCGGCAAGGGTCGCCGCGACGAACACGGGCGTCTCCCAGCGACGAAGCGTGCTCCCTACGCGCATCGCGTCATCAGTATTGGAGCGGTTCGAGGAAGTCGAAGCTGTGCGGGCGTTGCTCTGCTCGGTGGCCATCCCATCCTCCTCTTTGTTTCCGCTCAGATGCTCGCTCGACACCGAGCGCCGCTGACAAGGCTGCATGCGGCTCGCGGTAAGAGGCGAGCCGCATGGTTTTCCGACTTGATGCGGGTCAGAGCACGAGCGTGAGGATGAGGATCGCGAGCACCACGCTCTGGGCGCTGTGGACCGCGATCCCGATCCAGGCGCTGCGGTACCGCTTCGTTGGGTAGGCGATGAAGAACATGTCGAGCAGGATCGCGGGCATCCCCCATGGCACGTGCAGGTGGTAGCCGGTGAAGAAGAGGCCGTTGGCGACCCAGTCGCTGCGGCCGAAGGCACCGTTCATGCGCGGAAGCAGGAAGCCACGGAACAGGAGTTCCTCGCCGAGCATGGTGTTGAAGATGAAGCTGACGAGGAGAAGGGCATACCAGCCCCAGGCGCCGCTCAAGAACTCCTTGCCTGCGTCGGACTCGACGAGGTTCGCGAAGTCCCGGTTCTCGGGAGCGGCGATCGCGGGGACGAGCTCGTGCGCGGCTCCGAACAGGACGATCAACGGGATCAGGATCAGCCAGACGCGGCCGCCGACGCGGCCGCTGCGCGGGCTTTGCGGTGACTTGAGCCAGAGGGCTTCCCGAGCCGTTGCCCAGCGGAGCGTTCCCTGCTCGCGTCGGACGAGGATGGCGACGAGGATGAACTGCCAGACGAGGGCGACAGTCAGTGAGACGTAGAGCGCCTTCGCCATCGGGACGATTCCGTCGCCGCCGAAGCTGTCGGCGAGGCGCGGGGTGACAAGCCAGGCGGCTGCTGCCATCGGCAGGGCTGCGGCAGCCCAGATCGCGACGATCGCGCGTACGCTGTACTGCGGGATCTCGGCTGGGACAGCTGCGTCGGCGCGCGAGCGCGCTTGCGGCAGTGGGAGCGAGACGTGCATCGAAGCCTCCTTTGCGTGGTCGACTGCATGGGCCGACGTTAGGACCCGCTGGCCGCTGCGACATCGTCGGAAGGGCCTGTCGTGGCTCCGACTCAATGCTGAGTTCGCCTCCTACCTGGGTATGAGGCCGGGCAGGCGCACCTGGAGTAGGTTCAGCGCATGAGTCGGGCTGGCACGGTCGCGCGTGAGTACTGGTTCGAGTTGCTGATCGCGGTGTTGGCGATCGCAGGGATGCTCGAGCTCGTGATCGGGCGCGACTCGCCGGGCGCGCCGGCCACGAGCCTCTGGTTCTCGCTGCCGGCAGTGGCGGTCCTCGTTCTGCCACTCTTCGCGCGTCGGCGCTTTCCGTTCGCCGCTCCAGCCGCTTACTGGCTGATGGGCAGCGCACTCTCGTTCGTCGACGGATTGTTGATCCCGTTCATCGGCAGCCTCGGCGTCGTCGGGCTGGCCACCGCGTTCCTGCTCGGCAACCTCCGCGATAGCAGGCAGGCGGGCGTCGGCCTCGCGATCGTGCTGGGAGGGATCCTGATGATCGTCGACAACATTCCAGGCCCGCAGACGGTGAGTTTGGGTGTCTTCGTGCCGCTGCGGTTCGTGGTCGCGTGGGTCGCCGGCTACGCCCTCCGCGAGCGTTCCGAGCAGGCCGAAGCGGCGGAGATGCGAGCGAGCCTCGCGGAACGGGAGCGCGAGGCGGCGGAGATGCGCGCGATCCTCGCTGAGCGTGAGCGGGCGGCGACAGCACGGGTCGCAGTCGCCGAGGAGCGGGCGCGGATCGCGCGCGAGCTGCACGACATCGTCGCGCACGCGATGAGCATGATGGTCCTCCAGGTCGGCGCCGTCCGTCACAAGCTGCCGCAAGCGCCGGCGGAGGACAGGGAGGCATTGGGACGCGTCGAGCAAGCAGGCCGTACCGCGCTCGGGGAGATGCGCCACCTGCTCGGGGCGATGCGCAACGAGGGCGACGGTGTCGAGCTCGGACCCCAGCCTGGCCTCGATGCCCTCGACTCCCTTGTCGACGACGTCACTCGCGCCGGCCTGCCGGTCCGTCTGGAGGTGCTCGGCGAGGCGGTTCCGCTCCCGCGCGCGATCGACCTCTCGGCCTATCGGATCGTGCAGGAAGGGCTGACCAACGCGCTCAAGCATGCCGATGCCAGCCATGCCGACGTGACCGTCCGCTATCGCCCCGACGAGCTGGAGCTCGAAGTCGCCGACGACGGCAAAGGCGCCGAGCTGACGAATGGACACGGTCACGGTCTCGTGGGCATCCGCGAACGCGTGCACATCTACGGCGGGGAGATGGACGCCGGAGCCGTACCGACCGGCGGCTTCGCTCTCAGCGCACGTCTTCCGATCGACCGCTATCAGCGATGAGCATCCGCGTCCTCGTCGCCGACGATCAGTCGATGGTCAGGGCCGGCTTTCGGATGCTGCTCTCCGTCGAGCCCGACATCGAAGTGGTTGCCGAGGCGAACAATGGACTCGAAGCGATCGACAAGGTGGCCCGCTTCCGGCCCGACATCGTCCTGATGGACATCCGCATGCCCGAACTCGATGGGCTTGAAGCAACCCGTCGGATCCTCGCAAGCGACAATGCGGCGCGGATCCTGATCCTGACGACGTTCGCACTCGACGAGTACGTTTACGAAGCGCTCCGCGCCGGAGCGAGCGGGTTCGTGCTCAAGGACGACCCGCCCGACCAGCTCCTCACCGCGATCCGCATCGTCGCCCGCGGCGAGGCGCTGCTCTCCCCGGCGATCACAAAGCGCGTGATCGAGAAGTTCACCCAGATCTCGCACCCAAAGCCACCAAGAGAGCTCGCCGACCTAACCGATCGCGAGCTGGACGTCCTCCAACTGATCGCGCGCGGACTCTCCAACGTCGAAATCGGTCAAGAGCTCTACATCAGCGACGCGACCGTCAAGACGCACATCACGCACATCCTCCAGAAGCTCAACCTCCGTGACCGCGTCCAGGCAGTCGTCCTCGCGCACGAAACACGCCTCTTCACCGACGTGCATCAAACAGACCGGCTCGACGAACGTTCGCCTCACTGAGCAGCTCGAGCTCGGACAGAACACGCCGAATGCCTACAACGAGCCAGGCTAGCCCGTCCGCTCGCCCTTCGGCCGCCCTAGTACGCCGACGATCGTGGGCGACGACATCGAAGGTGCAAGCGCAGGTGCCCGCGGTCAGCGGGCCGCGTCGCTGCCTGAACCGCGCCACGGCGTCCGCGTGGTCGACGATCGGCGCCGGATAGTCGGGCGCGAGCAGGCCCGGTTCGGACACGTCCTCGACGGCCGCTAGCTCATCGACGTAGCGCCGGATGTAATCGGCGGCTCCGGGCAGCTTCTTCGCCTGCAGGGTCGGGTTGAAGATCCGGTTCGGCCGCGAGTCGGTGCCGGTGCCGGCGACCCACTGCCAGTTGCCGGCATTCTGGGCGATGTCGCCGTCGACGAGCAGGTCGTAGAAATGCTGCGCGCCGACGCGCCAGTCGATCCCCAGGTCCTTCGTCAGGAACGAGGCCGTCACGAGCCGGGCCCGGTTGTGCATCCAGCCCTCGCGTGCGAGCTGACGCATTCCGGCATCGACCAGCGGAAAGCCCGTGCGGCCCGCTTTCCACGCCGCCAGCGCGTCGGCGTTCTCGGCCCAGTCGTCGCCGCGTGGGCGCAGATCCTCGGTGGCCGTCTCGGGTCGCGCGGCGAGGAGCTGCGCGTAGAAGTCGCGCCAGCAGAGCTGCCGGACATAGGAGCCGGACGCGGCGCAGCGAGCCGCGACCTCGCGCGCCGAGAGGCAGCCGAAGTGGAGGTACGGGCTGAGCCGCGAGGTCTCGTGCAGCCCGTCCTTATAGCCCGCGAGCCCGTCGGAGGCCCAGCGCTCGAGCCGCCGACGGCCCTCGGTCTCGCCGCCGCGGACGAGGTCGGGCGAACGCCCGCCGGGCAGGCCCGGCAGCTCGCCCGGCTCGACGTCGTGCGCGGCGATCCGAGCCGCCGTTAGCGGCTCGCCGGCCGGCACCCGCCGCCAGGCGCGCCAGTACGCGGTGAAGACCTCGTAGTGGTTCTTGCCCTCCGGCGCTACCTCACCCGGTGGGATCACGGTCACGCCTGGATGGCTGACGACCTCGGCGGGAAGCTCGGCCCTCAGCCGCTCCTCGCGCGCCTGAGCGTAGGCGCTGACGTCGGCGCTCAGATGGACGGATTCCGCGCCGGTCTCCTCGACCAGCCTCGCCGCCTCCGCGACCACGTCGCCGCGCCGGACGACCAGTGGCAGGCGCTCCCGCAGATCTGCGAGCGACTCGAGCAGGAAGCCGACGCGATTGGGCGCCCCAAAGCGCGACTCGAGGATCGCGTCGTCGAGGACGAAGAGCGGGATCACCGTCTCCGCAGCGGCGGCTGCGGCGGTCAGCGCCGGGTGATCGTGCGCGCGCAGGTCGCGCGTGAGCAGGACGACCGCGCTCGACAACGGTTCCGCTAGGACTCCGCGTCCTGGAGCGCCGCGGCGCACTTCTCGGCGAGCGCAGCGATCGCCGCCCGCTCGGAGTCGCCGAACGCATGGGGCGTCTCGAAGCCGAGGTTCATCGCCCCGAGCAGGCGTCCGCCGGGACCGCGCAGGGGAACGGTGGCGCAGGCGTGATCGGCCGCCTCGACGCGGACGAGTCCGGGGTGGTCGCAGGCGAGCTGCTCGTTGCTCTCGATGAAGAGCGCGGTCTGACGGCGCAGCACCTCGGCGAGCGGGTACGGCGCGTTGGCCGGGAACGCGAGCCGCACCGGCGCCTCCGAGCCCGGCGTCACGCGCGCGACCTCGATCCTCGCTCCATCGTCGGAGAGCGTTGCGACGAACGCGGAATCCGCGCTCAGCGAGCCGAGCTCGGCTGCGACGGCGAGCGCCGCCCGATCTCTCGGCGTGAGCATGCCGGCGCTCGCGTAGATCGCCTCGAGGCGCTGCAGCAGCTCGTTGTCGCTCTGTCTGGAGTCTTGCCGATCGGTCATCTGGCTAGGCTAGACGCGATGGCCGAGACGATGACCTGCTACCGCCACCCGAACCGAGAAACCGGCGTCTCGTGCTCCGAGTGCGGGCGCGGGATCTGCCCCGACTGCATGCGCTTCGCCCCGGTCGGGATCCGCTGTCCCGAGCACGCCGGAGGGAAGCAGCCGGCCATGTCGGCTCCGGCGCTCAAGCGACAGGCGCGCGCGACGCGCTTCGCGCTGACCGACGCGCTGATCGTGACGAAGGTGCTGATCGGCGCGAACGTCGCCGTCTTCCTGATCAACCTGGCGCAGGGCGCCTCGCTCACCAGGAACGACGGCAATCTCTTCGCCGACTGGGCGCTGTTCGGGCCGCTCGTCGCGAACGGCGACTGGTGGCGCCTCCTCACGAGCGCCTTCCTGCACGCGAGCCTGATCCACCTTGCCTTCAACATGCTCTTCCTCTGGTGGATCGGCGGTCCGATGGAGGCTGCGATCGGCCATGCGCGCTTCGTCGCGCTGTATCTGGTCTCCGCGCTCGCCGGGGCGGCTGGAGCACTGCTGCTCGAGCCGGAGGCGATCACAGTCGGCGCCTCGGGCGCGCTCTTCGGGATCCTCGGCGCCGCGGTCGTCTTCGAGCGGCAGGGCTACAACGTGCTCGGAGGGCAGGCGCTCGGGATCGTCCTGATCAACCTGGCGATCTCGTTCATCGTCCCGAACATCTCGATCGGCGGCCACGTCGGCGGCTTCGTCGGCGGAGCCCTCTGCGGGCTCGTGCTCTCCCGTTTCGGCAAGGGCCACGGGGCCTACGGCCGCGTCGGCCTCGTCGGCGCCCTCGGGTTCGTCGCGGTTGGGGTCGCGAGCGTGCTCGTGGCCTACTGGACGGTGCGCGGCTACGCGTAGCCGGAAGCGTCAGCCGCCGATCGCGACGGCGTCAACGCCCTGCTCGGAGAGCGCGGCCTGGGCGGCTGCGAGCCGCGCGAGCGGCACGCGGTACGGGGAGCACGAGACGTAGTCGAGGCCGAGCTCGTGACAGAACGCGACCGATTTCGGCTCGCCGCCGTGCTCGCCGCAGATCCCGAGCTTGAGATCGTCGCGCTCGCCTCTCCCCCGCTCGACCGCGATCCGCATCAGGTCGCCGACGCCCGCCTGGTCGATCGTCTCGAAAGGATCCCG
Source organism: uncultured Gaiellaceae bacterium (assembly GCA_963761905.1). Classification (GTDB taxonomy): domain Bacteria; phylum Actinomycetota; class Thermoleophilia; order Gaiellales; family Gaiellaceae; genus Gaiellasilicea. Next base: position 538,787 of record CAVXIQ010000008.1, on the reverse strand, counting down.
CTCGAGCACGCCCGACTCGAGGTACTGGGAGAGGAAACGGCCGCCGTCGTCGCGCGAGATCCCGAGCGCGGTCTGGGTCAGATCGTTCGTCCCGAAGGAGAAGAAGTCCGCGTGCTCGGCGATCTCGTCGGCGCGGATGCAGGCGCGCGGCAGCTCGATCATCGTCCCGACGAGATATTCGAGCTGGCCCTCCTCCGCCGCAACGCGAACCGTTAGCTCGCGCAGGCGTCTCAGCTCCTCGCCGAAGCCGACGAGCGGGTGCATGATCTCGACGAGCGGCGCGGCGCCGGTTCGCTCGCGCACCGCGATCGCCGCCCGCACGATCGCCCGCACCTGCATCTCGTAGATCTCCGGGAACGAGAGCCCGAGCCGGCAGGCGCGCCAGCCGAGCATCGGGTTCGCCTCCTGGAGCGAGCGGATCCGCTCGCGCAGTCGCTCGTCGGTCGCGTCCTCGAGCGCCGGCAGGAACTCGTGGAGCGGCCAGTCGAGGAGGCGGATCGTCACTGGGAGGCCCGCCATCGCCTCGAAGATCCCTTCGAAGTCGCCCTGCTGGATCGGCAGGAGCCGGTCGAGCGCGGCCCGGCGGCCCTCCTCGTCGGCGGCGAGGATCATCTCGCGCACGAGCCCGAGCCGCTCCGCCTCCGCGAACATGTGCTCGGTCCGGCAGAGGCCGATCCCCTCCGCCCCGAACTCGCGGGCCTTGGCCGAGTCCTCGGGCGTGTCGGCGTTCGTGCGCACGCGCAAGCGCCGGAATCCGTCGGCCCACTCGAGGATCGCGGTGAAGTCGTCGTTGAGCTGTGGCGGCACGAGCGGGACCGAGCCGACGATCACCTCGCCGGTGCCGCCGTTGATCGTGATCGTGTCGCCCTCGCCGAGCTCGTGGCCCGGTAGCCGCGCCGTCTTCGCGCCGACGTCGACGTGCAGGGCCTCACAGCCGGTCACGCACGGCGTTCCCATCCCGCGGGCGACGACCGCCGCGTGCGAGGTGAGCCCGCCGTGGGCGGTCAGGATCCCCGCCGCCTGCACCATCCCGTGGAAGTCGTCGGGCGTCGTCTCCCAGCGGACGAGAATGACGCTCTCCCCCGCCTTGCCGCGCTCCTCGGCGGTGTCGGCGTCGAACACGATCGTCCCGGATGCCGCGCCGGGCGAGGCGTTCAGGCCCTTCGCGACGACCGTCACCTCGGCGCTCGGGTCGATCATCGGGTGAAGGAGCTGGTCGAGCTGCGCCGGGTCGATCCGGGCCACCGCCTCCTCCTTCGAGATCAGGCCCTCCTCGACCATCTCGACCGCCGCCCGCAGCGCGGCCGCGGCGGTCCGCTTCGCCGAACGCGTCTGAAGGAGGTAGAGCGTCGATTCCTCGACGGTGAACTCGATGTCCTGCATGTCGCGGTAGTGCTCCTCGAGCCGCGCGATCGTCGCCAGGAGCTGCTCGTACGCCTCGGGCAGGAGCTCGCCCATCCGCTCGATCGGCTCGGGCGTCCGGATCCCGGCGACCACGTCCTCGCCCTGCGCGTTCTGGAGGAACTCGCCGTAGAGCCGGCTCTCGCCGGTCGAGGGGTCGCGCGTGAAGCAGACGCCCGTGCCGGAGGTGTCGCCCTTGTTCCCGAAGACCATCTGGACGACGTTGACCGCGGTGCCGATGTCGTCCGGGATCTCGTAGGTGCGCCGGTAGACCTGCGCGCGCGGCGAGTTCCAGGAGTCGAAGACGGCGCGCACTGCCCGCTCGAGCTGGGCGCGCGCGTCCTGCGGGAACGGCCCGCCGGTCTCCTCCTGGTAGATCCGCTTGAAGGTCTCGATCAGCTCGGCGAGATCGGACTCGGCGAGGTCGGTGTCCTGCTTGACGCCACGCGCCGACTTCAGGTCGGTGAGCGCCTGCTCGAAGCGGTAGCCCTCGACCCCCTCCACGACCTCGCCGTACATCTGGATCAGCCGGCGGTAGGAGTCGTACGCGAAGCGGGCGTTGCCTGTCGTCTTCGCGAGCCCGGCAACCGCATCGTCGTTGAGGCCGAGGTTGAGGATCGTGTCCATCATCCCGGGCATCGAGACCGCCGCGCCGGAGCGGACGGACACGAGCAGCGGATCGTCGGAATCCCCGAAGCGCTTGCCCGCCTTGCCCTCGAGCGCGGCGATGTGCTCCGCTACCTCGGCGTCGAGTCCGTCGGGAAGCGTGTTCCCGGCAGCCATGTACGCACGGCAGGCGTCGGTCGTGATCGTGAAGCCCGCGGGAACGGGGACGCCCAGCGCCGTCATCTCCGCGAGCCCGATCCCCTTGCCGCCGAGGAGCTCCCGGCCACCGGTCGTCTCCTCGTCGAAGGCGTAGACGTAGCGCATGCCGCGGGGAATCTACACTCGCCGCGTGAGCGGCCATGTTCTCGCGATGGGCGGCGGCGCCCTGTTCAGCCGCGATTCCCGGATCGAGGATTTCCTGCTCGGTCTCGCCCGATCGAGCAGGCCGCGCGTCTGCTACCTGCCGACGGCGGGCGGCGAGAAGGCCGAGTGGATCGTCCGCTTCTACGAGGAGTTCTCGGCCCGCGGCTGCGAGCCGAGTCACGTGACGCTGTTCGGCGTGCCCGAGGAACCGGCGGAGCATTTGCCGACCCAGGACGTGATCTACGTCGGCGGCGGCAACACCGCGAACATGCTCGCGATCTGGCGCGTGCACGGGATCGACCGGGCGCTGCGCGAGGCCTGGGAACGCGGCGCCGTCGTCGGCGGCATGAGCGCGGGCGCGAACTGCTGGTTCGAGGACTCCGTCACCGACTCGTTCGGGCCGGACCTGCGCGCGCTCGGCGGCGGGCTCGGCCTGCTCGCGGGGAGCTTCTGCCCTCACTACGACGGTGAGCCGGCGCGGCGGCCGACCTATACGCGGCTCGTGCAAGAACGGGTGCTGGCGCCGGGCTACGCCGCCGACGACGACGCGGCCTTCCACTTCGAGGGAACCGAGCTGCGCGAGGTCGTCACCCAGCGAGACGGCGCGCGCGGCTATCGCGTCACGGCCGAAGGCGAGGAGCCGCTCGAGGCGCGGCTCCTGTGAGGCGCGTCGCGATCGTGGCGACCGCGAGCTCCTGTGGCAAGACGACGCTCGGACGCGAGCTCGCACGCCGGCTCGACGTGCCATTCGTCGAGCTCGATGCGATCCACCACGGGCCGAACTGGACGGAGCTGAGCGCCGAGGACTTTCGCGCCAAGGTCGAGCCGCTCGTCGCGAAGGAGGCGTGGGTGATCGAAGGGGGTTACTGGGCCAAGCTGGGCGATCTGGTGCTCCGCAACGCGGACGTCGTCGTCTGGCTCGACCTCCCGATTCGCGTCTGGCTGCCGCGACTCGTCCGCAGGACGCTCAGCCGGATCATCCGTCGCGAGGAGCTCTGGCACGGGAATCGCGAGACCGTCCGCAACGTCTTCTTCAGCCGGAACTCGCTGATCTGGTACGCGCTCACCAACCATCCGCGGCACCGGCGCGACTACCCCGCGAGGCTTGCGCCGTACAACGTCGTGCGACTGCGAACGCCGAAGGAGGTGACGCTGTGGCTCGCGAGGTTCGGCTGAGCAGCGCAGACCGCGTTCTCTTTCCCGAAAGCGGGATCACGAAGGGTGACCTCTTCGCCTACTACGACGCCGTCGCACCGACGCTCGTCCCCCACCTGCGCGACCGCCCCTTCACGATGAAGCGCTGGCGCGAGGGGATCGCCGGCGGCTCGTTCTTCCAGAAGCAGGCGCCGAAGGGGATCCCGGACTGGCTGCCGACGCGCACGTTCACCACGCACCCGAGAGAGGGCGGCTCGCGGGAGGTCGACTTCCCGCTCGTCAACTCGCGCGAGGCGCTGCTCTGGATGGTGCAGATGCACTGCATCGACATGAACGCCTGGTACTCGCGGATCGACAAGCCGAAGCGGCCGGACTACGTGCTCTTCGACCTCGATCCGCCCGACGGCGAGTTTCCGCTGGCCGTGCGCGCCGCGCTGCTCGTGAAGGAGGCGCTCGACGGGCTCGAGCTGCGCTCGTACGTGAAGACGAGCGGCGCCGACGGGATCCACGTGCTCGTCCCGATCGCGCGCCGCTACGGCTTCGACCGGACGCACGCCTTCGCGGAAGCGGTGTCGAAGCGGCTGGCGGAGGAGAACCCCGGCGTGATCACGACCGAGTGGCTGAAGAAGAAGCGCGACGGCGTCCTCCTCGACTACCACCAGAACGGCGCCGGCAGGACGATCGCGTCGGCCTACTCCGTCCGCCCGAAGCCGGGCGCGCCGGTCTCGACCCCGCTCGAGTGGGACGAGCTGACGCCGAAGCTCGACCCGGGTCTCTTCTCGATGGACGCCGTGCTGCGCCGAATCGAGGAGCGCGGCGACCTGTTCCAGCCGGTGCTTCGCGGCGGCCAGAGCCTGCCGAAGCTCTGAGTCGCGCGGCTAGAGCAGGTCCGCGATCAGCGCGGCCGCGCGGGCCGCGCCGTCCGACTCGACCGGCCGGTAGTCGACCTCGCGCCCGATCTCCTCGGCGATCGCGGCCGCGATCTCGCTCGGGCCGTCCGTCTCGAAGTCCATCCGGCGCCCGGCGCCGTAGCGCTCGAGCCGGTGACGCACGTGGAAGTTCTGCTCGAAGTGGTGGCGGAGAGGGAAGTAGAGGAACGGCCGCTGGTTCGCCGTCAGCTCCATCGACGTCGTCAGGCCACCCTGGACGACCGCGAGGTCGCACGCCGCCAGATGGAGATAGAGGTCGTGGACATACGCGCGGATCTCGAGCCCGTCGTGCGAGGGCAGCGTCGCCGGGTCGATCCGCGGGCCGGCGACGACGATCATCCGCAGGCCGGGAACATGCGCCCTCGCCTCCGGGAACGCGGCGACGACGCGCCGCAGCAGGTCGCCGCCGACGCCCGAGCCGCCCACCGTGACGATGCAGACCTGCTCGCCGGGCCGGTACCCGAGCTCGTGGCGTAGCTTCTCGCGGTCGGCGACGGGCTCGAACCCGGTCACGTAGCCCGCGAAGTCGTAGTGCTGCTCCGTCCAGTCGCGGATCCCGGGCAGCTCGGCGCCGAACGAGTCCGGCACGACGTCCTCCGGGTTGCCGACGAAGACCGCGCGGTCGCGGATCCGCGGGAAGCGCGCGATGTGCTCGATCATCTCGGCGTTGTAGTCGGTGGTGAGGAACGCCTCGTGCTCGCCGCCGTCCTCCATCGGCAGCCAGCCGACGAAGTCGGTCAGCCAGACGTACGCCGCCGACTTCAGCTCCGGGTTCTCGTGCAGGAAGTAGTCGACCTCCCAGGCCTCGTCGCCGATCCAGAGGTCGTAGTGCTCCTCGCGGACGACGTCGAGGAAGAGCATGAAGTTGGCGACGAGGATCTCGTCCATCCTCCGGATCGCCTGGAACGCGTGCAGGTCGTGCTCGGCCGACTCGCTCTCGATGTGCTCCGACTCGTTCGCGAGCAGCGCGCTCGCAGGATGGATGCGCTCCCCTTCGGCCTCGAGCACTGCCGTCACCGGATGCTGCGCGAGCCAGTCGATCTCGAGGTCGGGATGGAGCTTGCGTAGCTCCTTCGCGATCGCGACGTCGCGGCGCGCATGGCCGAGCCCGATCGGCGAGGAGACGTAGAGCGCGCGCCGCCGCCGGCTGAGCGCCCGCGTCCACGTCCGCACCTTCGGCGCCGGTGGCACGACCTCGTCGGCGAACTCCTTCAGCAGGCCGTTCACCTTGACCGGGTGCCGCGCCTGCGGCAGGTGCCCGGCGCCCTCGAGCGCAACGAGCGTCCCGCCGGTCAGCTCGGCCACCGCACGCGCCCGCTCGCGCGTCTGGCAGTTGTCCAGCTCGCCGTGGACGACGAGCACCGGGCAGCGGACGCGTGCGACGAGATCGCGCGCCTCCTCCTGCGCTCGCAAACGGCGTCGGGGCCTCCTCGTCGGCGAGGACGAGCGACTCGACGCCTCCGTCGAGCCCCCACCGGACGCAGTCCTCGATCTGCTTCGTCGAGTGCGGCTCGGGGAGCTGCTGCGAGAAGAAGAACTCGAGGAACCCGCGGAAGTCGCGCCGCCAGTAGTGGACGTTCCACTTGGCCCACCCCTCGTCGGTGTCGAGCGGCTCGGTGGATGGATAGCGGCGGTAGTTCGGATGACCAGGCGTCAGCCGCGGCACGGACGGCGAGATCGCGGCGACGCCGAGCGCGACTGCCGGATCCGTCGCGGCGAGCATGAGCGCGTAGCCGCCGCCGTCGCAGAGCCCGCCGAGGAGCGCGGCCTCCGTCCCGGTCGCCTCGAGAACCGCGCGGCCGTCCTTGATGATCTCCCAGTACGAGTACGCCTCAGCGTCGCTCGGCCGGTCGGAGCGTCCGTTCCCGCGCGGATCGAACGTGACGACGCGGAAGTGGCGCGACAGATACGGGACCTGCGCCTTCCAGAGCCGCGAGTGCGAGATCGGCGACGTCGGGAAGAGCAGGAACGTCGTCGGCGCGTTGCCGTAGACCTCGTAGAAGACGCGCACGCCGTCGCGCTCGACGTAGCCCTCCTCGTCCGGGTAGCGGGCGCGCGTCTGCTCGCGTTCGGTTGCGGCGACGATCACGGCAGCCGCTCCAGAAACGCATGGACGAGACGGTTGAAGGCGACCGGGTCGCGTGCGTGCGGAGCATGTCCGCCGCCTTCGACGAGGACGAAGTCGCCGCCGCCGTGCTCGGCGAGCGCCTCGCCACGGGTGTAGTGGGCGATCTGATCCGACCTCCCGTGGACGACGAGCAGCGGGCAGTGCAGGCGCTCCGCCAGCTCCCGCGCCTCCTCGGGCGCGAGCAGCCGGCCGTACTGCGCGGCTACCAGCATCTCCGGGGTCGTCTCGAGCGCCCACCCGACGCAGTCCTCGATCTGCTTCGTCGAATGGGGCTCTATGAATAGGCGCGAGAAAAAGAACTCGACGAAGCCGCGGTAGTCGCGCAGCCAGTAGTGCTTGTTGTATTTCGCCCAGCCCTCGTCCGTGTAGAGCTCGTCCTCCCACGTGAAGCGCGCGCGCTCGTCGAGCGGCTTGCCTCCGCCCGGATACGACGGCCCGACGAAGACCGCGCCCTCGACGCGCTCGGGATGATCGGTGGCGAGGATCAGCCCGCGTTGTGCGCCCAGCGAGTAGCCCACGATCGCAGCGCGCTCGGTCGCGGTCGCGTCCAGGACGGCCGACGCGTCGGCCGCGAACTCGCGCTCGTCGTACGCCGCCGGCTCCGCCGGCCGGTCGGAGCGGCCGTTCCCGCGTCCGTCGAACGTGACCACGCGGAAGTGGCGCGCGAGGTACGGGATCTGACCCTTCCACTGGCGCGAGTGGATGATCGACCACGTCGGCAGCAGCAGGACCGTCCGCGGCCCGTGCCCGTACACCTCGTAGAAGACACGGACGCCGTCGCGCTCGACGTACCCGGACTCGTCCGGGTAACGCGCCCGCGTCTGCTCGCGGCCCGGTGCTAGCTCGGTTGCCATAGCGCGTTGACGATCTTCCAGCCGTCGTCCGTCCGGACAAGATGGAGGTACTCGCGGTACACATCCGAGTCGACGACGGCGCTGGCGATCTTCTCGTGAACATCCACCACGGAGACGTCGATGCGCCGGCTGCGGCCGCGATCTTCGGCCTTCCCTTCGCCCGCCGCAGTCCAGGCGACCATCTCGTCCTTCGTGACCGTGCGCAGCCCCGGTCCACGTTTCGCGAGCTCCGGGTGCAGCGCGCGCTCCATCCGCACGGCGTTGCCGTCGAACCATCCCTCGAAGTAGTCGAGCGCCGTCGCGACGATCATGGTGCGCTCTGCATCCGCGGTCGCGCTCACCGTGATAGCCATGTGTCAATCCAGTCGAGGAGCTCGGCGTGGCCGGTCTCTACGCCGCCGAGTCGCTCGACGATGATCCCGAGGTTGAAGGTGATCACGAGTGACACGAGTGCGTCGAGCGGGATCTGGAGGCCGAGCTCGCGATGGGGCTCGGCAAACGCCTCGGTGAGGACGGCGCGCCACTCGGCATTCACCCCTGCGAGCCGATCGCGCAGGCCCTCGTCGTTCCAGGCGAGCGCCTGTAGCTCGAGCCAGACCTTCTCGTAGGTCACGTCCTCGGCGACGAGGAAGCGCATCGCCGTTCGCCACTTCTCCACGAACGGCTCGTCGGCGGCGTACAGCTCACGCTGGCGGGCGATCAGGCGCTCCGTGAACCGCTCCAGCGCGCGGACGAGCACATTCTCGACCGAGCCGAAGTAGTAGTGCACGAGGCCGTTGTTGACTCCGGCCGTATCGGCGAGCTTGCGCGTCGTGATCCCCGCGTGGCCGAGCTCGACGAGGAGCTGCTCGGCTGCGTCGAGGAGCGCCGTCTCGGCTGCGGCGCGCGCGTCTGTCGGATGTGCGGTCTTAGTCATTCGCCTAAGTCATCTTGACAGATGCGTTGGCGTTTGGTCAAATGGATTAGTCAAACGACTAAGACGGAGGTGGATCATGGCCACGGTCATGGACCAAACGGCGCTCGACCCACAGAAGCTGGAGCAGTTCGTGTTCCGCGCCGTCGACGAGGTGGGCGCGACGCTGAACGCAGCGCTCGTGGTGATGGGCGACAAGCTGGGGCTCTACCGTGCCCTGGCAGACGCGGGCGGGCTGACCCCGCCGGAGCTCGCTGAGAAGACGGGTACTGCCGAGCGGTACGTTCGCGAATGGCTCGGCGCCCAGGCCGCCGGCGGCTACGTCGAGTACGACCCGGCGACCGGTCGGTACACACTGCCGCCCGAGCAGGCGGTCGCTCTCACGGACGAGTCGAGCCCCGCCTATCTGCCGGGCTTCTTCCAGATCGCGATCGGGTCGGTGCTCGACTCGCCGCGGATCACGGAGGCAGTGCGGACGGGCGACGGGTTCGGCTGGCACGAGCACGTGCACGACGTCCACGAGGGCTGCGAGCGGTTCTTCCGGCCCGGCTACAACGCGAACCTGATCGACGCATGGTTGCCGGCGCTCGACGGAGTCGTCGAGAAGCTCGAGCGCGGTGCTCGGGTCGCCGACGTCGGCTGCGGCCACGGCGCGTCGACGATCCTGATGGCGCGAGCGTTCCCGCGGGCGACGTTCGTCGGCTCGGACTACCACTCGGGCTCGATCGAGACCGCACGGGCGCGGGCGCAGACGGCGGGGCTCGGCGACCGCGTCCGGTTCGAGACGGCAGCCGCCGCAACGCATCCCGGCGAGGACTACGACCTCGTGACGATGTTCGACTGCCTGCACGACATGGGCGACCCGGTCGGCGCCGCGCGCAAGGTGCGGGAGCTCCTCGCCGACGACGGCACGTGGATGATCGTCGAGCCGGCCGCCGGCGACAGCGTCGAGGACAACCTGAACCCCGTGGGCCGTGCCTACTACGGGTTCTCGACCCTCCTCTGCACGCCGGCGTCGCTCTCGCAGGACGTCGGGCTCGCGCTCGGTGCCCAGGCCGGCGAGGCGCGGATCCGCGAGGTCGTCGAGGCCGCAGGCTTCACGCGCTTCCGCCGCGTGGCCGAGACGCCGTTCAACCTCGTGTTCGAAGCGAGGCGGTGAGAGGCGTGGGCGGGCGCAGCGGCGGCGCGCCGCCCTCACCGTCGCCTGCGCGAGCGCCACTCCGCGAGCCATGCGAGCCCGCGGAGGCCGAGCCAGATCGGCGTCAGCAGGACGTAGAAGACGAAGTCGGCGGCCGCGAGGATCGTCAGCCAGAGCGCCCAGCGCCACTTCGGGATCGGCGGTTTCTTCCTCACGATGCGACGCCGGCGCGGCGCCGGTCGACGAGCCTGACCACGCGATGCGCCGTCTCCTCGATCGAGAGCCCGGTGACGTCGATCACGGGGCAGCCGAGCCGGCGATGGAGCGCCGCCGCCTCCTCCAGCTCCTCGTAGATCTCGAGCAGCTCGGAGTAGCCCTTGTTCTTGCCGCCGCCCATCGTCTTCACCCGCGCGGTGCGGATTTCGCCCAGCTTCTCGGCGTCGATCGTCAGGCCGACGATCTTCGCCTGCTCGACGTCGTGGAGCTCGGGCGGCGGCTTGATCCCTTTCACGATCGGCACGTTCGCGGCCTTGTGGCCGAGGTAGCCGAGGTAGATCGAGAGCGGCGTCTTCGAGGTGCGGGAGACGCCGACCAGGACGATGTCCGCCTCGTGAAGGCCGCTGCCGACGCCGTCGTCGAACTTGACCGCGAACTCGATCGCCTCCATCCGCTTGAAGTACGCCGAGTTGAGCGGCGGCCTCGCGCCGGGCGTCATCTTCGCCGCCATCCCGGAGACCTTGGCGATCGACTCGATCGGGTGGCCGAGCAGGTCGGAGTAGTGAAGCCGCGCACTGCGGCAGAGCGCGCGCATCGACTCGCGCAGCTCGCGGTCGACGAGCGTGTAGACCATCACGGCCGGCCGCCCCTTCGCGCGACTGACGGCAAGCTGAAGGTCGTCGATCGTCTGGATCTGCGGGTGCCGCACCTCCTCGAACGGCTGCTCCGGGAACTGCGCTTCGAGCGCCGCGACGAGCCGCGCCGCGGTTTCTCCCGTCGAGTCCGAGAGGATGTGCAGCTCGACCGTCTCGCCGGACGGGTTCACGAGGCCGGCTCGGCCCGGCGATGTGCGACGAACGCGGTCACGCGCTCGGCGCCGTCGTCGAAGACGAGCTGCTCGCCGCGCACCTCGAACCCGCAGGCGCCGAGCCAGCCGAGCCACTCGTCATGCGCGAACACGCCCTCGACGTGGTGATCGTGGTCGAGCCGGAGCGGTGCGTCGCCCTCGCGCAGCGCAACGACGTAATCGACCTCGTACGTGGAATCGCCAGGATCCGGGTCGCGCACCCACTCGAGGTAGCGGAGCGAGCGGCCGTCGCCGTCGTGGCCGCCGCACTCTGTGCTCTCGACGAGCGTCTCGCGCGTGCAGTCGGGCTGGAAGAGGGCGACGCCGCCGGGTCGCGTGTGCGCGAACGCCGTCGTGAACGCGGCCCTGAGATCGTCCTCGGTCGTCATGTACGCAACCGCATCGTGGACGAGGACGACGTCGAACGTGCGCCCGAGGCGGAGAGTCCGCATGTCGCCGACGATGTGCTCGCACTCCGGGTTGAGGCCTCGCGAGAGCGCGAGCATCTCCTCGGAGACGTCCGTCAGCGTGCAGTCGAAGCGCGCTTTGAGGTGACTCGCGTTGTTGCCGCCGCCCGATCCGAGCTCGAGCAGCGTCCGCAGCTCGCCGTCCACGGTCGCTTCGGCGAGCCGCACGATCTCGGCGGCCTCCTCCGCATAGTCCTCCGGCGCGGTGAGGAGGTGGAACCAGTCCGCAAGCTCGGCGTAGAGGCGCATCGGGGCGACGTTAGCCGCTCCGTGCCGAACCGCGTGCCGGCTCACGCCGCTAGCCTCTGGCTCCATGCCGGACGCCGTCACGATGGACAAGATCGTCTCGCTCGCGCGGCGGCGCGGGTTCGTCTTTCCCTCCTCGGAGATCTACGGCGGGCTCGGCTCCTCCTACGACTACGGCCACTACGGCGTCCTGCTCAAGGACAACGTCAAGGCCCGGTGGCTCGCCGCGATGGTGCAGGAGCGCGACGACATCCTCGCGCTCGACTCGTCGATCATCCTCCACCCGCGCGTCTGGGAGGTCTCGGGCCATGTGGGCGGCTTCACCGATCCGCTCGTCGACTGCCGCTTCTGCAAACAGCGCTTCCGCGCCGACCACCTCTCCGATCTCGAGCACGAGGAGATCCGCTGCGGCAAGCGGCCGAGCAAGCGGCCCGGCGAGACGTCCGACTGCGACCTGACCGAGGCGCGCCAGTTCAACCTGATGTTCGAGACGCGCGTCGGCGCCGTCGAGGAGACCGGGACGCAGGTCTACCTCCGACCCGAGACCGCCCAGGGGATCTTCATCAACTACAAGAACGTGCTCCAAATCGCGCGCCGCAAGCCGCCGTTCGGGATCGCGCAGGTCGGCAAGTCGTTCCGGAACGAGATCACGCCGGGCAACTTCATCTTCCGCACGCTCGAGTTCGAGCAGATGGAGATGGAGTTCTTCGTCCCACCGGCCGAGGCGGAGGAGTGGTACCGCTACTGGGTCGAGGAGCGAGTCGCCTGGCACACGCGCTACGGCCTCCGCGAGAGCCACCTCCGCGTGCGTCCGCACGACGCCGACGAGCTCTCGCACTATTCGCGCGGGACGAGCGACATCGAGTACCTCTTCCCGATGGGCTGGTCGGAGCTCGAGGGCGTCGCGAACCGCGGCGACTACGACCTGACCCAGCACACGGAGGCGTCCGGAACCAAGCTCGAGTGGGTCGGTCAGGACGGCGAGCGCTACACGCCGCACGTGATCGAGCCCGCGCTCGGCGTCAACCGCTCGATGCTTACCTTCATGCTCGACGCCTACGACGAAGAGGTCGTCGCCGAGCGCGAGCGGACCGTGCTGCGGCTGCACCCGCAGCTCGCGCCCGTCAAGGCGGCGGTGCTGCCGCTCGTCGGCAAGAGCGAGGACATGGTCTCGAAGGCGCGCTCGCTCTTCGAGGAGCTGCGCGCCGTCGTCAGCGCTGAGTACGACGACAGCGGCGCGATCGGCCGGCGCTACCGGCGCCAGGACGAGATCGGCACGCCGTTCGCGCTCACGATCGACGAGCAGACGCTCGAGGACGACACGGTCACGATCCGCGACCGCGACTCGCTCGCGCAGGAGCGAATCCCGCTCGGCGGCGCACGCGTCTTTCTGCTCGACCGGCTCTCGCAGCCGTGGCAGACACCCAAGCGCGGCTAGCGCCGCGGACGCTCGAGCAGACGGTCGCCGGCGACGAAGCCGAACTTGGCGTAGAGCTCGTGCGCGTCCTTCGTGTGCAGCACCCAGCGGTTCGCGGCGAACGGGCCCTCCTCGATGCTGAACCGGACGAGCTCGACTCCGAGGCCCTGGCCGCGATGGTCGGACAGGACGTAGACGTCCGCGAGGTAGGTCAGCGATGCATCGGGCACGTCGACCGTGCGGGCGAAACCCACCTGTGCGCCGTCGAGGTAGACGCCGACGACCCGGTCGGCCCGCTCGATGAGGGCACGCATCGTCTCCCTCGTGCGACCGGCCGCCCAGTACGACTCCTCGGCGATGAAGCGGTGCACCTCGTCGAGGTCGATCCGGGCCGGGTCGTCGTCGAGCTCGTAGCCGCCGGGGAGATCCTCCCTCACAAGTGAACCCTGGGTAGGTCGGCGGCGAATATCCTTAGGTGACGATGCTCCGTCGGATGCTGCTTCTGCTCTCGGTCGCGCTTCCGCTCGTCGCGCTCGATCTCGCGCACAAGCTGACCGTGCCGACCGAGGACTGGGCCTACCACCCGCGCGGCCTCGCCTGGGTCGCGATGTCCGCGGCCGTCGTGCTCGGCTGTCTCTCGTTGACGCGCGTCCCTTCTGCGGCCGTCGCGGCGATGGCCGGTGTCCTCGCCGCGGGCGCCGGGGGCAACGGCGTCTCCGCGGTCGTCTGGGAGCGGGGGATTCCGAATCCGCTCGTGGCCGACCTCGGCGAGGCGGCGATCGCGTTCAACCTCGCGGACATCCTCGCGCTCGTCGGCGTCCTGCTCCTGATGGTGGAGCTCAGCTCCGTCACGATCCGCAACCGCGAGCAGCTGCTGCCGCCGCGCGAGTTCGCGCGGATGCTCTGGCGGCGCGTGCGGCCGTCTCAGCGCTAGTCACGCGGAGAGCGTCCGCAGCCGGAAGCCGCCGCTGTACTCGTACGAGGCGGTGACGACAGCGAGCGCTTCGCGGGCGCCCCGGTCGGTCAGCCCGCCGTCATGCGCAGCGGCGAGCGGTGTCGCCAGCAGCGTCCGGATTCCGCGCAGCCCTTCGGGCGAGAGCGACACCGTCCCCTGTCCGCAGGCGCGGCAGACGGCACCGCCGGCACTCGGCAGATAGCCGACGAGATCATCGACGGCGCCACACTCGACACACGCGTCGAGATGCGGCAGATAGCCGGAGAGCCAGAGCAGCTTGAGCTGGAACGAGAGCCCGAGCGGATCGAGCGCCGGCCGGGCCGGTGCGCGAGACGGGATCACGTCGAGCCGATCGAGGAAGCGCGTCAGCGCCGTGAACGCGCGCTCGTTCGCCTCCTGCTCGGTGTAAAGCCGGAGCATCGCCTCCGCCCCGACGTGGCCGACCGCCAATCGGTAGGGATCTTCGCGCGTCTCGTGGTGCGAGGAGATCAGCGAAACCCCGGTCACGGTCTTGAGCTCGCCGGAGCCCTGGTGGAGCAGCAGCTCGACGTGCGAGAGCGGCTCGAGGCGGGCGCCGAACCGCGACTTCGTCCGTCTGATCCCCTTCGCGACAGCGCCGACGCGGCCGCGGTCGGCCGTGTAGACGTGGAGCACTCGATCGGCCTCGCCGAGCCGGAACGACCGGAGTACGACGGCCTCGGTCTTGGACGTTCGCGCCATTGCGTGAGTCTAGGCGCGCGGTCCGACGGGAACGAATCCCCGGCTTTCCGCGTTGAAAGTCGGATGAACCGAATCACCGTCTACACGACGCGCTGGTGCGGCTACTGCGTCCGCGCGAAGGCGCTGCTCGACTCGAAGGGTCTCGGCTATGACGAGATCTCACTCGACGGTGACCCGGCCTTCCGGCAGACGCTCTTCGACGTCACGGGCGGCTGGTCGGTGCCGCAGATCCTGATCGACGAGCAGCCGATCGGCGGCTATACGGAGCTCTGGCGCCTCGATAAGACGGGCGCGCTCGACGAGAAGCTCGCGGCCTAGCTAGAGCTGGCAGCGGGCGCAGTACCAGGTGCTGCGGCCGCCGACTCGGGTCTTCGAAAGCTCTGTCCCGCAGCGGTCACACGGTTCGCCGGTTCGTCCATAGGCGCGGAACTCCCGCTGCATCGTCCCTGACGAGCCGTCGGGCAGCCGGTACGTGCTGAGCGTCGAGCCCTGGCGGGCGACGCCGAGCTCGAGCGCCTTGCGGATCGCGCGGTGTAGGCGGCGGAGCTCGTCCGGCGCGAGCGTTCCGGCCTCTCGGAGCGGGAGCAGCCGGGCGTACCAAAGCGCCTCGTCGACGTAGATGTTCCCGAGCCCGGCAAGCGTACGCTGATCGAGGAGCGCAGCCTTCAGCGGTGCGCGACGGCCCGCGAGGCTCTCTCCCAGCCGCTTCGCGGTGAACCCGGGCAAGAGCGGCTCCTCGCCGAGGCGGGTCGCGAGATACGGATCGAGCTCGCCAGGCTCGAGCAGGAGCCAGGTGCCGAAGCGACGCACGTCCCGGTAGGCGATCGCGGGTGCCGTCGTCGAGCGTGATGCATGCACGCACATGTGTCGCTCCGGCCGGCTCGCGCAGGAGGGTGCCGGTCATTCGGAGGTGGATGAGCAGCGCCCGGCCGGAGTCGAAGCGGACGATCAGGTACTTGCCGCGGCGGTCGATGCGCGTGACGCGCTCACCGCGTAGCTCGGCGGCAACCTCTAGGGGATCGAACGGTCGCGTCAGCCGCGGATCGTCGATCTCGACCTCGACGAGCGTTCGTCCCTCGAGCGCCGGCGCGATCGCGCGGCGGACGCTCTCGACCTCGGGTAGCTCAGGCACTAGCTGACGACATCGAGCAGGATCGGCCGTTCGTCGGGGACATCGTCCCCGATCGTGTAGGCGGCCAACACCTCAGCGGCGCCGACGCTCGCATCGGCTTCGTTCCGGGCGTGGATCTCGGCAAGAACGTCTCCCTCTGCCACACGCTCGCCGCGCTTGGCCCGGCAGACGACGCCGACGGCATGGTCGATCTCGTCACCCTTCGCCGCCCGGCCGGCGCCGAGATGGAGCGCGGCGTGGCCGACGTCGATAGCCCCGAGCCGCTCGACGTGGCCGGCAGCGGCAGCCCGCAGCTCATGGACGACCGCGGCCCGAGGCAGAGCTTCGGGATCAGGGTCGCCGCCCTGCGCCCGGATCCAGCGCTCGTAGACGGCGAGCGCCGAGCCGTCAGCCACTGCACCCTCGGCTCGCCGCCGCCCCTCGTCCGCGTCGATCCCGAGGTCGGAGAGCGCCAGCAGCCGAGCGCACGCGTCGAGCACCAGCTCGGTGAAGTCGGGTGGGCCGTCGCCGCAGACGGTCGCACGAGCCTCCGCAATCTCGAGCGCGTTCCCGACCGCGGCGCCGAGCGGCTGATCCATGTCCGTGAGCAGGCAGACGACCTCGCGGCCCGCGTGCCGGCCGAGCTCGAGCATCGCCTCGGCGAGCACGCGCGCGTCGTCGAGCGTCTTCATGAAGGCGCCGTCGCCGACCTTGACGTCGAGCACGATCGCATCCGCGCCGCCGGCGATCTTCTTCGACATGATCGACGATGCGATCAGCGGCACGATGTCGACGGTCGCCGTGACGTCGCGGAGTCCGTAGAGCTGCTTGTCGGCCGGGACGAGGTCGTCGGTCTGGCCGATGATCGCGAGCCCCACCTCGCGCACCTGCGCCACGAAGGCGTCCACGGAGAGGTCGACGGAGAAACCCGGAATCGACTCGAGCTTGTCGAGCGTGCCGCCCGTATGCCCGAGCCCGCGCCCACTCATCTTCCCAACCGGAACGCCGCAGGCGGCGACGATCGGGCCGACCGCGATCGTCGTCTTGTCCCCCACGCCGCCGGTCGAGTGCTTGTCGACGACCTTGCGCCCGAGCGCGCCGCCGAGGTCGAGCGTCCGGCCGCTCCGGATCATCGCGTCGGTGAGCGCGTAAGTCTCAGCCGCGTTCAGGCCCTTGAAGTAGACGGCCATGCAGAAGGCGGCGAGCTGGTAGTCGGGGATCTCGCCGCGGGCGTAGCCGAGAATCAGTTCGGCGATCTCATCGGCGGCGAGCTCCTCCCCGTTCCGCTTCCGCTCGATCAGCTCCGCCGGGCGGATCACTTCGTAGCGACGTAGATGACCGGGGCACGGCGAACGCTGAGCGGGCCGTCGAAGTCCTCCGGCAGATCCCGCGCCCAGAGAGCCCGCGATGCTTCGACGTAAGCCTCGACCGCGGCGCGATCCGGAAAGTTGATCGAGCCACCCGCGTCCCGCTCCTCGACGTGCGCGAAATGTCGGAGCAGGATCGCGCGAGCGTTTTCGTCGTTGAACTGCGCTGGGCTCACACCTCCGAGCAGCTCTCGCAACTCACGCAGGTGATCGCTGCGGTTCGTCACGGCGACGAGGCGGCCGCTTGGTTTCAGGACGCGCGCAAGCTCCGTGATCCCGCGCTCCACGTCTGGGACGTGGTAGAGCATCCACGCGGCGAGCGCGGCGTCGAAGCTCTCGTCCTCGAATGGAAGCTGTTGGACGTCACCGACCTCAGCGCGGATGCCGCGCTCTCGCGCGAGATACACCATCCGCTCCGAGAGGTCGAGAGCCTCGACCTGCGCGCCGCTCGTCGCGATCTGCTCTGCCGCCTCGCCCGGGCCGCAGCCGACCTCGAGCACGCGGCGAGGCTTCACCTCGAGAATCGCCGCGACTGCGAGAGCAGGCGCGTCGTGTCCATCGGCGTACCGGTACGCGTCTCGCCTTCCAACGAGCCCCTGCTCGCTCGAATACTCCTTCGCGACGACGTTCGGGTCGTTCAGATTCACGGCGTCAGGATCGGCGCGCCCGGGATCCCTCGGCTCGGCGCCTTCCCGCCGAGCCACGCGTTCACCGTCGCGCCGACGTCGGCGAACTCGCCCTCGTGGACGCGTCCCGACGCGTTTCGGCCAGCGGCATACGCCAGCAGCAACGCGTGCTCGCGCGAGTGATCCGTCGACGGCGTCGTCGGATCGCAGCCGTGGTCGGACGTCAGGATCAGCAGGTCGCCGGGCTGCAACGCGTCGAGGATGTCGCCGAGCCGCCGGTCGAAGTCCTGGAGGCAGCGGTGGAAGTTGACCGGGTCGTTGCGGTGGCCCCAGAGCATGTCCGTCTCGACGAGGTTCGTGAAGACGAGCCCGCTCTCGATCGTCCGCAGCAGCTCGATCGTCTTGTTGATCCCGTCCACGTTCGACTTCGTCGGGCTCGACTCGTCGATGTCGCAGCCGGCGAAGATGTCGCCGATCTTGCCGACGCCGTAGACCTTGTGGCCGGCGTCGCGGACGAGCGAGAGATAGTTCGGCCGCTTCGGCTCGAGCGAGAAGTCGTGGCGGTTCGGCGTTCGCTCGTACTCGCCCGGCTCGCCGGCGAACGGCCTCGCGATCACGCGACCGACCGCGTGCTTCCCCGTCAGGAGCTCGCGCGCGACCCGACACCCCTCGTACAGCTCCTCGAGCGGGATCGTCTCCTCGTGCGCGGCGATCTGGAAGACGGAGTCGGCGGAGGTGTAGACGATCCACTTGCCCGTGCGCTGATGCTCCTCGCCGAGCTCGTCGATGATGTCGGTGCCGGACGCGACCTTGTTGCCGAGTACTCCACGCGCCGTGCGGTTCATGAACGGGTCGATCACGTCGTGCGGGAAACCGTGCGGGTACGTCGGCATCGCCGTCTCTGTGACGACGCCGACGAGCTCCCAGTGACCGGTCGTCGTGTCCTTGCCCTTCGAGCGCTCGACGAGCCGGCCGGCGACCGCCGGCGCGCCCGGCTGCGGCGGGCAGCCGTCGAGCGGAAGCGCGTTCCCGAGCCCGAGCGCCTCGAGCGCGGGCAGGTCGAGGCCTCCGACGGCGCGGGCGACGTTCCCGATCGTGTTCGACCCCTCGTCGCCGTACGAGGCCGCATCGGGCAGCTCACCCGCCCCGACGGCGTCCAGCACGATGACGCACGCGCGCGGCATGCGGCTAGTCTACGGCGCGCATGGAAACTGTCCTCGGTCTCATCGGCATGGCGATCTACATGGTCGTCGTCGTCAGCCTCGCGGCCGGCATCACCTGGGTCGTCGTCAAGCTCAGCCCGTCGAAGAGCCAGAAGCAGATCGACGCGAAGAAGGCCGCGACCTAGACGGCGGAGGCTGCGAGCACGTCGTTCAGCGGCGCGTAATCGAGGTTGTGCGCCTCGGCGACCGCCTCGTAGGTGATCCGCCCGTCGAGCACGTTGACGCCGCGGGCGAGCGCCGGATCGCGCGCGACCGCAGCGGCCAGGCCATGGTCTGCGATCGCCTCGACGTACGGCAGCGTCACGTTCGTGAGCGCCTTCGTCGAGGTGACCGGAACGGCGCCGGGCATGTTCGCGACGCAGTAGTGGGTGACGCCGTCGACGACGTAGACCGGATCGTCGTGCGTCGTCGCGTGCGACGTCTCGGCGCAGCCGCCCTGGTCGATCGCGACGTCGCAGAAGACGGCCCCCTCCTGCATCCCGGTCACCATCTCGCGGGTCAGCAGCTTCGGCGCGAGCGCGCCGGGGATCAGGACGGCGCCGATCACGACGTCGGCGTCCACGATGGAGCTCTCGATCTCCAGCGTCGAGGACATGACGAGGTTGACGCGGCCGTGCAGGATCTCCTCCAGATGCCGCATCCGGTCGACCGAGCGGTCGAGGATCGTCACCTGCGCGCCGAGCCCGAGCGCGATCACCGCGGCGTTGTAGCCGACGATTCCGCCGCCGATGATCACGACCTTTCCCGGGGCGACACCGGCGACGCCGCCGAGCAGGAGCCCACGGCCGCCCTTCGGCTTCTCGAGGTACTGGGCGCCCGCCTGAGCGGCGAGCCGGCCAGCGACCTCGCTCATCGGCGCGAGCAGCGGCAGCCGACGATCGTCCGTCTCGACGGTCTCATACGCTACGGCCGCGATTCCGCTCTCGACGAGCGCGCGGGTGAGCGGCTCGTCGGCGGCGATGTGGAGATAGGTGAAGAGGACGAGCCCCTCGCGCAGGCGCGGGTACTCCGATGCGATCGGCTCCTTCACCTTGAGCAGCAGGTCGGCCTGCTCCCAGACCTCGTCGACCGAGCCGATCCGCGCGCCGGTCGCCTGGTAGTCGGCGTCCTGAAAGGCGCTGCCGAGCCCCGCGCCCGTCTCGACGACGACCTCGTGGCCGCGCTGCACCAGCTCGCGCGCGCCCGCCGGGGTCAGCGCCACGCGGTACTCCTGGGCCTTGATCTCCTTGGCGACGCCGATCCTCATGGCCGGCAGAAGATACAGACTCAGTCGCGCAGGAAGAGAAGAACGCCGACGAGCGTCTTCGCATCTTCGAGCTCGTCGATTCGTGCCTCGAGCTCGGTCCGGGAGAGCCGGACGACCTCGATCTCCTCGGTCTGCTCGAGCTGCCGCTCGCCTTCCTCGAGTCCTTCGGCGAGGAAGATCGTGACCGGCTCGCGCAGGATTCCGGGGCTCGGGTGGATCCGGCGGAGCACGCTCCACGCGCCGCCGCGAAGCCCCGTCTCCTCGGCGAGCTCGCGCTGCGCGCAGGCCAGCGGCTCCTCGCCGTCCTCCAGCATCCCGGCGGGCAGCTCGAGCAGCGCCTTGCGGGCGGCCTCGCGGAACTGGCGCGTGAGCACGATGCGGCCCTCGCCGTCGATCGGGACGATCGTGACCGAGCCGGGGTGCTCTGCGATCTCCCGCTCGCGCTCGCCCCAGTTCTCGACGACGACGTCGAAGAGCTTGCCCTCGTAGACCTGCCTGCGGCGAACCTTCTTCATCCTGCGAGCTGTTCCACGAGCGCGCGTTCCTCACGCCCGAACCACGGCGGTTCGCCGGCCGCAGCGTTCTCGGCGACGCGCTCCGCGCGCGAGGTTGCGGGGATGACCACGTCGACGCGCTCGTCGGAGAGCGCCCACTTGAGGAGCGCCTGCGCCCAGGTGGTGACCCCGAAGTCGGCAAGCGGCGCCAGCTCGTCTGCCGACGGTGGGCTCCGAACGAGCGAGCCCGCACCGAGCGGTCGCATCACGATCACGGCAACCCCGAGCTCGTCGGCGAGCGGGAGGAGCACTCGCTCGCACTCGCGCTCGTGCGGGTTGAGCGGAATCTGGACAGTGTCGAAGCGCTTCGTGCGCAGAGCACGGGCGATCTCGTCGAACGCGCCCGGCGAGTAGTGGGTGACGCCGAGCTTGCCCAGGCGACCGTTGTCGCGCACAGCTTCGAGCCACGGCAGATGCTCCTCCCACGCCACGAGGTTGTGGATCTGCTCGACCTCGACGCGGCCGTACCAGCGGAGCTGCGCGTCGAGCTGGCGGCGCGCCTCGTCCCGGTCGTCGCTCCAGACCTTCGTCAGCACCTGCGCCTCGTCACGGCGGTCTTCGAGCGCGGCGGCGAGCGAGGCCTCGGCACCGCCGTACATCGGCGATGAGTCGAAGCTCTTGACGCCGGCGTCGAGCGCGGCGCCGACGACCTCGCGACGCGAGTCGCGCGTCGCCGCCGAACGTGTTCCAGGTGCCGAGCCCGACGACAGGCCCGAGGCGGCGCTCCTCCATCAGGCGAGCAGCTCCCGCACGGCGAGGCCGGCGGCGTAGGCTGAGCGGAAGAAGACCGGGTCCTCGGCCGGACCGCGGCCCATGTGGGCGAGCGGGAGGCCGGCGCAGGCTTCCTCCCAGCCCTCGCCCGCGTCCTCCGGGGCGGTGACGACTGCTCCGAGGCAGAGCTCGAGCACGGTCTCCGCGTGGTGCGAGGTGCCACGGTGGCGTTCACGCTCGTCGGCCTCCGAGCGGCGCACGGCCAGCACCGGCCGACCACCGAGCGCGGTCGCGACGTTCGCCGCGTCCGCGAGCGAGAGCGCGCCCGTTCCGAATCGCGAGCCGGTGCCCACGATCCCGGGCCCCAACGAGCAGACGACGGCGTCGTAGCCCTCGGCCGCCGCGTAGGCGAACGCAGCCGCCGCGGTCACGCACTCCACGTCTCCGTCGAGGCACGGCGCGACCGCGATCGCGACGCCGAGCAGCCCGCGCTCCTGCAGGGTTCTCACGGCGTCGGAGAGCGAGACCGGCAGGGCACCGCCCTGAACCTGGACATAGGCGACCCGGAGCCCGGCGAGTGCCGCGCAGACCGGCGCGACCTGGCTGTGGAGGGTGCAGAGGACGATGGGCAAGCCGTCCAACGCCGCCGCGAGCTCGGCCGCTCTCCTCCTTGTGTCGTAGCGACACTTGCCCCGGCGTGTACGGCAGCTTGACGACATGAGCGCCCTCCTCCGCCGGCAGCCCCAGCCCACGCGTCAGGTTCGCGTAGAGGACGTCGAAGCCGCCGGAGCCGAGCTCGAGGAGGCGCGCCTGCTCGTTCACGAGCACGTCGTCGCCGATCTCGACCGGGCCGGTGAGACGCGGATAGGCGATGCAGGCGATCCCGTCGACCTCGAGGCGAGTCAGCCGCTCGCGCTCCTCGAGCACGGCCGTGACGACCCCGCGTCTAAGCCCGAGCGGCATCTACGAGAGCGAGCGTCACGTCGACCATCGCGTCGAGATCGGCCACGGCGATGTGCTCGTCGGCGGTGTGGATCTCGGCCATCCCGTTGGCGAGGTTCGCGCACGGAATCCCGCGCTGGTTGAAGACATTGGCGTCGGCGCCGCCTCCGGTGCGCCCCGTCGTGACCTCGAAGCCGCACCGCTCGAGCGCGCCCGCGGCCAGCTCCACGACCGGGTCGTCGCGGCGGAGGCGATAGCCGTCGTAGGTGACGCCGATCTCGGTCTCGAGCGTGCAGTCGCCGAGACTGGCGGCAAAGCCCATCGTGTCGAGCATCTCCTGAACGAGGTCGACGAGCGCCCGCTCGTCGTGCGAGCGCGCCTCCGCCTCGAAGCTGCACCACTCGGGAACGATGTTGCGAGCGCTGCCGCCGGTGATCAGGCCGACGTTGGCGGTCGTCTGCTCGTCGATCCGGCCGAGCCGAAGATCGGCGATCGCCCGGGACGCCGCGGCGATCGCCGAGCGCCCTTCCTCGGGAACCATCCCCGAGTGCGCGGGACGACCGTGGAAGCGCGCCGAGATCGTGCGGCCGTAAGGCGCTCCGAGGATGATCTGGCCGATCGGCGCCGCCTGGTCGTAGACGTAGCCGAGCTCCGCCTCGAGCTTCGTGTGGTCGAAGGCGCCGGCGCCGCGGAGGCCGACCTCCTCCTTCTGGGTAAAGACCAGCTCGAGGCCCGCGTGCGGCCGCTGCTCCTCGACGATCCGCCGCGCCGCCTCGAGCATCGCCGCGACCGCCGCCTTGTTGTCGGCGCCGAGGATCGTCCCGCCCGCGTTCCGGACGACGCCCTCCTCGACAACGGGCTCGAGCGGCCCGGTTGGCGGAACGGTGTCGAGGTGGGCGCAGAGAAAAAGCGGCGTGCCGCCGTTTGCTCGACCGGGAAGCCGGCAGAGGAGATTGCCGGCGTTCGAGCCGATCGTCGCGCCGGCGTCGTCTTCGTCGACCTCGAGCCCGAGCTCGCGGAGGTACGCGACGACACGATCGGCGACGGCCCGCTCCTCCCCCGGCGGGCTCGGAATCGCTGCGAGCTCGAGGAAAAGATCGACGGCCTCCGACATCAGCCGATCCTAGGAGATGCCGCTAGCCGGCGGCGCGCAGCTCGACCCGGCTCCGCTCGCGCGACCGCACCAGCGCGGCGCCGACGAACTCGCGGAAGAGCGGCGCGGGGCGGGTCGGGCGCGACTTGAACTCCGGGTGGAACTGGCTCGCGACGAACCACGGGTGATCCGGGAGCTCGACGATCTCGACGAGCCGGCCTTCCTGGAACGTGCCGGAGACCACCAAACCGTTCTCGATCAGCGTCGGCCGGTAGTGGTTGTTCACCTCGTAGCGGTGGCGGTGACGCTCGTGGACGACGGCCTCGCCGTAGATCTCCCGCGTCCGCGTGTCGTCGGCGACCTCGACCGCCTGGGCGCCGAGGCGCATCGTCCCGCCGAGATCCTCGATGTCCTTCTGCTCGGGAAGCAGGTCGATCACCGGGTACGGCGTCTCGGGATCCATCTCGGTCGAGTTCGCCCCGTCGAGCCCGCAGACGTGACGCGCGAACTCGGAGACGGCGACGTGCATCCCGAGGCAGATCCCGAGGTACGGGATCCCACGCTCGCGCGCGACCTGGCAGGCGAGGATCTTGCCCTCCCAGCCGCGCGAGCCGAAGCCGCCGGGAACGAGCACGCCGTCGACCTCGTCGAGCAGGTCGGCCGCTTCCTCGTAGGACATGTTCTCGGCGTCGACCCACTGCACCCGCACCGAGCAGCCCTGGTGGACGCCTGCGTGCTTCAGCGCCTCGTGCACGGAGAGATAGGCGTCGTGGAGCTTCACGTACTTGCCGACGAGCGCGATCGTGACTTCTCCCTCTCGCTCGCCGATCCGGTCGATCAGCTCCTGCCACTCGCCGAGCACGGCGGGCGGCGTCTCCAGCCCGAGCTGCTCGCAGACGAGCGTGTCGAGACCCTCCTCCTGGAGCACAGCCGGCACGAGATAGACGTCCGAGACGTCGGGACACGCGACGACGGAGCCGATGTCGACGTCGGCGAAGAGCGCGATCTTGTCCTTGATCCCCTGGTCGAGCTCCTCGTGCGAGCGGCAGACGATCACGTCGGGGTGGATGCCGATCCGGCGGAGCTCGTTGACCGAGTGCTGGGTCGGCTTCGTCTTCAGCTCGCCGGCTGCCTCGATGAACGGGACGAGCGTGCAGTGGAGGTAGAGGACGTTCTCGGGGCCGACCTCGCGCCGGAACTGACGGATCGCCTCGAGGAACGGGAGCGACTCGATGTCGCCGACGGTGCCGCCGATCTCACTGATCACGACGTCGGCGGGCGAGGCCTTGGCGGCGCGCTTGATCCGCGCCTTGATCTCGTTCGTGATGTGCGGGATCACCTGCACGGTCGCGCCGAGGAACTCGCCCTTGCGCTCCTTCCGCAGCACGGCCTCCCAGATCGCGCCGGCGCTGTGGCTCGCGTTCCGCGACATGTTCTCGTCGACGAAGCGCTCGTAGTGGCCGATGTCGAGATCGGTCTCGGCGCCGTCCTCGGTGACGAAGACCTCACCGTGCTGGAAGGGGCTCATCGTGCCCGGGTCGACGTTCAGGTACGGGTCGAACTTCTGCGCCTGGACGCGCAGCCCGCGCGCCTTGAGGAGACGGCCGAGCGAGGCGGCGACGATACCCTTGCCGAGCGCCGAGACGACACCGCCCGTTACGAAGATGTACTTGGTCTGCTGCTCGCTCACGCTTGCCTGCCGAGCGCGTCGAGCTCTCGAAGGGGGGAGGTCTGCTCGATCAGCGTCCCGAGCGAGCGGCTTTCGCCGAGGAGGGTGAGGCCCGCGAGCGCCGCGATCGCGCTCCAACGCTGCCTCCGTGAAAACCGCTCCACGGAACCGAAACCTAGCACGGCGCCGAGCGCGTTCGATCCGGAGTCCCCCAGCATCACCATCTCGCGAAGATCGTAGGGAGCCAGGAGGACAGCGGCTGCAACGGCTCGGCGCGGGGTTCGGCGGAGCGCGAGCGAGCCGAGCGCGAACGCCTTGAGCGCCCGTCCGGGCCGCGTATCGAGCTGGTTGACGAGGTTCGCCGAGAGGGCCACGAGCAGCGCACCGGAGGGCGATCCGGTGCGCAAGAGTGCGTAGAGCGGGATCCCGGCGAGCTTGAGGACGCCGGTCGTGCGGCCCGCGCGGAGGTGCGCGCGGAAGCCTCGCTCGTCGCCGCTCCAGAGGTCGTCCGCGAGCCCGAGCACCGCGACCGGCGCGACGCGTGGGTCGGCGAGGCCGACGAGCCAGCCGACGAGCGGCAACCGCAGGCCGCGGTGATTTGTCGCCTGCGGGCCGAAGGCGAGCACGAGGTCCCGGAGCTGGCGGCCGCGGTGGACGAAGCCGGCGAGATCGCGGACGGTGGAGCGATGCTCGAGCTCGAGCTCGACCTCGCGAAGCTGCAGACCCGCTCGAAGCCCATCGACTGTCATCCGCGTCTCGACACCGAAGCCGCCTGCGAGGGGGAAGCACGCGGCTCGCGCCGCCGGCGAAAGGGCGCGCTGACCGGAGAGCGGCTCATGCGTCGAACGTCCCGTCGCGAGCTCGATCAGCCGCCTCGCGGTTCCCTTTGCGAGCCCGAAGCCTCCGCCCTGCCTGCGCGCGAACGTGGCGACGACGAGGTCGCCGTCCGCTTCGACGAGCGGCGTCAGATCCCCGCGGAGGTCGGCGTCGCAGAGCAGGAGCCGACCCGGTGCTGCGGCGCGCTCGGCGAGCGTCAGCGCCTGGCCCTTGCCGCGGTGCGGCAGTCGGAGCACCCGCGCGCCGGCGACCGCCGCGGCGTGGGCCGTCGAGTCGCGCGAGCCGTCGTCGGCGACGATCACCTCCACGCCTGGAAAGCGCGTCTCCAGCTCCGCGATCGTCGCGCCGATCCGCGTCTCCTCGTCGCGCGCGGCGATCAGGATCGTCAGGCGGTCGTCAACCACCGGCGCCGGGCACGGCGAGCGGCTCGATCGGCGGGAGGATCCCGTCCTCGGCGGTGTCGCGAATCCCGTAGTCACCCGGCGCTGCCCCGCTGAGGAGGAGGATCAGCGCCAGCCCGCCGAGCGGGGAATCGATCCCGTCGACCGTGGAGAGCCCGCTGCGCTGAAACGCTGGAATCGCGCTCTGCTGCACCCGCGCCAGCTCGCCTCCGACCGCGGGCTCGCCGCTACTTGCGAGACCGCCGTAGAGCCCGGAGAGCAGGCGGGCCGTGTCGCCCTGCTGGGGCTCGGCCTGGCGAATCACCACGACCGCATCCGCCGGCGCGTCGAAGTCTCCCTCGCGCTCGCCGACGAGCGCCGGGGTCATGAGGTCCCAGAGCGGCGTCTCTCCGCCCTCGACCAGCTCGCGACCGAGCTCACGACCGAGATCGTCGAGCTTGCTCTCGTCGAGGTATTCGGAGAGCCCTGCGCGACGAAGCCGTGTCTGCAGCTCCTCGGAGACGACCGGCACGTTGATCGCGCGCATCCGAACGAGATCGCCGCCGCTGCGGTCGAGGGCGCGCTCGACCCAGTCGAGGGTCGTGTCGGCCGACCCGACCACGAGTGCCGCGACGTTCTTGCCCTCGAGCCGCCGATCGGCCAGTACCGGATAGGCGCTCTCCACGAACGTCTGGGCCGCCTCCTGGCGCCGCTCGAGCTCGTCGGCGCGGTCGTCGGCCGCCTCGACCTGCCCGTCGAGCTCGGCGAGCCGGCGGTTGAAGCTGTCGCGCTCGGCATCGTCGACGAAGCCCCGACCTGAGATCCCGACGCCCGCGAGGATTCCGATCACGAGGGCGAGGAAGACCGCCGCGAGCGAGATCGCGTGGTAGCGGAAGTCGAGCACCGGCTCAGTCTAGGAGAAGCTCAGAGACCCAGCAGCCGATCGGCGAGGCCGGTGAAGACGCTGCGCAGCGCGGGCGACGCGGCGATCGCGACGACGATCCCGGCCAGGCCGGCGACCACGAGAGCGAGGAGCGGCCAGATGCCGACGCGGCGGCTGACGAGCTGCGAGACGCCCTTCGCGTCGACGAGGATCTCCCCCACCTTCAGCCGGGTCACGAAGGTGGACGACATCCCGGCGCGGTTGCGCTCGAGGAACTCGACGAGGTTGAAGTGCGTGCCCACGGCGACGATCAGCTCCGCGCCCTTCTCCTGGGCGAGCAGCAGCGCGATGTCCTCCGAGATCCCCGGCGCGGAGATCGTCGAGAACGGAACGCCGAGCTCGCGCAGCCGCTCTTCGCCGGGTGCATGTCCCTCGCGGTAGGCGTGGACGAGGACGTCGGCGCCGGAGCGCAGCGCGCCGTCGGAGACGGAGTCCATGTCGCCGACGATCACGTCGGGGCGCCAGCCCTCCTCGAGCAGCGCCTCGGCGCCGCCGTCCACCGCGACGAGCACCGGCCGGAAGTCGCGCACGTAGGGACGGACGATCCGCAGGTCGCGCTTGTGTCCCGGCCCTCGGGCGACGACGAGCGCGTGGCGACCCCGGAAGCTCGTCGCGAGCTGGGGGAAATCGAGCCCCTCGGCGAGCAGCTCGCCCTCTTCGCGGAGATAGCGCAGCGTGTTGTCGGCGAAGTCCCGCAGCGCGTCCGTCACTCGTCCCTGCTGCTCCGCGAGCGCCGCGACGAGCTCGCGCTCCTCCATCGAGCGGCCGTTGACGAGGCAGGTGTTCTTCTTGAAGACGCTCGCACCGCGAATCGTGATCCGATCGCCGTCCGAGAGCTCGTCGAAGAGCTCGGCGCCTGGAGCGTCGATCAGGCGGACGCCGCCGCGCACGAGGAGGAGCGGCCCGGGATTCGGAAAGCGTCCGCTCTGCGACTCGGCCACGTTGACGACGACGCGGATCCCCGACTCGACGAGCTCCTCGGCCGACACCCGGTCGAGGTCGGTGTGGTCGATGATCGCGATGTCCTGCGGGTTCAGCCGCGGCACGAGCTCCTTCGTGCGCCGCCCGAGCCGCGCCGGGCCGCTGTGCTCGACGAGGCTCATCGGATCGGTCTCATTGCAGGGCTGAGAGGAACTCGCGTCCGCCCAGCATCCGCTCGAGCTCGTCCCGCCGCTCCGCCTCGTCCAGCTCCTCGATCTGCGTGTGAGTCGGATCGCCGGGAACCTTTGCGACCCGGAAGTGCCGCTCGGCCACGCTCGCGATCTGCGGGAGATGGGTGATCGTGAGCACCTGCGCGCGCTCCGAGAGCCGGCGGAGCGTCTCCGCGACGGCGTGGGCGGTCGTGCCGCCGATCCCCGCGTCGATCTCGTCGAAGACGAGCGTCTCGCCACCGGCGACCGCGGCGATCGCGAGCGCGACGCGAGAGAGCTCGCCGCCCGACGCGGTCTCGGCAACCGGCCCGAACGGGAGTCCGGCGTTCGGGCGAATCAGGAAGACGGCCTCGTCGGCGCCGGCGGCGCCCCGGTCGCGCTCCCGCAGCTCGACGCGGAACTCGCCCTCGCCCATGCCGACGCCGCGGAGCTCGGCGGCGACTGCCGCGGCGAACGGCTCGGCGGCAGCTGCGCGGGCGGCTCGCAACTCCTCGGTGAGCTCGTCGACTGTGGTCTCGGCGGCGGCGAGCGCTTCCGCCGCGGCCTGCACCGGGTCGAGCCCGTCGGCCAGGGCGCCGAGCTCCGTCTCGGCGGCCTGCGCGCGAGCCAGCAACTCCTCGTACGTGCCGGCCCGGAAACGCCGCTTCGCATCGGCGATGCGTTCGAGCTCCTCCTCGACCTGCTCGACGCGATCCGGGTCGGCCTCGAGCGAGACGAGGAAGCCGCGCAGGTCGGATCCCACCTCGTGCAGCCGCAGGGCCAGATCGCGGAGCTCGTCACCCGCGCGCGCGAGCTCCGGCGCCAGCCGCTCGAGCGGGGCCACGGCACGCTCGGCGGCGCCGGCGAGCGACGCCGCGCCCTGGCCGTCCTCGGGCGAGATCGCCTCCGCCGCGGCAGCCGTCGCCTCGACGAGCTCGGTGAGATGGCGCAGGCGATCGCGCTCGGCGCGAAGCGCTTCCTCCGTTTCCGGCTCCAAGCCGTCGGTCGCCTCGACAAGCGCCCGAAGCTCCGCGAGACGCGCCTCCTCCGACGCCGCGTCGCGCGTCAGCTCGTCATGCCGGCGACGTGCCGTCGCGAGCGCGCGCCAGGCGATGCGAAGCTCCCGCCGCCGGCGCTGCTGCTCCTCGCCGACATACGAGTCGAGCACGTCGAGCTGATACGAGGGTCGCGCCAGGCGGCGCTGCTCGAACTGGCCGGACATCGCAAGCAGGCGCTCGGTCGCCGCGGCGAGATCCTCGCGTGCGACCGTGCGCCCCCAGGCATACGCGCGCGTTCGTCCGTCCGCGAAGACGCGGCGGGCGAGGACGAGACTCTGCTTACCCACGTCGTGCTCGTCCTCGGGCGCGAGCGCGGCGAGCGTCTCCAGCTCCTCGTCGTCGAAGAAGCCTTCGGGCACGTCGAACTCCGCCTCGACGTACGCCTCCCGCGCGCCCGCCCCGACCGCGGCCGCGTCGCCCTTCGCGCCGAGCAGGAGCCCGAACGCCTGGGCGAGGATCGTCTTCCCTGCCCCGGTTTCGCCCGTGATCGCGTTCAGCCCCTCCGCCGGCGCAAGCTCGGCCGCTCGGATCAGGACGAGGTTCTCGATGTGGAGGCTACGAAGCAAACGTCCTGCTGTAGCGGCTGAAGAAGGTCGCCTCGGGCAGGGTCGCGAGGAGCGAGCGCTGCTCGCCGATCCGCGCGACCACTCGACCTCCGGGTGGGAGATCGACGACGCTGTGCCCGTCCACGAGCACCGTCGCCGCGAGATCGACGGTTCGGTTCCAGACGATCGCCTCGCGGCCGCGAGGCACGACGAGCGGGCGGGCGTTCAGCGAGTGCGGCGCGATGAACGTGATCGCCATCGCGTCGAGCCCCCAGACGAGCACAGGGCCGCCGTTCGAGAAGTTGTAGCCGGTCGATCCGGAGGGAGTCGCGCAGACGACCCCGTCGCAGGCGAGCCGGCCGAGCTCCTCCTCGCCGACCGCCCACTCGAGCTGGATCATCCGGCCGACGACGGCGCTCGCGACCACGAGGTCGTTGACGGCAACCCACCGGTCGTCACCCACCTCGACGTCGAGCGTCGGCAGCTCTACGACCGAGTACTCGCCGGCGAAGGCGCGGGCGAGCCCGGGCTCGAGGTCGCTGCGCGGGATCGAGGAGAGAAAGCCGACGCGGCCGAAGTTGACGCCGATCACGGCGACGCCGGTACCGAGGAAGCGGGTCAGGGCCCGCAGCATCGTCCCGTCGCCGCCGAGCACGACGGCGAGGTCGACCTCGACGCCGGCGGCGTCCTCGTCGACCAGCTCGACCTCCGCCTCGCGCGCGACGGTCGCGAGCTGCGTGAGAGCCGACCCGATCGCCTGCGGCTTCCCGTGCGTGAGCACGACCGCTCGGCGGACCCGGTTAGCCAACTGCTGTGTCGATCCGGTCGTCGATGTCATCGAGGAGCACGGGCTCGTTGCTCGAGATCAGGTGCACGAAGAACTCGCGGTTGCCCTTCGGCCCGGGCAAGCCGGAGTCTACGACGCCCACCGTCGTCGCTCCCCAGCCGAGCGCCGCGTCGACGACCTCGCGGATGACACGACGGTGTATGGCTGGATCGCGGACGACGCCGCCCGAGGGAACGTCCCCGCGACCGGCCTCGAACTGCGGCTTCACGAGCAAGAGCGCGTCCCATTCGTCGTCGAGCAGGCGCAGCACGGGCGGAACCGCGATCCGAACGCTGATGAACGAGACGTCGCAGACGAGCACGTCCGGGCGAAACGGCAGCTCGACGAGCTCGCGCGCGTTCGTCCGCTCGAGCACGGTCACGCGAGGATCGTCCCGGAGCTTCGGATGGAGCTGGCCGTAGCCGACGTCGACGGCGATCACTCGCGCTATCCCATTCTGGAGCAGGCAATCCGTGAAGCCGCCGGTCGAGGCGCCGACGTCGATCGCGTCGCGGCGGTCGAGCTCCACGTGGAGGTGCAGGAGCGCGTTCGCGAGCTTCTCGCCGCCGCGCGAGACGTAGCGCGGGGGCACCTCGACGACGAGCTCGGCGTCCTCGTCGACCTGATGGCCCGGCTTCTCGTGCCCGCGGACGAGCCCGGCGAGGACGAGCGCCTGGGCCTGCATGCGCGACTCCGCGAGCCCGCGCTCGACCAGCAGCACGTCAAGTCGCTTCTTCATCTACCAAGCGTAGACCGCGCGCCTGTCACACCTCCGTCATGGAACTGCACGGAGATCGTCTCGTTCTCCGACCACCGGCCGGCGCGTAGCGTCGGCTCGCCGTGTGCGGGGAGCATCCATGCGGGGCGAATGCGGCGCACCGTTTGAACGCCCTTGGCTCCGGAAATTGCCGGACCGATGGACGCCACGCACGCCTCCCGCAGACAAGCCCGCCCCGTCCGGGACGAAGCCCCACTCGAGGCTGTCACGCGGCCCCGAGCCCCTGGGATTCTTCTCGGCATCGGCCTTGGCGGATTCGTGGACGGGATCGTCCTCCATCAGATCCTCCAGTGGCATCACATGCTCACCGACCACGGCGAATACCCCGCAACCACCGTCGCTGGGCTGGAGACCAACACACTCTGGGACGGCCTCTTCCACGCTGCGACCTGGGTCGCTGTCGCCGTAGGAATCTGGATCCTTTGGAAGCGCACCACGGACTGGCGCTGGGCAGTCAGCGGCCGCGCCTTCGTCGGCTGGATGCTCGTCGGCTGGGGCGGCTTCAATCTGGTCGAGGGGATCGTCGACCACCACATCCTCGGAATCCACCACGTCCGTGAGACGGGCAACCAGACCGCCTGGGACCTGGCATTCCTGGCATTCGGTGCTCTTCTCGTCGTCGGCGGTTGGCTACTCGACCGCGCCGACGAGACCCGCTACGCGTAGCCCGATCACCACCCCTGAGCCGCGGGGCCCCAGCCCCGGGCGCCAGCCTGTTCAGCGGACATGTGCTGACGACGCCGCCTGGTCTGGCAACCGCGGCCGGCCCAGCCGGGCGGCCGTATCTGCCCAGCTGGGCCGCTCTTGGCGCGTCAGTCCGTCTCTCGCTCGTCGCGGAAGCCGTATCGAGCCACGACCCACGTGGCGAGGAATGCGAAGAACGACACGACCACCGCCGAAGGAACGGTTGTCCGCTCGCCGATGTCTCCGACGCCGTTGTTGGACACGATGTCGGGACCGAAGACGGCGTCGGCCAGAACCGACAGCCAGATCACGATGATCGCCAGCGACGCCCACATCTCCCTGACGTGGAGTTGCGACAGCCGCTTCTCCGGCACGATGCGCGTTGATGGCTCGTGCGGAATGCTCGTCATCTCGGTACCTCCTTCCATTCCGATGATCCCAGGCGGTCGGTGGCGCGACATTGGGGGCGCTACGGATCGGAGTGCGTAGATCCCCGCAGGCAGGAAATCCGCTGAAGCGCAGGCTTTGCGCGACAGCGGCAGAGCGTGTTGATCGAGCCGGCGCCAGACGGTAGCTTCGCCTCCTGCAGAGATGAAGCACTTGGCACTCGCGGTCTCCGATCAGCAGCGCTCACGTCGCTTCTACGAGACGTACTTCGGCTTCGACGCCCAGCCCCCACGGCGCTACGACGACGGTGTGCTGATGCTCTACAACCGGGACGGGTTCTCTCTCGCGCTGGGCGAAACAGACGAATCGATCCGATTACCCCAGTTCGTCCACTTTGGCATCGGGTTGGAATCACCCGCCGACGTTCACGCGTTCCGGCGGCGCCTGGCCGACGACGGCATTCCCATCGTCGAGGAATGGAACGAGCCGGACTACGTCAGCGTCAAGTGCAGCGACCCCGACGGCTACGTCGTTGAAGCGGCATGGGAGCCGGACGGACGCGCTCCTCTCGCAGACACGTAGCCGGCCCCGGAACGGCGGCCTGCGCCAGCGTGCGGCAATGGCGCCCGAGGGCGGGTCGCGACGGCCCGCGGGCTTAGACGTCCTCGTTCAGCAGTTCACGGGCGATGCGCCACCGCCCGTCGGGCTCTCGGCGCCAGACCATGAGAAAGCGTCTTCGCACCCTCGGCGCATCCGAGCCATTCGGCCCGCTCACCCAGGTCACACGCCCGAGCGTCGCGGCGAACTCATCAGTCCCGAGCGTCGACTCCGCAACGATCTCCATCGACGAGAAACGGCCGGTTCCATGCCCGCCGTCGTTCTGCGAGGATGGCACGCCCCACCACATCGGAGAGTAGATGGCCAGCGCCAGAGACGTGATCCTCAAGCACATCGACGCGTTCAACAACCGTGACAGCGACGCCGACCCGTGGGCCGCCGATGCGGAGATGACAGCGCCAGGAGCCCAGGTCAGCGGCCGCGACAACGTCATCGGCTTCATCGCCGGGTTCCAAGAAGCGTTCCCGGACCTCCGCCTCGAAATCAACCAGCTCCTCAGTGACGGGCCAGCCGCAGCCGCCGAAGGGACCATGACGGGCACCCATAATGGTGTGCTCCACACGCCCGACGGCGATGTCGCGCCCACAGGACGAGCCCTTGCGCTCCGGTGGGCGGCGGTGTACGTCACCGACGGCGGCACGCTGAAGTCCGAGCATCTGTTCTTCGACCAGATGGACTTCCTCGGCCAACTCGGCCTCCTCCCCGGCTAGTGGCGGCGAGCCTCTCCCGTCTGGCCACCATTCGCTGATTTCGCGGGCTGAGAATCGAGATTCGCTGTGCATGAGCTGCGGCCGGGTGTCTGGCATTGGCAATCGTCGCATCCCGCTTGGAACGAGGGGGAGCAGTGGCCCGAGGCTGTCTCGTCTTATGGGATCGAGCTCGGCAACGATTTCGTGTTGTTCGATCCGCTCGCCGTGCCCGACGGACTACGTGAGCGCGCGACCGCCGTCGTCCTGACGGCGCCGTATCACGAGCGGGATGCCCGTCGACTTGGCCTCCCGGTGCACACGCCGCCGGCGGACACCTGGCAGGACTGGGTCGAGAAGTTCGGCATCGACCCCGACCGCGTGCGCGGCATGGAGAGTGAGGACCTAGCCTGGCTGCGGACGGGTGAAGGCGAAGGACACTTTCACGGCCCTGGAGCATGGCCATTCGGCATCAACGCCTATGCGGGCCGGGAGGACAACGATCTCATCCTCTGGCTCCCGTCGATCGGCGCGATCGTCACCGGCGACTCGCTCTCCGACTTCGGTGACGGACTGAACATCTGGATCGGCGATCGCAAGCACGTTACGCGCGACGATGTCGTCCAGCGGTTGCGTCCGCTGCTCGACCAGCCGGTTGAACTCGTGCTGCCCGCACACGGCGAGCCGACGGATCGCGCGGCGCTCGAGCGCGCGCTGTCGTGAGCGGTGTGTTCGGGAATGACGCCTGAGCTAGGCGGGTTCCTCTCTAGGCGTCGTGCTGGCGGAGGAACTCCGCCGACTTGGGCGGACCTTGGTAAACCCGGCTTCCTGAAAGATCGCCGGGACCTCCGGGTCCGAGGTGAAGCTTTGCCAGCCCGCCTCGTCCCAGTCGAAGATCGCCCAAACCCGGTCGCTCTCATTTGGATCCCGAAAGACATGCGATCCCCTGCAACCGTGCTGCTTTCGCTTCTCAGCGCCCTTGGTCGAGAAGGTATTCCAGAAGCGGTCGAAATCCCCGATCTTCGCCGTTGCGAGGACCATTTGTCTCCTCCTCAGTGGGATTGCGCCATTTACCCTACGCCACCAAGGAGCAACGCTCTCGACGATCACCGCGCAGCGGCCGACGACGACCTCGCGCTCATCGTCGCTGCGCGTGACGCCTGAGCGCCGACGCGTGGGCACGCACGGATTCGGCTTGAAACGGTCCGCCGCCGATTCGCGAGACGACTTGCGAGACTTCAACAATGACCGACGTTTCGACCCACCTCATGTTTCAGGACGGCTCTGCCCGCGAGGCCGTCGAGCGATACGTTGAGCTGATCCCCGGGTCGGCGATCACCGCTGTGACTGGTTCTGACGGCCCCGGTCAGACGATTTGGTTCTCGCTGGGGAACAGGCCGTTCATCGCCTTCAACAGCCCGATAGGCCACGACTTCGGCTTCACGCCTTCGATGTCGATCTTCGTGACGTGTGACACACCGGAAGAAGTCGACGAACTCTTTGCCAGCCTGAGTACTGATGGATCGGTGCTGATGCCGATCGGCGACTACGGTTTCAGCCCACACTTCGGCTGGTGCACCGACCGTCACGGCGTCTCGTGGCAGATTGGATGTTGAAGCTCGCCTGGGCCAGCGTTCGGGAATGTCCCCTGAAGGGTGCCGCGGGACGAGCCGGGACGCGCAAACCTTCAGGGCTGCGCGGCCTCCGCGACCGCCGCCTGATCTGGATCACGCCCACGAGCCTCGGGAAATTGCCTGCTCGGGATAGGACGCCCGCGTCAGCTCGTGCGAGTCGAGAGGCTCGCCATCTCGGGCGGAGCATCTGGCCCCCGGCCAATTCGAGCCACGCCGACGGACTTCAGGCACCGTCGGCGGGGTTCCAGCCGACGATGCGGCCCACGTCGGTGCAGCGGACGGAGAGGGAATGCACCGCCGCGTCGTCGCAAGAAACGGCGTCGTTCCAGCCACATGAATTGGGGGAAGACCTGGCCAACCACCCGCAGCAGAAGGGGGCACATGCCTGACAACGTGTTGACTGAGAACGAGTACCGGACGTTCCGCCGCATCGCGGCGCAGGAGACCGGTTCGAGCCAGTCGGTGCTGTCGTTCGACGCCCGCCTGGTGCAGCTGATCGATGGGCATTTCAACAGGGAGGAAGACAGCTTGGCCGTTCTCAAGGAACTCGCCGGCGTCGGCTGGGCCATCCTCCAAGGTGAGCTGCAGCGAAGGCGCGGCCGTGCGTAAGCCGAAGGTCGCCTACCGGCCTCGGAGTGTGCGCCAGACAGTGGCGGAGATCCTCACGCAGCAGCTTCGACCGGCGTTCCGCGACTCAACGTCAGTAGCAGACCAGCGCAAGTAATCGACGGCGAGCCACTTGTTGCACTGGTAGTCCCACGGGCCGGCCACGCAGCCTTCGACAACTGCTCGACGGGCGCTAGGCGAGGGCGGTGCGAAGCTTCTCGACCGTGGCCGCCTCGGAAGCGTCGCCGCCACCGGCCGACCTGCTCACGGCCTCGGCGAGCTCGAGCACGAACGCCCTGTAGGCCTCGACCTCCTCGGGCGCCTTCGCCTCCAGCGTGCCAACTGCGCCGCGGAGCGCCTCGACGGTTCCACTCTCGAGCTCCTCCGGAGAAGAGCGGACGCCGAAGCCCGACCCCTTTTCGCTCGCCAGCTCGCGCACCAGCTCGCTCTGGTGCGAGCGGCCCTCGGCGAGGTGCTTCGCCAGCGAGCCCGCCTCCTTGAAACTGTCGAAGAAGCTGCGGTCGCTCGCGGCGACCATCAGGCCCGCCCCCGTGGCGCCCTTGCGCAGCTGCTCCCATTCCTGCTCGGTGAAGTCGGACCTGCCTGCCATCGTGGCCTCCCCGGTCGGTCGCTGACGGAACCTCGGAACGAGGCTAGTCGATCCTCGTCCCCTGCAAAACGTCCTTGTATGCGGACGAGGCCGAGGCCTGCACCGCGACGCACGACCTGCTGAGCGAGGTCCGAGCGATCCCCGAGGCCAAGAGCGCCGTTGTGGGCAAAGTGTTCGGGAATGTGGCAGCGACTTACAACCGATCGAGCAGTTGAGCCTTCTTGGCTTCGAACTCCTCGTCAGTGATCAGCTTCTGATCGCGCAGTTCGCCGAGCTTCTCGATCTGCTCGGGGATGTCGGGTTCGCCCGCCCCGCTCCGGGCACCGGCGTGATGCGCGTTGATGTACTGCTCGACAGCCGCGCGAATAATGTTGAACCCCTTGGCGTGCCTCCTGCGATAGGTCACCGCGTTCTCGTCCCTCATCGCGCTGTGCAAGCCACCTCGGAACTCAGTGCTTCCGGCGACCGTGAACCTGATGAAGCCGTCTTTAAACACGCGAGCGTATTGCAGCTGCACCGCCGTGATCGACGCGAGTGGAATCCGCCGGTCCCCCGTCAAGTGTCCGGCGCGACCGAAGCCCTTTCGGTCGATCGTCAACCAGTCGCCGTCGATCGTGATCACGCCGTTACTCCCCTTGGCGTAGAGATCGGCCACCCCCCTCACTCTACCGCGCTGAGGAGAACCTCCCGTGCACGGCTTCCGTCTGGGTTGCGCGGCTGCGACGTTGGCCTGGGCGAA
The DNA here is from genome assembly GCA_963761905.1 of uncultured Gaiellaceae bacterium. Classification (GTDB taxonomy): domain Bacteria; phylum Actinomycetota; class Thermoleophilia; order Gaiellales; family Gaiellaceae; genus Gaiellasilicea. The sequence continues at coordinate 501,429 of CAVXIQ010000008.1, read as the reverse complement.
CGTCCTCTCGCCGGAGCCGCCGAAGGCGAATCCTCCGTACGTGGCCCCAGGGGCACCCCGGGTGTCCCTACCGAAACGCTATCGAGGAAATCGTCACCGATGGGTGACGACTCGGTGCCGAAAACGCAACATCCCTCAGGCCGTGCGGGCAGCGAGGCCGGCGACGAGCTCGGCGAGCACCGAGGTGTCGGCCGGGATCGCTTCCAGCCGCTCCTGCGCGCGTTCGGCGGCCTCGTCTCCGAGCGCTCGCGCGCCCTCGGCACCGTGCTCGAGCACGAAGCCGTCTCCGTCGAGCACGTCGTCCACGATCTGGAAGAGCAGGCCGAGCTCGGCGCCGAAGGCGCGCCACACCGGCTGTTCCTCCGCCGGGAGCTCGGCCGCCGAGAGCGCCATCCCGACCGCCGCCGAGAAGAGGGCGCCCGTCTTCAGTCGGTGCAGGCTCGCGAGATCGTTCTGCGAGCCCGTCACGTCGAGGTATTGCCCGCCGATCATCCCGAGGGTCGCGCTCGCAAGCTCCCGTCCGATCGCAGGAGTCGGATACGACAGTGCGAGCCGAAATGCCTCCGCGAGGAGCGCGTCGCCGGCGAGCACCGCGACGCCCTCTCCGTAGGCGATGTGCGCGCTCGGCCTGCCGCGACGCTCGTCGTCGTCGTCGAGGGCGGGCAGGTCGTCGTGGACGAGCGAGAACGTGTGCACGAGCTCGACTGCCGCGGCGGCCGGAAGGCAGCGCTCGGGCTCCGTGCCCGCCGCCTCGCCGACGGCAAGGCAGAGCACCGGCCGGATCCGCTTCCCACCGGACTCGAGCGGATAGCGCACCGCCTGCTCGAGCCCGCCGAGCTCCGGGCTCAGCGCGAGCTCGTCGAGAAAGCCCTCGACGAGCGCGCGCAGCTCGTCAGGAGGATGCATCCGGCTGCGAAGGTCGATCTGCCTGAGCGCGCGCCTTCGCGAGCTCGACCTCGACCTGCTTGGCGAGCTCCGCCAGCTCCGTGAGCACCTCGACCGCCGCCTCCGCGTTCTCGGCGGCGGCAAGGCGCTCGAGCTCCTCGCGCGTCGTCTTCAGCCGCTCGAGCAGCTCCTCGGCCCGTCCGAGCGCCGCCTCCGTCTCGTTTCCGCTCACTCTCCCACCTCCGTCTGCTCCCTGGCCACACGCCCCAGGATCCCGTTCACGAGCCGCGCGGCGTCCTCCGAGGCGTAGCGCTTCGCCAGCACGACCGCCTCGTTGATCGCCACCTCCGCCGGCACGGTCTCGCCGTCGAGCTCGTGGATGGCGATCCGCAGGATGTTCCGCTCGAGCGTACCGAGCCGATCGGCGGTCCACCCCTCGGCGGCCTCGGTGATCCGCGCGTCCAGCTCCGCCGCTCGCGCCGACACGGCCTCCGCGAGCTCGACGGCGAACGCGTCGGGCGTGCCCTCGTACAGCGTCGTCAGCGGCTGGCCGGTGAGGTCCCACTGGTAGAGGAGGAAGAGCGCGGTTCGACGCGCCTGGCGCCTCCCGACGGTGGCGGTCATCGGTCGAGCTCCTCGATCGCGACGTCCACGCCGACGACCTCGAGTCCGGTCGCGTCGCCGACCGCGCTTGCGACGGCGCGTTGAACGGCTTCGCCGAGCGCGGGCAGAACCGCGCCGAAGCGCGCGGCGAGAGTGAGCTTGACGTGTGCGCGACCGTCCTTGACCACGACGTTCAGGTCGCGGCGCGGGCGCCGAACCTTCGCCCCGCCGACCTGCTCCGCCGCCGCGACGACGAGGCCCGCGAGTGCCTCGCCCGTGATCCGAACAGAGCCCTCGGCGCTCTCGATCGTGTGGCCGTCGTGGGTCATGCGGGCAGCAGCGCCGGCAGGCGCTCCTCCACGTCGGCGAGAAAGCTCGTCGAGTACTCGCCGCTCCGGAACTCTGCCGAGCGGAGCACGTCGAGGGCAAGCGCGCGCGTTGTCGGGATCCCTTCGAGCTCGAGCTCCTCGAGCGCCCGGATCCCGCGCGCGATCGCCGCATCGCGATCCTCGGCCCAGACGATCAGCTTCGCGATCAGCGAGTCGTAGTAGGGCGAGATCGCCGAGCCCTCCTCGAGGAACGTGTCGATTCGCACGCCGGGGCCGAGCGGCGGCCGGAAGCGGGTGATCCGTCCGGGCGCGGGCGCGAAGTCGCGCGCCGGATCCTCGGCGTTCAGCCGGAACTCGAGCGCATGGCCGCGACGCGGGGCTCGCCCGGTCATCGAGAGCGGCTCGCCCGCCGCGATCCGGAGCTGCTCGCGCACGACATCGATCCCGGTAACGAGCTCGCTCACCGGATGCTCGACCTGGAGGCGCGCGTTCAGCTCGATGAAGTGGAAGGTGCCGTCCGGTCCGAGCAGGAACTCGAAGGTGCCCGCGTTCTCGTAGCCGATCGCGCGGCAGGCCCGCTCGGCGGCAGCCTCCATCTCCTCGCGCCGCTCCGGGTCGAGCGCCGGTGAGGGCGACTCCTCGATCAGCTTCTGGTGACGTCGCTGGATAGAGCATTCACGCTCGCCGAGGGTGAGGACGCCCCCCTGCCGATCGCACAGCACCTGGATCTCGACATGCCGGGCCGGATCGATCGCCTTCTCGACGTAGAGCGAGCCGTCGCCGAAGGCCGCGTCCGCCTCGGCGCGAGCCGTCGAGTACGCGGCCTCGATCTCGTCCGGCTCGCGGACGAGCCGCATTCCCTTGCCGCCGCCACCCGCGATCGCCTTCAGCAGCACCGGAAAGCCGAGCTCGTCCGCCGCCGCTGCCGCCTCCGCGAGCGTCGCCGCGCCCTCGGTGCCGGGCACGAGCGGGACGTTCGCCGCGCGCATCTCCTCCTTCGCGCGCGCCTTGTCGCCCATCCGCTCCATCACCTCGGCGGTCGGCCCGACGAAGATGAGCTCGTTGTCGGCGCACGCGCGAACGAAGTCGGGGTTCTCGGAGAGAAAGCCGTAGCCGGGGTGAATCGCCTCGCAGCCCGTCGTCTCGGCCGCCGCGATCACGGCCGGGATGCTGAGGTAGCTCTGCGAGGCCGCCGGCGGCCCGATCTTGACCGCCTGGTCGGCTAGCCGCACGTGGAGCGAATCCGCGTCGGCCGTCGAGTAGATCGCGACGGCCTCGACGTCGAGCTCGTGCAGCGCGCGGATCACGCGCACGGCGATCTCGCCGCGGTTCGCCACCAGCACCCGCGTGAACATCAGAGGACGGCCATCAGAGAATCGGCGGCGCGGCGATCGGCTCGAGCTCGAAGAGGAGCTGACCGAACTCGACGGGCTGGCCGTTCTCGACGTGGATCGCGGTGACGCGGCCGGCGTTCTCCGCCTCGAGCTCGTTGAAGAGCTTCATCGCCTCGAGGAGGCACAGCGTCTGGCCGGCGGCGACAACGTCGCCGATCTCGACGAAGGGCGGCGAGCCGGGCTCCGGCGCGCGGTAGAAGACGCCGACCATCGGCGACTCGACACGCGACGACGACACGCGTTCGGCCGGCACGATCGGCAGGTCGCCCGGCTCCTCCTCCGCAAGCGGCGCTACGAGCTGGAGCGGCGCCGGCGCGTCGGCCCTACGCACCGAGACCCGCATCCCTTCGTCCTCGATCTCCACCTCGGCGACGCCGCTTTCCTGAACGATTCGGACGAGTTCCCGAATTCGCTCCGCTCGGGTCTGGTCGACGCCCGCCGCGAGCCCGTCGTCGCGCGAGTGACGGGCGCGGATCGAGTGCAGGAGCGCCTCGGCCTCGTCGCCGAAGAGGGCGATCAGGACGAGCTCCTCCTCGCTCGCGGCCAGCCCCTCGGCCTCGGCGCGCACGTCCTCCTCGCTCGGCGGATCCTCGTCCAGCGGCACGCCGTCGGACAGCAACGCGATCGCGCGGGCGACGGTTGCGTCGATCTCGCTCGGCGGCTTGCCGTAACGGCCCTGCACGAGCGCCCGGAACTCGTCGACGACCGTGCCGTAGCGGCGCGCCGAGAGAACGTGGATCAGCGCCTGCGACGCGAGGATCTGGCCAATCGGGGCGGCGAGGGGAGGCCAGCCTGCCTCGCGGCGGATCAGCGTCAGCTCGTCCAGCACCTCGAGCAGGCGATCGTCGGCGGCGTGCGAGCGGAGCTGGCCGTCGAGGGCGGCGACGAGGCCCGCCGGCAGGTCGTACTCGGCCGCGCGCACGGCGAGCCGAGGCGCGAGCGGCGCGATCGGGACATCCTCGAGGTGCTCGTCGACGAGGTCGGATCCCTCCCACAGCCGGGCCACGTCGACGCCGGTTCCCATCCCCATTCCGGCGAGCGCCGAGGCGAGCGACTCGCCGGCGACGCGGTGGAGCGAGAGCGCGAGCGGGTAGAGCGCGCAGGCGATCAGATCGGCGCCGGCGCGCGCAGCCTCGAGCGAGTCGGCGAGACCCGTACCCGCCGCGCCCTGGCAGTAGAAGCCGACCGGCAGCCCGGATGCCTCGGCGATCTTGGCGACGAGCTCGCCGCTCTGATGCGGCTCGAGCCCGCCCGTGGGATCGTGGATCAGCGCTCGGTTCGCGCCGAGGTCTCCAAGCTGCTTCGCCTGCTCGACGAGCGCATGGACGGCGTCGTTCTGGCCCGGGCTATAGACGAGGCCCGCGTGGAATTCCTTGCCGGCGCCGACGATCGCCTCGCCCGCCTCGCGGAGGTTCGAGACGTCGTTGAGCGGGTCGTGGAGGCGGAAGACGTCGATCCCGTTTTCGGCGGCGGAGGCGACGAAGCGGCGGACGAAGTCGGCGCCGACCGGCCTCGAGCCGACGAGGAAGCGACCGCGGAGGGCGAGCCCGAGTGGCGTCTTCGTCCGCGACTTGAGCGCACGGATCCGCTCCCAGGGGCTCTCGACGCCGCGGCGGACAGCCGAGTCGAAGACGCCGCCGCCCGAGACCTCGAGGCACGCGAACCCGGCGGTGTCGAGCACCTCGGCGAGGCCGAGGAGATCGGCGGTCGGCATCCTCCCCGCGAGCGGCTCCTGCGAGAGCAGGCGGATGGAGGTGTCGACGAGCCGCGGCACGTGGTAGACCCTAGCGAGTGAGGGAAGCGGTCGAAGCCGCGGTCGCGGTCGCCCGCGAGCTCGGCCTGAGAGTCGAGGAGCCGCGCGTCCTCCGCGACCTGACGAACGTGCTCGTCCACCTCGCGCCCACTCCGGTCGTCGCGCGCGTGCCGGTGACGTTCGCGCGGTTGCGCGGCCGTTCCTGGGTCGAGAAGGAGCTCGAGCTCGTGGCCGGGATCCAGGATCGCGGGCTCCCAGTTGCAGGCCCAACGCGGGCGGTGCCTGGGGGTCCGCACGAGCGCGACGGCTTCCTGGTGACGCTCTGGGAGTACGTCGAGAACGACCCCGAGGCGCCGTTGAACGTCGCGGCAGCGGGCACGGCGCTCCGGTCGATCCACGCGTCAGGCGCGGGAGATGTAGCGGCCGTCGCGGGGGTCGACCTTGATCCGGTCGCCCCGGTTGACGAAGAGCGGCACCTGGACGACGGCGCCCGTCTCGAGCGTCGCCGGCTTCGTCACGTTCGAGACCGTGTCGCCCTTGACGCCCGGCTCGGTCTCCGTCACCGCGAGCTCGAGCGACGACGGGAGCTGGATCCCGCTCGGCTTGCCGCCGACGAACAGGAGCTGCACCGGCGTCGAGGGCTGCATGAACGGCAGCTCGGCCTCGAGCGCGGCATGCGGCATCGACATCTGCTCGTAGGTCGTCTCGTCCATGAACACGACCTCGTCGCCCGAGTCGTAGAGGTACTGCATGTTCTTCGTCTCGGTGAAGACGCGCGGGAACTTCTCGCCCGCGCGGAAGGTCTTGTCGACGACCGAGCCGGAGTCGATGCTCCGCACCTTCGTCCGCACGAACGCGCCGCCCTTGCCCGGCTTGACGTGCTGGAACTCGAGAATCCGCCAGACGGAGCCCTCGATCTCGACGTGCATGCCGTTCTTGAACTCGTTCGTGGAGACGACGTCGGCCATGAGCGGGCGCCAGACTAGCTGACGGTGACGAGCTCCTTGCCGACGGTCGTCAGCCGTTCCCGGCCGTCGTCGGTGATCAGCACCATGTCCTCGATCCGCACGCCGGCGACGTCCGCGAGGTAGATCCCCGGCTCGCAGCTGACGACGTTGCCGGACTCGAGCGTGTCGGTCGACTCGGGCCGAGCCGCCGGCGCCTCGTGCACCTCGAGCCCGATTCCGTGGCCGAGACCGTGACCGAACTCCTCGCCCCAGCCTGCAGCCGCGATCACCTCGCGCGCGGCGGCGTCGGCGTCGCGGCCGGTGACTCCCGGGCCCATCGCCTCCAGCGCCGCAAGCTGGGCCTCGAGGCAGACGTCGTAGGCGCGCGCAAGCTCGTCGGAGAGGTCGCCGGTGGCAAATGTCCGCGTGCAGTCGGACGCATAGCCGTCGATCCGACAGCCGGCGTCGACGATCACGAGCGTGTTCGCGGGAATCGGGACGTCGCGCAGCTCCGAGTGAGGATTCGCGCCGTTCTCGGCGGCTGCGACGAGCGTGTCGAACGAGAGCTCCGACGAGCCGTGCTCGTTGAAGAGCTCGCGGACGCGCCACGCGAGCTCGATCTCCGTTCGGCCGACGAACCGCTCCTCGCCGAGCGCGCCGTAAACCTCGTCGGAGATCGCGGCCGCCTGGCGCAGGCTCTCGAGCTCGGCCGGCTCCTTGATCGCGCGCAGTCGCTCGACGAGCCCGGAGGTCGGCTCGGCCGCGACACCGCCGTCCCGCAGCGTGTGGAGCGAGGCCACGCTGAGCACGTCCGCCTCGATCCCGATCGTCTGCCCCGCGAGCCGCGTCGCCAGGTCGCCGATCACCGCGCGCGCCGTCTGCTCGAAGCGAACCTCCTCGACCGCGCGCGCCCGCTTCGCGTAGCGAAAGTCGGTGAAGAGGGTCGCCTCGCCGCCCGGCTCGACAAGCAACGGCAGCGTTCGAGCTGGCAAGCCCCGTCAGGTAGCGGACGTTGACGCCGCTCGTCACGAGCAGCGGCACGTCGAGGAGCGCGGCCAGCCGCTCGATCCGACTCATGCAGCCTCCTTCGCCCGTTCCACGAGCAGCGCGAGCGCCTCGCGATAGCCGTCCGGGCCCTTGCCGTAGATCGTCTTCGTCGCCAGATCGGCGACCACCGACTGCCGACGCCACTCCTCGCGCTCCTGGATGTTCGAGAGGTGAACCTCGACGACCGGGATCGTGAACAGCTCGACGGCGTCGCGGATCGCATAGCTGTAGTGGCTCCACGCGCCCGGGTTGAGGATGACGCCGTCGGCCCAGTCGAGCGCGTCGTGGCACCACTCGACGAACTGGCCCTCGTGATTCGTCTGCCGGCAGCGGGTCGTGCACTCGAGCTCCTTCGACCAGGCGTAGATCCGGCTCTCGAGCTCGGCGAGGGTGAGCCCGCCGTAGTGCTCGGGGCTGCGACGCCCGAGCACGTCGAGGTTCACCCCGTTGAGGACGGCCACGCGCATCGGGCGACTCTATCCGGCGATCAAGGAATCGAGGGACGCACGGATCTCGTCAGGCGGCAGCTCGACCCCGAGCCGCGGCCTGCCGGGGGCATCGAGCAGGACGAGCTTCGGGATCCCGCTCTCCGCCTTCTTGTCGCGCGCAAGCGCCGCCCAGGCGCGATCTCGATCGACCCGCGCCGGCTCGGGCTGCAGCTGCTCCTCGACGACGGTGGTGTCGAGACCGGAGAGCCGGAGCGCCGCGAGCAGGCCGAGCGCGACCGCGCGCCCGTGCGGCAGCTCGAAGTCGGCGGCGGCCTCGAGCGCGTGCGCGAACGTGTGCCCGAGGTTGAGCTGCGCGCGCTCGCCGAGGTCGTGCGGATCGCGGAGGCAGATCGCGGCCTTGAAGGCGGCGCAGCGGCGAACAGCCTCCGCGAGCGGCAGGTCCCAGAACGGCTCTCCCGCGAGCAGCCCCGTCTTGACGAGCTCGGCACGCCCGTTCGCGAGCTCCTCCTCGGGAAGCGTCTCGAGCAGGAGCGGGTCGATCACCGTGCGCACGGGCCAGTGGAAGGCGCCGACGAGGTTCTTGCCGCCGGGCAGGTCGATCGCCGTCTTGCCGCCGATCGCCGCGTCGACCTGGCCGACGAGCGTCGTCGGCACAGCGACCCAGGCGATCCCACGCAGCCAGGTCGCAGCAACGAAGCCGGCGACGTCGGTCGTGGTGCCGCCGCCGAGCGCGACGAGCGTCCCCTGGCGGTCGAGTCGAAGCTCGCGCCAGAGCCGCTCGACCGCAGCCACGGACTTTGCCGCCTCGCCCTGCGGGAGCTCGTGCAGGTCGCGCACGCGGGCGCCAAGCGCGAGCTGCGCCTCCATCCCGTAGATCCCCGCCACGTGCGCGTCGGCGGCGATCTCGACCGGGCCGTCTCCGGGCACGACCTCTCCGAGCCGCTCGAGCGCGCCGGCGTCGATGTGGATCCCGGCAGCGGCGAGCACGACGCCGTCGATGTCGGTCGTCCTCGCATCGGCGACCGCGTCGTAGATCGGCGCCCGTTCCGCGTAGCGCCGGCGAAAGTCTGCCTCGTCCTGCGCCAGCGGCCGGTCGGTCCCTCCGGCGCGCGACCAGGCCGTCTCGACGTCGACGTCGACGAGAACCGTCACCGCCCGCTCGCGAAGCAGCCGGCGCACGTCGGGTGTCTCCACCGCCCCGCCGCCGAGAACGAGCACCGAGGGGGCCTCTTCCTCGAGTGCCGCCTTCACGAAGTCGCGCTCGATCCGTCGAAACGCCGCCTCGCCCAGCTCCGCGAAGATCGAGGCGATCGACTGCTTCCGACTCGCCTCGATCCGCTCGTCGACGTCGGTCAGCCTCCACCCCAGCCGGCTCGCCGCCTCGACCCCGAGCTGGGACTTGCCTGCGCCCATGAACCCCACGAGGGCGACGTGACGGTTCAAGGGGCGATGCGCTCGAGATAGGCAGCGTGAGCCACGACGAGGTCGCCGATCGCGTCGCCGCCGAACTTCTCCTTCGCCGCCCGCGCGAGCTCCCAGGCGACGGCAGCCTCCGCCACGACCGCGAGCGCCTCGACCGCGTGGACGTCGCTCCGCTCGACGAGCGCCTGCGCGGCCTTCCCGTTGGCGAGATCGACCGAGTCGAGCGGCTTCATCAGCGTCGGCAGCGGCTTCATCGCCGCGCGAACCACGATGTCCTCGCCGTTCGAGACTCCGGCCTCGATCCCGCCCGCGCGATTCGAGCGACGGCGCAGACCCGGCTCGATCTCGTCATGGGCTTCCGAGCCGCGGACGCGCGCGAGCGCGAACCCGTCGCCGACCTCGACGCCCTTGACCGCCTGGATCGACATCAGCGCCGCCGCCAGCCGCCCGTCCAGCCGATCCTCGCGGCTCGCATACGAGCCGAGCCCGGGACAGACGCCGGTCGCCCGCACCTCGACGATCCCGCCGAGCGTGTCGCGATCCCCCTTCGCCGCGTCGGTTGCCTCGCGTTGCGCCTGCTCCTCCGTTTCGCCGCCGACCTCGACGACCGCGCCGGCGACCTCGATCCCGAGCTCGCGCAGCAGCGCCTTCGCGACGGCGCCGGCCGCGACGAGCACCGCCGTGTGCCGCGCGCTCGCGCGCTCGAGCGCGTTCCGCACGTCCTCGTGGCCGTACTTGAGCGAACCGGCGAGATCGGCGTGCCCCGGTCGAGGAAGCGTCACCGGCTTCGTCCCCTTCCCGCTCGGCTCGCCCTCCGGCGGCCACGGGCTCATTCCCCACTCCCAGTTCGCGTGATCGCGGTTGCGGACGACGAGCGCAAGGGGCGTCCCGAGCGTCTTCCCGTGGCGCAGGCCGGCAAGCACCTCGACGACGTCCTGCTCGAGCTGCTGGCGGGGGCTCCGGCCGTAGCCCTGCTGGCGGCGGCGCAGATCCGCGTCGATCGCGGCCCGATCCAGCGAGAGCCCCGCGGGCAGGCCGGTCAGGATCGCGACGAGCGCCGGCCCGTGCGATTCGCCGGCCGTCGTCAGCCCGAGCGTCATGGACGCAAACCTACTGCGGCACGCATCACGTCCACCGGCGCGCGCACGCCGGTCCAGAGCTCGAACGAGGCCGCTCCCTGCGCGACCAGCACCTCGAGCCCGTCGACCACGTCGCAGCCGGCCCCCCGTGCGGCGGCGGCGTGCGCCGTCTCGCCGCCGTCGATGCGGTACGCAAGCTCGATCACGGTCTGACCCGGCCGCGGCTCGAACAGCAGCTCGTCTTTCACCGGCGTCGCCTGGACGACGAGCTCGGCCGCATCCGTGTGCGCCGGCCATGCGCCTTTTCGGGAGAAGACCTGGACCCGCGTCCCACGCGACTCGAGCTCGGCGACCCACGCTGCGGACGCGCCGCCCGCACCGATCACCGCCGCGGTCCTCGGACGCCGGTCTGCAAGCGCGGCCGTGTCCGTGCTGGAACCGAGCACGCGCCCGTCGCGCAGCACGAGCGTGTTCACCGACTCGACACCATCCTCGACCTCGTCGCAGAGCAGCGCCGCCGCCTTCTTGTGCGGGGTCGTGACGTTCGCGCCTAGGAACCCGAGCGCGACGAGCCCGCGAACGGCGTCCTCGAGCCGCTCCGGCGGAACGCCGAGCGGGACGTACGCCAGATCGAGCGCGCGCGCTGCGAAGGCGGCGTTGTGCATCCGGGGCGAAAGCGAGCTCACCTTGGGATCCCGCAGCAGACCGACGAGTCCCGTCGTGCCGCCGATCATCGATCAGCCGCAGCCAAACCCGTACTCGCACGCCTTGGCGAAGAACTCCGACTCGCTCGCCGTGAAGAAGTGGTGGATCTTGTCGGGCTTGCGCACGAAAAAGAGGAAGTCGGCGTCCGCCGGCTTCGCAGCGGCACGCATCGAGGCGAGCCCAGGATTCGCGATCGGCGTCGGCGGCAGCCCGGTCCGGTTGCGCGTGTTGTACGGGTTGTCGCTTTCGAGCTGCGAGACCCGGAGCGCCTCGGTGCCGGGAATGTCGAGCCCGTAGCGGATCGTCGCGTCGATCCCAAGCGGCATTCCCGCCTTCAGCCGGTTGTAGATCACGGCGGCGACCTTGGCGCGCTCCTCGGGGGCGATCGTCTCCTTCTCGATCATCGAGGCGATGATCAGGACGTCGTACGGCGTCAGGTTCTTCGACCGCGCCTCGCGCAGATTCACCTTCTTCCAGCTCCTGTTGAAGGACGTGAGCTGGTCGGCGACGAGCCGCTTCGACGTCGTTTTCGCGGTGAACTCGTAGGTCGCCGGGAAGAGGAAGCCCTCGATCCCCTTGGCGTCACCGCGAAACTGCGCCGGCGGCTTCGCGGCCTTCGAGGCGGCGGCGTACTTGGCGCCGGAGAGCCTCGGCGTGATCTTGCGTTTGCGCTGGGCGATGTTCCGGACGACGCCGACCCGCTGGATCATCTCGTTGCGGGTGAAGCCTTCCGGAAAGACGATCTTGAGCGTCGGCGGCGGCTTCGGCGCGGTCGTGGCCGGCGGCGCGACCTCCTCCTCCCCCGCCTCGCCGAAGGCGCCCGTGCCGAGCCAGAGCGCGACGCCGAAGAAGACCGCGAGGAAGCCTGCTGCCAGGGCGCGGCGAAGCGCGACTTGCCTTCGGGAGGGACGCGACCGGTACGCGCGCCGCGAGCGTGGAGGAGCCATCAGCGGGCCGCCGTCGACGCGAGGTACGCCTCGAGCAGATGCGCCGCGGCACGAGCGTCCTCCGGCGTGTTCGAGGCGGGGTCGCGCGAGGCGAGCGTCGTCGTGAAGCGCTCGTCGAAGCTGTCGACGGGAACGGAGACCGCAGACCGCAGCGCCTCGACGAACCGATCGGTCTCCTCGGCCTGGAGCCCGCGCTCGCCGCGCAGCGTCAGCGGCAGGCCGACCACGATCTGCTCGGGCTGCTCGGCCTCGATCAACGCGACGAGCCGGCGGAGTCCCGCCTGCGTCGCCGCCCGCTCGACCACCGTGACCGGCCTCGCCAGCGTTCCCGTGACGTCCGAGATCGCGACGCCGGTGCGCGCGGCGCCGTAGTCGAGCGCCATCACTCTCACGTCAACGCCTCGATGATCGTTCGCTCGGCGAGCGCGATCGCGGCCGGCAGCCGCTCCGAGTCCTTGCCGCCGGCACGCGCCATGGTCGGCCGGCCACCGCCGCGCCCGCCGATCAGCGCCGCCGCGTCGCGAATCACGTCGCCCGCGTGCACGCCGCGGCCTTCGAGCGATGCGTCCATGTTGATCAGGATCTGCGCCGAGCCGTTCTCGCGCAGACCCGCGATCACGACCGCGGGCGCGTGCTGCTGCTTCAGCCGGTCGGAGACCGCCAGCGGATCGCCGCTCGTGACGTCGACCACGAGCACCGTCACGCCGCCCGCAGCGGTTTCGCGGGTGACGACGAACTCGGGACCCACAGCGGCACTCGGCTTCTCCTTCGCCTGCTTCCGCGCCTGCTCAAGCTCCCCGCGCAGCTCCTCGGCCTCCTGCGCCCGCCCGCTCAGAACCGCATACGCCTCGCTGGAGGACACCGCCTCGATCCTCCGCGCGCCCGATCCGATCGACCCTTCCGACAGGATCACGACCGGCCCGATCTCCGCGGTCGAGCGGACATGCGTGCCGCCGCAGAGCTCGCGCGAGAAGCCGTCGATCTCGACGACGCGCACGATCTCGCCGTACTTCTCGCCGAAGAGCATCTGCGCGCCGAGCTTGCGCGCCTCGTCGATCGGCGTCTCGAAGATCCGGACGGGCAGGTTCCGGAACACCTGCTCGTTGACGAGCCGCTCAACCGCTGCGCGCTCCTCGTGTGTCAGCGCGCGATCGTGCGTGAAGTCGAAGCGGAGCTTGTCGGGCCGGACCGCCGAGCCCGCCTGCTTGACGTGCTCGCCGAGCACCTGCCGCAGCGACTCGTGGAGGAGATGCGTCGCCGTGTGGTTCGCCATCGTCGGAAAGCGCACCGACCACGGGACGAGCGCGCGGACGCGATCCCCGGCGGCGAAGCCCTCGCCTTCGAAGACGAGTACCTGGTCGTCCCCGATCCGGTGCGCCTCGCGCAGCGTCGCCGTCGCGCCCGTCTCCTCGTGGACGAGCTCGCCGGCGTCCGTCACCTGCCCGCCGCCGGCGGCGTAGAACGGCGACTCGCGCAGCTTCGCGAGGAAGAGCCCCTCGCCGAGCTCCTCGAGCGCGCCGATCTGGGTGAGGACGTCGGTCTTCGCGTAGCCGACGAACTCGCTCGTGAAGCCGGCGCCGGCAGCGAAGTCGGCGGCCCGCTGCGCGCCCGACTCGGCGCCTGCCCGTGAGATCTCGCGATGGCGGCCCATCTCCTCGCCGTAGCCGTCCGTGTCGACGCTCTGCCCGCGCTCGGTCGCGAGCTCCACGGTCAGCTCGATCGGGAAGCCGTAGGTCGCGGCGAGCCTGAATGCGTCGGCGCCGCCGATCGCCTCCGTGTCCGAGAGCTCCTCGAACTCCCTGAGCCCGCGCTCGAGCGTCTCCGAGAAGCGCTCCTCCTCCTGGCGGACGACGCGCTCGATCGTCTCGGCGTGCTCGACGACCTCGGGATACCACGGCCCGACCTGCTCGACGACGATCGCCGGCAGCCGGTGCACGCCCTCGAGCCCGATCCGCCGCGCCTGGGTGACGGCGCGCCGGATCAGCCGGCGGAGGATGTAGCCGCGACCCTCGTTCGACGGCGTGATCCCCTCCGCGGCGAGGAACGTCATCCCGCGGCCGTGGTCGCTGATCACGCGGTGCGCCTTCGTCGCCTCGGGCGAGCTGCCGTACGCGACGCCCGATTCGCGCGCGATCCAGTCCATGATCAGCTGGAAGCCGTCGGTGTCGAAGATCGACTCGGCCTCCTGGAGCAGCATCGCGCCGCGCTCGAGCCCCATTCCGGTGTCGATGTTCTGATTCGGCAGCGGGGTCAGCGAGCCGTCCGCGGCGAGGTCGAACTCCATGAAGACGAGGTTCCAGAACTCGAGGAAGCGCTCGCAGCGCTCGCACCCCGGCGCGCAGTCGGGCTCGCCGCAACCGTGCTCCTCGCCACGGTCGTAGTTGAGCTCGGAGCAGGGGCCGCAAGGCCCGGTCGCCCCGGCAGGTCCCCAGAAGTTCTCGGAGCGCGGCAGCCCGATGATCCGCTCGCGCGGGATTCCGATCCGCTGCCAGCCGGCGATCGCCGCCTCGTCCTCGCCGAGCCCGAGCGCGGGATCTCCAGCGAAGACCGTCGGCCAGATCCGGTCGCCGTCGAGCCCCATCTGCTCGGTCGAGAACTCCCAGGCGAAGTCGATCGCGCCGTCCTTGAAGTAGTCCCCGAACGAGAAGTTGCCGAGCATCTCGAACATCGACGCGTGTCGGGCGGTCAGGCCGACCTCGTCCAGATCGGTGTCCTTGCCTCCGGCGCGGAGCACCTTCTGCACGGTCGTGAACCGCGGCGCGGGCGGCTGCTTCGCGCCCGGAGAAGTACGGCTTCAGCGGCTGCATCCCGGCCGAGATGAAGAGCGTCGAGGGATCCTCGGGCGGCGGGATCAGCGACCAGGAGGGAAAACGGCGATGCGCCCGCTCCTCGAAGAAGGAGAGAAAGCCCTCGCGGAGCTCAGCCGTCGTCTGCACCCCCCGATTGTAGGGACGGCCTCTAGCGACCGGGCCCGCCGTCGAGCCAGTCCGCGACGAGCGTGCCGAGCTCGGGGCCGAGGTCGGCGGTCAGCGCGTGACCGGCGCCCTCGACGCTGCGAATCTCCGCGTGCGGGACTGCCGTCCGGAAGCGGGGTGCGTGCTCGTCGTTCTGCGTCCCCCAGGGCTCGCGGGTCGCCAGCAGCAGCAACGTCGGCAGCCTGGCGGCCGCGACGGCCGGCCAGCCGACGCTGACCCGCTCGGACGCGAGCGCCCACATCGCAGCGGCACGAGCCTCCGCCGGGGCGCCGGCGAGACCGGATCCGTCGGCGTGCGTTCCCGGGAGGAAGCAGTCGAGCAGGTCGTCGGACCAGCGTGGGATCGCCTCGCGCAGCTCGGCTTCGAAAGCGGCCTCGTTCTCCCACCGCGCCGTCCTTTGCTCGGCCGTGGCGAGCCAGTCCTCCCACGGCTTCGCCGGATCGACGTCGTCGAGGTCGCCGTAGTCGATGTGACCGCTGTCGAGCAGCACGAGCGCTCGCGTGTCCGCGGGAGCGTCGGCAGCGCGCGCCATCATCACCGCGCCGCCCCAGGAGTGCCCCATCAGCACGGGCCGTTTGAGCTGGAGCTCGGCGACGACACCGGCGACGAGCTCGAGGATCGAGGCGATCCGGTACCGCTCGGGCGAGAGCAGGTCGGAGCTGCCGAACCCGGGTGCGTCGATGGCCACGGTGCGATAGCCGCGCTCGGCGAGCACCGGCGCGGCCTCGCCGATCGTCGCGCCGGAGGCAGCGGCGCCGAGCGCGTGCCAGAAGACGATCGGGACTCCCTCGCCCCAGTCGCGCACGGCGACCCGCGTGCCCTCGATCTCGAGCATCCGCATCTCTCGCTAGGACGACCGGAGCGCCCGGAAGATGGGCGGGCTCAGCCGGTGGCGCGCTCGACGGGCTTCTTGTCGAAGTCCTCGTCGCCGTACTCGTCGCCGGCGATCTCGGCGCGGATCTTCTCGAGCGCGCGCCGGATCAGGCGCGAGACGTGCATCTGCGAGATCCCGACCTGCTGGGCGATCTGCGACTGCGTCAGCCCGTCGAAGAAGCGGAGGTGGAGGATCCGGCGCTCGCGCTCGTCGAGCGCACGGAAGCCGGGTGCCAGGACGGCGCGATCCTCCGACACGGAGTACTGGTGCTCCTCGGTTCCGAGCGACTCGAGGGGATCGAGCTCGCCGTCCTCGTCCGAGCCGCCCGAGGAGAGCGAAAGCGAGGTGTAGGCGCGCCCCGATTCGAGCGCCTCGAGCACCGCCTCCTCCTCGACGCCGGCGGCCTTCGCCAGCTCCGGGATCGTCGGCGAGCGGCCGTTCTGGACGGTGAGATCCTCGATCAGCTTCGAGAGCTGCACGTTCAGCTCCTGGAGACCCCGAGGAACGCGTACCGCCCAGCCCTTGTCGCGGAAGTGGCGCTTGATCTCGCCGATGATGTTCGGGGTCGCGTAGGTCGTCAGCTCGACCCCGCGGTCGAGGTCGAAGCGGTCGATCGCCTTGATCAGCCCGATGCAGCCGATCTGGACGAGATCGTCGAGCTGCTCGCCGCGGTAGCTGTAGCGCCGGGCGAGCGAGCGGACGAGCGAGAGGTACTGCTCGATCAGCTGCTCGCGCGCACCCAGGTCGCCCTGCTCGTGGTAGCGGCGGAGGAGGATCCGGTCCGACTCGCGCGGCATCAGGAACCTGCTTCGCTCGCGAGCACGTAGCCCTTGCGCAGCTCGACCCAGCAACCGTCGTCACGCTTGCCGACGGTGACGGCGTCGACGACCGCGTCGAGCAGGCGTCGCAGGCTGAGCTCCTCGCCCGCCTCCTCGTCGAGCTCCGCGACGACGCCGGGCTCGAATGGGCCGACCGAGACCTCCACGTTCCCCGCCGCGAGCCGGAGGACGACGGTGAGGTCACGGTCGCCCTCCTCGTGCTCGAGCAGCGTGTCGAGGGCGACGTGAAGGTCGTCGAGGACGTCGAGCGTGACGTCGTGCCGTGCTGCGACCCCTCCGAGCACGAGCCCTGCGACCGCGCTGAACGGGCGCTCGCGCGGGGCTGTCACCACGATCTCGTCCAACTACGACACGCCCTCGCCGGCATTCCGGAGCTCGTCGGCGAGATCGCGCTCGCGACGGGCCGCGGCGTCCTTGCCGACGCGGACGGCGTTGCCGAAGTCGCGGCTCGCCCGGAGGGCGGAAGCGCCGTGACCGAGCCCGGCGGCGAGACCCGCGACCTTCTGCACCGGTCGCGCGATCGCCATGCTCACCGCGCGAACCGCGGTGTCTGCACTGTCGGCCATGTCAACTGCGCTGTCTGTCACCTGATCCACCTTGTCGAGCTGCCCGTTCACCTTGTCGACGCTGACCCCGACCTTCGTGATCACGGGCAGCAGGTCGCGCTCCGTCCCCTGGATGAACGAGGAGAGGCGGCCGAAGGTTCCGGCGAGGCGAACGAACATGTAGGCGAGCGCCAGCCCGACCGCGACGAGGAAGAGGGCCAGCGCGTAGTAGGCGATGTCACCGGCGGTGGCTGCGAGAAACGGCACGGCGATGATCCTAGTCGCGACTCGCGGCCGACACCACACCGGAGCCGACAACCGCGCCGTCGTCGTAGAGGGCGACTACCTGGCCCGGCGCGACCGCGAAGGCGGGCTCGTCGAGCTCGAGCCGAAAACCGCCTTCTCGCGGGCTGACGCGCGCCGGCACGGCGGACGAGCGATAGCGGAGCTTCGCCTCGGCGCGGACGACGGGGACGTGCAGGCGGCCCTCGACGAGCACGTCGCTGCACGCGAGCGACGCACGCGGACCGACGACGACGGTGTTCGTCGCCGCGTCGGTGCGGAGGGCGTAGAGGGGCTGCGGCGCTGCGATCCCGAGCCCGCGCCGCTGTCCCGGCGTGTAGCGCCAGTAGCCGTCGTGGCGGCCGAGCTCGGTTCCGTTCTCGTCGACGACCGAGCCGTCGGCCGCGTCGACGCCCTGGCGGCCCAGGAAGGCGCGATAGTCGTCGCCGGCGAGGAAGCACGCCTCCTGGCTCTCGCGCCGCTCGGCGACGGCGAGGCCGGCGCTCGCCGCCTCGGCCCGCGTCCGCTCCTTCTCCTGCTCGCCGAGCGGGAACTCGATCCGGTCGAGGAGGCGCGGATCGAGCGGGGCGAGCATGTACGACTGATCCTTCTGCGGATCGGCGGCGCGAGCGAGCAGCCGGAGGCCGTCCCGCTCGACGATTCGCGCGTAATGGCCCGTCCAGAGCTTCGCCGCGCCGGCACGTTCGGTGAACGCGAGCAGCTCGTCGAAGCGGAAGCTGCCGTTGCAGCGACCGCATGGGTTCGGCGTCTCCCCGCGCGCGTAGCCGCGGACGAACGGATCGACGACGGCCCGGCGGAACTCGTCGCGCAGGTCGAGCGTGATGTGCGGCAGGCCGAGGGCATGACACGTCTCGCGCGCCGCGATCACCGCGTCCGGCGAGCAGCAGGCGCGCTCGGAGTCCGGCCCGGCCGGATCGAGCCAGAGCCGCAAGCGTCACGCCGATCGCCTCTGGCCCGGCACGGAGGAGCGCGACCGCGCTGTCGACGCCACCGCTCATGGCGACCGCGATCCGCCCAGGCGAGGGCGCTGCACGAAACGCGGGCGCGAGCGCGTTCGCGAGCGCGTCCGCGGCCAGGGTCTCTCCGGGGACGGCGGCGGCCTCGAGCAGCGTCAATCCTTCGAGCGGCCGCGCCAGCCCGGGCGCGTCGGCGGCGACGATCCGGTCGCCCTCCACGCTCAGCCGGACGAGCGCGAACTCCTCGCCGCGCGCCGAGTCTCCGAGCAGCTCCAGCATCGAGCCAGCGTACCGGCCGACTAGGAGACTGGTCGCCCAGCTCCAGGGACGTGAGCCGGGAGCGAAGCGACCCTTCAGGGGTCTTCGCGCGATCGGAATCTGCTTCGGCAGATTCCGATCTTGCGCCAACTAAAAGTGCTCCGACCCTGCCGTTGGTTCCTCCCGCCGATGCGAACCTGGCTGAACCAGGTGGGTGCCGTGCCGGCCGTCGACGGGTGAGGTCTAGACCGAACCCAGGCTCCCGTTACGTGAGCGTTGGTTCACGTTTACGCGGAAGGCCACGCACAGGGTCGAGCGCCCTCAGTCTAACCCCTCGTCGCGAAGCGCCAGCGGATCTCCTGCGTTCCCTCGATTCCGAGGCGGGTCGCGAGCGACTCGGTCAGCTCGAACTGGCGGCCCGGCTTCTTCAGGCGGCTGTCGATCACGGCCGTGAGCAGCTCGCGGTCGCCGTAGGCCAGGTAGATCTTCGCGCCGCAGGGGAGCACCGGATGGCTGACGCCGAGCGAGCGGCGGGTCAGGATCAGCTGGCAGGTCGTGCGCTCGGCATCGCGTGGCGCTCCGCGGGAGCCGGCGAGAGCCGTGTACCAGCCGCCGTCTGCCGTGGGCACCTGCTCGGGGCCCGTGGCCGTCTCGCTCCCGTCGTCTCGGTTGGCGGCCAGCGCGAGCGCACCGAGGGCGGCGAGTAGCGCCACCGCCGCAAGGACGACAGCACGTTGGAGTGCGCTCGGGCTCACTGGCCGGGCTCCTCGACGAGCGCGATGCCGAGCTCCGCGAGCTGCTCCGCGGTCACGTCGGAGGGCGCGCCGCTCATCGGGTCGACGCCGGCCTGGTTCTTCGGGAATGCGATCACGTCGCGCAGGTTCGGCTCGCCGGCGAGCACCATCGTCATCCGGTCGATCCCGAGGGCGATCCCGCCCATCGGTGGCGGCCCCATCGCCAGCGCGTCGAGCAGGAAGCCGAACTTCGACCGCTGCTCGGCCTCGGACATCCCGAGGAGCTCGAACACCCGTGCCTGCAGCTCGGGCTCGTGGATCCTGAAGCTGCCGCCGCCGAGCTCGTTCCCGTTCACGACCAGGTCGTAGGCGTGGGCGAGCGCCTGCTCGGGCTCCTCGTGGAAGCGCTGCCTCCCACTCCTTCGTCGGCCGCGTGAACGGATGGTGCTCGGCCGCCCAGCGCTTCGACTCCTCGTCGCGCCGGAACATCGGGAAGTCGGTCACCCACAGGAACGTGAAGTGGTCGTCGCGAATCAGGCCGAGCTCGCGGCCGAGGTGAAGGCGGAGCGCGTTGAGGACGCGGGAGGTCAGCTCCCGGTCGGCCGCCGCGAAGAGGAGCGTCTCGCCGTCCTTGCCGCCGAACGCCGCCAGCTCCGCCTCCGAGAGGAACTTCGCGATCGGCGAGCGGACCTCGCCGGCGTCGAAGACGAGATAGGCGAGCCCCTTCGCGCCCCATTCCTTGGCGACCTCCTCGAGCTTCGCGAGCTCGCCGCGGCTGAACGCCCTGGGCACGCGGAGGAAGCGCACCGTCTCGGCTCCGGCGAAGACGGCGAACTCGGAGCCGCGCGTCGCCTCGGTCGCGTCCTCGAGCTCCAGCCCGAAGCGGGTGTCCGGCTTGTCCGAGCCGAAGCGCCGATCGGCCTCCGCCCACGTGAGCCGCTCGAACGGCGTCTCGATCTCGATCCCCAGGCACTCGCGCCAGATCCGGGCGTACATCGTCTCCATCAGCGCGAACAGGAGCTCCTGGTCCGGGAACGACATCTCGACGTCGAGCTGGGTGATCTCCTGGACGCGGTCGGCGCGGAGGTCTTCGTCCCGGAAGCAGATCGCGATCTGGTAGTAGCGGTCGAACCCGGCCACCATCGTCAGCTGCTTGAGGATCTGCGGGCTCTGCGGAAGCGCGTAGAAGCGGCCCGGCTGAAGGCGGCTCGGAACGACGAAGTCGCGCGCGCCCTCGGGCGTCGGCTTGAAGAGAATCGGCGTCTGGATGTCGAGGAAGCCCGCCTCCTCCATCGTGCGGCGGATGATCCCGACCATCTGGGCGCGGAGGCCGATGTTGCGCTGGAGCTTCTCGCGGCGGAGGTCGAGCCAGCGGTAGCGCAGGCGGAGCGTCTCGTCGACGTTCTCCTCGTCGAGCTGGAACGGAAGCGCTGTCGAGCGGCTGACGATCTCGAGCGCATCGACCTTCAGCTCGACTTCCCCGGTTGGCATGTTCGCGTTGACGGTCTCCGGCGCGCGCGCGACGAGCTCGCCCTCGGCGCGGAGCACGAACTCGTTCCGGATTCCGTGCGCGAGCTCCGCCGCCTCGGGCGCGTGCTCCGGGTTGAGCACGAGCTGGGTGACACCGGTGCGGTCGCGGAGATCGATGAAGACGAGGCCGCCGTGATCACGCCGGCGCGCCGCCCAGCCGGACAGGATCAGCCGCTCGCCGACGAGCGCCGCCGTGGGCTCGCCGCACCTGTGGGTCCGCCAGATCATCGGATCAGTCTGCCGAGAACGTCGGCGTGCGCGAGCGGTTCGTCCGGCGCGCCCTGGCGGCGGAGGGTCGCGCCGCCCGCTCCCACGATCACGGTCGTGGGCGCGCCTGAACGGCCGGCCTGGGTGAGCTGGCCCTTGAGCGACCGGTCTGCGTAGTCCGTGTCGGCGGCGATCCCGGCGGCCCGGAGCTCCTTCAGCCAGCGCAGCGCGAGCTCGCGAGGAGCGTCGGGCTCGACGGCGAGGAAGACGTCGGGTGCGGACGGCTCCGCGGTGACGCCCGCGTCCTCGAGAGCGAGCAGCAGTCGCTCGATCCCGGCGCCGAAGCCGACACCCGGCGTCGCGGGACCGCCGATCTCCTCGATCAGCCCGTCGTAGCGGCCACCGCCGGAGATCGTCGAGTTGGCGCCGTCGAGCGGGCCGATGAA
Organism: uncultured Gaiellaceae bacterium; assembly: GCA_963761905.1. Lineage (GTDB taxonomy): Bacteria > Actinomycetota > Thermoleophilia > Gaiellales > Gaiellaceae > Gaiellasilicea. The sequence continues at coordinate 480,202 of CAVXIQ010000008.1, read as the reverse complement.
CTCCCAGGTGGTGCGCGTGTAGTAGTCGAGCCCGCGGACGAGCGTCGGCACGAGCGTGTACGCGACCCCGAGCTCGTCGAGGAACGCGCGAACCTGGGCGAAGTGCCGGACGCAGTCGTCACAGAGGGAGTCGCCGATCGCGGGCGCGTCGCGGAGGAGCTCCTGCACGTGCGCGGGCTTGGCGGCAAGGTTGTCGAGCGCCCGCAGCGGACTCGTGCGGAGCTTCTCGCGGGTGTCCCCGTCGAGCTCCTGCTCGCGCTCGCCGAGCCAGGCGGAGAGTCGCTCGACATAGGCGGGGCGGCACGCACGGTCGCCGATCGAGTTCAGCTCGAGGTGGTACTGGGTGATGCCGAGATTCCGGAGCAGCGTGTCGTAGAGGTGCAGCACCTCGGCATCGAGCGCGGGGTCGTCGGAGCCGATCGCCTCCACCGACAGCTGCCAGTGCTCGCGATAACGCCCGCGGCCCGGGCGGCCGTAGCGGTACATCGGCGCGATCGTGTAGAGCTTCTGCGGCTGCGGCTCCTGCTGGAGCCCGTGGCTCAGGTAGGCGCGGCAGATCGGCGCCGTTCCCTCCGGGCGCAGCGTCAGGGAGCGGTCGCTGCGGTCGGTGAAGGTGTACATCTCCTTCTGGACGACGTCCGAGCCCTCGCCGGACGTGCGCTGGAAGAGGTCGGTGTCCTCGAACCCCGGCGTCTGGATCGGCCGATAGCCGTAGAGCGCGCAGAGCCGCTCCATCTCGCCCGTCACGCGCCGCCAGAGCGGCTGCTCGGCGGGCGTGATGTCGTGCGTCCCTCGCGGAGGCTCGAGCCTCATGACGCGCGGAGCTCGGCGAGGAACGGGTTGCGCGCGAGCTCGTCGCCGAGTGTCGTCGCCGGGCCATGTCCGGGGTGAACGATCGTCTCGGCCGGATATGCCTCGGCGAGCGTTCGGATCGAGCTGAGGAGCTCGTCCCAGTCGCCGAACGGGAGGTCGGTTCGGCCGACGGAACCCGCGAAGAGGACGTCGCCGGAGAACAGATTCGCGTCGGCGTAGTACGCCACGTGCCCGGGAGAGTGGCCCGGGACAGCCGTCACCTCGAAGGCGATGCCGGCTGCTTCGACCGTCTCGCCGCCCGTCAGGAGCGTCGCCTCGCCGTCATAGCCACGGAGCGAGACGCCGAGCCCGCCGAAGAAGTCGTTCGGCCGGCGGAAGACGTCCAGCTCGCCTCGCGGCAGCCAGACCGGCGCTCCCGTCTCCTCGGCGAGCTCCGCCAGCGCGCCGATGTGGTCGTAGTGGCTGTGCGTGAGCAGGATCCCGGCGCACGTGGCGCCGAGCTCGTCGAGCGCCTGCCGGATCGCTGGCGCATCCGCGCCCGGATCGACGACCGCCGCCTTTGTCTCGGTCTCGCCGGCGCGGACGATGTAACAATTGGTGCCAATGGCGCCGAGAGAAAGCTGGTCGACCGCGAGCGTCACTGGACGGTCGAGTCTACTGAGGGTCGGTTAGGCGACCCGCGTGCAGAGCTGGAACCTGATGGACGTCTCGGCGCCCGACGGCACACGCGACCCGCTCGTCGTCCACTCGGGGAACGAGGCGCGCGCGGTGCTGCTCGTGCTCAACCCGGGGCAGCGGATGGGCGACCACCAGGTGAAGGAGAACGCGTGGGTGACGGTGCTCGAAGGGAGCGTCCGGATCTCCGCCGGCGGCGAGACGATCGAGGCCGAGCCGGGCACCCTCGTCCGCTTCGATCCCGACGAGCGGCATGCGCTCGCGACCGACGACGGCGCTCGCGTCCTGCTCCTGCTCGCCCCGTGGCCGGGCGAGGGCCACTACCGCGGCTCGGCGGCCTAGGACTTCCTCGGCGCTTCCGGCTTCGCCTGCCGGCGGCGGTATGAGCGCCAGACGACGCTGTCCATGAAGTAGCTGAACGGCAGGAAGAAGGCCATCAGCGTCAGGGTCTGGATGACTTTTCCTACCGTCGAGGTGTTGGCGTTGGGGATCACGAAGACGACGATCAGCATCAGCGGGAAGAAGAGCACGCCGCGCTTGACCGTCCGGCGCCACGACGGGGGCTCGACGACGCGCCGGCCGCGCTCCGCGGGCTGCGCCTTGGCACCGCGCGACGCTTTCGCAGGCTCGATCAGTTGCTCGGCCTCGTCCGGGTCGAGCTCGCGGCCGTCCTCGTCGACGTAGACCTCTTCCCATTCGTGCCGCTTCAGCTTCTGCTGGCGGCGTCGCTGCTTCTTCGAAGGCACGGGTTCAGTATGCCGCGGCGCCCCTACACTCGACCGGTGAGCCGCGTCGATCGCCTGAGCCTCGTCTACGACGCACGCGGCGGGATCGTGGGCGAGCTCGCGTACGCGATCGGCCGAGCTCGCGGCACTCGTCATTGCGCCCTCTGCGGCCTGACCCACGGGCGTGTTCGGGAGCGGCAGGAATGGCGGGACTTTCGGACGTCTCTGCCCGTGTCGGTCCGGGCCTACCACCTGAACGACCAGCCGGACGACGTGGCCGCAGCCGCCGCCGGCTCGGCGCCAGTCGTCGTCGCGCACAGCGGCCGTGACGCGGTGCTCCTGCTCGACCGCCCGGAGCTCGAGCGGATCGGCGGCGACCTCGACCGGTTCCGGTCGGCGCTCGACGCGGCCGTCGAGGACGGCGGTCTCGAGTGGCCGACGCCTAGCGCGGCACCCCGTCCTTGACGACGCGGGAGATCACCGGCCCGCCCAGGTGATAGGCGAGGTAGCGCCAGTCCGGAGCGTCCAGGAGAACGATGTCCGCGCGGTAGCCCGGCGCGATCCTCCCGATCGTCTTGGCACGACCGAGAACGTGCGCAGCGTTGACGGTGCAGGCGGCGAGTGCCTCGGCAGGGCTGAGCTCGAGCTGCATTGCCGCGAGCGAGCAGACGAGCGGCAGGCTCTCGCAGAACGAGCTGCCGGGGTTGAAGTCGGTCGCGAGGGCGATCGCGGCGCCACCGTCGACGAGCGCGCGGGCGGGTGGCATCGGCCGGCCGAGAAAGAGGGCGCTCGCCGGCAGGAGCACACCGGTGACGTCGCTCGCCGCGAGCGCCGCGATCCCGTCCGGACCCGTCGCCTCCAGGTGATCCACGGAACGCGCGCCGAGCTCGATCGCGAGCGGGATCGCGCCTGCCTCGGTGAACTGGTCGCCGTGGAGGCGCAAGGCGAGACCGGCGGCCGCGCACGCTTCGAGGTAGCGCCGTGCCTGGCTCGCGTCGAACGCGCCACGCTCGAGGAAGACGTCCGCGGCCTCGGCCAACCTGGCGGCCTCGGGGAGGACGTCCGCTGAGGACGGCATCGAGGTAGGCGTCTGCGTCGTCGTGCTCGGGCGGGACGGCGTGCGCGCCGAGCCAGGTCGGAATCCCGCCGGCGGCCTCGATCGCCCGGAGCGATGCGAGCTCGGTCTCGCGATCGAGCCCGTAGCCCGACTTGCCCTCGAAGGTCGTCGTGCCGGCGCGCAGCATCCAGTCGCGATGGCGCGCGACGGCGCGAGTCAGACCCTCTGCTCCAGCTGCTCGGGTCGAGGCAACGGTCGAGAGGATCCCGCCGCCGGCGGCGTGGAGCTCCTCGTAGCTCGCGCCGGCCGCGCGGAGCGAGAACTCGTCCACCCGGTCTCCGCCGAACGCGGGATGGGTGTGGCAGTCCACGAGCCCAGGAATCGCGCTCAACCCGCGGGCGTCGATCTCCTCGACGTCACCCTCGAGGGAGCCGAGCGTGCGCATCCGTCCGACCGCCTCGATCTCGACGCCGTTGCAGAGGATGTAGGCGTCGTCGATCCAGTCGAGATCCGCGAGCGCGCTGCCGCGCAGGGGTGCGTCGCGGCCGGCGGGGCTCGCGACCTGGGCGAGATCGCGGATCAGGAGCCGGCTCACGCGGCCGAGCCTACTTCAGCGGGTCGTGCCCCCAATTCGTCGCCCGCGGCTAGACGGACGGCAGGTCGAGGCCGCCCTCGCGCGCCGCGTCGAGCGCGGTCTCGTAGCCGGCGTCGGCATGCCGCATCACGCCGGTGCCCGGATCGGCCGCGAGCACGCGCTCGAGCCGCTCTGCGGCATCGTCGCTCCCGTCGGCGAGGACGACCATGCCGGCATGGATCGAGTTGCCGATGCCGACCCCGCCGCCGTGGTGGACGCTCACCCAGGTCGCGCCCGCAGCCGTGTTGAGGAGCGCATTCAGGATCGGCCAGTCCGCGATCGCGTCGGAGCCGTCGCGCATCGCCTCGGTCTCCCGATACGGGGAGGCGACCGAGCCCGAGTCGAGGTGGTCGCGCCCGATCACCACCGGTGCCGACACCGCCCCGCTGCGGACGAGCTCGTTGATCGCGAGGCCGGCTCGGGCGCGGTCGCCGTAGCCGAGCCAGCAGATCCGCGCCGGTAAGCCCTGGAAGGCAACGCGCTCTGACGCGAGCTCGAGCCATCGCTGAAGGAGGTCATCGTCGGGGAAGAGCCGCCGCAGTTCCTCGTCGATGGAAGCGATGTCGGCCGGGTCGCCGGAGAGGGCCGCCCAACGAAAGGGCCCGATCCCACGGCAGAAGAGCGGTCGGATATAGGCCGGGACGAAGCCCGGGTATGAGAAGGCCTCGCTTACACCTGCTTCATGGGCCTCACCTCTGAGGTTGTTTCCATAGTCGAAGACATAGCTCCCGGCACGGACGTACTCGAGCAGCGCCTCGACGTGCCTCGCGATCGACTCGCGGGCGCGCCTGACGTACTCGTCAGGGTCTGAATCGCGCAACGAAGCGGCTTCGTCGAGCGACAAGCCTGCCGGGATGTAGCCGGTGAGGGGATCGTGAGCGGCGGTCTGGTCGGTGACCAGGTCGAAGAATTCACGCTTCTGTGACAGTTCCGGCACGATCTCTGCGGCATTTCCGAGGAGCCCGACCGAGAGCGGTCGTCCGGCTGCGGCGGCCGCCCGAACGCGCGCGACGGCGTCGTCCGTCGAGTCGGCCACCTCGTCGAGATAGCGGGTCTCGAGCCGCCTTCGGATCCGCTCCGGATCGACCTCGACGCAGAGGATCGCCGCGCCCGCCATCGTCGCTGCGAGAGGTTGGGCGCCGCCCATCCCGCCGAGCCCCGCGGTCAGGATCGTTCGTCCGCTCAGATCCGACGAGCCGAAGTGGACCTCCCCCGCCGCCGCGAACGTCTGGTAGGTGCCCTGAAGGATTCCCTGGGTGCCGATGTAGATCCAGCTCCCCGCTGTCATCTGGCCGAACATCGTCAGTCCCTCGGCCTCGAGGCGCCGGAACTCCTCCCACGTCGCCCAGCGCGGAACGAGCAAGGAGTTCGCGATCAGCACGCGCGGCGCCCCCGGATGGGTGCGGAAGACACCCACCGGTTTGCCGCTCTGGACGAGCAGCGTCTCGTCGTCGCCGAGCCGGAGCAGGGTGCGCACGATCGCGCGCAGGGCCTCGGGCGAGCGAGCTGCCCGGCCCGAGCCTCCGTAGACGACGAGTTCTTCCGGTTTCTCCGCCACCTCGGGATCGAGGTTGTTCAGCAGCATCCGAAGCGGCGCCTCCGTCTGCCACGAACGGGCGTTCAGCACGCTTCCCCGAGGAGCCCGAATCGCGCTCAGATCGCCCACGAGCGCATCGACGGTCGCCTCGAGCGACGTGACGCTCACGGTCGTTCCCCACGCTCGAGCCGCTGCCGGAAGCGCCACCAGTTCCAGGCCGTCGCGAGCACGAAGTAGCCGACCGCGAACGCGATCGCCCGACCGAAGTCGCCGTCCGTCAGCCGCGCGAACACGAGGATCACCAGCGCGAGGACGAGGTTGACGAGGACCGAGTCGCGGTACGGTCGCTTCGGCATCGGCGGCGCCGGGCCTAGACGACGGCTCAAAGGAGAGCCCCGATCTCGGTCTCGGCGGCGGCGAGGATCGACCCGTCCCGGATCGCGGCCGCGACCCTGGCGATGTCGTCGGCGAGAGACCGATCCTCGCGTAGGCGCTCGGAGTGCAGCCGGACGGCGTCGTGCGTCGCGCGGACGCCCGGCCCGGGCTCGAGCGGCGCGAGGAACTCGATCGCCTGCGCTCCGGCGAGAAGCTCGATCGCGAGCGCGTGCTCGACGTTGTCGAGCACCTGCAGCGCCTTCAGCCCTGCGGCGTTTCCCATCGACACGTGATCCTCCTGGCCCGCGCTCGTCGGGATCGAGTCGACACTTGCCGGATGGCAGAGCACCTTGTTCTCGGAGACGAGCGATGCTGCCACGTACTGCGGGATCATGAACCCCGAGTTGAGCCCGCCGTCGGCGGTCAGGAACGGCGGCAGGCCCTCCGAGAGCGACGGGTTGACGAGCCGTTCCACGCGACGCTCCGAGATGTCCGCGAGCTCGGCGACGGCCATCGCGAGCGTGTCGAGCGCGAAGGCGAGCGGCTGGCCGTGAAAGTTTCCGTTCGAGACGACGAGCCCTTCGTCGACGAGCACCAGCGGGTTGTCCGTCGCCGCGTTCAGCTCGACCGCGACCGTCAGCTCGACGTAGTCGAGGAGATCGCGACTGGCTCCGTGCACCTGCGGGGCGCAGCGGAGCGAGTACGCGTCCTGCACCTTGTCGCACCAGCGATGCGACTCGATGATCGCGGAGCCCTCGAGCAGCGATCTGAAGTTCGCGGCCGAGTCGCGCTGACCCTTGAGCGGGCGGGCGTCGTGGATCGCCGCATGGAAGCTCGTGCGCGAGCCCTGCAGCGCCTCGAGCGAGAGCGCGCAGGCGAGATCTGCCGTCCTGGCCAGGCGCCGGGCGCGAACGAGGCCGAGCGATCCCATCGCGGCCATGAACTGCGTCCCGTTGATCAGCGACAGCCCCTCCTTCGCGAGGAGCCGCGTGGGCTCGAGCCCGACCGAGGCGAGCGCGTCCGCGCCCGAGAGCAGCTCGCCGTCGACGGTGGCTCTCCCCTCGCCGACGAGCGGCAACGCGAGATGCGCCAGCGGCGCGAGATCGCCGCTCGCTCCCACCGACCCGCGTGCCGGCACATGCGGGAGGAGGCCGCGATTGAGGCACTCGATCAGAAGCTCGACGGTCTCGACGCGCGCTCCCGAGTAACCCTTGGCCAGCGCGTTCGCCCGCAGCAGCATCGCGGCCCGAACGACCTCGGCGGGATAGGGGTCGCCGACCCCGCACGCGTGGCTGCGCAGGAGCCGGAGCTGCAGCTCCGCCACCTGCTCGTCCGGGATCGACATCGAGACGAAGCGCCCGAACCCGGTGTTGACGCCGTAGGTGTGCTCGTCGCGGACGGCTCGCTCGACGAGCGCGCGAGCTGCCTCCATCTTGGCGCGTGCCTCGTGAGCGAGGCCGACGGGGGCGCCGTGAACAGCCACGTCCCAGACGTCCTCGATTCGCAGATCGTCGCCGGTGAGGGAGTGGTTCGCGATCATCGACCGGTCCCCGGCGAGCGTGTCCTCATCGGCCGAGTCTAGCTCGGCCATGTCCCCGAATCACCGGGCCGCCGACCTCCACCCCACGTCTTCAGCGTAACGCGGAAGTAGCTGAGCGTGGGTCACGAGACCGTGTCGAGAGTGGGTCGATCGATCCACAGCCCGGACGGCTCCGGCGCGGAGGCCCGATCAGAGCGTCGGCGCGCCGGAGCCGCCATGGCTGCTCGATGAAGCAGCGGCTAGTGATGCATCGGCGCTTCGGTACCCGGCGTGTGGAGCAGGTTCTCGACGTCCTTGACGCCGTGGATCTTCCGCGTCCGCTCGACGAGCGCCTCGATCAGGTCGCGGGAGGGAAGCTCGCCTCGGAGCTGCACGACGCCCTCCTGCGCGTTGATGTTGATCGCGCCCTTGACGTCGTGCTCGTCCCGGAAGAGCTCCGACTCGACCTTCGCCTTGAGCGTGCCGTCGTCGTAGTGCCTCGGAATAGCGCCCGAGAGCAGGCCGCGAGCCTTGCCGAGCAGCACCCGCCCGCGCCTAGCTCGCAAGTGCGCCCACGATCCCGGCGAGCGCGGCGATCGAGATCAACTTCTTCATCTGAGCTCCTTCGTCGTTGTCCCCGTTCACCTACGCGATCCGCGCGTCGTCGAAACCCGCTCGGGGCAGAAGACGCAGCTCGAGCACGCGTGACTCGTCGAAGCCGTCGATGCGCAGCATCGCGCCGGCGGCCGCTGCTGCGGCCCCCGCCGGCATCAGGCCCACGAGCTCCGAGCCGAGGACCTCGGCCCCGCGCTCGCCCGCCTCGCGCTCGATTCGCGCCACGATCTCGTGGAGAGCGGCGGCTTCGAAGTCCTCCACGTTCATCGAGACCTGGACGACTCCGGCCCGCGGAAGATCGAGCCCGAGGGCCCGCACGCCCGGAAAGCCGCCGCCGGTCTCGCGGACGAGGGCGGCGATCTCACGCGCCACGCCGAGCTCGCCGCTCAGGTTGACGTTGAAGGCGATCAGCGGTCGCCGCGCGCCCACGATCACCCCGCCGGCGCGCGGATCGAGCTGGCGCGGCCCGAAGTTCGGCTCGAGCTCCCCTGCGGCGATCCTCGAGCCGAGCTCACCCGGGCCGCCGCGGCGGAAGAACGCTGGACCGCGGCCGGACCCGAGCTCCCCGTAGAGAAAGACGGGCAGGCCGAGCTCCTCTCCGATCCGCTTCCCGAGCGCCAGAGCCGTCGACCGCGCCTCGGGCATCTGCTCCGGTCGAATCGGCACGATCGGGACGACGTCCGCGACGCCGATCCGGGGATGCGCTCCCTCGTGCCGGCGCAGGTCGATCCGCTCCCGGGCGCACGCGATCCCGGCGAGCAGCGATTCGACGAGGTCGTTCCGCTCGCCGACCAGCGTGAAGACCGACCGGTGGTGATCCGCGTCGACGTGCACGTCGAGCAGACGAGCGGGCGTCGAAAGCGCGGCGCGCAACGCCTCGACGACGTGCTCGTCGCGCCCTTCGGAGAAGTTCGGCACGGCCTCCAGCACGGCTCGTACTCTAGGAGCGTGAAGGCGTACTACGAGGCTCGGGCGTCCGAATACGACGACTGGTGGACCGGAACCGGCCTCTTCGCCGACCGCGACCGGCCCGGTTGGGCACTCGAGCGCGACGAGCTGATCGACACGCTTCGCTCGCTCGAGCCGGTGCGCACGCTCGACGTCGCCTGTGGAACCGGCTTTCTCACCCAGCACCTACCAGGCAGCGTCACCGGCCTCGACGCGAGCCCCTCGAGCCTCGAACGTGCCGCCGCGCGGGTTCCGGCCGCGGCATTCGTCCAGAGCGACGCGCTCCGCCTCCCGTTCGCGGACGGGAGCTTCGAGCGGATCTTCACGAGCCACTTCTACGGCCATCTCGACGAAGCCGAGCGCGGGCGGTTCCTGGCCGAAGCACGTCGCGTCGCATCAGAGCTCGTCGTCGCCGACTCCGCGCTCCGCGACGACGTGGAGCAGGAGGCGATCCAGGAGCGGGTCCTGCAGGACGGCTCGCGCTGGCACGTTCTCAAGCGGTACTTCACGCCGGAGGACCTGCTTGCCGAGCTCGGCGGCGGCGAGACTCTCTTCGCGGGACGCTGGTTCGTCGCCGTCCGCGCGTGACTCGCCGCAGGAGCTCGTACCGCTCGCTCGCCTCGCTCCAGCGCGACACGGCCGTCTGCAGGGCCTGCGTCGAGGCGGGGTTCCCGCTCGAGTCGTGGCCGGTGCGGGCGCCACGACGAGAGCAACGCGCCTACCTCTACGGCCAGGCGCCGGGAATCGTCGAGGGCGAGGAGCGGCTGCCCTGGCGCGGCCGCGCCGGCGCCACTCTCCGTCGCTGGCTCGAGCTCGAGGGCGACGAGCTCTACGAGACGTTCTACTGCGGCTCGGTCACGCGCTGCTATCCCGGCCGGCCGGCGTCCGGCCGCGGCGACCGGACGCCGAGCCCGCGCGAGCAAGAGCTGTGCGAGCTCTGGCGCGACTGGGAGCTCCGCCTGCTCCGGCCCGAGCTGATCGTGACGGTCGGCGGGCTCGCGCTCCGCCGGCTGCTCGGGATCCCCACCCTCACCGAAGCGATCGGCAAGAGCTACGTGCGCGAAGGAGCGGTCGTGATCCCGCTTCCGCACCCGTCGGGAGCGAGCGGCTGGCTCAACGACCGAACGAATCGCGCCCGCCTCGGCAAGGCGCTCACCCACGTCCGGCGCGAGCTCGGGAGGCTCGAGAGCGACGGCTAGATTGCGACGGTGCATGTAGGCACAAGCACAGTCCCATACCGGCACACGTTCCGCCGTCTGCTCGGCTTCCTGGCGCCCTACAAGGCGTCGCTCGTCCTCTCGACGATTCTCGCCGTCCTCTCGCAGGCGGCGGCGATCGCGATCGTCGTCCTCGTCGGCGTGGCGATCGACGGGATCGACGAGCGGCGGGGGACCGAGACGCTCGCCTGGGTCGTCGCTGCGATCGTCGTCGTCGGGATCGCAAAGGCGGCGCTGATGGTGGGCCGCCGCGTGATCTCGGGCCGGCAGGCGCTCGCAATCGAGAAGGACATGCGCGAGCGGCTCTACGGCCATCTGCTCCGGCTCTCGTTCGGCTTCTACGACCGGAATCAGACCGGCCAGCTGATGTCGCGCGCCACCGTCGATCTCCAGTCGGTGCGCTTCTTTCTCGGCTTCGGGCTGATCTTCTTCTTCCAGCACGCGCTCACCGTCGTCTCGGTGACGGCCGTCCTCTTCGTCGTCGACTGGCGGCTCGCCCTGATCGTGCTCGCGATCACGCCGGTGATCGTCGCCGTCGCCTACCGCTACAGCCACGTCTCGCATCCCGTTCTCCGCGACGTCCAGCAGCGGCTCGGCGAGGTCGCGACGGTCGCGGAGGAGTCGATCGTCGGAGTCCACGTCGTCAAGGCGTTCGCACAGGAAGAGCGGCGCCAGGCCGACTTCGAGCGTGCGTCCGGCAACGTCTTCGACGAGACTGTGCGCGCGTTCCGGCAGCGCGCGATCTATGTGCCGCTGCTCGCCTTCCTGCCGATGCTCGCGCAGGCGGCGGTGCTGCTCGCAGCCGGCCGGATGGTCGTCTCGGGAAGCCTCACCCTCGGCCAGTTCTTCCTCTTCAACCTCCTCCTCGCGATGCTGATCGTGCCGCTGCGCAGCCTCGGGATGTGGGTCGGCCAGGCCCAGCGGGCGACGGCGTCCGGAGAGCGGATCTTCGAGGTGCTGGACGAGCCGGAGGGGATCGGCGACCGGCCAGGCGCGATCGAGCTGCCCGACGGTCCCGGCGCGATCCGCTTCGAGGGCGTCTCGTTCGGCTACGCCGCCGGCCGGCCGGTGCTGGAGCACGTCGACCTCGAGATCGGCGCCGGGCGGACGGTCGCCCTGATCGGCCACACGGGCTCCGGGAAGACGACGCTCGCAGCGCTCGTCCCGCGCTTCTACGACGCAGACGAGGGCCGGATCCTCGTCGACGGTGTCGACGTCCGCGAAGTCACGCGGCGCTCGCTCCGGCGGGAGATCGGCGTGATCTCGCAGGACCCGTTCCTCTTCTCCGCCACCGTCCGCGAGAACATCGCCTTCGGCGTCCTCGACGCCACGGACGACGAGGTCGAGCAGGCCGCCCGGGCGGCGCAGGCGCACGAGTTCGTGGCGGAGCTGCCGCAGGGCTACGACACCGTGATCGGCGAGCGCGGGATCACCCTCTCGGGCGGTCAGCGGCAGCGGCTCGCGATCGCGCGGGCGCTCGTGATCGACCCGCGGATCCTGATCCTCGACGACGCCACGGCATCCGTCGACGCGACGACCGAGGCGCTGATCCGCGCCGGCCTCCAGGAGGCGACACGCGGCCGGACGACGATCATCATCGCCCACCGGCTCTCGACGATCGCGCTCGCGGACGAGATCGTCGTCCTCGAGCACGGCCGGGTCGCCGCGCAGGGCACCCAGGCGGAGCTGCTCGCCACGAACGCCGTCTTCCAGGAGATCTACGAGCACGGCCTCATCCAGGGGCTCCTGAAGGAGACGGCATGAAGGTCTGGCAGCCCGGCGGGCACCTCTCCGAGGAGAAGCGGCGGCGAGGTGCAGGACTGGTCGTGGCGGCGAACGCGCAAGCGCGTCGGCCTGCTCGCGCGGCTGACGCTCCCCTACCGCGGCCGCACCGCGCTCGCGCTCGGGACGCTGCTCGCCTACACGGTGGTCGCGCTCGCGCCGCCCTACCTCGCGAAGCTCGCGATCGACGAGGGGATCAACGACGCGAACCTCGACCGGCTCACCTGGATCGTCGTCCTCTTCCTCGCCGCGGCGGTCGCCGCGCTCCTCCTCTCCTCGGCGAACACGTACCTGACCGGCTGGACGGGCGAGCGGGTTCTCGCCGATCTCCGGAACAAGCTCTTCCGCCACCTCGAGCGGCTCTCGATGGGCTTCTACGAGCGCAATCGCGCCGGCGCAATCGTCAGCCGGATCACGAACGACGTCGAGGCGCTCGACCAGCTCGTCACCGACGGCGTCACGAGCCTCGTCCAGAACACGCTCCTGCTCCTCGGCACCGCAGTCGTCCTCTTCCTGCTCGACTGGCGCCTCGCGCTGGCGACCCTGACCGTGCTGCCGCCGATGGCGCTGATCACGGCGTGGTTCCGGCGCCGCTCGAATCGCGCCTACCGCAACGTCCGCGAGCGGCTCGGGCTCGTGACCGCGACGCTGGCCGAAGACATCTCCGGGATGCGCGTCGTCCAGTCGTTCACCCGCGAGCCGGTCCAGGAGCGGGCGTTCCACGGCGTCAACGATCGCTACCGCGCCGCGAACTACGAGACGACCGTCCTGAACGCGATCTACTTCCCGGCGGTCGACCTGCTCTCGTCGGCGGCGACCGCGATCGTCTTCGGCTACGGCGGCTGGCTCGTCTACCACGGCGACATGAGCGCGGGCACGCTCTTCGCGTTCGCGCTCTATCTCGGCAACTTCTTCGACCCGATCCAGCAGCTCTCGCAGCTCTACAACACGTTCCTCGCCGCGATCGCCGCGCTCGACAAGATCGTCGGCGTGCTCGACGAGCAGCCACAGGTCGTGGACGCGGAGGACGCGATCCAGCTGCCGCGGATCGACGGCCACGTCCGCTTCGAGGGCGTCCGTTTCGGCTACGGGGCGGAGTTCCCGGAGGTGCTGCACGGGCTCGATCTCGACATCCCCGCGGGAACGACGGTCGCGCTCGTCGGCCAGACGGGCGCCGGCAAGTCGACGATCGCGAAGCTCCTCGCCCGCTTCTACGACCCGACCGAGGGCCGGATCGAGATCGACGGCCACGACCTGCGCGACGTCACGCAGCACTCGCTCCGCCGTCAGCTCGGGATCGTCCCCCAGGAAGGGTTCCTCTTCGGCGGCACCGTCTCGGAGAACATCGCGTTCGCAAGGCCGGAGGCACCGCGGGCGGAGATCGCGGCGGCCGCGGAGGCGGTCGGCGCTCATCGCTTCATCCTCGAGCTCGAGGACGGCTACGAGACGCAGCTCGGAGAGCGCGGGACCCGACTCTCGCTCGGCCAGCGTCAGCTCGTCGCGTTCGCGCGCGCGCTCCTCGCCGACCCGCGGATCCTGATCCTCGACGAGGCGACCTCCTCGGTCGACATCGGCACCGAGCGCCAGATCGAGCAGGCGCTCCGGAGGCTCCTCGCCGGGCGCACCGCCTTCGTGATCGCCCACCGGCTCTCGACGATCCGCGACGCCGACCTGATCGTCGTCCTCGAGCACGGGCGCGTGGTCGAGCAGGGGACGCACGAGGAGCTGCTCGCGCGACGAGGCCTCTACACGCGGCTCTACGGCGACTGGGCCGCCGACGTCGCCTAGGATCCACCCGTGCAGATCAGCCGACAGATCGAGGTCTCACGCCCGGCGGCCGAGGCCTTTCGCTACGTCGCCGAGTTCGAGAACGCGTCCGAGTGGGATCCCGGGATCGCCGAGTCGAAGAAGCTGACCGACGGGCCGGTGGCAGTCGGAAGCAAGTACGACGTCGTCGCGCTCTTCCGCGGCAAGCGGCAGCGCTTCCGCTACCGCGTCACGGAGCTCGACGACGGCCGGCGGATCGTGCTCGAGGGCGACGGAGACAAGGCGACGTCGGTGGACGAGATCGTGGTGGAGCCCGCCGGCGACGGCGCTCGGATCGCCTACACCGCGGACATCAAGCTGAAAGGCCTTCGCCGGATCGCGGAGCCGCTCCTCAAGTCGACGCTCGCGAAGACCGCCGACGACGCGCTCGCCGGACTGAAGTCGACGCTCGACCGTCCCGCCGCGTAGGCCCGGGCCGAGGCGGTCGCTCAGGCCTCGGCCGACTGGGCGCGGCGGCGGAGCTGCTGCCGCTCGTCCGGCACCTTCACGTCCCAGACGAGCCCCAGCCGCTCGAGGCCTCGAATGACCAGCCACGAGACGTCGATCTGGCGCCGCAACAGCCCGTGGCGGGCCGAGCTCGGGAACGCGTGATGGTTGTTGTGCCAGCCCTCGCCGAAGACGAGCAGCGCCACGAGCCAGTTGTTGCGCGCCTCGTCGCGCGAGCGGAAGTCCTTCCGTCCGAACATGTGGCAGATCGAGTTGACGCTGAACGTGGCGTGCTGGTAGAGGAAGATCCGGATCAGGCCGCCCCACACGAGCCCGGCGAAGCCGGCCGCCAGGCTGCCGCCGACGAGATAGCCGATCAGGAACGGCAGCCCGAGCGTGAGCACGACCCAGAGCAGGTAGAGCCGGTCGATCGTCCGCACGAGCCGGTTCTCGTAGAGATCCTTGCCGTACTCGCGCCCCTGCTCCATCCCCAGGTTCGCGAAGAGCCAGCCGACGTGCGAATGGACGAACCCGCGGATCGCGCCCCACGCTCCCTCGCCGTGACCGACGTGCGGCGAGTGCGGGTCGCCCGGCTGGTCGGAGAGCGCATGATGCTTGCGATGGTCGGTCACCCACTGCGTCAGCGGGCCCTGCATCGTCATGCAGCCGAGGATCGCGAGCGTCGCCTCGACGGGCTTGCTCGTCCGGAAGCCCCGATGGGTGAAGTAGCGGTGGAAGCCGATCGTCGTCCCGAACGCGCAGACGACGTAGAAGCCGGCGAGCAGGAGCAGATCGACCCAGTGAAAGGCGACGCCCCAGAGGAGGCCCATCGCCGAGAGGATCCCGAGCGGCGGCACGACGACGGCGACGAGCGTCACGAGCTGGCTGATCCGGCTCGTCCCGATGCGCACCGTTCCCACCGGAACGGCGCCGACGGGGGCAGGTGTGCCGGCCATGCTGTCTAGACTTTTTCCACCCATGAGGTCGCCCGGCAGCGTAGCCATTGATCCATTGTTCGGCGCCCGCCGAATATCGGTTGCGATGAAAGCTCCTCCTCGATGAGAGTTGCCGTGGTCGGCAGCGGCATCGCCGGGCTCGGTGCCGCCCATCTCCTCGACCGGGCGCACGACGTCACGGTCTTCGAGCGTGATCTCCGCGCCGGCGGGCACACCCACACGATCCGCCACGACGGGCTCGGGCTCGACACTGGGTTCCTCGTCCACAACGCGCGGAACTATCCCCTGCTCGGCCGCCTCTTCGCCGAGCTCGGCGTCCGGACCCAGGAGTCGCAGATGTCGTTCTCGGTCGGGTGCGCCGCGTGCGGGCTCGAGTACTCGGGGCGGCGACCCTTCGCGCAGCGCCGCAGCCTCGCAAGCCCGCGCTTCGCCGCTCTCCTCTGGGAGATCGGCCGCTGGCTGCGCACGGCGCGGCGCTCGCTCGAGGAGGCCGATTACGAGGCGCATTCGCTCCGGGCCTACCTGGACGAGCGCGGCTACTCGAACCGGTTTCGTCGCCATTTCCTCGTCCCGCTGACCTCCGCACTCTGGTCGACCGCGCCGGGTCGCGCGCTCGAGTTCCCGGCTGCCCATGCGATCCGCTTCTTCGACAACCACGGGATGCTCGGCCTGCGCCGCTTCGCCTGGCGGACGGTGAGCGGCGGCTCCGACACCTACGTCCGCGCCCTCTCCGAGCGGCTCGGGCCGCGGCTCCACCTCGGGCTCGGCGTCCGTTCGCTGCGGCGCGACGCGGACGGCGTCGAGCTGACCACCGACGACGGCGAGCGGCGGCGCTTCGACAAGGCCGTCGTCGCGACGCACGCCGACCAGGCACTGGCGCTGCTCGAGGATCCGGACGAGGACGAGCGCCGCGTGCTCGGCGCGTTCGCCTACACCCGAAACGAGGCGATCCTCCACACCGACGAGCGGCTGCTCCCGCGCGCCCGTTCCGCGCGCGCGTCCTGGAACTACCGCCTCGGCGACGACGGCCGGCCGACCATCACCTACTCCTTGAATCGGTTGCAATCGATCGGCGGGGAGACGGAGTACTGCGTGACGCTGAACCAGCCGGTCGCCGACGAGCACGTGATCCGCCGCCTCACGTACGAGCACCCGCTCTTCACGGTCGCAGCCCTTCAGGCGCAGCGTGAGCTGCCCGGCCTGTCGGGCCGGCGTCACGTCCATTTCGCCGGCGCGCACCATGGAAACGGCTTCCACGAGGACGGCCTCGCTTCCGGCGTTCGCGCCGCAGCCGGTCTGGGCGCGGCCTGGTGAGATCGGCGCTCTACCTCGGCTCGCTGACCCACTCGCGGCGCTCTCCGGCGACGAACTCGTTCACCTATCCGATCTCGACCTGGCTGCTCGATCTCGACGAGCTGCCCGGATCTGGAGCGGCGGCTGAAGCTTCTCTCCGTCAATGGGCGGAACGTCGTCTCCTTCCACGACCGCGACCACTTCGACGGCGACAAGCCGCTGAAGCAGGCGGTGCTCGAGTTCGCCGGCGACCCCGAGATCGAACGGGTTCTCGTCCTGACGCAGCTCCGCGTGCTCGGGTTCGTCTTCAATCCGGTCAGCTTCTACTGGTGCTACCGCGCCGACGGCTCGCTCGCCTGCATGGTCGCGGAGCTGAACAACACGTTCGGCGAGCGCCACCTCGAGCTCCTGCGCGGCGGCGACCTCGCCTACGAGCACGAGAAGCACCTGCACGTGTCGCCGTTCTTCGGCCTCGACGCCTCGTACGAGTACGCGTTCTCCGAGCCGGGCGACCAGGTCTTCGCCCGCATCCACGTGCGGCAGGGGTCGACCCGGCCGCTCACCGCCGTTCTCCACGGCCGTCGCCGCGAGCTGACGAATGCCTCGCTCGCCGGGATGCTGCTCCGCTATCCGCTGATGCCGCTGCGGGTCGTCGCGCTGATCCACTGGCAGGCGCTCAAGCTCTGGCTCAAGCGCGTGCCGTTCCACCGCAAGCCGGCGTTCGTCCCCGGCCAGGGTTCCGTCAGACAAGGCACGGGCCGCGAATGAGCAGCACCGAACGGACCCTTCGCGGCGCGCCGCAGCCCGCGCGACTGCCGCTGCTCGAGCGGGTCGCGATGTCGATCCTGGATCGCGCTCTCGTGCGGCTCGAGGGAGGAACGCTCGAAGTGCGGCTCCCGGGCGGCGAGATTCGCCGCTTCGGGAGCGGCCCGGTCGCCGACCTGACGATTCACGACGACGCTTTCTTCCGGCGGATCGCGACGCGCGGGAAGCTCGGCGTCGGCGAGTCGTACACGGCCGGTGAATGGGACAGCCACGACCTCGTGGCGCTGCTCGAGCTGCTGCTCCGGAACGCGGCGCCTGCGGCCGACCGGCACGCGGGCTGGCGACGGCTCCTCGAGACGCGGCCACGGCTGAACCGGCGGAACGGCTTCCTTCGCTCGCGCCGCAACATCGCCTACCACTACGACCTCGGCAACGACCTCTTCGAGCTGATGCTCGACGAGACGATGACCTACTCGTGCGCCGTCTTCGAGCATGCCGACGAGCCGCTCGCGGACGCCCAGATGCGCAAGTACCGGCGGATCTGCGAGCGGCTGCAGCTGGTCGAGGAGGATCGCGTGCTCGAGATCGGCTGCGGCTGGGGCGGCTTCGCGCGCTTTGCCGCGACTGAGTACGGCTGCAGCGTGACCGGCCTGACGATCTCCGCGGAACAGGCGGCACTCGCGCGAGAGCGAACGCGAGGGCTCGACGTCCGGATCCTCGAAGAGGACTACCGGAGCCACGAAGGCAGCTACACCAAGGTCGCGTCGATCGAGATGCTCGAGGCGATCGGCGAGAGCCAGTTCGGCACCTACTTCGCCACGATCGACCGGCTGCTCGAGCCGGGCGGCGTCGCCTGCGTCCAGACGATCCTGATCCCGGACGACCGCTGGGAGCGCTATCGCAAGTCGCCGGACTGGATCGAGCGCTACGTCTTCCCCGGCTGCCTGATCCCTTCGCTCACGGCGCTCACGAGCGCGATGACGGCGAACTCGCGGCTGATGGTGCACGAGGTGGACGAGATCGGCCATCACTACGCCGAGACGCTCCACCGCTGGCGCGCGAACGTCCACGCCCAGATCGAGGAGGTGCGCGCGCTCGGCTACGACCGGCGCTTCGAGCGCACCTGGGACTTCTACCTCGCCTTCTGCGAGGCGGCGTTCCGGACGCGGGCGCTCCGCGACGTCCAGCTGACGCTGACGCGGCCCTTCAACGAGGCGCTGAGGTGAGGCTCTACCGGCTGCTCGAGCGCGCGAACTTCCGCGGGATCGCCCGGAGGCTCTACGGCGTCCGGATCACGGGCTCGGAGCGGATCCCGGCGGAGGACGGGGCGATTCTCGTCGCCAATCACGAGTCGATGTTCGATCCGTGGCTGCTCGCGCTCGCGACGCCTCGGCCGGTTCGCTACATGGCGAAGGCGGAGCTCTGGCGCTATGCGCTCCTCGGCAAGGTGATCGAGTCGTTCGGAGCGTTCCCGGTCGAGCGAGGCACCGGCGACGGCTCGGCGATCTCTCGTGCCGCCTCGCTCCTACGCTCCGGCGAGGTGATCGGGATCTTTCCGCAGGGGACGTCGAAGCAGCTTCCGGGTCGCGTCTTCCACCGCGGCGCCGCGCGGCTGGCGCTGACGACGGGGGCGCCGATCGTCCCGGTCCGGCTCGTCGGCACACGCGGCTTCCCGCGGCCGGGACGTCGGCGGACCGAGGTTCACGTCGGCGAGCCGATCCACGTCGAGCCGGCGAAGCCGACGGTCGCGGCCGCGCGCGAGCTGACGAGCCGCGTCGCCCGGGCGCTCGGGGCTACGGCATGACAATCGAGCACCGCTGGCAACTCTGGCTGCTGGGTTGGGCGGCCGCTGCGCTCCTGCTCGGCGGGCTCTACCTGCTCCAGCGGCGCACCCGCGACGCGACCGCGGTCGACGCCGGCTGGGCCGGGAGCATCGTCCTGATCGCCGCGCTCTGCGCGATCCTCGGCCCGGGTGAGCTGGAGCACCGGTTGCTGATCCTCGTGCTCGCCGGGCTCGAGAACCTCCGGATCGCATCGCTCGTGCGCGGCCGGCTCGGGAAGGGCGAGGACACGCGCTACCAGGAGCTGCGTCGCCGCTGGAGCGAGAAGGGCCGGGAGCAGCTGACCTTCGCGATCTTCTACCAGGCCCAGGCGCTCGTGGCCGCGCTGCTCGCGATCCCGTTCGTCCTGGTCGCGTTCAACCGGGACGACGGCCTGGCGCCGATCGAATGGATCGGCGCGGCGCTCTGGCTCGTCGCTGCGCCGCTCGAGGCGCTCGCCGACCGGCAGCTCCGCGCCTTCAAGGCCGAGGACGCCAACAAGGGCAAGACGATGCGCGAAGGGCTCTGGCGTTACTCGCGGCATCCGAACTACTTCTTCCAGTGGCTCACCTGGATTGCCTACGCCCTGATCGCGCTCGCGGCGCCCTGGGGCTGGATCGGGCTCGTCGCCCCGGCGCTCATCCTCTACCTGATCCTGTTCGTGACCGGGGTCAAGCCGGCCGAGGAGCAGGCGCTGAAGAGCCGAGGAGACGACTTCCGGCGCTACCAGCGCGAGACCAGCGTCTTCATCCCGTGGTTTCCGAGCTCGTCGACCGCCTGATCGAGTCCGGGCGCGTCCCGGATCCGCTCCTCCGCCTCGGGATCCGCGCGAACCTCGCGACCCGGCTGGCGCGCGAGCGGCGGAAGGACCTGGATGCGACCCGCGCGTTCGTCGAGCGCCTGCGCGCTGCGCCGATCGCCGAGCAGGTCGAGCGGGCGAACGAGCAGCACTACGAGCTTCCGGCCGAGTTCTTCGAGCTCGTCCTCGGCCCTCGCCTCAAGTACAGCTCCTGCCTCTGGCTTCCGGGCGCGGACACGCTCGCCGCCGCCGAGGAGCGGATGCTCGCGCTGACCTGCGAGCGCGCGCAGATCGAGGACGGGATGACGATCCTCGATCTCGGCTGCGGCTGGGGCTCGCTCAGCCTCTGGCTCGCCGAGCGGTATCCGGCGTCGCGGATCGTCGCCGTCTCCAACTCGGCCGTCCAGCGCGAGTTCCTCGAGCCGCGCGCGCCGGCGAATCTCCGGATCGTCACCGCCGACGTCAACGAGTGGGCACCGGAGGAGCGCTTCGACCGGATCGTCTCGGTCGAGATGCTCGAGCACGTGCGCAACTACGAGCGGCTGTTCGGCCGGATCGCCTCCTGGCTCGACCCGGACGGGCTCTTCTTCGTCCACGTCTTCAGCCACATCCGGTACGCGTACGCCTACGACGACGGCTGGATGGCGCGAACGTTCTTCACCGCCGGGAACATGCCCTCGGACGACCTGCTCCTCCACTTCCAGCGCGACCTCGCCCTGCGCGATCACTGGCGCGTCAGCGGCGCCCACTACGCGCGCACGGCCGAGGCCTGGCTCGAGCGGCTGGACGCGAACCGCGAGCCGGTGCTGGCCGTGCTGGCGCGACGCCTACGGCGCCGGCCGCGCCGAGGCCTGGCTCGCGAACTGGCGCGTCTTCTTCCTCGCGTGCGCGGAGCTCTGGGGCTTTCGCGGCGGGCGCGAGTGGCTCGTCTCGCACTACCTCTTCGCGCCGCGGCCCAGCTCCTAGCGCGGAGTATCGTCTCCGCATGACGCTCGACCCCGAAACCGAGGAGCGGATCGCCGAGCCCGTCTCCGAGGAGGCGATGCGCGAGACCCGGCTGACGCCCGCGCAGGCCGTCGAGAAGATGCACATCAACCTGCCGGTGCGCGGCAACCGCAAGCTGCGCCGGCTGATGGAGCGCGTCGAGGCGGACAAGCAGCTCAAGGGCTGGTGGCACGTCTCGAACGTGAACGCGGTCGTGCGGATGGAGATCAACGACCACTCCTGGGTGCACATCCAGATCGTCGCCAACATCGCGCTGAAGATCCTGCGGCAGCTCTTCAAGCACGGCGTCGAGCCGTCGGTCGTCCGCGACTACGGGCTCGAGCGCGAGGATGCCGAGGTCGTCGTCACGCTCGCGGCTCTCCTCCACTGCGTCGGCATGTCCGTGCACCGGCACGGGCACGAGGACTTCTCGCTCTTCCTCGCGGAGCCGAAGCTGCGAGAGCTGCTCGACGGGATCTACGAGGAGCCGGAGCTGACGGTGGTCGTCTCCGAGGTGCTTGCAGGCGATCACGAGCCACCGCGCCGACGGGCAGCCGCTCGCGCTCGAGGCCGGGATCCTCCGCGTCGCCGACGCGCTCGACATGGCCGAGGGTCGCTCCCGGATCCCGTTCGAGCGCGGCCGCGTCTCGATGCACTCGCTCTCGGCCGCCGCGATCGACGACGTCTCGATCAAGGACGGCCAGCAGAAGCCGGTGATGATCGAGATCGTGATGAACAACTCCTCCGGGCTCTTCCAGGTGGACGGGCTCCTGAAGGCAAAGCTCCGCGGCAGCGGTCTCGAGCCCTACGTCGAGGTGATCGCGCACATCGACACGGACGCCGAAAAGCGCTTGGTGCAGGTGTACAACCTCGAGACCTAGTCGCTAAAATGCCGCCGCGTTGCGGGATCGTCTAACGGTAGGACTCTGGCTTCTGGCGCCAGCTATCTAGGTTCGAATCCTAGTCCCGCAGCTTCCGAGGCCCTCCGCGAGAGGGCCTTTCGTCTTGCCGCGGAGTCGATCTACGTATACTCTCGCGACTACTCCAAAGAGTTTTTGCACAGCTCCACTCGGCTTCGGCCGAGGCGGGGGAACGGGCGCTGTCTCTCCCCTAGAGCGGACGCCCATCCAAGCAGCGACGGAGCCCCTCGGGCTCCGTCGCCTTTTGTCCCCGGCACAGCCGTGATACCAGTACCGCATGCGCCTGCCCGGCCGACGCTCGACGCTTCCCTCGCTCGACGAGGCGGCCGCCTACGCACGGTGCCACGGTGAGCGCGGTCACGACGTGAAGGTCGTCAAGCTGCCGCCGCGCCGGCCCCGATTCGACGTGCTCGCCGACGGCGAGCTGCTGCGCCGCGATTTCGAGAAGCGGCTCGACGCGCGGGACGACGAGACCTAGGCCGATCTCGATCCGGCATCTGTCACGGACATGAGCCGGGAGCGGAGCGACCCTTTAGGGATCTTCGCGCGCTGAGCGTCCGCCCTGCGGATGCTCAGCTTGCGCCAACGATTCAGTGGCCGGAATCGGGAACGCGCTCGGCGAGCTCCCGCATGATCTTCAGCTGAATCGTCGGGGAGGCGAGGAGCAGCCGGGTGAAGACTCGGTCGGTGATCACGAGCGCGCGCGCGGGCCCCTTGGTCGTCACGGTCGCGTTCCTGGGTTTCCCCGTGATCAGCGCCATCTCGCCGACGAAGTCGCCGCGGCCGAGGGTTGCCACTTTCCGCGAGTTCCGGCGCACCTCGAGCTCGCCGTCGATCACGACGAAGAACTCCCTGCCGCGGGCCCCCTCGCGCGTCAGCTCGCTCCCGTCGGCGAGCTGCAGCTCGTCGGTCACGCCGGCGATCTCCTCGAGCTCCTTCTTGGAGCACTGGGCGAAGAGCGGCACCCGCCTCAGCATCTCGACCTTCGCGTTCTTGCGGAGCTGCATCAGCGGCGAATCTACGCGATTCCGCCCAGCGTCGGTCCAGTCAGCGCGGCACGCAGGGCGTCCGCGCCGCCGGCCTCGAGTGCTCGTTCGGTCGCCCGGCGGCCCGCGTCGACTGCGGCATCGAGCGCCGACCACTCTCGAAGCGCGATTCCCTGCACTTCCGGAGTGATGAGCACGAGCGCAAGGGCGCGATTGCGCTCCGCCCGCTCGACGGAGCCGAGCACCGTGGCCCTGGCGAGCGTCTCCGTGATCGACGGCAGCGCCGCTTCGAGGTCCCCCGCCCCGTCAATCCTCCGGACCACATCGACTGCGACGATCGGGCCTTCGCGCATCTCGGCCATGTGGTCGACGGGCAGGTTGTTGAGCACGCCGCCGTCCACGAGTAGACGTCCGGCGCGCCGAAGCGGCGGCACGAGTCCGGGCAGGTTCATGCTGGCGCCGACCGCCTCGATGATCGAGCCCCGCCGGTGCACGACGACGAGGCTCGACAACAGATCGGCGCTGACGGTGAAAAGCGGCCGCTCGAGCGTTTCCATTAGGGCCGAGCCGAAGACGCGCTCGAGCATCGCGCCCGCCTTGCGCGCCCGGATCAGCGAGACGCGTGGCAGCGTGTAGTCGTTGAAGGGCGAGCGGCGAACGAGCTCGCGGGCACAGGTCGCTTGGATCTCCTCCGCGTCGTGGCCGACGGCCGCCATCGCGGCGATGAACGAGCCCATGCTGCAGCCGCCGATCCGGTCGAACGCGAAACCGGCGTCCGTGAGGGCGGAGAGGGCGCCGATGTGGGCGAGCCCGCGGGCACCGCCCCCGGAGAACACGAGACCCATCGAGTGACCGGTCAGGCGCCGCGCGACGCGCTCGATCCCGGCGGTGAACTCCGAACCGGTCGAGACCACGTGGTGCGTGCGAGCCGGCACCGCGTCGAGCCAGCGCTCGATCGTCTCCTCCGAGCTGCCGACGAACAGGAGCTCGCGCTCTTCGGTTCCGCCGTCCCACTCGGGGCCTGGCAGCTCGTTGCTCACGACGACCAGCAGGCGATCGCACTGGCGGCGACAGAACTCGGTCCAGGTCGGCTCGGCTCCCTCGACCAGGAGCACGTGGTCGAACTCGCGCTCCGCCCGGTCGAGAGCCGGCCCGTACTCCTCCACCTCCACGCCGGCCCCGTCGAGCGTGGCGATCGTTCCAAAGGCCCCGAGCGCCCGAGCGAGGGCCACCGAGAGGTCACGCAACTCGCTCCGGTCGGCAGAGACGACAGCGAAAACCGAAGGCCGCACCTCCGGCAGGTCGAGCCCGCCGCTCGCCTGGAGCTGGCGGGCAAGCTCTCGCGCGATCGAGGCGGCAAGACCGCCGTCCTCCTCCACCAGCCGGGCGAAGTGCTCGGCGTCGATCTCGAGCAGCCGGCAGTCGCGGACGGCGCGCACCGAGGCGGAACGCGGCGACCCGGTCAGGAGCCCGAGCTCGCCGAGGGCTGCGCCGACGCCGAGCTCGCGAAGAACCCGACCGTCCGCATCGACCGCCTGGAGCCGGCCCGTGAGGACGACGAAGAGCTTGTCCGAAGGCTCGCCCGCGTGGAAGAGCCAGTCGCGGGCCGCAACTCGCCGCTCGCTGCCCGCGTCGCGGAGCTGCTCGACCGCCGAGGCGGAAGCGCCACGCAGCAGCGGAGCCGCGCCGAGGGCGTCCGCGCTCGAGACCGCCGTGTCCGTCACCGCGTCGCCGCCGCCTCCGACGCCGACGCGACCCGAGCCACGCGCCTCAGCGACGCAAGATCCTCCTTCTGTTCGAAGAGCGCCGTCGCCTCGTCGAGCAGCTGCGGCGTCTCCGCGGCACGACCGAGGAAGGTCAGCGTCTCGGCGAGATCGAGCAGGGCGCCGCCGTGCAGGCTGAGACAGTCCGTCGTCGCCGCCAGAGCGGCGCCTTCGCGAGCGAGTTCTTCAGCGGCGGGATCGCCGTCGCGCCGCGCCAGCGCCCGGGCCCGGGCACCTCGCCAGAGGATCTGCGAGCCGAAGTCGTCGCTGGCCGCGATGTTCTCGCTGATCCGGCTGTACTCCTCGGCCTCGTCGTCGCGACCCTCGGACGCATAGTTCTCCGCGAGCGACGCGGCGACGGTCGAGCGGAGCTCCGTCTCGCCGATCGCCTCCAGCGCCTCGTAGCCGGCGAGCAGCTCCTGCTCGGCGCCCGCCGGATTGCCGGCCATCGTCTCGATTCCCGCAGGGATGAACGACCGCGCCGCGATCGCGAACGTCATCCCCAACTCCTCGTAGATGGCGCGCGTTCGGCCGTAGAGCTCCCGCGCCTCGTCGGTGTGATCGAGCATCGCCTCCAGATAGGCGAGGATGCCGAGGCCCGAGGCTTCCATCCAGCGGACGCCGCGACTCTCTTCGAGCATCTCGTTGCACCGCGCGATCGCCTTCCGCACCGGGGTGGGGCCGTAGAGGAGCCCCGACGCGAGCCACAACCGGATCTCGGCCGCTTCGCGCTCGTCCCCGGAGCGACGGGCGTGGAGCAGCGCCTGCTCGAGCGCCTCGTCCTTCGCCCCGAACCGGCAGGCGATCCGATCGACCTCGCTCCGGAGCCGCCAGGCACGGGCCAGGCCGAGATCGTCGCCCCGCTCCGCGAAGAGCGGGATCGCCCGTTCGGCGACCTGAGCCGCCTCCTTCGTCTTGCCGTCGGCGTTCGTCTGGAGCCGCACGAACTCCCGTCCGATCGCGGCGCGCGTCGCGTTCGCGACGTCACCCAGGGACGCGGCCTGCTCGTACGCCTGCTCGAGCAGCGCATCGGCCTCGTCGAGCTGGCCGAGCTGGAGCAGGACGCTCGCGAGGCGACTGACGATCTCCGTCCGGTCGTCGTCGCCCTGCTCGCCGAGCCGCATCGCCCGCTCGAAGAGATTGACCCCCGCCGCCAGGTCGCCGCGAAGGAGCGCCCGCTGGCCGGCGCTCCACAGCTTTGCGCGACCGCGTTCGCGCAGCGCCTGGGAGGTCGCGCTGGCCGGTCCGAGCCCGAGGCGCTGCTCGTACGCCTGCTCGAGGTGGTAGCCGATGATCTCGTCGTACTCCGCCGCCCGCTCGCCCACGCGCTCCTCGAGGAACGTGGCGAAGCCGGCGTGGACGACCGCCCGGGTCTCCTTCGGGATCCCGCGATACGCGGCGTCGCGGATCAGGATGTGGCTGAAGCGGAACGCATCCTCGCCGCCGACCCCGTCCGCCTCCGGCATCACGATCTCCTTGCGCATCAACTCCTGGAGGCTCGCACCCACCTCTGCGCGCTCCGCGTCGGGCGAGAGGCTCACGACCGCCTCCCAGCCGAAGACGCGGCCGATCACGGCCGCCCGCTGGACGATCGCGCGCTCCCGCGGCGCGAGCCGGTCGAGCCGAGCCGACAGCAGTGCCTCGATCGAAGGCGGGATCACGGCTCCCCCGAGCTCGACGTCGGCCTCCCAGCGATCGTTCCGCTTCGTGAGCAGCCCGTCGTCGATCAGCATCCGCAGCATCTCCTCGACGAAGAGCGGATTGCCCTCGGCCGCGGCGACGACCTTCGCACCGAGATCTCTGGCGACGTCCTCGCCGAGCAGGTTGGCGACGAGCAACTCGCATTGCTTCGCGCCGAGCGGCTCGAGCACGATCGAGCTCGCGTTGGTCAGCGAAGTCGCCCACGTCGGCACCGTCTCGGCGAGCTCGGGCCGAGCCGGACACAGGATCAGGATCGGCGCGCCGCGGCTGAAAGCGGCGAGGTACTCGATCAGGTTCAGGAACGCCGGCTCGGCCCAGTGGATGTCGTCGAACACGACGACGACCGGGTGCTCCTGCGCGAGGGTCTCGAGCAGCCGCCGCACCGCCCACGAGATCTCCTCAGGTCGCCCGAGCACGTCGTCGAGCCCGATCGCCCCTGCAAGGCGCGTCGCGACGAGCCGTCCCTCGTCGGTGTCCGCCGTCAGCTCGGCCAGCTTCGCGCGTGCCTCCTCGCGAGTCTCGTCGTCGTCGATTCCGGCGAGGCTCTTGAGCATGATCGCGAGCGGGAAGTACGTGATCCCCTCTCCGTAAGGGATGCAGCGGCCCTGGAGCACGGTCGCGCGATCCTCGACCCGCTCCACGAACTCCTTCGTCAGCCGCGACTTGCCCGCGCCGGCGGGAGCCAGCACCGTCACGATCTCGCACGCCGCGCTGGTCGCCGTGCGCTCGAACGCCTCGACCAGCCGCCCCAGCTCGGCCTCGCGCCCGATGATCGGCGAGTTCAGCTGCCTCGCGCGCCCCGGCGCATCCGAGTCGACCGCGAGCAGGCGATACGCGGGAAGCGGCTCGCTCTTGCCCTTGGCGGCGAGCGGCTCGACCGCCTCGACCGTCACTGCGTCGCGGACGAGCCGATATGTCGCCTCGCCGATCAACACCTCTCCGGGCGGCGCCGCCTGCTCGAGCCGGGCGGCGACGTTGACCGTGTCGCCCGTCGCGAACGTGCTCCCGCCGGCGATGTCGCCCGCCACGACTTCGCCGGTGTTGACGCCCGTCCGAACCTGGATCCGGACACCCCAGTCCCGCTCGAACTCGACGTTCAGGATCGCGAGGGCATCTCGCATCTCCGCAGCCGCGCGAACCGCCCGAATGGCGTCGTCCTCGTGGAGAACCGGGATCCCGAACGCGGCCATGATCGCGTCGCCCACGAACTTCTCGAGCGTGCCGCCGTGTCGCTCGATCACCTGCGTGGCCTCGCCGAAGTAGCGCGACATCACCTGTCGCATCGACTCCGGATCGAGCCGCTCGCCGAGCGCGGTCGAGCCCGTGACGTCGCAGAAGAGCATCGTTACCGTCCGTCGGGAGTCGACCGCGAGCGAGCGCGCGCCCGTCAGCTGCGAAGCGGGAGCGCCCGGCGTGGGAGCCGGTCCCCCGGCGACCGGCGTCCCGCACTGGGCGCAGAATTTCGCGCCGGGAACGAGCTCCGCCCCGCAGCCGGAGCAGCCGACGGCGAGGGCCGACCCGCACTGCTGGCAAAAGCGCGCGCCGGCGCCGTTCTCCGAACCGCAACTGGAGCAGAAGGCCATGACGCCAGTGTACGACGGAGCCCGGCGAGGAATGAATCCTCGCCGGGCCCGTGAAGCGGTGGGACGGAGGTGCTAGCCGGGGTAGCCGGCGCGGGTGTAGACGTTCCCCACCCAACCGGCCGACGTCGGATAGTCGACCTCGGTCGTCTGCGTCGCACCGTCGAGGCTGACGACGATCCAGAGCCTCGTCAGGGTCAGCCCGACGAGGAGCGCCGTCTGACCGGTCGGGCAGGCGAAGCCACTCGGAGGGGCGAACGTGATCGCCAGCCCATCCCCGGTGTAGATGAGTCTGCCGTTCCGGTCGGCCGACAGCGAGAGCTGCGACCCGGAGACCTGAGCTGGACCGACGAACTTCTTCGGGTCGGCAGGCCAGCCGCCGCCCGAGTTCGCGCAGGCCCAGGCCTGCGTGCCCGCGGCGTACGGCGTGAACGTCGGCGAGCCGTTGACGCCCGTCGCCCTGAAGTGCACGTAGATCGTCGCCGGCTGAGTACGTCTGCGCCGCCGACGGCGCGACAGCAGCCAGCGTGCGAGCACTCGTCGTGGTCTTGCCGCCGCCCTTCGTCACTGTGCCCGCGACGAACGTCGAGTCCGCTTGCCGCATATTCGGGAAACCGGCCCACGCAGCAGTGACCCCGATCGCGAGAGCCGCGCTCGCGGCCAGCGCGAGAATCATCGATCGCTTCCTTCTCATCACTTCTCCCACCTCTTATCCCTCCAGGCCGCAAGGCCGCATTGACATGTCAAGGATCGACCTTTATAGCCCCAAAAGTCAAGCTTTCGTAGTAAATGTCAAGCTTTCGCCCTAACTCAAGCCCTTAGAAGCACGAAGCCGGGGCAAGGAGTCCTGCTGCCCCGGCTTCCGTTCGTGCGGTGGTTACTCAGTCGATGTTGCGGCCGGCGTCGTCCCGGTTCGGGAGCCCGCTGCTGTCGTCGCGCTCGATGTCGCGCTCGACGTCCCGATGGGCCACGAAGTCGTCCGACTCATCCTGGGTCGTCTCCTCCGACTGAATCTCGCCGTCACGCTCGCCATCTCGCAGCTTGTCCGACATTTCCCGCTCCCTTCGTTGGCTGGTGTCGTTTTCGTGCGCCTTCTGGTCGGCGCTCGACCACTAGACGCAGAACTGGTCGCTCATCTTCCATCAGCCTCTTCCGATTCGCAACAAATACTGAGATGGTGGCGCTCGTGCGGGCGCTCGCCACTCGACTCAGCGGCACCTACGGGTCGCTCGCGGCCACGTTCCGGAACCCGAATCTCCGCCGGATCCAGCTGGCGTGGATGGGCTCCGTGGTCGGCAACTGGTCGTACTCGGTCGCGCTCGCCGTCTACGCCTACGGTCAGGGCGGCCCTGCTGCCGTCGGTGTCGTCGCGGTGATCCGGCTCCTGCCGTCGGCACTCGCGGCGCCGGTCGTCGCGATCGCGGCCGACCGCTTCCGGCGCGAGCGCGTGATGATCGCGGCGGATCTGATCCGGGCTCCGCTGATGGGAGTCGCGGCGCTGACGATCTTCTGGGATGGCCCGGCGCCTCTCGTCTACGCCGCGGCCGGGCTCGCCAGCGTCGTCGGCACGGCGTTTCGGCCCGCCCAGGCCGCCCTGCTCCCCTCGCTCGCCCGAAATCCACAGGAGCTGAGCGCCGCGAACGTCGCCTCCTCGACCGTCGAGAGCGTGGGCAGCTTCCTCGGGCCGGCGCTCGGCGGGCTCCTGCTCGCGGCGACGAACGCCGAGGTGGTCTTCGCGGTCAACGGCGTGAGCTTCCTCTGGTCGGCGCTCCTCGTTGCCCGGATCCGCACGGAGGTCGCGCCTCCACGCCCGGCCGCCGAGCGGCCGGCGCGGCCGCCGTTCTCGGAGGAGCTGAGCGCCGGCTTCCAGGCGCTCGCGTCGGATCGCGGGCTTCGGCTCGTCGTCGCTCTCTATTCCGCGCAGACGCTCGTGGCCGGTGCTTTCGGCGTCCTCGTCGTGGTCACCGGGCTCGAGCTCCTGGAGATCGGCGAGGCCGGCGTCGGCTTCCTCAACTCGGCGGTCGGGATCGGCGGCCTGCTCGGGGCGTTCGTCGCTCTGACGCTTGCCGCCCGCGGCAGGCTGGCGCTCGACTTCGGGCTCGGGGTGGCGCTCTACGGCGGCCCGCTCGCGCTCGTCGCGCTGACGAGCGAGCCCGCTGTGGTTCTCGCGCTGCTCGTCGTCTGCGGGATCGGGAACACGCTTACGGACATCAGCGCGCTCACCCTGATGCAACGGGCAGTGCCGGACGAGGTCCTGGCACGCGTCTTCGGCGTGCTCGAAAGCATCCTGCTGGCCTCACTCGGCGCCGGTGCGCTACTGGCGCCGCTCCTGATCGAGCTGAGCGGGATCAAGACCGCCCTCGTCGTGGCGGGGCTGCTCCTGCCGACGCTCGTACTCCTCTCCTCGACCAGGCTCGCTGCGGTCTCCGTCGGCTCCCGCGTCGCGCCCGAGCGGCTGGCGCTCCTGGCGCAACATCCGATCTTCGCCCCGCTGCCGCCGTCCACGCTCGAGCACCTGGCCGGCCGGCTCGTCGCCGAGACGGCTGAGGCAGGCGACACGATCATCCGGCTGGGCGAGGAGGGAGCGCGCTTCTACCTGCTCGAGGAGGGCACGGTCGAGGCCGATGCCGGTCAGGGCCCGGTCGTGCTCGAGGCCGGCGACGGCTTCGGCGAGATCGCGCTCCTGCGCGACGTACCGCGGACCGCCACCGTGACCGCTCGCACCCCGGTCCGGCTCCTCGCGCTCGAGCGGGCCGACTTCCTCGGCGCCGTCACCCAGGACACGCGCAGCGCCGGCGCGGCAGACGCGCTCGTCGCCGGAAGGCTCGGCTCGGTAGGCCCGGGCGTCTCCCCCGCCTAGCGCTCGAGCACGGCGACGAGCGCGCGGAGAAGCGCAAGAGCCTCGTCCCGCCGCTCCTCCTCGGTGGCCTCGAGCGCGGCTGCCAGCTGAGCAACGACCGAGACATCCACGTTCCCACCCTCGACGACCGCCTTCGCGCGGCGCGCGCCACGGAGGAGATCGAGGGCAATCGCCGCCTGGCTCGCGAAGAGGCCGAGCAGATCCATGTCCTCGAGCGTGAACCGCTCGCTCTGCTCCCGGTCGAGCACCTGGAGCACCCCTAGCGCGCGTTCCTCGTGGAGGAGCGGCGCGGCCATCATCGCGCTCGGCACATAGCCGGTCTTCTCCGCGACGTTGCGGGCAAAGCGCGGATCGTTCTCCAGATCCTCGAGCACGAGCGGCTGCCTGGTCACGAGCACCCAGCCCGCGATCCCGGTGCTCGAAGGAATGCGCGTGCCGACGAGCGCACCGGCGCTCTGCCCGGCCACGGCCTCGAAGACGAGCTCGTCCGTCTCCTCGTCGTGGAGGAAGATCGACGCCGCCTGGGCGCGGAAGATCGCCTGTGCCGCCGTCACGATCGAGTTGAGGAGCGCCCGGTGCTGATCCTCGCTCGGCAGGATCCCGGCGGCGACGACGCTACGAAACGGATCGGTCACGGGTTTCCTCCACTGCTCATAGCGACGTTGGCCGAGGTCAGGTAGAGAACGCTCTTCACCTGGAAAGGCGTCAGTTGCGGGTGTTTTGCAAGCACGAGCGCGCAGAGCGCCGAGACGTGCGGCGTCGCGAAGCTGTTCCCCGTGCACCGCAAGGTGCTTCCGCCCGGCCAGGCGACCTCGACGTCGACGCCGCGCGCGAAGAACTCGACCGGCGGAGACGGGTTGGCGTAGAGGAGCCGCGGGTCGTCCCGGTCGTGGCTGCCCACCGAGATCACCGACGAGAAGCGCCACGGATAGCTCTCGACCGGCATGTTGTGGGCGGAGGCGACGAGCACGGTCCGCCCGAAGTAGGCCGAGTCAGCGAGCTCGTGGAGCACGGCGGCAAACTTGCTCTTCGTCGTCGAGAGGCTCATGTTGATCACGTCGAAGCCCTGCTCGACCGCCCAGCGGAGCCCCGAGAGAAGCACGTCGCCGCTCCCCGTGTAACCGGTTCCGAGAACGCGGACGCTGTGGAGGCTGCAGTCGGGCGCGAGGGCTCGGATCACCCCGGCGCAGGCCGTCCCGTGGCCGCAGAGGTCGACCCCCTCGTCCTCGACGACCGCATGACCATCGCCTTCGGGCACGACCGTCACGGACTGCTGAATGGCGCCGATCAGGGGATGACCCGCCTCGATCCCGCTGTCCAGGACACACACGCGCACACCGGTGCCGGTCGAGCCGCCGAACGCCCATTCGGCGTCGACCCGCTCCGGCCACTCGTGGTCGATCGCGATCCGCTCGTGCTCGTCCGACGGCAGGCTCCAGGCCGGGAGGCTCATTGGTCGTGCCTCGTCTCCTGGAGCGCGGCGGCCGCCTCCTGCAGCGCCCGCCTCGCCCGCTCGTGATGTGGATCGTGGCTCGCAGCAGCGAGGTTGATCTCGACGAGACGCGCGCCTGCGCGCGCGGCCGCCTCGGCGAGCGCAACGGCGACAAGGGCCTCGCCGCGGACGGAGGCGTCGCAGCCCTCGGCCGCGTGGGCGGCGAGGGTTGCCGTGTCGGCGGCCGCTTCGGCGATCGCGAGCGGAAGCTCGCTCGCACGGCGAAGCGCGGCGCGCAAATCTCCGCGGCCGTCGCCCGCGGAGAGCGCGTCGAGCACCGTGGCGTAGGCCTCCGAGTCGGCGAGCGCGAGCGGCGTCACGCGCGCGCGGAGCGCCTGGGCCTGCGCGGCGACGCCGCCTCCCTCGTCCCAGTCCGGCGACGAACGCGCCGCCATCGCGACGAGGCTCGCGGCCATCGCAGCGCTGATGGCGACCGCGGCGCCGG
This sequence comes from uncultured Gaiellaceae bacterium, assembly GCA_963761905.1. Classification (GTDB taxonomy): domain Bacteria; phylum Actinomycetota; class Thermoleophilia; order Gaiellales; family Gaiellaceae; genus Gaiellasilicea. Next base: position 447,688 of record CAVXIQ010000008.1, on the reverse strand, counting down.
CGGCGGGAACCGGCCCCTCGGTCGCCAGCGCATCGAGAAACTCGTCCAGCCGCAGGGCGACGAGGCTCTCGGCCTGAGCGGCCTCGGCTACAGCTCGAGTCGCCGCCGTAGCTCCACGACCCGCCTCCGGTCGGCGGTGAAGCCGGCGGCGCGGAGGGCCGTCTCGAGATCCTCGATCAGGGCGCGCCGGAACTCGGCGTCCGCCGTCGCGAGCGCGACGATCGTGTCGAGCTCGGCGCGGGCACGCGGCAGCTCTGCCGCGGCTGTGACCCAACCGGTGGGGGCCGGTGGGAGCGCGCGCAGCAGCTCGGCCACGTTCTCTTCTGTGTACTCCGTGATCGGCATCTCACTACTCAAGACTCCAGAACCACCGCCTTTCTTCCCTCGAGATCTTCGCGTAGCCGCCCGAGGCAGCGGGAGATCCGGCTCGCGATCGTGCCGGCGGGCAACTCGAGCGCCTCGCCGATCGTCCTGTAGCTCTCGTCCTGGGTGAAGAATCGGTCGAGAATCTCGCGACAGTCGCCCGAAAGCCGGCCGAGCGCGTCGCGCACCGCCAGTGCCTCGTCGAGCCGCTCGAGCTCCTCGCTCGGATCCTCGACGTCGACCTCGGGGCTCTCACCCTCGTCGCGCCGCCGCCGACAGATGTCGATACACAGCCGCCGCGTCATCTGCGCCAGCCACGGGCGGAAGGCATCGTCGTCGCGCAGCGAATCGAGACGCTCGAACGCACGAGCGAACGCATCCTGGAAGACGTCCTCGGCGTCAGGCTCCGGAAGCCGAAAGCCCTGCACGGCTATCGCGTAGACGTAGCGCGAGTAGCGCTCGACGAGCGTCGCCCACGCCCGCTCGTCTCCTGCACGGCAAAGGGCTACCAGCTCGCCGTCGGTCGATTCGACGTCCATGACGGTAGTGAACCCCATTCGCGACCGATGAGCTAGGCCCGTGGAAGCGCATCCATGCGCCGGAGCCACGCGTCGAGCCGCCGAGAGCCGCCTTCGACCCGCAGGTGGTCGCGCAGGATCTCGTGGAAGCGGTACGGATCGCCCTCCTCCCAGATCGTCGCGTACTTGAGGAAGGGAAACGCCGTCACGTCCGCGAGCGAGAGCTCGCCGAAGAGGAAATCGCGGCCGGCGAGGAGATCCTCGAAGAGCGGCACCGACGCAGTCATCCGGCCGCCGAGCTCCTCCAGGCGCCCATGATCGGGCTCGGCCTTCTCCCCCTCGGCGAAGTAGAGGTTCGGGGCGCGCTTCCAGACCCGGTTGAACCAGTCGCAGAAGATCCGGATCTCGGCGCGCTTGGCCGGATCCGCGGGCAGAAGCGGCCGCTCCGGAAAGCTCTCCTCGAGGTACTCGAGGATGCGCGGCGAGTCGGTGAGGACTCGACCGTCGTGCTCGAGGACCGGCACGAGCTCCTGTCCGCTGACGCGAACGATCTCGCTCCGATCCTCGTCGGGCACGTCGACGTACTCGAGCGCGAGGCCCTTGTGGCCGGCGGCGAGAGCGACACGCTCGACGTTCGTCGAGAACGGGATCCGGTAGAGCCGGATCACGAGACCACCATGATCTCGGAGAGCGGCTTGCGGTGGAGATCCGGGACGAGTGCGCCGGGCGCCGGATAGCCGACCGGAATCACGCAGAAGGGCCGTTCGTTCGCCGAACGCCCGAGCAGCTCGCGGATGAAGCCCATCGGGCTCGGCGTATGCGTGAGCGCGACGAGCCCGGCCTCGTGCAGGCTCGCGAGCAGGAACCCCACGGCGATCCCGACCGACTCGCGCGCGTAGTAGTGCTTGACCTTCGCGCCGTCGGCTCGCAGGCCGTAGACCTGCTCCAGGACGACGATCACGAACGGCGCGTCCTCGAGATGCGCCTTCACGTCGTCCGTCCCGAGCGGCGCGAGCGCCTCGAGCCACTCCTGCGACATCCGACCGTCGTAGTTGCGCCGCTCCTCCTCCTCGGCCGCCGCCCGAAGCTGCCGCTTCAGCTCGGGATCGGCGACGACGACGAACGTCCACGGCTGCTGGTGCGCGCCCGAGGGCGCCGTCCCCGCCGCGGCGATCGCGTTCGCGACGAGCTCGAGCGGCACGGGCTCGGTCGAGAACGTCCGCACGGTTCGGCGGCTCGAGAGCCGCTCCAGAAATTGGCGCGATGCCTCGAGCTGTGCCGCCGCTTCCGGGCGCTCGTAGCGCAGCGGCACGAACGGGTGCTCCATCGGGCGAGCCTAGCGCCTCTAGTCGTCGTCGCCGCCGCGACCGCGGTTGCGGCCTCGCCCTTGCCCCGAGTCGGAGTCGTCCGTGTCGGTGCGGTCATCCGTCGAGCCGGTTCTCGTCGTGGTCGCCGTGGTCGCCGTCGTCGTGGTGGTGGTCGTCGTCGTCGTCGTGGTCGGCGCGGGTCGCGCGCCTGCACGAGCCGCCGGGGGCGCGAGCGAGGCGCCCTGCTCGAGCTGCACGACGGGCAGCGCAATCGTCTCGCGGGTGAAAGCGTGGATGCCGAACCCGACCGCGACCGCGACGACGAACCCGAGGATCCCGAGCACGACGGTTCTCACGCCGGGACCCGCGTTCGCTGCTCGACGGGAAGCGCGACCTCGACGCGAGCGCCGCCGCCCTCGCGGTTGCCGATCGAGGCGCTCCCGCCCCAGCGCTCGGCCAGGAGCTTCACGATCGCGAGCCCGAGCCCCGTCCCGGGGCGATCGGAGCGACCCCGGTGGAAGCGCGCGAACAGCGCCTGCTCCTCGCCGGGAGTGATTCCCTGACCCTCGTCCAGGACGACGAGCCGGCCGTCCTCGCTCCAGGTGAGCGTGACGCGCGTACCGGCCGGTGCGTAGACGAGGGCGTTCTCGATCAGGTTGTCGAGGATCACCGCGAGATCGTCGTCGAGAGCACGGACGAGGGTCGGAGGGCCGGGATGGACGTCGAGCTCGTGCCCGGTCTCCTCCGCTCGCGGCAGCCAGCGCTCGCGCGCGGCCTCGCACACCTCGGCGAGGGACGCCGGCTCGCGCAGCGCCGGACGGTCGCCCTCGCGCGCCAGCACGAGGAGCGCGTTCAGGAGGTTCGTCAGCCGGTCGGCCTCGCGCTCGGCCGCCTGGAGCTCGCGCTCGAGCTCGGGATCGCGCGCCTTGAGTCCGGCCGCCTCGAGCCGCAGGCGCAGGCCGGTGAGCGGCGTCCGGAGCTGGTGCGAGGCGTTCGCGACGAAGTCGCGCTGCGAGGCGAGCGCCTGGGAGAGCCGCTCGGTCATCTCGTTGAAGGCGACCGCGACCTCGCGCTGCTCGGTCGCGCCCTGGATCTCGACTCGGGCATCGAGCTCTCCGCGCTCGATGCGTCGCGCGGTGCTGCGCGAGAGCCCGAAGCGGGCGGGAGAGCGATCCGGCCAGCACCCAGGCAAGCGCCAGGCCGAGCAGCAGCGCGATCGCGCCCACTCCGACGAGCACGAGGACGTTCCGGCGCACCCGGTCGCCGACGGCCTCGACGCTCTGCGTCACCCGGACGGCGCCGACGCGCCGGCCGTCGTCGATCACCGGAACCGCCGTGAAGAGCAGGTCCTCGCCGAGGGTGTCGCTCCGCCGCTCGCCCTGGGCCGGCCGACCCGCCAGCGCCTCACGGATCTCGGGCCGGTTGCGGTACGAGGTGAGCCGTAGGCCCTCGCCCGCCGAGTCGGCGAGCAGGCGGCCGCGGAGGTCGACGACGATGACGCGGGCGCCGAGATCGCGGCCCGCGTCCCGCACGAGTCGCTCGAGCCGTGCCCGGTCGGTCGCGCTTCCCGACGCCGCCGCAGCGACGAGCTGGGCCTGCGCGGAAGCCTGAGCGCGAACCTCGGCGTCGACGCGACTCGAGAGACTGAGCGCGAGCGGGATCTCGAGCGCGACGAGCACGAGCACCAGCACATAGGCGAACGCAGCGAGCAGGCGCACGCGGAGGCTCATCAGACCTCGTCGACGCCGGCGAAGCGAAAGCCGACGCCGCGCACGGTGTGGAGATAGCGAGGCTCGGCCGAATCGTCGCCGAGCTTCTTGCGCACCGCGCTCACGTGCACGTCGAGCGTCTTCGTCGAGCCGAACCAGTTCACGTCCCACACCTCGTCGATCAGACGCTCACGCTGCACGACCGAGCCCGCCTCGCGCATCAGCAGCGCGAGCAGGTCGAACTCCTTCCGGCTCAGCTCGAGCAGCTCGCCGTCGAGCGTGACGGCTCGGCGGGCCGGATCGAGGCGAACACCGCCGATCTCGATGGCGGCGACGCCGGCCGAGGCAGGGGCGTTCGCTCGGCGAAGCACCGCTCGAATCCGAGCGATCACCTCGCGGGCGCTGAACGGCTTGACGACGTAGTCGTCGGCGCCGAGCTCGAGCCCCACGACCCGATCCGTCTCCTCGCCCCGCGCCGAGAGAATGATGATCGGAACCGTCGACCCCGACCCGCAGCTCGCGGCAGACGTCGAAGCCCGAGCCGTCCGGGAGCATCAGGTCGAGGAGGACGAGATCCGGGTTGGCGCGCTTGCCGAGCGCGATCGCCTCGGCCGCCGTGCGCGCGATCGCGGTCGCGAATCCCTCCCGCTCGAGCGCTTCGGCGAGCGGCGTCGTGATCGACTCCTCGTCCTCGACGAGCAGGATCGTCCGCTTCCCCGTCATGTCGCCCTTATAGCCCGGCGAGGCGTCCCCGAACACGGGAACGCCTCGCCGAACCGGAACCGCGAGCTCGAGGTCAGCGGGCAACGAAGCTGCCGCTCATTCCCTTCGAGCGGTGCGAGCCGACGCCGCACCAGTAGACGTAGCGGACACCCTTGCGCAGGGTTGCGGTCAGCGCTGCGGTGCCGCCCTCTGCCAGGACGCGGCTCTTGTAGGTCTTGCCGCCGCCGCGAACCCAGAAGTCGTGCCCGTCGTCCGAGGCGTTCCGGATCACGAACCGCGCCGGGCCGGCCTTCGGGACTGCCGACAGCCTGATTCGGTAGCTCGTCTCGATCACGCTGATCGTCTGGGCCGTCTGAGCGTCCGGAGCCGAGAAGGCCGCCGGGACGAGGGCTGCGACGGCCGCGAGGCCGACGAGCGCGGGCAGGATGAGTCGTTTCATCGTTGTTCCCCCTTGTGGTGGTCTGGTCAGGACGTGCCGCTGTTGGAGCCGGAGCGGTCCTCGTCGTTGTCGTCGTCGTCGGCCGTCATGGCCGGAGCCGGAGCGGTCCTCGCCGTCGTCCGTGGTGGTTCCGTCGCCGGTGCAGCGCGGATCGGTCGCGTGCTCGGGCTCGTCGCACGGGCCGGAAACGTCCTCGGCACCCGTCGTCGTGCCGGTCGTCGTGACGGCCGGCTCCACGGCCGGCTGCCGATCGTCGTCGGTGCCGGCCGCCGCGGTTCCGGCGCCGGTGCAGCGTGGGTCGGTCGCGTGCTCGGGCTCGTCGCACGGCCCGGACACGTCCTCGGCGCTCGTCGGTGGTCGTCCCAGCGGTCGTCGTCGTCCCGGCGGTCGTCGTGCCGGCGGGGATCGAGACGGACCGCACCGACTGGTCGTCCCCGAACCCGTCGACGGCGGCGACAAGACCGCCGACCCCGACGAGCGCGAGGCTGAGCATGCCGATCAGGATCTTCGTCATCGCCTTGCTCCCTCGTTCGTTTACGCGGACAGAGAGAGGGTGCCCGGCGCTCGTCCAAGAGCGGCCCAGGCGAAGGCAAAGCCTTGGTAAAGCCCTGCTTCGGAGGTGGAACAGGGTTCAGGAAGCGGTTCGCTACACTGCGCCCGCCACGGCCCATTCGTCTAGTGGCCTAGGACACCGCCCTCTCACGGCGGCGGCACGGGTTCGAATCCCGTATGGGCCTTCCAGTACAAAACCCTGCTGAGGCGGGGTTTCTTGTTTCTAGCCCGACGGGCTTGCCGCGGGACAACCAACGCCATCGTAAGCCAACTTGAGCCACGATTGGATCAGGATTGGATCACGCTGGACGCCTCATTGCGCCCCCAGTACTCACAAGCAGGCGCACGAGCGGGCTGGATCCAGTTGTCGTTTCGCGGCAGCCGCGACCGATGACGCAGCTGCCGCTCACGTTGCTCTTTATCCAGGCGAGCGACGCGCACAAACCTCCAGACAGATCCTGCTTGCAATAACGACGAATTGCGAAAGTGGCGGGCGTCAGAGCTCGCACCCTCTGAGCCCTCGCCCGTTGAACCCTCTAGTCGCGGTTCTTGCCGGCCACGGGGAGCTCGTCGCTAGTGGCCCAGTAGGGGTAGCGACTCCCAGCCTTTGCAAGGCCTCGGCTGACGATGTATGCCGCACCGACATGCTGACGTAGAGCCAAGCTCGAACAGCGGGAAAGGCGTCGCCGTTTTCGTCGCCGTTGTCGGCAGTGGCCGCAGGCTAGTGCTTACCCGGCGCCTGCAGAAGTTCGCGAGAGAGGTCACATCGGGCTGATCGTCCTAGCCTCGAGCGCCACCGGCGACCGCTGCTTGAGCCAGGTTCCGACAGGGTGCGGTTTCCCGAACGCACGCGCACCTGCCGGCCGTATCGCCGGGGCAACAATCGGGTCGTTGGGATAGGCGAGGCGCCAAAGACAGCGCGCCCGACCAGGAGGCTAAGCCCGAGATGAAACTCACCGCACTCATCAGCGCCGTCGCTTTCTCCGTAGCGGCGGCGGCTGCGACAGCAGCGCAAGCACCGATCGCCAGGGCGCCTGGCCTCGTCGTCTCCGACCGAGGGGCCGTGTACATCGACGGTGTCCGCATCGCAGGAGGCTCGCAGCCGACCTGGAGCCCGGATGGGAAGCGGGTCGCATTCACCCGCTTCGGCCAGATCTTCGTGATCGACGCGAACGGAAAGAACGAGCGCCGGCTCACCAGACGCCAGCCGGGGCTGCACTGGCCGGCGAGCTTCCCCGCCTGGTCGCGAGACGGCACGCAGATCGCCTTCGGAGGCACCCGCAATCTCTTCACCGTGTCAGTTGCCGACGCGAAGCTGACGCCGCTCACGCGTAGCCAGCACTCATGGATCGGCAACGTCACGCCCGCCTACTCCCCCGACGGCAGAACGATCGCCTTCAGCCGCAGCACGGACGCCTTCAACAGCGACATCTTCTTGATGGCCGCAGACGGCTCGAGGCTCCGTCGCCTGACGAGGAGCCAGGGCACCCACGACAAGCTCGGTGAGGAGATGACACCGGCCTGGTCGCCGGACGGGCGCACGCTCGTGTTCACCTCGAACCGAGACGGCAACCTCGAGCTCTACGCGATCGACCGCAGCGGCCGCAACGAGCGCCGGCTCACGTCGACGCCGCGGCTGGACGAGGAGAACCCGCGCTTCAGCCGCGGGGGCAGACGGATCCTCTACGTCGCCAACGGCCGCGTCCTGACCAGCAATCCCGACGGCAGCCGCGTCCGCGTGCTCGGATCCGGCAACGCCGCAGACTGGAAATAGAGAAGGAGGCGGAACGCCCCAAACCGGAGCACAGCGCGCTGCTCGAAGAGGAGCGGTTCGCGTCGATCACGACACGAGCCATCACCGACGTGTTCGCGCCAGCCGGTCAGATCACCCACTGCGATGACGATCGGCCTTACGATCGCCAGGTGCAGGTGCGCGGCGTCGTTTGGGCAGGTGTGCGGACGGAAGCGTTCGCCGAAACGGTTGCCTTCTTCCGGGACGTGCTCGGTGTGCCGTTGGTCGAACTGGCGCCGGGCTTCGCCTGGAGCAAGCTCGAAGACTCATCCCAGTTCGAGATCTTCGGCCCTCCTGACACCGCCCACTTGCACTTTACGACCGGCCCGGTCCCCGAGTTCCTCGTTGATGACCTGTCCGCCGCGACCGCCGAACTGGAGGCCGCCGGCGTCGAGGTCCTGGGTCCGATGCAGGGAACGGCCGACCAGGGCTGGGTCCACTTCCGCGGCCCCGACGGCAACGTCTACGGGCTCACCGACGGCGCTTCCTACCACCGGCCATCGTAGGAAAGGAGAAGCAAGCCATGCATGACCACCACCATGGACACGGCGCCACCGAGCTCGAGCACATGCCGACCGACACGACGGGCCTTCCCGAGGCGACTCGACCGAAGCTCGTCGAGCTCGGCGATGGCGACGAGTTCGAGCTCGAGATCGCGCCGGTGGCGAAGCGGATCGGCGACGCGACCGTGCGAATGCTCGCCTACAACGGCTCGATCCCTGGCCCGACGCTGAGGATTCCGGAGGGCGCGACGGTAAGCGTGCACGCCACCAATCGGGGCGACCTCGAGGCGACGGTGCACTGGCATGGGCTCCGGCTCGAGAACCGCTACGACGGGACGCACGACACGCAGGCGCCGATCCCGGTCGGCGAGCGGTTCACGTACGAGATCACCGTCCCAGACCCCGGCGCTTACTGGTACCACCCGCACATCCGCGAGGACTACGGGCAGGAGCTCGGCCTCTACGGGAACATCCTCGTCGACCCCGCCGAGCCTGACTACTGGCCGCCCGTCCACCGCGAGGAGTCCCTCACGCTGGACGACATCCTGATCGAGGAGGGCCGGATAGCCCCCTTCGGCGCCGAGACCACGCACGTGGCGATGGGCCGGTTCGGCAACGTCATGCTCATCGCCGGTGACCCCGAGCTCGAGCTAACCGCGAGCCGCGGCGAGGTCGTCCGGCTCTACCTGACCAACACCGCGAACACCCGTGTCTTCAACGTCACCCTGCCCGGCGCACGCATGAAGCTGGTCGGCGGCGACAGCGGCCACTACGAGCACGAGCAAGTCGTCGAAGAGGTGCTGATCGCACCCTCGGAGCGCGTCGTCGTCGACGTCCACTTCCCCGAGGCCGGCGAGTTCGCGCTCGAACACCGCACCCCCGAGCGCACCTATCGGCTCGCGACGGTCGCCGTCGGCGAGGCGCAGGCGGAGCCCGACCTCGCGGCGGCGTTCGACCAGCCGCGCACGAACGCGGATCTCACCGCGGAGCGGGAGAGGCTCGCCCCCTTCCTCGACTCGCCGCCCGACAAGACGCTGGCGTTCGTGGCCGAGATGGACATGGGCACTCCCGACGGCGACGTCGTCTACGCCTGTCCGATGCACCCCGAGGTCGTCAGTGAAGAGCCGGGAAGCTGCCCGAAGTGCGGCATGAAGCTGCTCGCCACCGCCGCGCCAACGAAGTTCGTCTGCCCGATGCATCCGGAGGTGGTCAGCGAGTCGCCCCACCGCTGCCCGAAGTGCGGCATGAAGCTCGTCCCCGCTGCCGTCGCGGGCTTGAGCGGACACGAGCACCACGGCCACCACGAGCATGAGCATGAGGAGGGCGATCATGAGCACGCGGACGAGCACGAGCACTCCTCCGCCGAGGAGCACGCCGAACACGCGCATGCCCATGGTCGCCACCAAGACGCGCACCACGGGCACGACCATTCGCACGACAGCGCCCAGGGGATCGAGTGGGAAGACGACATGGTCGAGGTCAACCGGATCACGACCCCGGCGAATACGCGCTGGAAGCTCGTCGACCGGGAGACGGGTGCAGAGAACGCGGCAATCGACTGGCACTTCAGCGTCAGTGACCGCGTGAAGATCCGCCTCGTCAACGAACTTGACTCCGACCATCCGATGCCCCACCCGTTCCACGTGCATGGAGCCGGCCGCTTCCTGATCCTCGCCCGCGACGAGGTCGAGGAGCCCAACCTGGTCTGGAAGGACACGGTGCTGGTGCGAACCGGCGAGACGGTCGACATCCTGCTCGACGTCACCAACCCCGGAACTTGGATGGCGCACTGCCACATCGCCGAGCATCACGAGAGCGGGATGATGCTTACCTTCATCGTCGACGAGCCGATGACCTAGCGCACCGCTCGTCTGGACTCCGCGTCGAGGAATGTCACCCGAAGCGGCAGTGGGCGAGCGCTAGCGGCCCCTCGTGCGGAAGTCGGCTTCTTCCTGAGTCATGACTCCTCCTGCGGCGCCCGCTTCCTGCGGAGTGCGACTGTTCGTCTGAGGTGCGGGCTCGCTCCCGCCGCCGAGCTGGTCGGCGATGTATGCCGCGTCGTCGGCGACGAAGCCGAGCAACGCCGAGCCGCGGGTGTGCTGCCAGGAGAGGCCGAGGAAGTAGAGTCCCGGCACCTGGGTGATGCCTCGACGATGGCGCAGAGCGCCGTCGTCATCCGTCACCGGGGGTTCAATCCACGAGTGGCCCGGCCGGTAGCCGGACGCCCAGACCACGGCATCGACGTCCAGTTCACTGCCGTCAGCGAAGCTGATCGTGCGGCCGTCGGCGCGCACTGCGCGCGGGCGCACTTGGACGCCGAGCCGCTTCACCTGCCTCGGGCTCGAGCCGATCAGAGTGTCGCGGCCCCGGAGGCGTCGGCCGAGCCGGGACTCGACCGTCTTCGAGAGCAAGCCGAGCCTCGTCAGCCACCAGAAGACGTCGCGGCCCAGCAGCCGCTGTGGCAGGGGCTTTTGCCGGGAGCCGACCGCGAGATGCACCTCACGGCTCGCCACGAGCTCCTTCGCGATCTGAAAGCCGGTGTTGCCGCCGCCGACCACGAGCACCCGGCCCTCGGGGACATCGGCCGGCCGGCGGTACTCGGTGCTGTGCGTCTGGAACACGTCCGCTGCAAGGCCTTGAGCGAGGGAGGGCACGTTCGGCACCTGGAACGGGCCTGTGGCCACGACAACCTGACTGGCCAGGATCCGCTTCTCGTCCGTCTCGAGCACGAACGCGTCGCTGTCTCTTCTGAGCGAGCGGACCGGGCTCGAGAGCGCGATCGGCAGTTGGAAGTGCTCCGCGTACCGCTCGAGGTACGCGATGACCTCGTCGCGCGTCGGATATCCGTCCGGGTCGCCGGGGAAGGCAAGCCCCGGCAGCGCGTCGTAGCGGCGCGGCGTGAAGAGGACGAGCGAGTCCCACCGGCTGCGCCAGGCGGAACCCACCGAGTCCGCGGCTTCGAGGATTACGAACTGCTTGCCCTGCCTCGCTAGAAAGTGCCCGATGGCGAGGCCGGCTTGGCCCGCGCCGATCACGACGACGTCGTAGCGCTCGTCGTTCATTACGACCCCTTTCTTGTCGATCTGCGCCAACATAACCCGGTGTCGCTGCCTGATCAATGACGTCAGAGCACGTGCGTAGCCGTCTGCGTAGATGGCGTCGGATCGTGCGTCGTCGAGATCCGTTCCAGCAACCGTGACGCGCTGCTCAACCGTGACGCGGTGCAGCGGATCGGCGTCGTCTTGGTTGTGCTCGACTGCTTGGGCGTTTGGCGGTCGCGTTCGGCTATGCGGCGATTCCGCGTTGGCGCACCGGCGCGCTGCCAGCAGCTGCATGACCACTTAGCCTCACGCGCTTCGCCTGGGGACGTGCGAACATACGTTCCTGACTGCCAAGGATCGCCTCTCACCCGCTTCCGCCGCGCCGTTAAGCGCAAGAGCCTTCTCAATGTGGAGCTCGCCGCACGGGAAATGGGCCGCCTCGATCTCGAGGACGCGCTCTCGCTCAGCCGGCAGGTCTCTGGCTTCCAGTGCGCCGCCGAACGACCAAACGCATTCACCCAAGCACCCCACGACCCGCGCTCGCCTAACCGCTTACCCCATCGTGTGTCGATCCCCGGCATCGAGTTGAGCCGACCAATCGACCTCGACCCAGTCATGTCGAACCCGAGGGTTACGTCATCGACGCCGAACCCCACTACGTCGATCAATTCAACCCCGTTCACGCAGCTTCCAATTCGTCCTCGAGTGCCGCTGCTACCTCGCGCATGACGATCGCTGCGACGGTGAAGGCAGTCGCAGCAGCGAGGTGCTCGCCGCCCCCCACGAGCGCTGCGCGCTCGGGGTGGGAGGCTGCGAGCACCTCGTAGTCGTGCGCCGTCCGGATCAGCCGATCAGCGGCGAACACGATCAACACCACCCGTTTGGGCATTGACGACGACTGATCCCCGTGCGACAACTCCGCGGTGGCCCTCGACGATCGCGACTGGTACAGGAAAGAACCTTCGAAGGCATGGAAAGCCTTCCGTGGGCAGCGCGGAGACGGTTCGACCGGCCCGGCCTACAGCTATCGCCCCTCCTCGCGCAGTTCGAAGAACCGGCGGTTTCGCAGGCGTTTCAAGCGATCGGATCGCCGTTTGATAGCGGTCGTCGTGATCGGGCTCGCACTCGGCGCCGCGTGGCAGCAACGCTCCGAAATCGACGCCACTGCAAGCGACTGGGTTCTCAGGTTCGACGCGACCGTGAACGACTGGAAGACCGACGACGAGCCCGCCGCGCTCGTCCCCACTCCCGCGAGCCCGCTGTCGCTCCCTGCCTCCGGGAAGGTCTTTCATCTCGGAAGCCGGCCGGGGCTCGACGTTCCCGCAGCACGAGTGACCCAATGGTGGGTCGATCACCCCCGTCTCGGCCGTGTGAGCGTTCACGTCCCCGTCGGCACGACCCCACGTGAAGCGCTCACAGTCGCATTCGCTGAGCGCGGCTACCAGGTCATTCGCTAGCAACGCACTGCGGCTACGAGTTCTAGCGACGCTCATCAGCCCTCGCCTTGCTCTGCGCCCTTAGCTCATCGAGTTTCCGGCGAAGCGGCTCTGGAACCTCGGTCTCTCTGGACACGGGTTCGAATCCCGTATGGGCCTTCCTTCCCCGTTTATCCAAGCCGTTTCCGCTTAGTAAGCGGGTCAGGTGTGACACAAAGGACGTAGAAGGTCGAGTGGTGCCCCCCTCGGTGCCCCCTCGTTCCGCAGGCGGTAGGTGGTTCGTGCAGTCAGTCGAGGCGGCATTCGAACCACCTATGACGTCCGCCGCGGTACCCACTTGTGCGCGACGAGCCAGTCACGGAGCTGGCTTGGCCCGATGATCCAGCACTCGGACTTTCCGTGAAGGTCTCTACGCGGCTGCTCTGGCGGGTCTGTTCCAACACACAGCACAGCTTTCACGAACCGCTCGCCAAACTTCTCACGAGCCCAGATTGCGTTGCTGATTGCATCCCCACGATCCGCAGCTCGGAACCTGCCGCTCTTGGTTTCGATCGCGAACGCGCCGGTAGAGCCAGTCACAAAGTGGTCGAGGTTGCCCCGTCCCTCGCGTGGCACATTGTGGGCGATTGTCCAGCCTTGCTCGCGAAGAGGCTCTAGTTCTTGAGCGACCCGGCGTTCGGCTCTCCCACCAATGAAGTAGTCGATTGCTTCGTCGGTGTAACGGTCGATGTCGCGCATTAGATAGATGGCGAGTCCGGCGAGGGCAAACACAGCCACCGTGCCGGGAGTGTCATCTGTCCATTCGTCCCTGTCGCCGACCCAGACCAGCGCGCCGACGACAACGAGGATTGCGAGGAGCGCGACGGCGCGGATCAAGGCGAGCAAAGCGCGAGTACGCGCGTGTGAGCCGGCAACGTTGCGCTCGACAACTTCCGCTCTTGAGGCAAACGCGAACAAAAGCAAGAACAGCATCACGAGCCCCGCCAAATAGAGGCCCGCCACGAGCCAGAGCAGAGCGACCAGAACGAGGAGAGTCGCGAGCACAATTTCCCACCAGCGAATGCGCACAACGGAGATGTTGGCTGGAGGAGCGCTTAATCCTGTCCGCCACTCCCGTGGAGTGCGAACATAGGTTCGTGACGGCGCAGGGCTCACCTCTTACTCGTTTTCGTCGTGCGGTTGAGCGCAAGAGCCTGCTCAATGCAGAGCTCGCCGCACGGGAGATGGGCCAGCTCAATCTCGAGGACGCGCTATCGCTCGTGTTCCTCTACGCCGGCGCGGATGATCCTCGCTTCGACCGGGCTGCGACACGATGGATCGCGCGCCTCTGTGTCGAAGACAAGCCGTCACTCTCGGAGCTTCAAGCCGCGGTCTGCGCGCTCGCGCTGCTTAGGCGTGGAGGCGGAGAAGCGGCCGCACGTCTCTTGGTCGCGGTCGCTCGAGGGAAACCCGTCAACCTCTGAGCGAGGCTGGTGCGTCGGCAGAGAACTCGCGCTCAATGCAGGGCGGCGCGCAGAACGGCAGTAGCTCGAATCCGTCGCTGTAGCACCGCCAGCCGGCGTCGTCTGCTTCGGTCTCGCGAATCTGCTGTTCGCAGTTCGCCCATGTCACGAGGGACTCTTCGAGCTCAGGCACCGTGTCAAATATCCCGGAGCGCGAGATAGGTGACGAAGGAGAACCAGGCGACCTCGGTGAGGAGAAGCGTAAGCAGGCAACGCGGGTCTAGGCGCCTCGCCGCCCTCGCCGACTTTCCCGCTTCATTTTCCTGTGTCGCCGCAGACACCTTCGAAATCTGCTGGAGGAGGGGTTGTCGTGCGTCCCCCGATCGGGTGGTGCGGCTTGATCCTTTGGAGAGCTCGCGCGCAGCCCCCACTCCGGTACCGATCCGTGCAGGATCGGGAACTTGGGCGAAACCAGGAGTCGTTTTCAGTACCTGGGGATTAAGGCATCCGGCTCACGGTGAGGATCGTGCCGGCGGCCGGTCTGCGGCGGCTGCAGCTTGGGGGCTGACGGCTTTCAAGCGCGGCCTCAAGGGGCGGCCGCCTACCAGAATCTCTTAGTGGGGGCGCGCCACGGGAGCTGCGGCGACTCCCTCAGGCGACTGCACGAAAGCGGATGCTCCGGAAGGGGGAGACATCAACCTCGCCTACAGCGGCCGCCTTGGCGCGACCCCAGGACGCAATACCCGTTCGGGAATCGGGATAACACGTCCGCGGACGCGAGATTGTGGAAGGCCAGGGTTACCCTTCCTGGCCTTCCGGTGGGTGGATATGAGCCTCAGCGCCGCCGCTAGCAGCCGCGGCTCGGCCGCTTTCTTACCAGCGCCGAAGGGAGTCGAAACCTAGGCCGACGCTCCGGGTGACGGGGGTCTCGGAGCCGTTCCACCGACAATGCTCGTATCCCCCGAACGGGGGATCTCAGCCCACGCTTGTGGCGATAGAAACAAACTCGGGCGGCCGTATGCGGCTTGACCGTGCGTGGGTGATCGGGGGGTCTCGCTGCGCGCGGCGCTCGGGGCGGCCGCCCATGTCGTTCAGCCGAAGGGAAAGTGAGCCGGACTACGCGCAGCATGCACTCGAGCTGACCGCTTAGAGCTCTGGCGGCGCAGCACGAAGGGCCGTACACACAAGTAGCCGGCACGCCGCCGAGTACGCGCCACGGAGGGGATTGACAATCCCATGGCCGCAGTGAGGGCGGACGTGCCGGACGCTCCTCTTCGCCGCTATCCGTCCGGCTGAAACAGATATGAGCAGTACACTGAGACTCTACGAAGCTTCGGACTCCCTGACCTCCGGCCATGCGGGTACGGAGCGTCCGGAGGCCGCCGAATGGCTCTCGTTACCTACCTTCCTCCTGCCGACAGGCTGTGCGAGCCGTCGCCGGGGACGCTGCGCATCACGCTCAGCAACTCCGATCAGGGCCGACACCTCCACGGCACGCTCCACGGCCATTGCGAGGCTGATCTCGTAATGGGCAGCGATGGCACGGTCATCGTTGTCGCCGTAAACGAGACCGGGAGCCGAGGCGTCCTCCGCCGTGTGGATGCGTGGCTGAGCGAGTTCGGTGTCGCCTCCGCCGCGCTCGAGCTGAACGGCCGGAAGTACGAGATGACGAAGTCGTTAGACCACGCGGGCTAAGGCAGCCCCGCCGGCTGGCCGCTAACGACGACGATTGCCAACTAGTCGTGCGCTCGCGTGTGTCGGGGCCGGCTTATCCGACCCTGGATTCGTTAGGGCCTTTCGCGAGATACTCCGCCGGGCGCGCCTTGAGGCGTGCATCCCCGAGCACACCCGCCGCTCGTGGGTCGACGATCGTTCTGCGGAGATCCGCAAATCTCCTCGGGGCGCCGGGCGCGCCCCCTCCCCTCGACGGCCGCCTGGAACGATTGCGTGCTGCAGCGATCAGCCGTGACGGCTTCGCCTGCCGCCGCTGCGGCGACCTCGTCGAGCCTGTGCCGCTGCCACGTCGAGCTTTCTGACCGCTCAGCCATGGGCTTGAGATCCCTTATCGGGGTGTGAGCGTGAGCGAGAACTGAGTTTGTCCTGCGGTGTTGACGATCTCGGTGGTCAGATCGCCGTCTCGATCAACCTCGAGCGTCCCGAAGTTGAGCCAGCGCTTCGCTTCCTGCCAGCTCGTGACCGCCTCAGTGGTCGGCGGGCCGAAGAACGTGAGCACCTCGGGGTTGAGCGTCGGGTCGAAGTCGCGGACGGGGAAGATGCCCGAGTTCAGGGGGCCCGTCGCCAGCTCGTAGACGGCGAATCCGGGGTTTGAGGGGAACGGCCGGTAGCGGAACGCCTCCGCGAAGTGGACGTCGGTCGTGATCCAGACCGTGTTCACGATTCCGTTGCTCTCCATGAAGCGGAGGATGTCGAGCAGCTCCTGCTCGAAGCCGGTCGTCTGGTCGAAGTTCGCCCAACCGTCTCGACCACCGCTCGGCGGGAAGCCGGTCGGAATCGACATCGGCACGCTCGACACGATCACCTTCCACGTGGCGTCGGAAGCCGCCAGGCTCTCCTTCAGCCAGGTGAGCTGCTCGCGGCCGAGCATCGTCTTCGCCCGGTCAGCGCTGTCCAAGGCGCTGTTCGCATCACGGTATTGCCGGGTGTCGAGCACGAAGAGCTCCAGGTGCTTGCCCCAGCGGAGGGAGCGGTACAGCCGCTTGGGCGTGTTCCGCGCGACCGCGATCGGGGTGTAGTCGAGGAACGCCTCGAGGCCGATCGGGAGCAGGCGGACGCCGGGCGTGTACGGGGGCGTGGAGCGAGTGTCGCTCAAGGGGCCGAAGTCGTTCACGACCTCGTGGTCGTCCCATACGCCGACGTAGCTCGTGCTCGCAAGAAGGCGCTGCGAGGAGGCGTCCGCGCGGCTGTAGCGCCAGTGCGCCCAGAAGCCGGCGAGGTCCGTCGCCGGCCCGAAGCCGCCCGGCACCTGAGCGTTGCCGTAGCGGCCGACCGGGTCACAAGCATTGTCCGCGTAGATCATGTCGCCGAGGCCGACAAAGACGTCTGGCCGGAAGGCTCGGATCGTCTCCATGATCGGGAACCCCTCCCGGGCGTCACGGCAGACGTTCTGGCCGGCGACGTCACCCCCGAAGGCGAGCCGCACCGGGGCGGCGGCGGCGTCCGCGGGCGCAGTGCGGAACGTGCCGCGGGCCACGGCGCCGCTGTGGGTGTGGCCCACGCGATAGCGATACGCGACGTCCGGCCTCAGCCCCTCGAGGAGGAGCTGGCCGGTGTAGTCGTCGCCCGCACGGATCTGCAGCCGCTCGACCCGGTCGTGCCGCCCTCCGGAGAGGTGGACGCTCAGAGTTCCCTCGCGATCCCCTCGAGCCCACAGGACCGCGGAATGCGCAGTGACATCCCCGACGGCGACGCCATGCGTCACGACGGGCTCGTCCTGGCTCGCGGTGCGAGCCGCCGCCACGGCTCCGCTGCCGGGAAGAGCGAGGACCCCCGCGACGAGAACCAGGTAGAGGATCCTGGACATTGCTAGCCCCCTCGTTCGTTCGGACATGTTCGGCCCACTCGGTCCTATCGGACCACCGCGCGATCGACAAGAGACATCCTCGACGAGCGCGACCGCAGCACGCGCCTAATCAGCCGCAACCGTTTCCGGCTGCCCCGGTTGCGCGACCGAATCGGGATGATCCCGATGGAGCCGGGCTCGCTCGTGATGGAGCGCAAGATGCTCTCCGGGGTCAAGCAGCGGGCCGAGCACCTCGCCTCGGAGCACGCGAGGGCTCGCGTAGCTGAAGCGAACCTATGAACTCGGCACGCAGTCGGGGAGTTCGCCGGAGGCCTGACTGCCGGGGTCATGAATGGCCGCTGTCTTAAAAAAGGCGGGGGTCACATCGTCCTCGTGTCGACGTGTTCGTCGCGGTCCTCGTTGGCGCCTCGCTAGGCGGCCCCGTCGGAGCGTTCGTCGCCGTTCCTGCCGCGGCGATCGTCGACCTCGTCGTGCGCGAGGTCGTAGTCCCCTGGCGCCGTTCGCAGCTCAGGCGCTCCGCTGCTGCCGCGCCGCCTTAGAACCGGGCCAGAGTAAACGCATGTCACAGCTCGGGATCATGAGTTCCGAGCATTGCCGCAACCGCTTGAGGGTGAGGTTTCTCAGCCTCTCGCAGACTGGACACATCCGCCGCCTCGTTTTAGTGGTCGCGCCGCTGTGCGGCGGGACGAGACGAGCTTCCAGGTGCTGGCCGTCTAGCGTCGTCGAATCGAAAACGGCATAATCCGCTCATGACTGCGGGAGACGAGGAGAGTCGCCCCGAGCACGCAAGCGCGGATGACGAAGCGCAGAAGCGCAGAGCCGACGTCAGAGACGCGGAGGCCGACGTGCGCGAAGCAATTGCGGGTGTACGTAAAGCCAATGCCGATATGCGGGAGCTCGTCGGGAATGCGCGTGGCGCTGAAGCCGATTCGCGAGAACTCACCGCCGACGCTCGACAAGCGGACGCCGACGCACGTGACGTCAGCGCCGACGCCCGCGGCGCCGAAGCCGACTCGCGAGAACTCACCGCCGACGCTCGACAAGCGGACGCCGACGCACGTGACGTCAGCGCCGACGCCCGCGGCGCCGAAGCCGATTCGCGAGAACTCACCGCCGACGCTCGACAAGCGGACGCCGACGCACGTGACCGCAGGGCCGACGAGCGTGGCGTTATCGCCGATTCGCGAGAACTGACCGCCGACGCTCGACAAGCGGACGCCGACGCGCGTGACCGCAGCGCCGACGTACGTGACGCGGCGGCAGAAGTGCGGGACTCAGCCGCCGACGCACGAGATGCCGGTGAGCGCAAACCACTCCCGGATGCCGCCCCCAAAGCCGACGGCCAGCAGAGCGAATAGATCACCACACGGTGCCCGCGGCAACGAGCACGGGTGGCACGGTCAGACAGGGCAGTCGTCGGACAGGCAGTCGTCGCGTTCGGACTGCACGAGGATCCAGACCTCGACCGCCAGGTGGTGTTCGCGGAGTTCGGCTCCGGGCACCCGAACCTCGACGAACTCGTGCATCCGACTTCTGATAGACCACGGCGCGATGGCTCGCGTCCTTTCGCTCGTGTTCGTCCTTGCGCTCGTCCTGGCCGGCTGCGGCAGTGACGACGAGGGCGGTGAGTCAGCCTCCGACGGCAAGGTCATGATCGGCTCGAAGAACTTCACGGAGGCCGTCATCCTCGGCGAGGTCTACAGGCAGGCACTCGAGGCGAAGGACTACACGGTCGAGCTCCAGAGCTCGATCGGATCCACGGAGATCATCGACAAGGCACTGCGCCGCGGTGAGATCAATCTGTATCCGGAGTACACGGGGACGATGCTGACCGCCGTCTACACCGACGACGAGCCGCAGGAGAGCGCGGAGTCGACCTACGATCAGGCGAAGAAGCTCTACGAGGAGGACGGCTTCACGCTCTTCGCGATGACGCCGTTCTCCAATACGGATGCGCTTGCGGTGACACGGGCGACTGCCGCTCGGGACGACCTCGCCGAGATCGGCGACCTGACGAAGCTCGACAGCTTCAAGCTCGGAGGTGCGCCGGAGTTCGCGACGCGGCTGCAGGGTCTTCCAGGCCTCGAGAAGGCGTATGGGATCGAGCACGAGAAGGTCGAGTACACACCACTCACCGGGCTCGCCCTCTACGAGGCACTCGACCAGGGCACCGTCGACGTCGCCGCGATCTTCTCGACCGATCCGCAGCTGGCGTCGGACAAGTACGTCGTGCTGGAGGACACGGAGGCGGTGTTCGGCTTCCAGAACGTCGCACCGATCGTGAATCAGGAGCTTGCCGAAGAGCTCGGTGGCGAATTCGAAGCAGCGGTCGACGCGGTCAGCGAGAAGCTCACCCAGGAGGCAGTGATCGCGATGAATGCCTCAGTCACGATCGGGAAGCGTCAGCCGACCGACGTCGCGCGCGAGTTCCTCGCGGCGAACGACCTGCTCTAGCCCGTTTCTCCAGGCTGAGAGCTCGCGGGCGGCCACCCGGCTAGGCTCGTTCCGTGAGCCGGTTCGCGACGCTGGAGCTCGAGCGCTTTCCCTCCCGCGCGCTCCTGATGGCGATTGCGGCGCTGGCCGCGCTCGCCGTCGACTTCACGACGAAGGAGCTCGCCGTCGCGCTCGACCCCTCCACGCTGCTCTTCAACGTCTCCGACCGGGCGCCGTTCGGGCTCGGAGCGACGCTGATCCTCGTCGCCGCAGCCACCTCGCTCCTCGCGTGCGTCGTGCCGGCGCGGATCGTCGCCGTCGGCGCCGGGATCGCGCTCGGAGGCGGGCTCGGCAATCTCACCAGTCGCTACTGGTGGAATGCTCGTGGCGGCTCGCCCGACTTCATCCCCTTCGGCGACGGCTCGACCGGGAACGTCGCCGACCTCTTCATCGCGGTCGGGCTTGGGACGATGCTGATCGGCACCGTCGCCTGGCTCGGCTGGACGATCGCGAAGCGGGCCTAGGCGGCCTCGAAGCTGCCGCCGGCGAGGCT
The DNA here is from genome assembly GCA_963761905.1 of uncultured Gaiellaceae bacterium. Classification (GTDB taxonomy): domain Bacteria; phylum Actinomycetota; class Thermoleophilia; order Gaiellales; family Gaiellaceae; genus Gaiellasilicea. Next base: position 427,336 of record CAVXIQ010000008.1, on the reverse strand, counting down.
CGTGCCCGAGTGCTCGGCGGGGCCGGCGTTCGGCTCGATCGAGATGTCGACCGCCTTGTAGTCGCCCGCGCCGGGGAGCCTCACCTCGAGCTCGACCTCCGGAGCCACGGGCGTGAACGTTCCCACCGCCTCCATCCGGTCGCCGGCACTCTCGCGCAGCACCCAGATCTCGTAGTGCTCGTCTGGCCCGGGCGACGGGACGTCTCTGAGGTCGAGAGCGAGCACTCCGTCGTCCTGCTCCGGCGAGTACAGCCTCGCTTCGCCCTGGACTCCGGCAAAGTCGGGCGTTCCCTGAATTGCGGCGCGGGAGGTCGGGCCGTCGAGGCCATTCTCATCGAACACCGCGAGAACGAGCGCGATTGCGGCCACGGCGGCGGCGAGCCCGGCGAACGCGGGAAAGAGCCGTCGAGGGCGGCGAGCTGCGACCCGCTGGACGCGAGGAGCCGGCCGAGCGACCGCGGCATCCTCAATGTCGATCTGAGCAAGCACGCGGTCGAAGAGCTCCGGCGACGGCCTCTCTCTCGCAACCCCGCCCTCGAGCGTCGCGACCGCCGCGCGATAGGCCTCGACCTCGTCGGCAAGCGCCGGATCCCGAATGAGCTCCTCGTCGAGGCGCGCTGCCTCGTCTGGCGTGAGAGCGCCAAGGGCCGCGCTCGCGGCCCGCTCGCGGCGGTCGATGTCGGTCATAGCTCTCGCTCCGTGTCCAGTGCGTACTTCGGCGCCAGGCCGCGCATGCGGTCGAGCGCGAGGCGGATTCGCCCCTTCACTGTGCCTAGCGGGAGGCCCAGCCGCACCGAGATCTCGTCATGGGACAACTCTTCGAAATACGCCAGGGTGAGAGCCTCGCGTTGTGGAGCCGGAAGTTCTGCGAGCGCCGCCGCGACTCGGCGAGAGTGGTCGGCGGCGACTGCGAGGTCGGCGGAGTCGGGCGATTCGTCGCTCTGCCAGACCTCGGCGTAAGGGTCGGCGGGGCGTGCGCTTCGGCGACGGCCGAGGTCGACGGCGCGGTTCCGCGCGATCGTCAGGAGCCAGGAGGTGACCCGACCCCGCTCGGACGCATAGCTCGCCGCGTTACGCCAGACCGCGACGAAGACATCCTGAGTGCACTCCTCCGCGAATTGGCGATCGCCGAGCAAGCGATAGGTCATCCCGAACACGATCGTCCCATACCGCTCGTAGAGAGTGCGGAGCGCCTCCTTGTCGTCCTGCGCGATCCGGCGGACGAGTTCGGCGTCGTCGTGTTCTTCGGGCACGCGTGGATGATCGCAGGATCCGGTGCGGGATTCCGTGTTGTGCTCATCACGACACATACGGCCGCCGCGCCCGTCCCGATCATCCGGCTTCTCGCGACGATTGATCCACGTGGCCCAGACCCGCGTATCAACCGCGTCCTGGAAACCACGGAATCGGAGGTACCGCATGAAAGCTCTACCCGTAACACTCCTCGCCACCCTGGTGGCTGCCTCGGCCCTCGCCGCCACAGCGCCGGCTGCGCCGGCGGAGAGCACGGCAGCCAAGCCGACGATCGTTGGCGTGGCCGCAGCCGACAAGCGCTTCTCGACGCTCGTCGCGCTCGTCAAGCAGGCGGGGCTCGTGAAGACCCTGTCCGCGAAGGGCCCATACACCGTCTTCGCGCCCACGAACGCCGCGTTCGCGAAGCTCAAGAAGACCGCGCCGGAGACGTACACCGCGGTCACCACGGACAAGGCGCTCCTGACGAAGGTGCTGACCTATCACGTGCTTGCGAAGAAGGTTCCGAGCAGCGCGGCAGTCGCTGTCGCGATGAAGGGCGGCTCGGTTCCGACTGTTCAGGGCGAGAAGATCAAGCTCTCGCTGAAGACCGGCAAGCTCTACCTGAACGGCAACTCGCAGGTGATCGTGGCCGACGTGGCCGCCTCGAACGGCGTCATCCACGCCGTCAACACCGTGCTCGTGCCGCCGAGCCTCCGCTAACCCGACCAACGAAAGAGAGGCAGACATGCTCAAGCGACTCACCGCACTCGCGGCCACCAGTGCCACCGCTGCGCTTCTGATCTCGCCGGTTGCGAGCGCGAACAACTCGTCCCAGGCGATCGAGGGCGCTCGCTGCGTCAAGGCCGGCGTCGCCTTCCTCGTCCAGAACAACCTGATCAGCGCGGCCGCGCAGCAGCAGATCGACTACGACACGATCGATACCGACGCCGGTAGCCCCGGCCTCATCAACGCCGATCTGCCGGCCGGTTCGTTCCTCTCGCTCGGCACCGTGATCCGGCTCCACTTCACGAACCCCGAGCTCTTCGACTGGTGTAACTAGCTCTCGCTGCGGAGCGGGCCCGCCACGGGTCCGCTCCGCTACCTCGCGCCCCGCTCATTGTTGGTGGCGCGCGCGCTCGCGAGCAGCTGCTGACGCCGGAGCCGGGCGAGGGCCTGCAGATGCTGGGGCAGCTTGCCGATCCCGTGGCCGGCGACGCTGTGCGCGGCCGCGTCGACGATCTCGTCCTCGAGCCGCTCGTCGATTCGCTCGCGGACGACTGCGATCAGCCGCTCCCACGCCTGCTCGAGCTCTTCGGGCTCGGCCGGAACCGACACGTCGTAGCCGGGAGCGACCTCCGCGCGGGCTGCCGGGATCGCGTCCTGCATCCGGGCGAACTCCGCAAGCCGGTCGAGAGCGGTGTCGATGGCCTCTGCCGCCTCGCGCCCGGCGACGTCGCGGTGCTCGACCACCGCACGGAAGGCGTCGTACTTCTCCTCGCGCCGACGCACCTCGGCGAGCTCGGACTCGCGCGTCTCGAGGCGGGCGCTGTATTCGGCGGCCTGACGCCGGGCTAGCTCGAGGCGCCCCGCGGCGGCGCTCTGCTGCCGATCGAGATCCTGGAGCGCCGTTTCGTACTCGGCGGTGCGGGCGCGGGCGGCCTCCAGCTCGGCCCGCAGCTCCTGCACCTCGTTCTCGACGTTCTCGAGCTCGCCGTTCATCACTCCCGCCTACCGTCCGCGACGCGTGGTCTCGGTCGAGGAGCCCGGACGAAGCGCCCGGACCCCTCGCTCGACCGCTAGTCCCGGTTCTTCTCGCCGGCGGGCGGAACCCGTTCGTCGCCGAGCGCCTGCTTGACCGTGTCGTCCACGTCCTGGTCGAGATCCTTCCCGTCCAGGCCCGGCAGGTCGGACTTCGTCTGCTCCCAGTCGCGCTCCAGCGCCTCGCCGACGTTGCCCTTGTCGCTGTCGTCGCTCATGTGACCCCTTTCGTTGACTTGGGTTGTCACAGCGCCCTACCCCAACCCGCAATCTCGAATCGCCGCGACACCCGTGCCCGAAACCCGGGACAGGCCGTTGAACGGACATGGACGCCGAGCCCGTCGAGCCTGGCCTGACCTCGTGGCTCGCCGCGCAGGGCGATGTCGACCGCGAGCAGGTCGCGGCCGAGCTCGAAGTCGGCGCTCGACGTCGCACGTTCGTGGTCGACGAGCTCGTCGAAGCGGGTTTCGAGGGTGCGGAGCTCCTCGCCCTGACGATGGGGCTGACCGGGCTGGAGACCACGGACGCGCAGGCCCTGATCGAGGCCCGAACCGGACCCGCCACCCGCGAGTCCGACGTACCCAAGCGCGACCGCCGCCTGGCGCAGAACGAGATCCTCTTCCGCCGGATCAACGAGCGACTGGCCGGAGGGTACGGCGACTCCCTTCCGCCCGTGCTCGAGCTCGTCTGCGAATGCTCCGACCGCGAGTGCCTGAAGGTTCTCAGCATCGAGGCTGCCGAGTACGAATGGCTCAGGCAGAACCCGCGCCATTTCGCAGTCCTCCCGGGACACGAGGCGCCGGCGGTGGAGGACGTCGTCGAGCGGCACGAGCTGTTCGTCGTCGTCGAGAAGCACGCCGAGACGCACGAGCAGGTCGAAGCCGCCGATCCCCGCCCCTAGCGAGACGCGGTACCTGGCGAGAGGCGGAACCCGGGGGAGCGCCGCAACGCTCCCCCGGCGTCTTGTTCAGCCGCCTACTTCGTTGGCTGGAAAGAGCGACGACCGTCAGCGGGCGAGGGGCGTTCAGCCCCTCACCCGCCGCAGTCCTACTTCTGGAGCTTGAACACTGCGGACGTCAGCGTCTGTCCGCTATCGAGCGTGACCACGACCTGCCAGCACGTTCCAGCCTGCTGGTCGCTGAAGTTCGCGTTGTAGATGTACTGATCGGCCGACGTGTCGTAGCGGAAGCCGTTCGACGGGTTCTCGACGACTGCCTCCTGAATCGCGTCTTCGGTGTCGAAGTTGCGTGCAGCCGACTTTTGCCGCTGAAGTGTCCAGCCGCTGTAGCTGAAGCCGGCGGGCTCGTCGCCACCGAGCTTGAACTTGACCGGAACGGCCTTGCCGCGATTGAAGACGCTCGTGTTGTCGAGTTGATCGGCTGCAGGATGCCGCTGATCCCAGCGACCGGATACTGCACCTTGTAGGTCAGGCTGACGTCGGCCCGGACGTTGTCAGCTTCGTCCTTGCCGCCACTGCACTTCGCCGTATACGTTCCGACGCCGTTGCTGGTGCCGCCCGAGACGCTTACCGTCGCCGCGACCTTCACGCCCGACAGAGCGTCCTGCGTGTCGCAGGTCGCCACGGGCACCGCCCCGCGGTCGTAGATGGCGTTCAACGTTACGCCGCCGACCGAGACCGTCGGAGCCGTCAGGTCGATCTTGAAGGCCGCGCTGTCGATCCCGGGGTTGGAGTTGCCAACCGCATCTGCACAGATACCCGAGGCGATCTTCACCGCGGTCCTTCGGCGGTTCCGCTCGACTTGCTGAACGACGCCGTGCACGGAGAAGCGAGCCCCGAGCCGCCGTCACTCGCGGTGAACGAATTCGAAACCGCGGTCTTGTACCAACCTGCCGCGTTCGGTGATGTCGTCGGACCACCGTCGGATGAGGCTCGGGGCCTTCTTGTCGACCTTGATTCCGCTGATCGAGGGAGCCGTCGTGGTGTGACCGACCCCGTCGGTGAGCGTCTTCGTACCGGTCGACGCGTTGCGGTCTCGGCACCGGCTGCGACAGTCGTGACGAGCGAGAAGCTCGAGTCCGAAGCGGGATCGAGCCCAGAGCCGCCGTCCGCTCCAGTACACGCGATCGTCACGTCCGTCTGCGACCAGCTGCTCGGGGCCGCAGCACAGAGGAAGGTCGGCGCCTTCTTGTCGACCTTGTTGCCGCCGACCGGGCCGGCGGTACCGCTGTTCCCGACCGCGTCCGCGACGTTCTTCGTGTTGGTCTGAGCGTTGTCGGTCTCGGCTCCCGCAGCGACGGTCGTCGTCAAGTTGAAGCCTGCATCGGCCGCGTTCTGTAGGCCTGAGCCGCCGTCGCCCGACGTACAGCCGATCGTGACGTCGACGTTGTGCCAGTGCCCGTCCGCCGACCCGCACGAGATCGACGGCTTCTTCCTGTCGACCTTGTTGCCTGCGATCGGGCCTGCGGTGCTCGTGTTCCCGGCCACGTCGACGACCGATCCCTGCTGCCGGTCGAGGCGTTGGCCGTCTCGACTCGGCCCGACATCGTCGAGAGGCTGAAGCTCGAGTCGCCGGCAGCCGCCAGCCCCGAGAGACCATCGGAGGCGGAACAGGCGATCGAGACATTGTTCGCATGCCAGAGACCGTCGGCCGAGCCACAGTTCAACAGTCGGCGCGGTCAGGTCGATCTTGAACGCCGCGCTGTTGATTCCGGGGTTGGAGTTCCCGACCGCGTCCGCACAGGCACCTGAGGGGATCTTGACCGCATTGCCCTCGTCGTGCTCGCTCGACTCGTGAAGGAGGCGGCACACGGCGAGGCAAGCCCAGAGCCGCCATCACTCGCGGCGAACGTGTTCGAGAACCGCCGTCTTGTACCAGCCCGCCGCATTCGGACCGAGTCGTGGGGCCGTTGTCGATGAGGCTTGGTGCCTTCTTGTCGACCTTGATTCCGCTGATCGCCGCCACCGTCGTCGTGTGGCCAACCCCGTCGGTGAGCGTCTTCGTGCCGGTCGACGCGTTCGCGGTCTCGACGCCGGCCGCCACATTCGTCGAGAGCGAGAAGGTGGAGTCCGCCGAGGGAACGAGACCAGAGCCGCCATCGGCTCCGATGCAGTCGATCGTCACATCGACGCTCGACCAGCCACTCGGCGCAGAGTCACAGCTCGACGTCGGGTTCTTCTTGTCCACCTTGTTGCCGCCGATCGGGCCGGCAACAGTCTTGTTTCCAGCCTTGTCGAAGACGTCCCTGCTCCCGGTGCTCGCGTTCGCGGTCTCGGTTCCTGCGGCAACCGTGGTCACGAGGCTGAAGCTCGCGTCACCGCCCGCCGCAAGTCCGGAGAGTCCGTCCGACGCGGTGCAGCCGATCGAGACGTCCGACGCATGCCAGCTCGAGTCGGCCGAGGCGCAGTTCACGCTCGGCGACGTTCCGTCGATCTTCAGTGAGCCGGTGTTCGCCGAGCCGGTGTTGCCGCTGTTCCCCACCGCGTCGGTCGCCTCGCAGGCGATGCTGTGGGTTCCGTCCGAGGAGACCTGGAACGAGCCGGTTCGCGGATTCGACCCGCTCTGTCCGACGACCGTACGCTTCCGCCGTTGTCGGTGCACGTGATGTTCGTGACGCCTGACGGATCAGACGCCGAAACGTTGACGGTCTGAGCCCCATTTGAGGCGTTGAAGAAGCCGTCTTGACCGGCGGGAGCAGACGGCACGGTGACCGTGACCGTCGGAGCTGCGGTGTCGCAGATGCGGGTGATCGTCGTGCTTGCGTTGCCGGACACGTTGCCGGCGACATCGGTCGATGCAGCCGTGATCGAGTTCGAGCCGCAGTTGAGCGATGCGACGTAGGAGAAGGTGTTCGGCACGCCGAGGATAGCCGCCGATCCGTTCACGCTTACCGAGGCGACGCCGCTCGTCGCATCGGAGGAGGTGCCGGTCACGTTGACCGTCGAGCTCGACGTCGAGGTCGGCACGCTTGAGTCGATCGAGACGTTGGGGATCGTCGTGTCCCGCTTGATCGTCTGCGTGTTGCTCGCGGTTCCGCCGGCGCTCGTCGCCGAACAGGTGACGGCAGTCGTGCCGTCGCTGCTCACCGTCGTGGTGACGTCGCACGCTGCCGACTTGGAAGTGATCGTCGACTGAGGATCGGAGACGGCGAAGCTCACCGTCACGTCGCCGGTCTTGTACCAGCCGCCCGATCCGTTCGGAGAAGGAGGTGTCACGGTCGGGAGTGATCGAAGGAGGAGTGGTGTCGGGCGCAGCGGTGACGTTGAGCGTGAAGTCACTCGGGAGTCGCCGCTGGTCGTCACGACATCCAGATCCCCTCCGTGAATCTCGTCACGTAGGAATAGGTCCCGGCTGCCGGAGTCTGTCATCGGCTGTCGTCGTCTGCGCGCAGTTCCTCGGCTCGCCGCTCGGTGAGCGTCGTTTCCGCCGGCCACACGGAAGGGCGTGTCAAAGTAACGCGCTGTAGCACACGTCACCTCGCAGCTGTCACGCGACGGTCGGCGCCCGACATGAGCCGTTGCGGAAGCGTCCATTGGATCCTCGGCACCTGTGCATTCGATCCTGGTCGACGTAACAGGTTTTCGTCTGACCTGCCGTCGCTCGCACCGGGTCAGCGACGTTGTCCCGACAGCTACGGGTCGAGTCGGCATCGAGCGTCTCCACGACCGTCTGCGGACGCAACGCCGCGAATGTCAGTGCCGCAAAGACTGTGCCGAGGACGAGGCTGAGCCGCCCTCTCCTCTGAACCTGCTTCGGTGTCGCCATCAGATGTCTCCCCCTTGAAATTTGTCGTCGCCACAGGATCGGATCCAGGGAACGGCGGCACGTCCGAGCACCCGCCACTGCTCGGACCTACCGCCAGCCCACTTCTCCGTCACCAAACCGCACTACCGCAGACTCCTCTGTTCTGGAAGCTGCATCGTCCGCCGCGGGACGCGAAGACCCCTCCCGCACGCGGGTGGGATTCGCCTAGCCCTACGGGTAGCTCGACCGCAGAGCTACCCGTTTGGCGGATCGGCGTTTAGACGATCGGGTCACGGCCGGCCGATCGAAGCTGCGAAGGTGTGACGATGAAGCTGCGAGTTCAACCCTCGGCCGCCAGGGAGCGGCTCGTCGCGGAGATCCAGGCTCTCGGCGCGCGCGCCTTCGTCGACGGCGACACGCTGGAGCTCTCGTACCCCGCCGCGGATTTCGCGAGCCGGGAGCACGAGCGGACGGAACTGCGCTTCTTCGTCCGTGCCTGGGCGGCCGCCGATCCGAGCGTCAGCGCAGAAGTTCTCGCCTGAGCCGCTAGGCCTCCTGCAGAAGCGGGTTGCTGATCAGCCCTCTGACCTGAGCGGCCTGGATCGCGGCGGTTCGACTGCTCACGCTCAGCTTCCGGTAGATGTTCGAGAGGTGGAACTTGATGGTCTGCTGCGAGAGCCACAGCTCCTTGGCGATGTCGCGGTTGGAGAGTCCCGCCGAGAGCAGGTTCAGGACCTCGCGCTCCTTGGCGGTCAAACCCGCTTCCGCCGCCTTCGTGGCCGACGCGTCGGCGAAGACGCTGGCCGACTGGAAGACGGTGCCGACGATCGCCTGCCGGATCACCGCGCCGAGGTCGCGCGGGTCGATGTGCTTGAGCACGAACGCCCGCGCCCCCGCCTCCATCGCCTGCTGGATGATCGACGCGTCCTCCGACGCGGAGAGCATCACCACGACGACGTCCGGATGGGCGCGCGCGAATCCGCTTCAGGCACGTGATCCCGTCGAGCTGCGGCATCCGCACGTCGAGGACGACGACGTCGGGCTGCGCCTCGGCCATCAGCGGGAGCACCTTCGTCGCGTCGGTCGTGGCCGCCACGATCTCGAAGTCTCCGTCCTGCTCCAGCGAGACGCGCACAGCCTCCAGCATCAGCCGATGATCGTCCGCAAGCAGAACCCGCATCTTCGCCAAACCGCAGTCCCCCGTCGTCCCTCAGCCGCCCCGTCACGCCACGAGGTTCGTAAGCCCTTCGCTACACGGCCCAAAATGGATCGTTTTAGCGGTTCAAACTAGTACCCAAAAGGGTGATCTTCAGCTGGCGAGGGCTCGTGCCTAGGCGCGGATGACGACCGGAGTGCCGGCGACGGCGAGCCGGAACATGCGGGTGATGGCGCTGTTCGCGATCCGGATGCACCCGTGGGAGACGGCGCCGCCGAGCAGGTGTGGCTGGTTCGTCCCGTGGATCGCGATCGGGCCACCCTGGATCCAGTGCTGGAGCACCGGCGAGAACGCGGAGACGCCGATCGCCGCCGGGCCGTAGGGGCCGCGCGGATTCGGAGCGACCAGGCGCTGGTTGACGTAGTAGCTCCCGGTCGGGCGTCGGCGTGTCGGACGCGCCGATCGCGGCCGTCGTCGAGATCAGCTCGCGGCCCTTTCGGTACAGCGTGACGCGGCGAGCCGAGAGGTCGACCTCGATCCGCGTCCGGACGCGGATCAGCTGGACGTCACGCGCGCGGACCCAGCCGAGGACGCCGTTCGGCCGGCTCGGCAGCTGCACGCGCAGCCAGCGGCCGCCGCAGTCGGCGCGGCTGAGCACGCCGAAGACCGTCGGCACGCCGTTGACGTTGACTCGGCCGTACCGTGCGAGCGACCGTCCGTCCGGGCTCGCGTAGACACGAGCCTGAGTCCGCACGACTGCGGCGAAGGCAAGTGCGTCGGTCCGGAGCGGTCGGACCGGCGTCGAGGCGCAGCCGCGACGCTCGCCGACTGCCGCTCGTGGGCGCGGCCGTGGGTCGTGCGCGAGCGAGTCTCACGGGCATCGCCGATCGCTCGGCTTTGCCGGGGCGGACGAGGAGCCACGCTCGCCGAGGCGACCGGGGGCTCCGCACGTGGGTAGTACGGCGCCTTCTCGACCGCGCTTGCCGTCGACTCGCTCGGCCGGTCGACTCGCGAATGCTCGCGCAGCCGCCGCGAGCCTCCTGCACGGACCGTCAGCAGCGCAATGCGGCCGCCGTTGCCCAGGTTCGCCGCCCGACCATCCTCCGACGGTAGCGCATCGTCTGCCGCGGCTCCTGGTTCGCGAAGGGGTTCGCACCGCGCCGGAGGGCGGTGCGAACCCATTCGCGTGCAGCCACCGCCGAAGCTACGGGCAGCGGCCGAGCGTGTCGCCGTGGCGGAGATGGGCCTTGACGGCCGGTGCGCCGACGGTGATCGTCTTCTTGCCCTTGTGGCAGAGCGAGACCTTCGCCTTGCCGTACTGGTACTGGGCCGCAGACGGGGTGCCCTTCTCCTTGCCGGGCTTGGCCGGCTTGCCCTTGTTCGGCACCGCGGCAAGCGCGGCCACCGACAGTACGAGCGCCGCCGTCAGCACGACGACGAGGGCGAGGCGCAGGTTCTTAGCTGAATTCCGCTTCATGAGACTCCTTTTACCGGGTTAGACACGTAGACGCTAGAGCGCGCCGTAACTTGCGCGTTCGCGCACGAGCAACGCGGCGGCGCAGGCAAGGCCCGCGATCGTGACCGCGGGAAGCTCCCAGTCCCAGTCCAGTCCCGCATGGATGAGGAAGGCGACATAGCCGCCGGTAGCGGCCGCCTCGACCCCGCGGAAGCCCGCGACGAGTGGCGGCGCCAGCGCCAGGCCGAGGAGCGCGAGCCCCACGAGCCCGAGCTCGGCGAGCGTCTCGAGGTAGAGGCTGTGCGCGTCCAGCACGGGCGCCGGGATCGGCTGGCGCTCGAGCCAGGCCAGCTCGAAGGTGCCGGCGCCTTTCCCCACGATCGGCGCGTCGACGACCTCCTGCCAGGCGACGTTCCAGTACCAGGCCCGGTCGCCGGCGGGTGCTGCCAGGTCGTCGGCGAGCGAGCTCGCTGGAAGCGCGAGCGCGACGGCCAGCGCCACCGCCGCTGTCGCGGCGACGATCCTCGCGACGCGGGCTCGCCCGGCACCGAGCGCGAGGGCGACCGCCGCTCCGACACACGCGGCGATCCAGCCGCCGCGGCTTCCGGTCAGCCAGAGCGTGACCACGAAGATGCACGTCAGCGCGCCGTGCAGCGGTCGCAGCCGGCGCTCGAAGACGAGCCGCGAGATCGCGATCGCAAGCCCGATCGCGGCGAGGCCTCCGAGCCCATTCGCGTAGCCGAGCGGCTCCTGGAGAAGCGTCCCCTCGAGCGGATCCGGCGGATCCGGCGGCCCCTGGAGCAGCCGCTGCCCGAGCGCGTAGGCGCAGACGACGCCCGTTCCGGCGAGCACGCCGGAGCAGAGCGAGCCGGCGACGACGACGGCGGCGAGCACGAACGCGAGGTACGCGAGCGTTCGCTGCGCCTCGAGGAACGAGTCGGCGGGCTCGGGCGACCAGACCTCGGAGAGCGCCGTCCAGAGCGTCAGTGCCGCCAGGGCGCCGAGGACGAGTAGCTGCGGTCGGATCGGCGCTCCGTTTGGCGTCGGGCGACCGCGCACGACGACGGCGAGCGCGGCGACGGAGAGGAAGGCGACGGTCGCCGCCCGCCAGCTCTCCGGGAAGAAGCCGCCGTCCGCGAACGAGAGCAGGACGATCCCGCCGCAGGCGAGCAGCGCGCCTGGAAGGGAGTGCTCGACTCGTCGCCGGGCGGCGAGGCTCAGCGCAGGAAGCGGAAGAGCGCCTCGGCGACGCAGACCGGCTTCTCCTGCCCTTCGCGCTCGATCGTCGCGGCGACGCGCGCCTGCTCGCCGCCGCTCACCTCCTCGACGTCCTCGACGACGAAGCGCGCGCGAACGCGGCTGCCCGCCGGCACCGGCGCCGGAAAGCGGACGCGATTCAGCCCGTAGTTGACGCTCAGGCGATAGCCGTCGAGCGTCGGCAGCGCCTGCTCGAAGAGCGGCACGACGAGCGAGAGCGTCAGGAAGCCGTGCGCGATCGTCGTGCCGAACGGCCCCGCCGCCGCGCGCACCGGATCGGTGTGGATCCACTGCGGATCGTCGGTTGCGCGCGCGAACTCGTCGATCCGCTCCTGCTCGATCGCGAACCAGTCCGAGACGAGCTCCCGCCCGAGCAGATCGCCGATCACCATCTCAGCACCGTAGCGGCCCAGGTGTATCCGGTTCCGGCGGCAAGGAGCAGAACGACGTCGCCTGCCTGGAGCTCCCCGGCTCGCGAGATCCGGTCGAGCGCGAGCAGCGGATCGACGCCGCTCATGTGACCGGTGTCGTCGAGATACGTCGCCCGCGGGGACCCGAGCTCGCCGACGATCGCGTCGTGCATCGAGCGCTTCATGTGGATGTTGCAGAGATAGGCGATCTCGTCCTGGCTCGCGCCGCAGCTCGCGAGCGCGCCTCGGGCGGCGGCGACGAAGTTCGGAAGGCTGACCTCGTCGAGCCCGCCCTTCATCTGCGCAGGATCCGCGACGTCGAGGAAGTGCCTGCGGCCGGCCACGGTCTCCGCCGAGGCGGGCTCGACCGATCCCCCCGCCGGCACCTTCACCTGGAGCGAGAAGGAACCGTCGGTGATCGCGTGGGCGCCGCAGAGCTCGTGCCCGCCGTCGCGCGTCAGCAGCCCCGCCACGGCGCCGTCGCCGAAGTTGAACATGAAGCGCGACCGCTCGTTCGCGTAGTCGATCAGGTACGACTCGCGACAGGCGGCGACGAGCAGCACGTTCCGCAGCTCCGGCTCGCCGAGCAGGAAGTTCCGGGCGAGGCGCAACGCCACAGGCGTCCCGCACGAGACGTTCGCGTACTCGAGCGCGTAGGCATTCGCGCAGCCGAGCCGGTGGGCGATCCACGGCGCTGCCTGCCAGACGGGGTAGTCCTTCCACATCGAGCCGTAGTAGAGGACGACGTCGATCTCGGCCGGGTCGAGCCCTTCCTGCGCGAGCAGGCGGGTGGCCGCCTCGATCGACATGTCGCTGACGTGCTCGTCCTCCGCGGCGATGTGCTTTCCGCGCAGGCCGAACTTGTCCACGAGCACCGCCTCCGGAATCCCGCTCGCCTCGCCGATCTCCGCAGCGGTCAGCCAGCGCTCGGGGAGATAGGACGCGGTCGCCGAGAGGCCGATCACGAATCGACCTCCTTTGCTCCGAGCGCCCGGATGAGGATCCGCGCCAGCTCGTCGAACACCCGCTCCGGCATCTCGGCCTTCCCGTCCCAGAGGACCCAGCGCATCCCGACGAGCTCACCGATCCCCATCAGGCTCCACGCGAGCACCTCCGGGTCTCCCTCCGCCACCTCGCCCGCGGCCATCGCCTGCTGCAGGCCGGCCATGTAGCCCTCGGTCAGCCGCTCGTAGTGGAGCTGCATCGTCTCCGGCGAGACGAACTCGGCCTGCCGGATGATCCGGTAGAGGGCCGGATGCTCGCCGGTGAAGCGGAAGAACGCGCCGAAGCCGAGCAGCTCGCTCTCCGCGCGTGTCGTGCCCTGCGAGGAGGCCTCCATCATCGCGCGCCGGACGCGGGCGTTCAGGTCGAGCACGAGCTCGTCGAAGATCCGCTTCTTCCCGTCGAAGTAGAGGTAGAAGGTGCCCTGGCCGACGCCCGCCGCCTCGGTGATCTTGACGATCGACGCGTCGTGATAGCCGTGTTGCGCGAACACCTGCTCCGCCGCCTCGAGCAGTCTCTGGCGGGTGCGCTCGCCGCGTGCGGTGAGCTGCTTCATCGAGCGACCTCCAGGAGCTCGCTCTTGACGACCTTGCCCATCGCGTTCCGCGGGAGCTCGTCGACGAAGTGCAGCTCACGCGGCACCTTGAACTTGGCGAGCCGCTCGCGGCAGAAGGCGAGCAGCTCGTCCTCGCTCGCCTCGCCGTCCGACACGACGAACGCCGCGCAGGCCTCGCCCCAGCGCTCGTCCGGGACGCCGACGACCGCCGCCTCGGCAACCGCGGCGTGCTCATGGAGGACGCTCTCGATCTCTGCCGGATAGACGTTCTCGCCGCCGGAGATGACCATGTCCTTCAGCCGGCCGACGATGCGGTAGTCCCCCTCGGCGTCGCGGGCCGCGACGTCGCCCGTGAGGAGCCAACCGTCGGCGAATGCAGCGGCTGTGGCCTGCTCGTTGCGCCAGTAGCCGGGGAAGACGTTCGGGCCGCGGACGACGAGCTCGCCCTCCCCCACGCCCTCGACGAGCTCGCCGGACTCCGGATCGCGGAGCGCGACGTCGACGTGGGGATACGGCCGGCCCGCAAAGCCGCGCTTGCGGGCCGCGTCCTCGGGCGGGAGGCAGAGGACGTTCGGCGCCGCCTCGGTCAGCCCGTAGCCCTGGACGATCTCGACGCCGCGCTCGTGCCAGAGCTCGAGCAGCGATTCGGGCATCGGCGCACCGCCGACGACCGCGCGGCGCAGGCTGGAGAGGTCGGCGTCGGCGAAACCGGGATCCTGCGCCATGAAGAGGTAGGTCGCCGGGACGCCCATCATCGTGGTCACCCGCTTCTCGCCGATCAGCGCGAGCGCCCGGGCCGGGTCGAACGACGGCTCGAGCACCACGCGGGCGCCCTTCCACCACGCGAGCAGCGGCTGCACGTTCCACCCGCCGACGTGGAACTGCGGCAGGAGCTGGAGGACGATGTCCTCGTCGCCGAGACCGGCGACGCGGTCGAAGGAGAGGTTCGTCCAGAAGCAGTTGGCGTGGGTGAGCACGGCACCCTTCGGGCGTCCGGTCGTGCCCGAGGTGTAGACGAGCAACAGCCCGTCGTCGTCGCCCGGCGGCGGTGGATGCTGGGATCGAGGGCTTGTGTTCTTTGCGCACAAGCTCCTCGAGCAGCGCGCTCCGCTCGTGGAGCGCGGCGGCCGTCTCCAGGAGCTCGGGCGAGGCCAGGAGCAGCGCCGGCTCGGCATCGGCGAGCTGGTAGGCGAGCTCGGCGTCTCGTCAACCGCCAGTTCAGCGGGAGCAGGATCAGGCCCGCTTTCGCGCACGCGAAGAAGACGACGACGTGCTCGGGACTCGAGCCGGTGAGCGTCGCGACGCGGTCGCCCGGCACGAGCCCCTCGTCGAGCAAGCGGGCGGCGAGCCACTCCGACCGCTCGTCGAGCTCGCGGTAGGTCGTCTCCGCGCCGAGGAAGTCGATCGCGACCCGCTCCGGGGTCGTCCGCGCGCGGTCGCGGATCCAGCGGTCGAGCGTGAGCGCGCTCACAGGAGAAACTCCTCGAGCTCCCGGACGAACCGCTCCGGCTCCTGCCAGAAGAAGAGATGGCCGCAGCCGGCATAGACCTCGAGCCGCGCGTCGGGGATCAACTCGACGAGCAGCTCCGCGTTCCGCGGGTCGACGACGACGTCTCCGTCGCCCTGCTGGACGAGCGTCGGCGCAGCGAGCGACGAAGCCTCGCGGTGGCGGTCGAAGCTCATCGCGGCCGCCGCCTGCGCCGCCCAGGCGAGCGGATCCTGGCGATTCGCACGGCGGTGCTCGAGGATCCGCTCGACGAGCTCGGGGCGAGGATCGGGCTCGAGCGCGTTGACCACGAAGGCGCGAAGCGCGTCGTCCTCCGGCAGCCGCATCGCCTTCTGGAGGAGCTCGATCGTTTGCTGCGGCATCGGGTACGCCTCGGACCCACCGGGCGTCGTGCAGGCGAGCACGAGCCGATCGACGCGACCGGGCTGGGCGTGCGCGAGCTCCTGCGCGACCATCCCGCCGAGGCTCGTTCCGACGACGTGGGCGCGCTCGACGCCGGCCTCGTCCAGCACCTGCAGCGCGTCCGCGGCCAGCTCGCTCGCCGAATAGGGCCCAGGCGGCGCGTCGCTCGCGCCGACTCCACGGTTGTCGAAGGTGAGCACGTCGAAGGAGCGCGCCAAGCTCGTCGACGACCGGCTCCCAGCCCCAGCGGGCGTAGCCGAGGCCCTGGATCAGGAGCAGAGGAGGGCTGCCTCCGCCTCGGGCGCCGCGCCGTTCCCAGGCGATCCTCACGGGCGCGATCCCTCGAGGCGGTCCTTGTCGAGGCCGGCCGAGCGGCGCAGCAGCCGCATCCGGCGGCCGAGGCCGGCGAGGCCGCCCGGGACGAAGAAGACGAGCAGGATGAAGAGCGTGCCGAGGATGAAGAGCGGCTCCGAGAGCGGCTTGCTGATCACCGTCGGCAGATCCTGCACCTGCGAGGAGCCGGCGAACGAGCCGAGGCGCAGGTCGAGCAGCGTGTAGAGGAAGCCGCCGAGGAGCGCTCCGTACCTCGTCCCGGCACCGCCGATCACCACCATCACGAGCAGCGTC
Source organism: uncultured Gaiellaceae bacterium (assembly GCA_963761905.1). Lineage (GTDB taxonomy): Bacteria > Actinomycetota > Thermoleophilia > Gaiellales > Gaiellaceae > Gaiellasilicea. The sequence goes on along the minus strand of CAVXIQ010000008.1, from coordinate 411,269 downwards.
AGCGTGAAGTTCGCGGTCGTCACCTGCGGGGAGGCGCCGGTGCCGACGACGATCAACCAGACGATCCCGCCGAGCGTGGCCAGGAGCGAGGCGAGCACGAACGCGATCAGCTTGAACCCGTACGGTCGCAGCCCGATCACCTCGACGCGACGCTCGTTCTCGCGGATCGCCTGCCAGACGTGCCCGGGTGACGAGTTGACCGCGAAGCGGACGATCACGAACACGAACGCCGCGTAGCCGAGCGCCAGCCAGTAGAGGTACTTCGCGTTCAGCACGCCGACGAAGAAGTCCGGCAGAGCCTCGGAGTTCAGCCCGAGCCCTTCCTCACCGCCCGTCAGCCCATCGGGATTCTTCTGCACGAGCACCTGGCCGGCCTGCGCGAACGCGAGCGTCACCATCGCGAAGGCGATCCCGCCCACTCGCAGGCTGACCGCGCCGAGGAGCGAGCGGCACGACGATCCCCACCACGACGGTGACTGCGAGCGCCTGCCAGAGCGACCACTCCCAGCGCGTCAGCGCGATCGCCATCACGTAGACCCCGATCGCGAAGTAGAGCGCGTGCCCGAACGAGAGCAGGCCGGTGAATCCGAAGAGCAGGTCGTACGTGAGCGCGACCCCCGCGAAGAGCAGGCAGAGCGCGAGCAGGCCGAGCGTGCCGGGGCTGTCGAGCGGGCCGGCGAAGACGACCGGGATGTCCAGCGACAGCTGCGGGACGATCGCAAGCAACGCGAGCAGCACCAGCGGAATCACGAACGAGGGGAGGCGCCGCGGCATCAGTGCGCCAGCCCTCTCAATGTGCCACCTTCGGCGCGAGCCCGCCGGGCCGCACGAGCAGGACGACCGCGAGCAGCAGCACGACCGCGAGGTCGCCGAGGCCGGACGACGCGTAGTAGTTCGCGTACTGCTGCACGAGGCCGACGAGGATCGCGGCGATCGCGGTGCCGCCGATCGAGCCGAAGCCGCCGATCACGACGACGATGAAGGCGAAGATCAGGAGCGAGGTGCCGCGGCCCGGATCGATGGAACCGTAATAGACACCGGAGAGCACGCCGGCGAGCGCGGCGGCCACCCCGCCGATCGCGAAGACGAGCGTGAAGGACTTGCGGACGTCGATCCCGAGCGCGGTCACCATCGCCCGGTTCTCGACGCCGGCGCGGACGATCAGGCCGTAGCGCGTGTAGCGCAGGAACGCCGTGAGCCCGAAGAAGACGAGCACGGCGGTCGCGATCTCGAGGAAGCGGTCGTTCGGGATGTTGGCGCCGAGGATCGTGGTCGTGTCGATCAACCAGTCGGGAACCGGGAACTGGCGCGCGTCGAAGCCCCAGATCGCCTCGACGAGCGCGCCGAGGACGAGCGCCAGCCCGACGGTGACGAGCACCTGCTCGATCGCGCGCTCGTAGAGCGGGCGGATCAGCACGAGCTCGACGAGCGCCGCGAGCACGCCGCCGACGGCGAGACCGACGATCGCGCCGACGAGCAGCTTCGTTCCCTGACTGCCCTCGACCTGAGTCGACGTCCACCAGGTCGCATAGGCGCCGACCGTGAGGAAGGCGCCGTGGGCGAAGTTGAGCACGCCCATCAGGCCGTAGATCAGCGAGAGTCCGGAGGCGATCAGGAAGTACATCGCGCCGAGCCCCAGGCCCGTAATCGTCAGCAGGACGAAGGTGCTCATCAGTGACCGCCCCCGTGGACGCCGAGCAGGGCGCGCACGCGCTCCGGGTCGCCGAGCAGCTCCTTCGCCCCGCCGGCGTGGACGACGCGGCCACCGTCGAGCACGACGACCTGCTGCGCGACGCGGGCGACGACGGCGAGGTTCTGCTCGACGAGGAGCACGGTCGCGAGCTCCGCCGCGCGCTCGAGCGCGACCGCGACCTCGGTCACGAGGAGCGGCGCGAGACCCTTCGTCGGCTCGTCCACGAGCAGCACCGGGTTCTCGTTCAGTAGCGCCCGCGCGATCGCGACCATCTGCTGCTGGCCGCCCGAGAGCGTGCCCGCCTTCTGGCCTCCGCGCGTCTTCAGCTCGGGAAAGAGCTCGTAGACCAGCTCGTAGCGCGGCTTGCCGTTCCGCTCGGAGAGGCGCAGGTTCTCGTCGACCGTGAGACCGGCGAAGACGTCGCGATCCTCCGGGACGTAGCCGACGCCGCGCTGCACGATTCGATGGGTCGGCAGGCGCGTCAGGTCGGCGCCGGCGAGCGTGACGTGGCCGCGCCGCGGCACGAGTCCCAGCAGCGCCCGCAGCGTCGTCGTCTTCCCGACCCCGTTTCGACCGAGAAGCGCGGTGACCCCGCCTTCCGGCACCTCGAACGAGACGCCTTGGAGCACGTGCGACTCGCCCAGGTGGACGTGCAGGTCGCGGACCTCGATCAGCGGGCGCGCGCTCAAAGCGGCTCCCCGAGATACGCGGTCTGGACGGTCTCGTTGGCCATCACCTTGTCCGGCTCGTCGAACGCGAGCAGCGCGCCGTGGTGCATGACCGCGATCCGCTCGGCGAGGCCGACCACGACCTCCATCCGGTGCTCGACCATCAGCACGGTCTTGCCCTCGTCCTTGTGCACCGAGCGGATCAACTCGACGAGGTCGTCGACGTCTTCGACCGAGACCCCGGCCATCGGCTCGTCGAGGAGGATCACATCGGGCTTGCCGACGAGCAGCATCGCGATCTCGAGCTTGCGCTGGTCGCCGTGCGAGAGGAGGCCGGCCGGCCAGGCGCCGCGACTCGCGAGCCCGACCCGCGCGAGTGCCTGTTCGGCGCGCTCGACACCGACCCGGCTCGCCCGTCGCCAGATCCGCATCGTCCCGCCGAGCTCCGAGTCGGCCGCGAGCCGCACGTTCTCCTGCACGCTCAAGAGCGGGAAGACGCTCGACACCTGAAACGTCCGGCCGAGCCCCGCCCGCGTCCGCCGAAACGGCGGCTCGCCCGTGATCTCGCGGCCGTGCAGCTCGACGGTGCCGGCGGTCGGTTTCAGGAGCCCCGAGAGCAGATTGAAGAGCGTCGTCTTACCGGCGCCGTTCGGACCGATGATGCCGACGAGCTCGCCCGCGCGGACCTCGAGCGAGACATCGGCGACGATTCTGGCGCCGCCGATGTCGAGCCCGAGGCCCCGCGTGGCGAGGATCGGCGCTTCGGTAGCCACGATCCTCGGAGTTCGAGGTCGCTGCTAGCGCCGCTCCGGCGGAGCGACGAACTGACCCTTGATCCGAGCCGTCACCCGCGGCGTGAAGCGCGTGCCGTTCGCGACGAGCTTCACCTGGAACATCGGCTGGATCATCGCGTGATCCGACTGGCGGATCGACTGCTGGCCCTTCGGGCCGACGAAGTTCCAGCCCTCGAGCGCCGAGATCATCCGGTCGACGTTGTCACCCTTCGCCTCGGTGAGCGCGCGGACGATCATCTGGCCGGCGACGAAGCCGTCCGGCGTGAAGATGTCCGGAACCTGGCCCCGCTTCCGCATGGAGCTGACGAGGAAGTCGTTGACCTTGTTCTTCGGGCCCTGCGGGACGTAATGCGAGAGGAAGTCGATCCGCGTCGCCGCCTCGCCGAAGCTCTGCCACGTCGCCCGCTCGGGGAGGCCGGTCACGACCTTGTTGGAGACGCCGAAGACGCCCTGCTGGGTCAGCGCACGGTACATCGCAGGCCCGGTCGTACCGGCCCAGGCGATGAAGAGCAGATCCGGGTTGGCCTGCTTGGCCTGCTGGGCGAACGGGGTGAAGTCCTGCGCCGAGAGCGGCACGAGCAGGCGGCTGACCGCGTGTCCCTGACCGCCGACGACCGCGTTCACGGCGGCGTAGTTGCCGGCGCCGAACGCCGAGTCCTGCGCGAAGACGACGACCTTCCGGCCGGCGCCCTTGAGGAACGTCGCCGAGGTCTTGACGTCCTGATAGGTCTGACGACCCGAGCGGAACGTGTACTTGTTGATCCCGGTGACCGCGTCGGACGCGGCAGGCCCGGAGATGAAGAGGATCTTGTTCTGCTCGGCGAGCGGAGCCATCTGGAGTGCGACGCCGGACGAGGCGCTGCCGGCGAGGATCTTGTAGCCCTTGCCGATCAGATCCTTGGCAGCCGAGACCGCCTTGACGGGATCGGTTCCGTCGTCCGCCAGCGTCAGCTCGATCTTGCGCCCGTTGACGGCGTTCGTGCCCTTCGTCGCGTAGGCGAGGCCGTAGCGAAGACCCTGGATGTACTGCGCACCGTACGCCGCGAGCAGCCCCGTCCGGGAGTAGACGATCCCGACCTTGTACGGCGCCGGAGCGTTTGCTCCGGTACCGGCGGCGGTCTTCGCGTCGGCCGTGCTTGCGAGCCCGCCGAGACCGGCGACGGCCAGCACGGCTGCGACGATCACCAGCAGCAGTGCTGTCTTCAAGCGCTTTCCTTGCATCTCCTCATGACCTCCATGGACGTGAAGCAGGATGTGTGTCCAAACCTGAGACTCGTGCCGCGCGCGAAAGTTGACTGCGGCACACGGGAAACCTGAGACCCGATTCAGGTCTAAGGTATGACGGCGGCAGACGCTGTGTCAAGAGGTGGTGCAGACGTGGGAAAGGAGCTACTCGACGCCGAGCTCGTGGAGCAGAGGCGCGGTGTCGAGCGGGTCGACACCGATTCGCGTCGCGATTTCCTCGCTCGTGGGGCGCGTTCCCTCGTGGAAGAGCTGGCGCAGGCGCTCCCCCGTCTCGGCACTCCGCCACCAGTCCTCGCCCACCTCGGCAACCAGGTGGTGCCGGAGCTGGGCCGAGCGGATCCAGGCCCGGAGGTAGTCCGCGGAGTAGAAGCCGGAATCCATGTCCGAGAGATAGTTCTCGGCCGGATAGTGGATCCCGGTTGCGCTCGTCAGCCGCTCGGAATAGCCGGCCGCCGTGCCGCCGTCGTCGGGGAAACGTCCCCAGAACTCGAGCTCGAACTGGAGCTTCGCGGTGTAACGGCGGAAGAGCAGCCCCTCGAGGAAGGTCGTCGCCTCGGCGTTCTCGAGTGCCTGCTCGTCGGAGAGGCCGAAATGCTCGGCGTGCCAGCCGGGCTCGCGCGAGATCGCCTCGACGATGTAGGAGTAGATCTCCGTGAGCGCGTGGTCGCGCGAGATCTTGCGGAAGGTGTAGGGCAGAGCCGGGTCGCAACCGGCGTAGTGCAGCGCATGGCCGGCCTCGTGGAGGAACGCCTGGTAGTCGTGCAGCCCACCTTGCGCGCGGGTGATCAGGTGGACGAGGTTGGGCGGATCGGAAGCGATCACACAGGCCCGCGGTGACTTCTGCGGCCGGTCGTCGAGGTCGAGCCGGATCCCAGGGATCGACTGGATCTCGAAGCCGAGCCGACGAAGCGTTTCCACGCAGACCTCGACCGAGCGCTCCTTCGTGTACGTCGACTCGAGCGGCGAGAGCCGGCGGAGATAGCTCGTGTGATTCGACGAGGGCACAGCCTCGCGCTCCGGCCCGAGGAGCCGCTCGAACCACCGCTCGCGCAGGCCGTCGTAGGCCGCAGCTGAGCTCGCGCTCGCGGAGTCGAGGACCCGTTCGAGCTCCTGCAGCGAGATCCCCTTCTCCTCGTTCGATCGTTCGATCGCGTCGGTCAGACCGGAGAGCTCCGCCTCGAGCGAGTCGCCGGCCGCGAGCAGCCCGCGCCGATCCTCGTTGAAACGCGCGTTCTCGGCGTTGTGGAGCGTCCCGAGCTCGTCGCGGTCGCCGTAATCGGGGAGGACGGCGAGCCGGGCCTGCGCGGTGCGCAGCGGAAGCTCCTCGCCCCGCCATTCGATTCGCGCAGCGAGGATCGCGTTCTCGAGCTCGTCTTCTCGGCCCGCGAGCTCGGCCGAGACGATTCCCGCCTCGCAGGTCTTGCGCAGCCGGTAGAGCAGCTCGCGCCCGCCCGCGTCCTCAGCGGCTTCCGCTTCGCGGAGAGCCTCCAGCTGAACCGCCGTGAAGAGATCGCGGTAGCGCTCGACGATCGCAGCCTGCTCGGAGGTCTCCTTCTCCCCCACCCGGACCGCCCGCGCCTCCTCGGAACGCTCGAAGAGGTAGCCCGCGAGGCGCTCCTCGAAGTCGGCCGGCGCCCGAACGACTGTGGCTATCGGACGGCCTCGTCCGAGACTGCCGCAGTCAGCTCCTCGAGCGCGAACGGCTTGCCGAGGACGCCGGCAACCCGAGCCCGGACGGCCGGCGAGATCTCGCTCGTCCCGGAGAGCATCACGACGCGCAGCGGCAGATCGAGCCCTTCGATGTCGTCCAGGAGCTCGAGCCCGTTGTCCGCGCCGACGTGGACGTCGAGCAGGACGACGTCGACCGGCTCGGCCGCCAGCACCTCCCGCGCGGCGGCGAGCGTTCCAGCCTCGACCACGCGGTGCCCCTCGAGCTCGAGGTTGACCCGGCAGAGAAGCCGGAGGGACGGCTCGTCGTCGACGACGAGCACCGTGGAGCGAGGGCGATTCATCGCGCCGAGTCTAGACGCAGCGTCGGCACGATCGCGGGCTCGAACCCGGTTTGCAACGAGGGAGTAGACTCGCGGGCGTGAGACCGGTGGCCGGGTCGAGTCGCACCGCGAGCACCGAGCACGCGCTCGATCGGCTGCGCCGCGAGCTCGAGCCGACGCTCGTAGCCCTCGACCGCGCGGCCTCCGACCCGGACGCTCTCGACGAGTACGGCGACGAGCTGCCTGCTCTTCAGTACGCGCTGCATGCGGTCACCGAGCAATCGCTCGTGCCGCTGCTCGGAAGCTTCGACGGCTGGACCGACGGCACCTACTCGGAGCTCGACTACGCCCTGGCGGTCGCGCGCGAGGAGACCGCCGACGTCGCCGAGACGCTGGTGGAAGCGGGCGCGGCAGCGGCGGCGCCGCTTCTCTGGGAGTGGCGCGCGGCCCTGTTCGGCGTCCGCCTGGCGTTGCTCCGGCTCGAGCAGCGCGCCCCGGTCGAGCGGCCCGAGCTTCCGCTCGGACCGCGTCTCCTGCCGCTGCTGCTCCTCGCGGCGGGGGTCTCGCTCGTCCTCGGCGGCGCGCTCGCGAGCGCGTGGCCCGCTTGGATCGCGGGCCTGGCGCTCGTTGCCGCGAGCACCGCGATTCCACACCGACCGTAACGAACGCCCGCGCGGGCTCGTTTCCTCTCTGCAAGTGAGAAACGACGATCCCCGAGAGCCGCAAGGATGCTCGCGCGCGCGAAGAGTCGGCGCGCGCAGGGGACGAGCCGCTTCCGACTGCGAGCTATCGCCGCCGGGCCTGGCGGGAGTTCCAGCGGGCACTCGACCCGCTCGCACGGCCTAAGCCGCTGCGGCCGCCCCGCTCCTGAGCCGCGCCACCGCGGTCTGCCGGCCGAGCAGCGCCAGGCTCTCGTAGAGGCCGGGCGAGACCTTCGAGCCGGTCACCGCCACCCGGATCGGCGCGAACGCCTGTCTCGGCTTGAGCTCGAGCCGCTCGCACAGCTCCTTCAGCGCTCCCTCGATCGCCTCGGGCTCGAACGGGTCGAGAGGCTCGAGCGCCTCCGCCGCGGACTCGAGCACCCGGCGATCGAGCATCGTCGGATCGGGTTCCACGTCGTGGAAGAGGAAGCCCGCGAACGCCGGGAACTCGCCGAGCCTGCCGATCTTCTCCTGCACGAGCGGCGCCGCCTCGCGCACCCGCTCCTCCGGCCAGTCGTTCCCCTGCTGCCGCAGATAGGCCACCAGTGCACCGGCATACTCGGCCGGCGACAAGGCCCGCAGATAGACCCCGTTCAGCCAGTCGAGCTTGTCGTAGTCGAAGGTGGCGGAGCTGCCGCCGACCCGGTCGAGCGAGAACCGCCGCACGAGCTCGGCCCGATCCATGACCGTCGTCTCCCCGTCCGGCGCCCAGCCGAGTAGGGCGAGAAAGTTGATCAGCGCCTCGGCCAGATAGCCCGCGTTGCGGAACTCGTCCGTCGAGACGGCGCCGTGCCGCTTCGACAGCTTCTTTCCGTCCGGGCCGTTGATCATCGGCACGTGGGCGTAGACCGGCAACTCCGAGCCGAGGGCGGTCAGGATCCGGATCTGCTTGGGCGTGTTCGAGACGTGGTCGTTGCCGCGAATCACGTGCGTGATCCCGTCCAGCCAGTCCTCCACGGGCGAGGCGAAGTTGTAGGTCGGCCGGCCGTCGGAGCGAACGAGGACGACGTCCTCGAGCTCGGCGTTGGGGAAGTCGATCCGGCCGCAGCACCTCGTCGTCCCAACCCGTCGTCCCCTCGTCGGGCATCCGGAACCGGATCGCGCCCTCGTCCTCGTACGCGGCGCCCGCGTCGACGAGCCGCCGCGCCTCCTCCTGGCAGCGCTCGCTCCGATCGAGCTGGAAGGTCACGGCACCGTCCCAGTCGATCCCGATCCACTCGAGCGAGCGCTGGATCTGCTCCACCGCCGCCGCCACCTCGCGCGAGACGTCGGTGTTCTCGATCCTGAGCAGGCACTCGCCGCCCCGCCCGCGCGCGAAGAGCCAGTTGAAGAGGAACGTGCGGACACTGCCGATGTGGAGGAATCCCGGTCGGGCTCGGGGCCATCCGAACGCGAACGGGGCCGGCTGGTGCGTCGCTCATGCGGGCATCGTAGTGAGGCCCGGCTCGAGCTCCGGTTCGGGCTCCCGACGCCGGATCGCCCAGACGGAGGGCAGTGCGAGGATGCCCGCCCAGGTCGTGAGCATGATCGCGAGCGAGAGCCACAGCGTCTCCTCCTGCCCCACCACCGAGACCACCGGCCCCACGAGCGCGAGCCCGAGCGGGACCAGCACGAACGAGCCGAGCGTGTCGTAGGAGCTGACCCGCGACTGGGCGCGCTCGGGAATCTGTTGCTGGAAGACCGTGAACCAGAGCGTCAGGTGGACGCCGATCCCGGCGGAGGCGACGAACGACGTTACCGCGAGAACCCAGAGCGGCGCTCCGAGCGCGAGGGCCACGAGCTGACCGGAGAGCGGCACGGCGGCCAGGGTGCAGGCCACGAGCGGCCGCGCCGGACGAACGCGGATCGCGAGCAACGCTCCGACCACCGAGCCGATGCCGCCGACGGTAAGCACGGTCGCCCAGGCGCCGGCGCCGCCGAGATCCTGCTCCGCGATCACCGGCCCGAGCACGATCCACGAGCTGAAGGCGAGGTTGCCGATCCCGAAGAGGACGACGGAGGCCCAGAGCCACGTTCGCGAGGAGAACTCCGTCCAGCCGTCGCGGAGGTCGGCGAGGAAGCTCGCCGACTCCCCCTCGCGACGCGCGATCCGAATTCGCCCCAGGATCGCGGCGCAGACGAAGAAGCTGGCGGCGTCGACGGCGAGGGCGATTCCGGGGCTGCCGGCGACGACGAGCGCCCCGCCGAGCGCCGGCCCGAGCACCGCGACACCGCTTCGGGTCAGACCCTGGAGCGCATTCGCCTGCTGGAGGCGCGCGGCGCTCACCGTCTGGGGGACGAGCCCCACCTCCGTCGGGATCACGACCCCGGCGCCGAGGCCGTAGGCGACCTGGAGCGCGACGATCAGGGCGATCGAGTCGGTGCCGCCGAGGATCGCGATCGCCGTCGCGGCCTGAGCGACTCCCTGGACGAGCGAGGCGCCGACGAGGACGTGCGCGCGGGGCAGCCGATCGGCGAGGACGCCGCCGAAGAGCATGATCGCCGCCTCGGCGAGCGAGCGCGCACCGAGGACGAGGCCGAGATCCGTTGCCGAGCCGATCGCGAGCACGGCGAAGACGAGCGCGATCGACGCGAGCCTGTCGCCGAGCGTCGTGATCGTCGTCGCCGTGAAGAGCAGCCGAAAGTCGCGCTCGCGGAGCGCCCCGAGCTTGTGCGAGAGCGAGAGCATCGGCCGACTAGTGTAGGCCCGTGATCTTCGGCGCCCACTGCTCGGGTGGCGTGAAGGGCGCCCTCGAGAACGCGGTCGAGATCGGCGCCGACGCCGTCCAGCTCTTCGCTCAGAGCCCGCGGATGTGGCGCTTTCCCGAGCACGATCCTGCTGTGCTCGAGCGCTTCCGGGAACGGCGGGCCGAGGCGGAGCTCGGCTCGGTCCTCGTCCACGCGCTCTACCTCTGCAACCTCGCGGCGCCCGACCGCGCGATCTACTCGAAGTCGGTGGAGACGATGCGCTCGACGATGGAGACGGCCTGCGCGATCGGCGCCGACGGGGTCGTCGTCCACGTCGGTTCCCATCTCGGCTCCGGTTTCCAGAAGGGGCTGAAGAAGGCGGTACCGGCACTACGCCGGGTGCTCGAGCTCTGCTCCGACACGACGTGGCTCCTGCTCGAGAACTCGGCCGGCGCGGGCGGCACGATCGGCCGCTCGATCGCCGAGCTCGCGACGCTCGTCGACGCGCTCGACCGGCACCCTCGGCTGGGTATCTGCCTGGACACGTGTCACCTCTATGTCTCCGGCATCGACGTGACAGACAGGGCGACGCTCGACGCGACGCTCGACGAGGTGGAGGAGACGATCGGCCTCGACCGGCTTCGCGCGCTGCACGTGAACGATGCGGCGGCGCCGCTCGGCTCGAATCGCGACCGGCATGCGAACGTGCTCGAGGGAGAGCTCGGCGAGGAGCTCGGCGTCTTCCTCGCCCATCCGTCGCTCCAGGGTCTGCCCGCAGTGATGGAGACGCCTGGCCCGGACAAGCACGGCCCGGACGCCGCCGAGCTGAAGAAGGTGCGAGACCTCCATCGGCGCTGGCTCGGCGCCGGCCCGTCCGCTAGGCGGCGAGCTCGGTCGAGCGGGTGAGCACCAGCCGGATCGTCTCGACGACCCGCTGGTCGAACTGCGTCCCCGCGCAGCGGTCGAGCTCGTCGAGCGCGAGCGGCAGCCCGACCGCCCCGTGGTACGGTCGCTCGGAGAGCATTGCCGCGAGCGCGTCGCACGCCGTCACGATCCGCGAGACGAGCGGGATCTCGTCGCCGCTGAGCCCGTCCGGATAGCCGAGGCCGTCCCACCGTTCGTGCGTGGAGCGAACGGCGCGCGCCACCGGAAGCAACGCCGGCGCGGCGCCGATGATCCGCTCGCCGATCAACGTGTGCTGGCGGACGAACGCCCATTCGCTCGGGAGCAGCGGGCCTTGCTTCTCGAGGATCGCGTCCGGGATCGCGACCTTGCCGATGTCGTGCAACTCCGCAACGTGGCTGAGGAAGACGAGATCGCTGTCGGCGAGGCCGAGCTGGCGACCGGTTTCGACGGCCAGATCGGCGACGTCGGAGACGTGGTCGACGAGGGTCGGGCTGCGCTCCTGGAGCGCGCGCAGGAGCACGTTCTTGCTCTGGCTCCCGGCAGACGAACGACGCTGCTGCTTCTGCGCGTACATCCGCGAGTCGGCGAGCCGGAGCGCCGCCGTCGTGTCGGCGGCCTCGTCCGGCAGCGAGACGATTCCATACGAGCTCGTGATCTCGAAGCCGTCTCCGCTTTCGCGAAGCGCTCCGGCGGCGACGGCTGCCAGCCCGAAGCTGTCCGGCTCGCGCCTCGACAGAACGCAGAACTCGTCACCGCCCATCCGGTACGCGGTGGCGCGCCCGTCGAGCGAGCGACTCAAGGCCGTCCCGAGCCGCTCGAGGAGCGCATCGCCCGCGAGATGCCCGAACGTGTCGTTGTAGCTCTTGAAACCATCGAGGTCGAGCAGCAACAACGTCGCCTCGTCTGCGATCTGCTCGAGATCGGCCACGAGCCTGCGCCGATTTGCGAGCCCCGTGAGCGAGTCGGTCGACGCTTCGACCTGACTGCGGACGATCATCGAGAGGTTCTCGCGGAAGATCGCCGTCATCCTCCCGAGCACGGCGATCAGGCAGGCAGCGGCGAGCACGAGCGCGAGGACGTGGATCCGAGCGAAATGGTCGTACACGAGCACGGCCACCGCGAGCGCGCCAAACGTGACGGGGAAGACGAAGACGACCCAGGCGGTGGCCGATCGTCGCTCGACTGCGACGCGCGCCGGCTTCTGCCAGCCGGCGAAGGCCATCAGCGCCGCGCCCACGACCCAGCCGGCGTCCAGGATCGTGCCGGTCGTGTAGGTGCCCTCGGCAATCCGAACGAGGTAGGCACTGTCGGTGATCCCGAAGACCACGATCCCGAGCGTGAGCAGAATCCAGGCACGTCCGAGCTGCCAGCCGAGGAATGGCATCACGCCGACGACGAGCGCGATCAGCGCCAGGTCGCCGAGCGGATAGGCGAGGTTCGTCGCGATCGCGAGCGTCGAGCCGCCCGTTGCCTCGACGATCGGGCCGAACAGGACGGCCGCTCCGACCGACCCGATCGCGAGCGCTCCGATCAGCCCGTCGAGGAGCGAGAGGCCGGTCCGGTCGCCGCGAGTCTGGGTGGCCGCGAGCGCCGCCACCCCGGCCATCGCGAGCGGGTAGAAGAGAAGCCAGAACGCGTCGGCGATCGAGGGGAACGGCACCTCTTCGACATTCCAGAACGCGATCGAGTACCAGCCGTCGCCCGCGCCCCACGAGATCAGGGCGATCCCGATCAAGGCCCACGCGCGCCGGCCACGTCCGGCCGCCGTGCCGCGGAGACAGAGCGCTGCCCCGCCGAGAATGGGGACGAGGGGCGCGTACCAGCGGTCGATCGCCCCGGCGAGACCGCCGAGATCGTGCAAGGTCGCCGCGCACTGGAGCACCGCGCCGACGAGCGCGGCTGCGATCAGCGCGCGGGAGAGACGCTGGGAGTCGCGCATACCCCCGTATCGGTCTCCACGGCTCTCTGCTTGAGGAGCCGCCGGACGATCAGCCGGGAGCGATCTGCGCGAAGATCCGGAAGCTCGGACGGCTTCGCGGCAGCTCGTGGAACTCCGGGTTTCGACAGCCGAGCTCGTCGCCCCGCGACTCGTAGCACGGCGCGACCTCGACGTGGCACATCGGCAGCGGCGCGCGGGCGGCGCGGACCGCGCCGAAGCCGTCGCTGCGCGCCTCCGCGGCGCGAAGGAGGTCGAGATCGATCTCGACGTCGTAGACCTTCTGCATGCAGCCCATGTAGGTGTGACCCCACGCCTCGTACGCGTAGACGAACGGACACGCTCGCTCGAGGCACGCTCCCGGGTAGACCACCTTGTCGCAGTGGATCTCGCAGCGGCGGCACTCCAGCTCGTCCTGAGGATGGAGCGGGAGCTCGACCGGGGCCTGCGAGGGCGTTGTCACACCCGGATTGTGGGCGCACCGAGTGTCGGCCGCAAGACTTGACATTTACGGCGTTTTCAGGCAGTCGCGCGAGCGGCGACGAACCGTCCGGTTGCCCTGGCCACGCCGTTAGGGTGGCGAACGATGGTCCGCCGCATCCTCTTCACGTCCGTCGGGCTCGCGCCGCTCGTGATCCTGATCCACTACGTCTTCCACCCGCCGGAGACGGTCGAGTTCGTGCTCGCCGCAGCGGCGCTGATCCCGCTCGCCTGGCTGATCGGCGAGGCGACCGAGCACGCCGCCGAGCACACCGGCCCCGGGATCGGCGGCTTTCTCAATGCCACCTTCGGGAACGCACCGGAGCTGATCATCGCCCTCCTCGCGGTCAATCAGGGTCTGACCGAAGTCGTTCGCGGCTCGCTGAGCGGCTCGGTGATCGGGAACCTGCTCCTCGTGCTCGGGTTCTCGCTCCTCTTCGGCGGGCGGGGCGAGATCGACCGCGAGTCGAGCTTCCTCGCGCTCGGGCTCGTGGCGTTCGCGACGGTGATGTTCCTCATCGTCGCCATTCCGGGCTGGGACGGAGATCCGGACCGCAGCTCCCTCGCCGACCTTTCGGTGTGGGTCTCGATCGTGCTCCTCGTCGCCTACCTCGGACTCACCTTCTACTCGCTCCGCCGCCACGCGGCGCTGCACATCGCGAGCGACGAGGAGATCAAGGGGTGGTCGCTCCGCGCCGCGCTTCTCGTCCTCGCCGCCGCAACGGTGGTGACGGCGTTCGTCGCCGAGATCCTCGTCGGCACCCTGGAGGTGTTCGCCGAGGAGGCGGGGCTCTCGGAGTTCTTCGTCGCTGCGGTGATCGTGGCCATTGTCGGGAACGCGGCCGAGCACGGCGGCGCCGTCGTCGTGGCCGCTCGCGGGAAGATCAAGCTCGCGGCCGAGATCGCGCTCGCGTCGAGCGCGCAAGTCGCGGTCTTCTTGATTCCGGTGGTCGTCCTGCTCTCGCTCCTGATCGAGCCGCTCTCACTCGCGTTCCGCCAGGTCGAGATCTTCGCGCTCGCTGTCTCGGTCGTCGTCGCGGCGATCCTGCTCGCCGACGGTCGTTCGAGCCGCCTCAAGGGAACGATCCTGATCGCCACCTATATCGGGATCGCCGCCGTCTTCTTCGCGGTCGGCGACCGCTAGGGCACGGTTGACGCAGGTCGAACGAGCCTCGGTCGAGGGTCTGCCGATCTTCTTCGCGGACGGCCCACCGCCGTTCACCGGGTCGCTGCTCTTCCGGGTCGGGCGCGGTGACGAAAGCGCGGCGCACGGCGGGGTCACTCATCTCGTCGAGCACCTGGCGCTTCCGATCACGGGACGGCGAGCGCTCAGCTGGAACGGCAGCGTCGACAACATCCTCACGAGCTTCTGGGCGACGGGCGACGCGGATCTCGTGCTCCCGTTCCTCGCGGAGACCGCTGGACGGCTCGGCGCGCTTCCGCTCGAGCGGCTCGAGACGGAACGCAACGTCCTCCTCGCAGAGGAGGCGCTCCAGGGCCCGAATCCGACCCGGCTCGCCTTCGCGCTGCGGTTCGGGCCTCGCGAGCACGGGCTCGTGGGCTACGACGAGTACGGCCTGCGCACGCTCGAGGCGGACGACGTCGCAACTTGGGCGAGAACTCGGTTCGTGGGCGGGAACGCTGCGATCTGGCTGACCGGCCCGCCGGAGGAGCTGCGTGTCGGCCTTCCGTCCGGCGAGCTCGTGCGTGCGCCCGAGCCGCGCGAGCTCGACGACCTGGAGTTGCCCGCGTTCTATCCGGAGGGCCCGTTCGGCGTGGTCGCGTTCTCGCTGCTCGCGCGCCGGTCGAGCGCGTTCGCTGCTGCGGTGAGCATCCTCGAGCACCGAGTGCAGGAACGAATCCGCTACGAGCTCGGGCTGAGCTACTCGCCCACGGCCGAGTTCATGCCGCTGACCGGCGACCTCGTCCATACCGTCGTCGCGATCGACACGATGGCCGGGAACTCAGATCGAGTCGTCGAGGAGACGCTCGCGATCTTCCGCGCGCTTGCGGTCGACGGTCCGACGGACGAGGAGCTGGACGACGAACGCCGCTTCGCCGACCGCTCGCTCGCCGAGCCGACCCAGATCCCTGGGCATCTCTTCTACGCGACGGCGCAGCACCTGCTCGGGGCCGAGCTCGTCCAGCCCGCGGAGCTCGTGCGGCAACGTAAGGAGCTCAGCCGGCAGGAGATCGCCGCGGCGCTCGCGGGGACGATCGAGACGCTGCTCGTGATCGCACCACCGACGACGGCGCGGCCCGAGCAGCTCGCCGAGTACCCGCTCTCCTCGACCGCACGCGTCAGCGGCCGCGTCTTCACCTCTGCCGAATACCGTGTCCGTCGCTCGCGCCTGCCACAGCTGGTGCTCGGCGACGAGGGAGTGATGATCGAGGTCGCCGAGAATCGTCGGGTCACGGCCCGCTTCGACGAGTGCGTCGCTGTGCTTCGCTACCCCGACACCTCCCGCACGCTGCTGACGAACGACGGCTTCTTCGTCGGGATCGAACCGTCGCACTGGCGAGACGGCCGCGCTGCGATCCGAGCCATCGACGCGGCGCTCCCCGCAGAGCTGACGGTGCGGATGGAGCCCGAGCTGACCGAGCGGGTCGACGCCGTTCAGGAGCTCGCCGATGCGTCGTTGAAGCGTGGTTTCGCCGTCGACGACGAGCTCGAGCTCCTGCCGGAGCGACTGGAGGACGGTGAGCGACCGCTCGCGTTCCTCTCCACGACGAAGGGATTCCGCGCCGGACTTCTCATCGCGACCAATCGACGCCTGATCTTCTTCGCGCGGTTCTTCGGCGAGGACTGGCTCGAGTGGCCCTACGACACGATCCAGGACGTGCGGATCGACCCTGGGCGACTGGGCTCGACGCTTCGCGTCGCCGCCGGGGGCAACGTCGTTTCGTTCCGCGAGCACAAGAAGAGCGACGGAGAGGCGTTCGTGGAGACCGTCTGGCCGCTCCTACGCTCGGACTAGACCTCCCTAGAACGTCGAGGGTTCGCGGCGAAGTGGATACGTCGCGAAGTAGAGCTTCTCGACCTCGCCGGTCGTGCTCCGCACGACCCGCAGCAGCTCGCCGCGCTCGCGGCCCTCGACGCAGCGGTACCCGTCGTCCTCCGGCGCGAAGATCGAGAGGTCGCGGCCGGGCACGCCGCCGACCAGCTTCGCCTCGAGCCGACCGCGCCAGGAGAGGACGACCTCCTCGCCCTCGGTCCACCAGCGGCCGAGGATCGGCTCGACCTCGGCGGGCGCCGGCTCGCCGGGCTGCCACGGCTTTGCAGCCTCCGGCAGCGCTTCGATCGCGGCGACTGCGAGATCCAGAGCGAGCTTCTCGGGCTCGCCGCCCGCGCTCGTGTTCATCAGGACCGTCGCGCCGATCCCGGTGGTGCGGTTGACGACGAGACCGGCGAGATGTCCCGGCATCGCGCCGCCGTGGCCGACGAAGACGCGGTCACCGCGGCGGTAGAGCTCGAGGCCCGTGCCCCACGCGAGCGTCCAGCGCTCGTGGTCGACCATGACGCGGACGTGCGACATCTCCTCGAGCGTCGCCGGGGCGAGCACCCGCTCGTCGCCCGCGGCGAGGAACGCTCCCCAGCGCGCGAGATCGCCGGTCGTCGACCAGAGCTTGCCGAGCGCGCCTGCGCCGCCGAGATCGGGATCGGGCTCGAGCTGCGCCACGTCCGAGTACGGCTGGACGAAGTAGCCGCGCGCCGCCGGCTCCTCGGCCGCAGCTGTCGTCCGGTTCAGGCCGAGCGGCCCGAGTACCCGCTCGCCGAGTGCGTCCTCCCAGGTGCCGCCGGTCTTTCGGGCGACGACCTCTCCGAGGAGCGCGAAGGCGAGATTGGAGTAGTGCCACCAGGATCCGGGCGCGAGTGGCTGCTCGGCATCAACGGTGCGCTCGACGAGCTCCTCGCGCGTCGGCGCCTGCATCGTCTCCCAGATCTCGCCGGGCGGCTCGCGTTGCAGACCGGAGGCATGCGAGAGCATTCGGCCGAGCGTCGGCGCGTGCGGGCTCTCCGGGACGTGGAGGTCGAGCGGGTCGTCGAGCGAGAGCTCGCCCTTGTCGCGGAGCTGGAGGACGCAGACGGCCGTGAACGTCTTCGTGATCGAGCCGATCCGGTACTGGGTCTCCGGCGAGGCGTTCGTCTCGCCCTCGATGTCTGCGAGACCGACGGCGTCCTGCCAGAGCAGCTCGTCGCCCCGGAAGACGGCGGCGCTGACGGACGGCGCGCGCTGCTCGGACTGGGCGGCGCGCAGCCGCCGGACGAGCTCCTCGCGGAGCGTGTCAGGCGCTGACACGGACGTCCAGCGCCTGCGGGATCAGCTCGAGCGCACGGTCGATGTCGTCGTCGTCGACATCGAGATGGGTGACGGCGCGGAGCAGCGTCGGATGGATCGTCGCCGAGAGGCCGACGCCGTGCTCGGCGAGTCGGCCGATCGCCTCAGCGAGCGTCAGCGGAGCCACGTCGACCTGGACGAAGTTCGTCTCGACCCGATCGGGATCGACGGTCAGCCCCGCCTCGGCGAGGCCGACGGCGAGCCGCTTCGCGCGCGCGTGATCGTCCGCCAGCCGCTCGACGTGGTGGTCGAGCGCGTAGACGCCGGCGGCGGCGACGATTCCTGCCTGCCGCATCGCGCCGCCGAAGAGGTGCTTGAAGCGACGAGCGCGCGCCATCGCCTCCTCGGTGCCGGCGAGGAGCGCCCCGAGCGGGCAGCCGAGCCCTTTGGAGAGGCAGAGCGTCACCGTGTCGAATCGCCGGCCGATCGTCGCCGCCTCCTCCCCGCTCCCGACTGCGGCGTTGAGCAGCCGGGCGCCGTCGAGGTGGAACCGAAGGTCGAGCTCGTCGCAGACTGCCCGGAGCTCGTCGAGCTCGGGAAGCGGCCAGATCCGCCCGCCCGACGCGTTGTGGGTGTTCTCGACCCAGACGACCCTCGTGCGTGGCGAGTGGATCGCTGGAACGCGAGCGGCGGTGCGAACCTGTTCCGGCGTAAAACGGCCCGCGACGCCCGGCAGGCCCCGCGTGACGACGCCGGAGTGGACGGCGGGACCGCCGAGCTCGGAGATGAAGACGTGGCAGTTCTCCTCGCCGAGCAGCTCGTCGCCGGGCTCGGTGTGGAGCCGAAGCGCGATCTGGTTCGCCATCGTCGCCGTCGGCAGGAAGACCGCCGCCTCCTGCCCGAGGAGCGCAGCGCCGCGGCTCTCGAGCTCGTTGACGGTCGGATCCTCGCGCTTCTGCTCGTCGCCGACCGCGGCGGCGGCGATCGCGGCGCGCATCCCGGCGGTGGGCCGCGTCGCGGTGTCGGAGCGGAGGTCGATCACGGCACGATTCTACGGAGGCGCGAACGAGCGGCCGCAGCTCGCTGCGGCGCAGGAGAACGGCGGAGCTTGTGTTGTTTCACCACAAGCTCCTCACGCACGCCGATACCCTGGCTCGATGGATCTCGCGCTCCTCGAAGGCGTACTCGCCGAGCGGGGCGAGCCGGCGTACCGCTCCCGGCAGGTCTGGGAGTGGGCGGCGCGCGGAGTCGCCGGCTACGAGGAGATGACGAACGTGCCGGCGTCGCTGCGCGAGCTGCTCGCGGCCGAGGTGCCCTTCTCGAGCCTCACGCTCGCGGACGAGGCCCACTCGAGCGACGGCACGATCAAGGCGCTCTTCCGCACGGCCGACGGGCATCCCGTCGAGGCAGTGCTGATGCGCTACCGCGACGGGCGGCGCTCGATCTGCGTCTCCTCGCAGTCGGGTTGCCCGCTCACCTGCACCTTCTGCGCGACCGGCGCGATGAAGTTCGGGCGGAACCTGACTCCGGGCGAGATCCTCGACCAGGCGCTCCACTTTCGCCGGATCGAGCCCGTCGACCATCTGGTTTTCATGGGAATGGGCGAGCCGATGCTGAACCTCGACAACGTCCTCGCCGCGGCGCGGCGGTTGCCGGACGTTGGGATCACCCACCGCCGGACGACGATCTCGACGGTCGGCTGGCTGCCGGGCCTCACCCGCTTCATCGACGAGGTCGAGCAGCCGATCCGGCTCGCGCTCTCGCTCCACGCCGCCGACCCGCGGCTGCGCTCGCAGATCATGCTCGTCAACGACCGCTTCCCCCTCGACGCCGTCCTCGCCGAGTGCCGCCGCTACTTCGAGCTCCGCCACCGGAAGGTCTACGTCGAGTACGTGATGCTCGCCGGCGTGAACGACTCGACCGAGCAGGCGCGGGAGCTCGCAGCTCTCCTTGATCCGGCGATCTTCAAGGTGAACCTGATCCCCTACAACCCGACCGGGATGTACGACGGCTCCTCGCGCGACGCGATCGGCGCGTTCAAGCACGTGCTCGACAGGGCGCGGCTGCCCGTCGACGGTGCGCCTCACCCGCGGCCGCGACATCGCCGCCGCCTGCGGCCAGCTCGCCGCAACGCGCGCTCTGCCTAGCTTCGGGCGGGAAACTGCGCTGCCCTAGTTGTGACGTCGGCGCCGACGAACTTGGGCCGGCCGGGCCCCAGCAGGGCGCTCGTCCACGACGTGCTCGCGCTCTCGCTTGACGAGCGGGGCTCACCGGACACCGGAGCAAGTGAAAACCGTACGTCTCCGGTGGTGCCTCCAGCCGCCGGCACGGCGGGCGCTTCCGCCAGGGCACCGGCGCACCTTCCTGCGCTCGCTCACACCACCGTTTCGCGAGCTTGCCCGAGTTACCCCCACAAACGCCGCCGTGCCGCGACATTCGGCAAACGATGACTTCCACCGTCCGCGAACGCCGCCTGCTCACGTTGGCGGAGCCGCCGACGAGCTCCGATACAGCGAACGGAGGCTCCGCCGGATGATCGACGCGGGCGAGCTGCGCGCCGTCCAGCTCGGCCCCCGACGGAGTGGCGCGCTCAAGCAGCTCGGAAGCTAGCGCTACCTCGTGTCCCCGGCCTGCAGGAACTTGGAGAGCACCCAGCGCCCTCGCTCCCGGATGAACCCGAGCTCGAGCTCGCTCTCCCCCTTGAACTGGGGATCGCCCTTCACCCCGACGAGCCAGACGACGGTCTTGCGCCGCGCCATCCGGGCGCTCTCGGTCGAATAGAGGCCCACGACCTTCGCGATCCGGAAGGCGCAGCGGCCGCAGGGCGTCCGCACGTTCCTGCGCGCCAGCGTTCGGCAGCGGGCTCGAGTTCCAGCGCCGTCGCGAATGTCGCGCTCGGGCAGGAAAGCGCAGACGGGCGAAAAGTCGCCGCTGCGGTGCGCGGCGAGCACGATCGTCACGAGCGGCCGCGTCTGCGAGCGTTCCGCAGCCGTGACGGGCACGTAGGGGTAATCGGAGCTCCTGGCCGAGGCCGACGCGAGCAAGCCGGCCAGGACTGCGAGGAGGAGGCTCGTCGTCAGGAGGTGGAGTGGTCGCATCGAGCTCACGACTCTATCCGGGCCAGTCGGGAGTCTCGGGGCGCAGATCGAAGCGGCCGCCCGGTCTGCACTCAGAGGAGTGGTAGTCGTCCCGCGGAGCGGCCGCGTCGGCCGCGGCGACCCACTGGGCGACGAGCCGCGACTCGATCGGCGAGATCCCGAAGAGCAGCGCCGTCCGCTCGATCGACTGCACGGCAGAGCACTGCGTCTGGCCCTCGTCGGTCACGCCGCGGAGATGCCACGACTCGTGGGCGAGCGTGACCATCCCGTCGACCAGCGCTAACGTCTTCGGCGAGCAGCTTCGCGAGGCGAGGCACGCGAAGGAGGGATCGTCCGAGCGCCAGAGCCGCTCCAGGTTCCGGCAGGTCGAAGCGGAGAGGAACGTCTCGTTGCCCGGTTGCCCGTGCTCGTCGAACTGCACCCAGCCGCCGTAGGGCGTGATCTCGACGAGCCGCGCGAAGAAGCCGGGGCAGCTGACGCCGACGTCGCGCTGCGCGAGCTCGGTGGCGACGTAGGCGAGCCGCCCCTCGTTCTGGTGCCGGCGCAGGTACTGCCAGCCCGAGAAGAGGAGAAAGAGCACCGTCAGGGTCGCAAGCGTCCGCACCTGCTGAGTATCGGCGACATCCGCGTCGGCTCATAGCCTCTCTTCCTGTGCGCCGTCCAGCCCCACCGTCTGTCCCGCGCAGCGGCGAGCCTCGCCTGCGACGGCTCACGGCCGTCATCCAGCTGCCGCGGCGCAGCCCGCTCCACCTCCTGCTCGCCCGGACGCTCGCGGCAGCCGACGCGCTGCACGGCCTTCGAACGGATCTCGGGACGGTTCCTGTCCGGCTGACCGCGACGACGCGCCAGAGCGGCTGCTACCGGATGCGCGAGGGGGATCCGATCGACCTGCGGATCTCGCGCCGGCACGAGCGCTTGGCGCTCTCATTGCTCCACGAGCTCGGCCACCTGATCGACCATCAGCTTGCGCCCGAGCCACGCCGGTTCGCCTCGACCGGGCAGCCCGCGTTCAAACCATGGCGGGCGGCCGCACGACGCGTCCCATCGCGCGCGCCCGCGGGCGCGGGTCGCTCTCACCGACGCTACTTCGACTCGCGCAAGGAGGTCTGGGCTCGGAGCTACGCGCAGACGGTGCTGCGGCGCTCGGGCGATCCGGTGCTTCTGGAGCAGCTCGCGTCACTCCAGCGCGCGGACGATCCGTTCGTCTGGCCGGCGCACGAGTTCGCGCCGCTCGCGCACGAGGTGGAGGCTGTCTTCGAGCGGCTCGGCCTCAGAGCCGACGGCCGGCTCGCGGCCTGACGCTCAGGCCGAGCTCGGCTCGACGCGGAGGACGCGGGCGGCCCACGACGGCAGCCACCAGTTCCAGTCGCCCATCAGCTTCATGATCGCCGGCACGAGCAGCGCCCGGATCACCGTCGCGTCGAAGATGATTCCGGCGGCGAGGCCGATCCCGAACTGCTTGATGTCCGTGCCCGGGCTCGTCGAGAGGACGAAGAAGGCGAACATCAGGACGAGCGCGGCGCTCGTGACGAGCTTGCCCGTCCGCGCGAGCCCGAGCGCGATCGCCTGGTCGGTGTCGCCCGTCTCGTCGTAGATCTCCCGCATCCGCGTGAGCAGGAAGACCTCGTAGTCCATCGAGAGCCCGTACAGGAACGCGAAGATCATCAACGGGATCCACGAGATGATCGAGTCGGTGGCGGGCACGTTCCAGATCGCCTCCGAGCCGTTGCCCTTCTGGAAGATGAAGACGATCATCCCGTAGGCCGCGCCGAGCGAGATCAGGTTCAGGATCACCGCCTTCAGCGGCAGGAGCACCGAGCGGAACGCTCGCATCAGCAGCACGTAGGTGAGCAGGATCACGAAGAGCAGGACGTAGACGAAGTTGCCGTAGACGGCGCTGATGAACTCGCGCTCCTCTGTGGGGAAGCCGGCCAGCGTCAGCTGCGCGCCGTCGAAGCCCGATTCGGCGGCGGGCAGCACGTCGTCGCGGAGCCGGTTCACCGTCTCACGGGTTTCCCGGCTCGAGCCGTCGGTGGTCGAGAAGGCCTCGACGAGCGCGAAGCCGCCGGCGCGGGCATTCGGCGGAGCCGCCGCGCCGGCGATTCCCTCGTCGTCGACGAGGCGCGTCGCGAGTTGCCGGAGCTGCTCCGGGGTCGCCTCGCCCTCGACCACGACCTGAAACGGCTTGTGCACGCCCGGCGTGATCCCCGCATCGGTGAGCACCTGGGCGCCGTCGTGCCCCCGCCCGCCGCCGGGGAGGTCCGCGACCTTCGCGTCGGCGGGGTTGAGCTGGACGCCGTAGTAGAGGAGCACCGCGACGATGCCCAGCCCGATCGCGGCGACCGGGATCGGCCGGCGGACGACGAAGCGGGCCCACCGGTTCCAGAAGCCACGCTGCTCGTCGTCACTGCCCTCGACCAGGCGCTTGGGCAACACGCGCGCGCTGTTGACCTTCGGTCCGAGCGTGTAGAGCAGCGCCGGCAGGAGCGTGATCGCGGTCAGGACGGAGACCGCGGGAATCAGCATCCCACCGATCCCGATCGAGCGGATGAACGGGAGCGGGATGATGATCATGCTGAGCAGCCCGACGGCGACGGTCGAGCCGGAGACGATCACCGAGCGGCCCGCGTGCGTCATCGTCTCGACGAGCGCCTCGTCGCGTTCTCGCCCGTGACGGAGCTCCTCCCGGAAGCGGAAGATCATCAGGAGCGCGTAGTCGATCGCCACCCCGAGCCCGATCAGCGCGACCAGGAACTGGACGACGATCGAGACGTCGGTGATGTAGGTCATCAGCCAGATCAGCGTGAACGTGTTCAGGATCGAGACGAGCGCGATCAGGAGCGGCATCGCGATCGCCGGCACGGTGCCGAAGGTGAAGAGCAGGATCACGAGCGCGCCGAGCGCGCCGATCATCGTCTCGACGAGCACGCTCGGCGGCTCGGAGCCGCTCTCCCCCTCGCTGGCCTCCGCGTAGAGCGCGTCGACGCCGCTCACGTAGCCCGTCACCCCGTCGGGCAGCGCGGCGGCGAGAGCCTTCTCGGTCGGCGCGAGGTCGACTCCCTCGAAGCCTGCCTGGCCCGGCGCGTAGAGGTTCGCGAAGGTCACGCTGCGGTCCTCCGAGACGAACACGTCCTCGTTCGTGTTGAAGTAGGAGCTGACCCGCGAGCCGGGATTGGCCGCGCTCGCCTGCTCGATCGCCTCCTCCACGCCGGGCACCTTCGTGACGTCGCCTCCGTCGGCCCGGAGGACGAGGACGAACGGGAAGATCTCGCCGTTGCCGAGCTTCTGCGACGGCGCGCTGGTTGGCCTCGTACCCCGACGCACCCGGGAATCGAGAAGTCCTCGAGCCAGCGGTCGGCAACCTTCCCGGCGGCGAACCCTCCGAGGAGCGTGAGCGCGAACCACGCGCCCATGACGACGAACCGGCGGCGCATGACGAGTCGGGCGAGTCTCTCCACGAGCGGTGAGCCTATCCGTGCAGGTGGTGGCCGACTCGTCTCCAAGTGGTGTCGAAGCGGTCAACCGTCGTCGAGCGTCCGCCTCCGAAGCTCGAGCCGCGTCGCGATCAGATCGGTCGCCTCGCGGGTGCTCACAGGATGTCCCGTCACCGCGGCGAGGAACTCGCTCCGCTCGAGCCGGTAGACCCGCGACGCCTGCACCGCTCGAACCGTCGCGTTTCGCGGTGCGTTTCGGAGCAGCGCCATCTCGCCGACCAGATCGTTCGGGCCGAGATGGGACAG
This sequence comes from uncultured Gaiellaceae bacterium, assembly GCA_963761905.1. Taxonomy (GTDB): domain Bacteria; phylum Actinomycetota; class Thermoleophilia; order Gaiellales; family Gaiellaceae; genus Gaiellasilicea. The sequence continues at coordinate 387,070 of CAVXIQ010000008.1, read as the reverse complement.
AACGCGTCCGTCCGTCTCCACTGCGAAATCCCCCTCGGCGACGAGATAGACGCAGTCGCCTGGATCGCCTTGGCGGACGATCTCGGTCCCGGAGGGAACGACGATCGGCTCGAGACGCGCGGCGAGGCGCTCGAGCGCAACAGGGAGGATCGGCGCGAAGACCGGTGCCGCGCGCAGAAGTCGAAGCTCGACCTCCGGCACCTCCGAGCGCGCATCCAGCACCCGAACTCCGAGCCGGGCAACGGCCGCCGCCGCGACGAGGACGATCCCCGTCACGACGAGCGCAAGTTGCGCTCCCCCCACGGCGACGAGCGCCGCAGCGAGGATCGAGCCGAGCGCCATCGAACCCGAGCGGACGCTGCCGAGCACGCCGATTACGCGCGCCAGGACGTCGTCGCGGGTCGAGCGCACGAGGAGCGTCGAGCCGACGACCGAGACGACCGCGAACCCGACGCCGACCGCCGCGACGCAGAGGATCACGATCGCTGGCGCCGGCACGGCCCCCGCGAGCAGGAGCGCGCCGCCGGTCACGGTCAAAGCCCTCGTCATCGCGGCGGCGATCGTCCTGCGGCCGACCAGCCCGGCTGTCGCAACCGCTCCGACGAGACCCCCGAACCCGAGCACCGCGCTGATGAACCCAACACCGGCGTCGCTGGTGCCGAGGAGCTCGAGCGGCACGACGACGAGAAGCACCCCCATCGATCCGCGCGCGATCCCGTGCACCGCGAACAGGCCGAGGACGAGCGCGATCGCGCGATCCTGAGCGGCCATCCGGAAGCCGCTCGCGAGCTCCTGGAGCCTCCCGGACACCGGCGGCGCGCTCCGGACCGAGTCCGTCCGACCGACTCCGACGAGGATAAGCGCGGCGAGCCCGAACGCCACCGCGGCGAGCGCGAACAGAACCGACACATCGGCCACGAGCAGCACGAGGCCCGACAAAGCGGGCGCGAGCAAGCTCGCCGCATTCCGGATCAGGCTCGAGGCGGCGCTCGCAGCCGTCACGTCGTCCGCCGAACGCGCGAGCAGCGGCACCAGCGCCATCTGCGCCGGATAGAAGGCCTGTGAGACGATCGCGACGATCGCCGCCAGGAGATAGACCGTCGCCGCGGGCGCGTCGGCGGCGGCTGCGATCGCGGCGAGCGCCATCGCAGCCGCGCGCACGACGTCGGTGCCGATCACCACGAGCTCTCGCCTCAGGCGATCGCCGAGCACGCCTGCGAAGGGCGAGAGGAGCATCGCCGGCACCATCTGGACGAGGGCGACGATCCCGACGGCGGTCGCCCCTCCGACGGCGTACGCGAACAGGCCGAACGCGACGGCCGAGAGGAACTCGCCCGACGTCGAGCCGATCCACGCGAGCTGAACGCGCTTCAGCCGCGGCTCGGCGAGCGCGGTGCGGAGCGCCGTCGCAGAGCCGACGAACCACCGCGTAACGAACCCCGCCACGCGGGCGAGCCTACTACCGGGGCGGCCGCTTCCCGTCGACCCGCCGCAACGCCCGGCGGAACCAGCTCCGCTCCTCGTACTGATGCTGGATCGCCTGCTCGGGCCCACCCGCCCGCTCGAGCAGGATTTCGCCGAGCTCCTCGCGCGCCTGCGGGCTCGAGGCTGTCCGCGTAGGCGGCGACGGCGGCCGCGAACGCCTGGCCCGAGTGCTTCTCCGCCAGCACGTCGACTCTCCGCTCGAGCTCCGGGCGGTCGGTCATGCGCCCTTCTGGGCCTCGAGTTGGCGGCCGGCACTCTCCTCGCCCGAGAGATCGGGATGCTCGTCGAAGCCGTAGGTGACGATCGCGCGCTTCGCGGCCTTCACCTCGTCGAGCCGGCGAACCGGTCGCGAGACGGGCGCATCCTTGAGCAGCTCGGGGCTCTCGGCGGCCTCGCGCGCGATCGCGAGCATCGCGTCGCAGAAGGCGTCGAGCCGCTCCTTCGGCTCCGTCTCGGTCGGCTCGATCATCAGCGCCTCGGGGACGACGAGCGGGAAGTAGACGGTCGGCGGGTGGAAGTCGTAGTCCATCAGCCGCTTGGCGACGTCGAGCGCGGTGATCCCGTGCTCGCGCTTCAGGTTGCGGGCGGAGAGGACGAACTCGTGCATGCAGAGCCGGTCGTAGGGCAGCTCGTAGGCGTCGCGCAGCCGGGCGAGGAGGTAGTTGGCGTTCAGGACGGCGACCTCCGACATCTCGCGCAGCCCCGGCCCGTAGGAGCGGATGTACGCGTAGGAGCGGACGAACACGCCGAACGGGCCGGTGAAGCCGCGGACCTTGCCGATCGACTTCGGCCGGTCGTAGTCGAGCCGGAAGGCGTCGCCGTCGCGGACGACCGCGGGCACCGGCAGGTAGGGCTCGAGCGTCTCGCGGACGACGATCGGCCCGCCGCCGGGACCGCCGCCGCCGTGCGGCTGCGAGAACGTCTTGTGCAGGTTGATGTGGACGATGTCGAAGCCCATGTCGCCGGGCCGCGAGATCCCGCAGACCGCGTTCAGGTTGGCGCCGTCGTAGTAGAGGAGCGAGCCCGCGTCGTGGAAGATCTCCGCGACCTCGACGATGTGCTCGTCGAAGAGGCCGAGCGTGGACGGGTTCGTCAGCATCAGCCCGGCCGTGCGCTCGTTCACCTTGGCGCGCAGGTCGTCGAGGTCGAGGTTGCCGCGCTCGTCGGTGGCGACCTTCGCGAGCTTGTAGCCGGCCATCGTCACGCTCGCCGGGTTCGTCCCGTGCGCCGTGTCGGCGGTGACGATCGTGTCGCGCTGCTCGCCCTCGCCGCGATCCTCGAAGTAGGCGCGCATCAGCATCAGTCCGGTCAGCTCGCCCTGCGAGCCGGCGGCCGGCTGGAGCGAGCACGCGTGCAGGCCGGCGATCTCCTGGAGGATCTCCTGCAGCCGCCACATCAGCTCGAGCGCGCCCTGCGCGCCGCTTTCCTCCTGGTGCGGGTGGAGATCCTTGAAGCCGGGCAGCGCGACGACGCGCTCGTTCACGCGCGGGTTGTGCTTCATCGTGCAGCTCCCGAGCGGATAGAAGCCCGTGTCGATCCCGAAATTGCGGCTCGAGAGAGCCGTGAAGTGGCGGACGAGCTCGGGCTCCGAGAGCTCGGGCAGGCGCGGCGGCTCGGCGCGGCGCAGCTCGGCCGGGATCTCGACGGCCGGCAGGTCGTCGTAGCTCGGAAGCGTCGAAGCGCGGCGGCCGGGGCGGCTCTGCTCGTAGATCAGCTTCATGCGTGCACCTCGGCCAGCACGTCGGCGAGCCGATCGACGTCGGCGGGCGTGCGCTTCTCCGTGACCGCGACGAGCAGGACGTCGTCCATCCCCTCGTAGTCGCGGCCGAGCGCGTAGCCCGGGTGGACGCCGTGCTTGCGCGCCGCCGCGATCGTCTCGCGCGCGCTGCCCGGAACGCGGATCGCGAACTCCTTGAACGTCGGCCGGTCCGGAAACGCGAGCGGCAGCGCGAGCCGTCTCCTGCGCATAGGCGCCGAGGCCGAGACAGGTCTCGCCGAGCTCGCGCAGCCCCTGCGGGCCGAGCCAGGAGAGATGGACGAGCCCGGCGAGCGCGAGCAGGGTCTGGTTCGTCGTCATGTTCGAGGTCGCCTTCTCGCGCCGGATGTGCTGCTCCCGCGTCTGGAGCGTGAGCACGTAGCCGCGCTCGCCGTTCAGGTCGGTCGTCTCGCCGATGATCCGGCCCGGCAGCCGCCGGATGTAGTCGCGCTTGGCCGCGAGGAAGCCGTAGTGCGGGCCGGCGTAGGACTGGTAGTTGCCGGCGCCCTGACCCTCGCCGATCGCGAGCGCGCAGCCGTAGTTGCCCGGTGCCTCGAGGACGCCGAGCGAGACGGGATCGACGTGAGCGACCGGGAGCGCGCCGGCGTCGTTCGCCGCCGCGGCGAGCTCCGGCGCGGGCTCGAGGCAGCCGAAGAAGTTCGGCTGCTGGAAGATCACGGCCGCCGCGTCCTGCGCGGCCGCCGCCAGCCGATCCGGATCGATCGTGCCGCCGTCGTGCGAAACCTCCACGACCTCGAGGCCGAACCCCACCGCGTACGTCTTCACGACCTGGCGCACCTGCGGGTTCAGCGTCTCGGCGAGCACGATCTTCTTGCGTCCGGTCACGTCGCGGGCGACGAGGCAGGCGTCGGCGGCGACCGTCGTCCCGTCGTAGCCGGACGCGTTGGACACGTCCATCCCGGTCAGCTCGCAGATCGCCGTCTGGTACTCGAAGATCGCCTGGAGCACGCCCTGGCTCATCTCCGGCTGGTACGGCGTGTACGCGGTCAGGAACTCGCCGCGCTGGAGGATCGCGTCGACGACCGCCGGCACGTAGTGGTCGTAGATCCCCGCGCCGAGGAACGAGAGCTCCTTCGTCGTGTCGACGTTCTTCGCCGCGAGCTCCTCGAGATGCCGCACCAGCTCGGGTTCGGAGAGCGCAGGCTCGAGGTCGAGCCTGCCCCTCGAAGCGGACGGCAGCCGGGATGTCGCGGAACAGCTCCTCGACCGAGGCGACGCCGATCGCGGCGAGCATCTCCTCGCGATCGGTGTCCGTCAGCGAGAGCTGGCTCAAGAGTCCTTGAGGAGCTGCTCGTAGGCGTCGAGCTCGAGCAGCGCGTCGACCTCGCCCGGATCGGAGAGGCGGATCCGGAGCAGCCAGCCGTCGCCGTAGGGATCCTCGTTCACGGTCTCGGGCGCGTCGACGACCTTCTGGTTCACCTCGAGGATCTCGCCGGAGAGCGGCGCGACGACATCGGAGACCGCCTTGACCGACTCGACCTCGCCGTACGACGCGTCCTTTGAGACCGTCGCGCCCGGCTCGGGCGCCTCGAAGTGGACGAGCTCGCCGAGCGCGTCCTGCGCGAACCAGGTGATCCCGACCGTGGCCTCGTCGCCGTCGATCCGCGCCCAGTCGTGCTCGGGGTGGTACTTGAGCTCGCCGGGATAGCTCTCCTCCGCTGCCATCAGCTCTCCTTCTTGTAGATCGGTTTCGGGACGACCGTCGCGCGGCGCTCCTTGCCGCGGACGTCGATCGCGAGGGCGGTTCCCGGGCGCGGCGCTCGCGGCCGGCACGTACCCCAGCCCGATCCCGCGGTCGAGCATCGGCGAGTGCGTTCCGGAGGTCACCTCGCCGCCGCCTGCGATCGGCATCCCGTTCCGCGGCACGGCCTTCTCCTCCATCGTGAACGCGACGAGCTTCCGCTCAGGGCCTGCCTCCTTGATCCGGCGGAGCTCCTCGACGCCGGTGAAGTCCTTGTCGAGCGCGCACGTCCAGCCGAGGCCGGCGCTGATCGCGTCCGTCTCCTGCGTGATGTCGTTTCCGTGGAGCGGGTAGCAGACCTCGAGCCGCAGCGTGTCGCGCGCGCCGAGGCCGCAGGGCACCGCGCCCGCCTCGAGCACCGCGTCCCAGAGCGCGACGGCATCCTCGGCGGGGCACATCAGCTCGCAGCCCTGCTCGCCGGTGTAGCCGGTGCGCGCGACCATCGCCTCCACCCCGCCGACGCTTCCCATGGCATGCGTGAACGGCTTCGCCTCGGCGAGACCCAGCCGCTCGATCGCGCGCGGACCCTGCACCGCGAGCAGCGCGTACTCGTCGGAGGCGTCGCGCACCTCCGAGCCGCGGAGCTCGCGCTCCTTCAGCCAGGCGTAGACCGGTTCGCGGTTCGAGGCGTTGCAGACGATCAGGAAGTGGCCGGCGTCGAGCCGGTAGACGATCAGGTCGTCGACGATCCCGCCGCGCTCGTTCGTGAGCAGCGTGTACTGCGCCTCGCCGTCCGAGAGTCGCCCGAGATCGTTCGAGAGCAGCCCCTGCAGGAGCTCCTGCGCCTTCGGCCCTTCGATGTGCAGCTCGCCCATGTGCGAGACGTCGAAGACGCCGCAGTCGGTTCGCACCGCCCGGTGCTCGGGGATCACGCCCTCGTACTGAACCGGCATCTCCCAGCCGGCGAACGGGACGAGACGCGCGCCGGCGGCAACGTGGCGCTCGTGGAGCGGTGTCCGCAGGAGCGTCTGCACGGCGCGGACTCTAGTCGTTCCGCGTCGCCCGACTTCCTCTTCCCGGGCTCAGTCCTCGCGGAGGAAGGACGGGATCTCGAGTTCCTCGTCGGTGCGCTCCGGCGGACGACGCACCACCGGCTCGCCGTTCGTCTGCTCCTGGGTCTGCGGCGACTCGATCCGCCGGCGCCGCTTGGAGCCGCCGAAGCCGGTCGCGATCACGGTCACGCGCACCTCGTCGCCGAGCGACTCGTCGATCACGGCCCCGAAGATCACGTTCGCGTTCCCGTCGGCCGCGCTCGTCACGACCTCGGCGGCCTCGTTCACCTCGAAGAGGCCCAGCTCGGAGCCACCGGTGATGTTGAGCAGGATCCCCGTGGCGCCGTCGACCGACTGCTCGAGGAGCGGCGAGGAGATCGCCGTCCGGGCAGCCTCGGCGGCCCGGTTCTCACCGGAGGCGGAACCGATTCCCATCATCGCCGAGCCGGCGTCGCGCATGATCGTGCGCACGTCCGCGAAGTCGAGGTTGACGATCCCGGGAACCGTGATCAGGTCCGTGATCCCCTGGACGCCCTGGCGGAGGATGTCGTCCGCGATCCGGAAGGCCTCGGTGACGGGCGTCCGCTTCTCGACGACCTGAAGCAGCCGGTCGTTCTCGATCACGATCAGCGTGTCGACACGATCGCGGAGGTTCTGGATTCCCTGCTCGGCCTGCGTCGAGCGCGTGCGTCCCTCGAACGCGAACGGCTTGGTGACGACGCCGACCGTCAGCGCCTCGAGCTCGCGCCCGAGCTCCGCGACGATCGGAGCGCCGCCGGTGCCGGTGCCGCCGCCCTCGCCGGCGGTGACGAAGATCATGTCGGCGCCCTTCAACGCCTCCTTCAGCTCGTCGCGCGACTCCTGCGCGGCGGCCAGGCCCACGTTCGGGTCGGCGCCGGCGCCGAGGCCGCGGGTCGCCTTGGAGCCGATGTGGATCTTTACGTCGGCGTCCGTCATCAGGAGCGCCTGCGCGTCGGTGTTGACCGCGATGAACTCGACGCCGCCGACGCCTGCGTCGACCATGCGGTTGACGGCGTTCGTGCCGCCGCCGCCGACGCCGACCACCTTGATCACGGCGAGATAGTTGCCGGTTGCATCTCTCATGTCAGGGACTCCATCGCCTGTCGGGTACGGGGGCTCGAGGGTGTGCTACCTGAAGCTCGAGTAGAGGATCGGTGTGCTCCAGCTCCGTTCGGCGTCCAGGGTATGTCTCCTTGCAGCGCCTGTCAACGCCGACCTCAAGGCGAGGTCGAGCTTGTAGTCTCGACCTCTACTCGAGAGTCGAGGGTTGCCGAGGCGACTGGACGCTCCGGGACGCTGACGTCGAGGTAGCCGCCCGAGGCAAGGAGCGCCGGCAGGATTCGCCGCGCGAGCTCGAGCTTGAGCGCCCGGTCGGAGTCGTCGCCGAGCCGCAGCTCGAAGCCCGAGCGGAGGACGAGCGTCAGCTCCTGCGGCGAGGAGCGCACGGCGGTGACGCGTGCGGGGAGCGGCCTGCGGACGAGCGGCGCCACCGCCCGGACGGCTCCGCGCACGTTGCCGGTGACCGGCTCGCCGAGGCGCAGGTCGACCTTCGGCGTCAGCCAGATTCTCGGCAGCCCCGCGCGGGCGCCCTTGTCGAGCGGCGCGATCACCCGACCGCTCGCGGCGGCGAGCCAGGAGTCCTTCCCCTGCCGCAGGACGGCGACGGGTCGCTCGGGGACGATCGTGGCGCGCAGCGTGTGCGGGAACGCCCGATCGAACGAGACGGAGGCAACGGTCGGCACGGCCTCGACGGCGGTCTCGAGCTCGGCGAGATCGATCCCGACGAGCGGTCGGCCCTCGGCGGCTGCGAGCACGGTCTGCACCTGGGCGGAGACGTGCGTCGGCGCGCCGACGATCTCGAGCTCCTGCACCGCGAAGGCAGAGGTGCCACGCGCGAGCCCGTAGGCGCCGGCTGCTGCGGCGAGGAGCGCGAGTCCGGTGAGCACCGATCGGCCGGAGGGAGCAAGCCGGGCGAGCGAGAACCCATCACGGCGTGGAAGCGGCACGACGGCGGCCGAGCGCGCACGCGGGCGCGCGCCGCCACGCGATTCTCTCCCGTCGGCCACGGTGGCGACTTCGCCGCCTACCGGACCGTTCCTACCCGGGGCATGGAGATCGGGCCGAGGAGCTCGACCTCGTGCTCGAGCTCGACGCCATACTGCTCGCGGGCTCGGCGGCGCGCTTCCGCCATCAGGGCGAGCGCGTCTGCGGTTGTCGCACCGCCGGCGTTCTCGATGAAGTTCGCGTGCATCGGGGAGATGAGTGCGCCGCCGATCCGGTGGCCCTTCAGTCCGCACGCCTCCAGCATCCGCCCCGCTCCGAGCTCGTGCTCCGGGTTCTTGAAGACGCTTCCGAAGGTGCGCTTGTTCGTCGGCTGGGTTGCCTTGCGGCGCGCGATCAGGTCCGCGACCTCGGCCTTGATCTCGGCCGGTGGGCGCGGCGTCAGCCGGTACTCGACTTCGGCCACGACCTGGCCGTGACGAAGGCTGGAATGGCGGTACGACAGGCCCAGCTCGGCCGGAGTCATCCAGTCGCTGCCGTCGGCGGTGACGACGAGGGCGCGAATCAGGATCGACGACCAGTCGCTGCCGTAGGCGCCGGCGTTCATCCAGACGCCGCCGCCCGCGGTACCGGGGATCGCGCAGGCGAACTCGAGCCCGCCGAGACCCGCCGCACGAGCGTGGTGGAGGCAAACGGCGTTCGTGGCGCCGCCTCCCGCGCGCAGCGTCTCGCCGTCCGAGGTCACCGCCGCCAGCTCACCTCCGAGCCGGAGGACGAGCGCGTCGACGCCCCCGTCCGCCGCGAGCAGGTTCGAGCCGAGCCCGACCGTCGCGACCGCGAGGCCGCGCTCCCGCGCCCACGCGAGCGCCTGCTCCAGCTCGGCCAGCGTCGAGGGCCGCGCGAATGCACGGGCCGGCCCGCCGGTCCCGATCGTCGTCAGCCGGGCGAGCGTGACCCCCTCTTCGATCGCGATCAGCTCGACTCCAGGATCAGCTTCGAGGCCCGGTCGACATCGCCGGCTCCGAGGGTCAAGACGAGGTCGCCGTCACGTGCCCAGCGGCCGACGATCGCGGCGCCGTCCTCGAGCGTCGGCGCCCAGCCGGCCGTCAGCCCCGCTCGGAGCGCATCGAGCACGAGCTTCCCGCTCACTCCGTCGAGCGGCTGTTCCCGCGCCTCGTAGATCTCGGTCACGCAGACGGCGTCCGCCGCGGAGAGCGCCTGGCCGAACTCGTACGCGAGGTGACGCGTGCGCGAGTAGAGATGCGGCTGAAAGAGAACGAGCACGCGTCCTTCAGCACGCTCGCGCGCCGCCGCAATCGTCGCGGCGATCTCGGAGGGATGGTGAGCGTAGTCGTCCACGACCGTCACGCCGCCGCGCTCGCCGACGAGCTCGAAGCGCCGGCCTGCCCCTCGAAAGCGGGCGAGCACCGGCTCGGCGTCCTCGCGCGCGACGCCCGCGAGCTCGAGCCCCTCGAGCGCGGCGGCGGCGTTCCGCCGGTTGTGCTCGCCCGGAACTGCAAGCTCGAACGGGACCGGCTCCAGCTCCCAGCCGCGCACCACCTGCGGCACCTGGGCCAGCCATGCCGCGAACAGCTCTTCGACCTCGGCCTCGGAGGCGAAGGTCGCATGATGGTCGAGCTCGACGTTCGTGACGACGGCGATCTCGGGACGAAGCGCCTCGATCGTCCGGTCCGACTCGTCGCCCTCGACGACGAGCCAGCCCTCACCGGCCGCCGCGTTGCCCCCGAGTTGCGGGATCTCGCCGCCGATCAGATAGGCGGGATCGTGCCCCAGCTTCGCGAGCACGAAGGCGATCATCCCCGTGGTGGTCGTCTTCCCGTGCGCGCCGGAGACGACGATCGAGCGCCGGAGCGAGACGAGCTCGGCGAGGAGCTCCGCGCGCGGCCGCCCCTGCACCTGGTCGGCGTACGCGGTCGAGACCACCGTCTCCCAGCCCTCGCGCACGACCGGCTCCGAGCCGACCGCGACCTCGATCCCCTCGAGCGCGCGGAGGTACGGCGTCTCGACCCGATCCCAGCCGCCGACCTCGGCGCCCCAGGCCCGCGCCAGGAACGCATAGGACGAGAGGCCCGCGCCGCCGATTCCGACGAACCAGATCCGGCGGCCGTCGAGCGGGCGAAAGGGACGGCTCGGCGCACCCTCAAGCCCGTGCAAGCGCGATCAGCTCCTCGGCGATCTCGTCGGCGGCGCCCGGACGAGCCATCGCCAGCATCGCCGCGCGCATCCCCGCGAGCCGGTCGACGTCGGCCAGCAACTCCGCGACGAGCGCCGGGACTCGCTCCAGCTCGGGCTCCGGGACGACGATCGCGCCGCCGCCACGCTCGAAATGACGCGCGTTCAGCGTCTGGTGGTCGCCGGTGGCATGCGGATACGGAACGAGGATCGACGGCGTTCCCGCCGCCGCGAGCTCCCAGACGGTTCCGCCGGCCCGGGAGACCGCGAGATCGGGAACCGCGAGCGCTGCGCCGAAGTCCGGCGTCGTCGACACGAGCACGTAGTCGTCCCGCGTCACAAGCGGACGCAACCGGTCGAAGTCACGCACGCCCGAGACGTGCAGCACCGCCGGGCCGGCTGTCCCGAACCGCTCGACGGCGAAGTCGTTGAGGCTGCGCGCGCCGGCGAGCGCGCCGAAGAACGCGAGCACCGGGCGGTCTTGCGGCAGCCCGAAGAGCTTCCGGCCCTCCGCCCGATCGGCGCCGCGGTGCGCAGCGGGAACCGGCCGCCCCGTCACCCTGTACTTCGGCGGCCTCCGACCCGCGAGCTCGTACGCGAGGAAGACTCGGCGGGCGAACGGCGCCGCGAGCCGGTTCGCGAGCCCGAGCTGCGCGTCCGCCTCGGTGAGCGCCGCCGGGATCTTCCGGAGTCTCGCGGCGAGCACCATCGGCCCGGCCACATAGCCGCCGCCGCCGAGGACGACGTGCGGCTGTCGGCGGCGGAGGATCTCGAGGCACGCACTCGGCGCCTTCGCGGCGAGCAGCAGCGAGCGGAGGAGCGCGACCGACGGACGGCGCGGAAAGCCGGCGACGCGAAAGGGGTCGAACGCGTAGCCGTGCTGCGGGACGAGCTCAGCCTCGACGCGATCCGGCGACCCGGCGAACGTCACGTCCACCCCGCGCTCGCGCAGGGCTTCGGCCACCGCGAGCGACGGGAGCACGTGCCCGGCCGTTCCCCCCGCCGCGATCAGACACCGAAGCTTTGGCGGGGGCGCGCTCATCAGCCGCGATGTTAAGGAGGATCCCGACTGCGCCGAGGAGGATCACGAGGCTCGAGCCGCCGTAGGAGACGAACGGGAGCGGAATCCCGGTCAGCGGGGCGATTCCCATCACCGCGGCGAGGTTGACCGCCGCCTGGCCGCACACGAGCGCCGTCACTCCCGCCGCGACGAGCTTGCCGAACGGGTTGCGGCAACGCAGCGCCACCGTGAAGCCGGCGAAGGCGAAGGCGCCGAAGGCCGCGATCACGGCAGTCGTGCCGACGAGGCCGAGCTCCTCGCCGATGATCGCGAAGATCATGTCGGTGTGCGCCTCGGGGAGGTAGTTGATCTTCTGGACTCCGTGGCCGAGGCCCTCGCCGGTGAGCCCGCCCGAGCCCATCCCGATGATCGCCTGCACGTTCTGGAAGCCGGCGCCCTGGGCGTCCTGCCACGGATCGAGGAAGCTCAAGACCCGTGCGCGCCGGTAGGGCTCGATCCAGATTGCGGCGAGCCCGATCGTGACCGCGATTCCTCCCGCCGCCGCCAGCGTTCGCGCCGGCACTCCCGCCACGACGAGCATCCCGGCCAGCATCAGGACGAGCGAGATCGTCGTCCCGAGGTCGGGCTGGAGCAGGATCAGCCCCGCGAAGGCGCAGGTCAGCAGCCCGAGCGGGCGCCAGAGCTCGGCGAGCGTTCGCGGCGCGCCCTTGCGAGCGAGATACATCGCGGCGAAGAGGAGCAGCGCCAGCTTCGCGAGCTCGGAGGGCTGGAACGAGGCCGGACCGAGGTAGAGCCAGCGGCGCGCGCCGTTGATCTCCGGTCCGAGGACGAGGACGGCGGCGCAAAGTCCGAGCGCCACCAGGACGAGCGGCGGCGCGAGCAGCGAGAGGCGCCGGTTGTCGAAGCGCGAGGCGATGACGAGCAGAACGACCCCGAGCGCGGCGTAGATCCCCTGTCGCTTCAGGTACGTCATCGGGTCGCCGTTCCCGATCGCGGCGGCAGCCGACGTGGCGCTGTAGACCATCACGAGCCCGAACGCGACGAGGCTGAGCGTCACGAGCACCAGCACGCGCGCGGCGACCTGCCTCTGGTTGGCGGGAGTCACCCCGAGAGGTTCTGGACGAGGCGCCTGAACTCCTCTCCGCGGTGCTCGAAATCCCTGAACTGGTCATAGCTCGCGCACGCCGGCGAGAGCAGCACGAGCTCGCCCGGACGTGCCGCGCTCGCGGCCTCCGCGACAGCCCGTTCCAGCGTCGTCGAGAAGAGGAACGGCACGCCCGCGTAACCGAGATCGACGGCGAGCGGCTCGGCGGCCTCGCCGATCAGGTACGCCGTCGCGACGTTCGCGCGCGCAACGTCCTGCGCGAACACGTCGAACCGCTCGCCCTTCTGGGAGCCGCCGAGGATCAGATGGAGCGGCGCGTCGAAGGCGGTGAGCGCGCGGCGGGCGGCGGCCGTGTTCGTCGCCTTCGAGTCGTTCACGTAGCGGACGCCGCCCCGCTCGGCGACGAGCTCGAGCCGGTGCGGGACGCCGGGAAAGGTGCGGAGCGCGTCGGCAATCGCGTCGTCGGAGAGACCGGCGGCGCGCGCGGCGGCCGTCGCGGCGGCGGCGTTCTCGCGGTTGTGGGCGCCGGGGATGAGCGGCTCGGCGGGCAGCTCGTCCTCGGCCGAGAACTCGACTCGACGCGCCTCGCCGGGAATCGGGCCGAAGCCGCGCGGGACGATCGCGACGTCGTCCCTCGTCTGGTTCTCGAAGATCCGCAGCTTCGCGGCTCGGTAGGCATCGAAGTCCCCGTGCCGGTCGAGATGATCGGGCTCGAGGTTGAGCAGGACGGCGACCCACGGCCGGAACGTCTCGATGTCCTCGAGCTGGAAGGACGAGAGCTCGCAGACGATCGGCTGCGACGCGGCGGCCACGCCGACGAGCTCCGCCCCAACAAGCTCGGAGAGCGCGGTGCCGACGTTCCCCGCGGTGGGCGCGCCGAGCATCGCCCCGAGCAGCTCCGTCGTCGTCGTCTTCCCGTTCGTCCCGGTGACGCCGACGATCGGGTTCTCGAGCAGCCGCGAGGCGAGCTCGATCTCGGACCAGACCGGAATCCCGCGTCCACGCGCGGCTGCGACGAGCGGCGCCTCGCCCGGCACGCCAGGGCTCTTGACCAGCACGTCGACGCCGCCGAGCAGTGCGAGCTCGCCGTCGTTGCCGAGCGTTCGATCCGCCGCCACGACCTCGACACCTCGCGCTTCGAGCGCCGCCTGCGCCGCCAGGCCCGACCGCGCCAAGCCGAGCACGAGGACTCGGCCGAGCGTCACAGCCGGAACTGGAGGTAGTACCGGTAGTAGAGGACGAAGCCGCTCGTGCAGAGAATCGCCGCGACGATCCAGAAGCGGACCATGATCTTCGTCTCCGACCACGCCTTCATCTCGAAGTGGTGCTGGAGCGGCGCGATCAGGAACACGCGCTTGCCCCTGTACTTGAAGGAGAGCACCTGGATGATCACGGAGAGCGCGACGGCGACGTAGATCCCGCCGATCAGGAGCAGCAGCGCCTCGGTACCGGTCACGATCGCAAAGCCGGCGAGCGCGCCGCCGAGCGCCATCGAGCCGGTGTCGCCCATGAAGACCTCGGCCGGGAAGCTGTTGTACCAGAGGAAGCCGATCGCGCCCCCGATCAGAGCCGCGGCGAGGATCGAGAGGTCGAGCAGGTAGTCGGTGCGCTCGCCGGATGCCGGCGCGGAGCGAATGTAGGCGATCACGCTGATCGAGAGAAAGGTGAAGAGCGAGATGATCGCCGTTCCCGCCGCGAGCCCGTCGACCCCGTCCGTCAGGTTGACGCCGTTCGCCGCACCGGCGATCACGAGGAAGAGGAACGGATAGAAGAAGTAAGAGAGCGGGAGGTCGACGTCGACGATCGGCAAGTAGATCGACGTGCCCACGCGCCCCTCCTCCTGGAGGGCGAACCCCACGACGACGGTGATCGCGAGCAGGAGCAGGAGTTTCCAGCGACCCTTCAGGCCGAGCGAGCGGCGGTGGCGGAGCTTGATGAAGTCGTCGAGGAAGCCGATCGCTCCGCAGCCGATCGTGACGAAGAGGACGGTCAGCGCCGGCAGCGTGTAGCGCGAGAGCGCGAGGAACGGGAGAAAGGCGCAAAGCATGATCAGCAGGCCGCCCATCACCGGCGTTCCCTGCTTGACGACGTGGCCTGCCGGACCGTCCTCCCGAATCGGCTGGCCGAGCTCGTTCCGGCGCATGAACTCGATGAACTTCGGGCCGATCACGATCGAGACGACCATCGCGATCAGGCCGGCGATCAGGACACGGACCATCTACCGAGGCTCGTTCGCCAGGGCCGGAGCGACCCCTTCGAGCCCGAGCGCACGCGACGCCTTGACGAGTACGGCGTCGCCGGGCCGAAGCCGCTCGCGCGCCGCCGCGACCGCCGCCGTCGCGTCAGGCACCCACGTGTCGGCGCCGTAGCCGCGGGCGAGCTCCCCGACCGCGACGACCTCGATCCCGAGCTCGCGCGCGAGCTCTCCCAGCTCTCGGTGATAGCGCTCGGCGTGCTCCCCCAGCTCGGCCATCCCGCCGAGCACGGCGAGCTTGCGCTCGGCGGGGAGCCCGGCGAGCTGCTCGAGCGCGGCGCGCAGCGAGGTCGGGTTCGCGTTGTAGGCGTCGTTGATCGCGACGCCGCCGCCGGGGAGCTCGAGCTCCTCGCCGCGCCAGCGCGAGAGCTCCACCGTGTCGGCCGCCTCCTGCAGCCGATCGAGCGGGAGGCCGAGCGCGTGGTAGGCGGTCAGGGCCGTGAGCGCGTTCTGGGCCTGATGGCGCGAGCGGAGCGGAAACCGGATCCGGCGTTCCTCGAACGCGACGTGGGCGCCGTCCTCGCGCAGCTCGACGTCCACCTCCCCCACTCGGCGCACGTCGACATCGTCGCGCTCGAGGTACGGCTCGAGCTCGGGCGAGCGCGGCACGACCGCGATTCCACCCGGCGGCAGCGCCGTCACGAGCTCGGCCTTCGAGCGGGCGACGCCGTCGACCGAGCCGACGAGCTCGAGATGCACCGGGCCGATCGCCGTGATCACGCCGAGCTCCGGCCGAGCGATCTCGCACAGCTCCGCGATCTGACCGACGCCGCGCATGCCGAGCTCGACGAGGCACAGCTCTGTGTCGGGCTCGAGCCGGCCGAGCGTCAGCGGGACGCCGAGCTCCGCGTTCTCGCTGGCGCGGGTGGCGACCGTGCGCGCGACCGGAGCGCAGAGCGCGGCGAGGATGTCCTTCGTCGACGTCTTTCCCGTCGAGCCGGTGATCCCGACGACCCGCGCGCGGCTGCGCGCGCGCAGCGCTCGCCCGATCGCCGCCAGCGCGGCGTGCTCGTCGTCGGGGACGAGCGTCGCGGCGCCCTGCGCCCGCGCGGCGTCCACGAAGGCGCGCCCACCGCGAACGGCGACGAAGAGGTCACCCGGCCCCGCGGTGCGCGAGTCGATCGTCAGCCCGGTGGCGTCGCCGGCGCCGTCGAGCTGACCGAGCCCGCGCAGCTCGTCGAGCGGAAGCGGAATCATCGGCGGAGCAGCTCCCGGGCGACCTCGCGATCGTCGAACGGGAGCTTCTCGCCCGCGACCTCCTGCCCCTGCTCGTGCCCCTTGCCGGCGATCACGACGACGTCCCCCGCGTCCGCCAGTTCGATCGCGCGGCCGATCGCGGCGCGCCGGTCGGGGTCGATCTCCACATCGGTGCCGGCCCCCTGGAGGATGTCCTGGATGATCGCCAGCGGCTCCTCGCCGCGGGGGTTGTCGGAGGTGACGATCACGACGTCGGCGAGATCCTTCGCGAGCTTGCCCATCAGGGGCCGCTTGCCTCGATCGCGGTCGCCGCCGGCGCCGAAGACGACCAGCACGCGCCCCTCGGCGAGGTCGCGGGCGGCGCGGAGCACGTTGTCGAGCGCGTCCGGCTTGTGCGCGTAGTCGACGACGACCGCGAACGGCTGTCCCTCGTCCACCGCCTCGAAGCGGCCGGGCACTCCGCCGAGCGCCTCGATACCGGCGGCGATGTCGGCTTCGGGGACGTCGAGCAGGATCCCGGCGGCGACGACCCCGAGCGCGTTCTCGACGTTGAAGCGGCCGCGGAGGCGCGAGCGGATCTCGATCCCACCGGCCGTGAAGCGCGCGCCTTTGGCATCGAGCACGAGCTCGTCGGGCCGGATCTCCGCGTCGTCCGCGAAGCCGAAGGTGACGAGCGGCGCGCGACGCTGGTCGGCCAGCTCCCCGGCGAGCTTCCGCCCCCACTCGTCGCCCACGTTGACGGCAGCGGGAGGCGGCGCCGCGCCGGTGAAGAGCCGGCGCTTGGCGGCAAAGTAGTCGTCCATCCCGGTGTGGAAGTCGAGGTGCTCCTGACTCAGGTTCGTGAAGACGAGCACGTCGAAGCGGACGCGGTCGAGCCGGTGGAGGATCGAGGCGTGGGAGGACGCTTCGAGCGCCACGCTGCGATTGCCGGCGTCGAGCATCTCGCGGAAGGTGCGCTGGAGGTCGATCGCCTCCGGCGTCGTCCGGACGACCGGCCTCACCTCGCGGCTCCCTGCGCCGCCGATCCGGCTCTCGACGGTGCCGAGGAGCCCTGGCGAGCGCCCTGCGGCCTCCAGCATCGACCAGAGCAGGAAGGCCGTCGTCGTCTTCCCGCTCGTCCCGGTCACGCCTGCCACCTCGAGCGAGCGCGTCGGCTCGCCGAAGAAGACGTCGGCGGCCGTCGCCATCGCGGCGCGCGCGTCGGGAACGACGAGCTGCGTCACCTCGTGCTCGAGCGCCCGCTCGACGACGAGGGCGACCGCTCCGTTCTCGACCGCCTGCGGGGCGTAGTCGTGTCCGTCCGCCATCGAGCCCGGCACGCAGAAGAACACCGCGCCGGGCGTGACCGCACGCGCGTCGTAAGCCAGGTCCCGCACCTCGGCCGCAGCCATTCCGACGACCGCCTCCGGTGCGAGCGCGGCGATCAGGCGCTCCAGCTCCATTCGCGCGGAACGCTACCGGCGCGTCAGGGCATCCGGAGCCACTTCGAGCTCCTGCAGGCCGTACTGGGCGATCCGCGAGAACGCGGGCGCCGCGACGACGCCGCCCCAGATCGCGGTCCGCGGCTCGTCGATCGAGACGAGCACCACGAGCCGCGGCCGTTTCGCGGGGACGACCCCGACGAACGACGCGACGTAGGCAGACGTCGAATAGCCGCCCGGCACGGGCTTCGCGGCCGTGCCCGTCTTGCCGGCGACGGTGTAGCCGGGCACGGCGGCGGCCGCGCCGGTTCCGCCCTCGGCGGAGACGACGTCACGAAGCATCGTCATCACCTGCGCGGCGACGGTGCGCGAGACGACGCGGCGGCTCGGCCCGCGCTTCGTCCGCCTGGCGCCGATCCGGTCGACGAGATACGGCGTGCGGAGGACGCCGCCGTTCGCGATCGCGGCATAGGCCGCCGCCATCTGGATCGGCGTCACCGCGATCCCGTGGCCGATCGGCACGTTGCCGATCGTCGACCCCGACCAGTACGAAGGGAGGATTCCGACCGACTCGCCCGGATAGTCGATCGCGGAGGGCGCGCCGAAGCCGAAGCGGCCGATCCAGTCGATGAGCCGCGTCTGGCCGAGGAGCTGCGCGAGCGTGATCGTGCCCACATTCGACGACTGGGAGAGGATCTGCGCGACCGTCATCCGCTGTGTCGCGCGCGGCTCGTGCTCGTGGATCACGCGATCAGCCACCTGGATCGAGGTCTGGAGCGTGAACGCCGACCTCGGCGTCACGAGCTTCTCGGAGAGAGCCGCCGAGACCGTCACGAGCTTGAAGGTCGAGCCGGGCTCGTACGTGTCGGTGACGGCACGGTTGCGCCGCCGGTCGGGCGGCGCCTTGCCGAAGCGATTCAGGTCGTAGCCGGGCGCCGTCGCCATCGCGAGCACTGCCCCGGTCAGCGGGTCGAGCACGATCGCCGTCCCCGCCTTGGCCTGCGAGCCGCTCACCGTCTCGCGCAGCACCTGCTCCGCCTGGGCCTGGAGCCGGTGATCGAGCGTCAGGAAGACGTTCTTGCCCGGCACCTCGGGACGTGTGGCGATCACGTCGATCGAGCGGCCGAGCGGATCCTTGACGATCGTCTCGCTCCCCGCCCTGCCGGCGAGAGGCTCGTCGAGCGACCGCTCGAGGCCCTCGAGGCCTCTGTTGTCCACGCCCGCGAAACCGAGTACCTGCGACGCCACCCCGCGCTGCGGATAGGCCCGGAGCTCCTCCGCGTAGAAGCCGAGCCCGGCCAGGCCCAGCTTCTCGAGCGCCGCCGCCTGCACCGGATCTGCCTTGCGCTTGACATAGACGAAGTGACGCGAGCGGTCGGCGAGTTGCTTGAAGACCGCGTTCGGGTCGAGATCGAGCGCCTTCCCGGCCGCGATCGCGACGCGCCGGGGATTGACGACCTGACGCGGGTCGGCGTAGACAGTCGTGGCCTGCTCCCCGATCGCGAGCGGCTCGCCCTTCCGGTCGAAGATCGTGCCGCGGCCGGCCGGGATCACGATCGTCTGCTTGTGCTGGCTCGACGCGATTCGGTCGAGCGTGCCCGCCTGGACGGCCTGGAGCCACACCGCCCGGGCGAGCGTTCCCGCAAAGACGAGCACCGAGAGCGCCAGCAGGAGGCGAATCCGGCGATTCGAGGTCCGCAGCGTCACTGCCGCACGGCTACCGGGGAGTGGGCGCGAGCTGTACGTATGCCGTGGTGTTCGCGTCGGCCGGCACGAGTCCTAGCCGCTGTCTCGCCTGAGCCTCGATCCGAGCCGCGGCGGCGGCGCTCGAAAGCTGCGAGCTGAGCCGCGCATTGTCGGCGCGGAGCTGGATCCGCTCGCGCCCGAGCTCGTCCAGGCGGACGTTGAGCTGGAGCACGGCGACGTTGACCGCGACCACGCCGGCCAGGAGGACGCCGAAGAGAACGATCCAGAGGACGCCGCCGAACGCGCGAGGGCGGGTGGCTGCGACCGGCTTCCGGCGGACTCGCGGTCGCGGCAGAACATGGGCGTGAGCGTCGGCGCGGGCTGTGGCCAGACTGCTCACGTCTTGACCGCCACCCGGAGCTTTGCCGACGCAGCGCGCGGGTTCTGCTGCACCTCGCGCGCGCTCGGCCGGATCGGCTTCCGGGTCACGTCGCGCAGGACGGGCTCGTTGCCGCACACGCAGATCGGAAAGTCGGGCGGGCAAGTGCAGCCGCGCGCCTCCGCGCGGATGTACTGCTTGACGATCCGGTCCTCGAGCGAATGGAAGCTGATCACGGCGAGCCGGCCGCCCGGGCGCAGCATTCGCACCGCCGCCGGCAGGGCCGCCTCGAGGGCGCCGAGCTCGTCGTTGACGGCGATCCGGAGCGCCTGGAAGACCCGCTTGGCGGGATGCCCCTCGCCGAACCGGGCCGGTGTCGGGATCGCGTGCTTGATCGTCTCGGCGAGGTCGCTCGTGCGCTCGAACGGACGCTCGGCGCGACGGCGGACGATCGCGCGGGCGATCGGGCGCGCGTACCGCTCCTCGCCGTAGCGGCGGAACAGGAGCGCCAGCTCACGCTCCTCCGCCTCGTTGACGAGGTCGCGGGCGGTGAGCTCGGAGGACGCGTCCATCCGCATGTCGAGCGGAGCGTCCGCTGCGTAGGAGAACCCGCGCTCGGGCCGGTCGAGCTGCATCGAAGAGACGCCGAGGTCGAGCAGGATCGCGTCTGCCTGGACGTCGTTCGCGGCAAGCTGGCCGAGCACGAGCGAGAACTCGCCGCGAAGCAGGCGCGCCTGAACCCCCGCGTGGCCCTTGAAGCGGTCGAAGTAGCCGCGCACCGAAGGATCGCGGTCGATCGCGATCAGCTTGCCCTCGCCCTCGAGATCGGCCGCCAGCAGGGCCGAATGACCGCCCGCGCCGAAGGTGGCGTCGACGACCGTCTCGCCCGGTCGCACGGCGAGGCGCTCGCGCACCTCCTCGGCGAGCACGGGAACGTGATCAGACGTTCTTGGCTGCAAGACGTTTGGCAACATCGTCCGCGCTCCCTTCGACCTTGGTGACCTGCGTGGCCCAGGACGTGCGATCCCAGATCTCGAGATGGTCGCGAACCCCGGCGACGACGACCTCGCGCCCGAGCTGGGCGTGCCGGGCGAGCGCGGGCGGCACGAGCACGCGGCCCTGCTTGTCGAGCTCGGCGTCGGCTGCTGCGGCGAAGAAGAAGCGCATCAGCTCGCGCGTCTCCGGCGCGAAGGGATCGAGCGGGGCAAGACGATCGTCGGCGAGGCGCTGCCAGTCCGCGCGCGCGAACACGGCGACGCAGCTGTCGAGACCGCGCGTGAGGACGACGCCGCCGGCGAGCGCGTCGCGGAACTTGGCCGGCAGCGTGAGCCGGCTCTTGTCGTCGATGGAGTGTTCGTACTCGCCGAAGAACATCGCTTCCCGTCGGTCACGCTCATTCGTCTGCTCCCACTTTCCCCCACTCTAGTCCACCAGTCCCCACTTGTCTACCCCAAGGACGATGTTGGGGACGATGCGTGTCTAGCCCGTGATCGCGGCTGCGAACACGCCGCGGCCGGTGAGCGCGGCC
Source organism: uncultured Gaiellaceae bacterium (assembly GCA_963761905.1). GTDB lineage: Bacteria > Actinomycetota > Thermoleophilia > Gaiellales > Gaiellaceae > Gaiellasilicea. Next base: position 366,269 of record CAVXIQ010000008.1, on the reverse strand, counting down.
GCACCGCAGCGGGCGGCGAAGGCGAGCGCGTCGGCAACCGGGCGGCGCTCGGCGAGCGCGTAGGTGAGCCCGGCCGCGAAGCAGTCGCCACAACCGTAGGAATCCTTCACCGGACCGGGCGGCGGCACGGCCTGGTAGGGGCCGCCTGGCTGAGCCCAGCCGCCCAGCGAGCCGGCGGTCGAGACGACGAGGTCGGGCGGCGGCTGCAGGTCGCCGGGCTGATAGCGCTCGCCCTCGTCCTCCCCGCTCCCGACGAGTGCATCGAGCTTGACGCCGCTCGCGCGGAGCGTCTCGAGCTCGCGCGAGGTCGCTACGAGGACGCGAGCCCGGCGCGCCTGCTGGAGCGCCTTCGCGTCGCCGCTGACGAAGTAGACGGCGTCGGCGCGGTCGAGCTCCTCCCAGGGCAGCTCGCCGTCGGCGCCGCGCGGCCGGAGCTTGTCGCCGAGCACGGTGATCGTGCGCTCGCCCTGCGCGTCGACGTGACAGAGCGCGCGGCGCTGCGGCTCGTTCTCGGTCGTCGCCTCGACGCGGACACCCGCCTTGGCGAGCTCTGCGCGTGAGCGTCGGCCTCGGTCGTCCTCGCCGAGAGCGGTGAAGAACGTCACATCCGCGCCGACCCGCGCGAGCTGCAGCGCCGCGACCCCGCCACCGCCGCCGGCCTGCGACCACGTCTCGGAAGCGTGGACGATCCCGCCGGGTAGCGGCAGTGCCTCGACCCGGGCGAACTCGACCCACTCCACATGGCCGACGACAGCTATGCGCATCGATCCAGTCTCACAGTCGCGGCCTCCCCCACGTTTAGAAGGATGATGGAAGCAGTGGCGACGATTCCTCCGTTCGAGCGCTTCTACGTCGACCACCGCGAGATCGTGCTCGGGTTCCTCCGCCGGCGGATGGCCCGCGATGCGGCGGACGATGCCTTTCAGGAGACGTTCCTCCGCGCGCTGCGCGGCTACGACCGGCTCGAGCACGGCGAGCACCTGCGCGCGTGGGTCCTGACGATCGCGGCGCGGATCGCGATCGACACGGGCCGCCGCAGCCGGCCGACCGTGCCCGAGCTTCCCGAGCTGCCGGTCGTCGACGGGCGCCCGGCCTACGCCGAGATCGAGCATCTCGCCGACTCGCTGCCCCCGACCGAGCGGGCGGCAGTCGTCCTCCGTTACGCCTACGACCTCGCCTACGACGACATCGCGACCGCGCTCGGCTCGAGCCCGGAGGCCGCCCGCCAGGCCGCGTCGTCCGGGATCCGACGCCTGCGCGCCCAGACCGAACTCTCAGTGGGAGGAACACCATGACCGTCTCGACCGAGCTCGACCGCCGCTTCCGCGAGGCCGCTGCCGCGGAAGGCCTGCTCGACGTGGGCTTCGACGTCGTCGACTCGCCGATCGGCCCGCTGCTCGTCGCCGCCACCGGGCAGGGGCTCTGCCGCGTCTGGTTTCGCCCGGATCCCGAGCGGCAGCTCGACTCGCTTGCGCGCACGTTCGGCCCACGCGTCCTTCGCTCCCATGCCTCGGTGGCGAGCGCCGAGCGCCAGCTCGACGAGTACTTCGACGGCCGGCGCGAGAGCTTCGAGCTGGACGTCGACCTGCGCGGGGCAGCGCCGTTCGCCCGCACAGTGCTCGAGGAGCTGGGCCGCGTTCCCTACGGCCAGACGACGACCTACGGCACCCTCGCGGCCAAGGTCGGCGCGCCCCGCGCCGCACGCGCGGTCGGAACGGTGATGAACCGCAACCCGATCCCGATCGTCCTTCCCTGCCATCGCGTCGTGGGCGCGAACGGCAGCCTGACGGGCTACGCGGGCGGGCTCGACCTGAAGGAGCGCCTGCTCCGGCTGGAAGGCGCGCTGCTCTAGTCGAGCAGGCGGTACCCCACGCCCCAGACGTTGACGACGAAGCGGTCGTCGCGGCCGCACTGGAGCTTCGAGCGCAGGCGGGAGACGTGCGAGTCGAGCGTTCTCGTCCGGCAATGCGTCCGGAATCCCCAGACGTCGCGCAGGAGCTCGTCCTTCGTGAAGACGCGCCTCGGCTCGCTCGCCAGCTGGCACAGGAGGGCGAACTCCTTGCCGGCGAGCTGAACGTCTTCGCCGCCGACCGTGACGCGCCTCGTCGCTCGGTCGACGACGAGGTTGCCGGCTTCGAGCCGGTCATCGTTCGGCGGCGCGATCCGGCGCAACACGGCTCGGATCCGCGCCAGCAGCTCCTCGTAGACGATCGGCCGGTGCACGTAGTCGTCGGCGCCGCGCTGAAACGCGCGGACCCGGTCGACAGCGTCCGCCCGCTCGGGACCGAGCACGATCACCGGCACCTCCCGGTTCCACGTTCGCCCCGGCTCGCCGGCACGGAGGCGAGCGCAGAGGTCGAGCTCCGAAACGAGGACGAGATCCGGAAGCCGCCGCTCGGCGAGGTCGAGGGCCTCACCGCCGAAGCGCGCGTTCAGCACCTCGAAGCCGTCCGTGACGAGCTGCCGCTCGAGGTAATCGCGCGTCTCGGATTCGGAATCGGAGAGGAGCACGGCGGCGTTCCCAGCGGCGTTCATAGCTCGAAGCTAGCATCGGATTTTCTGAGCCGAAAGATGTCTTTTGTCTCGACTTCTCAACGCTTGCTCCCCAGTCGTCCGGGTGGTTCACGGCCGGTTCGGACGCTGCTCGTCGCGCTTGCCGGCGCCCTCGCAGCAGTCGCCTGGGCCGCCGGCGCGGGAACCGCCTGGCAGCAACATGCGCCGTTGCCGGAGCCACGGACCGAGGTAGCCACCGCCCTCGCGAACGGCTCGATCGTCGCCGTCGGCGGCTTCGTCTCCTCCGGCTCGAACTCGGCGAGGGCCGACACGTACTCGATTGCGGAGGATCGCTGGCGGCGACTGCCGGACTTGCCGGTCGCGGTCGACCACGCAGCGGCGGCGAGCGCGAACGGAAGGGTCTACGTCCTCGGCGGGTACGGCGCCGACCGGCGGCCGCTCCGGACGGCCTTTGTCCTCGAGCAGGGACGCTGGCGCGCGCTCGCGCAGCTTCCGGACGCTCGGGCGGCGGCGGCGGCGGCGGTCGCGAACGGCGTCCTGTACGTCGTGGGCGGCGTCGACGCCCGCCGCGGGCTCGCCCGCGTCGCGCTGGCGCTCGAGCTCCGAACCGGACGCTGGTCGCGAGTGCCCGGCCCGACCCCGCGCGAGCATCTCGCCGCAGCCGCGACGGGCGGTCGGATCTACGCGCTTGGCGGCCGGACGGCCGGCTACGACACGAACGTCGCCCTGCTCGAGGTCTACCGACCGGGAACCCGCACCTGGTCTCGCCTTCCGCCCGTACCGCAAGCCTCGCGGCGGCACCGGCGCCGCCGTCGTCTCCGGGCCGGATCGTCTCCGTCGGAGGCGAGGAGCCGGCAGGCTCGATCGCCAGCGTCTTCGCCTACCGCCCGGCGACGCGCCGCTGGCAGCGACTGGCCGACCTCCCGACCCCGCGTCACGGGCTCGGCGTCGTCGCTCACCGCGACCGGGTCTACGCCGTCGCGGGCGGCCCGCAGCCGGGCCTGACGACGAGCGGCGCGGTCGAGAGCCTCCGCGTTCCTTAGAGTCGTCCGGAGCGGACGACCCCCATCAGGAGCCAGATTCCGAGCCCGCCCGAGAGCAGGAAGCCGAGCACGGAGAGAAAGTGGATCCCGAAGAGCTCCGGCCCTTCGGTGGCGAGGATCCCGATCAGCGCCGAGCCGAGGAGGCCGCCGGCGACGACGAGCGCGACGACGACGCGATTGATCGCGACGTCGAGCTTGTGCATGAACTCGTCGAGCCCCTTGTGCACGAATCCGACCTCGATCTGGCCGTCGCGGATCTCCTGGAGCACGTCGTGCACCTGGTACGGCAGCTCGCGCGCGATCCCGAACAGCTCTCGGCCCTGCTTCTCGGCCCGTTGAGCGAGGCGCTGCGGGGTGAAGCGCTCGAGCATCAGCGCCCGCGCGTACGGCTGTGCCACCTCGAAGACGTTGAAGCCGGGATAGAGGTCGACGCCCACCGAGCCGAGCGTGGCGATCGCCTTGTCGAGCATCACGAAGCGCGTCGGCAGCCGCAGGTTCATCGCGTAGATCAGCGCGAAGCCCTCGCGGATCACCTGGATCGGGTCGATCTCCGCGAGGCTCGCGCCGTAGTAGCGGTAGTAGAGCTCGCGCAGCTCGGTCGTGAACTCCTCGTGCCGCTCCTTGGGGTAGCGAACGCCGAGCTCGGCGAGCCGATCCGGCATCGCCTCGATGTTCTCGGTGGCGGCGTCGATGAAGAGCCGCGTCAGCCGGTCCATGTCCGCCTCGGTCAGCTTGCCGACGAGGCCGAAGTCGACGAGGCCGATCCGGGCGCCGTCGAGCACGAGGATGTTCGCCGGATGCGGGTCGGCGTGGAAGAAGCCGTGCCGGAAGATCATCTCCATCCAGGTCTCCGTGATCCTGTAGGCGAGCTCGCGCCGCTCCTCCAGCGAGCGCGACTCCAGGTCGAGATCGGCGACTTGAACGCCGTCCAGGAACTCGAGCGTGAGCACCCGCGAGCCGGAGTAGGTGCGGTAGACCTGGGGCACCCGCACGAGCTCGGAGCCCGCGAAGTTGCGCCGGAACGACTCGGCGTTCCGCGCCTCGAGCAGGTAGTCGAGCTCGTACCTGATCGAGCGTGCGAACTCGTCCACCAGCGCGCTCGCGTCGATGAAGTCGAGCGAGCGGACGCGCTCCTTGATGATCCGCGCCGCCTGGTAGAGCAGCGCCAGGTCGGACTCGATCTGCCGTGGCGCGTTCGGCCGCTGCACCTTGACCACGACCGGATCGCCGTTCGGGAGCGTCGCCCGGTGCACCTGGCCGATCGAGGCGGCGGCGATGGGCGTCTCGTCGAAGAAGAGGAACGCCTGCTCCAGCGAGAGCTCGAGCTCCGCCTCGACGACCGCAGCGGGCTTGCTCGAACGGGAACGGCCGGACGTCGTCCTGGAGGCTGCGGAGCTCGACGACGATGTCCGGCGGCACGATGTCCGGCCGAGTCGAGAGGAGCTGGCCGAACTTGACGAAGGTCGGCCCGAGCTCGTCGAGCAGCTCGCGCAGATGGCGGCCCCGCTCCGAGCCCCCGTCCGAGTCGAGCTCGACGCGCGATGTCCACGGGAGGATGTCCGTCAGCTTGTGGCGCTCGAAGAAGTAGCCGAAGCCGTGCCGGACCGCGACCTGCGCGATCTCGGAGAGCCGGCCGATCTTGCGGGTGCGTGGAGGCACTCCCATCGCCCGGAGTGTTGCACGGCAGCGGCAGGCTTCCTGTCGCGCCGACGAAGATAGAGCCGTGGACGAAGGACTGATGCTCCTGCTCGTCGGCGCGATCCTCGCGGCGAGCATCGTCGTCGCGCTCGGCGCGGCTCGCACGGGCCTTCCCGTCCTCGTCGCGTTCCTCGGCCTCGGGATGCTGCTCGGCTCCGACGGCCCGGGCGGAGTCGAGTTCGACGACGCCGAGCTCGCGCGGGAGGTCGGGATCATCGGCCTCGCGCTGATCCTCTACGAGGGCGGGCTGCAGACGTCCTGGCGCCGGCTCCGCGAGGTCGCGGTTCCCGCGGCGCTCCTCAGCACGGTCGGCGTTGCCGTCTCGGCCGTTCTCGGCGGCGCCGCAGCCCACGCCCTCTTCGACCTCACCTGGCTCGAGGCGATCCTGCTCGGCGCGGTCGTCGCCTCGACCGACGCGGCCGCCGTCTTCGCGACCCTTCGCTTCACCCATATCCGGCGCCGGCTCGCGCGGACGCTCGAGGCCGAATCCGGCGGCAACGACCCGATGGCGATCGCGCTCACGCTCGGTCTGATCGCCTGGATCGAGCGCCCGAACGCCTACGGAATCGACGACCTCCTGCTTCTCGTCGTCCGCCAGCTCGGGCTCGGCCTGCTGGTCGGCGTCGTCCTCGGAGCGGCCGCCACCCAGGTGTTCGGTCGGCTGCCCCACTCGATTGGGGCGTTCGCGCCGGTGGCGTCCGTCGCCGCCGCGGCGCTCTCGTTCGGCGCCGCGGACGTGATCGGCGGCAGCGGCTTCCTGGCCGTGTACCTCGTCGGGCTGGCGGTCGGCAGCACGCCGTCTCGCTACCGACGGCAGCTCGTCGCGTTCCACGAGGGACTGGCGTTCCTGGCCCAGGTCGCCCTCTTCATCGTCCTCGGCCTGCTCGTCTTCCCGAGCGAGCTGCCGGAGGTCGCCCTTCCGGGACTCGCGCTCGCCGTCCTCCTGATGCTCGTCGTCCGCCCCGCAGCGGTCTGGGTCTCGACGGCGTTCAGCGATTTCGACGGCCGCGAGCGGCTGCTGCTCGGCTGGGCCGGGCTCCGTGGAGCCGTCCCGATCGTGCTCGCGACGTTCGTGCTCTCGTCCGACGTGACCGAGTCGAACACGATCTTCAACGCCGTCTTCTTCGTGGTCGTCGTGTCGGCGATCGTCCAGGGAACGACGCTGGAACGCGTCGCCGGCCGCCTGGGCCTGCTCTCACCCGTCCCACGGGCGCGCGAGGCGCCGCTCGAGGTCGGGCCGCAGAGCGCGCTCGAGCTGATCGACTTCGCGGTTGCCGAAGATCATGCGATCGCCGGCGCCTCGGTGCGCGAGGTCGGCCTTCCACGAAGCGCGATCATCGCTGTCGTCGCCCGCGGCGACGACTCGATCCCGCCCCGAGGAAGCACGGTGATCAAACCCGGCGACCACCTCTTCGTGCTCGCCCCGCGCTCGCGGCGCCAGGACGTCGAGGACGTCTTCTCGCGCTGGCGCCGCCGAGTCTAGGGACGCTCGAGCAGCTTCAGCCGGTGCTCGACCTGGGCGAGGCGGAGCTCGATCGCCGCCAGCTCCTCGCGCGTCACGAGCCCGAGCTCTCGGGCGATCCGGTCGCCCGTCTCCTGCGGCAGGTCGCCGATCTTCCCGACACTCGCCCGCAGCTGCGCGCTCAGCTCCTCGAGGAGCTGGCGGAGCGCGAAGGCGGTGTTATCGCGCTCGACCATGCGGTCGCGACTTGCGGCGCTGGCGCCGGCGCTCGCGCTTCGCGTCGTTGACGGCCCGCGGAGCCTGCGGCTCGTCGGCGGCGGGCACCGGGATCAGCTCAGGCGTCGGCTCGGCCGCGGCGAGCGACTCCGCTTCGTCGAGCAGGCGGCCGACGGAGCTCGCGTCCCGCAGCTCGGTGTCGTCGCGGCGGCGCGCGTACTCGGGCTCGCGCTCCTTCAGCATCGCGACGAGCGGGGCGGCGATGAAGATCGAGGAGTACGCACCGGCGCCGATCCCGACGAGGAGCGCGAACGCGAAGTCCTTCAGCGTCTCGCCGCCGAACAAGTAGAGCGTCGCGATCGGGAGCAGCGTGATGAACGTCGTCGCGAGCGAGCGCGGGATCGTCTCCCAAAGCGAGACATTCGTCATCACCCGGAACGACGTCCGCTTCATCAACGGGATGTTCTCCCGGATCCGGTCGAAGATGATGATCGTGTCGTAGATCGAGTAGCCGAGCACGGTCAGCACCGCAGCGACCGTGGCGGTCGTCACCTCGCGGCCGAGCAGCGCGTAGATCCCGACGGTGATCAGCACGTCGTGGAGCAGCGAGACGATCACCGGGCCGCTGAACTTGGGCTGGAAGCGGAGCGAGATGTAGATCACGATCAGGAGCAGCGAGGCGAGGATCGCGAAGATCGCGCCTTCGGCGATCTGGCGGCCGAAGCTCGCAGAGACGTTCTTGACCCCGATCGACTCGGCGTCGAAGGTCTGGCGGATGTCGCGCGTCAGCCGCGCCTGCTCGTTCTGCGCGAGCGACTCGGTCCGGATCTGGAACTCGCTGTAGCGCTCGCCCGTCGCCTCGCCGCGGCCCTGGATGACGGCGTCTTCCTGCCCGATCCCCTGCGCCTGGGCGCGCACATCCTCGAGCGCGACGGGCTGCGGCGTCGAGAAGTTGATCTGGGTTCCACCTCTGAAGTCGATCCCGAGGTTGAGCCCGTTGATCGCGAGCGCGCCGAGCGAGATCAGGAGGACGACGCCGGAGATCGCGAACCAGCGGTTGCGCAGGCCGACGAAGTCGCGGCGGATCCACTTCGGCGGCTCCCCCTCTGCGCCCATCAGCTTCGGGTTGTCGAACCACTTGAAGCCGGCGAGGAGGCCGAGGATCGCGCGCGTCGCCGCGACGGCCGTCAGCAGCGAGATCAGCGTTCCGATCAGGAGCATCAGCGCGAAGCCCTTGACGCCCGCTGTCGCGACGAGGAAGAGGACGACGGCCGTGATCGCGGTGACGACGTTCGCGTCGACGATCGTCGCGAAGCCCTTCCCGTAGCCGGCGGAGATCGCCGCGCGCACGGATTTGCCCGCGCGATACTCCTCCTTCACGCGTTCGAAGATGACGACGTTCGCGTCGGCGGCCACCCCCAGAGTCAGGATCATCCCGGCGAAGCCCGGCAGCGTCAGCGTGACGTTGAAGATCAGGATCGCGGCGTAGAGGAAAGCGGCGTAGATGCCCAGCCCGATCACCGCGACGACGCCGAGGACGCGGTAGAAGATCAGGAGGAAGAGCGCGACGACGAGCAGGCCGGCGATCGCTGCGAGCTTCGCCTCGGCGAGCGAGTCCTTCCCGAGCGTGGCCGAGATCGCCGTCTGCTCGAGGGTCGTGAACGTGACCGGCAGAGCGCCGCTCTGGAGGACGAGCGCGAGGTCCTTGGCCTCGCCGATCTCGCCAATCCCGGTGATCTGAGCGCCGTTCGAGCCGCGGATCCCGTTCGGGTTGTCCTTGAAGTCGATCGACGGCCACGACTTGATCTCACGGTCGAGCACGATCGCGAAGTGCTGGACGAAGTTCCGGTAGTCGCCCTGACCGCCGCCCGTCGTGTTGAACTTCAGCTTTCCGCGCTGGGCGAGCTTGCCGGTGATGTCGCCGAACTTGTCGCCGCCGTCGTCCGTGAACTGCATCGTCACGATCGGCTGGCCGCTCGTGGTGTCGAAGTCCTGCCGCGTTCCGGAGAGCCGGAGATCCTCACCCGTCAGCTCGGGAACGTCGGTCGGATCGAACCTGAAGAGGTAGTAGTAGTTCTGCTGCGGGAACTCGGTGCCGACGCCCGGGCAGACGACCTCGCCCTTGCCGCACTCGATCACGACGGTGTTCGGCGGAACGCCGAACGTCTTCCAGCCCTTCGGCAGCTTCCCCTTCTCACCCTCCTCGGCCACGACCTCCGACTGGAGGAGCGCCTCGCGCGACTCTGCGGGGCCGGCGACGACCTTCTTGTTCTCGTCGAAGAGGTACCAGGTGTCCGTCGCCCCCTCCTTGACGAGCGCCTGCTGGCCGGAGAGGAGGTCGTACACCGATTCCGTCGCGACCGGGAACTGCTGCGCGTCGATCGAGGGGCGAACGAGGTTGCCCTCCAGGTCGTAGAGCTCGAGCTGGGCGGTCTGGCCGATGATCCTGAGCACCCGGTCGGGATCGTCGACTCCCGGGAGAGCGACGACGATCTGGTCGTCCCCCTGCTTGCGGATGTCGGGCTCGGCGACGCCGAGCTTGTCGATCCGGTCGCGGAGGATCTCGAGCGAGCGGTCGAGGTCGGACTTCTGCAGCGGCCGGTTCTTCGGAGGAACGGCCTGCAGCGTCACCTCGAGACCGCCCTGGAGGTCGAGGCCGAGCGTCGCCTCCTTTTCCAGGGGCGAGCCTGGTACGACGAGAAGACCGACGCCGATCAGGCCGGCGACGATCAGCGCTACGAGAATGAGGTGCGGTCGACGATTCACGGAAGGGGGCCAGGAAGGCGGGGAACAGATTAGCCGCGGTTCGGCTGCGTCGGTGTTGCGTCCACGTTGTCGTCCTCGACGACCTCGCCTTCGATCAGCTCTGGATCGGCCTCGTCGTCGTCGGGCGGAATCACGGCGGCGACAGCGCGCCGCGCCATCCGGACCCGCGTTCCCGGGGCGATCTCCACCTCGAGCTCGTCCTCCTCGCCGATCGCCCGGACGAAGCCGTAGAGCCCACCGGCGGTGAGGATCTCGTCGCCCACCTCGACCGACGAGAGCAGCTGCTGCTGGGCGAGCTTCCGCTTGGCCTGCGGCCGGATCAGGAGCAGCCAGAGCAGGGCGAACATGGCGAGCAAGATCACAAACTGTCCCAACGATCCTCCTAGAGTCCTTCCGGGTCGGCGGCGAGCCGCGAGAGCCGCTCGGCGACGTAGGTCCCGAGCTCGCCTCGCTCGATCGCCGCCCGCGCACCCGCGGTCAGTTCGAGCACGAAGTGAAGATTATGCAGGCTGAGGAGACGCAGTCCGAGCAGCTCGTCCTGGTTGACGAGATGGCGGACATAGGCACGCGAGAAGCGGCTGCAGGCCGGGCAGCCGCAGCCCTCCTCGAGCGGGCGCGGGTCTCGGGCGAAGCGCGCATTCCTCAGGTTGAGCCGGCCGCCGGCGGTGAGGGCAGAGCCTGTGCGCGCCGTGCGCGTGGGCAGGACGCAGTCGAACAGGTCGATCCCGGCCTCGATCACGCGCAGGATCCCTTCGGCGTCGCCGATGCCCATGAAGTAGCGCGGCAGCTCGGCGGGAAGGAGCGGCGCCGCCCAAGCGGTGGCGGCGAACATCTCCTCGCGACTCTCCCCCACGGCGAGCCCGCCCAGCGCGTAGCCGTCGAAGTCGAGCGCCGTCAGCTCCTCGATCGAGCGGCGGCGGAGCGTCTCGTCGGCCGCACCCTGGGTGATCCCGAAGACGAGCTGGCCGGCGGCGCGCTCGCTGGCGCGCTGGCGCTTCGCCCAGAGGGTCGTGCGGCGGACCGCTTCCTCCAGCTCGCCGAGCGAGACACCCGCCGGCGGGCAGATGTCGAGGCACATCGCGATATCCGAGCCGAGATTTCGCTGGATTCGCGCAGCGAGCTCGGGCGTGAACCGGGCCGCTGCGCCGTCGTACACCGAGCGGAACGTGACCCCATCGTCGTCGACTGCGATCAGGGTGTCCCGGAGCGAGAAGACCTGGAAGCCGCCGGAGTCGGTCAGGATCGGCTCGTTCCAGCCCGAGAACTCATGCAGCCCGCCGAGCTCTGCGATCAGCTCGTCGCCGGGCCGGAAGTGGAGGTGGTAGGTGTTGCCGAGGATGATCTGCGAGCCGATCGCCCGCAGCTCGTCCGGGTCGAGGCTCTTGACGGTGCCCTTCGTCCCGACCGGCATGAACGCCGGCGTGCGCACCTCGCCGTGGGCGGTGCGGAGGATGCCGGCGCGGGCGGCGCCGTCGCGAGCGGTGACCTCGAAGTGGCTCATTCGGACATGTCCGCGCCAGCTCTGCAGCGCTGCCCAACGAGGGGCCACCCCGTGCCTCCACCCGGCTTCACCGTAATCAGAAACTTGGGGGTCGTTTGCAACGAAAGGGTGCCGATTGTGTGCCGATTCATAGGAGCAGCATCGCGTCGCCGAAGGAGTAGAACCGGTACCGCTCGGCGATCGCGAGCTCGTAGAGCCGGCGCGTCTCCTCGACGCCTGCGAACGCCATCACCAACGCGAGCAGGGTCGAGCGCGGCAGGTGGAAGTTCGTCAGCAACGCGTCGACACGACGGAACTCGAACCCCGGCGTAACGAAGAGCGACGTGCGACCTCGAAGCGGCGAACCGCGGCTCACGGTCTCGAGGACGCGCACGCTCGTCGTCCCGACTGCGAGCACCCGGTCGGCCGCCTCGATCCGCGCCCACGCCTCGGGCCGAACCGAATAGCGCTCGCCGTGGAGCTCGTGCTCGTCGAGTGTCTCGGTCACGAGCGGGCGGAACGTGTCGAGCCCGACGTGAAGCGTCACACGTTCGACGTCGAGCCGCTCCAGAAGCTCGGGGGTGAAGTGAAGTCCCGCCGTCGGCGCGGCGGCCGACCCGGGCTCGGCCGCGTAGACGGTCTGGTAGCGACCGGGGTCGCCCAGAGGCTCGGTGATGTACGGCGGCAGAGGAATCGCTCCGGCCGGATCTCCGCTCAGCCGCAGCCGCCAACGGCCGTCTCCGAGCGACTCCAGCAGCTCGACCGGCCCCAGCCGGTCGCCCGGACGAAGCTTCCGCGACGGTCGAGCGAGCGCCTCCCAGGTGCCGTTCCCGTCCAGGCGCTCGAGGAGCAGCACCTCGGCGACACCGCCGCTCGCGCGCCGCAGGTCGAGTCGCGCGGGCACGACGCGAGTGTCGTTGACGACCACGAGCTCGTCGTTCAGCTCCTGCGGCAGCTCCGCGAACGCGCGATGCCTGATCGAGCCCGTCGCGCGTTCGTAGACAAGGAGACGGGACGTATCGCGCTCCGCCCGCGGCTGCTGCGCGATCAGCTCCCGAGGCAGCTCGTACTCGAGCTCGTGCGACTCCATCCGACCCGGAGCGTAGCCTCCTGTTCATGGACGACCGGGCGCTCGAGCGGGCCAAGGCCAGGATCGCGGAGGCGACGTCAGGTCGAGTCGCACCAGCGCAGCTCGAGGCTTCGCTCGCTCGCTCGCGAGCGCAGATCGAGGCTCTTGCCGAGGCGGCAGCCGAGCTCGAAGGTGCCCTGCCGGAGCGAATCGGATCGGCCGTCCGCGACGGTCTGCGCGTCGAGGTCCTGCCGGTGGCGCGGCACATCGCCGAGATCCGGGGTCTGCTGAATCAGGCTGTGCGCAGGCTTGAGCGGCTCGAGGGCGATCTCCTCGCCGAACGTCATGCGCGCGTGGACGACCTTTCGCTTCTCGTCGATCTCGTCTCGTCCGGGTGGAAGGGCGTCGACAGCCGCCTCGAGCGGCTCGAGCTGGCTCAGGACGTCGGCGCGTTCCGGCATCTCCGCGCCGGCTAGCCCCGCCCTTCCAGGTTCGCTAACCCAACGCGAGGATCGCCGCACAGGCGACCGCCCAGGCAGCCACGGCGGCGAGGATCGGCGCGTCGGTCATCAGCACGTTCTCCGGCTCCTCACCCTTGCCGGCGCGATGCAGCAGGAGCAGGTAGCGAAAGATCCCGAAGAGGACGAACGGGATCGTCGCCGCCAACGCCTGCGATTCCCGCGCGGACAGGGTGTAGGTCGTGTACGACACGACGGTCGCTGCGGCCACGATCGCGATCAGCTGGTCGACGAGCTGGAGTGAGTAGCCCTCGAGCACCGGCCGGCCCGGCGTGGCTTCGGCACCCACCAGGACGAGCTCGCTGCGGCGCTTCCCGAGCGCGAGAAAGAGCGCGAGCAGGGCGGTGCAGACGAGAAGCCAGGGCGAGATCCGAACATCGACCGCATCCGCCCCAGCGGCCGCGCGAATCACGAAGAGCGCCGCGATCGCCATCACGTCGATGAGCACGACGTGCTTGAGGCGGAGCGAGTAGGCCGCCTGGATCGACAGGAACAACACGAGGAAGCCGAGCGCGACGAGCCCCAGCCCGGCCGCGAGCGCCGCCGCCAGACCGGTCAGCCCCGCCGCCACGACGATCGCAGTGCGGCTGCCGACCTCGCCGCGGGCGAGGGGACGGCGCCGCTTGACGGGGTGCTGCCGATCGGACGGCGCGTCGATCAGATCGTTGACGAGGTACGCAGCGCTCGAGGCCGCGCAGTAGAGGACGAAAGCCGCGCCGGCCTGGAGCCACTTGCCCGCATTGCCGACCTCGGAGGCGAAGACGATTCCCGCAAAGAGGAGCAGGTTCTTCGTCCACTGCCGCGGCCGAAGAGCCAGGAGGAGCGCGATCGCCGGCGTTCGCCGAGCCTCCAGCGGAATGACGGCGCCAACAGGCTCGGGGAGCGACACGCCCGGATCCTATTGGCACACAATCGGCACGAAGTCGTGACGGTTTCGTGACTGGTCGCGCACTAGGATCCGTCGCGGGGATCGAGGGAGGACCCCACCCAAGGGCGGGGGAACGCCGAGAAACGTGGCGGTCGCCGGCGCTTGCCTAGAGCCGTCGCGCCGGCAACACGAGCCGGAACCGGCTGCCGCGACCGAGCTCGCTCTCGAGGTCGATCCTGCCGCCGAGCGCGAGTGCGAGCTCCTTGGCGATCGGGAGGCCGAGACCCGTGCCACGTCCGTCGAGCGACCAGAACGGACGGAAGATCCGCTCTCGCTGGTCGGCCTTGATTCCCGGCCCGCTATCGGCCACGTCGACCGTCACGACCCCGTTCTCGCTGCCCAGCGCGAGCTCGATCCTCCCCCCGTCGGGCGTCCAGCGGAAAGCATTCGAAAGCAGGTTCGAGATGATCTGGAGCACGCGGTCGCCGTCGGTTGCGATCACCGGCTCCTCGTCTGCCTGCTGGCTGTAGTCGATCCCCCGACGGCGCGCCTCGTCTGCGAACGTGGAGTAGGCGCGGTCGCAGAGCCGCCCCATGTCCACCTCCTCGTTCAAGACCGTGAATCGGTGTGCGTCGAGCTTTGCGAGATCGAGGACGTCGCCGACGAGTCGGCCCAGCCGCTCCGATTCCTGGGCGACGATTTCGAGCGACGCCTCCGCCAGCTCAGGATCGGTGACGACGCCCTCCCGGAGCGCCGCGACGTGCCCGCGGATCGCGGTCAGCGGTGTCCGCAGCTCGTGCGAGACCGACATCAGGAAGTTGCGCTCGAGCTCCTCCGACTCGCCCAGCCGAACGGCCATCTGGCGGAATCGATCCGCGAGGTGCGCGATCTCGCCGCCACCCCGGACGACCGGGAGCTCGACGTCGTACCGACCTTCGGCAACCTCGTCTGCCGCGGCGGAGAGCTGGAGCAGGGGAGCAGTCAGGCGGCCGGAGAGATACCAGGCGAGACCGCCGACGAGCACGATCGCCCCGAGAAAGGCGAGCGCGAGTCGCTCGATCAGCGTCACCCACGCATTCCGAAGCTCGTTCTTCGGCTTCGCCACGATCAGCTGACCGAACGGCGGGGTTCCGGCCTCCAGCAGCAGCGGATGAGAGACCGCGAGATAGGTGCGATTCTCGCCGGGCGGCTCGAACTCGAACGTCACGATCTTCGTGGAGAGACGAAGCTTGCGGCCGACGTCCACCTCCGTCACGCGCGTCAGCCCAGCCTCCTGGCCGGGAAAGATGTTGAGGCCGATGTAGTAGAGGCTGTCCCCGGTCGCATCCTCGAGCGTGGCCGCGGCGAAGTTCGGAGCCTTCACCCGATCGTCGTTCGACTGCCGCGCGGCCTCGCCGTAGAGCCGCGCGAGCCCGGACGCCTCGCGCCGCAGCTCGACAATCGACTGGCTCCGGGTGTAGTCCTGGAAGAGCCTGAGCGCGATCAGGCTCGCGACGAGAAAGGCGAGCGCGATCGCGGCGAGAAAGAGCAGCGGCAGCCGGACGCGCAGCGAGCGGAACATGCGCTCAGGCTGCCATCGTCTAGGCGGCCGGGGCGGTGCTCCGCTCGGGCCCGACCTTGTAGCCGACGCCCCAGACGGTCACGATCGGCGAGGCGTCGCCGAGCTTCCGGCGGAGCTGGCGGACGTGCACGTCCACCGTGCGCGTGTCGCCGGCGAACGTGTAGCCCCACACCCGCTCGAGCAGCTGGTCTCGCGTGAGCACGAGCCCGCGATGGTCGAGCAGCTCCCAGAGCAGGTCGAACTCCTTCGGAGCGAGCTGGATCTCGTCCTCGCCCACCTTCACCTCGCGGCGGCCGGCGTTGATCGAGAGCTCGCCGTGGTGCAGCTCCTGCTCCTCCGTGTCGCGGCGACGGTCGGGCGCCGAGCGCCGCAGCACCGACTTGACCCGGGCGACGAGCTCGCGGGGGTTGAACGGCTTCGTCAGGTAGTCGTCCGCGCCGACCTCCAGCCCGATGATCTTGTCCACGTCCTCGTCGCGCGCGGTGAGCATCAGGATCGGGACGTCGGAGGTCTTGCGAACACGGCGGCAGATCTCGATCCCGTCGAGGTCGGGAAGCATCAAGTCGAGGATGATCAGCGCCGGCAGCTCGGAGGCGATCTGCGTGAGCGCGGCGCTTCCCGTCGAGACGGCGCGGACGTCGTAGCCCGCGTTCTTGAGGTAGAGCGAAACGAACGAGGCGATCGACGCCTCGTCCTCGACGACCAGGATCGTCTGCGCGCCGGCGGTCACCGAGGGCTAACGGTCGCCGGATCCGAGCTTGACGAACTTGACCTTGTCGGGCAGCGGCTTGCAGCCGGCGCCGCCGTTCGTCCTGCAATCGGTGCCGTCGGTGGAGTAGACCCCCGCGCCGCCCGGAGCGTTCGTATCGCCTTCGAGGATCGCCATTCCGTTGGCGACCACCGACAGGTCGATCCCGGTTCCCTTGACGACGATGCGGTACGCCCCGCCGATCAGGCGGAAGCGCAGGTTGCGACCTCCGTACTGGATCCCCGTCTCGCCGACGAGCTTGACGTAGTCGTCGCCCGAGATGTACGGCTCGTACGCGTCGTTCGGCGTCAGGTCGTAGACGACGACGCTCCCGACGGAGATCCGCCCGAGGATCGCCCCCTTCGCCTGCACGGTCACCTTGCCGCGAGCGTTCTCGACGGAGAGCGTTCCCTCGCCGGCCTCCACGGAGGCGGTCGCCGCCAGCGGGAGCGCGAGCGCAAGCAGGGCAAGAGGAATCAGCAGCTTCCGCATGGGACGCAGTATCGGCCTGCCGCGTGTGCCGAGCATGAACGTCATGTAAGGAGATTGTACGCGCGCTGCGGCGCATCCCGGAATCGCCGGCCCTAGAGTCGTGTGCATGACCGAGATCTCGACCTTCGCCGAGATGATCCTCGTGGTCGCGGCCGGCTTCTCGCTCGCGCTCTTCGGGCGAAGCGTCTTCGAGCGGATCGCGATCCCGAGCGCAGCGCTCTTCCTCGTCGCGGCCGCTGTGGCATCGGATCTGTTCCCTCGGCTCGGGGATGCGATCTCGTTCGTGACCGTCGAGCGGCTCGCCGTCGTCGCCCTGATCGTGATCCTCTTCGACGGCGGCATGCACATCGGCTGGCGGCGCTTCCGCGGCTCGATCGTCCCGATCCTGTCGCTCGGCGTGCTCGGCACCTTCGCGACCGCCGGTCTGATCGCGGTCGCGGCGCACTACCTCCTCGACTTCAGCTGGATCACGAGCGGCCTGCTCGGCGCAGCGCTCGCCCCCACCGATCCCGCGGTCACGTTCTCGGTGCTCGGCGGCCGCGAGATCCGCGGGCGCACCGGCACGATCCTGCAGGGCGAGTCGGGCGCGAACGACCCGGCCGGGATCGCGCTGATGATCGGGATGATCGAGCTCGCGACCTCCGCCGACGGCAGCTTCTGGACCGTCGTCGAGGAGTTCGCGATCGAGATGATCGGCGGCGCGGCGGTCGGAATCGCCGGCGCGGCGGTGCTCCTGCCGTTGATGCGCCGCGTCGCGCTTCCCGAGCCCGCGCTCTACCCGCTTCGCGTGCTCGCCGCGGCCGGCGTGATCTACGGCGTCGCGGCCGCGATCCACGGTTCCGGGTTTCTCGCGGTCTTCGTCGCCGGGATCCTGATCGGCGACGCGGCCGCGCCGCGCAAGGGCGAGATCGAAGGGTTCCTCGGCTCGCTCTCGAGCCTCGCCGAGATCGTCGTCCTCGCCGCGCTCGGGCTCACGATCGAGCTGGACGCGCTGGTCGAGGACAACATCTGGCTCGACGGCCTCGTCCTCGCCGCTCTGCTCGCGTTCGCGATCCGCCCGCTCGTCGTCGCCACGCTCCTCGCACCCGTGCGGCTCGACTGGGGCGAGCGCCTGTTCGTGATGTGGAGCGGGCTCAAGGGCGCGGTGCCGATCCTGCTCGCCGCGCTCGCCCTGATCGGCGGGGTCGAGGACGGGCAGACGATCTACGGGATCGTCTTCGTCGTCGTCCTCTTCTCCGTCGTCGTCCAGGGAACGTTCGTGCCGACGGTCGCACGCCGGCTGCGGGTGCCGATGCGGCGGGTCGAGCACGACTCGACCCGGCTGACGACCGTTCCGGGTGGGCGCGGGGGCTTTCGCTGCGGGCAAGGCGATCCGCGAGCTGCCGCTCGCCGAGCGCGCCTGGGTCAGCGCGATCGTCCGCGACGGCAAGCCGCGTCGGGTCGACGGCGGCACCGTGCTCGCCGAGGACGACGAGGTGCATGTCTTCTGCCGCGAGGCGGACACGCCCACCCTGCAGCGGATCTTCTCCGGCGCTTAGCTCTCGTAGCGGTAGAAGCCGCGGCCGGACTTGCGGCCGAGGAGACCCGCGTTCCGCATCGCGACGAGCCGCGCCGGCGGCGCCATCCGCTGCTCGCGCGTCTTCTCGTAGAGCGCCTCGGAGGCGTGCACGTGGACGTCGATCCCCACGAGATCGACGAGCGCGCACGGCCCCATCGGCCAGCCCGCGCCGTGCTTCAGGCCCTTGTCCAGATCCTCGGGCGAGACGCGCGCCTCGTCGAGGACGCGGATGCAGTCGTTCAGGAGCGGGATCAGGACGCGGTTGACGACGAAGCCGGGCGTGTCGAAGCAGCGGATCGGGGTCTTCCCGATCTTCTCGCCAAACGCGAACGCGGTCTCGAACGGCTCGTCGGCGGTCAGCTCGGCCCGGACGATCTCGACGAGCGGCATCAGCGGCGCCGGGTTGAAGAAGTGCATCCCGACGACGCGCTCCGGGCGGCTCGTCGCCGCGGCGATCTCCGTCACCGAGAGCGCGGACGTGTTCGTCGCGAGCACCGCGTCCGAGCCGACGATCCGGTCGAGCTCGGCGAAGAGCTCTCGCTTCGGCTCGAGCTCCTCGACGATCGCCTCGATCACGAGGTCGCAGTCGGCGAAGGCGTCGAGCTCGGTGGTGAGCTCGAGTCGCTCGACAGCCGCATCGCGCTCGTCCTGGCTCGAGCTGACCCTTCTCGACCTTGCGCGTCAGGAAGTGGCCGATCCGCTCGCGCGCCCGCTCCCCCAGCTCGCCGCTGACCTCACGGCCGACGGTTTCCACCCCGGCCTCGACGCACAGCTGTGCGATGCCGGCGCCCATGGACCCGAGCCCGACGATCCCGACCTTTCCGATCTCCGCCACGGCGGCGGATCCTACGGGGTCATCGCTCGAGGCGCTCGATCACTGCCGCGATCGCCTGGCCGAAGCCGATGCACATGCAGGCGATCCCGTACCGCGCCTCGCGCCGCTCGAGCTCGTTCAGGAGCGTCGCGGTGACGCGCGCGCCGGTCGCCCCGAGCGGATGGCCGAGCGAGATCCCGCCGCCGTTCGGGTTGATGTCCGCGAAGCGATCCTCGAGCCCCGCATCCTGCGCGAACTGGAGCACGACGCAGGCGAAGGCCTCGTTGACCTCGATCACCGAGATGTCGTCCCAGGTGAGCCCCGCCCGGTCGAGCGCCTTGCGGCACGCCTCGGGGTTCCCGTGCAGCATCCGGTAGGGGTCGACGCCCGCGAGGCCGAACGAGACGAACCGGGCGCGCGGCTCGAGCCCCAGCCGGGATGCGGCGGCCTCGCTCGTCACCAGCACCGCGGCGGCGCCGTCGACGATCTGGCTCGAGTTCCCGGCGGTGATCACACCGTCGGAGACGAACGCGGGCGAGAGCGACGCGAGCTTCTCGGCGGACGTATCGGCCCGGGGGGCCTCGTCGATGCCGAAGAGGACGGCCGCGCCGGCGGCGCCGACCTCGACCGGGACGATCTCGTTCTCGAAGTTGCCGGCCTCGATCGCGGCGAGCGCGCGACGGTGCGATTCGAGCGAGAGCTCGTCGAGCCGCTCGCGGGAGATCTTCCACTCGGCCGCGATCGCCTCGGCGGAGATGCCCTGCGGCACGATCTGCCAGCGCTCGGTCACCTGCTCGGAGAGGTCGCCGCCGTTCGAGCCCATCGGCACGCGCGACATCATCTCGACGCCCGCCGAGACGACGACGTCGAGCTGGCCGGCCCAGATCGCGGCCGCCGCGTTGAAATTCGTCTGCATCGAGGAGCCGCACTGCCGGTCGACGGTCGTCCCGCAGACGGTTTCCGGCCAGCCGGCGGCCATCGTCGCCATCCGCGCGATGTTCCAGCCCTGCTCGCCGATCTGGGTGACGCAGCCCATCTGCACGTCCTCGACCTCCGCCGGATCGAGGTCGTTGCGCGAGACCAGGCCGTTCAGCACCTGCGCCGAGAGATCGTCGCCTCGGATCCCCGAAAGCGAGCCGTTCCGCCTCCCGATCGGACTGCGGACGGCGTCGACGATCAGCGCGTCGGTCACCGCGTCAGCGTAGCGTCTCCCAGCACGCCCACAAGGTCGGCGGCTTCCGGAAGACGAGGCCGCGAGGAGCGCTCGGCCGCGCCGGATCGAGCCGCACGTCCTGCAGCCGTGCAAGCACCCGCTCGAGGGCGACCTGTGCTTCGAGCCGGGCAAGGTGCATCCCGATACAGACATGCGGCCCCTGCGCGAACGTCACGTGCAGCCGAGCGTTGTCGCGCGTGAGGTCGAACCGGTCGGGCTCCGCGAAGACCCGCGGATCGCGGTTCGCCCCGGCCAGCGAGACCGTGACGAGCTCGCGCTCCACGATCCGGGCACCGCCGAGCTCGACGGCGTGCGTCGCGTAGCGGTCGACGACGGCCGCGGCCGGCTCGAGCCGAAGCGACTCCTCGACGGCGGCGCCGACAAGAGCGGGATCGCTCTCGAGCAGGAAGCGTGCCTCTGGGGCCGAGAGGACGTGGAAGATCGCGTTCGCGATCATCCCCTCGGTCGTCTCGATCCCCCCGAAGAGGAGCACGGCGGCGTTCGAGACGACCTCGCCCTCCCCCAGCCCGTCGCCGTCGGCAGCTGCGGCGGCGAGGAGCGAGCTCTCCGGATCGAGCCGAAAGGCGCGCGCGACGCTGGCGCGTGAGCTGCTCGAACGCCGCGGCGGCGGCAGGATCCGCCGGCTTCCCGGCCGTGATCGCCGTCACCCCGGCGAGATCGCGTCGTACCAGCCGAGCACGGCGCCCGCGTCCTCCTCGTCGAGCCCGAGCGCCCGCACCATCGCCGCCACCGAGAGCGGGCCGGCGAGGCTTCGGCGCAGCTCCGCCTCCCCCGCCTCCGCGATCTCGTCGATCAGCCGCTCGGCCTCGTCGCGCGCGAACTCGCCGAACCGGGAGCGCACCTCGGCGAGCCGAAACGGACGGGCGAAGGGATCGCGGTGCCGCTCGTGCTCGGCGCCATCGAGCGAGAGCATGCTCGGCCCGACCACCTGCCCAGTCGAGAAGCGCGGATCGTCGACCGTGTAGGTCTCGGCGTCTCGCATCACCTCGAGCGCGAGGTCGCGCCGCGTGACGAGCCAGCCGTCGAGCACGGGCAGCCACGAGACGGGCTCCGACTCCCGCAGTCGCGCCAGCAGCGGATGCGGGTCGCGCTCCAGCTCCTCGATCGTCGCAGAGGCGCCGATCGGAAAGCTCGCGGCGCGTTCGGCGTTCACTCCACGACGACCGAGTACAGCCGCCAGGAGCCCGGAACCCCCTTCAGCTCCCGCTCGCCCCGCTCCTCGAACTCGAGCCCCGACCCCGCCACGAGGTCGCGGACCGTGGCCGAGACGAGCACCTCCCCCTCGGCGGCAGCAGCGGAGATCCGCGCGCCGATCACGACGGCGACTCCCGCGAGCTTCCCGTCGAGAAGCTGACACTCGCCGGTGTGGACTCCGGCCCGCACGCGGAGCCCGATCCGCGTCAGCCCGGTTCGGATCGCGGTCGCACACCGTACGGCTCGAGCAGGCCCGTCGAAGCTGGCGAAGAAACCGTCGCCGGCGACGTCGAGCTCGCGACCGCGAAAGCGTGCCAGCTCGCGCCGAACGATCGCATGATGCTCGGCGACCAGCTCCGCCCAGCGGCTGTCCCCCACCGCCACAGCCGTCTCGGTCGACCCGACGAGATCCGTGAACAGGATCGTCGCCAGCACACGGTCGGGATCGGGGCCGCGCCGGACGCCGGTCAGGAAAACCTCCACCTCGTCCACGATCTGGTCGGCATCGATGGAGATGAGGTGCGAGCTGCCCGGAAGCTCGACGAAACACGCACCCGGAATGTGTGCCGCGAGGTAACGGCCCTCCTCGACCCGCGAGTCGCGGTCGCCGCTGCGGTGGAGCACCAGGGTCGGCGCCGAGATCGTCGGAAGGATGCGACGGACGTCGATCTGGCTGTTCATCAGGATCAGGTCGCGCGCGGTGCCCGGGCTCGCAGCTGCACGTGTGCGCCGGAGCCACCAGCTGGCGATCGCGTCGTCCGTATCCGCACCCATCCTCGCGCGATCCGCCTCCGTGCCCCATTCACGCTCGACCTCCGCCGCGTAGGCCTGGCGCTGCTCGAACGTCGCCGCCCAGGGATAGTCCTCGTCCGGATCGCTGCGCTTCGCATAGGTGCCGTAGAGAACGAGAGCCGAGACCCGCTCCGGGTACGTGGCCGCGAAGAGGCAGCACATCGGCCCGCCCTCCGAGTAGCCGAAGAGCGCGGCGCGCTCGCTCCCGGCGGCGTTCATCACCGCCCGCACGTCGTCCATCCTCGTCTCCAGATCCGGGAGACCTACGCTCCGATCCGAGAGGCCGGTCCCGCGCTTGTCGAAGAGCAGCAGCCGCGCGAACGAGGAAAGTCGCCGGAGCAGGTGCGCATAGCGCGGCTCCTCCCAGTCGAGGTCGAGATGCGACACGAAGCCCGGCACGAGCACGAGGTCGAGCGACCCCTCGCCCACGGTCTGGTAGGCGATGTTGACCTCACCGCTGCGTGCGTAGTGCGTCTCCGGAACCATGGGCTCCTAACTATGGCTACCGCCGTGAGCGTGCGGAAGCCGCTCCTCGCAGGCGCTCGGCGTTCACTCCGCGACGACCGCGTACAGCCGCCAGGAGCCCGGAACCCCCTTCAGCTCCCGCTCGCCCCGATCCTCGAACGCGAAGCCCGAGCCCGCCACCAGATCGCGCACGGTTCCGGACACGAGCACTTCGCCCGCATCGGCCAGGCGCCGAGACGCGCGCGCCGATGCTCACCGCGAGCCCTGCCAGCTTCTCGCCCACTCGCTCGCACTCCCCCGTGTGGATCCCAACCCGGATCGCCAGACCGAGCGAGGGCATCGCCGAGACGATCGCCCGCGCGCAGGCGATCGCCCGAGCCGGACCGTCGAAGCGGGCGAAGAACCCGTCGCCGGCCGTGTCGAGCTCGACGCCGCCGTAGCGGGAGAGCTCGCGTCGAACGAGCGCGTGATGCTGCTCGAGGAGCTGACGCCAGCGCCGGTCGCCGATCTCCGCAGCGTGCTCGGTCGAGCCGACGAGATCGGTGAACAGCACCGTCGCCAGGACCGTGGCCGGGATCTCGGCAGGCGCCTCGCCCAGCATGAACGCCTCGATCGCGTCGAGACCCGCCTCGTTCTCGTACAGCGACATGCCGACACCCGGAATCACGACGTGCCGCGCGCCGGGGATCAGTGAGGCGACGTGAGCGACCTCCGCCTGCGACGTGCTCTTCGAGAGAACGAGCGTCGGGACGTTGAGGGCCGGGAGGACGTCCTTGATGTCCGTCTCGATGCTCATCCGCCGAAACTCGACGTACGACGCCGGACTCGACGAGAGCCGGTGGTTCCAGACGAACCAGTCGACATACGACGGGTCGTCCGCCCATTGTGGGTTCATCGAGCGCGCGAACCCCTCGAGGAAGTCCCGGTTTCCCCAGCGCTCGCGGAGCGTGCCGAGCCCGGCGAGCTGCTCCTCGCGCGTCGCACCCCAGGGATAGTCGTCCGAGCGAGCGCCGCGCCCGTAGGGCTCGTAGAGGATCAGCCGCTCGACCCGCTCGGGGTAGGTCGCCGCGAAGAGGGCGCAGGTGTTGCTCGTCTCGGCCCAGCCGAGCAGTGTCGCGCGCTCGCTGCCGAGATCGTCCATCACCGCGCGCACGTCGTCCATCCGCGCCTCGATCGTGAGGCCGCGCGGACGGTCGGAGAGACCCATCCCGCGCGTGTTGACGACGATCAGCCGCGAGGAGGCGGCCAGCCTCCGGCTCCCCTCCGCGAAGGCGGGCTGGTGCCACAGCGTGTAGAGATTCGAGAGAAACGGCAGGAAGACGAGATCCTGCGACCCCTCTCCGACGACCTGGTAGGCAACCGCCACGTCGCCGCTCCGCGTATAGCTCACGTCCGGAACGTCCACCATGCGGGGAGTTTCCTAGACTCGGGCCGATGGCGGCGAGCGCAACCGAGAAGCGGCTTCTGCTCGCGGGCGAGTGGATCGAGACCGGCGAGTGGATCGACGTGCGCTCGCCCTACTCCGGCGAGCTCGTCGGCCGAGTGCCAAAGGCCGGCGCCGCGGAGGCGCGGCGAGCCGTCGATGCGGCGGAGCAGGCGATGCTCGACCCGCTACCGGCGCACAAGCGAGCGGAGATCCTCGTCCGCGTCGCCGGCTACCTCGGCCGGCGGCACGAGGAGGTCGCCCAGACGATCTCGCAGGAGGCCGGCAAGCCGCTGAAGGCCGCGCGGGTCGAGGTGACGCGCGCCATGTCGACGTACACGATGAGTGCCGTCCAGGCCCGGACGCTCGCCGGCGAGATGGTTCCGATGGATGCCTCACAGGCGGGTGCCGGGAAGCTCGGCTTCACCCTGCGGCTCCCGATCGGCGTCGTCGGTGCGATCTCGCCCTTCAACTTCCCGCTCAACCTCGTCGCGCACAAGCTCGCGCCGGCGCTCGCCGCGGGCTGCGCGGTCGTCCTGAAGCCGGCCTCGCAGACGCCGCTCTCCGCGCTCCTCCTGGCCGAGCTCGAGACGGAAGCGGGGCTCCCGCCGGGCTGGCTCAATGTCGCTCGTCGGCCCGGCCCCGGAGCTCGGCGACGTCCTCGTCGAGGACGAGCGCGTCCGCGCGATCACGTTCACGGGCTCGGGTGCGGTCGGCTGGAAGCTCGCGGAGCGGGCGCCGCGCAAGCGCGTCAACCTCGAGCTCGGCAACGCGACGCCGGTGATCGTGGAGGCGGATGCCGACCTCGAGGCGGCCGCGACCAAGCTGGCCGCGAATGCGTTCTCGTTCGCCGGCCAGAGCTGCATCTCGGTGCAGCGGATCTACGTGCAGCGGGCCGTCTGCGACGAGCTGCTCGCACGGTTCCTGCCCAAGGTCGAGGCGCTCAGGGTCGGCGACCCTGCCGACGAGGAGACGGACGTCGGGCCGCTGATCGACCGCGAGAGCCGCGATCGCGTCCTCGACTGGATCGAGGAGGCGCGGGGGGCGGGCGCCGAGGTGCTGTCGGGAGGATCGCTCGCGGGCGAGCTGATCGCGCCGACGGTGCTCGCGAACGCGCGACCCGACCTGAAGGTCTCGTGCGAGGAGGTCTTCGGTCCGGTTTGCACCGTGAGCGCCTACGACACACTCGACGAGGCGATCGAGCTAGCGAACGGCACGCGCTACGGCCTCCAGGCCGGGATCTTCACGAGCTCGGTCAAGACGGCGCTCGCGGCGGCGGCGCGGCTCGAGTTCGGCGGCGTCACGATCAACGAGGCGCCGACCTTCCGGGCCGACCAAATGCCCTACGGCGGCGTCAAGGAGTCCGGCAACACGCGCGAGGGCCCGGCGTGGGCGGTCCGCGAGCTGACCGAGGAGCGGCTCGTCGTGCTCGAGCTCTAGCCCGCCGCCCTCGCTGCTAGATTCGGCGGCTCGATGCCGCGCCTTCCGCTGCTCCACCGGCTCATGCCGCAGCGCTCCGATCCCGATGCCGCCAACGGCCAGAACGCGGCCGTCACGGCGCCACAGCCGAAGCCGCGCCGGCGGCCGACGCCACCTGCCGGTGAGCTTCGCCGCGAGCGCCGGGCGCTCCTGCGGTTGCGGGAGGAGCGGCTCCGCGATCTCGGCGGCATCGCGCTCGAGATGTACCGGCGCGACCGCTTCCGCGAGGATCTCGTGCTCGAGCGCTGCGCGGAGCTGATCGGCCTCGAGGCGCGGATCCACGAGCTCGAGGCGCTTCTCGGCAACGCGAAGCCGCTGGCCGGAGTGCCTCCGAGCGCCCGCTGCGACTGCGGTGCCCCGCTGCTCTGGGGCTCCCGCTTCTGCGCCAACTGCGGCCGACCGATCTCAGCCGAGAGCCGGCGTTGAGCGACGACGCCGCACGACCGCACGCTCCCCTGCCCGCGCTGCTCGGCGGCGTTCGAGCCGGGCCAGGAGTACTGCCTCGAATGCGGACTGCGCCTCCCTCCCACGAGCGCGGGTGAGACGCGACGCGCCGCGAGCTTCGCCGAGCCGCGGGCGAGAGCCGCCTGGCTCGTCCCCGCGCTGCTCGGGCTCGTGCTGGCGCTGCTCGGAGCGGGCGCGGCGATCGCGATCTCGTCGAACGGCGAGACGAAAGCAGCCGTTCCGATCGCGACGGGCGGGAGCCTGACGGCACCGCCGAGCACCCCGACGCTGACGGCGCCCGAGCCCACGACCGGCACCTCGAACGCGCTCCCGCCGACTGCGGCGGCTGCACCTCCGCCGCCGCCACGCAATCCGAGGACGATCTCCTGGCCTCGCGGCCGGCGCGGCTGGACGATCGTCCTCATCTCCGTCGCCCAGAACGCCGGCCGGCCCGCGGCCGTCGCAAAGGCCGAGGAGGCTCGCGAGCGGGGACTTCGACGCGTGGGCATCCTCGATTCGTCGCGCTTCGCGAGCCTCCACCCCGGCTACTACGTCGTCTTCCAGGGCGTCTTCGAGTCCGAGGCCGACGCCGCGAGCTCGCTCCAGCGGGCGCGTTCGGTCTTCCCCGCCGCCTATCAGCGAGCGATCGTTCCCTGACCGACGCGCGCCGGCGCGAGGCCGGACCTGGCCGTTTCGGCATCAAAATGGCAAATACTTTGTAACATCGCGGGGAAGACCGTATACTCGTCCGCGGGAACCGCTCGACGCCATGTAAACGGCCTGAACAGGGGATCGACAGGGAGCGCTGACGGCCTGAATGGACGCACAACTTCTGCAACTTCAGACCTGCATGTATCAATATTCGCGAGCGATCTATCGCTCGATCAAGAATCTGATCGACCCGTATTCGGACCCGATCACGCAGCTCGAATCACGACGTGCGGTGCTCGACCAGTGCGAGCAGACGATGGAGCGGTTGGCCGCTGATCCGCATTACTTCTCGAAGCCCGACCGTGCCCTTTTCCAGGACATTCGCCGGTACTTCCCGATCACGGCGCAGGCGCAGGTCGCCTGGGCGGTGCGCGAGGGAGTCGGCGCCGCGGTCGGCTTCATCGAGGATCAGCTGGAAGCGGGAGCGCTTGACGGCGGGGTCGCCCGCTGCCGTGCGACCACCCGCAAGGGCAAGCCGTGCCAGCGGACTCCGCTGCCCGAACGCGACTACTGCCCGTCGCATCAGCACCTCGAAAGCTCCACGCTCGCCGCGTAGCTCTGCGCGAGCCGGCTCGCGGTAAGCTCGCGGGCTATGTCGCACGACACCGACAAGCTGATCCGCCAGCTCTCGCTGGTCGCCTTCCTGATGGCGGAGCGGCGCCCCCTGACGGCGCGCGACGTGAAGGGGAACGTCGAGGGCTACTCCGAGATGTCCGACGAGGCGTTCGCGCGCCGCTTCTACTCGGATCGGGCGGAGCTGATCGCGCTCGGCGTCCCGCTCCACTCCCAGCGCGACGAGTTCACGGGCGAGGAGCTGTACACGCTCCGCTCCGAGCACTACTTCCTGCCGAAGCTCGAGCTCACCGACGACGAGCTCGCCGCGCTCCTCACGAGCCTGCACCTCCTGGAAGGGAAGTTCGCGTACGCGGAGCCGCTGCGGCTCGCGCTCCAAAACCTCGCCCTCGGGCGCAAGGGCTTCGACGGCGGGCCGAGCGAGACGGCCGATCGCGTCAAGGTGAGCGATCCGGACTACACGCCGGAGCTCGCCGGCCGGCTCTCGAAGCTCGAGGCGGCGATCTCGAAGCAGCGCACGATCAAGTTCAGCTACTGGTCGCCGCAGCGCGATCGGGTGTCGGAGCGGACGCTGAACCCCTATGCGTTGCGACACGACGACGGCGTCTGGTACGTGATCGGCAGCGATCTCGGCGACGAGCGCGAGAAGACGTTCCGCGTCTCGCGCATCCGGAGCGACATCCGCTTCGCGACACGGCGCGAGCGGGACTTCAGGCTCCCGGCCGACTTCGACGTCGAGAGCCACCGCCGGCGCTCGCCCTGGCAGATCGGAGAGCTCGCCGGGACGGCGCGCGTCGCGGTCTCCGGCGACACCGCGTGGTGGGTGAAGCGAACGCTCGGCGAGGCGGGAACGCTCGAGGACGGGATCTTCGAGACGGAGTACGCGGCGATCGAGCCGCTCGCGAGCTGGGTGCTCCGCCAGAACGGCCGGGCGATTCCGCTCGAGCCCTCGGAGCTGCGAAGCGCCGTCGCCTCGGGCTTGACGAGGATCCGCGACCGTCACGCCGGCGACGTGCAGAAGGTGGCCCGGGAGAAGCCCCTTGCCGATCTGCCCGTCCCCGACCGCCCCGCTCCTCCGGTTGCCCCCGAGCGGTTCGCGGTTCTGCAGGCGCTGCTCGCCTACCTGCTCGCCGCCTGCGGAGACACGCGCGAGGCGGAGCTCGACGCAGACGACTTGGCGGAGCGCTTCCACATCCCGCGCGAGGAGCTGCAGGAGCACCTCTCGCTCCTCAACCTCGTCAACTTCGGCGGCGGCTGTTACACCGTTTATGCGGAGCTCGACGGTGCCGTCGTCACCGTCGACAAGGAGCTCTACGGCGACGTCTTCCGGCTCGCCCCGCGTCTCACGCCGCTCGAAGCGCGGGCGATTCGACTTGCGCTGGACTACGTCGGGCCTTCGATCGCGGCCGACTCGCACACGACGCTCGACCGCGTCAGGCGCAAGCTGGAGGAGACGTTCGGCCAGTTCGAGCTGGCCCAGGGCGAGCCCCACGACGCCGAGGACGACCAGCCCACCGACGAGGAGCAGCTGATCGGCACCCTCTCCGACGGGATCGAGCACCACCGGCTGGTCGAGATCGAATATCTGAAGGAGGGCGAGGAGACGCCTTCGACGAGGCTCGTCGAGCCGTATCAGCTGATGCGCGAGCTGCCGTACTGGCGCGTGCACACCTGGGATCGGAGTGCCGGCGATGCCCGCACCTACCGCGTCGATCGGATGCGTTCGGCTCGGTTGACCGACGAGCGGTTCGAGCCGCGTGAGGGCTTCGACCCGAACTACCTTCGCGATCCGGGGATCGCGCGCATCTGGTACTCGCCCGAGGTCGCCCGCTGGAAGCGCGAGCGTGGCGCCAGGCCGCTGGCCGACGGCGCGGCGCTCGGCGAGCTGGGCTTCAAGACCGAGGACTGGATCGTCGGCGAGATCCTGCACGACCGTGGGGAAGCGGTCGTGCTCGAGCCCGAGACGCTCAGGGCAACGCTTGCCAAGCGTGCAGCCGCCCTGCTCCGCGAGCTCAAGGTGAGCCGCGTCCGGGTGAGCTAGCCGTTCGACTTGCGGGTTGGCGGCCGCGAAAGCGGCCCTTCAGGGATCTTCGCGCTGAGCATCCGCTGAGAGCGGATGCTCAGCTTGCGGGCAAAGTGAGCGTGAAGGTCGCGCCCTCACCGAGGCGCGATTCGACGCGCAGGGTGCCGCCGTGAGCCTCCGCGAACGAGCGCGAGAGGAAGAGCCCGAGCCCGGTCCCGGGCTTGGCGTTGCCCGCCCCCGCCCGCCCGAACTTCTCGAAGATCAGGCCGTGATCCTCGAGCGCGATTCCCGGTCCGAAGTCGCGGACGGAGATCGACACCGAGCCGTTGCGCGCGCTCGCGTCCACCTCGACCTCACCGCCTCGCTCCGAGTACTTGATCGCATTCGCGAGCAGGTTGTCCACGAGCTGGCGCAGGCGCTCGCGATCGCCGCGGATCGGCGGCAGCGAGGGTGGGATCTCGACCGCGAGCCTCACCTCGTCCTGGCCGAGCTCCGCAGCCGACGCCGCCTCGCGCAGCACCGCCGACAGATCGACGTCGGTGAACGAGTAGCCAAATGTGCCGGCCTCGATCCTCGAGGTATCGAGCACGTCCTCGACCAGGGCCGAGAGCCGGCTCGTCTCGTCTCCGATCACCGCCAGGAAGGCGGCTCGCTGATCGTCTCGCAGCTCTCGCCAGCGAGTCTGGAGCGTTCGCGTCGATCCGAGCACGGCCGCCATCGGGCTTCGGAGCTCGTGCGAGACCAGCGAGACGAAATCGGCCCGCAGCGCCGAGAGCCTCCGGAGCTCCTCCACCGTCGCCCGCTCCGCCTCGTACGTCCGGATGTTCTGCACCGCGGCTGCGACGAAGCGTCCGAGCAGGGTGACGAGCTCGATCTCGTCCTGCCCGAACGAGTCCGGGGTCGAACGACCGACCGAGAGCGCGCCGATCGTGCGGGCGCCGAGCTGGAGCGGCGCCACCACGCGTGAGCGCAGGCCCAGCCGGAGGAGACCTTCCTCCTCCTGGATAGCGCAGCTCCTCGAGGTCGGCTCGAACCACGGTTCGGCCTTCGGCGACCGGCTCGAGGATCGAGCCCGCTACCTCGATTCGACTCCCGGGACCGAGATGGGAGTCCGCACCGGCACCGGCGGTCGCCATCACCGTCGCGTGACCGTCCTCGAGCAGCAGGATCGCCGCCCGCTCGAAGGGGACGAGGCCTCGCAGCTCGGCGATGAAGGCGCCGAACGCCTGGTCGAGCTCGAGGGACGAGCCGAGCGCCCGAGCGCAGCGATTGGACGCTTCGAGCAGGTCGACGCGCCGACCGAGCTCGTCCCCGAGGCGCTCGGCCTCCTGGGCACGATCCCGCGCGAGCGCTGCCTGCTCGCGCTCCACCTCGACGAGCCGGCCGACGACGATCCCGAGCACGGCGCCGACGGCGACCCGAAGCACGACCGATTCCGGCTGGATCTCGAACCCGAACTCGCTCGAGCGCCATACCTCGGAGAGGGTGAGGATCGGGATCCCGACCAGCGCGGCGATGAGTCCCCCCACGAGGCGGTAGAGGAGCGCCGCCTCGAGGATGACCAGGAAGAGCAGCGTCCGGAACGGTTGGCCCGACTCGAACGAGTAGACGAGGATCAGGGCGGTCGAGAGCAGCAGGTCGAAGGCGATCCCGGCCACCGCGACGATCCGTCGTCGAACCCGGTCCGTAAAGGCGAGGATGATCAGCACGAAGGCGCCAAGGACGTGGAGGCCGAGAATCGTCCACGCCGCCGCTTCGTAGCCCGGGGGGAAGGCGCCACGGGCGTTGAGGAGCTGGATCAGCGCCAGCGGCACGATCAGGAGCCGCACGAGCGAGAGCAGCTTGACGACCCTCATAGTCCCCGCTCCGTCAGTCGCGCGAGCGACCATTCCGCCTGCTCGCTCAGGAGGTCGTCGTCGCCGCCCGCAAACCGCTCCAGGACTGGGCGGTGCTCGGCGCCGCCGACGTTACCGGCGACGAGGAGCGCGTTCCTGCGCAGATAGCGCGGGTCGTTGCGGGGCACGTAGAGACGGTCGTAGCGCTCGACGAGCTCGCGTCCGTCGTCCTCCAGCCACTCGAGGAGCGAGACGGTGGGCTGCGCGCCGGACGGCGACGGCTGGCCGCCGCGACGTTTCTCCACCCCCCGGTTCCAGGGGCACACGTCCTGGCAGATGTCGCAGCCGTAGAGGGATGCGCCGATCGCGGCGCGGTACTCGACGGGGATCTCGCTCGGCGCCTGCGTCCAGTACGAGAGACAGCGCGTGGCGTCGAGCGTGCCCGCCTCGTCGAGCGCCCCGGTCGGGCAGGCGTCGATGCAGAGCGTGCAGGAGCCGCAGTCGGTGCCGAGCGGCGTCGCCGGCTCGAGCTCCACGTCCGTGACGAGCGTCCCGAGCACGACCCAGGAGCCGTGGCGCTGCGTGATCAGGAGCGTGTTCTTGCCGTAGAAGCCGATTCCAGCTCGGAAGGCGGCCTCCCGATCGACGTGCTGGTTCGCGTCGACGAGAACTCGGTAGTTGCCGCCGAGCCTGCGCCCGAGCGCGTCCAGCTTCTCCCGGAGCTCCGCATAGCGGTCGCTCCAGGTGTAGCGCGAGAGCGTTCCCTCGCCTGGCTCCGCGGCCGACCCCGGCGCGTAGTAGCAGAGCGCCGCGGAGACGACGGTTCGAGCCTCGGGCAGCAGCTTCTCCGGATGGCAGGACACCTCGGGCTGCGCCATCGTGAACCGCATCCCGGCGAAGAGACCGCGCGCCTGCCGTTCGCGGATGTGCCGCTCGGTCTCGACATATGGCTCCGCCCGAGCGGCGCCGAGCGCGTCGAGGCCGAGCTCCTCCCCTAGCTCCGCGAGCTCCGCCGCCGTCACGGGAGGACACCCATGAGAGGATTGTGCCCGTGAAGGCGATTCGCATCCACGAGGACGGCGGGCCCGAGGTCCTGCGGTACGAGGACGTGGATGATCCGGTCGCGGAAGCCGGAGAGGTGCTGGTCTCGCTGCGGGCAGCATCCCTCAACCACCTCGACATCTGGGTTCGCAAGGGGCTTCCGTCGGTCCCGAAACCGCGGATCCTGGGCGCGGACGGCGCGGGGATCAGGGTCGACACCGGCGAGCGGGTCGTGATCAACCCGGGCCTCGAGCACGGCACGACGATCACCGTGATCGGCGAGCACACGGACGGAACGCACTGCGAGCTGATCGCGCTTCCCGAGGAGCAGGTCTTCCCACTCGACGACGCGATCGACTTCGAGACCGCCGCTGCGTTCCCGCTCGTATACGAAACGGCCTACCGGATGCTCGTCACGAAGGCGCAGCTCCAGGAGGACGAGTGGGTGCTGATCTGGGGAATCGGCGGCGGCGTGGCGACGGCGGCGTTCGAGCTCGCGCGCGCACTGGGCGCGAGGACGATCGTGACGTCGAGCAGCGACGCGAAGCTGGAGCGGGCACGCGAATGGGGCGCAGACGTGACGGTCAACCATGCGACCGGCGATGTCGCGGCCGCCGCGAAGGAGGTCGGCGGCGCCGACCTCGTCGTCGAGACCGTCGGCGAGGCGACCTGGAAGACCTCCCTCGGCGCGGTCAAACCCGGCGGGCGCGTCGTGGTCTGCGGCGCCACGAGCGGACCGAACCCACCGGCGCAGCTCCACCGCTTCTGGTGGAAGCAGCTCACGATCTACGGGTCGACGATGGGCTCGCGCGAGGACTTCCTCGGCGCGTACGAGCTGATCCGCTCGGGCCGAGCCCGCGTCCACGTCGACTCCGTCTTCCCGCTCTCGGAGACCCGCGCCGCCCACGAGCGGCTGGAGGCCGGGGAGCAGCTCGGGAAGATCGTCCTGTCGATTCCCGGCTAGCCGAAGGCTGTTCTAGCCGAAAGGTTCTAGCCGAAGCCGAGGATGAACTTCGCGTCGTCGGACATCCGGTCGGGCGTCCACGGCGGGTCGAAGGTCAGCTCGACCTCGACCTCGTCCACGCCCTCGACCGACGCGGCCGCGTCGTGGATCCCGTCCTGGATCATCTGGCCCGCGGGGCAGCCCATCGAGGTGAGGCTGTGGATCACCTTCACCTTGGGCCCGTCGATCTCGACGTCGTAGAAGAGGCCGAGCTCGACGATGTCCATCCCGAGCTCGGGATCCTCGACGGTGTGCAGCGCCTCGACGATCGCTTCCTTGGTTGGCATGCGTCGAGTCTAGATGAGCAGCCGTACCTCTTCCTTGCGCTCGCGGGCGAAGAAGTGGATCCCGTCCGTGAAGCGCACCCAGTTGCAGCGCATGCACATCACGAGCGAATGGGTGCGGGCGCTGTCGGCGAGGAAGCGGACGCCGCGAAGGAGGTCGCCGTTCGAGACGCCCGTGGCGACGACGATCACCTCGCCGGGCGCGAGGTCGTCGGAGGAGAAGACCCGGTTGACGTCCTCGACGCCGAAGGCGGTCGCCTGCTCGATCTCGGAGCGGGTCGTGGGCCAGAGCTGGGCCTGCAGCTCACCGCCGAGACAGCGCAGCGCCGCCGCCGAGAGCACGGCCTGCCGCGTACCGCCGATCCCGATTGCGAGGTGGTCGTTCGTGCCGCGGATCGCCGCCGAGATCGACGCGGTCACGTCGCCGTCCTGGATCAGCTTGATCCGGGCGCCGGCCGCGCGGATCTCCTCGATCAGGTCGTGGTGGCGCGGCCGGTCGAGCACGATCGTCGTGATGTCGTTGACATTTCGCCCGAAGCCGGCGGCGATCGCGTCGATGTTCTCCGCGATCGGGCGGGTCAGATCGATCGTGCCTCGCGCTCGCGGCCCGACCGCCATCCGGCGCATGTACATGTCGGGTAGCCGGAGCAGCGAGCCCGGCGGGCCGACCGCGATCATCGACATCGCGCCGTTTCCTCCCCTCGCGACGACGCCGCGGCCTTCGAGCGGATCGACCGCGAGGTCGAACGCCTCTCCGCCGGCGCCGACCTTCCCCCCGACCTCGAGCTGGGCATCCTCGGGAGCCCCGATCACGACCGTGCCGTCGATCGGGAGCTCGGCGAGGCCGGCCAGCATCGCGCCCTCCGCCGCCTTCTCCGCCGCGTCCTGGTCGTCGCGGCCGAGCCAGCGTGCGCCCGCGAGCGCCGCCCACTCGGTCGCCCGCGCGAACAGCGCGCAAGGACACGTCGAACGCTGCTCCTCGATCCCGCTCATGCCGACTCTCGATCGCGCAGCTCGGCGCTCTCCAGCACGAGCTCCATCACGGCCCCGATCGCGTCGTGACGATTCTCGTTCTCGATGATCGGCACGTCGTTCCTCCTGGCTCGGTCGACGATGTACTCCTGGATCAGCCTGATCTCGGGCAGCGCCTCGATGTAGCGGTCGAAGGGCCGGATCCCGTCCGACGTGGCGTCGCGGCTCCAGAAATGCGTGCGGTGGATCTCCTCGTCGTCGATCGCGAGCACGCACTGGATCACGAGCGCCTTGTGATGCTCGACCGCCAGCATGCCCGGCACGAGGTGGACGCCCTCGAGCACCATCGACCAGCCCTCCTCGAGCGCACGCTGCAGCGCGGCCTCGACCCCGACGAGCACGTTGCGCGTCTGGTCGAGAAAGCCGAGCAGCGCGGCGTCGCCGGACTCCTCCTCCTCCGCCTTCGAGAGGCCGAGGGCCGCCTCGAAGCTCGAGTAGTGGATCGACGGCATGAAGTCCTTCGCGAAGAAGGCGCGCATCGTCTGGCGGACGAAGTCGGTCGAGGTGACGCGGGTGATCCCGAGGCGGTAGGCGACCTCCGTCGCGACCGTCGACTTGCCGGTACCGGTGCCGCCGCCGACGAGCAGGATCACGGGAAGATCGAGCGTCTGGAGCGTCCGGTAGCCGCGAACGCGACGCACGGCCCGCTCGCCGGCGGCCTGGCCGAGAAGGTCGACGGCGAGCTCCCGGAGGCGTTCGAGGTCGATCGAGCTCGCGCCACGCGCGCCGAGATCGGCCTCGGTCCGGCGCGCGAGCTCGTAGGCCCGCTCCTCCGGAACGCCGACCGCGGTCAGCACCCGCGCCATCAGGCCCTTGGAGAACGGCGTCCCGTCGCCGCCGAGGAAGTCGCGCTCGCCGTGGCGTCTCTCACTCATGCTGCGGCCTCGTCTGCGAGTCGAAGCAGCTCGGCGTCCAGGTCGGGCTCGCCTTCGGCGGAGCGCACGTCGCTGCCCGCGAGCACCACCTCCACCCCGCGCTCCGCGGCCGCCTCGGCGACGACGTCGATCGCGGCTGCCTTCAGCTCGACGAGGAAGACGTCGGCATCGACCGACTCGAGCTCCTCGCGCAGCCGCGCCCGATCGGAGAGCGCGCCGGAGACGTGGACGACGTCCGCTCCGTGCTCGTCGGCAAGGTGCCGCGCGAAGCCCCGGTGGGCGCTCGCCGGCGCGGTCGAGAAGAACGCGACCCGGCGACCCGAGACAGCGGCGGCGGGTCGCGGGCG
Organism: uncultured Gaiellaceae bacterium; assembly: GCA_963761905.1. Taxonomy (GTDB): domain Bacteria; phylum Actinomycetota; class Thermoleophilia; order Gaiellales; family Gaiellaceae; genus Gaiellasilicea. The sequence continues at coordinate 330,707 of CAVXIQ010000008.1, read as the reverse complement.
CAGACACGGTTCCGACGACCGCCGGAGCAAGCTCGGCCGCGGCGTCCCGAAGCTCCTCCCACCCGGAGCCGGCCTCGGCCATGGTCAGGATCACGAGGTCTGCCGTGAGGTGACGAAACGCGTTCAGGTAGCCGGTGACGACGGCCGGATCCTGCTGGGCGTTGACGACGAGGATTCGGCGTCGGGTCTCGACCGGCGGCAGGGCAGCGCCGCTGCCGTCGAAGAGCACGAGGTCGGGGCCGAGCTCGACCGCCAGCTTCGCACCGGCGTGCACGTTCGACGCGAACACGGCTCCGGCGAGCCCGCCGCCGCAGCGACGGCAGCCGATCGTCGGCACTCCGGCGAGCGCCGCCGTCTCGAGGTAGTCGGAGGCGGCGTGGCGACCGGAGCGCGAGAGCTCGAGCAGCGAGTCGAGGTCCGGCGCGACCTCCATCAGCTCCGGCTCCGGCGGCCCGCCCCGACCCATCGAGACGACGACGACGGAGCGGTCACGCGCCAGAAGCTGCGCGGCGTGAGCGGTGATCGCCGTCTTCCCAACGCGCTTGCCGGTGCCGACGATTCCGAGCGAGGGCAGCGGGAACGGCTCGAGCGGCGGCGGCTCGAAGCGGAAGTCGGCGCCCACGTACGGCAGCCCTCGCGCGAGCACGCGGCTCGCCAGCCGGAGCCGCTCCGGCGGCCCGAGCACGGGCTCGTCCGAGAGGTCGACGACGACCTCGGCTCCGTGGTCGTCGAGCGCGCGGTCGAGCTCGGGCGCAAGCGGCACGCCGTAGTCGGCACCCTCGCGGAGCTTCTCCGTCCCGCCGAGCAGGTGCGCCGCGACGAAGTCGTAGGGGAGCTCCTCGAGCGCAGCGCGCACCACGGGGGCGTAGTGCTCTCCGTCGATGAGGGCCAGAGCGCGTTGCGTCACGAGCGCGAGGTCACCTCGTCCTCGATCCGGCCCGTGTACTTCTCGTACTCGAACGTGTCGAGCGAGAACTGGATGATCCGCTCCTGCCCGTGGAAGGGATGCTTGCGCCAGACGGCGACGTGCGAGCCGGAGACCTCGACGACGTTGTAACAGGGCCTCGTGTTGCCGCGAAGGCGCAGGGACGAGACCGTGCCGGTGTTGACGACGAACAGGTTCTCGAGCTTCCAGGCGTACGGGACGTGCTTGTGGCCCGAGAGGACGAGGTGGACGCCCGCACGCTGGAGCGTCTCGATCGTGTCGCCGGCGTCGTAGATCACGTTCCGCTCGCGCCCGGTGCCGGGCACGGGCAGCAGGTGGTGATGGCAGACGAAGACGCGCAGGCGCGCGTCCGGCTCGAACTGCTCCTCGATCCAGCGGTAGCGGCCCCGCCCGATCTGGCCGTGGTCGAGGTCGGGCTCCGTCGAGTCGACCGCGACGACTGTCACCCAGCCGACGCGCGTGACCGAGTTCCGCTCGCCGAAGAGCTCCTCGAAGTGGACGTAGCCCACGTTCCGCGAATCGTGATTTCCCGGGATCACGACGAGCGACTCGCATTCGATCCGATCGAGGTAGCGCTTCGCCTCCTGGTACTCGTGCTTGAACCCGAACGTCGTCAGGTCGCCGGAGCAGACGACCAGGTCGGGCTCGAGGTCGTTGATCTCGCTGATCGCGCGCTCGAGCAGGCTCGGGACGAAGTACTGGCCGCCGCAGTGGAGATCCGAGAGATGCGCCAGCGTGAAGCTCGTCGAGGGTTCGGTGGCCATGGCTAGAGCATACGAGGCGCGGTCCGGCCGTCCGAGGGGGTCGCTACCCTCGAAAGAGTGTCCTGGCAGTCGCCCGCCGACCAGGCGAAACCGGTGTTCAACGTGTATCGAGGAACGGCCCCGCCGAGATTTCAGAACGAGGTCGAGCTCGAATGCGCGAAGCTGCTCGACTTCTATGGGGTCCCGTGGGAGTACGAGCCGCGGACGTTCGTCCTCTCGCGTGACGCCGAGGGTCGCGTCACGAGCGCGTTTGCGCCCGACTTCTACCTTCCCGAGCAGGATCTCTACGTCGAGGTGACGGTGATGCGGCAGTCGCTCGTCACCCGCAAGAACCGGAAGCTTCGGGAGATCAGGGAGCTCTACCCGGACGTCAAGATCAAGCTCTTCTACCGGCGCGACATCGAGCGCCTCGCGCAGCGCTATCGGTTGAGGCTCGCCTCCTGAGGATGGATCCGCAGTCGCGAGCCGACGCTCCGGGCGAGATCTACCTCACACGTCACGAGATCGCCCGGCGAGTCGAGGAGCTCGGCCGGGAGCTGGCGATCGACTACGCCGGCCGGGAGCCGCTGCTCGTCGCTCCACTCAAGTCGAGCGTCGTCTTCCTCGCCGATCTCTCGCGGGTGTTGCCGATCCCACACGAGCTCGACTTCCTCGAGCTTGCGGCGTACACCGGCGCGGGCAGCGGCTCCGGGGTGCGGCTCCTCAAGGATCTCGACGCTTCGGTCGTCGGCCGCCACGTGCTCGTCGTCGAGGACGTGGTCGATACGGGGATGACGCTGAACTTCCTCACGCGAACACTCAGCCTGCGTCTTCCCGCGAGCATCGCGGCGGTGACGCTCCTCGACCGCCCGTATCGGCGGCTCGTCGACGACGTGCCCCTCGAGTACGTGGGCTTCACCGTTCCGGACGAGCTCTTCGCGGGTTACGGGCTCGGGCTCGAGGAGTGCTGGCGGGCGTTGCCCGACCTCCATTTCGTCGCGGCCGAGGAGCTGCCCGCGTCTCTGACCGGCGACGGCTTTCGGCGACAGGAGCCCGAGCAGCCAGGTAGCGCCGCCGCCGCTTAGAGGGAACGCGGCCTAGAGGTAGCCGAGCGGATCGACGGGAGCGCCGTTGATCCGGACCTCGAAGTGGATGTGCGGCCCGGTCGAATGGCCGGTGTTTCCGGAGTAGGCGATCAGCTGGCCCTGCGCCACGGACTGGCCGACCCCGACCGTGACGCCCGTGTTGTGGCCGTAGGCCGTCGAGACGCCGTTTCCGTGGTCGATCACGACCAGGTTGCCGTACCCGCCCATCCAGCCCGCGACGATCACCGTCCCGGACGCAGACGCGACGACGGGAGTGCCGTTGCCGACCGCGATGTCGATTCCTTCGTGCATCCGCCCCCAGCGCCAGCCGAACGAGCTCGTCAGGATCCCATGCGCCGGCCAGATGTAGCCCGACGAGGACGCCTGCGAGCGAACGGGCGAGGAAGGCGAGACTGACGCGGCTTGCGCCGCCCGGATCTTCGCCGCGATCGAGGCGCTCTGGGCCAAGAGCCCTTCGACCTCGTGGAGGTACTCCTCGCGCTGTCCGCGCGTCGAGGAAAGCGCCTCGTTCTTCTCGCGCCGCACCGTCGCGAGCTGGCGCTGATCCCAGGCGAGCTCATCGCGAACCCGTCGCTGCTCCGCCGTTCGGGCCGCGACGAGGCGCGTGGTCTCGGCCATCTCGTCGCGGGTGATCCGCGTCGCGTCCCGCGTCTTCCGCACCTCGATCTTCGCGGCCTCGACCTCGGTCGCGATCCGCTCGTCCTGGCTGCCGATGTCGTTCAGGAACTCGAGCTGGTCGAGCATGTCTCCGAAGCTCGCCGCTTCGAGTACGACCGTCAGCGGCTCGGTGGGCTCGGAGGTGTAGATCTCGACGAGCCGCCGGTTGAGCCGCTTCGTCGCGGCCTTGTGCTGGCGCTGGAGGTAGAGCAGGCGGCTCGTCTGGAGGCGGAAGAGCTCGTGCAGCTGGTTCAGCTTCCGCTCGTGGAGCGCGAGCATGTTCTCGAGCCCGTCGAGCCGTGCGGAGGCGGAGTCGATATCGCCTTGCAGAGCGCGGATCTTCCCGGTCACGACCTGGATCTGCGAGCTGAGGACGCCTTCACGCTTGCGCGCGCCCGCGATCTTCCCCTTGAGCCCGTCGATCTTCGTGTCGAGCGACTGCTTGCGGTCGCCGAGACCGGGCTCGCCGGACGCGGTGGTGGAGATCAGCAGCGCGCAGGCCGAGGCGAGAACGATGAGGAAGGATCTCGTCATCCGAGGTGATTTTCGTCGGCAGCCCGGTCGTCCCTCCCGCGAGGAACAGGGGCAAACCGACAGTCTAGCCTCGTTTTCGGCAGATTCGGGCAGGCTCGAGAGGCCGCCCGCGGAACCGCTCTAGATCTGCGCCCCTAGATCTGTGCCGGCTCGGTGCCGGGCGTCAGCGGCGGTTGCGGCGGGTCGAGCTCGCCGGGCGGCGGATAGGGGTCGGGGAGATCAGGACCCGGAGTCGGATCGAGCTCCCCAGGCGGAGGGCCCGGCGCGGGAATCTCGGGCGTCTGCGGCGGCGGTGTCGGATCGATGGGTTCCATGGAGCCGGCCTACCCGAGCCGCTCCGCCTTCACACGCGGCTCGGCGCTCTCGCTCGTGCGCGGTTCGAGCGCGCGAAGCGCGGCCGCAGCCTCACGCCGGAGCGGGCCTACGAGGGCGCGGTAGTCGGCGTCGGAGACCTTTCCCGTGCGATGGTCGAACTCGAGCTCCTTCAGCGCCCCGAGCGCTCTGTCGCGCACCTCCGAGAGCTCGAGCTGCCGCTGAGCGAGCTCACCCGGCACGTCGAGCCGGTCGTCGGCGGACGTCGGCTCGCGGAGGTACGGCAAGGCGACGAGGATCACGCAGCCGATCGCGAGGAGCGCTCCGAGTACGAGCGCCAGGCTCATCGCTCGGTGGCGACGCCCGCAGCCGCGTAGCGCGTCGCGAGCCGCCGCTGCTCGCGCGCGTCCGGCCACAGCGCGATCACCGAGCCGAGCAGGAAGACGAAGCCGGCCAGCCAGATCAGGTTGACGAGCGGCTTCACGAAGACGCGGAAGTAGGCGGTTCCGTCCGGGTTGACCTCGGCGATCACGAAGAGATCCTCGCCCGTGACGAGGTCGCTGCGGATCCCGACCTCGGTCGAGACCTGCCGCTCGGCGGTATAGCCGTTCTTGCCGGCCTCGACCGTGCCCAGATCCTTCCCGTCGCGGGAGACGGCGAGCACCGTGCGGATCTCGGTCGCGTTCGCGCCGGCGCGCTCCTCGAGCGATCGATACGTCAGCCGGTAGTCCCCGGCGGCGATCGTCTGGCCCTCGCGCGAGCTTCGCCTCGCTCACCGTGTCGTAGGCGCTCGAGCCCGCGATCCCGATCGCGAGCAGGACGATCGCGGCGTGGACGATGTAGCCGCCGTAGCGGCGCCGGTTGCGGGCGACGAGGTCGGAGAAGGCACGCGGCCAGGAGCCGCCGGCGAGCGCGCGGCGGGCGCGGGTTCCGCGTGCGAACTCGAGCACGATCGTCCCGAGGACGAACGCCGAGAAGCTGTAGGCGATCAGGCCCGGGATCGACGAGCCCGCGCCGAGCGAGAGCAGGAGCGAGCCCGGTGCCGACAGCCGCCGCGAAGCGGCCAGACGAAGTGAGCGCAGAAGGCTCCGCACGGAAGCTCGCCGCCAGGCGACGAGCGGCCCGATCCCCATCAGGAGGAGCAACGGCAGTCCGAACACGCGCAGGAAGAAGTCGTAGTAGGGCCGGCCGACCGTCACCGCCTCGCCGCGTACCGCCTCGGAGAGGATCGGGTAGGCGACGCCCCAGAGGATCGTCAGCGTCAGCGCGACGAGCAGGAGGTTGTTGTAGAGGAAGGTCGCCTCGCGCGAGACGAGCGACTCGAGCCTCGTCCGCGCGCGCAGCAGCGGCAGCCGAGCGAAGACGAGCGCCAGCGAGCCGAGCACGACGAGGCAGATGAAGCCGAGGAACCAGGGCCCGATCGAGCTCTGGGTGAACGAGTGGATCGAGCTGACGATCCCGGACCGGGTCAGGAAGGTGCCGAAGAGCGAGAGGCTGAACGCGAAGATCACGAGCAGCACGTTCCAGACCTTCAGCATCCCGCGCTTCTCCTGGATCATCACCGAGTGGAGGAACGCGGTCGCCGCGAGCCACGGCATCAAGGCGGCGTTCTCGACCGGATCCCAGGCGTAGTAGCCGCCCCAGCCGACCTCCTCGTAGGCCCAGTGCGCGCCGAGGAGCTGGCCGATCCCGAGCGCAGTCCAGGCGACGAGCGTCCAGCGCCGGGTCGCGACGATCCAGCGCTCGTCCGCGCGGCGGGCGAGCAGTGCGCCCATCGCAAAGGCGAACGGCACCGTCAGCCCGACGAAGCCGAGATAGAGGAGCGGCGGGTGGGCCATCATGTACGGGTTCTGGAGGCTCGGGTTGAGGCCGGCCCCGTCGGCCGGCGCGACCTGGGTGGCGAACGGCGTTGCGACCACGACGACGAGGAACGCGAAGAACACCGCGACGGCGCCGAGGACGGGTACGACCCAGACGACGAGGTCGCGTGCGCTGCGCCGGTTCAGCAGTACGGCCGCGGCCGAGTAGCCGGTGAGGAGGAGCAGCCAGAGCAGGAGCGATCCCTCCTGGCCGCCCCAGAACGCCGAGATCGTGTAGCCGGTCGGCAGCTCGCGGCTCGTGTGGTCGGCGACGTAGACGAACGAGAAGTCGTGCCGGATCAGCGCGGCGACGAGGACGAGCGAGGCGACGAGGGTCGTCCCGAATGCGGCGAGCAGCGCGTTCTGCGCGGAGAGGGCGAGCCGCCGCTTGCGCTTCCAGGCCGCGTAGCCGCCCGCGGCGACCGCGTAGAGCACGAGCCCGAGCGTTGCGATGAGCGCGGCACGGCCGAGCTCAGGCACTTAGGACTCGTTCTTCTCGGGGGCGTACTTGGAGGGGCACTTCGTGACGAGCGTGTCCGGGACGGCGACGAACGTGCCGCGCGTGAGCTGCCCTTCGACGTGGATGTCGCGCCCGACGCGGAAGAGGTCAGGAACGGAGCCCTTGTAGACGACGGGAACCGTTGCCTTCCCCTCGACGTCGCGGAGCACGAACCGCAGGCCGCCCGCGTGGGCATCGCCGCTGATGCGGCCGACGACCTTTCCCGCGAGCGCGACGCGGTCGGTGCGACCGTCGAGTTCGCTCGGCGCCAGCGACGGCGTGCCGCCGCCGGCGACGGACGCATAGAGGAGGAACACTGCGAGCGCCGCCGCCACCGACAGCGCGATCACGAGGCGCGCGGGACTCCGCTTCCGTGCCACGCCGTGATCGTAGCGGCGCTAGGCGATTCTGGGCGCTGCTTCGCGGCGCGCGGGAATCCGGTAGCCGTGGTCGTGGCAGAGCGAACCGGGAGCGTCTTCCGTGAGCGCGTCGCAGTAGCCCTTGCCGTACGCGGCCCGCATGAACGCGGCCATCACCTCGAGGTTCCACTCGCTGACGTCCGCCGCCTCGCGCCAGAGGTCGGCGAGCCGGAGGTCGATGTCGAGCTCGAGCAGGTCGATGCGTGTGGGGCGATCGGTCATGTCGAAAAGGGTAGGACCAGCGTCGGACGGAGCCGCCGCAGTCCCGGGTGGACGTGTCCCAGGGACTGTCCCTCGGACACGTCCGGTAGCGTCAGCCCGGTGGGAGCGATCCGCTTCGGGCCGGCGCGCTGGCCCTCCCGAGAATCGCCCGAAGAGGCGATCCGGATCTTGCGCGATCGCGGCTACAGCGCCTGCGAGCTCGACTTCGAGAGCGGCTTCTGGCTCGACTATCCGGCGGCGGAGCGGCTCGGCGAGCTCGCTCGCGAAAGCGATATCGCGCTCTCGGTCCATGCGCCGCTCTTCGCGTTCCCGGGCCATCCGGACCCGAAGAAGGCGAAGATGGCGCTCGGCGCGCTCGACCGCACGGCGGGGATCGCGACCGCCTGCGGCGCCGAGGTGGTCGTGATCCATCCCGGCTTCTGGCTCGGCCGCGACCGCCACCAGACGCTCGACGACGTCGTTGCCTGGCTCGGCGAGCTGCGCGAGCGACTCGAGGCGAAGGAACGGCTCGTCGGGTTCGGGATCGAGGTGATGGGCCGCGTCAGCGAGCTCGGCTCGATCGACGACGTGCTCGAGGTCGCCTCACGCGTGAGCTGGGTTCGTCCGGTGATCGACTTCGCCCACATGCACGCGACGACCGACGGCTCCTTCACGGACGTCGAGGCGTTCGCATCGGTCCTGGAGGCGGCCGACGCCGTGCTGGGCCAGGGCGAGCCCTTCCACATCCACTTCTCGGACATCGCCTACGCCAACCGAAACGAGACGAAGCACCTCCCCTATGGCGAGGGCACGCTCCGAGCGGAGCCGCTCGCGGAGGCACTTCGCCGGTTCGAACGCCCGGCGACAGTGATCTCGGAATCGCCCGACGAGGCGTCGTCGCAGGCAATCCGGACAGCGCTCGTCGAGTTGTAGTGCCGCTCGGCTCAGGCCGGGATCAGCGCGGCGTCGTAGCCCGCCAGCTCGGTCTCGTACTCCTCCGCCTCGTCGACGCGGCCGCGCTCGCGGAGGAAGCCCGCTAGCGCAAGCACGAGCTCGCGGCGGATCAGCCAGAGATCCTTGCCCTCGATCACCTCGACGCCCTCGCGCAGTAATGACTCGGCCTCCTCGTCGCGGCCTTGTGCCGCGCGAACCAACCCCAAAGCCATCCGTGTCGTCGCTCGCGAGATCGTGTCGTGCGGGCCGACGGTCTCCCGCGATTCCAGCGCAAATCGCTCGGCCTCGTCGATCTTCCCCATCGCAACGAGTACCTGCGCGAGCCCGCGCTGGCTCTCGCAGAGCGTGCCGCGATCCTCGAGCGGCTTCAGGATCCGGATCGCGTCGCGAAAGCGCCGGTCGGCAGCGGGTAGATCGCCGCGCCGTCGCTCGACCCAGCCGTAGTGGTTGCTCGCGCGAGCGAGCGCCCAGGCGTTACCGGACTGCGAGAACAGCTCTTCCGCCTGATCCAGCTTGGCTGCGGCCTCGTCGGCGTGGCCTCGGAGCGCGTCGATCCGCGCCTGCGAGACGAGCGCCCAGCCGAGCGCGGTGATGTTCCCGCTCTCCTCCGCGAGCTCGAGCGCCTCCGCGACGAGCCGGACGCCCCGATCCAGGTCGAGCCGCGCGATCGCCGCGCTCGCGAGCTCGTCGACGGCGTTCGCCTCCAGATCCTTTCGCCCGATCTCGCGCGCGACCTCCAGCGCCTTCACGTTCCAGCGCTCGTCGTCGTCGAGATCCCCGAGCCACCAGCCGATCCGCGAGCGCATCGTCAGCGCCTCGTAGCGATCCTCCGGCCTTGCGTCCTCGAGCAGCACGAGCGCCTGCTCGACGAGCTCCCGGCCGCGCGGGAGATCGGCGTCGCGCATCAACGCGTTCTCCGCGAGCGCCGTCAGCGCCAGCCCCTGAAGCCGGCGCTCGCCGGCCTCGGTCGCGTCGGCGAACACGCGCTCCATCTCGGCCGCCTGCGCCGGCAGGTCGGCGATCCGACGAGCGGCACGCGCAGCGAGGAAGCGCCGCTGGAGCGTCGGCTCGAGCTCGACCGCCCGCACGAGCAGCCGGCGGGCGGCCCGATTGGCCTCGCGAGCGAGGGCGCGGCGGCCCGCGGTCTCGAGCGTCGCCGCCGCCTCCGTGGCGAGATCGGCCGGCACCGCGCCGTCGAGCTCTCCGAACAGCATCGTCGCCTGGTCGAGGTGGTACGCCCGGATCTCCAGCAGCTCGTCTCCCGCTCGCTCGCCGATCCAGATCGCGGCCTGCTGGTGCAGGTCGGCCCGAGATCCCTTTGTCAGCCCTGAATAGGCGACGTCGCGGATCAGGACGTGCTTGAACCGGTAGGCCGTCTCGCCCGAGATCGTCGAGCGGCTCTCGCGGGTGAGGAAGTCGCGCTGGAGCAGAGCGTCCAGCACCGGCTCGCGGTCCTCGAGCTCCGGTGCCAGCCGGATCAGGGCACCCTCCCAGAAGATCCTCCCGATCACCGAGGCGCGCTGGAGCAGCATCTTCTCGGCCCGCGGCAACCGATCGATCCTCGCGGCGATCATCGCCTGCAGCGTGTCCGGGATCCGCTTGGCGGAGGTGCCGCCCTCGAGCAGCATCCTGATCGTCTCCTCGACGAAGAGCGGGTTGCCCTCGGTCTTCTCGAGCAGCGAGCGGCGATCGCCGGCCGAGAGCTCGCGATCCGCGAGGAGCGCGTCGACGAGCGCCTCGCTCTCCACCGGCGGCAGCCGCTCGAGCTCGATCGCAGTGGCGCGGACGCGGCCGCCGCCCCAGCCGGGACGCAGGTCGAGCAGCTCGGGCCGCGCCAGGCAGACGATCAGGAGCGGGGCGTCCTTGACCCGCTCCGCCAGATGCTCGACGAGCTCGAGCAGCGAATCCTCGGCCCAGTGGACGTCCTCGAAGACGAGGATCAGCGGCTGCGCGGACGCGAGCTCCGCGGCCCACTCGCGCGCCGCCCACGCGATCTCCTCCTGGCTCCGTTCCGTCTCGATCCCCTCGAGCACGCCGCCCGCGAGCGCGAGCAGATCAGCCACGGCGTCGTCGCCACAGGCGGCCTGAAGCTTCGCGACTGCCTCCTGGACGGGATCGTCATCCGTGATGCCGGCCGCCACCTTGACCATCTCCGCGATCGGCCAGTACGTGATTCCCTCGCCGTAGGGCAGCGAGCGGCCGGCGAGGACGGTCGCGCCCTCGACGCCGTCCACGAACTCCCGTACGAGGCGGCTCTTGCCGACTCCCGGCTCGCCGTAGATCGTGAACAGGTGCGCGCGGCGATCGCGGACGGTGCGCGCGAAGGTGGTATGGAGCAGCTCCAGCTCGAACTCGCGGCCCACGAACGGCGCCGAGACGCTCGCCGGCCGGTCGGCGGAGTCGAGCACGTGCAGCAGCTTCCAGACGGGAAGCGGGTCGCCGAAGCCCTTGAGGTCGATCACGCCGCAGTCCTCGGTTTCGATCCGCGACAGCGTCAGCCGGTAGGCGAACGGCCCGAGCAGGGTCTCACCCGGCCGTGCGAGCTGCTGGAGTCGCGCGGCGACATTGACGGCCTCGCCCGTCGCAAACGTGGACTCGGACTCGTCCGCGACGACTTCGCCCGACTCGATCCCGATCCGGGCCTCGAGCCCGAGGCCGTGCACCGAGTCCATGATCGCCTCGGCCGCGCGCAGAGCGCGCTCCGCGTCGTCCTCGTGCGCCTGCGGGACGCCGAAGGCGGCCATCACGGCGTCGCCGGCGAACTTCTCGACGATCCCGCCGTGGCGGGTGATGCAGGTGGAGACGTGCTCGAAGAACGAGTTCACGCGCCGCCGGACGACCTCCGGATCGCGCGAGGAAACGAGCTCGGTCGAACCGACGAGGTCGACGAAGAGGACGGTTGCGAGCTTGCGTTCCACCTCAGGATTGTAGTTGCGAGGGTCGGGCCCCCGGGCCCGGCGCGGGGCTGTGCCGCCCCTGGTTCCGGTCGATTCCCATAGCATCGCCGCGTGCTCGATCCGAAGGTCTTCAAGGCATATGACGTTCGCGGCGTCCATCCGGACGAGCTGGACGAGGAGGGTGCATATGCGATCGGGCGGGCGTACGTCGAGCAGTTCGATCCGAGCTCGATTGCCGTCGGGCGCGACATGCGGGTCTCCTCGCCCGTCGATGGCCGCCGCGCTGATCGACGGCGCGGCCGATGCCGGCGCGGACGTGCTCGACCTCGGCTTGGTCGGAACGGAGATGGTCTATTTCGCCGTCGGGGAGCTTGGGCTCGACGGCGGCGTCTGCGTCACCGCCTCGCACAACCCCAAGGAGTACGCGGGGATGAAGATCGTCCGCGCCGGCGCGCTTCCGGTCGGCGGCGAGTCGGGGCTCTTCGAGGTGCGGGATCGCGCGCTCGAGCTTGTGCGCAATGAACACAAGCCTTCTTCGACGCAGCGCGGCTCGATTCGCGACGAGGACGTCTGGCCGGGGTTCGTCGAGAAGGTGCTCTCGTTCGTCGACGAGGACGCCGTCGAGCCGCTGCGCGTCGTGATCGACGCGGCGAACGGGATGGCCGGGACGATGCTCCCGCCGATCCTCGAGCGCCTCCCGATCGAGGCGATCCGCTGCTACTTCGAGCCCGACGGCACCTTCCCGAACCACGAGCCGAACCCGCTGCTCCCCGAGAACCGCGAGTTCATCATGGAGCGCACGCGGGAGGCCGAGGCCGACCTCGGGGTTGCGTACGACGGCGACGCCGATCGCTGTTTCTTCGTCGACGACACCGGCGAGTTCGTCCCGGGCGACTTCATCACCGCGCTCCTCGCGCAGTCGGTGCTCGAGAAGAACCCGGGTGGCAAGGTGATCTACGACGTCCGCGCGAGCTGGGCTGTTCCGAAGACGATCGAGGAGGCCGGCGGCGTGCCGCTGATCAACCGCGTCGGCCACGCCTACATCAAGCACCGGATGCGCGAGGAGGGCGCCGTCTTCGGCGGCGAGGTCTCCGCCCACTACTACTTCCGCGACTTCACGCAGGCCGATTCGGGAGTCGTGCCGTTCCTGCTGATGCTCGAGCTGATCTCGAAGCGCGGGCAGAAGCTCTCCAAGCTCCTGCGCCCCTTCCGCGAGCGGTACTTCCTCACGGGCGAGCTCAACACCCCGGTCTCCGATACGGCTACCAAGCTCCAGGAGCTCGAGGAGCGGTATGCCGACGGCCGGATCACCAAGCTCGACGGGATCTCGGTCGAGTACGACGACTGGCACTTCAACGTCCGCCCGTCCAACACCGAGCCGTTGCTGCGCCTCAACCTCGAGGCGCTCTCGGAAGAGCTGCTGGAGGAGAAGCGCGACGAGGTGATCGACCTCATCCGTGAGTGACGAACCCGTCCAGCTCGGCCGCGTCACGGATCGGAAGCCGCCGTTCAAGTACTCCGCCGTGGCCCGCGTCTGGTTCTCGGACACCGACGCGCAGGGGATCGTCTACTACGGCCGCTACCTCCCCTACTTCGACCACGCGCGCACCGAGTACCACCGGCACCTCGGGATCGCCGGCGCATGGATCTCCGGCCGCGACTTCGTGATGCGCGCTTCGAGCGTCGAGTACCACGCGCCCGCGCGCTTCGACGACCTGCTCGAGATCTTCGTCCGGCTCGCGCGGATCGGGCGGACGAGCGCCACCTACGACTGCGCGGCATTCCGGATGTCGGACGATGCGCCGATGGTCACCGCCTCGCAGACCCTCGTCCTCGTCGATCTCGCCACGAGGCAGGCGGCCGAGATCCCGGACTCCTACCGCGAGACGATCCGCAGCTTCGAAGGCGCCGACCTCGACGCCTGACAAAGCGCGCTGCGCGAAATAGGAGCTTGTGCGCAATGAACACAAGCTTGCGCGCGGGTGCGCGCCCGTTCGACCTGTTGCCGCATCGAACGGGCGCCGCAGTGCCCGCAGCCCCTCTCCCCTACCCGGGCCATCTCGTTGTAGCCGGATCTCGGTGACCATTCCATCCCTCGATCGAGTGGCGTCACTCATCCGGGGGACGATCCCTCGATCGAGTGAACGTCGGCCGCGAGCCGGTCTCTCACCTCGTTCTTAGAGGCTCCGAGCAGAATGCGCGCATGCGAATCCTGGTGGTCGACGACGATGCGGCTGTGCGCGAGTCGCTCCGGCGCGCGCTCGCGCTCGAGAGCTATGACGTCGAGCTCGCCGGCGACGGCGCCCAGGCGCTCGAGCGGCTCGACGAGGAGCCCAGGATCGACGCGCTGATCCTGGACGTCTCGATGCCGCGGCTGGACGGTCTGGAGGTCAGCCGCCGGCTCCGACGGCAGGGAGATGCGCTTCCGATCCTGATGCTCACGGCGCGCGACGAGGTGGCCGACCGAGTCGCGGGCCTCGACGCGGGCGCCGACGACTACGTCGTCAAGCCGTTCGCGCTCGAGGAGCTGCTGGCCCGCCTGCGGGCTCTGCTCCGTCGGGCCGCACCCGACGAGAGCGACGTGCTCCAGTTCGCCGATCTCGAGCTCGACCCGGCAACCCGCCTCGCCACGCGGGCCGGTGAGGAGATCGTGCTGACCCGCACCGAGTTCTCGCTGCTCGAGCTCTTCCTCCGCAACCCGCGACAGGTGCTGACTCGCTCGGTCATCTTCGAGCGGGTGTGGGGCTACGACTTCGGCTTCGGCTCGAACTCCCTCGACGTGTACATCGGCTATCTGCGCCGCAAGACCGAGGCGGGCGGGAAGCCGCGGCTGATCCAGACGATCCGCGGCGTCGGCTACGCGCTGCGCGAGCAGTGACGTTTCGCACCCGGTTGACGCTCGGCGTCGCCCTGGCGGTTGCCGTTGCAGTCGCCGGCGCCTCAGCGCTCACGTACGTCCTCGTTCGCAGCGAGCTGCGGAGCGAGATCGACGATGCGCTCCGCGACCGAGTCGGCAGCGTCCGGTCGCTCCGAGTCCTCAACGACAGGTCCGGAAACCCCTTCCTCGACCTCCCGCCGACCCGCTTCGGCGGCGCTCAGGGAATCACCCAGCTCGTCACCTCGGACGGCATCGCGATCCAGTCGCCGGATGCGAGCGTCGAGCTGCCGGTGACGGCGCGGGCTCGGCGCGTGGCCGCCGGCGACGGCGACTCGTTCTTCGCCGACGTGGACGTCAGCGGCACGCACCTTCGCGTCTACACCGTTCCGGTCGACCGGCCCGGGCTCGCGCTGCAGATCGCGCGTCCGCTCGACGAGGTGGACGCGGCGCTCGACCGGATCCGCGGCCTGCTCGTCCTGATCGCCGTCACCGGCGTCGCGCTGGCCGCCGGGATCGGTTTCGTCGTCTCGCGCGCCGTGCTCGCGCCTGTCCAGCGTCTGACAAGAGCGGCCGAGGACGTCACCGAGACGCGTGACCTCTCGCGTCGAATCGACGACGCAGGCAGCGACGAGCTCGCACGGCTCGCGGCGACGTTCAACACGATGCTGGCGGCGCTCGAGGAGTCGGCGCGCGCGCAGCGGCAGCTCGTCTCCGATGCCTCGCACGAGCTGCGGACGCCGTTGACGAGCCTCCGTACGAACATCGAGGTGTTGACCCGCGACGAGGCGCTTCCGGCCGGCGAGCGGGAGCAGCTCCTGCGAGACGTCACGGAGCAGCTCGGCGAGATGACCGCGCTGATCGCCGAGCTGGTCGAGCTGGCGCGCGGTGATCAGGCTCCGGCCGAGCCGGAGGACGTCCGCCTCGACCTCGTGACTGCCGCCGCGATCGAGCGCACGCGCCGCAACCGACCGGGCGTCTCGTTCACGAGCGAGCTCGAGGAGACGCTGATCACCGGCGTGCCGGCCACGATCGAGCGGGCGATCTCGAATCTCCTCGACAACGCGGCCAAATGGAGCCCTGCCGGCGGCGAAATCGAGGTGACCGTCCGAGCCGGCGAGGTGACGGTGCGAGACCACGGCCCCGGGATCGACGAGGAGGATCTGCCGTACGTCTTCGACCGCTTCTACAGGGCGACGGCGGCCAGGAGCATGCCCGGCTCGGGGCTCGGCCTCGCGATCGTGCGGCAAGTGGCCGAAGCGCACGGCGGCGCAGTCAGCGCCGAGGCGGCCGAAGGTGGCGGCACGCTGATGCGGCTGCGCCTCTCGCCGATGTCCTAGGAAGGCCTTGCCCAAGTCTTAGGAAAGGCTTAGGCCGATCTCAGGCCGGCCTTAGGCGGCGGTGGTCTTCTGTGGCCATCAAGCCAGCGAAAGGATTTCCCGAGATGAAGAACCCCTTGAGAGCTTCGAGAACGCGCATCGCGGCCGTCGCCGCAGCGGTGCTCTTCGGCGCCGGCGCTGGAGCGGCCGTCGTCACCGCGCTCGACTCCGACCAGAACGCGCCCCAGGCCGGCGATCGCCGAGGCTGCGAGCCCGATCGCGAGGTCGACCTCGACCGTGGGCGAGATCTACGAGCGCTCCGCTGCCGGCGTGGTCGAGATCACCGTCGGCTCCGCCGGCGCCAGGCTCGCTCGGCGGTGGTGGCGCCACGCAGGCCCAGGGCTCGGGCTTCGTCTACGACGAGCAGGGCCACATCATCACGAACCAGCACGTCGTCGACGGCGCCGAGTCGGTCTCCGTCCGCTTCTCCGACGGCTCGACCCGCGACGCCACCGTCGTCGGCAGCGATCCTTCGACGGATCTCGCCGTGCTCGAGGTGGACGCACCGGCCTCGCTTCTGGAGCCGCTCCGGCTCGGTAAGTCCTCCGAGCTCGCGGTCGGTGACGGCGTGATCGCGATCGGCAGCCCGTTCGGGCTCGAGCAGACGGTCACGACCGGGATCGTCAGCGCCCTCAATCGCCAGATCAACTCGCCCAACGACTTCGCGATCGACGACGCGATCCAGACCGACGCCGCGATCAACCACGGCAACTCGGGCGGGCCGCTGCTCGATCTCGAAGGTCGGGTGATCGGCGTCAACTCGCAGATCGAGAGCGAGTCCGGCGGCAACGACGGGATCGGCTTCGCCGTGCCGTCCGACACCGTCGCGCGGATCGCTGCGGATCTGATCGCCGACGGAGAGGTCGAGCACGCCTACCTCGGCGTCGCGACCGGAGACACGTCGAGCGGCGACGGCGCCAGCATCGCCGAGGTTCGGCCCGGCACCCCCGCTGCGGCCGCAGGGCTCCGCGAAGGCGATGTCGTCACCGAGATCGATGGCGAGGCCGTTGCCGACGCGGACGAGCTGCGCACGCTGATCGACGCCCGGCAGCCCGGCGATTCCGTCGAGCTCACGATCGTCCGCGACGGCGAAGAGCAGACGATCGAGGTCGAGCTGGCGGCACGGCCGTCGGCCTGAACGAGCCAACAACCACCAACCGAAGGGAGCATGTGATGAGGAAGAGGACGAGACGAACGCTGATCGCGGGAGCAGTCGCTGCACTTGCGATCGTCGGAGGCGGAGCGGCGTTGGCGGCCCAGTCGAGCGGCGATCCGAGCGCCGAGAGCAAGCTGGTGCTGACCGACGCCGCGAAGCTGCTCGGGGTCGACGCGACGAAGCTGAGTGCCGCTCTGAAGCAGGCACTCGCGAATCGAGTCGACGCAGCGGTCAAGGCCGGCCAGCTCACGGAGGCGCAGGGCAAGGAGCTGAAGGCGCGGATCCAGGCCGACGCCTTCCCGATCCTCGGCCTGCGGGGCGGCGGTCACCACGGCCGCGGCTTCCACCACCTCGAGGCGGCCGCAACCTACCTCGGCGTCACCGAGGCCGCTCTCCGCACGAGCCTCGAGAGCGGCAAGACACTCGCTCAGGTCGCGAAGAACCAGGGCAAGTCGGTCGACGGCCTGATCACCGCGCTCGTCGCCGACAAGACGAAGGAGCTCGACGCGGCCGTCGCGGCCGGTCGGCTGACGAAGGCGCAGCGAGACGAGCTCGCGGCCAACCTGAAGGAGCGGGTGACCGCGCACGTGAACGGCGCGCTGCCGTCCGGCGGGGCGCGACTTCACCGCCACGGCGGTTTCGGCGGCCCTGGCTTCGGCTCGGCGGGCTCGTCGGCGCCGGCTCCGCAGACGGCGTAGCCGGCCGAGATGGCGGCGGGACGGCCCTCTGGACACGCTTCCCCCTCGACGTGTCCTAAGGCTCGTCCCGCTCGTCGGCCCTCCGCTCGAAGACGAGCAGCTCACCGTGCTCGTCGTCCTGGAGAAGCTCGCCGGTGCGGGTGAAGCCTGCCTTCTCGGCGACGCGGAGCGAGGGAGCGTTGTCGGGACGGATCGTCGCCCGGACGACGTCGATCTCGGGCCTCGCGAGGCCCCATTCGCTCAGGAGCTCGAGCAGCTCGGTCGCGTACCCCCGCCCACGGTGCTCCTCGTGCACGGCGTAGCCGACGGTGAGCCGGCGATTCTCCGTCGGCCGCCCGCCGAAGCCGCCGTTGCCGATCTCGGTTCCGTCCCCGAGCGTCGCAGTCCAGACCCAGAATCCTCGGGCATCGGGGTCGGCGCGCAGGCGACGGAGGAAGAGCTCACGGGCATCCTCGTCGTCGGGATCCCATCTGATCTGCTCGAGCTCGTCGGCACCGAGGGCCGTGAGCGTGAGCCGCGGGCCCCGAATCCTCAAGCGGGGGGCCTCAAGTGGGCGTGACCCGGTAGGCGTCGAAGACGGCGTCGAGGTTGCGGAGAGCCGTGAGCAACGTCCGCAGCTCCTTCACCTCGCCGACCTCGACCGTGTACCAGTTCCGCGCCATCCCGTCCTCGACGACGCCGCCGTAGGAGACGATGTTCGCGCCATGCTCGGCGAAGGTTCGAGCGACGTCCTCGAGAAGGCGCGGCCGGTCGAACGAGTCGACCGCGATCGCGACCCGGAAGCTCGTGGTGGTGCCGCCGTCCCACTCGACCGGCGTGAAGCGCTCGGGGTTCTTCATCAGGGCGCGCACGTTCGGGCAGTCCTCGCGATGAATCGTGATCCCGCGGCCGAGTGAGATGTAGCCGAGGATCGGGTCGCCGGGTACCGGCGTGCAGCACTTCGCCATCCGCACGAGCACGTCCTCGACCCCGGTCACCTTGATCCCGAGCGTGTCGCCCGCAACCGTCGAGCGGGCGCGCGGCGCCTTCAGCGGGACGGTCGGCTCCTCGGCGACCTCCTCGGTCTTCAGGCGCTGGAGCACCTTGTTCACGATCTGACCGGGCTGGAGCTTGCCGGCGCCGAGCGCGACGTAGAAGTCCTCGGCCTTCTTGAAGCCGGTCTCGCGGATCACCTGCGCGAGCACCGCCGACCCCTGGAGCTTCCGGTACGGGAGGCTCTGCGCCTTCAGCGCCTGGTCGAGGATCTCGCGGCCCTTCGCCTCCGTCTCGCCCCGGGTCTCGCGCTGGAAGAACTGGCGGATCTTGTTGCGCGCGCGCGACGAGGCTGCGAGCGCGAGCCAGTCGCGCGACGGCCCACGCCCGGACTTCGTGGTCAGGATCTCGACGAAGTCGCCGTTCTTGAGCCGGTAGTGGAGCGGCACGATCCGGCCGTTGATCTTCGCGCCGACGGTCTTGTGGCCGACGTCCGTGTGGACGGCGTAGGCGAAGTCGATCGGGGTCGAGCCCGTCGGCAACGTCTTGACCTCGCCCTTCGGCGTGAAGACGTAGACCTCGTCGTCGAAGAGGTCGGTGCGGAACGTCTTCATGAACTCGCGCGGATCGGCCTCGTCCTGCTGCCAGTCGAGCAGCGACTTCACCCAGGCGAGCCACTCGTCGTCGGTCTTCCCCTTGCCGCGCTTGTAGAGCCAGTGGGCGGCGATCCCGTACTCCGCCTCCTCGTGCATCTCGCGCGTCCGAACCTGGATCTCGAGCGGAGTCCCCTCGGGCCCGATCACGGTCGTGTGCAGCGAGCGGTAGCGGTTGAACTTCGGCATCGCGATGAAGTCCTTGAACCGCCCGGGCATCGGCTTCCAGAGCGCGTGGATCAGGCCGAGCGCGCCGTAGCAGTCGCGCGTTCCCTCGTCACCCGAGCGCTCCACCGTGACGCGCATCGCGGTCAGGTCGTAGATCTCGTTGAACTCGCGGCCCTTCTTGGCCATCTTGTCGTAGATCGAATAGAAGTGCTTCGCGCGGCCGGAGATGTCGGCCGGGATGTCGACCTTGTCGAGCTCGGCCTTCAGCAGCTCGCCGGCGAGCGCGACCTGCGACTCGCGGTCGTCGCGCCGGTCGGCGACCATCTCGCGGATCTCGGCGTACTTGCGCGGGTGCAGGACCTCGAAGGACAGGTCCTCGAGCTCCCACTTGAGCGCGTGGATCCCCAGGCGGTGCGCGAGTGGCGCGTAGACCTCGAGCGTCTCCTTCGCCTTGCGCACCTGGGTCTGCTTTCCCTGGTACTCGATCGTGCGCATGTTGTGGAGCCGGTCGGCGAGCTTGATCAGGATCACGCGCACGTCCTGCGCCATCGCCACGATCATCTTCCGGTAGTTCTCGGCCTCCGCCTGCTCGCGGCTCTGGAAGCTCGTCCGCGTCAGCTTGGTGACGCCCTCGACGAGGATCGCGATCTCGTCTCCGAACTCGGCGCGCAGGTCGTCGAGCTCGACCTCGGTGTCCTCGACCACGTCGTGGAGGAGCGCCGCGGCGAGCGACTGCTCGTCCAGGTGCAGCTCGGCGCAGATCTTCGCGACCCCCCACGGGTGATGGACGAACGGCTCGCCCGATCGGCGCACCTGGCCTTCGTGCGCCGCGGCCGCGTAGTGGAAGGCGCGGGCCAGGAGCTCCTTGTCGAGACCGGGGTTGTACGCCTCGGCGAACGCAATCAGCTCGTCGACGAGATCTTGATGGTGCCGTTCGACGTCGAGCACGGCCATGGATCCAGTCTAGCTCAGCGCCCTCCGGGCGAACCTCCCTCGAAGGAGTGTGCGTTGCAACGGGGAATGGACACGCCCGTGCTTCGGAGACGCAGACAGATCCGCAAGGCCACGAAGCTCGCCCGGCTGCTCGTCGAGCTCGACGACGTCGGGCGGGAGCGGCGGCAGGTGCCGCGCCGCGCCGGACGCTGCGCGCTTCGCTAGGCGGCGCGCGGTAGCGCTTCGAGCGCAGGGTCGGCGAGCAGGGCCCTGAACGCCTCCGACTCGTAGAGCTGGCGCCTCGCGCCCTCCTCGAGCTCGAGCTCCGCGAAGATCGCCCGCGCGTCGGCCGTCCACGCGCTCTCGCCCTCTCGCCAGAGCCGGCCGAGGTGGGCGCGCAACTCCTCGTAGCCATCGGACGTCTCGAACAGGCGCCGGATCACGAGCTGAGGCGCGACCGTCCCGTTCCAGCGATTCTCCTTTAGCCGGCAGGCGAGGTCGAAGCGACCCGCGCTCTGCCCGTTCAGGCGAAGAAGGCGGTCGAGCTGACCGCCGTGGCCGAAGGCGATCGCCGAGCCCGCGTCGCGGCCCTGATGGCGAACCCGGAAACGGAGGTGCTTGCCGTCGCCGACGAGCGCCGGGTCGACCGGCTCGCAGCTCGGGACGAGCAGGTTCACGTCGGGGTTCCCGAGCCCGAACGGCGCAAGCCGCTCGAGCTCGTGCGCCAGGCCGAGCGTCAGTGCCGAACCGGGCACGATCGCGTCGATTCGCGTCACCGGCTCGAGCTCCTCGTCGTCGAGGCAGGAGTCCGCGTGCGCGGCGAAGGCCGCCGCGAACGCCTCCAGGGACTCGGTCGCGATCGAGAGCCCGGCCGCGGCGCGATGCCCGCCGAACCGCTGGAGATGCGCCGAGCAGGCAGAGAGGGCGCCGTGAAGATCGAAGGCCGCCACCGAGCGCCCCGACCCCTTCCAGCTCCCGTTCGCGCCGGCGATCATCACGACCGGCCGGTTGAAGCGCTCGACGAGCCGCGACGCGACGATCCCGATCACCCCTTCGTGCCAGTCCTCGCCCCAGAGGACGTACCCGCGACGGCTGCGCCTCGGCTCCGGCCAGCTCTCGACCTCGGCGACGGCCGCTCGGAGGATCCTGTCCTCGACGGCCTGCCGATCGCGGTTCAGCACCTCGAGCTCGGCGGCCAGCCGGCTTGCGACGTCCTCCTCGTCCGTCAAGAGCAGGTCGAGTGCGGTGTCGGGCCGGCCGAGCCTGCCGGCGGCGTTGATCCGCGGCGCCAGGCGAAAGCCGACCGCGCCAGCGTCGACGGCGGCCGGGTCGACCTGCGCGGAGCGCATCAGCGCTTGCAACCCCGGCTTCTGCGTCCTCGCCAGTGCGCGCAGGCCGGCGATCGCGAGCGAGCGATTCTCGTCGAGCAGCGGAACCACGTCGGCGATCGTCGCGAGGGCGACGAGATCGGCATGACGCCGAACCGCGGGGTGGTCGACTCCGAGGAGCGCCTGCGCGAGCTTGTGGACGACCCCCGTTCCGCAGAGCTCCGGGAACGGGTACTCGGACGGCCGCGTCGCGACGATCGGGCAGTCGGGCAGCGTCTCGCCGGGACGGTGGTGGTCGGTGACGATCACGTCGAGCCCGCGTGCCCTGGCCGCGGCGACCTCGGCGACGGCGGTGATCCCGCAGTCGACCGTGATCAGGAGCGCGCAGCCCTCGTCCGCAAGCCGCGAGATCGTGTCGCCCGAGACGCCGTAGCCCTCCTCGAAACGGCTCGGAAGATGCCAGTCGACGTCGGCGCCCAGCTCACGCAGCGTGAGCACGGCGAGCGCCGTCGCGCAGATCCCGTCCACGTCGTAGTCGCCGTGGACGCAGATGCGCTTGCCGTCCGCGATCGCAGCGCGGATCCGCGCGACCGCCTCGCGCATGTCGCCGAGCAGGAACGGGTCGTGGGGAGCCCGCTCGCCCTCGAGGAACGCCCGCGCCGTTTCGACGTCTCCGTAGCCGCGGCGAACGAGGATCGAGGCGGTCGTCTCGCTGATCTCGAGCGCCTCGGCGAGCGCCGACACCTCGGCGAAGGAGCAGCGGTCGATCGTCCAGGAGCCGTCGCGCATCGCCGTTCGACGGTACGGCCCTCATCGGACGGTGCAGCGTTACGCGTCTGTCGTGCCTTTGCCGCGCAGCGAGTCGCGGACGATCTTGACCCAGAGGAGGATGATCCCGGCGAACGCGCCGAGCGCGGCGACGGCGATCGGGGTGTAGACCGCCATCTCCCCGAGGGAGTACTTCGTCACCCAGGTGCCGAGCAGCCAGATCGCGAGGACGACAAGGGTCATCGGGAGCACGAGGCGCCTGTCCATGCTGCGGAGGATATCGGCGCGTGACGGTACCCTTGCGGCCTATGACCGAGGCGAACTACGGCTCCGGCGAGGACTACGTGGTCGAGTTCCTCGGCTACCGGTTCGGCTTCAACGCGGACGACTTCGAGGAGCGCGTCACCGCCGCCGCCGTCAAGCTCGGCCTGATCGAGGGCAACGACCTGGACGAGGAGGAGACGGCCGATCTCGTCGAGCTCTCGGCCGACGGCCGGATCGCCGAGGCGCGCAGCCAGCTCGGCCGGTATCTCGTCCGGCACTGGGAGCGCGTCGGGCTGCTCGAGGGAGAGTCGCTCGTCTACTGGTTGCGAAAGCTGGTCTTCCGCGGAGCCTGGCTCGACCACCGGGTCAAGGAGGGATTGCTCGAGGTGTCCTGGGACGAAGAGTCCGGGGACTTCGGCTACGCCGAGCCGCGGGGCGGTCGCGCGCTGCTCGAGCTCGCGCCCGTGCCGTCCTGGCACGAGCTCCAGTTCAGGCGCTGAGATGGCCCGCGCTCTGGCGATCGTGGGCTACCTCGCGGTGCTGCTCGCGGTCGACACGCAGGTCGGCGCCGGAGGTCAGCTCGTGCTCGGCGGCTTTACGTGGATCGCGCTCGCGCTCGCCTGCCGGAGTGTGTCGCCGTCGCTCCGGGCTCAGGCGCTCGTCGTGGTCGTCGTCGCCACCTGCGCCGAGATCGTGGGCTCCCTCATCTGGGGTGTCTACACCTACAGGCTGGAGAACCTGCCGACCTTCGTCCCGCCCGCGCACGGGCTCGTCTACCTCGCGGGCGCCTCGCTCGCCGCCGCCGCGAGTAAGAGGCAGTTACAGGGGACACTCGTTCGCGCCGCGCTCGTGCTGGTGCTGGTCTGGGGAATCGCGGGCATCACGGTGTTGCCCCGGTCGGACCTCGGAGGCGCGCTTGGCGCGGGGCTGCTCGCGGTCTACCTGCTTCGCGGCAGGGCGCCCGAGATCTATGCCGGCGTCTTCCTCGTCGTCGCCTGGCTCGAGCTCTACGGGACTGCGATCGGCACCTGGCGCTGGGCGGCCGAGATTCCCGGCACGTCCGTCTCGCTGGGCAACCCGCCGAGCGGCGTCGCGTCCGGCTACGTGTGGTTCGACATCGTCGCGCTCGCGGTCGCGCCGAGGGTGCTCGCGTTCGTCCACACGGTCCGGAGCGGGCGCGTCCGGGCGCTGACCCCGGCGACGTCCGCGGACGACACCGCCGCGTAGCCGAAGATCGCTTGTGTTCATTGCGCACAAGCATTGCGCCGGCGGGGATTCGTCCCTAGGCTCGACGGCAGGGAGAAGCCGATCCGGCGCTCGGGCTCGGCGGCGCCGATCGTCAGCTGGCGGATCGCGCCGAGCGGAACGATCAGCTCCTGTGGCCCTTCGGTGGTGTGCGGTCGCAGCGTGACGAAGCCGAAGCCCGGCTCTGAGGAGATCGACTCGAGCCGGTGAAGCGCGCCGTCCGAGAGCTCGATCTCGACCATGGCCTCCACGCCGTGCTCGGCCGCAAACGCCTCGATCCGCCGGTGGATCCTGCTCACGAGCTCTTCGAGCGGACCCGCCATTCCGGGTGTCCAGAGCTCCGGCACGGCCCTGACTCTATGCGGCGTGGCGAAGCTCGGGCGGGAGCTCGCGAGCGTGGACGATCACGAGCGTCTTCGTCGGCCGTGTGAGCGCGACGTAGAGCTCCCGCAGACCCTGTTCACGCTCGGCCAGGAGCGCCGGCTCGACGACGATCACGTGATCGAACTCGAGGCCCTTCGCGCCCCGAGCGGTCAGGAGCGGCACGCCCTCGTAGGCGGCCTCGTCGGCGAGCGCCGGCTCGATCAGCTCGTCCGGCACGATCAACGCCACGAGCCCGTCCTCCCGCGCGAGCCGCGCCGCTTCCCGGTAAGCCTCGCGGAGCAACTCCTTCTCCGACACGCCGACCACGCGCGGCTCCGCAGCGCCGTGGCGATACGCAAGCGGCACCGCCACGTCCGGAGCGATCAGCTCCAGGAGCGGCAGGGCGACGTCCATGATCTCGCGCGGGACTCGATAGGCGTGGCGAAGCTCCTCGATCTCCGCTTCCTCGGCGTGCGGCAGGTGCGGCAGAACCTCGTCCCAGCTCCGGTAGACGACCGCTCCGGTGGCCTGCGCGACGTCGCCGAGCAGCGTGAGCCCTCCCTGACGAGCGCGTCGGGCGATCATCCGTAGCTGCATCGGCGTCAGATCCTGCGCCTCGTCGACGATCACGTGGCCGTAGCTCCGTGGCGGCGTTCCGACGAGCGCGGTCGCCTCGTCGAGGAGCGCAAGGTCGGCGTCGCTCCAGCCCAGGCCCCGGCGGCGCAAGAGCGCCTGCTCCTGTTCGTCGAGGATCCCAGCCGCGGCGTCGCCCAGGAACGAGGGCTGGGTGAGGAGTGCGCGAACGAGCTTCTCCGGCGCCACCGCCGGCCAGGCCCGCGCGAGGATCCGCGCCAGATACCCGTTCGCCTTCAACGCCTTCTCGATCTGCTCCCCGTCGCGGACGGCGCTGCCGCCGAGCGTCTCCGAATACGCGACGTAGAAGCGGCGGACGAGTGCCATCCGGAACCGCTCGCGGGCGATCGCGCTCGTTCCCTCCCGCTCGCGCGTCTCGCGCAGCAACTCCGCGACCTCGCGCGCTCGAACGCGCACGTACTCGCCCTCGAGCATCAGGTTGAGCTCCTCGGGCTCGCTCTCGAGCCGCAGCTCGACGGCCCGTGCGAGCACCTGAGCGAGCCGCGTGTCCGCCTTCAGCCGCGCGACCTCGTCACGCTCGGCGAGGCTGGGCTCGAACCCGTCCACGAGCTCGGACACCGCCCGCTGCTCGACCGCGTGCTCGCCGAGCGCGGGCAGGACGTGCGACACGTACTCCATGAAGAGCCTGTTCGGGCCGACGACGAGGATGCGCGAGCGCGCGAGCGTGTCACGGTGGTTGTAGAGGAGCCACGAGGCGCGGTGCAGGCCGACGGCGGTCTTCCCGGTTCCGGGGCCGCCCTGGATCACGAGCGGCCGGTCGGGTGCGTGCGTGATCAGGCGGTACTGGTCTGCCTGGATCGTTGCGACGATGTCGCGCATGCGCGTCTCGCGACTCCGGTCGAGCTCCTCGAGGAGGAAGTCGCCGACGCTCGCGCCGTCGAGCGTGGAGCCGTCGAGCGACTCGTCCGCGATGTCGGTCAGGCGGCGGCCGGCGGTGCGGAAGCGCCGGCGCAGGGTGACGCGCTGCGGATCGACCGGAGTGGCCGTGTAGAACGGGCGCGCCGCGGGCGCCTGCCAGTTGACGACAAGCTGCCGCCGCTCCGCATCCTCGACCCAGCGGCGACCGACGTAGAGCGGCCGCTCGACGTCGTCGAAGTCGAGGCGCCCGAAGAGAAGACCGCGCTCGGCGTCCTCGTAGGTGGCGAGCCGCTTTGCGCTCCACGCCTCGAGCGCGAGCGCGGCGACCTCCTGGTCGGTCGCGGTCGCCGCCCGCCCCACGACGTCGCGCATCTCGTCGAGCGCGGCGTAGGCGCGGTCGACATAGGCCTGCTCGGCGGGTAGGTCGGGGTGCGCCACGCCTCCGAGCGTACTGAGGCCGGCCCTACTCGAACAGACGCCGCTCGGGAGCCGAGGGTGCGCCCACATGCGCCCGGCCGAGCTTCGTGATGATCCGCCCGCGCGGGGTTCGCTGGAGGAAGCCGAGCTGGAGCAGGTAGGGCTCGTAGACGTCCTCGATCGTGTCGGTCTCCTCGCCGAGCGTCACGGCGAGCGTCGAGAGCCCGACCGGACCGCCGTCGAACTTGTGGGCGATCGCCTCCAGGAGCTCGCGGTCGGTGCGCTCGAGGCCCTCGTCGTCGACCTCGAGCAGCTCGAGCGCTTCTCGCGCGATCTCGCTCGTGATCGCGCCCTGGTGCCGCACCTCGGCGACGTCGCGGACTCGGCGCAGGATCCGGTTCGCGATCCGCGGCGTCCCGCGCGAGCGGCGCGCGATCTCCCGCGCCGCGGCGTCCTCGATCGCGATCCCGAAGATCCCGGCCGAACGGCGGACGATCGCGCCGAGCTGCTCCGCGTCGTAATAGCCGAGCCGAAAGGTCATCCCGAATCGGTCGCGGAGCGGCGTCGTCAGGAGCCCGGTGCGCGTCGTCGCGCCGACGAGCGTGAACCGCGGCAGGTCGAGCGTCAGCGTCCTCGCCGCGGGTCCCTGCCCGACGATGATGTCGAGCCGGAAGTCCTCGAGCGCCGGGTACAGAATCTCCTCGATCGCGCGGTTGATCCGGTGGATCTCGTCGACGAAGAGGACGTCGCGCTCCTCGAGGCCGGTCAGGATCGCGGCCATGTCCCCTTTCCGCTCGAGCGCCGGACCGGCGACCGTGCGGATCCCGACTCCGAGCTCCTCGCGGACGATCTGCGCGAGCGTGGTCTTGCCGAGCCCCGGCGGCCCGACGAGGAGCACGTGGTCGAGCGCCTCCCCGCGGGCCTTCGCCGCCGCGAGCGCGATCGCCAGCTGCTCCTTGACGCTCTCCTGCCCGACGAAGTCGTCGAGCCGGCGCGGACGGAGCGTGACCTCGACGTCCTCCTCGTCCGGCGAGAGGACGGCGGCGGCCGTCACCGCGCTCATGCGGCCTGCCTCAGCGCCAGCCGAACGCGCTCTTCGGCGGGCAGCTCCGGATCGATTGCCGCCAACGCCTGGTCGGCCTCGAGCAACGTGTAGCCGAGCTCGATCAACGCGTCCCGCTCGACGGAGACTGCCGACCCGACCGTCGGTTCGTCGCCGGGCGTGGTCTTTCCCTTCAGCTCGAGCACGATCCGCTCGGCGGTCTTCTTGCCGATGCCGGGGATCGCCTGGAAACGCGCGACGTCCTCGTGGGCGATCGCGCGCCGTAGCTCGGTGGCCGTCGAGCCGGACACGATTGCGAGCGCGACTTTCGGGCCGACGCCGTTCACCGTCAGGAGCTGTGTGAAGAGCTCCCGTTCGGGCGCGTCGACGAAGCCGTAGAGCTGGAGCGTGTCTTCGCGAACGTGGAGGTAGGTCTCGACGACGAGCTCCGCGGCCCCCTCCGCCCGTCGCAGCGTGGCGGCAGACGCGGCGACGAGATAGCCGACGCCGTTCACGTCGACCACGAGCCCCTCCGCGCTTCGACCGGCGGGGACGCCGCGGAGGCGCGAGATCATCCTGCGACCCTCAGCAGTGGCGGCGCGAGCGCGTGGCAGATCGCGACGGCTAGCGCGTCGGAGGCGTGATGCGGGGTCGGAACCGCGTCCAGCGCGAGGATGGCGCGCACCATCCGCTGCACCTGCGCCTTCTCGGCGCGGCCGTAGCCGCACACCGCCTGCTTGACCCGGGCCGGGGCGTACTCAACGCACTCGACGCCGGCGCACGCGGCGGCGACCAGCACGGCTCCGCGCGCCTGGCCGACGGAGAGCGCGATGCGGGCGTCTGCACCGACGAACGACTCTTCCAGCGCGACGCCGTCCGGCTCGTGCTCCACAAGGAGTGCCTGCACCGCCTCGAAGATCGTCTTGAGCCGGAGCTCGGGGCGCTCCCCGGCGGGCGTCTGCCACCAGCCGTGGTCGATTCGCCTGATCCGGCCGCCGCTTTCGTGGACGATCCCGTACCCGCACGCTGCTGTCCCTGGGTCGATGCCGAGAACCTTCACGAGGAAAGGTTAGGCAGCCCGTCGGACGTTCCTTCCTAGCTCGCGACGGCCTCCAAGACCTGCTCCGGGATGTCGAAGTTCGACCACACGTCCTGCACGTCGTCGTTCTCCTCGAGCGCTTCGAGCAGCCGCATCAGCTTCCTCGCGGACGACTCGTCCGCGATCTCGACGGTCGTCTTCGGGATCATCGAGAGCTCGGCGGAGTCGATCGCGAAGCCCGCCTCCGAGATTGCGTTCCGCACCTCAGCCAGGCTCTCCGGCGGCGCCGAGACCTGGAAGACGGAGCCGTCGCGCTCGAGGTCGTCCGCCCCACCTTCGGCAGCCGCGAGCATCAGCTCGTCCTCGTCGGCGCCCTCGGCGTCGACGAGTACGACGCCGCGTCGCTCGAAGAGCCAGGCGACGGAGCCGCTCGTGCCCAGGTTGCCGCCGTTCTTCGCAAAAGTGTGGCGCACGTCTGATGCGGTGCGGTTGCGGTTGTCGGTCAGCGCCTCGACGAGCACGGCGACACCGTCGGGGCCGTAGCCCTCGTAGACCACGGTCTCGAAGACGGCGGCGTCCGCCTCGGTGCCCGCGCCCTTCGCGATCGCCCGCTCGATGTTGTCCTTGGGCATCGAATAGCTCTTCGCCTTGTCGATCGCGCTCTGGAGCGAGGCGTTCCCCGACGGATCGGGGCCACCCTCCTTGGCCGCGACGATGATCGCGCGCGAGAGCTTCGTGAAGAGCTTCCCGCGCTTCGCGTCCGCCGCTCCCTTCTTGTGCTTGATCGACGACCACTTGCTATGCCCGGACACTCTGCTCCTCTCTGATCAGCTCCAGGAACCGCTGGTGCACGCGTGTGTCATCGGTCAGCTCCGGATGGAACGAGGCGACAAGGATGCGGCCGTCCCGGAGCAGGACCGGCTCGCCCCCTCCTCCTGGCAATCTGCGCTCGGCGAGGACCTCGACGCCGGAGCCGTGGTCGGCCACGCGAGGCGCGCGGATGAAGACGCCGCGCAGCGGCTCGTCGTCGCCGTCGAGGTCGAGATCGGCCTCGAAGCTCGCGAGCTGGCGGCCGTAGGCGTTTCGATCGACCTCGAGGTCGGCAAGGCCGAGGTGAGCTCGGTCGAGCAGGATCATCCCGGCGCAGGTGCCGAAGATCGGCTGCTCGAAGCGCCGCACCGGCTCCTCGAGCCCGTAGAGCCGCATCAGCCGCGCGATCGCCGTCGACTCGCCGCCAGGAATGACGAGCCCGTCGAGGCCGTCGAGCTCAACCGGGAGGCGCACCTCGACAACGTCCGCGCCGAGCCGGCGCAGCATCGCCGCGTGCTCGCGGAAGTTGCCCTGAAGCGCGAGGACGCCGATTCTCATGGCGCAAGTGTAGAAGCGGGTGCGCGAGAACGGCCTCAGGGCGGCGACTGCGGATCGAACGTCAGCCGCTTTTGCCAGCCGATTCGCTCGAGCTCTCCGAGGAGCTGCCTCGCCGGAGCGCGGCCGGCGGCGACACCCGAGGCGGCGCGCTTCAGAGCCGCGACGGTCTCCGCACGTACCCGCCGGCGGTAGCGCTCCAGGCGAACGAGCTGCCGGACGAGGCCGTAGCCAGGGCGCCGTTGTCCGAAGCGGTTCGCGCCGGCCCCGACCGCCCGCCACGTCTCGGCGATCGAGACACCATCGCGATCCAGTCTTCGCACCAGTTGGACAAGGAGCGGATCGTTACCGGGAACGGCGAAGTGCATGGACGACAGCGTGCCCGTGGAACTGCGACGAATGAGTCATGACAACCGAGCGAAAGAGCAACTTGTGCGCAATGAACACGAGCGTTCTCTCGCCGCACCCTGCTACGGCCCCGTCGCGTGCGCGGACGGGGACTCACGCCGGCGCTCGAGGCCGGAACGAGCCGGACGAGGCCTTACCAGCCGCGGGTCTCGAGCAGCTCGCTCGGCTCGAGCGTCGAGGTGGAGATGCCCACCATCGGCTCGCCGAGACCGGCGGAGACACGCGCGAGGATCTCGGCGTCGGCGTAGTGCGTCGTCGCCTCGACGATCGCCTTCGCGCGGAGCGCCGGATCGCCCGACTTGAAGATCCCCGAGCCCACGAAGACACCGTCCGCGCCGAGCTGCATGCAGAGCGACGCGTCAGCCGGGGTCGCGATCCCACCGGCGGTGAACGTGACGACCGGCAGCCTGCCGTTCTCGGCGACCCAGCGGACGAGCTCGTACGGGGCGCGCAACTCCTTCGCCTCGGCGTAGAGCTCCTCGCCGCGCAGCGCCCCCAGCCGGCGGATCCCGCCGAAGACGGCTCGCATGTGCGTGACCGCGTTGACGACGTCGCCGGTTCCCGCCTCGCCCTTTGTCCTGATCATCGCTGCGCCCTCGGCGATCCGCCGCAGCGCCTCGCCGAGATTGGTCGCGCCGCAGACGAACGGAATCGCGAAGGCCCACTTGTCCACGTGGTGGGCGATGTCGGCCGGCGTCAGGACCTCCGACTCGTCGATGTAGTCGATCTCGAGCGCCTGCAGGATCTGCGCTTCGGCGAAGTGGCCGATCCGGCATTTCGCCATCACGGGGATCGAGACGGACTCCTGAATCTGCTCGATCATGGCCGGGTCGGACATCCGCGAGACTCCGCCGTCGCGGCGGATGTCGGCCGGTACGCGCTCGAGCGCCATGACCGCCACGGCGCCCGCGTCCTCGGCGATCTTCGCCTGCTCCGCGTTCACGACGTCCATGATCACGCCGCCCTTCAGCATCTCTGCGAGGCCGCTCTTTACCCGCATCGTGCCGGTTTCGCTCATCGAAATGAGTGTAGCGCCCTGGCATCCGGCCGACGGATGTGGCATGGATACGTCACCGGGCGCGACTCCTCTCCCCCTCCAGACGTTTCCTCCGCTCGTCGGAGGAGTCGTCTGGCCCAGAAAAGGAGCGTCCGGGAGAGAGGCCCGCGCTCGCCGCGGGCCTCTCGCTTTCTCCCGTCCTGCTAGAGAACGCCTCGCGCCTGGAAGGCCGCTCGGACCTGCTCCGCGGTCGCCGCGCCGTAGAGCCGCTGCGCCGTCTCGACGATCTTCCCTGCCGCGTAGGGCATCGTGGTGACAACGCCCATCGCGAAGTGCGCCTCGAGGATCGTCGTATCCGCGGCGACCCGCCCGATCGCGTTCCGGATGTCCCAGAGCGACGCCGACCAGATCAGGCCGTTCCGGTGCACGCTCGTCGCGGAGAGGCTCTCCGGATAGTGCGCGGCCGTGTCGATCCGCCGGAGGCAGTGCGGCACCGTCGAGGTGTACGAGACCGCGTCCCAGTCCGCGACGCACGGCGCGTCCGGCGTCGGAGCGATGTAGTTCGAGATCGTGACCGCGAGATAGTCGCCGAAGCCCTCGCCGATCCCGCCGGCCTCGACGCCCTGGAGGTCGACCCCCTGCGCGTCGTGCACCGCGTGGCCGTACTCGTGGAGGATCACCTCGGCGTCTTCGCCGTCGTCGACGCCGCCCTTGCCGAGCCGGATCACGTCGTGCTTGTCCCA
Organism: uncultured Gaiellaceae bacterium; assembly: GCA_963761905.1. GTDB lineage: Bacteria > Actinomycetota > Thermoleophilia > Gaiellales > Gaiellaceae > Gaiellasilicea. The sequence goes on along the minus strand of CAVXIQ010000008.1, from coordinate 299,255 downwards.
CGAGTACGAGTTGTCGGCGCCCCACTGGTTGATCCGCAGATCCTGGGACTCCTCGTTCACCGGGGCGAAGCGCTTGCCCGTCCCGAACCCGAGCCCCTGGAAGTACTTCTGCGCCTCGGTGATCCAGTAGTACGCCATCACCTGCTCGAAGCGGTCGTCGCTCCGGCCATAGATGAACGTGTTGTCGGGCGAGTACGCGTCGTCGCCCGTGCTGCTCCGGATGTTCGCGTAGTCGCCGGTGAGCGTGCCGCTCCCGTCGAGGTTCGTCAGCGTGACGAGCCTGTAGGCCGGCTGGAGCGCCGCGTAGTCCGCGTCCTTCTGATCGGTCAGCGTCTGGTCTTGCAGGGTCGCGACCGGATTCGGATAGAAAACGCGCCCCGTCCCCGTCGTCGTTCCCGGACCCGGCTTGGCCGCGCCGGCAACACCTGCGAGAACGGCCACCGCGAGCACAGCCAGGCCGAGCGTCATCGTGCGTGTGCGAGTCAAACCCCTACCTCCCCCTCGAGTGCAAAGAGAATCGGCGAAGGGTACTCGCGTTTGCTCAGATCCGCCGGTGGGCTCGGTCAGCCCGGCGAGCCGACCTTGTGTTCATTGAACACAAGCTCTGTATCGACGGCGGGTCAGGTGACCGGGTGCCCGAGCTGCTTCTCCCACCAATCCGACTCGCGGCTCTCCATCTGGCTCTGGAGCTGGCCGACGTAGTCGGCGAGGTCGCTCTCCTTCTTGCCGAGCCGCAGCTCGAGCTCGTTGATCGACTTCTCGCGCTGCTCGAGCTTGACGTCGCGAAGCTCGAAATCGGCTTCGAGACGCGCCCAGCGGCCCTCGATCTCGGCCTCCCGCTCGTCGAGCTCGCGCATCCGGTCGGAGATCGACTCCTCCGTTGCGCCGAGCCGCTTCTCGCGCCGCTCGACCCGGGCGCGGTGCGATTCGAGCAGGGTCTCGCTCGAGCTGACCTCGGCCTCCCGGGCAGCGAGCTCCTGGCGGAGCTCGTCGAGCCGGCGGGCCTCGTCGTCGAGATGAGCGGCGGCCTGGCCGTCTGCCTCGTCCCGGCGGAGCTGCGACTCGCGTCGGCTCAGCTCGGCCTCGCGGGCGGCGAGCTCGCTCTCCTTTGCTGCGATCTCGGTCGAGCGTGCCGCGACCTCACCCTCGATCTCGCCGGCACTCGAGCGGGCCTCGTCGAGGCGTTCGAGATCGGCGGCCAGCCGGTCGGCCCTGGCGCGCAACTCGGCCTCGCGGGCCTCGAACGACTCCTCGCGCACGGTGATCGTGGCACGCGCCTTGACGAGCTCTCGCTCGCGCGCAGACATGGCGCCGACCCGCTCGCCGAGCTCGTGCTCCTGCTCCCGCAAAGCGCTCTCGCGCGTCTCGAGCACCGACTCGCGGGCCTCGACCCGCGCCGTCAGCTCGGTCTCGCGCCCCTCGAGCTCGGACTGGAGCCGCTCGAGCGCGCGCTCGCGCTGCGCGATCGCGGCCTCCTGCTTGGCCAGTTCGGCGCCGGCGCCGGTGCGCTGTCGCTCGATCGCCTGGAGCTCGCGAAACTTGGTTGAGATCTGCTTCTCGCGCTCGGTCGTGCGGGCTTCGGCAGCGCCGAGCTCGCCTCTGAGATCGGCCAGGCGCTGCTGCTCGGATGCGGCCGCCTCCGCCCGCTGGGCCAGCTCCTGCTCCCGCTCCTCGAGCTTGGCCTCGAGCGCGGCCACGCGCGCTGCGCGCGAATCGACCTCTGCCGAGCGGATCGCCGCGCTCTTACCGCCGGCTGCCTCGAGCTCGACCGTCTCCTGCAGGCGAGCGACCTCGTCGTGAAGCTCCTGCTCGCGGGCGAATGCGGCGGCGAGCTCCTCCCGCATGGCCTCGAACTCGACGTCGTCCTGAGCGACGAAGAGCGCCGGCGGCTCGACAGGCGGCGCTGGCGGCGGCGCCAGCGCCACGGGAGCCTCGAGCACGGGCGCGCGGGGCGCCTCGCCACCGTCGGCCTCCTCCTCGCGGCGCCGCTCGAGCTGCGCACGGAGCCCGGTCCCGAATCCCTTCTCGGTGTCGTGCTCCGTCGCGGCCATCAGAAGACTTCCTTGATCGCGATCAACGCAGGCCCGAGGATGACGAGGAACATCGCCGGGAAGATGAAGAGAACGGTGGGGAAGAGCATCTTGACCGGCGCCTTCATCGCCTTCTCCTCCGCCGCCGCCTGGCGCTTGAGCCGGGTGTCGTTCGCCTGCAGCCGGAGGATCCTGCCGAGCGAGATCCCGAGCTGGTCGGCCTGGATGATCGCTCGAGTGAACGTGCCGACCTCCGGCGAGTCGACGCGCTCGGCCATCTTCTTCAGGGCGTCGGAGCGCGACTCGCCGATCCGCATCTGGCCGAGCGTGAGCGAAAACTCTTCGGCGAGCGAGCCTTCCATGTGCTCGGTCAGCTTGGCGACCGCTCCGTCGAAGCCCAGACCGGCCTCCACGCTCACGGCCAGCAGGTCGAGGGCGTCCGGCAGCTCGCACCGGATCTCTTCGCGGCGCCTGCTCGCCTTGCCGGAGACGTAGACGCCGGGAATCGTGAACCCACCGGCAGCGAGGAGCCCCGCCAGGAAGAGCGCGGCGACCGGACTGAAGCTCAACCCGATCAGGAAGCCGAAGAGGGCACCGACTCCGCCGAGGGCCGCTTTGGCGGCGAGGAACACCGTCGGGGTCATCGAGCGCCCCATCCCCGCCGCGAGCAGCTTCAGCGCGACGCTCTCCATCGTGACGCGGGGGTTCACGCGCAGGGCGAGTCGCGCGAGCTTGGCCGTGGCCGGGGCGAGCACGCGCTCGTTGAAGCGCATCCGGTCGGGGCTGACGGCCTGGAAGCGCCGATGTCCATACGTGGATGCCCGGCGGAGTGCCTGGTGGCGCTCCCGGGCGGGATGGGTGATGACCTCCCCGGCGAGATAGACGGCGCCGGCGAGGAGGAGGGCAGCGAGTGCGAGCAGCATGTGTGATCAGCCCCTGAAGGAGACGATTTTGCGGAGGATGAGCGAGCCGAAGAACATCATCGTCAGGCCCATGCCGATCAGCATGTGCCCGACCGAGGTCGTATAGAGCGGGGCCATGTAGTCCGGGTTCATCAGCGTCAGCGCGCCGGCGATGAAGAACGGCAGGCCGAGCAGGACGTACGCCGACATTTTTCCGGAGGCGGTCAGCGACCGGATCTTCCGGGCGAAATGCTGCCGGTTCCGAACCGTCTCCGCGACCATGTCGAAGATCCCGGCGAGGCTCCCTCCGACCTGTCGCTGAATCGTGACGGAGGTGACAACGAACGAGAGGTTCTCCGAACCGACGCGCTCGGACATCTCGGCGAGGGCGTCGTCCATCGGGCGGCCGAGGCTGGTCTCGGTGAGCACGCGCTTGAATTCTCCGCTTGCCGGCTCGTTCCCTTCGTCGACGACCGCCTGGATTCCCTGGCGGAAGCTGTGACCTGCCTTGAGCGAGGCGGCGAGCGTCGTCAGAACGTCCGGAAGCTGGTCGTCGAGCGCCAGGAGCCGCCGGCGGGCCTTCCACCAGACGACGACGATGGGCAGGGTGGCGCCGCCGACCATCACGAGGAGGATCAGGAGCGACGAGGCGCCCGCGACAGCGAAGAGGAATCCAGGCACGAGGCCTGCCCCGACGCAGATGTAGGCGAGCTCGACCGTCCGAAGCGGTAGGTCCGCGCGGATGATCAAGCGATGGAGCGAATGCCACACCTTCAGGTGGCCGAACGCCTTCTCCGTCGCCTGCAGCACCGCCGAGGCGGTCGCGAACCGCTCCTGCACCGGCCCGCGCGAGCGCTTGCGCTCCTTCTGGCCGAGGTGCGGTGCGAGCTGGCGGCGAATGTGCGCGCCGTGGGGAGCCCGGAGCGCGAACACCCCGGCACCGAAGATGCAGAGCCCGACGAGGAGCGCCGTCAGCAGCGGCCCGATCCCGAAGATGGCGTCCGGGAAGCTTCGATTCGACGGGCTCCACGACGGCAGACAGCCCGGGCATCGACGTCGTGAGCGATGCGCCGGCACCCGCGAGGCGAATCTCCTCACCCGGACGCGCGGACGTCGTGTACGTGAGTTGCCACGTCCGCTTCAGCTCGGCCGCAATCGAGTTGTAGACGCCGAGCAGAGAGGCCGAGTCGCGGGCTCCGGTGTACCTCCCGCCGGTGGCCTTGGCGAGTTTCTTGAGCGGCGCGGGCGAGAAGCTGGCGCTCTCGATCGCGATCGGATACACGGTGACGCCGGCCGCGCGGGCGGCGGCGATCGCGGCCTCGAGCGAAACCTCGCTCGAGACCTCCTGGCCGTCCGTGAGCAGAATCAGCACGCGCGAGGCGAGCGATTCCGTGCCGAGGGCCTCCGACGAGAGCACGATCGCGTCGTAGAGCGCGGTGCCCCGGACGGTGTCGACCTCGACGGTGCGCAGAGCAGCATCGACGTCGATCGTCGACGACGAGAAGCCGGTGACCTGGACCGCCCGCTTGCCGACGGCGACGACCGCGACCCGATCCGAGCCCGGCTTCTGGCGGACGAACGCACGCGCGGCCTGCGTCGCGTCGGCCAGGGCCTGGCCGCGCATGGACTGCGACCGGTCGACGGCGAGCACGACGCTCTTCGCACGGCCGAGGTTGGCTGCCTCGAGCCCGTTCACACGCTTCCCGTTCTCGGTCAGGCGCGGGGCGCGACCCGTCGGCTTCGGGGTGACGAGCAGGACTCGGAGCGACGGATACGCGCCGGTGTCGACACCACCGAAGCGGGCGTCTGCCGCGTTTGCATCGGCCGGACCGAGGGCCGCGATCGCGACCACGAGCGCGAGAAGGATCCGCGTCACTGGTTCCCCCCGTAGCTGGCCTTCGCGAAGGTCGGGCGCTGCGGGACGTCGGGGCGGAAGAACGTCGGCGGCAGGACGACGCCGCTCGCCGCCATCTTCTCGAGGAAGTGCGGCTTCAGGCCCGTGCACGCGATCGGGAGAAGCAGCCGCGAGCCGCGATTCGCGGCGACGGTCTCCTCGTCGGGCTGCTTCGCGATGAACAAGTCCTGGAGCGTGATCACGTCGGATTCCATCCGCAGCACCTCGGTGATGTGGGTGACGCGGCGGGAGCCGTCGACGAGCCTCGTGATCTGGACGAGCAGGTCGAACGCGCTCGCGATCTGCTCGCGGATCGCGCGATGCGGCAGCTCGACGCCGGCGGTCATCACCAGCGTCTCGAGCCGGGCGAGCGCGTCGCGAGGCGTGTTGGCGTGGATCGTCGTCAGCGAGCCCTCGTGGCCCGTGTTCATCGCCTGGAGCATGTCGAGCGTCTCGGCGCCGCGGACCTCGCCGACGATGATCCGGTCGGGGCGCATCCGGAGGGAGTTACGAACGAGCTCGCGGATCCGCACCTCGCCCTGGCCCTCGATGTTCGGCGGGCGGGACTCGAGCGTGATCACGTGCTCCTGCTGGAGCTGGAGCTCGGCCGCGTCCTCGATCGTGACGATCCGCTCGTCGCCCGGGACGAACGACGAGAGCGCGTTCAGCATCGTCGTCTTACCGGTGCCGGTACCGCCCGAGATCAGGACGTTCAGCTTGCCCTTGACGCAGGCGGAGAGGAACTGCGCCGCCTGGGGGTTGAGCGAGCCGAAGTTGATCAGGTCGTCGATCGTGTAGGGGTCGCGCGCGAACTTCCGGATCGTCAGGGTCGGGCCCTTCAGCGCGAGCGGCGGGATGATCGCGTTGACGCGGCTCCCGTCCGGGAGGCGCGCGTCGACCATCGGCGAGGACTCGTCGATCCGCCTGCCGACCTGGGAGACGATCTTGTCGATGATCCGCATCACGTGCGCGTCGTCGACGAAGCCCGCGTCCGTCCGCTCGAGGCGGCCGTCCCGCTCGACGAAGATCCGGTCGTGCGCATTGACCATGACCTCGGTCACGGTGTCGTCGCGTAGGAACGGCTCGAGCGGCCCGTAGCCGAGCACGTCGTCGGAGATCTCGGCCTGGATCCGCCGCCGCTCCTCGCGGGTCAGCGGCGTCCGGTCGAGCGCGAGCTGCTCGGTGACGGCGTGGAGCACCCGCTCCGAGAGGTCTTCCCCGGTCTCCCGCTTGAAGAGCTCCGGACCGAGCTTCGCGATCACCGCGTGGTGGATGCGGGTCTTCAGCTCCGCATAGGGATCGCTCGCACCCGGCTCGCCCCCGGCCGGCGCCTGCTGGCCGGGGGTGCGCGCAACGGGACCGGCGAGCGCGGCCGGACGCTCGGCGGTCGTGCTGCCGGCCCCGTTTCCGTTCTGCTTCGAGAGTCTGTCGTGGAGGCCCATGACGCGTTACGCCCTGGCCAGCGCCGCGAAGACGCGGCGCTTCTTGGGAGCGTCGGGGGTCAGCAGCGACTTCGCGACCTCGCGGATCGCGCGGGCGAAGTCGGAGCTCGGATCGCCGATCGTCGGCGGCTGGCCACGGTTCACGCCGAGCGGGACGACCCGGTCGGACGGGACTTCGAAGCGGATCTTGACGTCGAGGGCTCCCTCGACCTCCTTCTTGCTCATCCCCACCTTCGAGTTCGCCCGGTTCAGGAGGAACCGGATCCGCTGGGCGGGGAACGAGAGCAGCTCGAGCGTCTGCATCGAGAGACGCACGTTCTTCAACGTCGGCACGTCGAGCCCGCAGATCATCAGCAGCTCGTCCGTGCGATCGAGCGTCGCCAGCATCGGCCCGTGGAAGAACGGCGAGGTGTCGACGACGATCACGTCGTACGACTCCCGCGCCACCTCGAGCAGCCGGGTCAGCTTCGACTCGGTCACGAGCTCGGCGTCCTCGGGGCGCAACGGCGCCGGCAGGATGTCGAGCCCGCACGTGTGCGTCGTCACGTAGCCCGCGAGCTTCTCGGAGTCGAGCTCTCCCGGCGCGGTGACGAGGTCGTAGATCGTCTTCTCCGGCTCGAGGCCGAGCATGATCGCCGCGTCCCCGAACTGGAGATCCAGGTCGAGGAGGAGCGCCCGCTTCTTCTCGTGCTTCGCATACGCAGCGGCGAGGTTCGTCGCGGTGACGGTCTTGCCCGTCCCGCCCTTCGGCGAGAAGACGGTGATGATCCTGCCGTGACGCGCGTGGCCGCCCTCGGCGTTGAGCCTGCGTCCGGCGTGAGCGGCCTTGCGAAGCGCGAAGATGACGTTCTCGGTGAGCTGCGGGAGCAGGATCACGTCGGCGATGCCCTCGGTCTCGAGGGCGTCGTCGAGCAGCACCGACGACTCGCCCGACGCGAGGATCACGATCGGCGCCCGCGTTTGCTCGCGGATCGCGGCGATCTCGTCCGCCGGAAGCGTAGTCGCCCGCGTCGCGTGGACGACGACCTGGAGATGTCCGCCCGCGAGAGCGGCCGTGGCTTCGGCAACGTGCTCGCTCCAGCCGACGAAGTCGAGCTCGGGATGGCTGGCGAGCGCCTCGCGGAGGCGATCGTGCCCCTCGCAAGAGCCCGTGACGTAGATGCGGATCTTCTCGCTCATGGGGTGCCTCCAACGTTTCCGGTGTTCGGGTATCCGGCCTGAACGAGCTGCCTCGGGCGGACGCCCTCGACCAGCAGCGACTTGGAGCTCTCGACGTTCTCCGGGCTGTCCACGGCGTCCGTGACCGGCCGAAGCTCGAGATGCCACGCGTCGGCGAACGTGTCGGCCCAATGCAGCCTCTGTACCTGGACGTCGGTGACGGCCAGCATCACCGCGAAGGCGCCCTCGCCCGGCGAGGAGCCAACCTTGTCCGAAGCGAGGCTGGACGACGGCGCCTTGAGCACGAGCAGGTCGCGCAGGATGATCCGTGTGTACGCACGGTCGTGCTTGAAGGACGCAACGACATCCACGCGATCGTCCTTCTTCAGCGTGCCGGCAAGCAGCTGCTCCTGGTCTCCCCGGAAGCTGATCGCCCGCTGCGTCCCGGTCAGCTGAGCGCTGATCCCACGGGTGGTCGGCAGGGCGAACCGTCGCGTCGAGACCTGCTCGCCCGCATACACCGGCTGCACCGCGACGAGGTCCGCAAGCTGGTCGGGGCTCGAGATCGCGCCCGGCACGACGGATCGCCGAACGATCTCGGACTTCGCGACGAGGCCCTTCCGCGCGAGATCCGCGCCGGTCGTGCCGACGGGAATGTCCTTCTTCGCGACGAACACCACGACGTTCTTGGCATCCTTCTGGACGTTACGCTGATAGTTCGTCACGTAGAAGCTCGTCATCATTGCGGCGACGAGAGCCAGCGCGACGGCGATCACGATATTTCTGACTCTGTAGGTCATGAGCGTCGTTTTTCCTTCACTTTCTCGTTGACTTATTCGACGAGCTGAATCGCTTGAGCTCCGAAGCTGATCGCGGAGCCCGACGTCGACTGAAGACCTTCCCAGATCACTCGCACGAACTGCCCCGTGATTCTCTTGTTGTTTCCCTGAACCTTGATGTAGTCGGTGACCACGAAGCCCACCCAACCGATGACTTCGTAATCGAAGTTGGCGCCGTTATCGACCGTCCTGTCATAGACGGGAAAGAGCAGCTCGTCACCGATCTTCACGTTCATCGCCGAGGTGACGTTGGAGCTCGTCTTTGCTCCGGGATTCGAGCCGTACCAACCCAGCGGCATGTAGCCGTCGAATCCGCTGCGTGATCCACGCCTCGATGTCCTGCGTGCCCGTCCCGCCATGCGACCCGTCGAGGTTGAGGAAGCGGAACGCGCCCGGACCGACCTTCTCGAGCTCGAGGTCGGTGTCCTGGCCGAAGCACGGACAACCGCTGCCACCGAGCAGCGGGTGCCGCTTGTCGACCCCGATCGGGGCCGCAAACCGCGCCTGAGCGAGCGTGCCGGTGCGTGCTGTCGCCTTCGCGCCGACCTGGACGGAGTTGACCCCGAAGACCTTGGCGAAGAAGCCCGGTGTCGGCCGCTCCACCGTGACGGAAACCGTGTCGTTCGCGAGGTTCTTGCTGGCGAACGTGATCGTGCGAGCGCCGCCACCGTTCTTGTCGACGTACTCGCCGGCGAGCGCCGAGGCCGCACCAGGACTGTACGGGAGCGCCTGGGCGGCGGCGAGGGCCGAAGCATCGGCTGCTGCCTGCGTGTCGCGCTGCGCACGGAACCACGAGCCGACGTCGAGGACGAGTGCGGCCATGCCGAGCAGAGCGGTCAAGCTCAGGACGGTCAGGACGGTCGCCTGGCCGCGGTCGTTCTTGAAGAGGCTCATTCCACACGCTCCGTGGTCGTGCTCGTCAGGACCCCCGTCGCAGCGACGAATCCGAGCAGGTTGATCTCGTAGGGGTAGGTCGCTTCGACCGTCACGTCCTGGCCGCGCTGCCACGTTCCGCTGACCGTCACGCAGAGGCCGGGCGTCGAGCACGGCTTGTCGATCCCGGTCGCGGACTTTCGGACGGACGCCTCGACGACAGCGACGGGCGAGCCTTCGAGACGGCTCACCGCCGCGGTGCGCGCGCCTGCGCGGACGGCGTCGGTCAGCGTCACGTAATTCTTGAAGATGATCCCGAACTGAATGATCCCGAAAAGAAGCAGGCAGAAGACGGGCAGCACGAGCGCGAACTCGGTGGCGGTCTGGCCCTTCTCGTCGGATCGAAGTCTCTGGAGGATCATCAGCGGCGGCTTTCGGTTCGAAGTGGAGCGGGCGGACCTCCTTGCGAAGGCCCGCCCGACGTGCACGGCTATCCGGGGAGGAAGGTCAGGACGTTCCTGATCGTTGCCTCGACCGAATCTCCCAGCGAGGTGAAGATGGTGACCGTGGCGACGACGATCACCGTGAGAACCACTCCGTACTCGGCCATCGTCTGGCCCTCCTCGGAGTTCCGGAGAGTTGCGACGACCTGGCGGAGCTCTGGATCATTCATCGAACGTTCACCTCCTTCTGGGGGAATGACGGGCTTACGCGCCGCCGGGCAGGTTGGCCCTGACAGCGTTGATCGCGCTCGTGATGCTGCCGGAGAGAAGCGTGAAGACGCCGACGGCGCCGATGGTGATCACGGCGAGGACGACGCCGTACTCGGCCATCGTCTGAGCGTCTTCGGCGGTGCGCAGCTCGTGGACGGCGTTGACGGTGTACGACTGCAACGCGACGAAAAACTTCAGCATGGAGTTCACCTCCCTTCCGAAATGAGACGGGTGAATGAGCCGGGAGACTTCGGCTCCGGACGGGTGAAAAGCGAAGTGCCGATTGCGAGTGCCTTCGTCAAGCGGGAAAGTCTCCTCCCCTACATCGAGCTCGGCGTGCCGCGGCGCCTAACTGGTGGTCTTGCGTTGCCCCACTATCGGAACGGCTTCGAGCTGGAGTGGAGCCTCAAAAGGGTGACTTCCTGCACCGCTCGCGCACGTTCACTCGATGGAGTGACTGCGGCTAAAGCCTCTGCCGATAGGGGTTACTCGACGACCGTTGCGGCACGGTGGAGTCTCCGACGCCGGTACACGATCCGGCGCTTTTCCCCCGAGCAAGAGGAGCTGGAGTTCGTGTCAAGACGGAATCGAAATCTCGTAACAGTGTCACTGTCACTCGCCGCAGCGTTCGCCGTCGCGACGCTGACCGTGCTCCTGCGACGCCGACCCACGGCGCTGCACGTTCGCCCACCGATGCTCGAGCCCGCCACCGATCCAGTGCCGCTGCCGTCGCCGACGCCTCGGCCGCGCCCCGCCGCACGTCTCGCCCTCGTCTCGGGGTTCACACTCCTCTTCTTCGCCGGCGCCTCGTTCACGGCCGGCGCGGGCGACCGGGTCGCGGCGATGCTCGAGGGAGACGGCGTCGACGCCTCCCAGGTCGGCGCGGTCGCGGCCGGAGCCGAGCCCGCTCCCGCGCCTTCCAGCGAGGCCGCGCCTGCACCCTCGTCGGCCGCAGCCCCCGAGTCGGCGCCGGCCTCGGAGCCGGCCTCGGAGCCGGCCTCGGAGCCGGCGCCGTCGGCGGCACCCGCCGCCGAGCACGGCCACGCCGACGAGGCCGCCGCCGCCGCCGAGACCGAGACCTCGGAGCTCGCCGCCGCAGCGCCGACGAGCGTCAAGGCCGTCGAGCCCTCGTCCGTCCAGTCCACGGCGACGCCGAAGCGACGGGTCGCCCCGAAGGCGAAGACTCGCAAGTGGGTGACGGCGCGGGCCCAGATCGCCCCGGCCCGTCCCGCGGAGATCGAGCATGCCCAGGCCGGCGCCGCAACCGTCTGGCTCAACCGGGCGCTTCCGGATCCCACCCCGCCGTCGGCTCGGCTCACCCGCCCGTTCGTCCGCTCGCTCGGACGCATCTCGACGCGCGGCGGCGCCGACTGGGCCGCGGTCCTCGGCGTGCTTCGGGCACAAGGCGAGCACGGCTCGGCCCCGGCCACCCCGAGCGAGATCGACCGCCTGGCGAAGAGCCTGCGCGGCGACGCCTGGCGCGGAGCGCTCGCGCTCTCGGGCCGGACGGCGTTCGCCGACCGCGCCGCCGCGCTCGCGGACTACTACCGCTCCGTCGGGCTCGAGTCGCTCGTCACGGGCCTCGAGCAGTCGAAGCCCCGGCTCGTCGCAGCGGCTGCTCGCCGACGAGCGCGTCTCGATCTACGACGGCGGCCGCGCCGATCTCGCCGCCGGCCGGATCGACGTCCGCGTCGTCGTCCTGCTCTCGTACCTCGCCGAGCGGCACGGCTCAGTCACCGTGTCGAGCCTCTTCTCCGGCCACCGCCAATTCGCGCGGGCCGGCGTCGTCTCGGCTCACATCTACGGGCACGCGGTCGACATCGCCGCAATCGGCGGCACCTCGATCGCCGGCAACCAGCGTCCGGGAGGCCTGACGGAGGCCGCCGTGCGGTCGGTCCTCCTCCTCCCCGCCGAGCTCCAGCCGCAGCAGGTGATCTCGCTGCTCGGCCTCGGCGGGCCGTCGTTCCCGCTCGCCGACCACGCCGACCACATCCACGTTGGCTACTGAGTTCGTCACCCTCGCCCGTCCGGACGGACGCGTCGTCGTCGAGCGCTGCCTCGTCGCGAAGCGTCCGCTCCGGCGGATGCGAGGCCTGCTCGGCCGGCGCAGCCTCCCGGGCGGCGAGGGGATCCTGCTCGAGCCGGCGGCCTCGATCCACACCTTCTTCATGCGCTTCCCGATCGACGTCGTCTTCCTCGACAAGGAGCGCGTCGTCGTCGGGATCGCGCGGGGACTCCGACCCTGGCGGGCGGCCTGCCGGAGCGGCGCCCATGCTGCCCTCGAGCTCGCGAGCGGCGAGAGCGCCCGCCGTCAGCTTCGGATCGGCGACCGGCTCGAAACTCGGTGATCGCGCCGTTCGTCGTCTGGCTCGCACTCGCGCCCTGCACGATCACCGGCACGCCCGGCAACGACTTCCTGCTCGGCACGAAGGGCAACGACGTGATCTGCGGCCTCGGCGGCAACGACCTGATCGACGGGCTCGAGGGCCGCGACGTCGTGTGGGCCGGGCCGGGCGCCGACCGGATCCAGGCGGGACCGGGCTACGACACGGTCTACGGCGGCACCGGCAACGACACGATGTGGGCCTGGGACGGTGCGCCCGACAAGCTCGACGGCGGGCCGGGCACCGATCGCGCCTGGTTCGACGGGCGCGACAGCGTCCGGTCGATCGAGCGCCGCAGCTAGCTTCAGCAGCGAACGTCTTAGCGGGAGCCGAAGCCGAGCGCGGCCTGCGCATGGCGGATGAACCAGATCGCCACGAGGAAGACGTACGTGAGCGCCGGCAGCACGATCCCGAACAGCAGCAGGTAGATCCCACCGGGGACGCTCTCGCCGCCGGGGATCAGCTGGAGCCCGGCGAAGGCGAGCACGCCGTGGAGCGCGAGCGTCTTGAGGCCGGCGGGTGCGACGGTTGGCAGCCGCAGGTCGAGCCAGAGTGCGAGGAGCCCCGCACCGGTGACGAGCGCAAAGAGGAAGAGCTCGTTGGTCATGACGCCGTACTCCTTGGGTCGGTCAAGGGGGTAGGAAGATGGAGGACGCGGGGCCACCGCAGGAGCCCCGCCTCGTTCTCCGATGAGATCCGGGGCCACCGCAGGAGTCCCGTGAATCTCGTAAGCCGCTAGGGACACCATCGCCCGCGATGAGTGGTTGACCCATCACCCAACGGGTGGTTCACCTGGTCACTTCACGGGATCGGCCGTTCCGCTCTCGGTGAGGGGGGACGAGCGCCCAGTGAGTCCGCACAACTGGTCAGATCGACGTCGCGGTCTTGCGGTCTTCACCCGGACGTGCGATTACGATGTCCCTCCTACGTGAAGCGAGAGGGGATGTGGATGAAGAGTCACAGAAGGCTGGGCTTGTGGTTGCTGACGGTCGTGCTCGTAGCGGCGACCGGTGCGGTAACGGCCGTACCCGCTGAGGCGAGCACTGTCGAGCGGAGCGGCACGATCACCTGCACGTTCAACCCGCAGCAGCCCTACACCGCGTACAACGGCCAAACTGCTCGCACGGCCTGCGTCGTGGTGCACTACTCGACGACGTGGGACGACGAACCCAGTTGCGCATCGGGCGCCTTGATTCTGTGGGGGATCGGCCATTTCGACACGCTGACCTACTTCTACAGAGGAAGGGCTGTCTCACCCAAGCTCGACGGCAAGACGGTGTCGTCATCTGGCATCTACGCCCAGGACTCCACCGACCTGGCGCAGGTTCTCCTTCCCGGCGCACGGTTCGTCGAATCCGGTTTCGGGTTCGGGCACAACCAACCCGTAGGTCGGTTCCTGGGAGCCTGCTGACGTCCGTGCCGGAGCGCGGAACTTCGGCGCATATCCGCCCCGACGAAACGCCCAGTCTTCGTGGCTTCTGCCCCGCCTGAGGGAGTCCCGCTTGCCTAAGCCAAAAGCCACTAGGCAAGCGGGATCCTTTGGGCCCGCCTGGACTCGAACCAGGGACCTACCGATTATGAGTCGGCTGCTCTGACCAGCTGAGCTACGGGCCCGCTGCGCGTGAGCGTAACCTCGAATCGGCGGTGCTCGACGCGCGGCTGTCACAATGTCCATCACTTTGGCCGCCTACGAGAGGACACAGCAGACCGTGAAGGCCTACCAGCAGGAGACCGAGCTCCGGACGGCAGGAGGCCTCACCGTCAAGGACATCACCGACGAGGTACGCGACGCAGTCACCGCCAGCGGGGTCAGGGACGGCATCTGCTGCGTCTACTCGCCTCACACGACCTGCTCGGTGCGGGTGAACGAGTTCGAAAGCGGTTTCCTCGAGGACTTCGCGGTGCTCCTGCGCCGGCTCGTCCCGAGCGACCACTACTACGCCCACGACGACTGGGACAAGCGGACGGAGAACATCTGCCCCGAGGACATGGACTTCGGGAACGGGCACTCGCATTGCATGTCGATGCTGCTCGGCCCTGCGGGCGAATCGATCCCCGTCCGCGACGGCGAGCTCTGCCTCGGCACCTGGCAGCGCGTACTCTTCCTCGAGCTCGACCGCGCGCGGGATCGCCGCTGGCTCGTCCAGGTCGTCGGCGCCTGATCCGTCGCCGCCGCCGGCGGCCATCCCTCGATCGAGGCATGCCGCCGCCGACGCTCACCGCCGACGCAACCCGTAATGCGACGCGGACATGCCGTCACGGCGCGAGGAGTCTCCGCGTTGCTCCTCAACGTCGGGCTCGCCGCGCTCTGGTCGCTCTTCATCTTCATCCATACGCGGGCGTTTCTCGAGACCGGTGAGCTGACGCTCCTCGCGATCGTCGTGCTGGAGACGATGGTCGTGACGATGTTCCTCTTCCGCCGCGAGGCGTCGGCCGCGAACGTGTCGGCGCTCGCACTCACCGCCACGGCGCTCGGGACGTTCTCGACGCTCCTGATGGCGCCGATCGAACGCAGCAACGTGCCGAGCTTCGTGACGATCCCGATCCAGCTCCTAGGCCTCTCGATGGCGATCGTCGCGCTCTCGACGCTGAGCCGCTCGTTCGGGCTCGCGCCTGCCAATCGAGGCGTGAAGACGTCCGGGATGTACCGCTTCGTCCGCCATCCCCTCTACGCGTCGTATCTCGTCACCTTCGTCGGCTACGTGCTCGCGTATCCGGCGCCGCGCAACCTCGCCCTGCTCGGGCTCTGCCTGGCGGGACAGCTACTGCGGATGACGCTCGAAGAGCGGCTCCTCGGCCGGGATCAGCGCTACCAGGAGTACGCGGCGCGAACCCCGTTCCGGCTCGTTCCCGGCGTGTACTGAGCTACGCGGGGACGACGACGACCCCTGCCGGATCGATCTCGAGGGTCACCCGCACGCCCGGCGCGGGAACGTCGACGCCGGTCACGGCCGCTTCGAGCTCGCGACCGGCGGCGTCGCGGATCGTCAGGGTGACAGTTGCGCCATGACGCTCCGAGCGCAGCACGACCGCATCGCCGGCGGGATCGGGCTGGACGCGGATCGCGTCGGGTCGCGTGATCCGAACCTCGCTCCCGAGTGACTCGACGTTCGTGAGCCCGACGAACCGCGCGATCCAGCCGTCGGCGGGCTGCGACCAGAGCGCGTCCGGCGTCGCCGTCTGGGCGATCCGCCCCGCCCGCATCACGGCGACCCGATCGCCGAGCGCGAATGCCTCGGCCACGTCATGCGTGACGTAGAGAACCGTTAGGCCGAGCCGCGCGAAGAGCTCCGCCAGCTCCTTCAGGAGCCGGTCGTGGAGCGGCCGGTCGAGCGACCCGAGCGGCTCGTCGAGGAGCAGCACCCGCGGCTCGGTCGCGAGCGCCCGCGCCAGCGCCACCCGCTGCTGCTCGCCGCCGGAGAGCGTCTCGACGGAGCGCCCACCCATCCCAGCGAGCCCGACGAGGTCGAGCAGCTCGGCGACGCGGCGGCTGATCTCCGGTCTGGGACGGCGGGCCATGCGAAGCCCGAAGCCGACGTTCCCGGCGACGTCGCGGTGCGGGAAGAGGGCGTGCTCCTGGAACATGAGCCCGATCCCGCGCCGGTGCGGCGGCGTTGTCGCAAGGTCGCGTCCGTCGAGGAGGACGCGCCCACGGTCGAGCCGTTGCAGGCCGGCGATCGCGCGGAGGAGCGTCGACTTGCCGGAGCCGCTCGGTCCGAGCAGGGCGACCGTCTCGCCGTCGCCCACCTCGAGGGAGGCGCCGTCGAGCGCGGCGACGCCGTCGAAGCTCACCGCGAGATCGTCCGCCCGCAGGCTCACAGCGGCGCCCTGGCCCCGCCGGCACGCCCGGCGACGAGAGCCGCAGCCGCCGCGAGCAGCGCGAGCACGACGGCGAGCGCCGCGGCCGAGCCCTGGTTCTCCGCGCCCGGCCGGCCGAGGAAGCGGAAGATCGCGACCGGCAGCGTCGGCCGGTCGGCCTGAGCGACGAAGACCGTCGCGCCGAACTCGCCGAGCGCGATCGCGAACGCGAACCCGGCTGCAGCGCCGAGTGCGCGCCCCGCGAGGGGCAGGTCGATCTCTCGCTGCACCCGCGCCGGCGAGGCGCCGAGCAACGCCGCCGCCTCGCGGAGCTCGGGCCGAATCGCGCGGATGGCCGGCGCCACGATCCGGAAGACGAAGGGCGCGGCGACGAGCGCCTGCGCGATGGGCACGAGCCACGGCGACCCGCGCAGCTCGAGCGGCGGCTCGTCGAAGGCGATCACGAAGCCGAAGCCGAGCATCACGGCCGAGCCGCCGAGCGGCAGCAGGACGAGCGCGTCGAGCCAGCCCGCTCGGAGCCGGGCGAGCGCAAGCGCAAGCAGACCACCGAGCCCGAGCGCGAGCGCGGTTGCGATCGTCGCGAACGCGAGCGAGTTGGCGACCGCCTCCCACGGCGTGACGAGGAGGACGCTCGTCTCCCGCCCGAGCGAGCGGTAGTGGTCGAAGCCGAGCCCGTCCGGCGTCGAGAACGAGCGGCGCACGAGCGCGACGACGGGCAGTCCGAGGAGAGCGCCCGACGCGGCGAGGATCGCAGCGACTGCCGCGCGTTCGCGACCCGTGCGGGCGCCGCAACGTCCGCCAGGCGCTCGCAGGTCCGGCGCGGCGGGCAAGTCTCCCCTCCAGTCGACCGGCAACCAGGATGATCGCGGCCACAGCGACGAGCTGGACGAGCGCCAGGACAGCCGCGGTTTGCAGGTCGAAGAGCCGCGCCGCCTGGTTGTAGATCTCCGTCTCGAGCGTTGCGATCGTCGGGCCGCCGAGAACGACGATCACGCCGAACGACGTGAACGAGAAGAGAAAGGTGAGCGCAGAGGCCGCGGCGAGGGCCGGCGCGAGCTGCGGCAGCGTCACCTCGCGCAGCCGCTGCCACGGCCCCGCGCCGAGCACCGCGGCGGCCGCCTCGGTCGTCCGGCCGAGCCCCGCCCAGTAGCCGCCGACGACCCGCACGACGACGGCGACGTTGAAGAACGCGTGGGCGAGGAGGATCGCCCAGACGCTCTGGTCGAGCCGGTCCGGGAGCAGCGAGACGAACGCGGTCGCGACGACGAGCGTCGGCAGCACGAACGGGACGAGGACGAGCGCGAGCACGAGCTGGCGACCTCGGAACGCAAAGCGGCCGACGACCCACGCGAGTGGTAGGCCGACGACGAGCGTGAGCAGCGTCGAGAGCGCCGCCTGCCACGTCGTGAACCACGCGATCCGCAGCGTCTCGGCGGCCTGAAACGCGCCCGAGCCGCGCTCGCCGAGCCCCCGCGCGACGATCGTGACCAGCGGATAGACGAAGAAGACCGCCAGGAAGGCCGTCGGGATCGTCACCGCCGCGAGGAGCGGCAGCCGCCTCAGCGGAGCACGATCGACGTCCACTCCCGGATCCAGCGGTCGCGGTTCTCGCCGATCTCGTCCGGCTCGAGCTCGAGCGGCCGCTCGGGCACGACGGCGAACTTGCGAAACGCCTCCGGCAGCTCGACCCCGTCGCGTACGGGGAAGACGAACATCGAGAGCGGCAGGTCGGCCTGGAAGCGCTCGGTGAGCATGAAGTCGATCAGCTTGCGCGCGCCTTCCTCGTTCGCGGCGCCACGGAGCACCCCGGCGAGCTCGACCTGGCGAAAGCAGCTGTCCTCGACGACGGCGGTCGGCGCCTCCTCGAGCGGCTTGCCGGCGAAGACGACCTCGGCCGGCGGGCTCGAGGCGTACGAGACGACGATCGGCTTCGTTCCCTTGCTGCCGCCGGCGCCGGAGAACTGCGCGGTGTACGCCGCCTCCCAGCCGTCGACGACGAGCACGTCGTTCGCGCGGAGCCCGCGCCAGAAGTCCTGCCAGCCGGGCTCGCCGAAGCGGGCGACCGTCGCCAGGAGGAAGGCGAGCCCCGGAGTCGACGTGGCCGGATTCTGGACGACGAGGAGGCCGCGGTAGCGCTCGTCGGTGAGGTCGGCCAGCGAGCGCGGCGGCGAGAGGTCTCGCTCCGCGAACCAGCCCTTGTCGACGTTGAGGCAGACCTCGCCGTGGTCGATCGGCGTCACCCGATGTCGGTCGTCGAGCTCGTAGCCGTCTGGAACGGCGTCGAGGCCGGCCGGCTCGTAGGGCTCGAAGAGATCCTCGGCCAGCGCCCGCGAGAGCAGGTTGTTGTCGAGCCCGAAGAAGACGTCGCCCTCCGGATTCCCCTTGGTCAGCAGGGCGCGATTGAGCGCTGTGCCGGCATCGCCGGTCTGGAGGATCTTGAGCCGGAGGCCCGTCTCCCGTTCGAAGGCGGCGCGGACCGGCTTCGAGACGGCGAACGAGTCGTGGGTGACGAGGACGACCTGCGTCGGCTCGGCCGCTTCGTCGCTGCCGCCGCAGCCTGCCACCGCGAGCGCGGTCAGGAGGAGCGCGAGCCGCTTCACGCCGGCATCCCGGGCCTGACGGCGAGCAGGACGCCGCTCTCGAGCGTGACGCGCGCCTCGGACGCGGCGAAGACGTTCGAGACGCCGCGGCTCGAGCCGGGCTCCAGCGTCTCGCCCGCGAGCGGATACTCGAGGCCCTCGGTGGTGACGCCCGTCGCCGCGCCGTGGAGCGCGTGGAGGGAGAGCAGCGCGCCGGGGGTGCCCGCGAGCGTTCGCGCCCGGCGGATCACGTGAACGCGGGCGGCGCCGAGCTGCGCATCGAGCTCGACGTGCGCGTAGCGGGAGCTCGCGAGCAGCTCGAGCGACGAGAGCAGGTGATCGAGCCGACCTCCGGCCGCGCCGACGAGGAGGATCCGGCGCGGTTCGGCCGCGAGCGCGGCGTCGAGCGCGAGCTCGAGGTCGGTCGCGTCCTTCGCGGCCGGATGGCGCTCGATCCGCGTCCCCGCCTGCTCCAGCGCCGCGAGCCCGTCGGCGCTGATCGAGTCGAAGTCGCCGATCGCGAGGTCGACGCGGAGGCCGAGCTCGAGCGCGGCGTCGGCGCCACCATCTGCCGCGACGACGAACGACTCGCCGAGGTCGGGAAGCGGCCCGCGCGCTCCGGCGGCAACGACGACGACCCGCTCGACCACTCTCAGCTCCCTCCGCTGGCATTACCCAGATCAGGTTCTCGGGTCGGCGGCGCTCACGTCCGCCCTCTCAGCCCGGTTGCCCCGAGCTCCCCGTACGGCAGCGCCAATCGTAGCGCGCCGCGAACGAAGCTTGTGTTCATTGCGCACAAGCTCTCTCGGCGCGCTGCGCTCCGTTCTGCGCTACTCCGGTGTCACGTAGGCGGCCGTCAGCCCGCCGTCGACGAGGAACGTGGCGCCGTTCACGTACGACGACTCGTCGCTCGCGAGGAAGAGGGCCGCGTTGACGATCTCCCGCGGCTTCGCGAGCCGCCCCATCGGGAGGTGGATTCGCCGGCGCTCGTAGGCCGCCGGGTCGTCGCCGAAGATCCGGAGCAGGAGCGGCGTCTCGACCGGCCCCGGGCAGAGCGCGTTCACGCGCACGCCCTGCCGGGCGAACTGCACCGCCAGCTCGCGCGACATCGAGAGGACGGCGCCCTTCGAGGCGGTGTAGGAGATCTGCGAGGTCGCGGCGCCGAGAATCGCGACGAACGAGGCGACGTTGATCACCGAGCCGCCGCCGCGCTCGAGCAGGTGCGGAATCCCGTGCTTGCAGCAGAGGAAGACGCCCTTCACGTTCACGTCCTGGACGCGCTGCCAGGCGTCGAGCTCCGTCTCCAGGATCGAGTCGTCGTCGGCCGGCGAGATCCCCGCGTTGTTGTAGATCACGTCGACGCCGCCGAGCTCGGCCGCGGTCGCCGCGAACATCGCCTCCACCTCGGCCTCGTCCGCGACGTTCGTGTGCGAGCCGAGCGCGGCGCCCGCAGGAAGCATCCCCACCGTCTCCTCGAGCGCCTCGAGGCTCGCGTCGGCGACGCAGACCTTGGCGCCCTCCTCGGCGAAGAGGATCGCGGCGTCCCGCCCCATCCCGCCGCCGGCGCCGGTGATCACGCAGACCTTGCCCTCGAGCCGTCCCGCCACCTCTACTCCTCCGTCGCGATGTAGACGTTCTTCACGTCCGAGTAGCCCTCGAGCGCGTGCATCCCGAGCTCGCGCCCGAACCCGGACTGCTTGACGCCGCCGAACGGCGTCGAGACCCGCACCGAGCTGTTCGAGTTGACCGAGAGCACGCCGGCCTCGACCGCCCGCGCCACCCGCAGCGCCCGAGCGCCGTCGCGCGTCCAGATCGAGCCGGAAAGCCCGTACGGCGTCTCGTTCGCGAGCCGGATCGCGTCCGCCTCGTCCTCGAACGGGATCACGGCGGCGACCGGACCGAAGACCTCCTCGCGAGCGATCCGATCGTCGTTCGTCGCCTCGACGACGGTGCAGGGAAACCAGAAACCGGCGCCTTCGGGCACGTCTCCGCGAAACGCGACCGGGGTTCCGTCGACGTAGCCGGCGACCGTTTCGCGATGAGCCGCCGAGATCAGCGGCCCCATCTCCGTTGTGTCGTCCTCGGGATCGCCCACTCTCACCGCGGCCGTTGCGGCCACGAGTCGATCCAGGAACTCGTCGTAGGCGGATCTCTGAACCAGGATCCGCGAGCGCGCGCAGCAGTCCTGGCCGGCGTTGTCGAAGACCGCGTACGGCGCCGCCGCCGCCGCCTGCTCCAGATCGGCGTCGGCGAAGATCACGTTCGCGGACTTGCCGCCGAGCTCGAGCGTGACGCGCTTGATCGTCGCCGCGGCGCCCTCCATCACCTGCCGGCCCACCTCGGTCGAGCCCGTGAAGCCGATCTTGGCGACGTCAGGGTGCTCGACCAGCCGCCGGCCGACGACCGACCCTTTGCCGACGACCACGTTCAGTACGCCCTCCGGGATCCCCGCCTCGAGCGCGAGCTCTGCGAGCCGGAGCGCCGAGAGCGGCGTCAGCTCCGCCGGCTTCAGGACGACGGTGTTGCCGCACGCGAGCGCCGGGCCGAGCTTCCAGGAGGCGATGTTGAGCGGGAAGTTCCACGGCACGATCAGCCCGACGACGCCGAGCGGCTCGCGGAAGGTGAGATCGACGCCGCCGCCCACCGGGATCGTCTCGCCGTGGTGCTTGTCGACCGCGCCCGCGTAGAAGTGGAAGACGTCCGCGACCATCCCGATCTCGCCGCGCGCGCCGGTGATCGGCTTGCCCGCGTTGCGCGACTCGAGCCGCGAGAGCTCCTCGTGGTGCTCCTCGACGAGCGTCGCGAGCCGTCGCAGCAGGCGCGCGCGATCGGTGGGCGCGACCGCCCGCCAGGCGGGAAACGCGGCCTTCGCCCGGGCGACGAGCTCGTCCGTCTCCTCGACGCCGGCCTGCTCGAGCTCGGCGATCGGCTCCTCCGTCGCCGGGTTGAGGACGGTCAGCATCAGCGAGCGCCCGTTCGTCCCGGTAGGCGCGCGCCTCCTCGACGAGCGCGCGGAAGAGAGCGCCATCCTCGCCCTCCTCGGGATGCCAGAGGACGCCGACGGCGAAGCGCTTGGTCGGATCCTCCAGCGCTTCGAGCGTCCCGTCCTCGGCCCAAGCGGTCTCGACGAGCCCCTCGCCCACGCGGCCGAACCCCTGGTGGTGGTGCGACTTGACCGGCGCGCGCTCGCCGAGCAGCGAGCCGACTCGCGATTCCGGCTTCACGTCGACCTCGTGATCGGCAAAGACGCCGGAAATCTGTTTGTGCTTCTCGTCGCCCACGACCTCCGGGAGGTGCTGGACGAGATCGCCGCCGCGGGCCACGTTCAGCATCTGGGAGCCCCGGCAGACGGCGAGCACCGGCAGGTCGCGCTCGAGCGCGGCGGTCAGGAGCGCGAGCTCGCCGCGATCGCGCTCCGCGCGAACGCCGTTCGTCTCCGGATGCGCGGACTGGCTGTAGAGCTCGGGGTCGAGATCCGAGCCGCCCGAGAAGAGGATCCCGTCGAGCGCGGCGAGCGTCTCCTCCACCCCGTGCTCGCTCGGCGGCACGAGCAGCGGCCGGCCGCCGGCCTCCTCGATCGCGCGCACGTACGCGAGCGGAACGAGCGCAGCAGGCAGCTCCCAAGCCCCCCAGCGGGCGCTCGGCTCCGCGTAGGCGGTGATCCCGATCACCGGCCGGCTCACGAAGCGCCCCTCAAAGAGCGCTTGTGCGCAATGAACACAAAGTCCACTAGCCGCGCTCGAAGAAGCGCTCGCGCTCGTAGCAGGTCACCGCCGCGTCGAAGAGCCGCTGCTCCGTGCGCGCGTAGTTCAGGTAGTGGTCGACGACCTCGTCACCGAGCGCCGCCCGAGCCATCGCCCCCGTCTCGAGCGCCTCGATCGCCTCGCGCAGCGAGTGCGGGAACCGCGCCGCATCGGACTCGTACGCGTTCCCCTCGAGCGCGGCCGGTAGCCGTAGCTTCTGCTCGATCCCGTAGAGGCCTGCCGCGATGATCGCCGCGAACGCGAGATACGGATTCGCGTCGGCGCCCGGGATTCGCGTCTCGGTCCGCAGCGCCGGGCCGCGCCCCACGATCCGGAAGCCGCAGGTCCTGTTGTCGTGCCCCCACGCGAGCGTCGTCGGCGCCCACGACCCCGCGGCGAAGCGCTTGTACGAGTTCACGTTCGGCGCCAGGAAGATCGCCAGCTCGCGCAGACAGGCGATCTGCCCGGCGAGCCAGCGCCTGAACGTCGGGCTCTCGCCGGCGAACGCGCTCCGCTCGCCCTGCCAGAGCGACGAGTGGATGTGGCACGAGCTGCCGATCCAGGTGTGATCCGGCTTCGCCATGAAGGTGATCGAGCAGCCGTTGAGGTGCGCGATCTCCTTGGCGCCGTTCTTGTAGACGACGTGGTTGTCGGCCATCGTCAGCGCGTCGGCGTAGCGGAAGTTGATCTCGTGCTGCCCCGGCCACGCCTCGCCCTTCGAGGTCTCGACCTTGATCCCCGCGGCGTGCATCCCGTTCCGGATCTGGCGGATGAACGGCTCGTCGTAGCTCGACGCGAGCACGTGGTAGTCGAGGATGTAGGGCACCGACGGAGTCAGCCCGCGGTAGTGGGCGGCATGTGCCTCGGCGTACGTCTCCTTGAGCAAATAGAACTCGAGCTCCGAGCCGAGCATCGGCGTCAGGCCGAGCGCCTCGGCGCGCTCCACCTGCGCCCGCAGCACCTGGCGCGGGGACGGCGCCACCGGCGAGCCGTCGTGCCAGGCGACGTCGCAGAGCACGAGCGCCGTTGCCTCGAGCCACGGGATCCGCCGCAGCGTCGCGAGATCCGGGACGAGGCCGAAATCGCCGTAGCCGCGCTCCCAGCTTGCGAGCTCGTACCCCGGAACCGGATCCATCTCCATCTCGAGCGCGAGCAGGTAGTTGCAGCCCTCGACCGGATGCCCTGCGTCGGTCTCCTCGATGAAGAACTCGCCGTGGAGGCGCTTGCCCATGAGCCGGCCCTGCATGTCGGTGAACGCGACGACGACCGTGTCGATCGCGCCCCGCCCCACCTCGACCCGCAGCTCCTCGAAGCTCAGCACACACTCGATCCTATTCCGTCCTACAGGTTGACAACGCTGTGCCGAAGCGCACGTAATAGCGCCTGACACGACACCGACGGGCTAGGAGGGCGGATGAGCACGGACCCTGCGGACACCCAACACTCGGACGACGAGCGGACCCTGCACTCACTCGGGTACGCCCAGGAGCTCTTCCGCGGGATGGGTGGCTTCCAGAACTTCGCGATCTCGTTCACGATCATCTCGATCCTCGCGGGCTGCCTGACGTCGTACTTCGTCGCCTTCGAGCGCGGCGGCCCGGTCGCGGTCACGTGGGGCTGGCTGCTCGTCGGCCTCTTCTCGACGATCATCGCGCTCGCGATGGCGGAGATCGCCTCCGCCTTCCCGACCGCCGGCGGCCTCTACTACTGGGCGTCGAAGCTCGGCGGCCCAGGGTGGGGCTGGGCAACGGGCTGGTTCAACCTGATCGGCCAGATCGCGGTCACCGCCGCGATCGGCTACGGCCTGGCGACGTTCGGCACCGTTCTGTTCGACTACTGGTTCAGCTACTCGGAGAACATGAACGACTGGTTCGGCTTCTCCGCGAACGCGTCGATCTTCACGCTCTACGCGATCTTCCTCCTCGCGGCGGGGATCATCAACATGTTCCAGGTCAGCATCACGGCGATGCTGAACACGATCTCCGCGTACTGGCACATGGCTGGGGTCGCGTTCATCGTCCTCGTCCTGATCCTCGTGCCCGACAACCACCGTAGCGTCGGCTACGTCTTCGGCGAGACCGTGAACGCGTCGGGCTACGGGAACGCCTCGGACAACTTCTCGAGCCCGGCCTTCTGGTTCGTGTTCGGGCTCGGGCTGCTCCTCTCCCAGTACACGATCACCGGCTTCGACGCCTCCGCGCACATGGCCGAGGAGACGCAGAAGGCCTCGCGGATGGCAGCGGTCGGGATGTACATGGCCGTCGTCGTCTCGGTCGTCGTCGGCTGGATCCTCCTGCTCGCGGTGACGTTCGCGATCCCGAGCACCGAAGGGCGCGCTCGAGAACATCGGGATCGTCGTCCCGTGGATCTGGGCCGAGTCGATGAGCCAGAACTGGGCGGAGGCGCTCCTCTTCATCTGCGTCGTCGCGCAGTTCTTCTGCGTGACGGCGTCGGTCACCTCGGCCTCGCGGATGATGTACGCCTTCTCGCGCGACCGGGCCGTCCCCGGCCACCCGCTCTGGAGCAAGGTGGCGGCGAACCGCGTCCCCCGGAACGCGGTCTGGGCGATCGTCGCGCTGGCCGGAATCCTGATGATCCCGGCGATCTGGAACTACCTCGTCGGCTACGGCGTCGGCACCGCGATCGCGGTGATCGGGCTCTACATCGCGTTCGTGATCCCCGTCTACCTCCGTTACCGGCTCCACGACGCGTTCGTGCCCGGCGCGTGGAGCCTCGGCCGCCACTACAAGTGGATCGACCTCCTCTCGCTCGCCTGGGTGGCGCTGATCACGATCCTCTTCGTCTTCCCGCTCTACAGAGCCGGGCTGCCCTGGGAGGACGACTTCACCTGGGATCTGACGAACTACACCGTCCTCTGGTTCGCGGCGATCGGGATCGTCTTCGGCGGCTGGTGGTTCCTCTCGGCGAAGAACTGGTTCAAGGGCCCGGTCCGCCAGGGAACCGAGGAGGAGCTCGAACGGAGAGAGGCAGAGCTCGCCGCGCGGTCAGCGAGGACGGAGCCGGTCGCCTAGGCCATCGTCCTACGGCATGGGCATCGGAAGGGGCGTCTCGGCGCCCCTTTCGGTGCGCGCGAGGTCAGCCGACCCACGCGCCGCCGTTCTGGTCGATCGCCTGGCCGGTGACGCCGCGCGCGTCGTCGGAGAGGAGCCAGGCGACGGTGCCGGCGACATCGGCCGGCTCGCTCATCCGCCGCAGCGGCACGTCCGCCATCGCGCGCCGGTAGGCCTCGTCGCGGTCGACGCCGATCGCCTCGGCGTACCCGTCGATCCCCGCCCACGCCATGTCGGTGTCGACCCAGCCGGGGCAGATCGCGTTGACCTGAACGTCGTCGTCGGCAAGCTCGGCTGCGAGCGAGCGGGTCAGGCCGAGGAGGCCGGCCTTCGACGCCGAGTAGCCCGTGTAACCGCCGACCGCGATCCGGGCGAGGATCGACGCGATCACGACGAGGTCGCGGCGTCCCGGCGCGGGCGCGAGGTGTCGCAGCGCGGCACGACAGCAGTAATAGGTGCCGGAGAGGTTCGTGGCGACGAGATCGTCGAAGCGGTCGTCCGGGCCGTCCTCGTTCGGGCCGCCGATCCCGCTGCAGGCGACGAGCGCGTGGATCGGCCCGTTCGTCCGCGCGACGGCTGCGAACGCGTCGTCCACCTCCCGTGCGGTCGCGGATGTCGCAGCGCACCGCGTGCGCGCCCAGCTCGCCGGCCACGAGCTCGAGCCGCTCGAGGTCTCGCGCGAGCAGCGAGAGCGTCGCCCCTTCGCCCGCGAGGCGCTCCGCGATCGCGCGGCCGATCCCGGCTCCGCCGCCGGTGACCACGACGTGCCGTTCCTTGAAGCGCTCCACCGGCTGTCCCCTCTCGTCCTGTGCCCGCTCTTTGCCCGCTCTTTGCGGACTTTCCGACAGGCGGCGCTTGCCGGCTGCGAGACCTGAGCATAGATTCCGGGTTCGCCGCGTTCCCGCCTCCACCGTCCCGGTCGAGCCGGCGAGATCCACCTAGAGCATGAGCAGCGACCGGCAAATCGACCTGTGGCAAAAGGAAAAGATCGCAATTTGCGGGAACTCACCGGATCGACACCTTGACGGTTCGAGCGAGAGCCCCTAGGTTTGCTCTTGCAGCGAGCACGGAGCGGAATTAGGTCGAGGTTCCACCGGAGGGCGAGTACGCGCAAGCGGAAACGTCAGTCGGAGGAGCGGACGAAACCGCCACCGGCTCGCTGAATTTATTTGTGGCGCAATCGGGATCGGGATCGGCTGGAGCCGATCCCGATCCGCGCCAAGATCCCTGAAGCTGCGTGCGTCGGATTCGGGGCTGCTTCATCTTCCGAGCCCGCTTTGGCTCAATTGACCAGCCTTTGCAAAAGGCGCGGATGGCAAACTGGGCTGGTGAAAAGAAAAGACCGCAATTTGCGACATCTTCACTTTTCGAGCTCTTGACCCGAGCTCGATGTGCCCGTAGTTTGCCTCTTGCAGCGAGCACGGGACGCGAGTAGGTCGAGTCCACACCGATAGGCCGTAGGAGGATGCCGCAAGGCTGATGCCGAAAGTTCGTCGAGGTGGCGGACGAAAGCGCACCCGGCTCGCTGAATTAATTTGTGGCGCAATCAGAATCGGGATCTGCGAAAGCAGATCCCGATTCGCGCCAAGACCCCTGAAGCTGCGTGCGTCGACGCCGGGGCTCGCTCAGAGGGCGTCGGCTCGCCTGGTTCGCGCTCGAGACGGCGCTTGTGTTCAAGAAACACAAAGCCTCGCCCCGATCTGAGGCCCGTGCCGGTCGGTAACGTCGGTCGATGCGCCGGTTGCTCGTCCTCGTCAGCTCGATCGTCTTCGTCGACACGATGCTCTTCGGCGCGCTCGCGCCGCTCGTGCCCGGCTATGCCGACGAGTTCGGGCTCTCGAAGACCGGCGCGGGGCTGCTCGTCGGCGCGTTCGGGGCGGGCGCTCTCCTCGGCGGCATCCCCGGCGGAATCGCCGCGATGCGATTCGGCCCCAAGCGAGCGGTCGTCCTCGGCCTGACGCTGCTCGCGCTCGCGAGCTTCGGCTTCGCGCTCGCCTCCGGCCCGTGGGCGCTCGGCCTCGCTCGGTTCGTCCAGGGCTTCTCGAGCACGACGACCTGGGCCGGCGCGCTCGCGTGGCTGACCGTCGCAGCGCCCCGGTCGCGCCGGGGCGAGCTGATCGGGATCGCGTTCGGCGCCGCCGTCTTCGGAGCGATCGTCGGGCCGATGTTCGGCGCAGTCGCCGACGCCGTGAGCATCCGCGCCACCTTCGGCGCGGTCGGCGTGGTCGCGCTCGCATTCGCGGCGTTTGCCGCCACGCGTCCCGCGGCTCCGGCCGATCCCCACGAACCGGCGTCGCTGCTCCTCGCACTCCGCGACCGCCGCTTCCTCGGCGGGCTCTGGCTCAACACCCTGCCCGCGCTCCTCTTCGGCGTCATGGTCGTGCTCGTGCCGCTGACCCTCGACGACGCGGGCTTCGGCGCGCTCGCGATCGGGCTCGTCTTCCTCGGCTCGGGACTCGCAGAGACCGTCGTCAACCCGCTTCTCGGCCGCCTCTCCGATCGGCGCGGCCGCCTGCTCCCGATCCGGCTCGCGCTCGCCGCCTCGCTGCTCGTCGCCGGAGCGTTCGCCTTCGCGAGCCGCCCGGCGCTCCTCGTCGCGCTCGTCGCGCTCGCCGCGATCTCGTTCGGCGGGATCTACACGCCCGGGATGGCCCTCGTCTCCGACCGTGCCGAGGCCGTCGGCCTCGCGCAGGGCCTCGGCTTCGGGATCATGAACACCGCCTGGGCGCTCGGAAACATGACGGGACCGGTCGCCGGCGGAGCGCTCGCCGAGGCCGCCGGCGACGCCCTTCCCTACCTGATCGCGGCCGGCCTCTGCCTGCTGACGCTCGCCCTCACGTTCTCGCTGCCGGAAAGCGCTCGAGCACCCAGCGCGCGTCCAGTGGACGCTTCCGGTAGGGCTCCCCGTTGACGAGCACGAAGTCGCCCGTCTGCGGATCCATCGGCAGCCGCGCCTCCATTGGATACCAGCGGTTGTGCCGGACGATCAGGTCGTTCACCTCGTCGAAGCTCCAGCTCTCCGCCACCTGCCGCCACGTCGCCCGGTCGCTTGCCGCGTACAGCTCGGCGAGCTCCTGCTCGTGCCGTGCGACGAGCGCCTGGATCTCGCGCAGCCGCACCATGTACGGCAACGGCCCTCCGAGCGACACGAGATAGGAGCCGGCATGCGGCGTGAAGTTGCGGTAGCGACGCCGCACCGGCCGGCCCTGCAGCGGGTGCTCGACGAGGTCCTCCCGCAGCGCCGCCAGCTCACGCCGCTGCCGAGGCGTCTCGGGCAGGACGACGCCCTGGCGCATGATCCGCTCCCGCTCGCGGCGATCCACTGCTAGGCCGCGACCGCCTCGAGGCCCTCGCTCTCCGGTCGGGAGCGGACTCCGCGGCAGGCGATCGCGCCGGTGACCGCCGCCACGACGGAGAACGCCGCGAACATCCCCCACATCGCGTCGTCGCCGAACGCGTCCCGAACCTGGAGCCCGAAGAACGGCGCCAGCGCGAACCCCGCCGCCGCCGTGCTGCCGAACGCGCCCATGTAGGCGCCGCGCACGTCCTCCGGCGCGAGCGCGGCCACGACCGACTGCGACGTCGGAACCCAGAGCATCTCGCCGAGGACGAAGACGGCGATCATGAACGCGATCAGCGGGATCGCCGAGCTGACCGAGAGCAGGAGGAACGGGAAGCCCATCAGGAGCATCGCGACGACGAGCTTCGGGGCAACGGGGATCCCGCTCACGCGTCGCGTCAGCCGCAGCTGGAAGAAGGTCACGAGGGCCGGGTTGATGATCACCAGGAATCCCCACAGCGTTGGCGAGAGCCCGTGCGTGTCGGTCAGCGAGATCGGCAGCGCCACCTCGTACGCCACGTAGACGAGATAGGCGAGCATCCCGGAGACGAGGAAGACCAGGAAGGGCCGGTCGCGCACGATCACGCCGAACGAGCCTCGCTCCGGCGGCGCCTCGGGCGAATAGGCGCCGCGAGCCGGGATGAATCGATAGGCGAGCGTGGCGGCGGCGGCCGACATCAGGCTGACGCCGACGAAGAGCCCGTTCCAGCCGCCGAGCAGGATCATCAAGCCGCCGAGCGGCGGGCCGAGCGTCACCCCGAGGTTCGAGGCGACGCGCACCGAGGCGTACGCCGCCTCGTGCTTCTCGGGCGCCACGAGGTCGGCGACCATCGCCTGGTCGGCGGCGCCGCCGATCGAGCCGAAGACGCCCATGCCCGTCATCAGGCCGAGCCCCAGGACGAGGTTGTCACCGACGAAGAGGAAGAGGGGGATGTAGAGAACCGAGCCGCCCCAGCCGACGAGGATCAGCCGGCGACGTCCGAAGTGATCGGAGAGGTGCCCGCCGAGATAGCCGGCCGCGGCGGCGAGGATCGCGCCGACGAGGAAGGTCGCGCCGAGCGAGCGCCCGCTCGCCCCGAGCTCCTTGATCGCCCAGATCCCCATGAAGGTGAAGAGCGACGAGCCCGCGATCGAGCCGGCGAGGGCGACGGCAAGCACGGGCCGCAGCGCGCGGTCGATCTCGCCGCCCCAGACCAGGCGGAAGAGGCGGGCAAAGACGCGCATCGGCCACGCAGCCTAGCGAGCCGATCCCAGCGCCAACCAGGCGACGGAGCCTGGAACGCGCTGCTCCGGCGCCCCCGCTCGGGAGGCGCCGGAGCCGAATGGTCACTCCCAGTTCTGGAGTAGCTGCCAGGCGGCGTTGAAGACCGCGCCGTCCCGCTCGGAATCGCACCAGCTGTGCTCGCCGGGCGGTCCGCACGCCCCCATCTGCGAGCCGCCGCCCCGGTCGTAGGCGTGGTGGAGTGAGCTCGCAAGCCGATCCAGGATCAGCCCGGTTCCGGTGGTCAGCGCAGGGCCTGAGCGAGCCGGATTGGGCGCATAGGCGAAGCCGATCCGATCCGCGGGCGCAAGCTGAGGATGGCTACCCGCGTAGTGCCTGATCGCGAACGTCTGGGTGGCGATGAAGTTCTGCATCTGCTCGACGGACACGTCCGTGTCGCCGAAGGCGCTCGCCCATGGCCAGGCCGCACTCGCGAGCGATAGATAGGAGTCGCGCAGGTACTCCCGAGCGACGTCGGTCTCGGCCGGGCCTGCCTCGGCGAGAACCGAGAGATGCTGCAGATAGTCGTTCAGGTATCGCGCCCGTTCGTTGCGCGACGAGCCGACGACACCCCAGCTCCGCGTGTCGGCATAGACCTCTTGGGCGAAGAAGCGGACGTACCGGCGCATGTCCGCCCAGAAGTCGTCGTCACCGAGGAAGCCCTTCAGGGTTGCCTTGTAGACCGAGGTGTCGGCAAGTCGCTGGTCGAGACCCACCACGAAGACGGCGCCTCGCACCGCGGGCATCCCCGGGGCTCCGTCGTGGAGACCGCGCACGAACTCCCGCATGTTGGACCGAGCGTTGCCGTCGCCACGGCGCACGGCGGACGAGAATTCGTTGACCGCCCAGATCTCGCCGTCCTCGACGAGGTAGCCCGCGGCAGCCATCCGGACGCGCGCCTCGACGCCTGCCTCGTACCAGGTCTTGTTGTTGGCGGTCACCCAGCCCTGCCAGCCCGTGACGTGGATCTCCGCGACGGGATGGATCTGCGGCGACACGGCGCGGACGAGGTCGTCCTGGAGCACCCGGAAAGCGATCTTGTTCGCCGCCAGCGGCGGGATCGAGAGGAAGATCTCTGCGCACATGGAGGTGTCACCGGCGAGCTTTTGCGCTGCCCGGACCCAATCGCTGCTCGTATAGGTGATGATCTTCGCCGGCAGCCGGCACCAGGCGGGCAGGCTCTGATCGGACGGTGGAGCCCAGCTGGCGCTGAACGCCTGGTCGAGGGTCGGGACAGCCGGGTCGACCTCGTCGTCGGCGGCCGCGAAGCAGTCGAGAATCGCGAGGGTGCTCTCATCGGTCCCGGCGCAGACGGAGCCTGCTGTGGCTGGGTCCTCCTCGGCTCGAGCTGCCCCCGGAACGATGGACAGCGCGAGTGCCACGAGCGAGATCAGGGTCAGGCGGCGCATCGGATGTCTCCTTTCACACAACCGTCGCGCGGGCATGCGCGCCGGTTGCACGATCGTCGAGCACGCTGCTCACCGGAGGCTCATCTGCCGCTCATGCGGCTCGCGCTGCGGTCAGCGGTCTTGCAGGTCGAGCCGCATCAACGCGTAGAGCACGAGATAGCTGAGCGTGAGGAAACCGGAGAGGAGGATCGTCATCGCGATCGCCCGAGGCTCGACGAGGACGCCGTCGAGCTGGGCGAGCAAGCTCGGATCGGTGAGCACGTCCCAGCTGTTCCAGCGCAGCACGCGGCCGAGGTAGACGCCGAAGCTCGAGAGGCCGAGCGCTGCGATCGCCACGAACCAGCCGGCGCTCCGACCGGCCAGTTGGCGAACGACAGCCTGCACGAGATAGAGCGAGAGGAAGCCGAGGAGCATGCCCGTCCAGGCGGGCGCCGCGATCACGACTACGTCGAACCAGAGCGGCACTCGCCCGGTCTGTTCGAGGTGCTTGAAGTCGGTGACGATGTACGGCGCATTCGGCAGGAAGAGGAGCCACAGCGCGCCGAGGGCCAGCAGCGAGCTCGCGCGCGCGCCGGCGCGATGGCGGTCGTAGACGAGGATCGCGAGCCCGAAGGGAATCCAGGCGAGGAAGAGGTTCCAGATCAGGCCGCCGAACCGCGCGTCCCCGAAATACGCGTAGCGCGCGAACACGAGCGCCACGGAGAAGAGCGAGAGCAGCGCGAGCGCCGCGAAGATCGCGCGACGACGACGGCTCGCATCTCGGTCCAGCACGATCCCAGTCTACTGAGGGCGCTTCTTTGACTTTCGCGCGCGCCGCTGCCACAGTCAGCGGGAGCACGAAGAGGGGGAAATGCCCTGGATTCCGAGGAACGTTACTGCGGCGTCGATCGGAACGGCCCTGGCGGCCCTCGTCGTCGTGGCGCTCGCCGCGGCGGCGTCCCAGCGCACCTCCGCGATCGTCGAACTGCAGGTCGCCCCGCGCGGCCCGGGTAGCGTCTCGGCATCCCCGGCCGGCGTCGACCTCGACGACGGCAACGCCCGAGTTACGGAGCCGTGCGACCAGAACGACGACGACGATTCGTGCCGGTGGGGCTACGAGCAGGGCACGTCCGTCACCCTGAGCGCAAGGGCCGATGCGGGTAGGACCTTCGTCGGCTGGAGCACGCCGGACTGTCCCGGCACCGGCTCCTGCACGGTGACACTCGAGGCCGGGGTGACGACGATCGTCGCCCTCTTCAGTCCCCTGCGGCTGGCCGTGAGATATTCCGGCGATGGGGACGGCGGCACCGTCACGATCGATCGATCCGCCAGCACGTGCAACCAAAGCGGTGCGGATGCCTGCTTCGAGCTTGCACCGCGCAGCGAGGTCAGGTTGACCGCGACTCCGGCTGCGGGCCACACTTTCAAGGGCTGGAATCCCGGCTGCGAGCCGACGAACGCGCCGACGTGCACGATCGTCGTCACCGATCAGCCGACGTGGGTGGGCGCGATCTTCGACGACGACGATCCGCCGCAGCTCCCCACCACGATCCAGGTGCAGTTCCGACTGACCAAGACGGGGAACGGAGGCGGCCAGGTCACCGCCTCGAAGCTCGACTGTGGCGGGCAGTGCACTGCGAAGTACGACTACGGCCAGACGATCTCCCTGACGGCGAGACCCGACAACGGCTCGCTCTTCGACGGCTGGAACGGCGTCTGCGCGAGGACGCAGACGACGTGCAGATTCCCCGTCGGCCCGATCACGTCGATCAAGGCGCAGTTCGTCCGCGACGCGTCACCGCCCACGACACCCGCGAACCTCGCGGTCCGGAGCACGACGCGAACAGCGATCACGGTCGGCTGGGGGGCATCGACCGACACCACCAGCGTCGCCGGCTACCGCGTCTATCTCAACGACACCGCGGCAGCCGACACGACAACGACGGAGTTCGCGTTCGCGAACCTGACGTGCGGCCGCGGCTACAACATCGCGGTCGACGCCGTCGATCCGGGCGGCAATCGCTCGCCGAAGGCGACCCTGACGGCGACAACGCGGCCTTGTGCGTTGGCGGCGCGCGTCGCGGGGGTCGGCGTCACTTACGCGGGCCGCAATCGCACCGTCGTCGTGAAGCTCCGCGTGAACCGGCCGACGGCCGCGCGCCTAAGGCTCATGCGCAACGGCAGATCGGTCGTGACGACAAGACCACGCGTGCGACCGGGGACGAATTCCCTCGGCCTGCGCTTACCGGCGGGCTCGCCGGCCGGGGTCTACAGGCTGACGATCGCGCTCACCAACCCGGACGGTGGGACGCTCACCCTCCCCAGCCGCAACGTGCTCGTGCGGCGGGGTCGATGAGCGAGAGCACTCCGGAGAAGCCGCGGAAGCCACCGCGGAAGCGACGCGCGCGCACCGCTGCGGTCGACGCCGCGGAGATGGCTGCGGAGGAGCTCGTCGTGGACGAGAGCGATGGCGCGACAAATTCAGGGCCGCACTTCCGGCTCCCGACAGTCGGGGAGCTCAGTGCGATCGTCGGCCTGATCGCAGGTGTGCTTGGGCTCGTGTTCCTCGTGTTCCCAGCCCTCCGGCCGGAGGCCGCTAAAGACATCGGCACCGTGCAGGTCTCCGACGTCCGCGTCCGCCAGCCGGTCAGCTTCGGCCGCTATCTGCAGCGGCTCAAGCTGCCCCCGGGCGAGCTCACTCCCGAGTTCCTCGCCCGCCGCGGCGTGATGATCGAGTTCCAGACCAAGATCGAGGGTTTCAAGGGGAAGCAGCTCCCGTTGCGCTGGGAGCTGAACGACGCGGCCACGAACGACGTCGTGGACGAGGATCAGGCGGTGACGATCAAGCCCTCGACGAACAACGAGGGCCGAACGTGGTTCGTCTGGGCGCCGGCTCCCGAGACGAGCGGCAAGTACTACGTCACGGTCACGATCTATCAGCCGCCGAAGGGGGAGGTCGACGTCCCGCTGGAGGCGTTCGACTCGCCGGAGTTCACGGGGCTCGCTGCGGCGCCCTGAGCGGGCGACGATAGAATCACGCTCTCGTGGACTGGAAGCTCGAACTGGTGCAGGTTCCTGTCTCGGACGTGGATCGGGCGAAAGCCTTCTACCCGAGAACACCGGCTTCACAGGCGGATCACGACCACCAGGTCTCCGATGAGCTCCGCTTCGTCCAGCTGACACCTCCGGGGTCGGCCTGCTCGATCGCGATCGGCACCGGGCTCGGCAGCATGGCGCCAGGGTCGGTCCAGGGCCTGCAGCTCGTCGTCGCCGACGTCGAAGCGGCGCGAGCGGAGCTCTTCGACCGCGGCGTCGACGTCAGCGACGTCCAGCACTACGACTGGGGCTCGTTCGTCTTCTTCAGCGATCCGGACGGCAACAGCTGGGCGGTTCAGCAGCTCCCGGCTCGCAACTGACGTCGTGACCGCCAAGGCGGTCGTGCTGGTCGAAGGGCTCAGCGACCAGGCTGCGCTCGAGGCTCTCGCGGAGCGGCAGGGCCGGGATCTCGACGCCGAGGGCGTCGCCGTCGTCTCGATCGGCGGCGCGCAGGCCATCGGACGGTTCCTGGATCGGTTCGGCCCGAAGGGTCTCGACCTCAGGCTGGCCGGCCTCTACGACGCCGGCGAGGAGCGGGACTTCCGGCGCGGGCTCGAGCGGGCCGGCCTCGGCGCCGACCTCGACTCGCGCGGAGCTGGAGCGGCTGGGCTTCTTCGTCTGCGTCGCGGATCTCGAGGAAGAGCTGATCCGCGCACTCGGCGTCACCGCGGTCGAAGCCGTCGTCGAAGCCCAAGGCGACCTCGGCGCCTTCCGGAGCCTCCAGACGGCAACCTCCGTGGCGCGGGCGACCGACCGAGGAGCAGCTTCGGCGCTTCTTCGGCAGCGGCAGCGGCCGCAAGATCCGCTACGCGCGGTTGCTTGTCGAGGCGCTGGATCTGGCCCAGGTACCGCGGCCGCTCGAAGCGGTCCTTTCCCATGTTTCAAGCTCAGAGACTTGAAGCGTCGCTGGGACGATCTGGGCGATGAGGCTGATGGAGGCGGGTTCGAAACGCGCCGCGCGGTAGCGTTTCGACGACGTGAGTCTCGTACCGCCTGATCCGCCGCTCTCGGACGGGGTCATCATCCTCCGTACTCTGGACGAGAGCGATCTAGGCGCACTCGAGCGAGCCGCGCGTGACGCCGAGATTCTGAGCTGGTTTGACCTGCACGCGCGCAGTTCTGCCGACTACCTGGCGGCGAAACGTGAAGCGTGGGCAGAGGGAACAGGTGCTTCGTTCGCCATCTGCGACGCGACTCGGCCCGCTCCATGCCTCGGCCAAGTCTTCGTCGAACGAGATGACGACGGTCGCGGTTCAGTTGGCTATTGGCTTCTGGAAGACGCCCGAGGAAGGGGCCGCGCCACGCGAGCCCTCCGGCTCATGGCGTCGTGGGCGCTGACAGAGATGCGACTCGGCCGCCTGCAGCTTCATACCGATCCAGAGAACGTCGCGTCTCAGCGTGTTGCAGAGAGGGCCGGCTTCACACGGGAGGGCGTTTTGCGCGCCTACGATGGTCGCAAGGACGGCACCCGCGCCGATGCTCTGGTCTACTCGCTGCTTCCGCGGGACCTGGCGCCCAGGCGTTTCGCCAATTCTGCTACAAGCTTGGGCGTCGGCTGCGATCGACGATGATCTGGCCGTGCCGGTCAGACCCATGAGCGATGTGCGAGCGATTGCATTCTTCGACGCAACCCTGCTCGCCCCGCGACCCGCTGGCTGACAGCCGCCGACGCACGGACGAGGTCTCTGCAGAGGTTCGCCGTTGGGAGGTCGCGGTGACGATGGTGTCATGCCATACAACGTCGGCTACTTCGTCGGAAGCCTGTCGTCCACGTCCATCAACCGCATCCTCTCGAAGGCCTTGATTCGGCTCGCCCCGAAAGATCTCGAGTTCACCGAGCTTCAGATCGGCAACCTGCCCCTGTACAGCCCCGACTATGACCCGGCCTTCCCGCCAGAGGCGAGAGCGCTGAAGGAGGCGATCTCAGCGTGCGATGCGATCCTGTTCGTGAGCCCCGAGTACAACCGCTCGATCCCCGGGGCGCTCAAGAACGCCATTGACTGGGCATCCCGGCCCTGGGGTCAAAACTCCTTCGACAACATGCCGGCCGCGGTGATCGGCGCGTCGATCGGCCAGATCGGCACGGCGATGGCCCAGCAGAGCCTGCGAGGCGTGCTGAGCTTCTGCAACGCCCGCCAAATGACAACCCCGGAGGCATACATCCAGTACTCGCCTGACGTCTTCACCGAAGACGGTGACGTCACAAACGAGTCCACGAGGGACTTCCTGAGCAACTACATGACCGAGTTCCGCACCTACATCGTTCGAGTGCTTACGGTCATACCACGCCCGGAGTAGGCAGGTCGCTTCGATGCGGAGCACGTAATACTCGTCGCGTGAAACCACGGAGTCGCTCGACAACCGAATGATCCTCTGCGGCTTGGATCGCTCCGAGGAGGCGGCACGGGCCGCCCGCTTCGCTGCCGATCTGGCAATGCGAGTCACTGCATCCGTAATGGCAGGTTCCTCGAAAGGAGCACTCGATGAAGAGACTGGACGAACGAGTGGCGGTGATCACCGGAGCCGCCAGCGGGATCGGTCGTGTGACCGCGGCGAGACTCGCCAACGAGGGTGCCGTTGCGGTCGTTACAGATGTGCAAGACGCCCTCGGCGAGGAGTCGGCCGCCGAGATCACCAGCAGTGGC
The DNA here is from genome assembly GCA_963761905.1 of uncultured Gaiellaceae bacterium. GTDB lineage: Bacteria > Actinomycetota > Thermoleophilia > Gaiellales > Gaiellaceae > Gaiellasilicea. The sequence goes on along the minus strand of CAVXIQ010000008.1, from coordinate 262,078 downwards.
GGCAAGGCGAGCTTCGTGCACCACGACGTTACGAGCGAGTCCGAGTGGCAGGCCGTCGTCAAGCAGGTGTTGGCGGATCACGGCCGGCTCGACATCCTCGTCAACAACGCGGGCATGGGCGACCTGGCGCCGATCGAGGAGACAACGATGGCGGAGTACGAGCGCACGATCGCCATCGACCAAACCGGTGTCTTCCTCGGGATGAAGGTGTGCGCGCAGGCGCTAAAGGCCTCGGGCCACGGCTCCGTTATCAACATCAGCTCGATCTTCGGAACGTCAGGCGGGTTCGGGACTTCGCCTGCCTATCACGCTGCGAAGGGCGCGGTTCGCACGCTCACGAAGAACGTGGCCATCCACTGGGCGATGGAGGGCGTGCGCGTCAACTCCGTGCACCCCGGCTTCATCCGCACCCCGATCCTGGATCAGGCAAAGGGGACGGAGATCTGGGATGCGATGACGGCGTCGACGCCGATGGGGCGCCTCGGCGAGCCGCACGAGATTGCAGCCGCGGTCGCGTTCCTCGCTAGCGACGATGCCTCGTTCGTAACAGGATGCGAGCTCTACGTGGACGGAGGATTCATCGCGCGCTGATCCGCCGGATCGGCAGGCCGTACGCGCACACGCCGCCGTTCGTCCGGACCCGCGGCGAGGTCGGGCATGTGCTTGGCATGATCCCGCCGTGGCGACCGACGGCGGCACACGTCTGCTGATCGCAACCGGCGAGGCAGCAGCTTCGGAGGACGAGCTGCCGCAGCTTGTGCGAACGCTGATCAGGAGTGCGTCCGAGGTGCTCGTGATGACGCCCGTCCTGGTCAGCAGGCTCCAGTGGCTTGCGTCCGACACCGACCAGGCCCGCTATGAGGCCGACGAGCGCTTGTCGACAGTGCTCGGACAAGTAGAGAGGCTTGCGCCGGATGCAGAGATCGGCGGCCAAACCGGCGACGACACGCCGTTCACAGCTTTCGCCGACGCGATCCGTGAGTTCCTTCCGAATCACATCCTGATCGCCTTGCGCAGTAGCGATCACTCCGGCTGGCAAGAACGCGGCCTGCTGGATCGGATCAGAGAGTTCGGGATCCCGATCACCGTCTTTGACCTTGACCGGGCCGGACGTCCGCCGATCCGGACGTAACGAATTCGGGCTCGCGAAACGCGGTACACGGCCGGCCGCGCGTCTGCCGAGCTCAGAGGAGCCCATAGCCGACTGTCGACCGGCTCTAGAAGCCGCTTGGTTGAGCCAAAAGTGGAGGCGGCGGAAATCGAACCCGCGAAACGTTCCTCCCGCCCGCACGTCGCGCGAGAGGCCCAGTTCTCACGATCGGCCAACGGGGCTGCGGCTGGAGGGTCCGGCTAGCCGGCCAGGGCGCCGGCGAACACCTGCCAGGCGAGCGCGCTCTTTGCGACCAGGCTGAGCACGAGATACACGCGCTCTCCGAAGAGATAGCTGCGCCACGGCCCGACGCGCAGGTACTGCAGCGCCATGTTGACGGCGAAGCTGAAGAAGAGGACGAAGAGCGTGACGAAGATGGCGATCACGAAGCCCGGGACGTCCGCCTCCGACTCGGCGTGCCCGAGCTGGACGGCGATCGCCAGCCAGGGGGCGGCACCGACGATCGAGCCGTAGACGAACGGCCGCCAGTCGACCGCTCGCCGGGCCGGTTGACGCGCTCCATCACCAGCCCGAACAGGATCATCGCCGCGTTGACGCCGAAGAGCGCGATCAGCGCCGTCACGTCGCGGATGCCCGTCAGCATCGCGATCAGCACGATCATCAGCGAGGCGCTGAGCGAGTACTCCCACCAGCGGGCCGGATTCATCTCTGCCTCAAGGTTGCGCTCGTACCAGCGGTGCACGCGCGGCGCCGCCATCAGGCCGTGGTCGATCGCGGCGAGGAAGAGGAACGCGGCCACCGCAGGGCCGAACGGAAGATCGTAGAGCGTGTCGGTGCTCACGTCGCCACTCGCCGGCGGCCCGTCGATGAAGCTCCACGTGATCGGGATGGTGGTGTCGTTCGCGAGCGCCAGGATCGCGATGCCCTGGAGCGTATGCGCGAGTGCGAGGACGGCGTTCCAGCCGCGCAGCTGCTTCACGCCGTGAGCCTAACCGCGTCACGGGCGATGAGAGCGTCCGGGTCACTCCGATCTGGTCCTCATCGTCTACATACCGCCTTACAGCAGCACTGTGCCCTCACGCGATCCCGGACGTCGGGCCCGGTGATGTGTCCCTCAACGGCCAGCAAGGTCCCATCCCTCGGCCCGACGTCACTTCGAACGGCGCGACTCGCTCCCGGGAATGCACAAGCGTCGCCACATTGGACGACGCTCGACTCAAGACACGGCTGAGCTTCTCGCGCGCTTCAGTCGCAGCTGCGCGATCTGAAATCGAGGGCCGCGGCCGGCCGTCTCGCGGACGAGAAACGCCGCCTCGCCAAGGTTGACGAAAGCAGACGACAGCATCTGCAAGCCGCTCAAGCCCGCCGCACCGCTTTAGCCGATGGAGCGCTTCGCTGAATCTCGACGACCTACGGTGTCCGCAACCGCAACCGTTCCTCCCGTCGGAACAGGAGAAACGCCTTGAATAAGCCAAAGTGGAGGCGGCGGGAATCGAACCCGCGAAACGTTCCTGCCGTGCGCTTGCGGTATGGATTCTCTGTTCCCCGAGTTCAAGCCGCCTCGGACATCGAGACGCTTCCACGATCCATCTCGCCACCCCTCGGTGGTCGCGTCGCAAACGAGCCTAGCGCTGCATCTCTGCGGACCCGGTGCCGCTCCCGCCTATCGGGAATGGATGGGCTGTTTCAGCTCAGGAGCAGGCGTTCGCGGCAGTCTCCGCGCTGGACGCAGCCGCCTCGTAGCCCTCGGCGACGTCCTCGCTCTCGGCCAACGCCTGCGTCGCTGCGAGCGAGGCGTCCGAGCACACCTCGGCTTGCGCAGCTTCCGCACGCGCCTGTTCCGCCTCGGCTCGGGCGACATCGCGTTCGGCTTGCGCCTGTTCGGCCTCACCCTGCGCCTGGTCCACGGCTGCCTGGGCGTCTGCCACGCTCTGCTCGGCTTCAGTCGCGGCTTCCTCCGCCTCGGCCACGTCCTCATCGGTGACGACCACGATGCTGTCGACGTCGGCGAGCGCCGTCTGAATGCGCGCGCGTGCATCGGCGATGCGACGCTCGGCCTCAGCGGAGGCGGATTCCGCCGCCGCCGTCTGGGCGTCGAGTTGGGCCTCGGTGTCGCTCAGGTCGTCGTTGAGCACGAGGGCCCAGGCGCCGAGTCCGATCGCTGCGACGATGGCCACGCCGGTGAGGATCATCCACACGACGGAGCGCCTGCGCCCTTCGCGCTGCGGCGGCAAGTCCGGCGTCCCGGCCGCAGCCTGTTCGGTGGGCGTGGAGTCGGTTGTCATGTTCGTCTCCTGGTCTCGTGGTCTGTCCAAGTCATCACGACGCGGAGCCGCTCCTCAGCCGGCGATCTGGATGGTAAGGCGTCCGTGGCGTCCCGTTGCGGGTGAATCGGCGTGGGTGGCGCTTCAGCACATACTGCAGACGCTCACAACCGCGTCGATCGAGTCTCTTGGAAAGAGGCACGTTGCAGAAATTCGACGGCGCGACCTCGAGCGGCGATGGAGGCATTGGCGCGGATGCGGGAAGCCGACTCGCGCGACGACGAGTCGTAGCTCGCCGGGGGAACACTTCGTCCCGCGCACGCCGCCCGAAGGCGGCGATTTGCAGGGATGATGGAGGCGGCGGGAATCGAACCCGCGTCCGCGGACGCACCGGACAGAACCTCTACAAGCGTAGTCTGCGCTTTGGTTTCGCCCGGCGGCCGGTTCGCAGACGACCTACCGACGGACTAGTCGATCCTCAAATGTCGCGCCTCGGGCGATCGACTCTCCCTCGGCGCCGAGCCCGAACGTTGGCGCCGCTTACCTGACCTCGGGCCGAGCCAGGAGCGACGTCGCCGATTCCTAGTTACCTAGGCAGCGAGTGCGAGATCGTTCTTCGCATTTGTTCTTTTTCCCGGTTGATTTACGAGGCCGACCGGGGACCTCGGCTTGCAGCTCTGCCGGAGAACCGACCACGTCGAAACCAGGTCGCCCCCGTATGTGTGTTGGGCGCATTGTAGCCTCGGCGCGTGGAGATCCGGGAGATCGGCGAGGACGAGCTCGAGAAGCTGATCGGCGTGGTCGCGCTCGCGATGCCGCGCGAAGAGATGGGCGGCGTCGCGGGACTCATCGATTGGAGGCGGCAGGCCGAGGCCATGATCTGGCTGCTCGCGGAGGAGAACGGCGCTGTCGCCGGCGCCGGTTACGCGCTCACGGGCTGGCACACGCCGCCCCACCGAGCCATCGGGAGCGTGCTCGTCGTCCCGGAGCAGCGCGGGCACGGCATCGGCGACGAGCTCCGCCAGGACGATCGAGCGCTGGGCCGGGAGCACGGCGCGACCGAGCTCGACGCGCCCGTCGCCGAGGACGACGACGGCAGCCTCGCCTGGGCTTCTGCTCGCGGCTACCACGAGTCGGGCCGCAACTCCCGGATGGTGCTCGACCTGACGGCGATCGACACGCCGACCGTCACGCCGCCGCCGGGGATCGAGATCGTCACCTGGGCCGAGCGGCCCGAGCTCGCCGAGGGGCTCTGGGAGGTCGCGCGCGAGGCCCAACCGGACATCCCGGGAGAGGAGGAGACCGACACCGGCACGTTCGAGGAGTGGCTCGACCGCGACATGGGCGGCGTCGAGGATCGGCGCGACGCGGTCTTCGTCGCTCTCGAAGCCGGCGCCGTGCTCGGCTACGCGAAGCTGTCCTTCTCCGCCGAGCGAACGGATCGCGCCTTCCACGACCTCACCGGCGTCAAGCGGGCGCAGCGCGGCCGAGGGATCGCGGCGGCGTTGAAGGCAACGCAGATCGCGTGGGCCAAGGAGAACGGCTACGAGTCGCTCCAGACCGCGAATGAGGTTCGCAACGCCCCGATCCGGCACCTGAACGCGAAGCACGGCTACGTGCTCGAACCTGGAACCGTGATCGTGCGCGGCTCTATCGCTGCGACTTGAGCGCCCGCTCCATCTGCCGCTTGGCGTCCTTCGTCGCGAGGTCGCGCCGTTTGTCGATCCGCTCCTTGCCGCGCGCGACCGCGATTTCCAGCTTCACCTTGCCGTCCTTGAAGTAGAGCCGCGTCGGCACGAGCGTCAATCCCTTCTCCCGGACCTTGCCGTGGAGCGTCGAGATCTCGTGGCGCTTGAGCAGCAGCTTCCGGTCGCGCGTCGGGTCATGGTTCGCGATGTTGCCGTGGCCGTACTCGGCGATCTCGGCGCCGATTAACCAGGCCTCGAGCCCGCGGATGTCCGCGTATGCCTGCCCGAGCACGACCCGGCCTTCGCGCAGCGACTTCACCTCGGTGCCCGTCAGGACGATCCCGGCCTCGTAGCGCTCGAGCAGCTCGTAGTCGTGCCGGGCGCGCCGATTCTCGGCGATCTGCTTCGTTCCGGTGGGCTTGGCCATCGCAGGATTGTAGGTAGCGTCAACCGCGTGACCGCCGAGACCGCGCTCGCCTTCATCGCGTCCTCGTACGGGATCCTGATGGCGATCTCGCCGCTCCTCCAGATCCGCGCGATCGTCCGCCACCAGAGCTCGCACGGCGTCTCGATCGCCTATCAGGGCGTGCTGCTCGTCGGCTTCGCGCTCTGGTTCTCGTACGGGATCGCCAGCGACAACTGGGCGATCATCGTCCCGAACATCGTGGCGATGGTGATCTCGGCGCTGACGATCCTCGTCGCGCGCCACTACCGCGTACCCGTGCTCTAGCGTCTGCCCTGAAAGCAGCGGTCGCAGAGCGGGAACCAGGGCGCGCAGCTCTGGCCGCACGAGCGGCAGCGGCCGACGCTCGGCGAGCGCACCTCGGCCGCGAGCCTCGCGCTGACGCGCTCCGATGCGGCCTGCTCGAGCGCCGCCGCCTTCTCGATCGTGACGCCGCCGACGTCGGGGTACTGGAGCGCGAACCAGCGGAGGATGCTCGCGGTGCGCGCCGCCTGCTCCGCATCCTCGAGAGACGCGTCGCGGAGCCGGCCGGCGTCGAGCAGGTAGGTGAGGATGGGCTTCTGAGCGCGGTCGCCGGCAACGGCGAGCGCGAGTGTCGCCAGCAGCTCGAGATTGTCGTCGTCGACCGGCGCGTTGACGAGCTTCCAGGTCTGCTCGAGGGCGAGCTTCCGTCCTCGCTCGCGGAGCCGTCGCTGAACGGTGTCGAGCCGGTTCAGGAGCGGGCCGATCGACTCGACCGAGAGCCAGCCCTCTGTCGCCCACTGGCGGAGCGCGGCGGTGTGCCAGGCCCGCAGCGCAGCGGCGAGCTGCGCCGGATTCTCGATCGGCAGATCCTCGAGGCGAGGCCTGATCCGCGCCGTGTCGACGACGCGATAGCCGAAGTGGCCGTCTCCGAGCTCGACGTGCGGGACGAGCGCCGACTCGACGATCTGTGCGTCCGCCTGCGCCCAGACGATCCCGGTCAGGACGCCGACATGGCCACGCTCGACGAGCCCGAAGCGGCCGGCCCGGCCGGCGATCTGCGCGATCTCCCAGGAATGGAGATCGCGCCGCTCGACGCCGTCGAACTTCGTCGTCTCGGCGAAGAGCAGCGTCTCGCAGGGGAGGTTGACGCCGTGGCCGAGCACGTCTGTGGAGGCGCAGAAGTCGGCGTCGCCGTTGAGGAAGCGGTCGATCTCGACGCGGCGGGAGGCGAGCGGCATCGCGCCGTAGAGGACGGCGACCCGGCCGGCGTGGCGGCGGTTCAGCTCTCCGGCGAGCGCGAGCACGGCGCGCCGGCTGAAGGCGACGACGACCGTTCCTGGCCGGAGCGAGTTGAAGGCGACCTCCCCGGTCCAGTCGAGCGGCGCCTTGCGCTCGAAGAAGCGGATCTCCGCCTCCGGGAACGCGTTCTGGACGAGCGGCAGCGCCTCGACGGCGCCGAGCAGGAGGATGTGGCGGTACTCGCCGGCCAGGAGGAGCCGCGTCCACGCCGAGCCGCGCTCCTCGTCCTCCGCCCACTGGATCTCGTCGAGCACGAGCACCTCACCACGCAGCGGCGCCATCTCGGCGGTGCAGCAGATGATCGGCGCGTGCTCGTTGACCCGTTCCTCGCCGGTGACGAGGCCGACGCGCTCGTCGCCGAGTTGCGCGACGAGCTTGCGATGCGCCTCCTGCGCCAGCATCCGCAGCGGCGCGGCGAAGATCCCGCGCCCGGACTCGGCGAGAAACTCGAGCGCCGCGTGCGTTTTGCCGGAGTTCGTCGGGCCGAGGTGGGCGACCACGGTCTCGGGCTCGGCGGCGCGGGTCGGAAGCCGGATCTCCGGCTCCGGCAAGCGTGGGACGTGGCGCTGCTGACGCGCCCGGCGCTGCGCTCGGCTCGGTCGCTTCTGGCGGCCGCCGCGGTGCTCTCGGCGGGAGGCCAAGCTCAGACGTTCAGGAAGCGGCGGATGGTGAGACCCGACCCGACCGCGCCGACCGTGATCCCGACGACGAGGATGATCGCGGAGATGTAGACGAACGGCCAGGCCTCGACGCCCGAGCTCGAGCTGAGCCGGTTCGTGATCGCGGGCAGCGCCGCTTCCTTGGCGACGAGCAGCATCAGGATCGCGATCACGGAGCCGACGACGCCACAGATCAAGCCCTCGAGCATGAACGGTCCGCGGACGAACCAGTTGGTCGCGCCGACGAGCTTCATCACCTCGATCTCGCGGCGGCGCGAGAAGATCGAGAGCCTGATCGTGTTCGCGATCAGGAGGGCCGAGGAGACGAGGAGGACGATCGTCGCGACGAGGAAGGCGAGCGTGAGCACACGGGCGACGTTCACGACCTGATCCGAGACCTCGTCGCCGTCCTTGATCTTCTCCACTCCCGCCGGCCTCGTTGGTTGCCGGAGCGAAGCGCTGATCAACCTCACGTCCGCGCCGTCGCGCGCCTTGATCTCGAACGCGTCGGGCAAGGGGTTCGAGCTCAGATTCTCGACGAGCTCCGGCGTCTGCTTCCGCATCCGGTCGAGCGCCTCGGCCTTCGGGACGAACGTGACCTCGTCGACGAGCCGGTTCGACTCGAGCTGGCGCCGCACGGCGTTGATCTGCGCCGGAGTCGCCTCCTTGGCGCACGTGTCGGGCGTGCAGAAGTAGACCTTGACGAGCAGCTTCTCCTTCTGTGTCTGGCCGAAGTCCTGCGCCCAGGAGCCGAGCGCGATGAAGAGGCCGAGGAGGAACATCCCGATCAGCACGGTCATCGTCGCGGCGACGGTGGTCGAGACGTTCGCGGCGAGCGAGCGGAACGACTCGGAGAAGAGCAGCCGGAGCCTCATTCGGAGGTGTACCCGCCGCGTCGCTCGTCCCGCGCAAGCCGCCCGTCCTCGAGCGCGATCACGCGCTTGCGCATCTTGTCGACCATCTCGCGGTCGTGGGTGACCATCAGGATGGTCGTGCCGGCGCGGTTGATCCGGTAGAGGAGCTGCATGATCCCGACCGACGTGTCGGGGTCGAGGTTCCCGGTCGGCTCGTCGCAGATCAGGAGCGGCGGGTGGTTGACGACGGCGCGCGCGATCGAGACGCGCTGCTGCTCGCCGCCGGAGAGCTCGTCCGGAAGCGAGCCGGTCTTGTCGGAGAGGCCGACGAGCGAGAGCACCTCGGGCACGTTGCGGCGGATGCTCGCCTTGCTCTCGCCCTGCACCTTGAGCGCGTAGGCGATGTTCTCGCCGGCCGTGCGGTTCGGCAGGAGCTTGAAGTCCTGGAAGACGCAGCCGACGTTGCGGCGCAGGAGCGGCACGCGCGAGCGCTTGAGCCGCGTCAGGTCGCGACCGCCGACGACGACCCGGCCCGAGGTCGGCTCGAGCTCCTTCAGAAGGAGGCGGATCATCGTCGACTTGCCGGAGCCGGACGCGCCGACGACGAAGACGAACTCGCCCTTGTCGATCGCGAACGAGACGTCGTTCAACGCGACGACATTCGGCTCGTAGATCTTCGTCACGCGCTCGAAGACGATCATCGTCCCCGAGCCCGGCGCGGTCGGGTCGGGGCCGGCCGGCTCGAAGAGCTCGTCGCGCTCGGCGACCGTCGTGGCACCGTTTTCGGCCAGACCGGCGGGCCCGATACCTGGAGGCATGGCGCCGTTCCCGTCCGCGCTTTCGCGGGCGGGAGTCACCTGGGTGTCGACGTCTGGTTCCTGCACCGGATTCACCGAGGAAGCCCCCGCATGGTGGCGGGAAGCTCCGGTCTCTGGAGCCATCAGTCTAGCCGATGCCCGTCGCTAAACGACCCGCCCCGTCGCCTTCGCGAGCAGATACGCGTGGACGAACCCGTCGAGGTTGCCGTCGAGAACTCCCTGCGTGTTGCCCACTTCGAAGTCGGTCCGGTGATCCTTGACGAGCTGGTACGGGTGAAGGACATAGCTGCGGATTTGACTCCCGAAGCCGATGTCCTGCGCGGCCCCGCGCTCCTTCGCGAGCTCCGCTTCGCGCTCTTCCTCCTGGAGCTCCACGAGCCGCGACTTGAGGATCCGGAGCGCCGTCTGCTTGTTCGAGGTCTGCGAGCGCTCGTTCTGGCATTGGACGACGATTCCCGACGGAATGTGCGTGATCCGGACTGCCGAATCGGTCTTGTTCACGTGCTGGCCGCCCGCGCCCGACGCGCGGTAGGTGTCGATCCGAAGGTCGGTCTCGTCGATCTCGACCTCGCTCTCGTCCGGCGAGGAGCGGCGCGACGACCACCTGCGAGAACGCGGTGTGGCGGCGGTGGGCGCTGTCGAACGGCGACTGCCGCACGAGCCGGTGGACGCCGCGCTCGGCCTTCATGATCCCGTAGGCGTTCTCGCCCTTGACGGTGAACGTCGCCGACTTGAGCCCCGCCTCCTCCCCCGGGCTCGCCTCGATCAGCTCGGCCTGGAAGCCGCGGTCGTCGGCCCAGCGGAGGTACATGCGCAGCATCATCTCGGCCCAGTCCTGGGCGTCCGTGCCGCCCGTGCCGGAGTGGATCGAGGCGACGGCGTCGCCGCCGTCGTACTCGCCGGTGAAGAGGGCGTCCTCCTGGAGGCGCGCGAGCTCGCCGCGGAGCGGCTGGAGCTGTGCCTCGATCTCGGCGCCGAGCTCCGGATCCATCGCGAGCAGCTCGGCGGCGTCGTCGTGCTCGCGCTGGAGCCGCTCGTAGCGCTCGAGGCGCTTGCTGAGGCGGGAGTGCTCGGTCGAGACGCGGGCGGCGCGGGCCTGGTCGTCCCAGAAGCCTGGTTGGGCGAGCTCTTCTTCGAGCTCGGCTATGCGGGCAGAGACGGCGTCCGGGTCAAAGGTAATCACGAACCCAGAGAAGCTGGGCTCTGATCTCCTCGAGCTGCTGGTCGAGCGGGATCGCGGTCTCGGACACGCGCCGATCCTAGCCCACGCGCCTAGCCCACTCACGCGAGCCGTCGTCCACGTGCCCCCAGGGGGCCGATGAGGGCCCCTGAGAACACGGTACGCAAGAACGTGTCACAGAGGTGTGACGTCTTCGACCCGAATGTGTGCCGACTACGATCCGCCTGATGAGCGAGAGCCGACTCGTCTACTCGACGGACGGCGGCGACCGGCGCAGCGCCGATCGCCGGCCGGCTGATCCGAAGCCGATGCCGCCGAACGACGGAGTCGTGCGGATCTTTCGCGAGAAGGGCGGCCGCGGCGGCAAGACGGTGACGATCGTCCGCGGTCTTCCCGCAGGCGAGCTGGGGCCTCTTGCGAGCGAGCTGAAGCGGCGCTGCGGCTCCGGCGGCGCCGTGAAGGCTGACGCCATCGAGATCCAGGGCGACCACCGTGAGAAGGCCGCCGAGCTACTCCAGGCAAAGGGCTACCGGGTCAAGCTCGCCGGCGGCTGACGTGCGCGGCGCTCAGGCGCCGTGGCACTTCTTGAACTTCTTGCCGCTGCCGCACCAGCAGGGGTCGTTGCGGCCGACTTCCTTCGTCTCGTCGTTCACGACCGTGCCCTGCGTCTGGCCGCCGTTCGAGGCACGTGGCGGCGGCGCCAGCGCGGTCGCGACGCCCGCTCCCGCTCCCGCCGCGGCAATCGCGTCGGCTCCCGCTGACGTTTCGTGCTGGTAGGCAAGCGCGCCCTGCGGCTGCGCCTGAGGCTCGAGCACCGGCGGCTGCTGCACCTCGACCTGAGCGTGGAAGAGCGTCAGCACGACCTCCTCCCGGATCACGACGCTCAGCTCCTCGAACATCTTGTGGCCCTCGCCGCGGTACTCGACGAGCGGATCCTTCTGAGCCATCGCGCGAAGGTGGATCCCGTCGCGGAGGTAGTCCATCGAGTCGAGGTGCTCTCGCCAACGGGAGTCGACGACCTGGAGGATCACGTAGCGCTCGACCTCGCGCATCAGCTCGGAGCCGAGCTCCTTCTCCTTCTCGACATACGTCTCGAGCGCGTCCTCGACGAACTCCTCCGTCAGCGCCTCCCGATCGAGCTCGACCTCTTCCCTCAGCTCGTCGACCGTGATGTCCGTTCCGTAGAGCCCGTGCATCTGGACGACGAGCCCCTCGAGGTCCCACTCCTCGGCGAAGTCGGTCTCGGTGTGGTTCGCGACGTTTCCTGTCACGACCTCCTCGATCCACTCCTTCACGTCCTCCGAGAGATCCTCGCCGTCGAGGACGCGGCGCCGCTGCTCGTAGATCACGGTGCGCTGCGTGTTCATCACGTCGTCGTACTTGAGGACGTTCTTGCGGGAGACGAAGTTCTGCTCCTCGACCTTCTTCTGGGCGCCCTCGATCTGGCGCGAGAGGATCCCCGCCTCCATCGGCTGGTCGTCGGGGAGCTTGAAGCGCTCCATGATCCCGTGGATCCGGTCGCCGGCGAAGAGGCGCACGAGATCGTCCTGCGCCGAGAGATAGAAGCGGGTCTCGCCCGGGTCGCCCTGGCGGCCCGAGCGACCGCGAAGCTGGTTGTCGATCCGGCGCGACTCGTGCCGCTCGGTCGCGAGCACGTAGAGGCCTCCCGCCTCGACGACGCCCTCGCCGAGCTTGATGTCGACGCCGCGGCCGGCCATGTTCGTCGCGATCGTGACCGTGCCCGGCTGGCCCGCGTCCTTGATGATCTCCGACTCGCGCTCGTGCTCCTTCGCGTTCAGGACGTTGTGCGGGATCCCCCGGCGCGTCATCAGCTCGGAGAGGTACTCGGAGGTCTCGACCGCGATCGTGCCGACGAGCACCGGCTGACCGGCGCGGTGGCGCTCGCCGATGTCGTCGATCACGGCGGCGAACTTCGCCTCCTTCGTCTTGAAGATGTAGTCGTTCTCGTCGCGGCGGGTAACGGGGACGTTGGTCGGGATCTCGACCACGTGGAGGTCGTAGATCTCGACGAACTCCTTCTCCTCGGTCTTGGCGGTACCGGTCATCCCGGCGAGCTTCTCGTAGAGGCGGAAGTAGTTCTGGAGGGTGATCGTCGCAAGCGTGACGTTCTCCTCCTGGATCCGGACGCCCTCCTTCGCCTCGATCGCCTGATGGAGCCCCTCGCTCCAGCGGCGGCCCTCCATGATCCGGCCCGTGTACTCGTCGACGATCTTGACCTCGCCCTCCTGGATCACGTAGTCGACGTCGCGCTGGTAGAGCGACTGCGCCTTCAGCGCCTGGGTGAGGTGGTTGACGAGCTGGACGTTGCGCGGGTCGTAGAGGTTCTCGATCCCGAGCGTGCGCTCGACGGCGTCGATCGCGGTCTGGGCCGGCGAGATCGTCTTGTGCTTCTCGTCGAAGAGGTAGTCGGCGCCGGAGAGCTCGGTCTCGTCCTCGCCCTTCTCCGTCTTGCGGGTGGCCGGAGCGCCTGTGAGCCCCTTGGCGATGCGGGCGAAGTCGTAGTACGTGGTCGCGGCGGTCTCGGGCTCGCCGGAGATGATCAGCGGCGTCCGCGCCTCGTCGATCAGGATCGAGTCGACCTCGTCGACGATCGCGAACGCGTGGCTGCGCTGGACGAGCCCCTCCTTCGAGACGGCCATGTTGTCGCGGAGATAGTCGAAGCCGAACTCGGAGTTGGTGCCGTAGGTGATGTCGGCGTCGTAGGCGACCTTGCGCAGCGAGAACGGCATCATGTTCTGGATGAAGCCGACGGTCATCCCGAGCCGCTCGAAGACCGGCTGGTTCCACTCGGCATCGCGCTTCGCGAGGTAGTCGTTGACCGTGACGAGATGGACGCCGGTGGCAGGGAGCGCGTTCAGGTAGAGCGCGGTCGACGCGACGAACGTCTTGCCCTCGCCGGTCTTCATCTCGGCGATGTCGCCTTCGTGGAGGACGATCCCGCCCATCATCTGGACGTCGAACATCCGCTGCTGCGACTCGCGCCAGCGCGCCTCTCGAACGGCGGCGTACGCCTCGAAGAGCAGGTCCTCGAGAGACTCGCCGTTCTCGAGCCGCTCGCGCAGCGCGGAGGTCGTGCCGCGGAGCTCCTCGTCCGAGAGCTTCTGGAAATCGGGCTCCAGCGAGGCGATGTACGCGGCCTGCTGCTGGAGGCGCTTGACGCGCCGGCCCTCGCCGAAGCGGAGGACCTTGTCGAACTTCCCGAAGTCGGCGGAAGGCACGGGCACAGGGTAGCCGCTCGCGACTTTCCTCATCTGAGCTTCACGGCGGGCTAACAGGCTGGTTGTACGGTCGCAGGATGTGGATTTCCCGCGCACTCGTGCTCGTGCTGGCCGGGCTCGCAGTCGTGCCGGGAGGCAGCGCCACGACCGTGCGATCGGTGACGACGCCTGGGCCCGTCGTCGCGCTGGCGATGGACGGACGGCGGGTTGCCTACGCGGACGGACGCTCGGCGCGGGACTGCGACCGCGTTCGCGTCTGGAATCTGCAGACGCGCGGCGTGACGACGTTTCGACGTCCGACCTCGTGCGTCCAGACGAGCACCGGCACCGGCATCGCGTCGCTCGCCCTCGCCGGCGATCGCGTTCTCTGGTTGCACTTCGGCGGCGGCAACATCCGGGAGTGGCGGCTCTTCACCGCCTCGGTGCGAAGCCGGGCTCCCCGCCTCCTCCGGTTCGTCGCCGCGGACGTCGACGCGGCTCCGCCGATCGTGGTCGGAGGCGGCGAGACGTCGCGCTTCGGAAACTTCCTCCCCTACGCGGTCGGGCGGGACGTCGTCGTGCTCGACCCGAACGGCTCCCGGCGGTTCGCCTGGCGGGCACCGGCCCGCGTGACGGCGCTCTCTGCGCTCTTCGGGAGACTCGCGGTGGCGAGCGAAGGTGGGCTGGTGACGATCCTCGACGCTAACGGCCGGCCGGTCGGCACGGAGCGGTTCGCCGGCGAGATCCGGGCCGTGCGGGTCTCGGGCGGCGGCGTGCTCGTTCAGATCGGGCGGACGCTCGAGCTTAGGCGGCCCGGCCTGTCACGGCGTTACGTGCTGCCCGCGCGCGCGCTACTGGCGGACGCGATCGGTGACCGGGCGCTGTATGCGGCGGGTGGCGAGATCCGCCAGCTCTCGCTTCTGACCGCTGCGGATCGCTCCGTCCGGCCGGGCTCGCTCGCGCAGGCGGCTCTGGCGAGCATGGCGATTGCAGACGGACGCCGCGTGATCGTGCAGCCGCTGCCTTAGAGCCGGTTCAGCTCGACTTCCCAGAGCCCGTCGTCGAGCCGGAGCGCCGTCACGACGACGCCGTCGCCGCCCAGGCGCTCGAGGGTCGGAATCGAGCCGAATGCGGTCATCCCGTCGAGCTCGAGCGTCCGCTCGCCGTCGCGCACCGTGAACGTGACCCTGTCGCCGTCGACGTCCTCCGGGACTTCGACGACCTGGACGCGGCGGCCCGCGACTGCCCAGAGACCGTCTCCGCGACGAACCGCCTCGGCGCGGTACGGCAGTTGGATCGAGCCGTCGAGCGCGGCCGCCAGCGGCTCGAGCCCGAGATCGTCCGTCTCGGCCAGGATGGAGCCGTCGGCGAGCGCGACGAACCGGGCCTCGCTCCCGGCGAGCTGCGGTGCCTCGGCGATGGACACGGCATCCCACTCGCGCGCTCGATGGACGCCGTGGATTCCAACCTCGCCCCACCTCGGGCTCGTGTCGAGAGGGCCGTCGCGAGCGACGAGCTCGAGCTCCCCGCCGGGCGCCGGCATCCCACCCTCACGGGCGAGCCGCTCGTGGAGCGGCTCTCGCTTCCGCCAGAACATGGGAGCTCGTCGCCGGCGCTCAGGCCTGCGGCTCGATGTGCCCGTAGGCTCCGTCACGGCGCCGGTAGACGACCTCCGTCTTGCCGGTCGCCTCGTTCTGGAACACGAAGAAGTCGTGCCCGACGAGCTCGAGCTGGAGCACGGCCTCCTCGGCCGAGAGCGGCTGGAGGTCGAATCGCTTCGACTTGACGATCATCGTGTCGAGCTGCTCGGCCGTGAAGTTCGGCTCCGGTGACGAAGGCCGGCCGTTGGCGCTCGCGCGCCGCCCGCTCTCCCGCCGGCTGCGCTTCGCGCGATAGCGCTGAACCTGGCGCTCGAGCTTCTCGACGGTCTGGTCGATCGACGACTCGAACGCTGTCGAGCGCTCGCGCGCCCGCAAGGTCGGCCCTTTCGTCCAGATCGTCGCCTCGGCCACGTGATCGTCGGCGATGGAGGGGTTGTGCTCGACCGCCAGCTCGAGCTCGACCTGGGTCGCGTCGGCGAGCTGCCGCTCGAGCCGCCCGAGCTTCTCCTCGGCGTACGTCCGGATCTGATCGGTGACCTCGACGTTTCGGCCCTTGACCTGAAGTCGCATCGCCTCTCCCCTCTATCCGGTGAGCCTGTATCCGGCTGAGACCCCAGGGTAACGAACCGTTAGCGGACCGCACGAGCGAAGGTCACGACCTCGACTCTGCGCGCACCTCCCTTCCGGAGCGCCGAAGCCGCGGCGGCGGCGGTAGCGCCACTCGTGTAGATGTCGTCGACGAGGCAGACGGAGCCGGGCGAGGGCCGAGCAGGCGCGAACGCACCGGCGACGTTGCTTCGGCGCTCCTTCAGACCGAGGCCGCGCTGGGGATCGACCGAGCGAGCTCTGCGCACGTATGCGTCGACCGGAAGGCTCCAGGCACGGCCGAGCTCGCGTGCCAGCGACTCGGCCGGGCGGTGTCCCCGCTCGAGCGAGCGGTCGCGATCGCCGGGCACGAACGCGAGCGCGGCCACGGCCGGCCGAGCGAGCGCCTCCACGACGATCGCCGCGGCGACGCACGCAAGCTGGCGCTGTCCACGCTCCTTCCAGGCCGAGACGAGACGACGGGCACCATCGTCGTAGACGACGGCTGCGCGGGCCGACGAGAAGGCAAGCCGTCTCCCGCGACACTCGGCACACCTCGCGATCGGCCAGGCGCCCGGCGAGCCGCACCGTTCGCAGAGCGGCGGTGCCAGCTGGATCAGGCCGGCGCGACAGCCTTCGCAGAAGGATTGCCCGGCGCTTCCGCAGGATGCGCAGCGACGAGGAAGGAGAAGATCGAGCACACCGACGACGCTAGCCGGCAAGCCGTCACGAAATCGCAACGACTTCGTGCCAAGACAGTGCCGATCTCGCTACTCGAGCGGCGACGACGCCAGCAACTCGCGCAGGGACTCCCGCTCCGCCTCGAGATCTTCGGGCGTCTTGACCGGGAAGAAGCGCCCTCGCGGGCCTGTCCGCGGCACCTCCAGATAGGTCGTCGGGACGAACGACGTGAGCTCGTGGTAGAGGTGCTCGAGCTGGATCGCAAGCCTGCCGTCCACGGTCTTCTCCACGTAGAGGCGGGTGAGGTCGTAGGCCCGCTCGAGCACCTCGAGGTCGCAGGTGAGCGTGTTGGCGTTGAAGACGGAGATCCGTCGCTGGTCGAAATCTGGAGGGAAACGTGGCCCTTCGAGCAGCAGCAGCCGACCGTCGACGCGAGCCGGGGCGCCGCCGAGGTCTCCCGCCTTGCGCGCGACCTCTGTCGTCACGGGCCTGCCGCCGAGGAGATGCATCCCGAGAACGACCGGATCGATCCGGGCACCGAGGTTGTCGACGTTCGAGACCATCACGGTTCGAACGCCGCGATCCCGCAGCCGCTCGAGGGTGCCCGAGCGCGCGAAGGCGTCGAGGAAGTCGCCGTGGCCGGGACTGTAGAGCGACACCCGACCATCGTTCTCGCGAAACAGCGATCCGCTGGGCTCGAGTCGAAGCGAGACGTACTGCGCGAAGATCGCCGGCTCCGGCAGATTCTTCGACGCGACGAACTCGCGGACGACCGAATCGGTCGCGAAGCTCGTCATCAGAGCGGTCGGGATCTCCGTCTCGAGCGCCGCTGCGACGGCCGCCGTCTGTTCGAGCTTCAGCTCGAGAAAGCTGCGCCCGTCGAGCACCTCGACCGTTCCCTTGACGACGCCGCCGAACCGGGTCGCCATTCCGCCCGTCAGCACGACCGTCGCGATCTCCCCTCGGCGGAGAGCCGCGAGCCCCACCTCCCGCTCGCGCTCGTCGTTGCCGCGTTCGGGCAGCACCACGATGTCACTTGCTCGCGGCGGCTCGACCTGGCCCTCGACGACGTTCGACGCCGGCGAGAGCGAGCCGTTCGCGACCGCTTCCTGGAGCGCCAGAAAGCCGGCCTCGTCGAAGCCGAACCGCTCGAGCGTCTCGCGGCTCGCGGAATCGATCTCGTCGAGCAGCGTCAAGCCCGCACCGCCCTCGGCAGGCTGGTCGCGAACGGCGGCCTGTGGATCCCCTCCTCGGTCACGATCGCGGAGATCAGCGCCGCAGGCGTGACGTCGAAGGCCGGGTTCCGGGCAGCGAAGCGGGTGGTCACCTCGTTGCCGTCGCGCTCCTCGATCGGGATCTCTGCGCCTGTGGCGGTGTCGAGATCGAGCGTCGAGGTCGGCGCCACGATGAAGAACGGAAGCCCGTGATGCGCGGCGGCGACTGCAAGGCCGTAGGTGCCGATCTTGTTGGCGGCGTCCCCGTTCGCGGCGATCCGGTCTGCTCCGGTGACGACGCAATCGACCTCGCCGAGAGCCATCAGATGCGCCGCCGCCGAATCCGCGATCACCGCGTGCGGAATCCCGAGCGTCTCGAGCTCCCAGGCCGTCAGCCGCGCTCCCTGGAGGAGCGGCCGTGTCTCGTCGACGAGCACGCTCGCGAGCGATCCCCGCTCCCACGCAGTCCGGAGCGCCCCCACCGCCGAGCCGTAACCGCTCGTCGCGAGCCCGCCGGCGTTGCAGTGGGTGAGCGCGCGCGTCGCCGGACCGAAGAGCTCCGCGGCGTGGGCGGACATTCGCACGCACCGCGAGACCTCTTCCTCGTGCAGCGCTCGCGCTCGCTCGGGCGACGGGTCGTCCCGAACCTGTTCGAGCGCCCAGACGAGGTTGACCGCCGTGGGGCGAGATTCGGCCAGCACGCGGTATGCCTCGTCGAGGTTGTCCCCGCGCTCGGCAGCGAGGGTGTAGCCGTACGCAGCGGCGACGCCGATCGAGGGCGCACCTCGAACGGCCAGCGTCCTGATCGCCTCGGCCACCTCCGCCGCCGTCTCGCAGCGCAGCTCGACCTCCTCGTCCGGAAGGCGGCGCTGGTCGAGGAGGACGACCGCGTCGGGCTCGAGTCGGAGGATGCGCTCGGGAGTCAGCTCGCCCATGCCCGAAACCGTACGTGGAGCAGCTACACGACTCGGCGGGACACGTCCGAGGGTCTGACCCTCGGACGTGTCCCGAACGGACGATCCCCTACGTGCCTTCGTCCCAGGAGGCCAGGTACTTCGCCTGCTCCTCGGAGAGCTGGTCGATCTCGATCCCCATTGTCGCGAGCTTGAGCCGGGCGATCTCGTCGTCGATGTCCTTCGGCACGACGTAGACCTTCCGCTCGAGCGAGGACGCGTTCTGGACGACGTACTCGGCGGAGAGCGCCTGGTTCGCGAAGGACATGTCCATCACGATCGCGGGATGCCCCTCGGCGGCCGCGAGGTTGATCAGCCGCCCTTCGCCGAGCAGGTAGATCCTGCGTCCGTCGGCGAGCGTGAACTCCTCGACGAACTCGCGGGCTGCCCGGGACTCGCCGGCGAGCGAGCGGAGCGCCGAGATCTCGATCTCGACGTTGAAGTGGCCCGTGTTGCAGAGGATCGCGCCGTCCTTCATCTGCTCCATGTGCTTCGTCGTCAGCACCGACTTGTTGCCCGTCGCGGTGCAGAAGATGTCGCCGATCGCGGCAGCCTTCTCCATCGACAGCACCTCGAAGCCGTCCATCGCCGCTTCGAGCGCAGGCATCGGATCGACCTCGGTGACGATCACGTGGGCGCCGAGCCCCTTCGCCCGCATCGCGACGCCGCGGCCGACCCAGCCGTAGCCGGCGACCACGAAGCGCTTGCCGGCGAGCAGGACGTTGGTCGCGCGGATGATCCCGTCGATCGTGGACTGGCCGGTGCCGTAGCGGTTGTCGAAGAGGTGCTTCGTCCGCGCCTCGTTGACCGCGATCACGGGGAAGCCGAGCTTGCCGTCGCGCTCGAGCGCCTTCAGCCGGATAACGCCGGTGGTCGTCTCCTCGGTGCCGGCGATCACGTCGCCGAGTTGCTCGCGCCGCGCGCTGTGGAGGACGCCGATCACGTCGGCGCCGTCGTCCATCGTGATGTGCGGCTTGTGGTCGACCGCCGCCTCGATGTGCTGGTAGTAGGTGTCGTTGTCCTCGCCCTTGATCGCGAAGACGGAGATGTCGAACTCGTCGACGAGCGCCGCGGCGACATCGTCCTGGGTGGAGAGCGGGTTCGAGGCCGAGAGGACGACGTCGGCGCCGCCCGCCTTCAGCGTCCGCATCAGGTTCGCCGTCTCCGTGGTCACATGCAGGCAGGCCGCGATGCGGTAGCCCTCGAGCGGTTGCTCGGTCTCGAAGCGTTCCCGGATCGCGGCCAGCACCGGCATCTGCCGGTCGGCCCACTCGATTCTGCGCTTCCCTTCCGAGGCGAGCGCCAGATCCTTGACGTCGTGCTTGCGTGTCGTAGCCATCGGTCCCTTCCGTGGTTGTGAGCGAGTGGAGTGAGGCTCAGGCGACGAGCAGGCGCTCGTGCTTGCGCTGCTCCCAGTCGGCCCAGTCGGCGCCCGGGCCGGCGGTGCGCATCCAGGCATCGAGCGCGGTGCGGAGCTCGGGATCGCGGCGGAGCCTGGCCGCGAACGCGATCTCGTCGAGCTCGACGCCGAATCGCGCGCGAAGCTCGCGGAGCTCGTTCAGCTGACGCAGGGCGGCGTCGCCGTAGAGGCGGTAGCCGGCTGGAGTTCGTTGCGGCACGACGAGCCCGACGGACTCGAGGTAGCGCAGCATCCGCGCCGACCAACCTGTCCGCTCCGCCGCCTCTCCGACCGTGAGCTCCCCGACCGCCAAATCCATGAGCCCAACCTTACCACAGCCGTGTCAGGCCTCGCTCGTGCCCTCTCGCCCGTAGCGGTCCTCGAGCCGAACGACGTCGTCCAGCTGCGGCGTCGACACCTCGAGGATCGTCGTGTCCTCGATCGCCGTGACGCGGTGAACCGTGCCCGGGCGGTAGCGGAAGGCCGCACCGGCGACGATGACCTCCTCGTTCAGCATCGCCTGGCCCGCGTCACCGAGCTCGAGCTTCGCCTTCCCCGACTGGACGAGCCACGACTCGTCCTTCTCGTTGTGGAACTGGAGGCTCAGCGACGCCCCCGCCTTCACGAACAGCACCTTGCCGACGTAGATCTCGGACTGAGCCCAGATCAGCTCGTGCCCCCACGGCTTTTCGACCCGGCGCACGCCGAAGGCCCAGCGGTCGAGCGAGCCGAGGTTGGGGGAGTCGAGATCCGTGGTCAAGAGAAGGTCAGGGCACCCGGGGGTATCGTCACGTCGGAGGCGATGCGGACGCCGTGGTCGAGCATATTCCCCTCGCCGACCTCCGCGCCAGGTCCGACGACCGCGAGCCCGTGAACCTGCGAGTCGCCGCCGATCGTGGCTCGCTCGCCGACGATGGAGCCGATCACCGACGTCCTCTCGCCGAT
The DNA here is from genome assembly GCA_963761905.1 of uncultured Gaiellaceae bacterium. Classification (GTDB taxonomy): domain Bacteria; phylum Actinomycetota; class Thermoleophilia; order Gaiellales; family Gaiellaceae; genus Gaiellasilicea. The sequence goes on along the minus strand of CAVXIQ010000008.1, from coordinate 241,182 downwards.
GCGGGCGCCGGCGGCGACGACGGACGATTCGATCCGCACTCCGTCGCCCACGACGGCTCCGGCACCGACCACGGCAAGGCGCCCGACGTGGGCGCCGGCCTCGATCGTCGCGCCCGCGCCGACGTAGACGGGCGGCACGAGCCGGGCGGCGCTATCCACCCGCGCATCGCGCGAGACCAGCATCTGGTCGTCGCCGAGCGCGTCGCCGAGCTCGGAGGCGAAGGTCCGCTCGAGCACGTCGTGGTGCGCCTCGAGATAGCTCTCCGGGGTGCCGATGTCGCGCCAGTAGCCGTCGAGCCGGTAGCCGTACAGCGAGCCTGTCTCGACGAGGCGCGGAAAGACGTCCCGCTCGATCGAGACCGGGCCACCGGGCTCGACCAGCTCGAGCACCTCGGGCTCGAGCACGTAGAGGCCCGCGTTGATCAAGTTCGTGTCGATCTCCTCAGGGCGAGGCTTCTCGACGAAGGCCCGCACGCGGCCGTCCTCGGAGCAGCGCACGAGCCCGTACCGGCTCGGATCGTCGACGGGAGCGAGCAGGATCGTGCCGGTCGCACCACGCTCGCGATGGAACGCGAGCATGCCGGCCAGATCAGCTCCGTGGAGCACGTCCCCGTTGAGCGCCACGAAGGTCTGGTCGATCCCGTCCGCGCCGAAGCGGATCCCGCCCCCGGTCCCGAGCGGCTCCGGCTCGACCCGGTACGCGAGCTCGAGCTCGCCGTACCGGTCGCCGAAGTGAGCTTCGATCTGCGTCGGTAGGTAGCCGCAGGAGAGGATCGCCCGGTCGACGCCGTGCCGGGCGAGATGCTCGAAGGTATAGGCGAGGAGCGGCCGGTCGACGAGCGGGAGCATCGGCTTGGGCGTGCTCACGGTCAGCGGCCGCAGCCGCGTGCCTTCGCCCCCGACGAGGATGACCGCCGGAAGGCTCGAGGCGCTCAACTCGCCGCGCGCCCGATCCCGTCGACGGTGAAGCCTGCCGCGCGCAACACCGTGGGCTCGAGCATGTTGCGCCCGTCGACGAGCAGCGGATTCCGCATCGCCTTCGCCGCCTCCGCCCAGTCGAGATCGGCGAGCTCCGGCCACTCCGTCACGAGAACGGCGGCGTCGGCCCCTCGCATCGCCTCGAGCGGGCTCTCGCAGATCGTCGCCTGAGGGAGCACGGCCTTGCCGTCCGCAACCGGATCCCAGGCGCGAACGTCCGCTCCCTCGGCCACGAGCCGGCCCGCGAGGACGAGGCTCGGCGCCTCGCGCGTGTCGTCGGTGTTCGGCTTGAAGGCCAGTCCGAGCAACGCGATCGTCCTCCCGCGGAGGCTGCCGAGGTGCTGCTGGAGCTTCCCGATCACGCGCCGCTTCTGGAGCTCGTTGACCTCGATCACCGCGTTCAGGAGCTGGAAGTGGTAGCCCGAGTTCGCCGCGAGCTGCTTCAGCGCCAGCGAGTCCTTGGGAAAGCAACTGCCGCCGTAGCCGATTCCGGCGCGCAGGAAGCTGGAGCCGATCCGGCGGTCGAGGCCGACTCCCTCTGCGACGCTGATCACGTCCGCCCCGGTCGCCTCGCAGACGTTCGCGATCTCGTTGATGAAGCTGATCCGCGTCATCAGCGCGGCGTTCGCGGCCAGCTTGATCATCTCCGCGGAGGCGACATCGGAGCGGACGATCGGAGCGTCGATTCCCTCGTGCAGCGCGGCAACCGCGTCGCCGTCGGCGGCGTCGAACGAGCCGATCACGATCCGGTCGGGATGCTGGAAGTCGCGGACGGCCGTGCCTTCGGCGGTGAACTCGGGGTTCGACGCGTAGCCGACGTGCTCGAGACCGCGCGCGTCGAGTCGATGCCTGACGTTTTTCCCGGTTCCGACCGGCACGGTGCTCTTCATCACGACGACCGGCCGTCCCGCGACGCCCTCGAGGCTGTCGACGACCGTCCAGACCGCGGAAAGATCGGCGTCGCCGGAGTACGTCGGCGGCGTGCCCACGGCGACGTAGAGAAAGTCGGCGTCCTGGATGGCCTCGCCGACGTCGAGCGTGTACGAGATGCGCTCCCGGTTCTGCTCCAGGAGCTCGCCGAGTCCCGGCTCGTAGATCGGAACCTCGCCCGCTCTCAGCATCGCGATCCGCTCCGGCAGGATGTCCGCGATCACGACGTCGTGACCGAGCTCGGCGAAGCAGGCGCCGGTCACGAGACCGACGTAGCCCGCCCCGAAGACGCCAACGCGGCTCACTTGAACGACGAGAGCGGCTTGAGCCCCTTGGCGATCGCGAGCATCGTCTCGTTCGAGAGCGAGTCGAGCACGGTGTTCACGACCCAGTAGGTGGCGCCTCCCTGGCGCAGCACGACCATGTGCAGCTTCGGGCCCGAGTAGTGGAGCTCATAGCGCCGGCCGCCGATGGAGCGCACGAAGTTCCGCTCGCTCAGGATCGGCGCGTCGTCCCAGTCCGACATCTGGACGCCCCAGTACTCGCTCGCGCCGGTGCGGTAGGTGAGCCGAACCGTCTTGTGCTCGTTGTCCGAGCCGATCCGGTAGAGACGAACCGGCCGTTCCCGATCGATCCACGAGCCGCGCTCGAGCACCGTCGGCACCATCAGCGGGAACGGAAGCTTCTTCGCTCGCTCGCGGAGCAGGCCGAGCGACGCCTCCGCGCCCGGAGCGACGTTCGGCGGTTGTCGCTTCGGTGTCTTGTCGATCGGCGCCGCGGCGATCGTGCCGTGGAAGGTCTGGCCGACGACGACGGTGAGCATCGCTCCGCTCGAGAGAGCGGCGAGCGCCGGAGTCTGCGCGACCACGTCCTCGCTCCCGAACAGGGCCGCCACCTTGCTCGCGGCCTCCTTGCCGCCCCGCTGCCTCGGGTCGTACGCGATGCGCGTCTGGAAGAAGTCCCAGTTCGGGGCGTTCGCGGGCTTGCCGTCGGGCGGGAAGACCATCGAGTAGCCGCGCTGCGAGAGCAGGTAGCTCGCCGTCGAGGCCGAGCCCGTGATCCCGTTGCCGTTGAGGACGGTGATCGACGTGTCTCCCGGCGCCGGCGCCTTCTTCTTGGCCTTCGCCTTTGCCTTCCGCGTCTCCCCGAGCGCGACGACCGTGGCCTTCTCGGGCGACTCCACGTCCGGATGCGAGAACTCCTGCACGGCCCGCTGGATGTTCTCGCTCGCCGTCGTCAGCTCCGCATAGCCCTCCAGCCCGTCGATCTTCGACTGGAAGAAATGGCCGGGCGGGAGGCCGTAGGCGAAGAGCGCGTACGAGAGCAGGGTCGAGACGTCGAGCTCGTCGCCGCCGCCGACGCCGACCTCGACGTTGCTCGTGACGGTTCGCACGAGCTTGGGCAGCTTGATCGGGCTGAACGCGCTCCGAACCTGATCCTTGAGCGCCCGGACGAAGGCCTGCTGGCGCGCGACCCGGTAGAGGTCGGAATCGGTGTGCCGGAACCGGACGTAGTCGAGCGCCTGATAGCCGCCGAGCCGCTGATACCCGGGATGGAGGTTGATCGTCGCGAAGCCCGTCGGGCCCCCCTGATCGTTGAAGTAGCGGCGGTCGACGTCGACCCACACTCCTCCGACCGAGTCGACGAGCTGGCGGAAGCTCTTGAAGTTGACCGTGATCAGGTAGTTGACCGGGAGCTTCGTCAGCTTCCGGACGGTCTCGAGCGTGCCCCGCGTGCCGCATTCGGTGTACGCCTCGTTGATCCGCCCTCTGTAGGTCGGCTTACCGGGACAGGTCACGTCCACCACGAGATCGCGCGGAAACGAGAGCAGCGAGATCGAGTCAGTGGTCGGGTCCGCTCGGACGAGCATGACGGTGTCCGACCGCGGTGGGTTGCCCGTGTCGGCTCCCTTGCGCTGGTCGTAGCCGACGATCAAAGCGTTCGTCGGCTGGTCGGCGACCGGGACGTCGAGCCGCTTGGCGGCCTTCTTCACGTCGACGGACTTGACCGCGACCGCTCCGACCACGTCCTCGTGCACCCAGAGATAGAGACCGCCCGCGAGCGCCGAGGAGCTCATCAGGAGGGCGACGAAGGTGTAGAGCAGGACCATCCGGAACGTCGCCCAGCGCGAGCGCCTGGGCGGCCCGGGCTGGCGATAGAACGTGACCGGAGAGAGCGTCCCCGGCGGTAGCACCGGACGGCCGTTCCCGTTCACGGCCGCACCGCGGCCCAGTCCTCTTTTCGTCGTGGTGCGCATAGATAGAGGCGGGCACCAGGGGCACCCGCACGGCGCCAGGATAGCCGACCGCCCTGACGCCCTTACGTCGTCGTCGCGCGCACCGAGGCGAGCGCTGCGGCCAAGAAGGCGTTCTCCTCGGCGGTGCCGACCGTGATGCGGAGCGCTCCGGCAGCGCCGAACGCGGCCAGAGGCCGGACGATCGCCCCTTGGCGGAGGAGCGCCTCGAAGAGCGGGACGGCGTCGTCGCCGACCTCGACGAAGAGGAAGTTGGCGACGGCCGGCCCAGCCGGCTCGAGGCCGTGCTCGCGTAGAGCGCGGGTGAGCGTCTCGCGCCCCTCGTGTGTCAGGTGCCGCCGCCGCTCGAGCTCGGCCGCGTCGTCGAGGCTCGCGAGGGCGGCGACCTGCGCCTGGGTGTTCACGTCGAAGGCGCGGCGGATCTTGGCGATCCCCCGGATCACGTCCTCGCTGCCGATCCCGTAGCCGATGCGGAGCCCCGCGAGCCCGTAGATCTTCGAGAACGTCCGCAGGACGAGTACGCGCCGGCCCGCCTTCACGTATTCCTCGATCGCGTCCGGATAGTCGCGCTCGTCGATGTACTCGAAGTACGCCTGGTCGACGACCGTGAGCACGTGCTCGGGAACCTGCTCGAAGTACGCATCGAGCTCGGCTCGTCCCGTCATCGTGCCGGTCGGGTTGTTCGGCGTCGCGATGTAGACGAGCTTCGTGCGCGCGCCGATCGCCTCGAGCATCGCGTCGAGGTCGAGTCGGTGATCGCGGAGCGGCACCTGCCTCGGCACGGCGCCGACCTTGAGCGCATCGAGGACGAAGCTGATGAAGGACGGCCACCCCGTGACGATCTCGTCGCCGGGATCGAGAGTCGCCACCGAGAGATGACCGATGATCGCGTCGGCGCCGGCGCCGGTGATCACCTCTGCCGGCGTCACCCCGTGCCGCTCGGCGAGAGCGTTCCGCAGCAGGTACGCGCCCCCGTCGGGATAGCGGTTGAGCGAGCCGGCGTTGCGCTCCATTGCCTCGAGCGCGGCCGCGAACGGCCCCCATGGCCCCTCGTTCGAGGCCAGCTTGACGACGCGCTCGAGCCCGAGCTCGCGCTGAACCTCCTCCTCCGGCTTGCCCGGCTCGTACGGAACGAGCCCGTCGAGAGCCGGACGAAAGAGCCTCACGCCCCGCTACTTCTCGGCGACCGCGGGATCGGCGTCGTCAGCGGGATCGGCGTCGCCAGCGGGATCGGCGTCCTCAGCGGGCGCCGCGTCCTCAGCGGGAGCCGCGTCCTCAGCGGGCGCCGCGTCCTCAACGGGAGCGGCGTCCGAGGGCAGGTCGGACTCGCCGGAGGGTTGGTCGTCGTAGCCGAACGACGGCTCGTCGCTGCTCCGGCGACGCCAGAACCAGATTGCTCCTCCGATCGCGGCGAGCACCGCCAGGATCGCGGCCTTGTTCGGCCGCCTCGACCCTTCCACCGTGCCGGGCACCGCTTCCTTCGTCTTCTTCTTCAGCACGTGCTTGGCCGTCACCCAGGTCACCCAGCCAAGGGCCGCATTGCGTCTGTTCATGATGCTCATGCGCGGAGGCTAACAGTCGGGTTGCGCGCGTGATCCGCCCGGCTAGGCACCGGCCGCGGCCTTCTTCCGATTCGGCAGATGGATCGCGCGACCGAGCGCGACGAGGCCCGCCTCCTTGATCGCCTCCGAGAGCGTCGGATGCGCGCACATCCCGTCCGCGACCGTCTCGACCGTCGCCTCGGCATCGATCGCGACCGTGCCGGCCTCGACCAGATCGGTGACGTGCGGCCCGACCATGACGAGTCCGAGCAGCTCGCCGTACTTCGTCTCGTGGATCGACTTGACCCAGCCGACCGTCTCGTTCTGCATGACCGCGCGCGCATTTGCGACCCAGGGGAAGACCCCGACGGCGACATCGTCCCCGTGGAGCTCGCGCGCCTCGGCTTCGGTCAGGCCGACACCGGCGATCTCCGGATCGGTGTAGATCGGGCGCGGCACGGCGGGAGAGCCGATCACGACGTCGTGGCCGAGCGCGTTCTCGGCGGCGACCTCACCCTCGCGGAAGGCGGTGTGCGCGAGCTGCCAGTAGCCCGCGCAGTCGCCGACCGCATAGATGTGCGGCACAGTCGTGCGACGGCGCTCGTCGGCTGCGATCCCCTTCCGCTTGTCGAACTCGATCCCGGCGGCCTCGAGCCCGATCCCCTCGACCACGGGGCCACGGCCGACGGAGACGAGCATCAGGTCCGCCTGAACCGTCTCGCCTTCTCCGAAGTGAATCGTCAGCTGGGAGCCGTCATCCTCGACCTTCGTGCACTGCTTGCCGAGCTGGAGCGCGATCCCGCGCTTTCCGAACGCCTTCGCAAGCTCCTTCGCCGCATCGGCGTCCTCCTGCGGGATCAGCGTCTCGAGCAGCTCCACGATCGTCACCTCGGAGCCGAAGCGCTGGAAGATCGAGGCGAACTCGCAGCCGATGATCCCGCCGCCGAGAACCACGAGCCGGCTTGGCACCTCGGTCGCGGCGAGGAGCCCCGTGGAGTCGACGCACCGGGACGAGTCGAGCCCCTCGATCGGTGGGCGTAACGGGAACGAGCCCGTCGCCACGACTGCGGACTTGAACGTGACGTCCTCCCCGCCCTCGACGGCGAGCGTGTTCGCGTCCTTGAAGCTGCCCGACCCCTTGACCCACTCGACGCCGTTCGCCTTGAAAAGTCCTGCGATCCCGCCGGTCATCTGCTTGACGACCCCGTTCTTCCACTCGGACGCGACGGCGAAGTCGAGCTCCGGCGCGCTCGTGTTGACGCCGAGCTTCGCGAACGTCGCCTCCGCCTGGTGGATCGCATGCGCCGTCTGCACCCACGCCTTCGTCGGGATGCAGCCCACGCGCAGACAGGTGCCACCGAGCTCCGGCTCCTTCTCGATACAGACGACCTTCGCGCCCAGCTGGGCCGCGCGAATCGCTGCCGTGTAGCCACCGGGGCCGCCACCCAGGACGGCGACATCACATTCCATTTCGGGTCAACTCCTCGAGTCCGTAGTGGGGGGCGATGCTACCGAGGCGACCATCGTCCAGGCATCGGAGCCCTCGTCGACGACCTCGAAGCCGTGCCGCTCGTAGAGCTTGCGGGCCGGATTCCCGGGCTCGACGCTGAGGCTGAGCCGCGCGAACCCTCCCTCGTGCGCCTTCCGCAGCAGCGCCTGGAGAAGCTCGTCGCCGATCCCGTGCCCGCGCTTCGAGGGGACGACCGCAATCGCGAGCTCGGGAGTCTCCTCGTCGACGTAGCCGTAGCCCGGCTCGGCGGCGCGGAAGAGGCGGAACCAGGCCGCGCCGACGGGAAAGCCGTTCTCGAGCGCGATCACGGCGGTGTCGCCGGTGCGGCCCCAGCCGCGGACGTATCGCGAGGTCAGCGATCCCGGCACGCGCTCGCGCCAGTAGTAGGCGTGGTGGAGCATGTCGCGAAGGAACCGAGCATCCTGGGCCCCGCCTCTGCGGAGGACGACCGGCATCAGAGCGACTGGGCGAGCTGGATCCGGTTGCCGTCCGGGTCGAAGACGTCCACGAGCCGGATCTCCCCCGAGAGCTCGAGGACGACACCGACCTCCACTCCGGCGGCGCGAAGCCGCTCCGCCTCCGCCTTGACATCCGGCACGTCGACATGGGCGACGCCGCCGGCCTCGTCGGGATCCCCCTCCGCGAGCGCGATCTCCATCCCGCCGTGCGAGAGCTTCGACCAGCGATCGTGAACGTCGACGAACGTCTCCTCGAAGCCGAGCGTCTCCTTGTAGAAGGCTCGGGCCGCGTCGAGATCGCGGACGCGATACCAGACCGGCGTCACGCTTCCGCTCACAGCGCCAGCGCCGGCTCCTCCAGCAGCTCCTTGACGGTGCGCAGGAACGCGGCCCCTTCGGCTCCGTCGATAGCGCGGTGGTCGCAGGTGAGCGTCAGCGTCAGGAGCGGCCGCACCACGACCTCGCCGGCGCGCACGACAGGCGTCTCGACGGTCGATCCGACCGCGAGGATCGCAGCCTGCGGAGGGTTCAGGACGGCGACGAACTGCTCGATCCCGTACATCCCGAGGTTCGAGATCGTGAAGGTGCCGTCCTCGAGATCGGCTCGCTGAAGCTTGCCGTCGCGAGCCCTCCCCACCACGTCTGCGCGCGCCGTCGCAAGCTCCTGGATCGTGCGGCGGTCCGCATCGCGGAGCACCGGCACGACAAGGCCGTTCGGAGCCGCGACGGCGATCCCGACGTGCGCAGCCGGGAATCGCCTGATCGACTCGCCGGTGAAGTGGGCGTTGACCGCCGGGTGGCGGACGAGGGCTGCCGCGGCCACCTTCGTCAGCAGATCGCTGACGGTCGGCTTCGTCTCTCCGTCGGCGAGGCGCGCGACGAGCCGCTCGCGCAACTCGTTGGCGCGGGTCATGTCTGCGGAGACCATGAGCTGGAAGACGGGCGCCTGCCACGCCTCCGTCAGCCGGCGGGCGATCGTCTTGCGAGTCGACGTCAGCTCGATCTCCTCGACCTCGCCTGCCGCGGCGGCGAGAGGCGCAGCTGCCGGGGCGGCAACCTCGAAGCGCTCGACGTCCTCGGCGACGATCCGCCCTTCCGGACCACTGCCCGTCAGCTGACCCAGCTCGATTCCCTTCTCGCGCGCGAGCCGGCGGGCGAGCGGCGAGGCCTTGACCCGACCGCCGTCCACGGCCGCTGCCACCGGCTCCGCCGCGGCGGTCGCGGCCGCCGCTTCCTGTCCGATGCGACGCTGGTCGTCCATCTGCGGCGCCGAGGAGCCTTCGGTCTGAGCCTCGTCCTCCTCCTCGACCGCCGGGTCAGTCTCGTCGTCTGGCTCGGCTCGCGCCTCCGCCGGCTTCGCGCCGTTCCCCGACGTGACCTCTTCGCCTTCCTTGCCGATCACCCCGATCGTCGTGCCGACGTCGACCTCGCCGGAGTCGACGAGGATCTTCAGGAGAACGCCGTCGGCCTCGGCCTCGACCTCCTGCGTCACCTTGTCGGTGTCGAGCTCGTAGAGCGGCTCGCGCTTCTTGACCGCCTCGCCCTCGCCCTTCAGCCACTTGACGATCGTGCCGGACTCCATGCCCTGGCCGAGCCGCGGGAGCTTGACCTCGGTCGCCATGCCGCTAGGCCTTCGCCACCGTGCGCTTGACGGCCTCGAGGACGTCCGCGGCGTGCGGAACCACCCATTGCTCCATCGCCGGTGCGAACGCGAGCGGCGCGAACTTGGCGCCGACACGCTCGATCGGCGCGTCCAGGTAGTCGAAGGCGCCGTGCTGGACGACCGCCGTCAACTCCGCCCCGAAGCCGCCGCGCGTGACCGCCTCGTGAGCCGTGACACAGCGGTTCGTCTTCTGGACGGAGGCGATGATCGCGTCCTCGTCGAGCGGCTGGAGCGTGCGCGGGTCGAGCACCTCGACGGAGATCCCGAGCTTCTCGGCCTCGTCGGCCGCCTTCAGCGCCTCGGGCACCATCCGGCCGATCGCGATCACGGTCACATCCGTGCCCTCGCGCATGATCCGTGCCTTGCCGAACGGAATCGGCTCGAGGTCGTCGGGAACGTCGCTCTTGAGCGGATAGAGCAGCCGGTGCTCGAAGAAGACGACCGGGTTGTCGTCGTAGATCGCGCTCCAGAGCAGGCCTCGCACGTCCTCCGGCGTCGACGGAAACGCGACCTTGAGGCCGGGCACGTGGACGAACCACGATTCGAGCTGCTGCGCGTGCTGGGCTCCCGGGCTCCAGCCGGCGCCGCCCTGGGTGCGGATCGTCAGCGGCACCTTGAGCTGGCCGCCGCTCATCGTCCGGTGCTTCGCCGCCTGGTTGACGAGCTGCTCCATCGAGAGGGTCAGGAAGTCCTGGTACATGATCTCGACGACCGGGCGCATCCCCTGCATCGCGGCGCCGATCCCGGTGCCGACGATCGCCATCTCCGAGATCGGCGTGTTCCGGACGCGCTCGGGCCCGAACTCGTCGAGCATTCCCTGCGTCACGCCCATCGAGCCGCCCATCTCGGCGATGTCCTCGCCCATGATGAAGACGTCGTCGTCCTCGCGCATCGCGCGCGAGAGCGCGTCGCGCACGGCCTCGCGGTAGGTCAGCTCAGGCACCCTGCGGCCTCATGCATAGACCCATTTGAGGGCGTTCTCGGGCGGCGGATCGGTGCCTGCCTTCGCGAACGCCACGGACTCCTCGACGATCGCCGTCACCTCGGTATCGAGCTGCTCGAGCTCGTCGTCGGAGAGCTCGAGCCGGGCCCGAAGGAGCTCGATCGGATCCTTGGTCTCGCGCAGCTCCTCGATCTCGTCCTTCGAGCGATAGACCTGCGGATCGCCGATGTAGTGACCGACGAGCCGGTAGGTACGGACGTTCAGGAAGACGGGGCCCTGGCCCGAAGCCGCATGCTCGCGCGCTTCGCGCGTCGCGGCGAAGACGGCCTCGACGTCCTGACCGTCGACGTCGATCGACTTCATCCCGAACGCGACGGCGCGCTGCGAGAGGTCGGTGATCGGCACGTGCTGGCTCATCGGCGTCGACTCGGCCCAGCCGTTCATCTCGAGCACGAAGAGCGCCGGCACCTTCCAGAGCTGCGCCAGGTTGAGCGACTCGTGGAACGTTCCGGTGTTCGTGGCGCCGTCGCCGAAGAAGGCGACCGCCACCTTGTTCTCCTTGCGGAACTGGTAGGCGAGCGCTGTTCCGGTCACCTGCGGCAGACCGCCGCCGACGACCGCGTTCGCGCCGAGCATCCCGTTCGCGACGTCGTAGAGGTGCATCGAACCGCCGAAGCCGCCCGAGCAGCCCTCCTCCTTGCCGTAGAGCTCGGCCATGACGGCATTCGGATGCGTGCCCTTTGCGAGCGTGTGCCCGTGCGCGCGGTGGGTGGACATGATCGTGTCGTCCGGCTCGAGCCCCGCCATCACGCCCGACGCGACGGCCTCCTGGCCGATCGCGACGTGGAGGAAGCCCGGAAGCTCGCCGGCGCGGAAACGTTCCTCGACCTTCTCCTCGAAGCGCCTGATCAGGAGCATCTCGCGGAAGAGCTCGCGGAGTCGCTCGTCGGAGAGCGACGAGCCCGAACCGGGCCTGCTGTCGGGCTTCTTCTCGACCTTGGCCATCTAGCGCTTCATTATGCTGACGCCCGCATGGGACTTGTCGAGGACTGGCGGCGGATCGAGCGCGTCCTGCCGACCGACTGGGAGGAGGCGCGGCTCTCGCTCAGCATCCGCGACCGAGCCCGGCTCGATCGCGCGGCGGCCCTACTCGGCCCTGCCAACCCCGGCCGCAGTCCCGGCGAGGTGCGATTCTCCGCCCGCCGCGGTGCGGGCGAGGGCGCAGGCGTCGGCCCCGAAGCAGTCGCGCGGCTGCTCGCCAGGTTGGAGCGCGAAGCAGTCGGGGGAACGCTTCGCCTGCGCGAGCTCGTCGCGCCCGCCGCGGTCGAGACCGAGGCGGAGCCGCCGACGCTTCTGGCGGGCTGGGACGTCGCCGTCTCGAGCCTTCCACCCGACTGGAGCGATCTCTACTGCGAGGTCGAGCTCACCTCGAGCGACTACCTCCAGCGCGGCGCGCTCCTGCTCGCACCGATCAATCCCGCCCGGATCGCGAGCACATCGATCCTCCGCTTTCGAGTCGCCCGCCGCTTCGGCTACGGGGCGTCGGCGCCGATGACTCGCAGGTGCTTCGCGCGCGCGGACGCGGAGGGGATCACCGGCCGCGTCTCGATCCTGCGCGCGCTCTCCGACACCCACAACGTCGATACGCAAGGCCCCGTCTGGTACGTCGAGGGGAAGGCGGTTTGAGCGGCGCCGATCCCGTCTCGTGGCTGCTGATCGAGCCCGGGTGGACGGTGGTCGGCCGCGACGGCGACGACCTCGGGAAGATCGCGGACGTCGTGGGTGACTCCGGCAGTGACATCTTCAACGGCCTCTCCGTCTCGCACGGGCTCCTGCGCACCAAGGTCTACGTCCCGGCGGAGCGGGTCGGGACGATCACCGAGGGCCGCGTCGAGCTCGATCTCGACGCAGACGGCTTCTCCCGGCTCGGCGAGCACGAGGAGCCGCCGCCGTCGGAGGTCGTTCGCGCCGACACCACCGACCTCTAGCTCGAATCCGGCGGGGAGAGCTCGCGGACGAGCACCCGCGCGTCCTTCGCGCTCGCCGCGATCACGAGGCAGGTGTCGTCGCCGGCGAGCGTGCCGACGACGAGCGGATGGCGAGCCCGGTCGAGCGCGCGGGCGATGGCAGGCGCGGTGCCGAGCTCGGAACGGATCACGACGACGTTCTGGGCCGCGGTCAGGCCGCGGCCGAAACGCGCGAGGATCTCTGCGAGCGCGCCGCGCGGATCCCGCTGCGAGGGCCGCCCGGAGACGCGATAGCGGGGGCGGCCGAGCTCGTCGCTCACCTTTTCGACCTCGAGCTCCCGCAGATCTCGGGACAACGTCGCCTGGGCGACCGTGCAGCCCGCGGCGGCGAGTGCATCGCGGAGCTCGAGCTGCGTCCCCACCCGGCGGCGCGTCAGCACGCTCTCGATCAGCCGCTGGCGCTCGGGCTTGGAGAGCGGCCGCGAATCCCCGTCCATTGCCTCACCGTAACCCGCCGGAACCCCGGGTTTGCCGATTTGCCGAGCTGGCAACGACGAGACCATGCTGCGCAAACTTCTCTGGGCCGGCCTCTACGCGGGGATCACTGCTGTCGCGGCCATGGCCGCACGCAAGGCCGCGGCCGGGATCTGGCGGATCGCCACCGGCGAGAAGCCGCCCGCCAAAAGATGACAACGAAGGGCGACAGCGCGGTCGAAGGCGGGGCCGACAAGCTCGACGCGCTCGCCGGTAAAGCGGCCGAGAAGGGCGGCGTGGCCTCGAAGCTCGCCGACGAGCTGGCCGACGACGCCGACTTCCTGCGCAAGCTGAAGCCGTCGCTGATCGCCGCGCGCGCGAAGGGCGAGGCTCCCAAGGACGGCGAGCCCGGCTCCACGCCTCGCGCTCCGTCCGGCCCCCAGCACGCCAAGCCGAAGTCGAAATCGAAATCCGGCGGGGGCGGTCCCAACCCGTTCCTCGTCGCCGGAGCCGCCTTCGGCGTGGGAACGCTGCTCGCCAAGGTGATCGACTGGAGGGGCCATGCCCACCCCCGGCACTGACGACGTCACTCGTGCCCCGCTCGGGAAGCCCCAGCCCGGAAAGCCCCTCGAGAGGAAGCTCGGCGTCGGCGAGGCCGCCAAGCAGGTGGCCGAGCATTCGAGCTCGCTCGCCAAGCTCGAGCTCGAGCTCGCGATCCTCGAGCTCAAGGGGAAGGTGGCCTCGCTCGGAATCGGGATCGGGCTTGCCGTCGGCGCCGCGATCCTCGCACTCTTCGGTCTCGGCTACCTCCTGGCGACAGCGGCCGCCGCGCTGGCGATCGTCGTCGACCTCTGGCTCGCGCTCCTGATCGTGGCGCTCGCTCTCTTCGCGCTCGTCGCGCTGCTCCTCCTGCTCGCGCGCGCCCGGATCCAGAAGGGCAGCCCGCCCGTTCCCGAGCAGGCGATCCAGGAAGCCAAGCTCACGACCGAGGCGCTCAAGGGCAATGGCAACCACTAACCCGAGCACGACCGCCAGCTCTACCCCGGGCGCTCGCTCGCCCGAGCTGGTGCGCCGGGAGATCGAGACCGAGCGCGAGCGGTTGGCAAGCGCGGTCGAGGACCTGCGGCAGGGCCTCGGAGAGGCGACCGACGTCGCCGGGAAGCTCCGAGCCAAGCTACCCGTCGTGACCGCCGGCGCCCTGGGAGCCGGCTTCTTCCTCGCCGGGGGGATCGGCGCGACCATGCGCTTCTTCGCCCGCAAGGGTCGCGAGCGCTGACCCGGGTCGGCACAGCACCCTCCAACCCCTACCGGCTACCCCGCAGCCGCTGGGTCGAGGTCTTCAAGCGATCGTTCAAGGAATTCCTGAACGACGACTGCATGGGGCTCTCGCAGCAGATCGCGTTCAGCTCGCTGCTCGCCTTCTTCCCCGCCGTGGTCTTCCTCGTCGGCCTGCTCGACCTCGTCGGCGCCTATCCGACGCTGAAGGAGTTCCTCGCGCCGATCGCCCCCGGCGACGTGCTGGAGACGGTCGACACGCTTCAGCAGGAGACGTCGACGGACACATCCGTGCTCGCCTTCGTGATCGGCCTCGCCGGCGCGACCTGGGCGGCGAGCGGGGCGATGGGCTCGGTGCTGAAAGCGGTCAACCGGGCGTACGAGCGCGTCGAGACGCGCCCGGTCTGGAAGGTCAGGATCATCGCGGTGGTGCTCGTGTTCCTGACCGGGACCGTGACCGCGGGGCTGCTGCTCCTGATCGTCTTCGGCGGGCCGCTCGGGAACGCGATCGCCGAGCAGGCGCGGCTCGGAGGAGCTTTCGACCTCGTCTGGTCGGTGCTCCGCTGGCCGATCGCGTTCGCGGCGATCCTCCTCTTCTTCTCGATCGTCTACTACCTGGCGCCGAACGTCGACACCCGCAACTGGCGCTGGCTCTCGCCGGGGGCGCTCGTCGGGGGGTTCACCTGGCTCGCCCTCTCCGGCCTCTTCGCGCTCTACACGAGCTTCTCGGACTCGTACTCGAGGACCTACGGCGCGCTCGCGAGCGGCGTCATCCTGCTCCTCTGGCTGAACTACTCGGCGTTCGCGCTGCTCTTCGGCGCCGAGCTGAACTCCGAGCTCGAACGCGAGGCGGAGATCTACGCGGCAGGCGGCCCTGACGCAGGCCTCGTCAAGCCGAGCCGGCGCTAGCGCTCTTACGACGTGCCGGGATCGACGACCGCCACCACGCCGCGGAGCTTCGTCGCGCTCCGGTCGGAGTAGAAGACGAGCGTCCCGCGCTTGAGCGTGACCCTCCAGACGACGGTCGCAACCTGCGCCACGCCCGTCTTCCGATTGACGCCCGCACCACTCAGATGGAAGTTGTGCAGCTTCGTCCGATCGCGCACCGTGATGGCGAAGGCCCCCGCCTTGAGCGCTCGCACGCGGGTGCCCGCGGTCGTCCGCAGCGAGATCGTGGCGCCGGGCCCGACGGTCGCGTTCAGCTTCGTCGGAGCGGGGGCCGGCGGCGGTGGGACCGGGCCGGTACCGACGTCGAAGGCGCCGCGCATCGTGCGCGCGTGCGGGTCGCAGACGAAGGTGTAGCGCCCGTCTCTCAGCGTCACGGAGAAAGTCTGGGCGCCGACGTCGTCGACCGGAGTCGCGACGTCGACCCCCGGGCCGCTCAGGTGGAAGTTGTGCTCCGGCGAGCGATCGTCGACCGCCAGCTCGTAGGTTCCTGGGACGAGCCTCTGAACGGGAAGCCCGTCTGCGCCCACGAGCTTGATCGTGAAACCGGGACCGACGGTGCCCGTCAGCTTCCCGTCGGCCGCAAGCGCAACGGAGGCCGCCACAGCAACCACGACACCGATGAAGGCGGCGACGACGAGACCCCGAGAGCGCATCACCCGACCCTACGTGCGTCCACCGGATTCGGATTGCACGTGCCCGGAACGATCGCGTACAGTCGGCTCCGTGAGGCTCGGGAAGAACGCAAAGGTGGATCTGATCCGAAATGTGCCGCTCTTCGCGCACTGCTCGAAGGGCGAGATCGCTGAGATCGCGTCCATCGCCGATGAGATCGACGTTCCCGGCGGCAAGGAGCTACTGCAGGAGGGCGACCGTGGCCGCGAGTTCTTCATCCTCCTCGCGGGGGCGGCCGACGTCCGGAGCAAGGGTCGGACGGTGAACACCCTCGGCTCCGGCGATTTCTTCGGCGAGATCGCGCTCGTCTCGCGCTCCCCACGGACGGCGACGGTGACGACCACCGAGGACTCGCGGCTACTCGTGATCACCGCCAGCGCGTTCAGGGGCTTGCTCGACCATTCCCCCCGGATTCAGCTTCGCGTGCTCGAGGCGCTGGCGGACCGGCTCGCGCCGACGGCGCTCTAGCCTAGGCGCGCAGCTCCGCACCGAACCGCTCGCCGAGCACCGTGACGATCCGCTCTCGCAACGGGACGACGTCGTCGTCCGTGAGCGTTCGCTCCGGTGAGCGGAACTCCGCTCGAAACGCCAGCGACTTCTTCCCGGCCGGGATCGGCGGCTCGCGAAAGTCGCTGAGGAAGCGCACCTCGCGCAGTTCCGGTCCGGCGGCCTCGCGCGCCGCCCCGAACAGCGTCTCGGCAGGCAGGGCGGCGTCGACGACGAACGCGAAGTCGTGCTTCACGGGCGGGAACGTGAGCACGTCCTCGTACTGAACCGGATCGCGAGACCCGGCGCAGAGAAGATCCAGGTCGAGCTCGAGTGCGCCCCACCGCCCTTCGAGCAGCTCCGGATGGAGCTCGCCGAGCCAGCCGGCCTCGAGTGACGCGGCCCGACCCGGATAGAGAAACGACCGCGTGGTGGGCTCGACCGCCAGCTCGATCTTGAGCGCGCCGTACAGAGCCTCGACCACTCCCTTGGCGCGAGCGAAGCCTCCTTCGACGAGCGCGGCGACGCGCACCTGCTCGTCCGGCAGATCGTTCGCTCGGGGAAGGTAGACGCGGGCGATCTCGAAGAACGCGAGCCCCTCGTTGCCGACCGCGGCATTTCGACGCGCGGTCTCGACGAGGCCGTGGAGGAGAGTCGTCCGCAGCGTCGCCTGGTTGCCCACCGGGTCGGGGAGCGTCAGGCCACCCGGCTCGGCCACCGTGGGCACGAGCGAGGGCGTGTAGATCTCGGCGAGCCCGAGCCCGACCAGGACGTCCTCGATGCGGCGCCGGAGCTTCTGTACCGGCGTCAGCGAGCCGAACATCTCGCTTCGGCGGGGCAGCGTGAAGGGGACCTCGTCGAGCCTGACTCGCGCGATCTCCTCGACGAGATCGACCTCCCGCGTCACGTCGCGCGCGCGCCAGGTGGGAACGGTGACGCGGTCGTCTTCGGCCTCGAACCCGAAGCGCTCCAGGATCGCGCGCTGCTCCTCCGGCGGGGTCTGAAGGCCGATCAGCGCGTCGGCGCGGTCGGCCCGCAGTCGGATCGACTTGCGCTCCGGAAGGTCGCCGTGGATGTCGGCGTGACCGGTCCAGCTCGCACCGCAGATCTCGACGAGCAGCTCCGTGGCAAGTGCGGCCGCCTGCGGCGCCAGGTGAGGGTCGACGCCTTTCTCCCAGCGATTCGACCCTTCGGTGCGGAGCTTCAGCCGCTCCGAGGTCCGCAGCAGCCCGACCGGCTCGAAGTTCGCAGCCTCGAGCAGGATCTCCGTCGTCGCGTCGCGGACCTCGGTCTCCTCGCCGCCCATGATCCCTGCGAGCGCGACCGCCCGCCGCCCGTCCGCGATCACGAGGTCGTCGCCGTCCAGTCGCCGCTCCGTCCCGTCGAGCGTGCGCAGCGTCTCGCCGGCGTGGGCGCGCCGAACGAGGATTCGATCGTCGGCGAGCGTCGACCGGTCGAACGCGTGGACCGGGTTGCCGAGGGCGAGCATGACGTAGTTCGTCACGTCGACGACGTTCGAGATCGGTCGCATCCCCGCAGCGGAGATCCGCGCCCGCAGCCACGGTGGCGAGGGGGCGACGCTGACGCCGGCGAACGTTCGGCCGATGTAGCGAGGACAACCGGCGAGGTCGTCGATCGCGATCTCGACCCGCTCCGTGCCGCCCGTCTCGGGATCCCGCCCCGGCGGCGGCGCGAGCTCGAGCCTGAAGAGCGCCGCCACCTCGCGCGCCAGGCCGTAGACGGAAAGGAGGTCGACGCGGTTTCCGGTGGGCTCGACGTCCATGATCGCGTCGGCCAGAGGCAGCACGTCCGCGAGCGGCGTCCCCGGCTCGGTCTCCGGAAGCACGAGGATCCCACCGTGGTCGGCGCCGAGCTCGAGCTCCCGCTCGGACAGGATCATCCCGCGCGAGAGCTCGCCGCGGAGCTTGGCCTCGCCGAGCGGCTGCTCCGCCCCGGGCAGTCGCGCGCCCGGCAGCGCGACCGCGACGGTCGCGCCCGTGCCGAAGTTCCAGGCGCCGCACACGATCTGCCGCGGCTCGGCCTCTCCGACGTCGACTCGGCAGAGCTGGAGCCGGTCCGCATTCGGATGCTTGCCGGCCTCGACGACCCGACCGACGAGGAAGAGCGCGTGGTTGCCGTCCTCGTCCACGGGCCCGCGCGGCTCGACGGAGTTCACCTCTGCCGCGCTGACGCTGAGGCGGTGCACGAGCTCCGCGACGGGCATGTCGAGCGCGACGTAGTCGCGCAACCAGGACAGCGGGAGCTTCATCTAGGGCCGCGGCACCTAGAACTGCCTCAGGACTCGCAGGTCGTTCTCCCAGAACGGCCGCACGCCGGGTACGGCATGACGTAGCTGGGCGGTTCGCTCGAGCCCCATTCCGAACGCGAACCCGCTCCATTCCTCCGGGTCGTAGCCGACGTTCGCGAAGACCTGAGGATCGACCATGCCCGAGCCGCCCATCTCGATCCAGCCGGACTGCCTGCAGACGCGGCAGCCTTCGCCGTCGCAGATCGGGCACGAGACGTCGGGCTCCATCGACGGCTCGGTGAAGGGGAAGTAGTGCGTGCGGAAGCGCACCCGCCGCTCGGGGCCGTAGAGCGCTCTCATCACGTGAAGGAGGGTTCCCCGCAGATCGGCCAGTGTCAGCCCGCGGTCGACGGCAAGCCCTTCGAACTGGTGGAACATCGTGAAGTGCGTCGCGTCGATCGTGTCGCGGCGGTAGGTACGCCCGATCGAGACCATGTAGAGCGGGGGCTCGCGCTCCTGCATCAGGTGGATCTGCGAGGGCGAGGTCTCGGTGCGCAGCAACCTCCGCTCGTCGAAGAAGAAGGTCTCGCGCGGCGAGCGGGCATGGTGCCAGTCAGGGAAGGCGAGGAGGTCGAAGTTGTACTCGACCGTCTCGACCTCGCGATCCTCGCGCACCTCGTACCCGAGCCCGAGAAACGCGTCCTCGACCGCGCGCCTCACCTGCGTGACGAGGTGGAGCTGGCCCCGCGCGAACGTCTCACCGGGCAGCGTGACGTCGAAGTCCTCGTCCTCCACGACGGCAGCCGTGAGCTCCTTCTCCCTGCGCGCCAGCGCCTCCTCGATCGCGACCCGGACGGCATTCAGCGTCATCCCCGTCTCGCGGTCGCGCACCTCCCGCAGGGCGAGCTTGAGCTCGGCCTTTCGACCCAGGTAGCGGACGCGCGCCTCCTCCACCTCGTCGACGCTCGCAGCGGCCTCGATCGCGCTCAAAGCCTCGGTTTCAAGCGCCTGAGCGTCCACGCGGGCGACTGTACCATCGGCCCGCGTGAGCGACCCCAGCCCGTATGACGCGATCGCGAGGCTTTACGACCCCTGGAGCGCGAGCGTCACCGAGGACATCGATTTCTACGTCGAGGAGGCGCTCGCGGCGGGGGAGCCGGTGGTCGAGCTCGCGTGCGGGACCGGGCGGATCGCGGTTCCGATCGCCACAGCCGGCGTCCGGGTGATCGGGATCGACGGCTCGCCCGCGATGCTCGACGTCGCCCGGGAGCGCGCGCGTGCAGCGGGGGTCGAGGAGCTCCTCGACCTGCGCCACGGCGACCTCCGCGAGCCGCCGATCGCCGAGCGGGTGCAGCTCGTCCTCGTCCCGTTCCGCTCGCTCCTCCACATGACGACGGACGCCGAACGAGGGCGTGCGCTCGCAGCCGCCTTCGCACTCCTCGAGCCCGGCGGCCGTCTCGTCTTCGACGTCTTCGCACCCAGCAAGGAGGACGTCGAGGCGACGCATGGGCGGTGGCTCGAGCGCGAGCCCGGGATCTTCGAGCGGGCCGACTGGGACGAGGGCGAGCGCACGCTGACACTGTCGGTTCGCCGCGGAGAGGAGGCGTCGACGATGCTGCTCGCCTGGCTCTCACCCGTCGAATGGTCGCGGCTACTCGAGCGGGCGGGATACGAGGTCGAGGAGATCTTCGGCTGGTTCGACCGCCGCCCGTATGCCGGCGGCGAGGACGTCGTCTTCGTCGCTAGACGGCCCGAGTGACCGGGTCGCCGACCCGGACGCGGCCGGGCTCGACGACGTCCGCGTAGACGCCGAAGCACACCTCGCCTTCGCGCTTCCCGCGGTAGTCGAGGATCGCCCGGAGCGTGTCGTGGTCGCGGAGCCCGGTGTCCGGATCGTAGGTCGTGTTCGCGCAGCGCCCGACGGGGCCGCCGACGCGGACCACTGCCTCGCCGAGCCGGAGCAGGCCTCCCTCCCACTCGTCTTCGGCGTGCGGCTCGACGCCGCTCAGCTCGACGAGCATCCGGAAGCGGCGCGGGTCGAGCTCCGGATCGCCGAGCCGGCCGCCCAGCTCGGACACCGACCCGTCTCCGACGATGGAAACCGGATGGAGCGAGTCGGTGCCGATCCCGTCCTCGGCGGCGCGCAGGATCCGCAGCGGCGTGCCCGCGTACTCGGAAAGTGCGTCGCAGACCTCCCGCGCCAGCACCCGTCCCGGTACGGATCGCCCCCAGAAGTCGCCGCTCGCGGGCTCATCGCCGAGAGCGTCCGTGCCCACGACCGAGCCGTCCGGGAAGCGAAGCGTGAGCCGCTCGGACGCCGCGTCGTGCTCGGGCCGGATCCGGACGAGCGGACCGTGATGAGCGCCTCGGAAGAGACGTCCGTCTTCCCGGATCAGGAAGAAGCGCCGGTTCTCGCGCACTCCCGCCGCGTCGAGCTGGATCTCGTCGGGGTGCTCAAGGCCGAGGCTCTTGACCGGCGCGACGTTGAAGCCCGCTACGGCCACTGTTGCCATCCGTCCCAGCGTAACGGTACGGTCATCCCATGCTCTGGATCGTGCTCGGCGTGGTCGTCCTCCTCGTCCTCGCCCTCGTCTTCCTCTACAACCGCCTCGTCCAGCTTCGGAACCGGGTCGAGAACGCGTGGGCGCAGATCGACGTCCAGCTGAAGCGGCGCTACGACCTGATCCCGAACCTCGTCGAGACCGTCAAGGGCTACGCCGCCCACGAGCGCGAGACGTTCGAGGCCGTCACGAACGCACGAGCCCGCGCCCAGGCCGCGCAGGGGCCGGCCGAGCAGGGCGCCGCCGAGAACATGCTGAGTGCGGCACTCGGGCGGCTGATCGCGGTCGCGGAGGCCTATCCGGAGCTGCAGGCCGACGAGAACTTCCGCCAGCTCCAGGACGAGCTCGCGCAGACCGAGAACCGGATTGCCGTCTCCCGCCAGGTCTACAACGACACCGTGCTCACCTACAACAACGCGATCCAGACGGTCCCGACCGTCTTCATCGCGGGCATGTTCGGGTTCACGAAGCGGGACTTCTTCGAGGCGGAGGAAGCGACCCGGGAGGCACCACGCGTCGCGTTCTAGCGGGCCTCGCGATCGCTGTGCTCGCCGCGTGCGGAGCGGCGGGAACCGCAGAGGCCAAGTCCTTCTCGCTCCAGGCGGCCGATGTCGTCGTTCAGGTCGCGGAGAACGGTGCGCTGGTCGTCGACGAGAACATCACGTTCGTCTACGACGGCTCGTTCAGCGGCGCCTTCCGCGAGATCCCGCTCCGCGACGGCGAGGAGATCGACCAGGTCTCGGTCTCGGAGGGCGACATCGTCTACCGCCCCGGAGCCTCGGCGGAGCTCGGCTCGGCAGGCGCGCCCGGCACCTACGGGATCGCTCGAACAGAGCGCGGCATCCGGATCGTCTGGCACTACGACGCCACGTCGGAGGAGCGGCGCTTCCGGATCCACTACAGGGTGAGCGGCCTGCCCGTCGCCTACGACGACGTCGTGGACATCAACCTGAAGATCTGGGGCGACGAATGGCAGACCGGCCTCGGCCGCCTGACGGGAACGGTTCTGGCTCCGGGCGAGGTCACCCGTGCCTGGGGTCACCCCGTCTCGGTGCGCGGAGACGTCGTGATCGACGGCCGCCGAGCGACGTTGCGCGCGCTCGACGTTCCCGCCGAGCAGTTCGTCGAGCTGCGGACGCTCGTGCCGCGCCGGTTCTTCACGTCGACCTCCGCGATGCAGGTCGAATCCGGACTCGGGCTCGAGAAGATCGTCGCCGAGGAGCGTGAGGACGCAGCCGCGTACGTGCGAGACCGGAGGAAGATCGACGAGGCGCTCGACAACCTGCCACGGACGATCGCGATCCTGCTCGCGCTCGCGCTCGGGCCCGGCGCTCTTGATCGGCGGCCTCGTCTGGTGGTACTACGGCCGCGAGCGGGAGACCGCGTACGACCGCGAGTACGAGCAGGAGCCGCCGACCGAGACGGAGCCGGCTCTCGTTCCCTCGCTCCTCGCGCAGGGAGGAACGCCGGGGTCGCTCGAGTTCACGGCGACGCTCTTCGACCTGATCCGACGCGGGCGCTATCGCTCGGAGCCCGTCACGACCGAACGGAGGGTCTGGGGCGGGCTGAAGACGCAACAGGTCGCCGATCTCGAGCTCGCGCTCGACGATGTCGAGGCGCCTGTGGAGGCATTCGAGGCACCCGTCGCACAGGTCGTCGACGACATCCTCGTCGGCGGCCCGGAACGGCTCTCGCGGTTCCGTGACCGAATCGAAGCCAAGCGGACGAGCAACTCGGAGCGTTTCACCTCGTTCAAGTCGGCCGTCGACGCGGAGATCTCCAGCCGCAGCTGGTTCCAGAACAAGGGGCTCGTTCTCCTCGTCGGCGCCGCTCTGGTGCTCGCGGTGGTGGCCGGGCTGACGCTCTTCATCCGGATCGAGTCGTTCAACTCGGTCGCGCCGACCTGGCGAGACGTCGTCGTGCTCGCCCTCGCGGTCTGCGGGCTCGTGAACGCCGGAGTGCTCGCCGTGATGGCGTTCAACCGCCGGCTCTGGAGACGCCGCTCTCCCGGCGCGCAGGCCGAAGCCGAGCGGTGGGAGGCCTTCCGCCGCTACCTCACCGACTTCCCTCGCCTCCAGGAGGCGCCGCCCGCGACGCTCGAGCTCTGGGAGCGCTTCCTCGTCTACGGAATCGCGTTCGGGATCGCCGAGCGCGTCCTGCAGGGCGCGCAGCTCCACATGCCGGAAGCGCTGGCGCAGGCGAGCTCCGTCTACTGGATCGGCCCTTACGGCGACCTCGGCTCCGGGCCGACGTCGATGGGGATCGGCGATCTCGCGTCCGGCTTCGGCTCGGCGCTCGCGCCGCCTTCCTCGGGCTCGAGCGGGTTCGGCGGCGGCTTCTCGGGCGGTGGTGGCGGGGGCGGCGGCGGCGGAGGCGGCGGCGCCTGGTGACCCGAGATTCAGGCGCGGCGCGAGCGCTCGTAGAGCGCGATCGCGCCGGCCGCCGCGACGTTCAGCGACTCGGCCGAGCCCAGGGTCGGGATCGTCGCGACTTCGTGGCTCTGAGCCACCAACTCGTCCGGCAGCCCGTCCCGTTCGGCGCCGAGGAGGAAGGTGATCGGGCCATCGAGGTCGAGCTCTCGAATCGGTCTGCCCCCGTGCGCAGCGAGCGCGATCCACGGCTTCGGCGCGTCGTCGAGCGCGAGCAGCGGAACGCGGAAGATCGCGCCGACCGACGCGCGCAACGCCTTCGGGCCGAGCGGATCCGCGCAGCCGGGCGAGAGCGCGACTGCGGCGCAGAACGCGTCCGCCGTGCGGAGCAGGGTGCCGACGTTTCCCGGGTCTGTCACGTGCCAGAGCCCGAGCGTCGTCTGCGGCTCGCCGCGCGGGAGGTCGGCCTGGCGATAGACGCCGATCGCGCGCGCGGGGTGCGGCAGCGTCGAGAGCTCCACGAGCAGCTCCTCCTCGACGGTCTCTCCCGCGACGAGCAGCTCCACCGGCTCGATCCCGGCTGCGCGCGCCGCTTCCATGAGATCCTCGCCCTCGACGACGAAGAGGCCGAGCTCGACGCGCTTCCGCTTCTGCGCGAGCAGCTTCCGTACGAGCTTCAGCGTCGGGTTGGTGCGAGACGTGATCACGCGGGCCACCAGTAATCGTCGACTGCGACAGCGGGCCGCGCAGTCCAGAGGAAGGCGAGCGATCCCTCGCTGCCGGTCCCGGCGAACTCGACGCGAACACGCCTCCCGTCCCCCAGCCGCCGGCAGAGCTCGGTGTAAAGCATCGAGCGCCCGTCGCACTGCTCCGCCTGCCGGCGGAAGAACGTCGCCTGATCCGTCAGGCGGCCTTGGCCGACTCGTTCGCGGCCTTGGCCTGCTCGGCCACCGCCGCGAAGGCGGCAGGATCGCTGACGGCGAGGTCGGCGAGCACCTTGCGGTCGAGCTCGATTCCTGCCTTGTGGATCCCCGAGATGAACTGGTTGTAGGACAGGCCGTTCTGCCGCGCCGCCGCGTTGATCCGCACGATCCAGAGCTGCCGGAACGTGCGCTTCTTGTTCTTGCGGTCGCGATAGGCGTAGACGAGCGAGTGCTCGACCTGCTCCTTGGCGTACTTGTAGCTCGACTTCTTGAGCCCCCAGTAGCCCTTGGCCTCGCCGAGGACCTTGCGGCGCTTCTTGCGCGCGTGAACGGATCGCTTAACCCTTGGCATCGGCTGCCCCTCAGCCCCAGCAGCTTCTTTATCCTCGGTCGCTCCGCCTTCGACCAACCGGCAGCTCCTTCCGGAACCCCCTCTTCCGCTTCCCCGGGCGCTCTTGCTCGAGGTTGCCGGGGCGTGCTGTATCGCCGTCGCCGGCGGAGTCAGATCTTGCCGCCCGCCCGTCACCTTGAATCGCTTCTTCGCCCCGCTCGCTGTCTTCACTTTCGGCATCTGTCTTCACTCCTGCGTTCTTGGTTGGGCCCAGCAGCATCACCATGTTGCGACCGTCGAGCAGCGGCGGCGATTCGACGACGCCGATCTCCTTGATCTCTTCTGCGAGTCGAAGCAGCAGGTCGCGGCCCCGCTCCGGGTGCAGGTTCTCCCGTCCCCGGAACATGATCGTGACCTTGACCTTCGCGCGCTGGTTCAGGAAGCGCACGACGTGGCCCTTCTTCGTCTCGTAGTCGTGAATGCCGATCTTCGGCCTGAACTTGATCTCCTTGATGTTGATCTGCTGCTGGTGCTTCCGCGCCAGCTTCGCCTTCTGCTCCTGCTCGTAGCGGTACTTGCCGTAGTCCATGACCCGCGCGACCGGGGGATCCGCCTGGGCCGCCACCTCGACCAGGTCGAGCCCCTTGGAGTACGCGTACTCCCGCGCTTCTTCGGTCGACTTGATCCCGATCTGCTCCCCGTCCTCGCCGACCAGCCGGACGTTCGGAACCCGGATCGCCTCGTTGATCCGGTCTTGTGGCTGGGGACGCGTCCGGTCTTCAGGGCGCCGTCTGGGTCTCAAAGGGCCTTCACCAAGCTCCGCAATCCTCTCTCTCTAACGACAAAAACCGCTGCACGCAGCGGCCACTTTTCCCGTCCAACCGACTCGGTTGAACCCCCTCGGATGCCCGCGCGAACGCTCGATCCGGGAGGTGAGGGGCAGTGATCCGCTCCTTCTTTCAGGGCTGCGATCGTAGCAAGGCTCGGCGCGGAAGTCGGCGAGCAGCTCCTCGAGGCTCCGCGTCGACTGCTCGCCGCCGCGCGCGCGCACGGCGAGCGCCTCGTCCGACTCCTTGTCGCCGTAGACGATCGTGAAGGGGATCTTCTCGAGCTCGGCCTCGCGGATCCGCTTCCCGAGCGTCTCCTCGCGCTCGTCCACGTCGACGCGGAAGCCCTCCGCCTCGACGCGGCTCCGTAGCTCCTGGACGGTCTCCCGGTGCTTTTCCGCAACCGGGATCAGTCGCAGCTGGACGGGCGCAAGCCAGAAGGGGAAGGCGCCGCCGTAGTGCTCGATCAGGATCCCGAGGAAGCGCTCGAGCGAGCCGAGCAGGGCCCGATGAACGACGTAGGGCGTGTGCTCGGTGTTGTCGGATCCGACGTAGGTGAGCCCGAAGCGCGCCGGCATCTGGGAGTCGAGCTGGATCGTGCCCATCTGCCACGAGCGCCCGAGGACGTCCGTCATGTGGAGATCGATCTTCGGCCCGTAGAAGGCGCCGTCGCCCTCGTTCACGGTGTAGGAGATCTGGCGCCGCTCGAGCGCGGCCTGCAGCGCGGCTTCGGTGAAGTCCCACTCCTCGTCGGTGCCGAGCTTGTTCTCGGGCCGGGTCGAGAGCTCGAAGCGCGCCTCCATTCCGAAGAGGTCGTAGAGGAACGCGGCGTAGTCGAGGCAGCCGAAGATCTCGTCCTCGATCTGCTCCGGGGTGCAGAAGATGTGGGCGTCGTCCTGGGTCACGTGCTGAACCCGAAGGAGGCCGTGGAGCGTGCCCGCCCGCTCGTTCCGGTGCAGCGTCGAGCTCTCGGCGTAGCGAAGCGGCAGCTCCCGGTAGCTCCGCAGGGCGCTGCCGAACAGGAGCATGTGCCCGGGGCAGTTCATCGGCTTCAGCCCGAGCGACCGCTCGTCGCCGTAGGGGAGGATGAACATGTCGTCGCGGAACTTCTCCCAGTGGCCCGACGTGACCCAGACGGCCGTGTCGTACATGAGCGGCGTCTTCACCTCGAGGTAGCCGCGGGCTGCGTTCTCGCGCCGGCGCAGATCCTCGAGCCCGTTCCAGAGCACCATCCCCTTCGGATGCCAGAACGGCATTCCGGGCGCCTCGTCCGACAGGTGCACGAGATCGAGCTCCAGCCCGAGCTTGCGGTGATCCCGCGCGCGCGCCTGCTCGATCCGTTCGAGGTAGAGCGTCGAGGTCGGCCTGCGAGTAGAAGGCCGTCCCGTAGATCCGCGTCAGCTGCGTGTTCCGCTCGTCACCGCGCCAGTAGGCGCCCGCGAGCGAGGTCAGCTTGACCGCCTTGATCGGGGTCGAGTCCTGCAGGTGCGGGCCGCGGCAGAGATCGGTGAACTCACCCTGGCGGTAGAGGGAGATCGGGCCTTCGGCGGTGTCGACGAGCTCGACCTTGTACGGCTCGTCCTCCTCCAGGAAGCGCTGCTTCGCGTCGGCCGCCGAGATCTCCTCGCGCTCCCAGGAACGGCCCTCCGCGAGCTCGCGCTCGATCTCCGCCTCGATCCGCTCGAGGTCCTCCTCGCGGATCGGCTCGGGGAACTGGAAGTCGTAGTAGAAGCCGTTCTCGACCGGCGGCCCGATCGCGACCTTGACGCCTGGATAGAGCCGCCGCACGGCCTCGGCGAGCAGGTGCGCGGCCGAGTGCCGCAGCACCGCAAGAGCGTCCGGATCGTCCTTGTCGCGCGTCGTCAGGAACTGAATCGGCTGCCCGTCCTCGAGCGGCAGCCGCACGTCCTGGACGCTCCCGTTCGAGCGGACGAGCACCGCCTGCTCGGCCAGCTTCGGCCCGATCGCGCGCGCCGCGTCGAGGCCTGTAGCGCCGTCCGGAAGTTCGAGTTCCGTCGAGTCGGGGAGGATCACTTTCATGACCGATCAGGATACGCACCCACGCGAGGACGATCGCAACGACGAGCTCGAGGGCTCGCCGATCCCGGATCCGGAGGAGGAGCAGGGCGACGCCGACGACGTTCCCGGCGCCGACTAGCCGCTCCGGCGACAAACGACCGAAGGAGACACGAATGCACCACACCATTCGCGACGCAATGACCGCCGACCCCACGACGATCGAGCCGACGACGTCGGCGACCGAGGCGGCTCGAATCATGAAGTCCCAGGACGTCGGCTCGTTGCCGATCGTCGAGAACGACCGGCTGGTGGGGGTCGTGACCGATCGCGATCTGGCGATCCGGCTGCTCGCCGAGGGCAAGAGCGGCGACACGGCGGTCGGCGAGATCGCCTCGAAGGACGTCGTCACCGTCGATCCTCAGCAGACACTCGAGGAGGCCACTCGCCTGATGGCCGAGCACCAGCTCCGACGCCTCCCCGTCTGCGAGGAGGACGGCAAGCTCGTGGGGATCCTGGCTCAGGCCGACGTCGCCCAGAGCGGTCACGACACGCTCACCGGCGAGACCGTGCAGCAGATCTCGAAGTAACACCTCTGGAGTCCCGCCGCGCCCGAGCGCGGCGGGACTCCGCTCGCCCCGTTCCCTCGATCGGACTGAAGGATTTCGGCGCGCCGCCCGATAGAGAAGGGAATGCCCGCCGCCGTCTACAACGGCACGTTCTCGCGGGAGCAGGCCGAGCGCCTGCTCTGGCGCGCCGGCTTCGGACCTCGCCGCGGCGAGGCCGCCTCACTCGCGAAGCTCGGGCTCGAGGGCGCCGTCCGCAAGCTGACCCGACCCGGTGCGGAGCGCTTCGTCGGCGCCGCGCCGCACGACGACAAGGGCCGGGCGCTCGCTCCGGCGGACGCCTGGGGACACGACCACATCTGGTGGCTCGACCGGATGGTGCGCACCTCGCGCCCGCTCGTCGAGCGGATGACCCTCGTCTGGCACGACTGGTTCGCGACCTCGCTCGCCGGCGTCGCCTCGCAGAAGCTGATGCTGAACCAGAACAAGCTCATGCGCAGACTCTCGCTGGGCTCGTTCGAGACGATGCTGCGCGACGTCACGCGCGACCCGGCGATGCTGCTCTGGCTCTCCGGAACCGAGAACACGAAGTGGTCGCCGAACGAGAACTACGCCCGCGAGCTGATGGAGCTCTTCACGCTCGGGGCCGGCCGCGGCTACAGCGAGCGCGACGTGCGAGAGCAGGCGCGCGCGCTGACGGGCTTCGACAACGACTGGCGCCGCGGCACCGGCCCGCACAACTTCCGCTACGAGCGCGATCGGCACGACGCCGGCAGGAAGCGGATCTTCGGCAAGAGCGGGAACTTCGACTGGCAGGACTCGGTGAGCCTGTGCCTGCGCCACCCGAATCACCCCTCGTTCTTCGTCGAGAAGCTCTGGGGCTACTTCGTCCCGACGGCGCTCGACGGAGCGACGCGCCGGTCCCTGGAGAAGCTCTACCGTCGCGACCTTCAGATCCGGCCCGTCGTGGAGGCGATCCTCCGCCACCCCGCCCTCTACAACGGCCCTCGCATGGTCAAGCCGCCGGTCGTCTACACGGCAGGGCTGCTCCGGGGTTGCGGGCGTGGAATCGATACGGCGTCCTGGGCGTGGATCTCGGGGATGACCGGCCAGCGGCTCTTCATGCCGCCGAACGTGGCCGGCTGGGACGACGAGCGCTGGCTCGACACCGCGACCTTCCGCGGTCGCTGGTTCACGGCCAACCAGGCCGGACGCGCGTTCTCGGTCACCGACAAGCAGGCGGGCTCGATCTCCGGAGATCCGCAGAAGCTCGTCGCCGCCGCGATCGCCTTCTGGGGCTCGCCGACGATCCGGCCCGCGACGCGCGCCGCCCTGCTCGAGTTCGCCCGCCGCGCGATGGGCGACGCCAACCACCCCTGGAAGCGCAAGTCGTATCCGGTGCTCGTCACGAACGCGCTACGCCAGCTCGTCGCCATGTCCCCCGACCTCCAGACCTGCTGAGTCGTCCGATGGCCCGCTGCTGTAGCGATTTCACCCGCACCGACGCGCTCCGGCGGGCGGTCGCGGAAGCCGGGCGCGGCCTGCCGGCAATCGAGCAGGGGATGCCGATGCCCGCCGGCACCGGCCTGACCCGCCGCAGCTTCGTCGCCCGAGGCGCCGGGCTCGCGCTGGCCATCTACGGCGGCGGCGCGCTCCTCCCACGCGCGCTCGAGGAGGGAATCGCGGCGGCCGAAGCGGCCGGGCCGCAGCGCGTGCTCGTCTCGGTGTTCCTCGACGGCGGCGCCGACTCGCTCTCGATGCTCTATCCCTCGGGCGACCCGCTCTACCGGCGGCTCCGACCGAAGCTCGCGCTGGCGGAGTCGTCGGGGATCGCGTTCGCCGAAGACGCGCGACTCCGCTGGCACGCGTCGCTCGCGCCACTCGCGCAACTCCACGGCGAGGGCAAGGTCTCCGTGCTCCCGGGCATCGGCTACACCGGAGCCGACCAGTCGCACTTCACCTCCCGCCACTACTGGGAGGTCGGGGCGACGAGCGTGCGGATCACGACCGGCTGGCTCGGCCGCTACCTGGATCGCGTCGGCTCGCCGGACAACCCGCTCCAGGGACTGTCGCTCGAGTCGCGGCTCCAACCCGCGCTCGCGACGGCGCGAATGCCGGTGGCGTCGATCGACGGCCCCGACCGCTACGACTTCTGGACGCGCGGGGTCTGGGGCGACGTCGAGAAGCGGATGCTCGAGGCGATGGGCGCGCTCGGACGCCTGCCGACCGGCGGCGATCGCGCGCTCGCGCAGGCGACCGGAGCGGCGCGGCAGGCGGCGCGGCTCCGTGAGCAGCTGGTGCCCTTCGTTCCCAAGAACGACAAGACGCCCGGCTTCACGAGCCCGGTGCAGTACCCGAGCGGTGAGGACGACGAGTTTCCACGCCGGCTGGCGGGCCTCGCCGCGATGCTCGCGGCCGGACTGCCGCTGCGTGTCGTGGCTCTCAGCGCGCCCGGCATGTACGACACGCACGACGACCAGCCCGGCGAGCTCGCCACGGGGCTCAAGCTGACGGCCGACAGCCTGCTCGCCTTCCAGCGGGATCTCGAGGCGCGGGGGCTCGCGGATCGCGTGCTCGTGCATGTCTGGTCGGAGTTCGGGCGTCGGGCGAAGGAGAACGGCTCGAACGGAACCGACCACGGAGCGGCAGGCGCCGGCTTCCTGATCGGGAGTCGCGTGCGCGGCAAGATGATCGGCGAGTTCCCCGGCCTTGCGACGCTCGACAAGGACGGAAACCTCCGCGCGACGTCCGACTTCCGCGGGCTCTACTCGGCGCTCCTCGAGGACTGGCTCGGAACGGACGCCGACGCGATCATCCCCGGCGCCAAGCGCTTCGCCCGCCCGGCCATCCTCCGGTGATCGCGGTCGGGGTCGCTCTCGTCGTGGCCTTTCTGCCGGCGCCTGCACGCGTCCAGGTCGGCGCCGACGAGTTTCGCTACTCGCTCTCGCGGCAGTCGATCGTGGCCGGACCGGCGATCGTCCAGCTCGTCAACTACGGCGAGGACGAGCACGATCTGCGCCTCCGCCGGGCGGGCGGGACGCGCACCTACGTCGTCGGCACGGTCCGGCCGGGCGGCACGCGCGAGCTCGAGGCACGCTTGCTGCCGGGTCGATTCACGCTCTGGTGCTCGCTCGCCGACCATCGCAGGCGCGGGATGAGCGCGACGCTCGTCGTCCGGCGGCCTTCCTGAGCCAGGAGTAGGATCGGGCTCCCCCTCTGGAAGGAGCAAGAGATGTCGTTCATGGACAAGGTGAAGGCGATGTTCACCGGTGGCTCGGACTCGCACGACGACCATTCGCACGACGACCACTCGCACGAAGGTCACGACCACGATCACGACCACAGCCACGACGCCGCCGCCGAGGTTCCGGCAACGCCTGCGGCGCCGCTCGATCCGCTCGGCACCTCGATGCCGGAGGCCGGCCCGGTTCCGACCTCGGCCCCGCCCGCGCCGGGAAGCGACGACGAGAACGCCTAGCCGGCTCTAGCCGAGCTCGTCTAGCGAGGCTCGTGCGGCCACGGGCTGCTCGCGACGACCGCGCCGTAGAGCACGTGGTCGGCGATCAGCGCTGCGCGCTCGCTGAGGGACGGCTCGTTCCGGCGGTGCAGGCCGAGGATCGGAGCCAGGAGAAGCTCGTAACCGAGCCAGACGCCGACGCCGTAGACCGGTCCCGACCAGACCTGCCTGCGGACGAGCCGCGGCAAGAGCCCGAACGCCGCCCCGCCGAGGCCGCCGAACGTCCAATGCGCGAGCTCGACCACGACGTCCCTCCGTTCCGGGGAGACCCGGTGCGCGAGCGCCGGCATCCCTTCGAGCGCGACCCGCTTCGGCGGAATCTGCTCGACGAGGCCAAGGCCGGTCGTCACCTTGCGGAGCCCGCTCATCGCCATGGCCGCGATCACGCCACGCGCGAATGCCCGGCCGATCTCCCCGTCGTCGCCCGTCCGACCCTCCGAGAAGACCGAGGAGGATGGCGCAGGCGGCATCCGCGCAGGGTACTCGCGGAACGGGCTAGAAGTCGATCGTCGGCAGCTCGTCGGCGTCGAGCTCGCGGCGAGACCGGAAACCCAACGAACGAGCGAGGTGCAAGCGCGCGGTCGAGACAACCGCGACGATTCCGGTTGCCGCGAGGGTCACGCCACCGATGTACGTCAGCATTGTCTGGACGGCGGGATCGAGCATTCGAGGTGATGTATCGGCGGCGTCGCCCTCGTGCTTTAGCTCGACGTCGAGCTCGAACTCAGCCGTCGACCTCGAGCGTCGCGCGCTTGATCCGCGGATCGCTGAAGACGTCGAGGTCGTCGCGGCTCTGCGTCGAGAACTCCGAGACGACCGCCCCTTCGTCGCCGGCCTGGAACCAGTGCAGCGTGTCGGGCGGGATCGTGTACTGCTCTCCGGGCCCGAGCAGGGTCTCGCGCCACACCGTGAAGACGCCGTCCGCCGGCACGCGCGCCGCCGGACGTGGGGTCGGATCGCCCTCGGTGTAGAGGCGCACGAGGCCGGCGCGGCAGCGAAAGGTCTCCTCCTTGCCGGGCGTTCCGTCGAACGGCGGATGCCGGTGCTCGGGACAGAGCTGTCGGGGGAACAGGACGAGCTCCTTCGCGCAGACCCGCTCCGTGTTGACGTAGACGACGATCTGGAGTCCCGTCTCGTCGAGACGCGACAAGCCGAAGTCGGCGACCTCGATGGCGCCGACCTCGGCTTCCGTCAGCGCGATGCCCGCTCGGGCCAGCACCTCCGCAGCGCGTTCCCTCGCCGCAATCAGCTCGTGCCGCTTCAGCATCGCGCTCGAGTTTCGCTCGGGCCGTTCACTTGCCGAGAGTGTGGCGGAGCTACCGTCGTCGTCGCAGCAACCCGCGACGCTTGGACGTCGACCGGTAGGGGTCGCCGCCGTCTTCCTCGAGGCTCCGGCTCGGACCGGGCGCGTCTTCGAGCTCGTCTGCCGGCTCCGCCAGGGCTGGTGCGCCCGACGCGGTCAGGCGATAGATCCCGTCGCCGGCCGTCTCCCACTGCTCCCCGAGAACCTGCCCGAACAGGTCTTCGCGAGCCTGAGAAGACGAGCCCGCATTCCTCTCCTCATCGTCATGTCGACGAGGCCGTTCCTCCATGCCCGGATTGTCGCACCATCTGCGACTCGATGCGTGCGGCCGTGCGATGATCGCGCAACTCGACATTCGGGGGGAGCCGTGGTCGCTGCGCGTATCGGTCTGGTGTTGCTCGTGGCAAGCCTGTCGCTGTTTGCGGCGGCCGTCGGTTCGGGCGGATCGTCGGATGCGATCGGCTCCGCTACTGCTCGGGGTGGAGGGGCCGCAGAGCGGAGAGCAGGCGACGAACGGCCTCGACCAGTTGCGCGGCGTCAGGCTCGCGGTCAGCCAGTTGAACGCCCGTGGCGGGCTCTGGAACGGGCGCAAGATCGCGATTGTTCCGATCGACGACAAGGGCGACGCGGCGAACGCGAGGCGAGTAGCGAGAGACGCGATCGCCGGCGGAATCCAGTTCGTGATCGGGCCGTACAACTCTTCGGTCGGGATCGCGAACCTCGCGCTCTACCGCCGGAATCGCGTGCTGCCGCTCTGGATGACGTCTCGCGACGAGACGGCTGGCGCGGGCGCGACGGTGCAGCCGATGAACTCGCAGATCGCGCCGGTCGAGAGGGCCTACGTGAAACGAATCGGCGCACGCCGGATCGCGATGCTCGTCGACGACACGGCGAACGGCGCCTTCACGAAGGGCATGGCGAACCGGCTCCGGGCGGCGCTCAGGAGAGATGGCGCCTCGGTGAGCTGGACGTCGATTCAGGAGACGACTGCCCCGGGGCTCCCGAGCGGCTACTACGCGGAGCGAGTCGCGAGCGCGCTGGCGACCCGGCCGGATCTCGTCTACGTGAGCACGTACTTCCCCGAGGGAGTGGCGATCGCGAAGGCGCTCACTGCGCAAGGGAGCGCGCCGCGGTGCCTGATGGGGCTCGCGAACGTCGACACCGGCTTCATCGCGGGCACCACGTCCGCCGAGGCGCGCAGGTGCGCTTTCAGCGGAGTCCCGGCCGCCACGGAGATGCCCTCGGCGCGGGCGTATGTGCGGCAGTACCAGCGGATGTTCGCGAAGCGGCCGGGCGTCTGGGGCTCGTTCACCTACGACTCGGCCGCGATCCTCTTCGCCGCAATCGACAGGGCGAAGAGCTTCGAGTTCGGGGCCGTGCAGCGAGAGCTGCGGAGGACACGCGACCACCGCGGAGCCACCGGCGCGATCACGATCGATCGGCTGACCGGTTACCGGACGACGGTCCCGGTCAGCATCCTCCGCGTCGACAGCAGCAAGCGCTTCGTGATCGCGAGATGAGCGCGTGCGGCCCTATCCGTGCGCCTTGCGGCAGATGAGGAGCGCCTCGACGTAGTCCCAGCGGTAGCGGTCGGGGGCATCCGCGACGCGCTCCTCGAGCTCTCCGAGGAAGGCGGCGAGGAGACTGGCGGCCTGGTCTTCACCCTCGCGCGCGAAGGCGCGGAGGAAGAGCGGCCCACCCCACGCGGACACGCTCCGCACGTAGTTTCGCGCGAACTCCGCGGGATCGTCGTGCCAGTAGGGATTGTCGAGACGGAAGAGCTCGGCGCTCTCGAGCTCGAGGCCGGCGACGCGCCCGCCGTTCGTCTCGAAGGGGGCCCGGATCTCGTCGAGCGTGCGCATCCACACCGGAACGACGATCGCGGCGACGGTCTCGACGCCGATCCGCCCCGCGCGGCGCCAGTCGGCGAGCACCCGGTTCATGTCGCCGATGATCTCCACGTACAGCCCCGACCGGTCGGGACACGGAGCGGGTGAGGCCGGAACCGCCGCGATGAATCGGCCACCCGGCGCGAGCTCCTTTGCGCGCAGCTCCAGCAGCCGTTTCCACTGATTCGCCGCGGCGACGCGCCAGGCTCGCTCGTTCGCCC
Organism: uncultured Gaiellaceae bacterium; assembly: GCA_963761905.1. Classification (GTDB taxonomy): domain Bacteria; phylum Actinomycetota; class Thermoleophilia; order Gaiellales; family Gaiellaceae; genus Gaiellasilicea. Next base: position 206,312 of record CAVXIQ010000008.1, on the reverse strand, counting down.
TCGTCGATGTGGTCCGGGTAACCGGGAAAGACGGAGCCGGTCGAGGCGAGCCCGGTTGCGTCCGCGACCCAGTGCATCGCCGTGCCGGTGACCGCGACGTGCACGCTGCCCGACGGCAGGCAAGGCGCCTGCTGCAGGGGGATGCCCGCCAGGCTGATCACCGTGGTGGGCGGCGGGCTGCGCTCGAGCGCCCGCCGGCATGCCTCGTCGTGCGCCTCCGGCGTGGCGTAATGCGCGCCCGTGCCGGCATCGGCGACCCCGGAGCCGGCGTCGCCCGACGCAGGAATGACGACGACTTCGGCCCCGTCGGCAGCTCCACCGAACGCGCGCTGAAGGTGGTCGGCGGCAACGCTCCACGGGTTCGTCGGCAGATCGACCAGCGCATAGATCAGCGGTCGGCCGGCGCGCTCCCGTATGAGATCGCGGATCAGGCCGTGGGAGTTCACCCCGTCGGCGGCCCCGAGATCGACCACGCGGAGAACCGGCTCGGCCGCAAACGCCGCCGCCGCGGCCAGGGCTGCGGGGTGGGTCGCCGCGAACGCGTCGCGCTGTGAGAGCGCGTACCGCGCGTAGTCGTCGGCCATGCTCGTGAACTCGGGGCGATCTGACAGCGTGCCGGGCTCCTTTCAGCGGCGGGAGTCGACCCAAATGTGCCCTATCGGGCGAGGCCCCGAAAGCCCATCCTTGTTCCTGATGGCGCGTCTGGTCGATGAGGTCAGGCGTACGAACGCAAGGCAGTGAGCCTCGTTCGGTCGATCCATCGACCATCACAATCAGGAAGGGACTCATGAGCAAGATTTCTCTGCGCCTCACGATCTTCGGCGCATCGATCGCGGTAATTGCCGGCCTCGTGGCGAGCATGGCCGGGGCAGCCGCCGCGGCGACACACCTGCACGTTCACGACGAATGACAAGACCAAGACCATGTCGCTCGTCGCCGACTGCACCACCGACACGACCATCGGCGTGCAGGACGGCTGGACGCTCGACGGCAAGGGCTTCACGATCACGGCCGTCGACGCGCCCGCCGGGGCGGCGTTCAACGGCGCGGTCGTCCAGAACGTCGGCACTGCGATGAACGTCAAGAACCTCAAGATCGAGGGCGGCGTCCCGAACAACTGCGTCGGCATCTTCAACGGCGTCGCCTTCATGAACGCGGGCGGCTCGATCAAGAACGTCACGCTCAACAACATCGGGCAGACGACCGGCTGTCAGTCCGGGCGCGCGATCGTCGTCTGGAACGATCGGCGCGGCGTCGGCGCGGCAGTCCGTCACGATCGAGGGCAACACCGTCTGGCACTACAACAAGAACGGGATCGACGTGCGCGGCAACGTCAACGCGACGATCGTCGGGAACACCGTCACGGGCAACGGGCCGGTCGCTACATCGCCCAGAACGGCATCGTCGTCTACGGGGCCGATACGGTCGCGCAGGTCGGGGGCAACAAGGTCAGCGGGAACGTCTACACCGGGCCGGCGACACGTATGCCACCGGGATCCTCGTCATCGACGGCAAGGTCAGCATCGACAGGAAGAACACGCTGTCCGGCAACGAGGTCGACATCGACAACGACGGCGGCACCATCGGCGGCAAGTAGTCAGCGCCTAACAACAAGGGCCGCGGGGGTCGCAACACCAACCCCTGACAGTCCGGCAAGACAACTGATGCACAGGAGAGGCCCGCTCCGGCGGGCCTCTCTGTGCGAGAGCTCGACGATGACGCCCGGCGCACGGATCGGTCACACTTCCGTCATGGACACTGGCTTGGCGGTCGGCGGCGACGTCGAGCAGGCTCTGCAGAGCGTCGGCGTCCCGAGCTACGTCCTCGACACGACGGGAGTCGTCCGCTGGCTCAATCCGGCGGCCGAACGGCTCGTCGGCGACGTTCGCGGTCGCCACTTCACCTCCGTCGTCGCACCCGAGGACAGCCACCGCGCCCGCGAGCTGTTCTCCCGGAAGGTGCTCGGCACCACCCCCACCGACGCGACCGGCGTCTTTGTGTCGACTACCGGCACGCGGGTGGCCGTGGAGATCAGTTCGGTGCCGCTGATGAGCGGTGAACGCGTGGTCGGCGTGTTCGGACTGTTCGAGGGACGCCCGGACGACACGCCCACGACGCCACCGCCGCACCTGACCCCCCGCCAAGTCGAGGTGCTTCGTCTCCTGGAGCGGGGCTGCTCGACGAAGCAGATCGCCGCCGAGCTCCACATAAGCACCGAGACGGCAAGGAACCACACCCGCAAGCTCTTTCGGGCACTCGGCGTCAACTCCCGACTGCAAGCCGTCGCCGCCGCACGGACCCTGTCACAGGCTGATCACTCGGCCTAATTCCAGTCGGCACGAAGGTGCTGCAGAGACGAGAAAGGCCCTGTTTCCCGGGCCTTTTACTCATGGCGTACTGGGCTCGAACCAGTGACCCCAGCTTGTCGAGTCGATCCCGGAAGCGACGACCCACGGTGCGACGGAACGGCTTGGGCTGGCGGCTCGAGCGGCGCCGGCGCGACGTGACTGGACAGGGTGGGACGTCGATCTGCTGACACGCGCTGACACGAATGGCCGCTGGAGGGGGACGAGGCGACCGGAGGCTCCGTCCGCAGTCGCCGACTTGAGTCCGGGCAACTGTCCGCTTAAGATGACGCCGGCGTGCGGTCGCCCTCCGGTCGACTAGCCTCACATTCTCTCTTGAACGCCCTGCCCTAGCCGCTTACACTCTCAGCGCGGCCCGTTTTTGCGGATGGTCGTAGGGGTCATCGACCTCGTCGAAAGGGAGACGGAATGAGAAGTGTCTTCGTCGTCGCGCTGCTGGCAGCGGCGCTGACCGCTGGCGTCGTGGCGAATCCCGCGCCAGCCGTTGTGCATGAAATCTACTCCGCATGGTGTGCAGGGAAAGGCGAAATCGAGCCACCCGGACTCTCTGATGATGCGAAGAAGAACTTCGCGAGACCCGTGATGGCCGGAGGTGTCGTGAGCATCCATCCGTTCACCGGGTCTGCAGGACCGGGACTGCTGATTGACTTCAACTTCGATGCCCCTCAAGCGAAGATCATCGCGACTGGCCAGATCCTCGTGATCGGTAGCACGCCAGATGGCCCGCTGTACCTGGAGGGGTTCATCATCGATCCGAACTTCCCCGCGTTCTCGAACTGCGCCAACCTGCGCCTGTAACCTGATCTGATGGTGACGGAGGCGTGCGTAGGACGCGCGTCTCCGTCACTCCACCCATCCCGAAGAGATCGCCCCTCACAGAGGCGCGAGTCTGCCCGCATTTCTTCTCGAGGATTTACGGCGGCCGGACGAGGCTATGAGAGTGTGGGCGGCCGGTCTGCGGCGGCTGCGGCTTGTGGGCTGACGGCTTTCAAGCGCGGCCTCAAGGGGCGGCCGTCCTTGCCCGATCCTTGACCGAAGGACGCAACGGAGGCAGCTCCGTCGGGATTGCGCCCCCTGAGTCCCAGCCTCCCTGGTTCTTTACCGGGGGGAGGGGTCGCCCTACTCGCAACCGAGCCCGTCGTTGTCACCGTCGAGGCGGTATGATCCGCGCCGATCACCTGGACGGCGCCTTCCCCATCGCCCGGATGTCGGCACAGTCGACGTCGCCCACGATCGGCAGGCACTTGGTGTAGTTCGGGTGGCATCCGCCCGGGGTGGGTGCTTGCGTTGGCGGCGGTGGTGAGCGAGCGGGAGGGCCGCTGTCGCTGGTGGGCTGCTCGAGCACGCTGTCCAGGCGCCTGCTCTGGCGCCCTTCGCGGAGGCCGCGGCGGCGCGGTAGCGGCCAAGCCGCTGGAACGGCTCGCGGAAGACGTAGACGGCCGCGTAGCCGCCCTGGACGAGCGCGAGCCCGAGATCGCGATGGCCGTTCACATCGACGTAGGCGAGCAGACGCCCGTAGCGATCGCGCGTGTCTTGAGTTGCGTCGCCGCGCAGGGTGACGTTCTTTCCCAGGGCGAACTCCGAGGTCCGCCTCGAGAACTGGGAGAAAAAGCAGACCCCTCGCTCGGGCGTGTCGATCCCGATCACCCGGATCCGTTCCCGCTTCCCACTTCGCAGACGGACGTCAACGGTGTCGCCGTCGACGACGTGGATCACCCTTCCGTTCAGGGTGAAAGCACCACTCGAGGTCGCGGTTCCCGTCGAGCTGAAGCTGAGGGCGGCGAGAAGCCCCGCCACGAAGACTGCTGCAACTGTGAGTGCTCCCCGCATCAACCCAGTTTCAACAGTCCACGGTCAGAGCGCAATGGGTTCAACCGCTCAACTAGGGGCCGGCGCGACGTGGCTCGAGGCGGGATGACCATGCGACGTCGGGTCGCCCTCTCGAACGTCCACACGCGCTCGCGTAAGGCCCGTTCGACGGCCTAGGCGGGGAAGGTCGCTCGCGGCTGCTCGCCACCAACCGCCCCGTGCCGGTTCAGGCTGCTGCGGTGCCGCTGCTTCCGGTTGCAAGTTCCGTGATGGCCGCGCCGAGCGCTCGAGCGCGTTCAGCGCTGATCCGGGTGGGCTGGCCCGCGAGCCAGTCGGCGAGCAAGCTCGCTCGGAGGTAGGTGACACGATCACCATCAATCTGGGTCTGCTCGAATTCGCCCCACACGGCGACAACGGCGGTCACCCACGGGGGGTCACCCGTCATCCGGTGGAGCGTGTCGCGGAGTTCCACGGCTGCACCCCGGAAGCTCGCGCCGGGATAGGAGACTCGCCGGCCGACCCGAAGCGCATCCCCGTCCACCCTGGCTCGGTCCTTCGTCCACTTGGTGTCGATCAGGAACACACCGGCTCTGCTGACGGCAACGTGATCCCAATTCCCCCGGGGCCGCTCGATGTCGTGCTCAACCACCCAGCCCACACCAAGCGTGTCGAGCACGTCCTCGGTGTCCCACTCGCCCCAGACACCCTGCATCCACGAGATCGAGCTGACATGCCCGCCGAGCCCCCAGAAGACGCCCTGAACCGCGAGGATCGCACCGATCACCCCCGCCATCAGAAGCTCCCCGAACCCCTCGCTATAGAAGATCATGAAGACGCAGAACGCGACCAGGGCGGCACACCCCAGATTGAGCCGCCAGCCCTCCCGTATCGCCTGCCGCCGTTTCTCGCGCCAGATCCGTTCACCCGAACGGCCAGCACGGTGACGCTTACGCCGGAAGACCCCCACCCGAACATCTAAGACGAGAACACTTCGCTCGTCTATCCATGCGAACATTCGTTCGTGACGGCTCAGGGCTCCGCCGCTACCCGCTATCGCCGAGCGCTCGAGACGCGCTCCTTGCTCCTCGCCGAGATCGCAGCGCGAGAGATGGGCTACGTCTCGCTTCGGGACGCGCTCAGGTCTGCTCGGTTTCTTTCGGGCTTATAGGCTCAATTGAGAACGAGAGAAAGGAACGAGAAAGGCCCCGTTCCCAGGGCCTTTTCCTGATGGGCGGTACTGGGCTCGAACCAGTGACCCCCAGCTTGTCGAGCTGGTGCTCTCCCAACTGAGCTAACCGCCCTTGCGCGAGGGATCTTAGCCGAGGAACGGGGACGGATCGACCGGGACGCCCGCGCGGCGGAGCTCGAAGTGGAGATGGGTGCCCGTGCACGAGCCGGTACAGCCTGCGGTGCCGAGCAACTCGCCGAGCTCGAGCCAGTCGCCCGGGCGCACCGCGGCCGCCGCGAGATGGGCGTAGAGCATCGTGTAGCCGCGGCCGACGTCGACGATGACGACGTTGCCGTAGCCCTCGTAGCCGCTGAGATAGCCCGCGGCGGTCACGGTGCCCGGCGCGGAGGCGCGCACGTCGGGAGAGGTGAGGATGCCGACGTCGATCCCGAGGTGCATCCGGCCCCAGCGGGGGCCGAAGCCGTCGGTGACCGTTCCCTGCGCCGGCCAGGCGAGCGAGATCGGCGCGCCGGCCAACGCCTCGAGGTGCTCGAGGTAGACGTCCACCGGGCCGTCGGGAACGGCGGTGGCGGTTGGAGCGAAGACGAACGTGACGAGCAGCGCGCCGAGCGCGCAAAAGGGCCGCATCGGCGCGGCAGGGTAGCAGGCGGTCGCCAACTCGTCCGGCGGCTGGAGTCCAGGCGCGCGTGCGCTAGTCAGTCCGCGCGGGCCCCCGGCGAAGTCGCCGCCACGCCGCCAGGAGCCCGACGAGGAGCACGAGCACCAGGATCAGCGCGATCAAGGGCAGGACGAACGCCGTCACGACGAGCAGGAGCGAGCCCGCGTCCTCGCCCAGCGAGAGCACCGGATTGCCGACGCCGCCCGTCGTCGCCGTCGAGACCGGCCGGACGGCCGCGCGACCGGCGTGAATCGAGCCAGCGGTGGCGCCGCCGAGGAGGACTGCCGCGAGGGTCGAGAGGTCGGTCTCGATCCCCGTCTGGCCGACGAAGAGGATCGCGCCCGAGGCCGGCGCGACGATCGTCCCGGCGACGTGCAGGAGATGGTCGACGACGGGGATCTTGTCGCCGACGAAGTCTGCGGCCGTGAGGGCCGCAAGGAGGACGAGCGCAAGCGTCGAGGTGAGCTCGTCGAACGGAGCCGCGAGCTCGACCACGCCGAGCCGGTCGAGCAGAGCGCTCGCGAAGAGCGGCAGCCACGCGTTCAGGCCCGCCGCGCCCGAGAGCCCGAAGGCCGCGAGCAGGCTGCCGAGGGCTGTGTCGAGGCCCAACGCGCTCTAGAAGATTTCCGGGCACCACGGCTTGCGAGCCGTGGCGAAGAGCCGGTCGGCGCGCGCCGCCGCGCCTTCGCGCAGCTCGCGGACGAGACCAGCGCGCACGAGCTCGGACGCGCCGAAGCCGCCGAGATAGAGCGAGGCGGCCTCTGTGACGTCGAGCGCAAGATCGGCCTCGTCGTCCGTCCGCTCGGCGCCGCCGTCCGCGATCCGCCAGCGCCCGCTGTTCTCCGGCAGGAACGCGTCCTCCAGCTCGAGGACGAGCGGCTCCTCGTCCGCGTAGGTGCGCGCGGCGAGCGCCGCGCCGACGTCGACGAGCCGAACGAAGAGCGTGTCGTACACGCGCAGCAGCCCCCGGCGCGGATAGACGAGGGCGTGCAGGAGCGGATGGTCGATCGGGAGGTGGGTCGCCCGGAAGTTGCCGACCCAGTCGAGCCCGAGCAGGAAGCGCCAGAGCTCGAGCTCGGGCCCGTCGTCGCCCATCGCCTCGAGGATCCGCACGTGGCCCGCGTTCGCCGCCCCCTCCCACTTCGAGACGACGCGGTAGAGCGCGTAGGCGGCGGGGACGCCGGCGAGCTCGGCGATCGCGACGTTCTTGGCGGCGCCGTCCTCCCGCCGGTCGGGCGGGTCGTCGAGGATCCGCGTCTCCCACCAGTCGGACGAGCGTGCATACATCCCCGGCGTGCGCAGCCTCGTGCGCTCGTAGATCGGCGGCACGAGCTCCTTCGCCTCCTCGAGCGAGACGAGGCGGACCGTGACGTCCGTGTTGGCCGCCGGACGCAACGCCTGATAGCCGCGGGCGAGCGTCAGCTCGGTGCCGAGCGCCGCCATCCCGTAGCCGTAGCGACGGTAGATCGCCTCCTCCGAGGCCCACAGCGCCGCGAGCGGCTCACCGCGGTCGCGGATGTCCTCGAGCTGGGCGCGCATCATGCTCGTCAGCACCCCGCGCCGGCGATGCGTCGGCAGGACGCCGACCACCGTGACCCCGCCGCAGCGAAGCTGCCCGCCGGGGATCGTCAGCTCGAACGGAAAGGCGCCGGCGCCGCCGACGATCTTCTCGCCGTCGAACGCGGCGTGCATCCGCTCGAGCGGGAGATTCGTGCCGAAGCGCTCGGCCTGCTCGAGGGTCGGCCAGCCGCCGAAATAGTGGCCGATCGCGCCGATCGCGTCCCGAAGCTCTTCGACCGAGGTGACCTGACGGACGTCCATCGTCACGCGATCTTCTCAAGCGGCGCGTAGTCGAGCATCAGCTTCCGCTCGCTTCCGTCGCCGGCGAACCGAACCGTCACGAGGCCACCGGCCTCGATTCGCGTGACGACGCCCTCGCCGAGCGTTCCGTGGCGGACCGAGTCCCCCGTCGAGAGCGCCGGATGCTCGGTCTTGGGCTGGAGGTCGCGCGTCTGCGCGGGCGTGCCGTAGTTCCGCCACGACGCCGCCCGCAGGCGCTCGCGCTCGACCTGCCGCTCGGGCAGCTCGTCGAGAAAGCGTGAGGGAAGGTTGTGCGTCGTCCGCCCCCAGAGCAGGCGCGACGAGGCGTGCGTGAGCACGAGCCGCTCCTCCGCTCGCGTCAGGCCCACGTAGAAGAGGCGTCGCTCCTCCTCGATTCCCTGCTCCTCGATCGAGCGCGAGCTCGGGAAGATCTCCTCCTCGACGCCGACGATGAAGACGGCACGAAACTCGAGCCCCTTCGCGTTGTGGATCGTCATCAGGGTCACGTTCGAGACCTCGACGCCGTCGAGGTCGTCCTGCGCGGAGAAGAGCGAGATCTCCTGCAAATAGCTGCCGAGCGTGGGCTCTTCGGCCTGCTGCTGATACTCGCGGGCGCCGTCGACGAACGCCTCCAGATTCTCGATCCGCCCGCGCGCCTCGATCGTCCGCTCGGCCTCGTAGGCCTCGATCGTGCCGGTCCGGTCGAGCACCTCCTGGATCAGCTCCGGCACCTCGAGCTCGGCGGCCGCGGCGCGCAGCGAGTCGAGCAGGCTCTTCAGGCCCGTTACGGCCTTCACGGCCGGCTTCCCGAGCCCGGCCTCCTCGGGATGTCCGAGCGCGTCGTGGAGCGAGATCCCGTGCGCCTCCGCATAGGAGACGAGCCGCGAGAGCGTCGTGTCGCCGATCGCGCGGCGGGGCCGGTTCGCGATCCGGAGCAGCGAGATCGCGTCGGTCGGGTTGTCGAGCACCTGCAGGTAAGCGATCGCGTCCTTCACTTCTGCGCGCTCGTAGAAGCGCGGGCCGCCGATCACCTGGTAGTCGATCTGCGAGAGCCGCAGCGTCTGCTCGATCTGCCGCGACTGCGCGTTCATCCGGTAGAAGATCGCGATCTCGCTGCCGGAGTAGCCCTCCTCGACAAGCGCCGCGATCTGCGAGGCGACGTACCGCGCCTCGGCGTTCTCGTCCTCGACCTCCACGACGCGCACCGGATCGCCGTCGCCGAGCTCCGACCAGAGCCGCTTCTCCTTCCGCTCGCTGTTGTTGGCGATAACGGCATTGGCCGATTCGAGGATCGCGTTCGTGGAGCGGTAGTTCTGCTCGAGCGCGATCGTCTTCGTCTCGGGAAAGTCGCGCTCGAACTCGAGGATGTTGCGGATGTCGGCTCCGCGAAAGGCATAGATGCTCTGATCGGGGTCCCCGACGGCGCAGACGTTGTGGTGGTGCTCGCCGAGGATCTGGAGGAAGCGGTACTGGGCGTGGTTCGTGTCCTGGTACTCGTCGACCAGCACGTAGCGGAAGGCCTTCTGCCAGCGGGCGCGCGCCTCGGGGAAGCGCTCGAGCGCCTCGACCGTCAGCATCAGCAGGTCGTCGAAGTCGACTGCGTTCGAGTCGTGGAGCCGGCGCTGGTAGAGCGCGTAGACCTCGGCGACCGTCTGGTCGTAGAACGAGGCGACGCGCTCGGCGTAGAGCGCGGGCGTGAGGAGCAGGTTCTTCGCGTTCGAGATCTGGACGTGGATCCCGCGCGGGACGAAGCGCTTCGGATCCTTGTCGAGCTCCTCCAGGCACTGCTTGACGAGCCGCAGCTGGTCGGCGGAGTCGTAGATCGTGAAGTTCGAGCGGTAGCCGAGCCGCTCGGCCTCGGCGCGGAGGATCCGGCCGCAGGCGGAGTGGAAGGTGAGGATCCAGATCGCGCGGGCGATCGGGCCGAGCATGGTGCCCAGCCGCTCGCGCATCTCGCCCGCCGCCTTGTTCGTGAACGTGATCGCGAGGATCTCGTTCGGCTTGACGCCGAGCGCCGAGATCAGGTGCGCGACCCTGTGGGTGAGCACGCGCGTCTTGCCCGAGCCCGCGCCGGCGATCACGAGCAACGGCCCCTCGGTGTGGAGAACGGCCTCGCGCTGGGCGGGATTCAGGTTCGCGAGGTAGGTGTCGGGCGACGCGACGGACATCCGTTCGATGCTAGCTTCGACGCACGATGGCGGTCTCGATCCGGGAAGGAGATGTCGACGACATCGCGGCGGCTGTGCCGCTCCTGAACGCGGTCGACCGGACCCGCGTCTCGACCGTCGCGGGCGCACGGCACCGGCTGCTGAACGCGCCGCCCGAGGCGCGACGCAACTGGTGGGCGGCGAGGGACGGCGAGACGCTCGTCGGGTGGGGCACGGCGGGCGTCGACTACGAGACGACGGCAAGAAGCGGGTACCTCGGCGCCGCGGTCCTGGAGTCGCACAGGCGACGCGGGATCGGCACGGCGCTGCTCGAGCGGGCGCTGGCTCATCTCGAGGACTCGACTCGGATCCAGGCGAGCGCCAACGAGGCCGGACGCGGCTTCCCCGAGCGGTACGGCTTCCGGCACACGCTCACTCGTCGCGTCTCCGGCGTCGATCCGCGTGAGGTCGACACGAGCGAGCTCGACTCTGCAGAAGCGAGGATCGAGTCATTGCTGGACGTGGGCCCCGAGCAGATCTTCGAGGTCGACGCGGAGTCCGTGCGCGACGAGCCGGGAGACGACGTGATCGACGCCGTCGAGTACGACCAATGGCTCAGCGACTACTGGGAGCATCCCGATCTCGACCGCGAGCTCGGAACGGCGGCCGTCGTGGACGGGCGTGCCGTCGCCGTGGCCTACGTCATGGTCGACCTCGAATCCCGCCGGGCGCTCAACGCCTACACCGGCTCGCTCCGCGCGTATCGCGGTCGAGGTCTCGCCCGGCTCGCCAAGCTGGGGCTGATGCGTCGGCTGGCCGCGCTGGAGATCGAGCTTCTGCTCACCGAGAACGACGAGACGAATGCGCCGATGCTCGCGATCAACAACCGGCTCGGCTACACACCGATCGAGAGCCGGTACGCGTACATCCTCGATCGCTAGGCGGGCATCCCGGTGGGGACGCCCGCCTGCGATGCGAGGGAGCGACTAGCGGCGGGCGCGGAGCGTCGTCCGACGCGTGGTCGCGTTGCCTGCAGCATCGCGCGCCGTAACGACGAGCGAGAGCGTCAGGTTCCGGTTCCGGGCGTACTGCTTCTTCGCCGCGGTCGTGAAGCCGACCTTGAACGTCGTCGTGCCGGCGAGGTCGGTCGTGACCGTGCGGCCGCCGCCGATCTGACGCGAGCCGAGGAGGATCCGCGCCGTGATCGCGCAGCTCTCCGAGCAGGTCGTGCGGATGGTGACTCCGCTGCGCAGGAGCGTGGCGATCTTCGACGAGTAGCTCGCAGCGATCCCGAGCGTCGGTGCCGTCGTGTCGGCCGGCGCGGTGCCGACCGCGGCGAGCGCGCGCAGCGCCGTGCCGCCACCAATCCGGCCGGCGAGCGTGGCCGCGCCGGTCGTCAGGTTGATCCGGTAGAGGCCTGACGAGGCGCTCGGCGAGACCTGGAGCGCCGCGTAGGCGACGCCGTCGACCGACGAGATGTCGAAGCCGGCGTGGTCGCTCGCATCGACCCCGAGGGCGCCGACGCTGACCAGCGTGCCGGCGTTCGGCGGGTTCTGGATCGTCAGGAAGTCGCGACCGGCGTCGACGTTGAAGAGCGTCGTCGTGGTCGCGCCGGGGACGCTGTTCGTGTACGCCGAGCCGACGACGCGAGGCGTCGAGGCCGCACCGGCGTCGCCGGCGGCATAGGTGAGGACGCCGTCGACGAAGGCGATCGCGCCGGTGTCGGGATGCGCTCGCAGGTTCTGGCGCGCCTCCGAGGTGATGCGGATGCGGTCGACGGTCGGGTTGAAGTCGAAGCCGAACGACGTGCCGGCGAGTGCTGTGTGCGAACGGAGCAGCGCCGACGGCAGTCACAGCGCCGGTCGCAGCGTCGATCCGGTAGAGGCGGCTCGTGCTCGAGAGGGCGAGGAGTTGCTTGTTCGCCGGCCGCTGGTCGAGGCCGACGATCTGCTCACCGGCCGGAAGGCCCGTGAACGCAGTGCGGGCGATCGCGTTCGGCGTATCACTGTTGAAGCTGACGAGGCGGTTCTCCGTGTCGACGCCGTAGAAGAGCTCGGCGGCGTCGGCTGTCGCTGCCCGCCCGAGCCCGGCCGCACAGAGCAGCAGGGTCGCAAGCAGCAGCATGCGTGTCCGGTTCATGAAGTCCCTCCGAAATAGGTGTGGCGCGCATTCGTCCGGCCAGCGGCCGGCGGATCGGTACGAGCGCGCTCCGTTACAAAAGATTTACCGACCCTCTATCGTCGGGCCATGATCCGGCGAGGCACCCCAGACGATTTCGGCGCCGCGACCGAGCTCCTGAACCTCGTCTGGCCGGAGCGGGTTGGCTCCGAGCGAGGGCTGCACCACGCGTACTCGGCCGAGCCGGAAGCGGCGCAGCGTCGTTACTGGGCGGCCGTCGAGAACGGGCGCCTCGTCGGCTGGGCAGATGCGTCAGTCGAATACCAGAGCGCCTCTCGGCCCGGCTCGCTCGCGGTCTCCGTCGCGCTCGAATGGCGCGGGCGAGGGCTCGGCTCGGCGCTCTTCGCCGCCGCAGAGAAGCATCTCCGAGCTCTCGGGACGGCTCTCGTGCTTGGCGACTCGACCGACGAGGAGCCCGAGAGGCGCTTCGCGCTCGCCCGCGGCTTCCGGCACACGCGAACGATTCGCATCTCCGCCGTCGATCCGCGAAACGTGAAGGCACTCCAGCCCAGCCCCGGGGTCGAACTGGCACGGCTGGTCGATCTCGATCCGGTCGCGGTTCATGCAATCGACGCCGAGGCGATGGGCGACATTCCCGGCGACGCTGCGATGGACGACGTCGGGCTGGAGCAATGGCTCGACGACTACTGGCGCCATCCGGACATGGATCTCGAGTCCAGCACCGCTGTCCTCGTGGACGGGCGCCCTGTCTCCTTCTCGATGCTGCGGGTCGCACCGGACGGGCTGGCCGTCACCGATATGACCGGCACGCTGCGCGCCCACCGCGGGCGGGGGTACGCATTCCTTGCGAAGCAGGCCACGCTTGCCCGGGCTGCGACTCGCGGAGTGCCTCGCGTGATCACGGACAACCACGAGACGAATGCCGCGATGCTCCGCGTCAACGAGAAGCTGGGCTATGAGCCCGCCGGCGCGCTCCTCAGCTGGGCGCGGCCTTGAGTGGAAACGGCTTGCGGGCGCGCGCCGGCAGCACCTGGGCCGTGACCCAGAGCGGCGTCGTCGCGTAGCGCGCCGAGTAGCGGTAGCTGCCGTCGGAGCGGCGCAGGCGGTCGAGATAGCGGTAGGCGGCTGCGCCGGGCAGTCGGCCGGAGGCGAGGAGCGCCTGGATCGCCCAGGCCGTCGACTGGGCGTCCGAGCCGCGGCCCTCCGAGAGCTCGAAGCCACCGTCTCGGTTCTGGTGGCGGCGAAGGAAGGCGACAGCGCGATCGATCGGACGCCCGCCGACGCCGGCGGCGCGGAGCGCCTGGATCGCGGCGGCGGTGTCGTTCGTGTCAGCAGCGCTCGCGACATGCCACGACCAGCCGCCGGAGCTCCGCTGCGCCGCGAGGAGCGAGCGGACGAGTGCCGGCGGGGCGGGCTCGCCGGCCTGACGGAGGGCGACGATCGTCCAGATCGTCGCGTTCAGGAGCTTTCCGGGGCGATGCGCGCGCAGGCGGACGAGGAGCGCCTCCGGCCGGTCGCCTGCAACCGTGCGGGCCATCGCAACGAGCGCGACCTCGGTCGGCTCGCGCGGCTCCTGCTTGGCGAGATAGGCGGCGGCGCGGTCGAGGGTGGTCGCGTCGGCCCCGGCTGCGGCGAGCCCCAGCGTTGCCCACGCGGTGATCTGGGCGTCGCCGAAGCCGCCATCGTCTCGCTGCTGGCCGGCCACATAGCCGGCCGGAGTCGCGAGCGCGACAGCGGCCGCGAGCGTCGCGACGACGTTCAGGCCCACAGAACCTCCGTCCGGCCGCGGCGCTCGAATCGCTCCAGCACCCGCCGCAGCTCGGGGCCAGCTACGAGCGCGAGGACGAAATTGCCGGCGCCGTGCGCGACGTTGAACGGCACTCCGGCTCCGAGCCGGGCAAGCAGCGCCGCCTCCGTGTGCGGGTAGAAGCCGTACCAGAGCCAGACGTCCATGACCATGCCGAAGGCGAAGCCGAGGGCAACCGTGAACACGGCGAAGGCGAGCCGCCCGTGGAGGAACGGGCGGAGGAGCCCTCCGAGCAGGCCGCAGCCGCCCCACGCCAGCATCTGCCAGGGGGTGTGAGGGCCCTGACCGAGGAAGAAGTTGGATGCGAGCGCGGCGACCGCGCCCACCGCGAAGCCGCGCTTCGGCCCGAGGGCGACCCCTGCGGCGGCCACGATCACCGTCACCGGCTGGACGCTCGGAACCGGAGCGAAGAGGACTCGGCCTGCCGCCGCCAGCCCTCCCAGCGTCGCGACGAGCGTCAGGTCGCGAGCCGAGACGGTGCCGTCCTCGAGCCAGGCGAACCCGGCGGCCACGACCGCGAAGGCGGCGAGCAGGACGGCGATCGCGCCGCGCGCAGGATCGAGCGCCGCCCAGGCGGAGAGCGCGAGCGCAGCCGCCGCGCAGAGGCCGACGGCTCTAGACGGCAACGAGCTCTCCCTCTAGAGGAGCGTGTGTCGTTTCGATACCGAGTCCGATTCGACGGTGCGCCGGTAGGTCGAGGTCGTGGGTCGCGACGAGGACTGCGCGACCCGCGGAGGCGTATTCCTCGAGGAAGCGGCCGAGCTCCGCCTTGCGATCCGGATCGAGCCCGCGCGTGGGCTCGTCGAGGACGAGGAGATCCGGCTCGGCAACCGCGACCGCCGCAATCCCGAGCCGCTCCCGCTCGCCGCTCGAGAGATCGCGCGGATGGCGGGAGGCCGCCCAGCCGAGGCCGAAGCGCTCCAGAACGGCCTGGGCACGTGCGTCGTCGCCTCCGACGGCCAGCGCGACCTCGGCCAGCGCCGTCTCGCAGACGACGTAGCGACCGGGATCCTGGGAGAGGTAGCCGGCGCGCCCGACGCGGCGCACCGAGCCTGCCTCGGGCTCGAGCAGGCCGGCCGCGAGCTTCGCGAGGGTCGTCTTCCCCGAGCCGTTGGCGCCCGAGAGCGCAACGATCTCGCCACGCCCGACGGAGAGGTCGATCCCGTCCAGAACAGACGGCCCAGCGCGGTAGGCGAACGCGACGCCGCGGACGTCGACAACGGTCTCAGACGGGCGTGTCGAGCTTTGTGTCGTAGCGACACTTGCGCTCGTCCAGCGCGGCCGGTTCTCCGCGAGCCATTCGCGCGCCGCCTCGACCGGCGCATCGAGGAGCAGCCGGCCGGCCTCGACGAAGAGGACGCGCGACGCGAGCTCGAGCGCGCGCCCGACGCGCTGCTCGGAGAGGACGACCGCGGCTCCGAGCCGCTCGACCGCGCCGAGGAAGAGCTCGGCAGCGTCGGGATCGAGCTGGGAGGTCGGCTCGTCGAGCAGGAGCAATCGCGGCTGCAGCGCGAGCGCCGACGCAAGGCAGACGCGCTGGAGCTCGCCGCCCGAGAGCTCGGCGGTCTTTCGCTCCCACAGGTGGAGGGCGTCCACCGAGGCGAGCGCCGCCTCGACGCGCGGCCAGATCTCGGCAGGCGGCGTGCCGAGGTTCTCGAGTCCGAACGCGACCTCGTTCGCGACGATCGTGAAGACGACCTGATCCTCCGGGTCCTGGAAGACCGTGGCGACCGTTCCCGCCAGGTCGGCAGGTCGCGCGGTCCGCGTGTCCAGTCCCGCGACGACAGCTCGGCCTGCGAAGCGGCCGCCGTGAAAATGCGGGACGAGGCCCGAGAGCGCCCGCAGAAGCGTCGACTTGCCGGAGCCGGACGGTCCGAGCAGCGCCACGACCTCCCCCGGCTCGAGCTCCAGGGAGAGCGGCCCGAGCGTGTTCGTCGATCCCGGATACGAGAACTCGAGCTCGTGGAGTGAGGCTAGAGCCACAGCGCAGCTCCCACGACGAGCAGCGGCGCGAGCACGACTGCGACGCGGTCGACGTCACTCCAGCCGGGACGCGGCGCGCGGGTCGAGCCCGAGCGACCGAAGCCCCGCGCCTCCATCGCCTCCGCGACCCCGGAGGCGCGCTCGAGCGAGCCGGCGACGAGCGGCGAGAGCAGCGTCGCGTAGCCGCGCGCGCCCTCGAGCCGGAGCCCACGCCCGCGCATCGCCTCGACCAACCCGGCAGCGTCGCGCTCGAGGGACGGGACGAGCCGCGTCGCCAGCGCGACCGCGAGCGCCGAACGGCGGGCGAATCCGGCCGACGCCACGAGCCGGTCGTGGTCGAGCAGGAGCGCGTAGGCCGAAAACGCGAGCGCAAGCGCCGTCAGGCGCAGCGCGTTCGTTGCCGCCTCGTAGAGCTCAACCGTCGTGATGTCGAGCGGACCGAGCACCGGAATCGTCGGGCCCTCCCAGAGCACCGTTCCCTCCGGGCTCGACCAGAGAAACGGCGAGAAGACGAGCACGCCGAGCCCGGTCGAGAGCGCGCCGAAGAGATAGACGCGGCGCCGCTCCGCCGGCGCCAGGAGACAGATCGCGAGCAGGATCGCGGCGATTGCGGCGATGGCCCAGAGCCGCTCGGCGAGGAGCGCGGCGAGGCCGGCGGCGGCGAGGAGGGCCGCGGCGGGGCCTGGGCTCAGCGACAGGGGCGTTCACGGAACCTCGAAGCGGTGCTCGAAGCGAACGGGCGAGCCGCCGACGACGAAGCGAACGGGGTCACCGGCCGACTCGCCGAGAAGCTCCGCCGTCATGCGCGCACGCCCGGATCGCACCTCCAGGACGTTGGCACCGGCCGGAACGGGCGTTCCGAGCGGCGCCACGGACTCGGCGCCGATCGCCTTCCCGAGCCTGCTTCCGCGCCGGGCAGACGCAGCGTCGTGCCGGACGACGGCGCGCCGCTTCTTACCGCCGTACCCGTGCAGGAACGGCTCGGGAAACGCGCCGACCACGACACGTGCCTCGCCCTCCCGCTCCCAGGCGCGGTAGTCCCACCAGGCGACGTCGCCGGCTCGAAGCCGGTACTCGGCGGCGCTCCGGTCGCCCTCGTAGCCGTTGACGAACCAGAACCAGTCACGCTGCTCCCCCACGTCGCCGGCGATCCCGTTCAGGGACTGCAGGAACCGCCCGCCGTAGCGGGTCTCGACGTCGGTCTCGGCGGCGAGTGCCCGCATCAGCGTCTGCCCGGCTCGAACCTCGACGTCGACGAGCACCGTCGCGCCGCGATCGCGGGTGACCCAGAGCCTGGCCGTTCCCTCGTCCTCGCCGGCGCCGCCGCAGCCGGCGAGGAGCAGGACGACGAGGAGCGCCGCATGCCGCCTCACCTCACCGCGTTCGAGCGGACGGCGCCGGCGGCGGTCGCTCGCACGAGCCCGGTGTGCCGGCCGATGCAGGCCCGCCCCTCACGGGTTCGGAAGCGCCTGCCGTCGACCGTCAGAGTCGCGCCGACCGCCCGGGTCCGCCTGCCCGCGTCCGTCACCGACTGGACGACGTAGCAATTGGCGGGCAGCCGCTGGAGCTCGAGAGTCGGCGGCCCGCCGGTCGGCCCAAATGTGGCGTAGTACCAGAGCACGACGTCGCCGTCCTCGAGGATCGACCTTGTCGGCGCCCACGGGCGGCGAGACGCCGTTCACCTTGAAGACCCAGCCGGCCGAGCCGGTGGCCGCGTACTTGCCGATCTGACTGACGTAGTCGCCGAACGACGACGTCGTCAGCCCGTAGTGGAACTCGCCGGCCGTGCTCGCGACGTCGAGCGCCTGGAGCGCGTTCGCCGCCTGGATCCCAGGCTGTGCCGCACCGTAGATCGTCTGGGTCTTGCCTTCGACCCGGATCTTGACGCTGGCCGCCAGGGCACCGGAAACCACGGTGGCTGCAACCAGAAGAACGGAGAGCAGAGCAACGAGTCTGCGCACGAATCCTCCTTCCGCGAGGGGTTCGATCGATGGAGAGCGCGGCAGGTCTTCTGACTCGGGGCTCCCTCTTCGCGGCCTTCCCAGCCTCTCGGCCAGTGGCGTTCCGCGGAGAGCGTCTCCCCTCACAGCGGCGGGACCGTCCCGGACTTGCACCGGGTTCCCTCACCGTGCTCCGTTTGTCGGGCGAGCCTACCATCGCACTCGTGACAGCGACGTCCGCGCTCCGGCTCTGGCTTCCGGTCGTCCTCTGGGCGGCGGTGATCTTCGCGTTCTCCTCCGTTCCCGATCTCGGGACCGGGCCTCGGCGGCTGGGATCTCGTGCTCCGGAAGCTGGCGCACACGGTCGAGTACGCGATCCTCGGGTTGCTGCTCGTCCGCGCGCTCGGGCGCGAGCTGCCGGCCCTCGTGCTCGGCGTCGCTTACGCGGTCTCGGACGAGCTCCACCAGCACTTCGTCCCCGGTCGCCGCGGCGCGCCGCTCGACGTGCTGATCGACGCCGTCGGCGTTGCGCTCGGGATTCTCGCCTGGCGGCTCCTGCCGCTCCGGCGCGACCGCTAGATTCCCGGCGTGGACGCGAAGGAGATGCCCGACCGTCAGTTCGAGGCGATTCTCGCCCGGCTCGACCGGATCACCGAGGAGCTCGCCCGTCTGAATCGGGCCCAGGAATCGGGCGAGGGCTTCAACCTCGTCGCGCGCGAGCTGCGCAACCTGAACGAGTCGCTGAACGCGCTCGCCTACGCCGCGCTCGGCCAGAGCCCCGCGTCGGTCCGCCGACGCACCGGCTAGCGCAGCGCGCGGACATAGCGCTCGGCGGAGCGGCGGACGACAGCGTTCCCGTCGCGCTCGACGACCCGCTCCCACCAGGCTCCCACGATTCGCTCGAACCGCCACGGCTCGAGCGCGGCCGCGATCCGCTCCACCTCTCGCGCAGGCAGCGGGATCAGGTTGGGATAGCTCCACATGAAGCCGACGAAGCGGCGGTCCGGGATCACCTGGACGATGTCGCCGGCGAGCAGCGTCTCGCCGTGGTGAAGCACCGTGCCGCCCTCGAAGTGGCCGCCGAGCCGGAGCAGCGTGGCGCCGCCGCCGAGCTCCCTCGTCTCGCCCGACCACAGCTCGATCGCCGGATCCGGCCGCATGATCCACTCTCGATCGGCCTCGTGAAGCAGGATCGGAACGCCGTCCGAGCGCCCGCGACCACTCGACCATCCCGGAGTAGTAGTGCGGATGCGAGATCGCGATCGCCCGCACCTCGCCGCGCGCCCGCACCGCCTCGAGCGCCGCGTCGTCGACGAGCGGGATCATGTCCCAGAGGACGTTCCCCTCGCCCGTCTCGAGCAGGAGCATCCGCTGCCCGATCGCGAACGACGGCTCGACGCCGACCCCGAGCATCCCGGCGTCCTCGCGCACGTCGCAGCGGTGCGCCCGAGCGAGCTCTGCCGGCGTCGTCCAGCGCTGGCCGCCGAGCCCGACGTACTGGCGCTCGTCCTCGCAGATCGCGCAGGCGCTCGGCGGCTCGTCGCTCTCGGCGAACTGGGTCGCGCAGGTGCAGCAGATCCAGTTCACGCTCAGGGCGTGAGCCGGAAGATCGTGCCACCGCCCGAGACCGCGAAGAGCTCGCCGGCGCTGTCCTCGCCGAAGGAGGTCAGATCCGGGATCTTGAAGTCCTCGCGCCGGAGCCCACTCGCCTTGCCGTCGACGACCGCGAAGCTCCAGACGTTCCCGCTGCAGTAGTCGCCGTAGATGTAGCGACCGCGTAGAGCGCGGTTGGCGCCACGGTAGACGTGGCCGCCGGTGATCGAGCAGCCGTCGTCGTGGGAGTACTCCGCGATCGGATTGACGAGCTTGCCCGGCCCGAGGCCCTTGTCCTCGAACTTGGAGCGGCCCTCGAAGACGTCCCAGCCGTAGTTCTCGAGCCCGGGGCTCGACTTCGGCGTGAAGTTGACCTCCTCGACCTGCCCTTGGCCGACGTCGCCGATCAGGAGATCGCCCGTCAGGCGGTCGAACGAGATCCGCCACGGATTGCGAAGGCCGAGCCCCTCGATCCGCACGCCCTTCGTCGCAACGTCCAGCGAGAGCAGCTTGCCGAGCCGCGAGCCCAGGCTCTGCGCGCGGTTCTCCGGATCCCCACCGCCCCCGCCGTCGCCCATCCCGACGTAGAGGCGTCCATTCGGGCCGAAGACGACGTGGCCGCCGTTGTGATTCGCGTAGGGCTGCTGGATGAAGAGCAACCGGCGGGCGGAGCTCGGAATCGCACGCGTGCCGTTCGAGCGGTACTCGACCACGTTCGTGTGCCCGTTGCGATCGGTGTAGTTGACGTAGAACCGCCTGTTCGTTGGCGTACGCGGGATGGAACGCGATCGAGAGCAGCCCTCGCTCGCAGCCCGCGGAGATCAGCGAGCGAACGTCCAGGAACGGCGCCGTCGCGCAGCCGGCCGCGCTCGAAGATGCGGATCGAGCCCGCCCTGCTCGACGATGTAGAGCCGACCCGCCTGGCCTTTGACGCCGGCCACGTGGAGCGGCGCCTTCAGCCCACCGACGACTGCGCGGGGCCGAAACGAGGAGCGCTCGACCTGCTGGGGCGTCTCGGCGCTCGCCGTGCCCGCGCCCTCGTCGGAGGCAGCCCCCGACGAGCAAGCGACCCCGAGCGCGCAGAGGAGCGCGAGTACCGCAGACGACCGCACGACGAGCACGATAGCCAGCGCGGAGTAGTCTCCGCACCGTGAAGATCTTCGTCGTCGGCGCGGGTCAAGTCGGTGTGACGGTCGTCCGGGCGCTGCACGACGAGCACGACCTGACGGTGTTCGATCTGGACGCATCGAGGCTCATGGCGCTCTCGAGCCGCTACGACGTGGCGACGGTCGAGGGGAACGGCGCGAGCCGTCGAGTCCTCTCCGAAGCGGGGATCGGGACGGCCGACCTGCTGATCGCCTGCACCTCGCGCGACGAGGCGAACATCGTCTCAGCGATGATCACGAAGGCGATCGCGTCGCACATCACGACCGTGGTGCGGACGACGAACCCCGAGTACCTGGAGGTGTGGCGGGAAGGCCAGCTCGACGTCGACTTCATCGTCTCGTCCGAGCTCGAGACCGCGCACGCGATCTCCAGGACGATCGGCGTCCCGGCCGCCCGGCAGACGGACGTCTTCGCGGAAGGCCAGGTGCAGCTCGTCGAGTTCGACATCGAGCAGGGAGCGAGCGGCGAGCTCCTCGGCGTCCCGCTGCGCGACGCGAAGCTCCCTGCCGAGTCGAAGATCGCGAGCATCATCCGCGGCGACGAGATGATCCTCCCCGGCGGAGCAGCGATGATCGAGGCCGGCGACCGGATCGTCGTGATCGGCTCCCCGCAGGCGGCGCTCGAGTGGAGCGAGCTGATCGCCCCCGGCTCGGGCAAGGTGCGCGACGTCGTGATCTTCGGGGCGGGCCGGGCCGGGACCGCGATCGCGCGGCAGCTTCTCGAGCAGGGAATCGGGGTCAGGCTGATCGAAGCAGACCGGGAACGGGCCAGGGCGGTTGCGGACGAGCTCCAGGGCGCCCGGGTCTACAACGCCGCCGGCACGGATCCGGACTTCCTGGAGCGGGAGCGAATCGGCGACGCGCAGGTCGCGATCTTCGCGATGCGGGAGGACATGAAGAACCTCTACGCGGCGACGCTCGCCAAGCTCAACGGCGTCCGGTTCACGATCGCGATCGTCCACGACCCCGACTCGATCCCGGTGTTCGAGCACGCCGGAGTCGACGTCACGGTCAATCCGCGTCAGGTCACCGCCGAGGAGATCGCCCGCTTCGCTCACGACCCGCGGACGCAGCAGGTCGCGATGCTCGAGGGCGACCGGTTCGAGGTGCTCGACATCACGACCCGCCCGGGCAGCGAGTACGTCGGGAAGATGTTCAGCGAGATGCCGATCCGCGGCGCCTTGATCGGCGCGATCGTCCGCAACGGGCAGGCCATCTTCCCGCGCCGCGACGACGTGCTGCGGCCCGGCGACCGCGCGATCATCTTCACCGAGTCGCGACGCGTGCCCGAGGTCGAGCGGGCGCTGTGAAGACCGCGTCGAGGCTTCGGGGCGCCTCGAAGCCCCGGCTCCTGGCCGTGGACGTGCGCGGCACGCTCAATCTGGTCGCCACGCTCACGAAGTACCTCAGCCTCGCGACGCTCTTCCCGGCGGTCGTCGCGCTCGGCTACGGCGAGTCGCCCTGGCCCTTCCTCGCCTCGGGCGCGATCGTCGGCGGCGCCGCGGTCCTCCTCGAGCGGTGGACGAAGGGCCAGGCGCGGATCGGGACGCGCGAGGGCTTCCTCGTGATCGCGCTGACCTGGCTTATGGCGGCGGCCGTCGGCGCGCTGCCGTTCCTCCTCTCGGGCGATCCGCAGCTCGATCGTCCTCTGGACGCCTACTTCGAGTCGATGTCGGGCTTCACGACGACGGGCGCCAGCGTGCTCACGAACGTCGAGGAGCTCTCGCGCTCGCTCGTGCTCTGGCGCCAGTTCACCTCGTGGCTCGGCGGGATCGGGATCATCGTCCTCGCGCTTGCGGTGCTTCCACGACTGCGCGTCGGCGGCCGCCAGTTGCTCGAGTCGGAGATGCCGGGGCCGGAGATCGAGAGCCTGAGCACCCGGATCGTCGATACGGCGCGCCGGGTCTGGTGGCTCTACCTCGGGCTGACCGTGCGTGCTCGTCGCGATCCTCACGGCGTTCGGCCTGACCGGGATCGACGACGAGATGACGCTCTTCGAGGCGGTCGCGCACGCCTTCGCGACGATCCCCACCGGCGGCTTCGGCACCCGGCTGACCTCCGTCGCGGAGTTCTCGGCGGCGTCGCAGTGGGCGATCGCGCTCTTCATGGTCCTGGCCGGCGCCAACTTCGCGCTGATGTACATGGCTCTGGCGCGGCGGAACGCGCGGGTCTTCGCGCGCGACGAGGAGTTCCGGCTCTACCTCGGCGTGCTCGCGCTCGGGTCGATCGTGATCGGGATCGAGCTGCTGGCCGAGGGGATCGCCACCGGCGAGGAGGGCATCCGGCATGCGGTCTTCCAGGCCGTCTCGATCATGACGACGACCGGCTTCGCGACACGGACTTCGCGACGTGGCCCGTGCTGGCCTCGATGACGCTCGTGGGGCTGATGTTCGTCGGCGGCTCGGCCGGCTCGACTTCCGGCTCGGTCAAGGTCGTCCGGCACCTGCTGCTCGGCAAGATCCTGCGCCGCGAGATCGACCAGACGGTGCATCCCGAGGTCGTGCTGCCGGTGCGGCTGAACCGCCGCGTCGTCGACGAGCGGACGTTGCGCGCCGTGTCGAGCTTCATCCTCCTCTACATCGGGATCTTCGTCGTCGGCGCGGCGCTGCTCGCGATGGACGCAGCCCGGACGGGGCTCGAGCTGAGCGTCTTCGACGCGGTCGCCGCCGCGGCGACGACGCTCGGAAACGTCGGTCCCGGCTTCGGGATCGCCGGCCCCTACGGCTCGTTCGAGCCGTTCAGCGACTTCTCGACCTTCGTCATGGTCGGGCTGATGTGGCTCGGCCGACTCGAGGTGATCCCGATCGTCGTCCTCGCCAGCCGCCACTACTGGCGGACGGTGTAGCCGTGCCGCGCCGAAGCTGTGGAGAAAGGAGTCGAGGCGCGCCGCTTATCGGCGGGAAAGGCGGCTAGCGCTTGAGGAGGACGCGCTTGAGCTCGTCCTCCTTGCCCGGCTCGAGCACCGCGAGCACCTGATCCCCGGGACGCAGCACCGTCCGATCCTCGGCGAGCTCCGAGCGGCCGTTCCGCATCACGGAGATCAGCCGCGAGCCCGCGGGCAGGTTGAGCCCGGCGAGCCGCTTGCCCGCCGCGGGCGAGTCGCGGTCGATCTGGAGCTCGACGATCTCGAGGTTCTCCTTGCGGAGCTCGAGCAGGTGGACGATCCCGTGCTCGGGAACCTCGTGCTCGACAAGGCCCAGGATGTTCGAGGTGGCGCAGACGGTCTGCGAGATCCCGAGCAGGTCGAAGTGCTCCTGGTTGCGCGGATCGTTGACCCGGGCGACGACCTTCGGGACGCGATAGCCCTCGCGCGCGAGCTGGCAGATGATCAGGTTGTCCTCGTCGTCGCCGGTCGCGGCGAGGACGAGCTGCGGCGGGCGGCCGATCCCGGCCAGCTCGAGCACGTGGAGCTCGGTCGCATCCCCGAGCTGCACCTGGTGCTGGAACTCCTCCTGCAGCTGCTCGAAGCGAGGCGGCCTCTGCTCGATCAGCGTCACCTCGTGACCCATCCGCAGGAGCGAGCGGGCGACGTTCGCCCCTACCTTGCCTCCTCCCGCGACGATCGAGTACATCAGACCAGCGACTTCTCGGCGATCCGGACGCGAGTGGCGAGCTCCGAGATCGCGGTCTGGGTCGGGCAGACGGTCTCCATCCCGCGCTTGGCATAGAACTCGGCGCGCGCCGGATCGAGGATCCGCACGACGACATGATCGATCCCGTAGCGCTTCTTCACGACCTGGGCGATCACGAGGTTCGTGTTGTCGCCGTTCGTGGCGACGACGACCGCGTCGGCCTCGTCGGCGCCGGCGCGGCGGAGGATCTCCGAGTCCATTCCGTGCCCGACGACGAAGCCGCCGGACCAGTTCGCCCCGAGCCGCGCGAGGGCCTCCTCCTTCTCGTCGACGGCCGTCACGTCCCAGCCGTCGTCGCGAAACTCACGCGCGACGGCGGAACCGACGCGCCCACACCCGATCACCACGAGCTTCATGCGCTCAGCGTACTCCCCTGCGTGCTTCCTGGGGCCTCGTCCAGGACGCCTTGCGGGAAGGCGACGACGAGCACCTCGCAGGGCGCGTTCCGCAGCACGTAGTCCACCGTCGGCGAGAAGAAGGCCGACTGCCGTCGCCAGCGCGCCGCCGAGCCGAGCACGATCAGATCGGAGCCACGTGCGGTCGCCTCGGCAACGATCGACTGGCCAATCGAGCGGGCGCGAACCGTGACCGGATTGACGGCGATGCCGTGCTCCTCGCCGAGGAGCTGTGCCTCTCCGAGCGAGGCGGCCGCGCGCTCGTCCTGCTCGGCCAGGTCGGCGTCGAGCTCGAGCTCGAGCGGAACGCGGATCACGTAGACGGCATCGACCTCGGCCTCCCGCTCCTTCGCGAGCGCGATCGCCGTCGCGGCCATCTCCTCGCCGACCGGGCCGAGCTTCAGCGGGACGAGAATGCGCCGGAAGACGACGCCCGGTGGGAGCGCGTAGCCGGGCTCGCGGCTCTGGACCAGGCGACGGCCCCGACGCACGCCGAGGAACACGGCGAGACCGAGAACGAGCCAGATCGGCCCGGCGTAGCGAGCACCGGGATGCGTGACGAGCGAGATGACCCAGACCACGGCCGCGATCGCCGTGCCGAGCAGCGCCGGGACGGGCACGTCGCGGCCCCGGATCGCGACATTGAAGGGCGTCCGGAAGGGACGCGGCAGGTCGGGCTCGCTGAACCGGAGCCGGATCACGGCGACCTGTGCGGCGGCGAACGCGAGCAGCACGCCGAACGAGTAGAGGCTCGCGAGGAAGACGACGTCGTCGCCGGCGAGGCCGGTGCCGACGACGAGTCCGATCGAGATCGCCGCGGCGGCGACGATCGCCTGCGGCGAGACCAGCGTCCGGCGGTTCAGGCGCCCGAAGGCGCGCGGAAGCTGACCGTGGCCGCCGAGGCTGTGGGCGAGCCGCGTGAACCCGGTGACGGAGGTCGTCGCCGCCGCGAGGAGCACGAGCGCCCCGGTGAGCCCGACGTAGACCCGGAGCCCAACAGCGAGCCCGTCCGGCAGCGGGTCGCCGAGCGCGTCGACGATCCCGGCGATCGGAGCCCGCAGCCACTCGTCCCCGAGCGCGGTCCGGCCGTCCTCGACGGGGAAGGCGGAGAGGCCGACGACGGCGATCAGCGCGGTGATCGCGACGACGAGCCCGATCGCCGAGAAGAGGCTGCGCGGCAGGGTCCGACCGGGTTGGCGCGTCTCCTCGGCGAGATTCGCGACCGTCTCGAGCCCCGTGTAGGCGAGCAGGGCGAGCGGCAGCGCGAAGGCGAGATCCTCCCACGTCGGCGAGGTTCCGAGCGAGATCCCCGATGTGAGCGCCTCGGGCGAGTAGAGCAGCGCGAGCCCGAGCACGACGAGCAGGAGCTGGGTTGCGAGGTCGAGCCCGGCGACGACGATCCCCGCGGTGTAGAGCCGCGAGTGCCGCGCGAGGCGGATCCCGGCGATCGTGGCGATGACCGCCACGGCGATCACGACGTCCCATGGAGAATCGGCGAGGCCGGGCAGGTCGAGCGCGGCGCCGAGGTAGTGCGGCAGGAACAGCGTCGAGAGCGCGATCACGATCAGGTAGTCGAGGAGCAGCGCCCACCCGGTCAGGAAGCCGAGCAGGTCGTTGAACGCCCGCCGGACGAACGTCGCGGCGCCGCCCGTCTCCGGGATCGCCGCCGTGCCCTCCGCGTAGGAGAGGGCGACGAGGAGGAAGAACGCACCGGCCCCGAGCAGGACGTAGGGGGTGAAGCCGAGCGCGTAGGCGGCGACGATCCCGAGCGCGAAATAGAGCGAGGAGGCGATCTCGCCGTAGGCGACGGAGAAGAGCGCCGGGGCGTCGAGGACACGCTCGAAGCCGCGGAGCTTGCGGGCCATCAGGCTTTGCCCTTGCGGAGGAGCGTGATCCGGCCGACGCCGAGCGCGACGAAGAGCCCGCCGAGGACGAAGCCGAGGACGCCGCCGCCGTTCGCGGCCGTGACGGCGAGGAGCGCGATCCCGATCCCGACGAAGACCAGCGCGAGCACGAGCACGGCTGTCGCGTACAGCTTCATGCCGCCTGCCTCGATGCCGTCACCATGACACGGCACGTCGCATGCTTCAGCACGTAGTCGACCGTGGCGCCGAACACCGCCCGCTTGCGGCGGCCGATCTCCTTCGGCGGAGCGCCGATCACGATGATCTCGGTGCTGCGCCGCTCTGCCTCTGCCACGATCTCCTCCCCGGCGCTGCGCCCGCGGATCAGCCGCGGGATCACCGAGATCCCGTACGACTCGCCGATCGCCCGCGCCTCGTCGAGCTCGCGGTTCGCCTGCGCCTCCTCGTCCGGCAGGTCGATGCCGAGCGCGACCTCCAGCGGAATCTCGAGCACGGTCAGCGCGACGATCTGGGCGCGGCGCTCGGCCGAGAGGCTCGCGGCGAGGTCGAGCGCGTCGTCGGAGGCCTGGCCCGGCAGGATCGGGACGAGCAGCCGGCGGTACTCGAGCGCGAGCGCGGGTCCGAACGCAACCGGCGCTCGCACCGTGACTCGTAGCGGCTCATGGAGGACGAGGCGGCGGTAGATCACGTAGCCGATCAGGCCGAGCACGATCCAGCCGAGCCCGACCCAGCGCGTCGCTTCGTTCTGGACGAGGATGACGACGAACGAGATGGCTGTCGCGAGCCCACCCACCATCGCGAAGATCGGCCATTGCACGCCGCGAACAGTCACATTGGGTCGCGCGCGGCCGATCCGCTCGTCCTCGTCCGCGGGAAGCATCCGCAACCGGATGATCGAGGCGTGCGCAACCGTGAACGAGAAGCGTCGCCCCGAACGAGTAGAGCGTCCCGACGAAGTTGACGTCACCGGGGAGCAGGATCCGCAATCGGTGCGATCCCAGCAAATACGACGAGGGCAAGCCACGGGGTCTTGAAGCGCGGATGGAGGCGGCGGAAGAGCTCGGGAAGCTGCCGGTAGGTCGCCATCGAGTAGGTGATCCGCGAGGCGCCGATCACACCGGCGTTGGTCGCGATGAAGAGGATCGTTGCAGCGAGGACGCCGACGTAGATCTCGGCCACGTCGAGCATCAGCCCCTCAAGGCCTAGGTTCTGCACCAACCCGAGCACGGGATCGTTGGCGAAGCCTCCCTCCTCGGGCGGCAGCGCCAGCCGCGTGGTCAGCTCACCGTCGATCCGCTTCGACCGGCAGGGCAGAGAGCGCGACGAACGGGAGCGTGAAGAAGATCCCGAAGACGGCGAGCGCGACGAGCTTGTAGGCGTTCGGAACGCTTCGAACCGGATCGCGGACCTCCTCGGCGAGGTTCGACACGGTCTCCACGCCGGTGTAGGCGAGCATCGCAACCGGCACTGCCAGGGCGAGATTCGACCAGGTCGGCGCCGTCCCCCAGTGGACGTTGTCGACGAGCGTCTCGGGGCTGAACACGAGCGCGATCCCGATGAGGACGAGTAACACCTGCGTCGCGAGGTCCAGGATCGCGAGGGTCATGGACAGCTTCGCGGCCTCCTGAGACGCCGACGACGTTGAGCGCCACGAGCACGAGATCACGATTGCGCCGCCGACGATGTCCCAGGGGTTCGTGCGTAAGGGCTCCCAGAAGATCGAGAGATAGTGGGGGACGAAGAACGCCGAGACGGCCACGGTGACGACGTAGACGAGCATCTGCGCCCAGGCGGCCGTGAACGAGACGAGCTCGTCGAACGCGTGCCGCGCAAAGCTGGCCGAGCCGCCGGCCTCCGGGTAGCGAACCGTGCCCTCGGCGTAGGTGGCAGCCGTGCAGGCGAAGATGATCGCCCGCCACGATGAAGACGACGGGCGTCAGGCCGAGCGCATAGACCGCAGTCAGGCCGAGCGCGTAGTAGATCGAGGAGCCGACGTTGCCGTAGGCGGTGGCGAAGAGAGCAGGGGTGCCGAGGACGCGTTCGAGCTCGACCTGCCGTCTGCGTCGGCTGGGCACCGGCGCAGTCTAGAGACGCCGTCGGCAGCGGCTGAGCGAGCGGGCGGCGCCGGCTCCGCGAGAAGGGCAGCCGCTCCCGCGGCCGCCCCTCGCGCCCTCTAGGACGCCGTGGATCGAGATCAGGAGCGGGATGATCAGGATCGCGACGATGTTCGCGATCTTGATCATCGGGTTGATCGCCGGGCCCGCGGTGTCCTTGTAGGGATCGCCGACCGTGTCGCCGGTGACCGAGGCCGCGTGGGCGTCGGAGCCCTTGCCGCCGTAGGCGCCGTCCTCGATCAGCTTCTTCGCGTTGTCCCACGCGCCGCCGCCCGAGGTCATCGAGATCGCGAGGAAGAGGCCGGTCACGATCGTCCCGATCAGGAGCCCGCCGAGCGCCTCGGGGCTGATGATCCCGACTGCGATCGGGATCGCGACCGGGATCAGCGCCGGCAGGAGCATCTTCTTGATCGCCGACTTGGCGACGATGTCGACGGCGCGGCTGTAGTCCGGTCGCTGGGTGCCCTCCATGATCCCGGGCATCTCCGCGAACTGGCGGCGCACCTCGACGACGACCTCGCCGCCGACGCGCCCGACCGCCGTCATCGCGAGCGCGGCGAAGAGGAACGGCATCAGCCCGCCGATGAAGAGCCCGGCGATCACGTACGGATCGGAGAGGTTGAAGGTGATGTCGAGTCCCTCGTCGACGAGCCCGCGCGTGTACTCGTCGAAGAGGATCAGCGCGGCAAGACCGGCCGAGCCGATCGCGTAGCCCTTGGTCACGGCCTTCGTCGTGTTGCCGACGGCGTCGAGCGGATCGGTGATCGCGCGCACCGACTCGTCCAGGTGCGCCATCTCGGCGATCCCGCCGGCGTTGTCTGTGACGGGGCCGAAGGCGTCGAGCGCCACGATCAGGCCCGTCATCGAGAGCTGCGCCATCACGGCGACGGCGATCCCGTAGAGGCCGGCGATCTCGTAGGCGATCACGATCCCGGCGGCGATCACGAGCACGGGCGCGGCCGTCGCGCGCATCCCGACGGCGAGACCCTCGATGATGTTCGTCGCATGGCCGGTCTGCGAGGCCTTCGAGATCGACTTGACGGGGTTCCAGCGGCTGCCCGTGTAGAACTCGGTGATCGCAACGAGCAGGAAGGTGATCACGAGCCCGACGAGCGCGGAGCTGTAGAGCTCGCCGAAGCTGAAGGTGCCGTCGTCGAAGGCGAGCGTGACGGGGATGAAGCCGATCGCCGAGAGCACCGTCGCGACGAGGACGCTCTTGTAGAGCGCGTTGATGATCGAGCCGCCCTCGCCGATCCGGGCGAAGTAGACGCCGATCACCGAGGCGAGGATCGAGATCCCGCCGAGCGCGAGCGGGTAGAGCGGCAGGTTGCCGGCCGGGAACGATGTCCCGAGCAGCATCACGGCGACCGCCGTCACGGCGTAGGTCTCGAAGAGGTCGGCCGCCATCCCGGCGCAGTCGCCGACGTTGTCGCCCACGTTGTCGGCGATCACGGCCGGGTTGCGCGGGTCGTCCTCCGGGATCCCGGCCTCGATCTTGCCGACGAGGTCGGCGCCGACATCGGCGGCCTTGGTGAAGATGCCGCCGCCGAGCCGCGCGAAGACCGAGATCAGCGAGCCGCCGAAGGCGAGCCCGATCAGGTCGTCGATCGCCGACTCCTGGCTGTTGTCGAGAACGGACGTGAGGATCCCGTAGTAGCCCGCGACGCCGAGCAGGCCGAGGCCGACGACGAGGAGCCCGGCGACCGAGCCGGCGCGGAAGGCGACGTTGAAGGCGGGCCGGAGCCCCGACTTGGCCGCCTCGGCCGTGCGCGTGTTCGCCCGCACGGCGACGTTCATCCCGATGAAGCCGGCGGCCGAGGAGAGCACGGCGCCGATCGCGAAGCCGATCGCCGTCCCCCAGCCGAGCTCGTCGTAGAAGCCGAGCAGCAGGAACGGCACGAGTGCCACGCCCGCGATCGTGATGTACTGGCGCCGGAGGTAGGCCGCGGCCCCCTCCTGCACGGCGCGCGAGATCTCCTGCATCCGTTCCGAGCCCGCCGGCTGGCGGAGCAGCCAGAGCGTGAAGTAGATCCCGAAGCCGACCGCGACGCCCGCGCAGATCAGCGCGAACAGCACCGCGTGGTCATTGAAGAAGTCCATCCAGCCTCCGTTGATACCCCG
The DNA here is from genome assembly GCA_963761905.1 of uncultured Gaiellaceae bacterium. GTDB lineage: Bacteria > Actinomycetota > Thermoleophilia > Gaiellales > Gaiellaceae > Gaiellasilicea. The sequence continues at coordinate 175,567 of CAVXIQ010000008.1, read as the reverse complement.
TCACAAAGTGAGCGCCGAGCTGTCTCGGCGCGGGGGATTATGTATCACAAGCTCGGGACGTGCCCTAGCCTCGAACGGGAATCCCCACCTGCTCCGCGTAGATCTGCTCGAGCGTCGCGCCCTCCTCGAAGCGGGCGATCTGGCGCTCCGCCGCGTTCCGGTCGGGAATCGCGAGATACGGAGCAGCTCCGATCTCCTCGGCGACGGGGGCGACCCAGTCGAGCAGCCGCTCCAGTCGTTCGCGCGCGGGGACGACGTCGCCGCGCTCGAGGTCGATCAGCTCGCCCGAGAGGCCGTGGCGGATCGCGCGCCACAGGTTCTCCTCGATCAGGCGATGCGGCTGCTCGGCGAGCGGCTCGCCCTCGTCGAGCGCGCGGGCGATCCGCGCGGCGAGCGCGGTTGCGAACGCGGCGAGCGAGATCGCGTCGGCGGGGTCGGGCTGCGCGTCGCAGATCCGGATCTCCACGGTCGGGAAGGACAGGTGCGGCCGGACGCTCCACCAGAGCTGGGTCGCCTCGTCGATCGAGCGGGTCGCGTAGAGGAAGCGGACGTAGTCCTCGTACTCCTGCCACGACGCGAACGCATCCGGCACGCCGCAGCGTGGGAAGAAGCGGGTGAAGACCTGCGTGCGCGCCGAGTGGAGGCCCGTGTTGACGCGCTCGTGGAAGGGCGAGCTCGCCGAGAGCGCCAAGAGCTCCGGCAGGAAGCCGCGCAGGCCGTTGACGACGCCGATCGCGCGGTCGGCTCCGCGGATCCCGACGTGGACGTGGAGCCCGAAGCTGTTGTTGCGCCAGACGACGTAGCGGAGGATCTCGTCGTTTCGCCGGTAGTGCGGCGTGTCGATGATCCGCTGCTCCTGCCACGGCGCCCAGGGGTGCGTCCCGGTGGCGCCGAGCGCGAGCTCCAGCGGCTCGACGAGCGCCTGAAGCTGGGCACGGCGCTCCGTGAGCGCGGCGGGGATCTCGGCGAACGTCTCGCAGCGCCCGGTCTTCACCTCCACCTCGGAGGCGATCAGCTCGCCCGCGAGGTTCGGCTCGAGCGGTGTCCCCTGGGCCGCCGCCTTGACCTCCTCGAAGCGGTTGACGAGGTCGAGGCTCGCGGGGTCGAGCAGGGCGAACTCCTCTTCGACGGCGACGGTGAAGTCGGTGCCCGCATCGAACGCCTCACGCGCGTCGAGGAGGAGCTCGTCGGGTGACAGTCGGTGCTCGTCAGCCATGCGCGGGAGGGTATGCGAACGGTTCCAGCAGGCGGCGCGCGACGCCAGCCCAGCTCCAGCGAGCGAGCACGGCTCGCCGGGCGGCCTCCGAGAGCGCGCCGCGGTCGGCCTCGGAGAGCGTGAGCAGCTCGTTCAGCTTCGCAGCCAGGTCGGTCGCGTCGCCGGTCGCGAAGCTCGTGAGGTGACGGAGGTGAGCGGGGTACTCCTCCTCGAGCCCGTCGGCGATCTCGGCGAGCCCGGAATGGCGGGCGACGAGCGGCGGAGAGCCCGCGGCGGCAGCCTCGGCGGCGACCATCCCGAACGCCTCCGGGAAGATCGAGGGCACGACGGTCGCGTCGGCCAGCGGCAGCAGGTGGACGAGGTGGCGATGCTCGAGCGGGCCGGTGAAGAGGACGTCCGGCCGAGCGAGGCGCTCGAGCTCCTCGCGGTAGTCGCCGAAGCCGACGATCACCGCGCGCGCCTCGATCTCGCGCAGCGCCTCGAGCAGGACGTGGACGCCCTTGTTGTAGAGGAGCTTGCCGAAGTAGACGACGGTCGGCTCCGAGCCGGCGAGGAACGCGGCGAGCCGCTCGGCGTTGCCGTCGTCGGGCAGGCGCTCGTTCTCGTTCCCCGGGTTGGCCGGATCGCGCCGTGCCTCCTCGACGAGGCCGGCGAGCGCCTCGGCGCGCGGCCGCGGCCGCCAGTCGTCGACGTCGACCCCGGGCGGTACCTCGTGGACGTTCTCGACGTGGCCGACGACCTCGTCGAGCACCGCGCGGATGTGTTCCGAGCCGACGAAGACGGCTCGCGCCTGCTCGAGCGTCTGCCTCCCCCACTCGGCGAGCTCGGGACGCCCGCGCAACGTGTACTCGAGCTCGGAGCCGTGGGCCTTGACCGCGAACGGCGCTCCCGTCGCCGCTCCGACGGGCCCGCCGAGGAGGACGTGGTTGGCGAAGACGACGTCGGCCGGCAGGTGCTCGCGCAACGCCGCGGCGTTCGCCTCGACCCAGCGCTCGAGCTCCTCCCGCGAGCAGTCCTGGACGAGCTTCACGTCGTAGCCCTCGTAGCGGTCGAGCACGAAGACGGGCAGGAGCCCGCCCACGTCCGGCCGCACGACGCTCGGCGCTCCCGAGGTCGTAGAGCTCCGGTCGCGCCTCCTGGCTGAAGACGGTGACGTCGTGGCCGGCGTTCGACCACTCCCGCGCCAACGCACGCGTGTAGACGTTGGAGCCGGTGCCGCCGAGCAGGTAGCCGTGCCAGAGGAGGATGCGCACGGCGAGCCGCGCTACGTCAAGTGGAAATACAAGGCGTAGAGAAGCTCGACGGCCGGATTCGACGCGTGGACGGCCACGTCCGCCGGGACGTCGAGGAGCGCCTCGGAGTAGTTGAAGACGATCTTGACGCCGGCCGCGACGAGATCGTCGGCGGCGTCCTGCGCGCCCTCGGCGGGCACCGCGATCACGCCGACGATGATGTTCCGGTCGCGCACCGTGTCGCGGAGGTCGGAGTACGGCGTCACCGCGAGGCTGCCGATCGAGCGGCCGGCCTTGTCCGGATCGGTATCGAACACGGCGGCGATGTTGATCCCGTGCTCGGCGAAGATCGGAGAGCTCGCGATCGCCTGGCCGAGGCGGCCGGCGCCGATCAGGGCGATGTTGTGCTGACCCTGGGTGCGCAGGATCTTGCGGATCTCGCCGAGCAGCGAGTCGATGTTGTAGCCGACCCCGCGCTTGCCGAACTTGCCGAAGCCCGAGAGGTCGCGACGGATCTGGGTGGCGTTGATGTTCGTGTAGTCCGAGATCTCCTGGGAGGAGATCCTGTCCTTGCCCATCTTCTTCGCCTGGGTCAGCACCTGCAGGTACCGGCTCAGCCGCGCAGCCACCCCAACCGTCAGACGTTCAGCCAACGCTCCCCTTGCTCCTTCGCGGTTTGTGACAAGAAGTCACATGATGCCAGCGACCTCCGCGACGCCGACCGAGGAACCGTCAGGCGGTCTGCGCGAGCCTTCGCCGCAGCGCCTCGGGCTGCACGAAGTAGGTGAACGCTCGCTCGCCGTCGATCTCGACGACCGGAATCGACTCGCGATAGCGCTCTTCGAGCCGTGGATCGCCGCCGATGTCGACCGACTCGAACGCATCGCCACAGACCTCGGCGACGACCTCGAGGGCCCGCCCGCAGAGGTGGCAGCCGTCGGCGTGGTAGAGGACGACCCGGGTCAGGGGTAGAGGCTCAGGGATAGAGGCCGCGGGTGACCGTCGCCTCGGAGACGCGACGCACGGCAATCCCATACGCGGCCATCCGCATGCTCGTCCGGTGCTGCTCGCGCGTCTGCCACGTCTCGCGGAACGCGCGCGTGACGATGTCGTTCAGCCGCGCGTTCACCTCCTCCTCCTTCCAGAAGTACTCCTGGAGGCCCTGCACCCACTCGAAATAGGAGACGACGACGCCGCCCGCGTTCGCGAGCACGTCCGGCAGGACGACGATCCCCCGGTCCTCGAGAATCTCGTCCGCGGCAGGGGTGACGGGGCCGTTCGCGCCCTCGCAGACGATCCGCGCCTGCACCTGGGCGGCGTTCTCGCTGGAGATCACCTGCTCGAGCGCGCACGGGGCGAGCACGTCGCAGTCGAGCACGAGGAGCTCGTCGTTCGTGATCGCGTCGGCGCCGCGGAAGCCTTCGAAGCCGCCGGTCTCGGCCTTGTAGGCGAGGACGGATGGGATGTCGAGACCGGCCGCAGCATGGATGCCACCCTGGGAGTCGGAGATCGCGATCACGGTCGCGCCTTCCTCCGCGAGCATGCGCGCCAGCTGACCGCCGACGTTGCCGGCGCCCTGGACGGCGACCCGCAGGCCCGCCAGGCTTCCGGACTCCTCGCGCAGCACCTCCTCGATGCAGTACAGCGCTCCGCGGGCCGTCGCCTCCATCCGGCCGAGGGAGCCGCCGATCGCGAGCGGCTTGCCGGTGACGACCCCGAGCACCGAATGGCCCTTGTTCATCGAGAACGTGTCGAAGATCCAGGCCATCACGCTCGCGTCGGTGCCGACGTCGGGCGCGGGGATGTCCTTCTCGGGGCCGATCTCGTTGATGATCTCGCTCGTGAAGCGGCGGGTCATCCGCTCGAGCTCCCGCCGGGAGAGCAGCTTCGGGTCGACCACCACGCCGCCCTTGGCGCCGCCGAAGGGGAGGCCCATCAGCGCGCACTTCCAGGTCATCCAGATCGAGAGCGCCTTGACCTCGTCGAGCGTGACCGCGGGGTGGTAGCGGATCCCGCCCTTCGAAGGGCCGCGCGCGATGTTGTGGGTGACGCGGTAGCCGGTGTAGACGTTGACGCTGCCGTCGTCCATGCGCGTCGGAATCGAGACCTCGACCGACTTCTTGCAGAGCTCGAGGACGCCGATCAGGTTCTGGTCGATCCCGAACGTCTCGCCCACGCGCCGGAGCTGCTGGCGAGCGATCTCGTACGGATTCTCGTGCAGGTGCGAGGGCGCTTCCGCGGTGCTCATCGACTGCCTCCCCGGTTGCTCAAATGCCGCTCAATGCCGCGGGTGAGTGTATGTCAGCGAATCTGGAAGCGCACGAAGCGGCGCTCGTACGTTCCGTCGGGCGGAACCGCGAGCACGCGGAGCCGGTAGCCGCCCGGCGGGAGGCCGCCACCGTTCGGCCCGCGGCCGGTCAGGCCGAAGGCGTAGCTGCCCGGGAGCACGTCGCGGAGGCGGGCCAGCAGGCCGAGCTTCTCCTGGCCGCGCCAGAGCTCGACGTCGAGCCGCGCGAGCGGCCGCAGCTGAATCCGGCCGGCGCGATCGGTGACGCTCCCGGCGCGGACGCTGAGGACGGCCGGCGCGCGGTCGGAGGCCCGGAAGCTCGTGGTCGAGAGGCGGATCTCGCCGAGCAGCGGCGCGTCTCGCCCCGGAAGCGCAACGGCCCAGGGAATCCTCACCCGGCCCCCGCCGGCCGTGGCCAGGCGGATCGCTCCGGTCACGGCCCCGACATTGCGAGGCAGGAAGGCGACTCGGGCCACGAGCACCACCGTTGCCGATTCTCCCGGCGCGAGCCGCAGCCGGTTCGGCCTGGCCTGGACGGAGACGCCGGCGACACCCTCCACCTCGGAGGCCACGGTCACGGGCAGGCGCCGGGTCGAGACGTTCTCCACGGTGATCGTCCGACGCGACCGCCAGCCGACCTCGTCGGCGGCGCCGAAGCCGATTGCCGCCGGCCGCGCCGCCACCTCCGCCGCCGAAGCCGCTCCCGGGTCGACGAAGCCGGCGCCCTGCGCGGCGACGGCCGTCGCCCGAAGCGGCACCGCCGTGCCGACGAGCACCCCCTTCAGGGCGGCCGCCTCGAGCTCCGGTCGCGACTGGGCCACGAGCGCGGCGGCGCCGCCTACCAGCGCGGCGGCCGCGCTCGAGCCGCTGATCGAGGCGTAGCGCGGGCTCTTGTCCTCGTTCCGGCCCGCGTCGGACGTGACGAGCGTCACCCCGGGCGCCACGAGCTCAGGCTTGATCCCGCCGCTGAACGCGAGCCCGCGCGAGGAGAACGGCGCCACCTGGCCGGAGCGAGTGTTCGATCGCGACTCGACCGCTCCGAGCGAGACGGAGACGCCGATCCCGCTCGCCAGAGCCTCTCGCGCCTCGCGTGCCACCCGGGCGGGTAGGCCGATAACGGGCACGGCGAGGCGCTCGTCGAGACCGAGCGCACCCGCCGGAACGGGGCCGTCGACGAGGACGGCGACCGCACCTGCGATCGCGGCTCGCCGGCCGACGTCGATCGGCGCCGCGGTTCGCGCGAGCAGCGCCGCGCGGCCCGCAACGACGCTGTAGCCGTCGCGGTCGAAGAAGCGCGAAAGCGGATCCACCCTGGAGCCGCTGCGCGCCTCGGCCGCCGGTCGCACGACCTCGAGCGACAGGGTCTCCTCCGGCGCCACCGCCCCTCCGAGCGGCAGCTCGCGATCGAGGAGCACGCGCAGGCCGGCACGCACGACGACGCGGGCCGTCGGCGTCATCGCACGCTCGTCCGCCGCGCCGACTGTCAGCGCGGTGGGTGCCCCGCCCGGCCCGGCGACGCTCCCGTAACCGGGCCCGGCGGGACCGTCGTTCCCGGCGGGAGCGACGACGAGCGTGTCGAGTACGGCCGCACCCGCGACCGCTCGGGCCATAGGGCCTGCGGAGAACGCGGCGAACGGCTCCGCCACCCCGATCACGGCGACACGAACCGCATCGAGCGAGCTCCCGTCGGCGTCCGGGTCGACGGCCCGCTCGAGGCCGGCGAGCAGCTGGTCGGTGCGCCCGTAGATCGCGTAGCCGCCCTCGGCACTCGGCTGCCAGCCGGCGATCCTGATCGGCAGGAGCTGCGCTCCGGGCGCGACGCCCCTGACCTCGGCGCGCCCGACGAGCAGCCCGGCCGTCTGCGTCCCATGACGTTCCACGAGGTCGGCGTCGTCGGGATTCGCGCGCGCCACCGCCCGGCCGATCGGGTCGAGGATGTCGATCCCCTCGAGCAGGCTGTTTCGGAGCGCGGGATGCGTGCCGTCGATTCCCGTGTCGAGCAGGGCGATCGTCAACCCGGCTCCGTCGAAGCCCGGCAGTCGAATGCTCGTGCGGCCGCTCGCGGCGGGAGCGGCGGCGCGACGGGCCTCGGTCGCGGCCGCCGGATAGGCGACGCGCACGGGATAGATCCCGGCGACGTCCGGATCGCGTTCCAGCAAGGCGAGCGCCCGAGCGTCGAGCGCCGCCGAGAAGCCGCTGAACGTGCGCGTGTAGACGAACTCGGGCACGATCTGAACGCCCTCGCGCGAGAGCCGCGCGCCGATCTGCTTCTGGCCGGCGAGTGCCGCCGCAGTCCAACGCCTCATCTCCGCCTCGCTGCCCTGCCCCCCGGCCGCCTTGACCTCGTCCGCGAGCGACAGGTTGCGGAGGACGACGATCACGCGCTGTCCTACCGCGACCCCGCGGCGGTCGCCGTCCACGAAGCCGCGCCAGCCCGCCGCTCCCGTCTCCGCCGGCAACGGAGCGCGGGCTCCTTCGCCTCCGCTCGCAGCGAGCAGCGCGAGGACGACAAGCAGCACGCCGGCGACGAAAAGCAGGCGTGCGGAGCGGCGCGCGTCAGGGACGCGATGCGTAGGCGTCGAGCTCAAGGTAACGAGGATAGGGAAGGAATCTGCTGTACCGCGCCGCGGAGGCAATCATCGCGGCGTTATCCGTGCAGAGCGCGAGCGGCGCGAAGCGGGCTCCGGGCAGTGCGGATCGGAGCTCCGAGTTGGCCGCAACGCCCCCCACGACGGCGATCGTCTGGTGCCCCGAAGCCTCGGCTGCCGCCAGCGTGCGATCCGCCAGCGCTCGCACGATCGCGCGCTGATACGAGGCCGCGAGGTCGGCGCGACGCCCTTCGAGCTGGTCGCCGAGGTCGCGCGCCGCGTAGAGCAGAGCGGTTTTGACGCCCGAGAAGGAGAAGTCGTGGCCGTCGAGGCGCGCAACCGGGAACGGAAACCTCGTCGGGTCGCCGCCCCTCGCCAGCCGCTCGAGCTCCGCCCCACCCGGATATCCGAGCCCGAGCAGCCGGGCGCCCTTGTCGAACGCCTCGCCGGCGGCATCATCGAGGGTCGTTCCGAGCACGTCGAAGCCGCCGTGCTCGCGAACGTCGAGCAGGAGCGTGTGTCCACCGCTCGCGAGCAGGCAGAGGAACGGCGGCTCGACGGGGTCCGGGGCGAGGTAGAGCGACGCGACGTGCCCATGCAGATGATCGACGGGAACGAGCGGCAGCCGCCGCGCCCACGCGAGCGCCTTGGCGGCGGAGAGGCCGACGAGCAGAGCGCCGACGAGGCCCGGCCCCTGGGTCACGGCGACGTGCGTGACGTCGTCGAGCGTCGCGCCGGCGTCGCCGAGCGCTTCGCGGATCACGGGCAGGACGAGCTCCAGATGACGGCGCGACGCCACTTCGGGCACGACGCCGCCGTAGCGCGCGTGGAGATCCGCCTGCGAGGCGACGACGTTCGAGCGGAGCTCCCCCTCGGCCGTGACGAGCGCCGCGGCGGTCTCGTCGCACGACGTCTCGATCCCGAGAATCATCCGACGGCCAGGATCAGGCGCTCTCGGCTTCGCTGCGCGCGGGGTCTTTCCACATGATCACGGCGTCCTCGCGGTTGTCCGTGTAGTAGCCGCGCCGGACCCCGCGGGCGTGGAAGCCGAGGCTCTCGTAGAGCTTGATCGCGCCCTCGTTGGACACGCGCACCTCGAGCGTGTAACCGCGTCGCTCGTCGTTCGCCGTCACGTCGAAGAGGCGCTCGAGCAACGTCCGCGCGATTCCACGGCGGCGGTGGCTCTCCGGAACGGCGACGTTCATCACGTGCCAGGCATCGACGTAGCGCGAGATGATCAGGTAGCCGACGAGCTCCTTCGTCTTTGGATCGAACGCGCCGAGCGAGAGCGAGGTGGGTTTGGCGAGCTCGCTCGCGAACATCGAGCGCGACCAGGGAGTCGGGTAGGAGGCGCGCTCGATCGCCTCGATCGCACCGAGGTCGCGCAGCTCCAGCTTGCGGAGCTCGACCTTCACGCGGTCGCCGCCTTAGCGTCGGGCTCGCGAACATAGAGGGGCTCGAGGAGCTCGACCGAACCGAAATCGCGGGCCAGCGCAGCGTGGAAACGGGCCTTAGGCAGGTGCCGCTCGTCCGCGTCGGGAGGAACGACGGCACCGGCCCTCTCGAAGAGCTCCCGGTAGCGGATCGCCCCGTCGCCGACCAGAACGTCGTTCGGCTCGAGGGCGAGCTCGGACGGGGCGAGCACTCTCGGACCCGCGACGAAGACCTCGCGCCGCTTGGCGTCGATCACTGCGACTGCGCCGGGAGCCCCGGCCGCGAGCGCGTCGAGCGTCGAGACGCCGGCGGCGGGAAGGTCGAGCGCGAGCGCGAGCCCACGTGCCGCGGCAAGGCCGATCCGAGTCCCGGTGAAGCTGCCCGGGCCCGTCCCGACCGCGAGCGCGTCGAGCTCGCGCGCGTGGGCACCCGCCTGGCGGAGGAGGGCGTCGACGTCCTCGAGCAGGGTCGACGCGCGCGAGACCCGCTCGCCGAGCACCTCGCCGTCGGCCACGAGCGCGCTCGTCGCCCGGTCAGTCGCGGTGTCGAACGCCAGGATCAGCACGTCCGATCCGTTCTACCAACGCGGCGTCCGCACCGTCGAGGCGGATCGAGCGCCGTTCCGGGGACACGTGCTCGAGCCGGACGTGCAGGCGCACCGCCGGCAGCCCCGAGCCCGCCGCCTCGGGCCACTCGACGAAGACGATCGCGTCCTCGAAGTACGGCTCTAGATCTCCCCACTCCGCGGCGGAGACACCGGTGAACCGATACAGGTCGAGGTGCGAGACGTCGGGCTTCCCTTCGTAGCGGTGCCCGATCGTGTACGTCGGGCTCGTCACCGGCGCGGTCACTCCGAGCGCCCGGCAGGCGCCGCGAACGAACGTCGTCTTCCCGGCGCCGAGCTCGCCCGAGACGGTGACGACGTCGCCGACGCGCAGCTCCCGCGCGAGCCGTCCCGCGATCGCCTCGGTCTCCTCGGGCGACGAGGAACCGAGCTTCATCGACGAGCTCAGAACAGGCCGAGCTGGACGGCCGGGCCAACCGGCTCAGCGCGCGCCTGTGGAGCTGCGGCGGCGGGAAGGCTCTGTGCCTCGAGCCGAGACGGCTCGTCCCGAGCAGCTCCGGGATCCGCGCGAAGTCCTGCTCGAGCACGGTCTGCATCGACGGCGTGTAGAGCGCGGCGGCGGGATGGAAGAGCGGGTAGAGCGTGACCGCGTTCCCGCCGAGAACGACCTGCTGGGCGACGCCGTGCACGCGCGTGATCCCGGCCGGCTTGCCCGAGAGCAGCTTCGTCGCGAAGTTGCCGAGCGTCGCGACGAGCTTGGGCCGGATCAGCTCGATCTGGCGGAAGAGGTGCGACTCGCAGGCCTCGATCTCCTCCGGATGTGGATCGCGATTCCCTGGCGGTCGGCACTTGAGGACGTTGACCACGAAGACGTCCGTGCGCGACGAGCCCGATTCCGCCGAGCAACTTGTCGAGGAGCTTGCCGGCCTGCCCGACGAACGGAATCCCGCTCTGATCCTCGTGGAAGCCTGGTGCCTCGCCGACGAACATCAGGTCCGCGTGCGGGTCGCCGGAGCCGAAGACGACCTGCGTTCGCGTGGCCGCCAGCGGACAGCGCGTGCAGCCCAGGGTCTCGTCGCGGTAGTCAGCGAGGAGGTCGCTCACGGAGGGTGAGTCTACGCTCCGGGCCGGACGCAGCTAGACGTCGCGCTCGTCGCCTCTAGCAGGAGCCGCAGGAGCCGCCGCAGCAACCGCCGCCGCCACCACTGCTCGAGCGCGGTTGCGACGAGATGCCGGCGACCGCGAAGCTCGACATCTGCTTCAGCACGTTGTGGGCTCCGCACTCCGGACAACCAACGGCCTGCTCGGAATTCCGGACGAGCTCCTCGAAATGCGACTCGCACTCCATGCACGCGTATTCGTAGATCGGCACGCCCGAATCCTACCCGGCGTCAGCTCTTGCTTGGGTCGAACGGCACGACCGGCACTCTACGAGAATGAAATGGACGTCGACCGTGCTGAGCGGCGAGCTCGTTCGCCTCGAGCCGCTGACCTCCGAGCACGAGGGCGGGCTGTGGAACGCCTCGCGTGACGAGCGGATCTGGAGCTGGATGAGCATCGTCCAACCACGAACCCCCGACGAGCTACGCGACTACGTCGAGAACGCGCTCGCGAACGCAGCCGCCGGGCTCGAGCTCCCGTTCGCGACGATCCGGCAGACCGACGGGAAGGTCGTCGGCAGCAGCCGCTTCCTCTCGCTCCGGCCCGAGCACCGAAGCCTCGAGATCGGCTGGACGTGGCTCGCGCCGGAGGCCTGGCAGACCGGGGCGAACATCGAGGCCAAGCTCCTGATGCTCGGCGACGCCTTCGAGCGGCTCGGCTGCCGCCGCGTCGAGCTGAAGACGGACGCGCTGAACGAGCGCTCGCGCGCCGCACTGGAGGCCCTGCCGGCTCAGTTCGAGGGCGTCCACCGGCGGCACATGCTCGTCCGCGGCGGCGAGAACCGCGACTCGGCGTGGTACAGCGTGATCGCAGAGGAGTGGCCCGAGGTGCGGGCGAACCTGCTCCGGCGACTCGGCCGCTAGGAGGGTTTGGCCCTCCGCAGCCCCTCGAGAAAGGCCAGCAGCTCGGCCGTCGCTGCCGGCGCGTCGCGGAAGACCGAGTGACGAGCCTTCGCGAAGCTGTGGAACTGCGTCTCCTCGGGCAGATGCTCGACCACTTCCTGCACCGACTCGGGCGGCGCCCACGCATCGTCCTCGCCCGCGAGCACCAGGGTCGGCGCCTCGATCTTCGCCAGGTCGGCGCGGAGGTCGAGCTCCCGGCTCTCGCCGAGCATCCACCGGATCAGCACCTCGGGCCGCCAGTCGGCGCGGATGATCACGTCGCTCGTCAGCTCGTAGCTCGAGAGGAGGGGGAAGCAGACCCGGAGGAAATCGGCGAAAGCCTGCTCGTCCATCGAGCGGTAGAACCGCTCCGCCACCTCGCGGGCGTTGCTCCCGCCGAGCCGCTCGTAGACCGCGATCGATCGCTCGGGCACCATCCGGGCGACGGGTGCCGCGAGCACGAGCGCGCCGGGGTGCGCAGGGGATCGCGCCGCGTACCGGATCGCGACGAGCGAGCCGAAGCCGAGCCCGAGCACGATCGGCCGCTCGATTCCGAGCGTCTCGCAGAACTCGCGCACGTCGTCTGCCCAGCGGTCGAGCGTCAGCGCGCCGGGGTCGACCGGATCGCTACGGCCGCCCCCGCGCTGATCGAGGTACACGACCTGCGCGTGCGGGGCGAGCAACGGCCCGAGCTGCACCTTGAAGAGCCCGTGATCGAAGCCAGGCCCGGGATGGAGCAGGAGCACCGTCTGCCGCTCGCGCATCCAGGGGCCGTCGGGGACGAGCTCCGCCCCGTCGACGTCGAAATAGAGCCGCGTGTCGCCGACCGCAATCCGCACCGGGCTAGACTAACCGCGCCCGGTATCCGGATCCCGGAACTGGAGCCACATCGAGATGATCACGAGCGTTCATGTCGTCGGCGCGGGGCGCGTCGGCTCGGCTCTGGCCGCCAGGCTCGCCGAGCGCGGCCTCCTCGTGGCCGACCGCGGTCCGGAGCTCGTCCTGCTCTGCGTCCCGGATCGCGCGATCGCGGAGGTCGCGCGCGCGGTGGAGCCGGGGCCGTGGATCGCGCACGTCAGCGGCGCGACGCCGCTCGCCGAGCTGGATCCGCACGCGCGTCGCTTCGGCCTCCACCCGCTCCAGACATTCACGCGAGCGCGCGGCGCCGAGCAGCTCGACGGGGCGTTCGCGGCGATCACAGCCGAGAGCGACGAGGCGCGGGAGGTCGGCTTCTGGCTCGCGCGGACGCTCGGCCTGGAGCCGTTCGCGCTCGCCGACGAGAAGCGCGACGCCTACCACGCGGGCGCGGCGATCGCGTCGAACTATCTCGTGACCCTGCGCCGCGCCGCCGGGTCGCTGCTCGAGTCGGCCGGCGCTCCGCCGGAAGCGCTCGATCCGCTGATGCGGCGGACGATCGAGAACGGCTTCGAGCTGACGGGGCCGATCGCTCGCGGCGACTGGGCGACGGTCGAGACGCACGTCGCCGCGATCCGTCGCGAGCGACCGGAGCTCGAGCCGATGTACGAAGCGCTCGCCGAGACGACGAAGGCGCTCCTGTGAGAGTCGTGCGCCGGATCGCCGACCTCGGCCCGCTCGACGGCGACGTCGGCCTCGTGCCGACGATGGGCGCGTTGCACGCCGGGCACGAAGCCCTGATCGCGGCAGCGCGACTCGAGTGCGACACCGTCGTCGTCAGCCTGTTCGTCAATCCCGCCCAGTTCGGCGATCCGGCCGATCTCGCCGCCTATCCGCGCGACGAGGAGCGGGATCTCCGCGTCGCCGAGGTCGCGGGTGCCGACGTGCTGTTCGCACCGGTCGGTGGAGGAGCTGTACCCGCCCGGCTTCCAGACCTGGGTCGAGGTGGAGGAGGTCGCGCGCGGGCTCGAGGGCGCGCACCGGCCGGGCCATTTTCGCGGCGTGGCCACGATCTGCCTCAAGCTCTTCAACATCGTCCGCCCCCGCCACGCCTATTTCGGGCAGAAGGACGCCCAACAGGTCGCGGTGATCCGGCAGCTGGTGCGCGACCTCGATCTGGACGTGACCGTGATCTCCGTCCCGACCGTCCGGGACGAGGACGGGCTGGCGCTCTCGTCGCGCAACGTCCTCCTCTCCCCCGCCGAGCGCGAGCGCGCGCTCGCCCTCCCGCGCGCACTCGCGACTCGCGATCTCGACGCGGCGCGCACCGAGCTCGCCGGCCTCGAGATCGACTACGTCGAGCGTGCCGACTTCGATCCGCCCGTCCTCGCCGCCGCGATTCGCGTCGGCTCCACCCGCCTGATCGACAACGTCGTCCTCGACAAGGAGGAAGCATGACCACCCGACCTCGCAAGCCCGCGCCCGGCACGCCGGCGCCCGGCAAGGTCGCGCTGACCGAGCTCGTCGAGCTCAAGGAGCGCCGCCAGCCGATCGCGATGATCACGGCGTACGACGCCCCCTCGGGCCGACTCGCAGATACGGCCGGCGCGGACATCATCCTCGTCGGCGACTCGGCGGCGATGACCGTGCTCGGCCACGACTCGACGGTGCCGGCGACGATGGACGAGATGATCGTCCTCACGCGCGCGGTCAACCGGGGCGCGCGCCGCCCGCTCGTCGTCGCGGACATGCCGTTCGGCTCCTTCCAGGTCTCCGACGAGGACGCGCTCGAGAACGCGATCCGCTTCCTCAAGGAGGCGAGCGCGGATGCGGTCAAGGTCGAGGGCGCCGGCGCGACACTTTCCCGTGTCCGCGCGCTCGTGGGCGCCGGCGTGCCGACGATGGGCCACATCGGCCTCACCCCGCAGTCGGCGACGATGCTCGGCGGCTTCAAGGCGCAGGGCCGGACGGCGGAGAAGGCGCGCCGCCTCGTCGAGGATGCGCTGGCGCTCGAGGCGGCCGGAGTGTTCGCGCTGGTGCTCGAGGCGGTTCCTGCCCCCGTCGCGGCGCGGATCACCGAGCTGCTGACGATCCCGACGATCGGGATCGGCGCCGGGGTCGACTGCGACGGCCAGGTGCTCGTCTGGCACGACCTGCTCGGGCTCTATCAGGGCGGCTCGCCGCGGTTCGTCAAGCAGTACGCCGATCTCGCGAGCGAGATCACGAGGGCCGTCTCGGCCTACGTGGCCGACGTCCGCGAGCGCCGCTTCCCCGAGGAGCAGCACACCTACTCGATGCCGGAGGACGAGCTGGCGCTCTTCGAGGCCGCCCTAGAAGACGCTGGGAAGGTAGGCGAACGCCGCTAGGAAGAGCGCAACGAGGCCCATCACCCCGAGCGAGCGCAACCAGCTCCAGCCGTGGACGGCCCGGACGCCGACGAGAAGGAGCGCGGCCGACCAGAGCGCGAAGCCGAGCTCGAGCGCGTCGAAGACGAGATCGGCTGTGCCGTCGTCCGAGCCGCCCGTCCGGAAGACGTCGTCGCCCAGCACCGCGAGCTGGAGCGGCCAGACGAGGAAGAGCGAGAGCGCGAGCGGCGCCGCCGCGAATCCCAGGATGTGACGCGCGCGCTGATAGCTGCCGACACCGCCGAGCCCTCGCGCGCCGAGATAGACCGCGCCGCCGATGATGAAGTACCCGGCGACCCCGTAGATCCCACCTGCGATCACGGCCCAGACGGCCACGAGCAACGAGTCGTACTCGGTGTCGTCGAGCAGCGTCCCTGCCGTCGAGGTCGCCAGAACCCCTGCAATCCCGGCCAGGAGGATGAGGGCGAGGATCGGCTCCTGACGAGCGTCGACGTCGTCCTCGTCCTCGTTCCGGAGAGCGACGAACACCGAGTGGGGACTGAGGAAGACGGCCGGCACGCGGAGCCACCACTGCCGGTCGGGATTCATGCCCTGAGCGTAGCTTCGCGCGGTATCGTCGCTGGGTGCAGCACGATGCCGAGCAGACGGCGCAGGTCAACTCGGCGATGCCGTTCGGGGCGACGCTCGGGCTCGAGATCGTTGCGGCGAGCCGAGACGAGGTCCAGCGCGCGGCTCGTGTGGGAGGAGCGGCTCTGTACGGCCGGCGGGATCCTGCACGGCGGCGCTCTGATGTCGCTCGCCGACACGGCCGGCGCCTACCTCGCCTTCCTCAACCTGCCCGACGGCGCCGGCGGCACCGCCACGATCGAGTCGAAGACGAACTTCTTCCGCGCCGTCCGCGAGGGCCACGCGCAAGCGCGCTCGCGGCTGCTCCACCGCGGGCGGACGACGATCGTCGTCGAGACCGACATCTTCGACGAGGCCGAGAAGCACGTCGCCCGGGTGACCCAGACGCAGGCGGTGCTCTGACGTGACGGTGGCCTGCGCGGCGTGCGGCTCTGAGAACGAGGCCGGCCGGAAGTTCTGTGCCGAATGCGGATCCGCGCTTGCGCACGCCTGTCTCGCCTGCGGGAGCCAGAATCCGCCGAGCGCGAAGTTCTGCGGCGAGTGCGGTGAGGGGCTCGGGTCGACGGCATCCGAGCCGATCTCCGGACCGGCCGTTGCGGAACGGCGCCGCGTCTCGGTGCTGTTCGTCGACCTGGTCGGGTTCACGAGCGCCTCGGAGGCCCGGGACGCCGAGGAAACGCGCGAACTGCTCACGCGGTACTTCGACCTTGCGCGGACAACGATTCAGCGCTACGGCGGCACGGTCGAGAAGTTCATCGGCGACGCGGTGATGGCGGTCTGGGGCGCGCCGATCGCGCAGGAGGACGACGCGGAGCGGGCCGTGCGGGCCGCACTCGAGCTGCTGGCCGCGGTGTCCACGCTCGATCCGAGCCTGAAGGCGCGTGCGGGCGTCTTGAGCGGCGAGGCCGCGGTCACACTCGGCGCGGAGGGCCAGGGCATGGTCGCGGGGGATCTCGTCAACACCGCCTCGCGCATCCAGAGCTCGGCCGAGCCCGGCTCCGTGCTCGTCGGCGAGCCGACCAAGCGGGCGTCCGAGGCCGCGGTCGCGTACGACGACGCCGGCGAGCACACGCTGAAGGGCAAGGCCGAGCCGGTTCAGCTGTGGCGGGCGCTCCGCGTCGTCGCGGGAGCGCGAGGGTCGCTCCGCTCGACTGGCCTCGAAGCGCCGTTCGTCGGTCGCGACCGCGAGCTGCGAGTCGTCAAGGAGCTCTTCCACTCCTCCGCCGACGAGGGCCGCACGCAACTCGTGCTCGATCAACGGGATCGCCGGAATCGGCAAGTCTCGGCTGGCGTGGGAGTTCGAGAAGTACATCGACGGACTCGCCCGCGAGACGTACTGGCATCGCGGCCGCTGCCTCTCGTATGGCGACGGGGTCGCCTACTGGGCGCTCGCGGAGATGGTAAGGATGCGCTGCGGCATCGCCGAGGACGAAGAGCCCGCGACCGCGCGAGACAAGCTTCGGCTCTCGCTGTCGGAATACCTCCTGGACGCGGAGGAGCGCGCGTGGGTCGAGCCGCGCCTGGCGCACCTACTGGGGCTCGAGGAGGGCGTGGCCGGCGACCAGGAGAACCTCTTCTCCGCCTGGCGGATCCTTTTCGAGCGACTGGCGGAGGAGTCGCCGACCGTGCTCGTCTTCGAGGACGTGCAATGGGCGGATGCGGGCCTGCTCGATTTCCTGGCGTACCTGCTCGATTGGTCCCGCAGCCACCCGATCTTCGTGCTCGCGCTGGCGAGGCCCGAGTTCGCTGACAAGCGCCCGACCTGGGGAGCGGGCAAGCGCAGCTTCAGCTCGATCTACCTCGAGCCGCTCTCGTCGGACGCGATGGACGACCTCCTCACCGGCCTCGTGCCGGGACTGCCCGACGAGCTGCGTGCGCGCATCCTCGAGCGTGCGGAAGGTGTACCGCTCTACGCGGTCGAGACGGTGCGGATGCTGCTCGATCGCGGGTTGCTCACGCGCGATGGCAACGTCTACCGCCCGACCGGTTCGGTCGAGACGCTGGAGGTGCCGGAGACCCTGCACGCGCTGGTCGCTGCCCGCCTCGACGCTCTCACCGCCCAGGAGCGGCGGCTGGTCGAGGACGGTGCCGTCCTCGGCAAGACCTTCACGAAGCAGGGCCTGGCCGCCTTGACCGGCGTACCCGAGACCGAGCTCGAGCCCACTCTCGCGGGTCTGCTTCGCAAGGAGATCCTCTCCGTGCAGGCCGACCCACGCTCACCCGAACGCGGCCAGTACGCCTTCCTGCAGGACATCGTCAAGCGGGTCGCCTACGAGACGCTCTCGCTGCGCGACCGCAAGGCCAAGCACCTCGCGGCGGCCGAGTTCCTGCTCTCCACGAGCGGGGACGAGGACGAATTCGTCGAAGTGGTCGCGGCGCACTACGTCGACGCGCTGGAGTCCGCCCCCGACGCGGACGACGCCGCCCAGATCCGGGAGCGCGCCCGCGAGATGCTCGTACGCGCGGCCGAGCGGGCCGGCTCGCTCGCCGCACACGCCGAGGCGCAGCGGTCCTTCGAGGCGCGCCGCGGCGCTGACCGACGATCCGCTCGTCCAGGGCGAGCTTCACGAGCGCGCGGGGATGATGGCCCGGATCGGTGCGCGCGGTGAGGAATCGAAGGAGTGCTTCGAGCGCGCGATCGCCCTCTTCGAAGCCGCAGACGCCAGCCACGCAGCCGCCCGGGTCGAGGCCCGTCTGGCCGAGTCGATGTGGGATCTGGGCCGGCTCGAGGAGGGCCTCGAGCGGATGAACCGGTCGTTCGAGCTGCTCTCGAACGAGGAGCCGGACGCCGACCTCGCGACCCTCGCGGCGCAGCTGGGCAGATTCATGTTCTTCGGCGGCCAGCCCGACCTCGCCATGCAGCGGATCGAGTCCGCGCTCGATATGGCCGAGAGCCTCGTGCTCCCGGAGGTGCTCGCCCAGGCACTCACGACGAAGGGCGATCCTCCTGACCGTCGCAGGGGCGACGAGAAGAGGGCCTCGCGCTCCACGCAGTTCGCGCTCGGGGTGGCACTCGAGCACGACAAGCCGTCGGCGGCCCTGCGCGCCTCGTACAACCTCGCGGACAGCCTGGCCCGAGCCGATCGGTACGCCGCGTCGACGGAGGCCGTTCGCAACGGGCTTGCGCATGCACGCCGCGTCGGCAACCGCTACTGGGAGCTGTCGTTCCTGGGCCAGCTCTACCCGTTCCTCGCCCTTGGTGAGTGGGACGAGGCACTGGCGATGTTCGAGGAGCTGCCGCTGGACGAGTGGACGGCTCGAGACAGGCGTTCTCGGCGACGCCGCTCATCCTGGGAACCATCTACGGCCAGCGCGGCGAGCTGGACGAGCTGCGACTGCTCCTCGATCGGTTCGCGCCGATGGACCGGTCGGGCGACGAACAGGAGCGCTCGCTCCTACCGGGCCGGGCTGGCGCGGCTCCAGCTTGCCAACGGGGATCTGACGGAGGCGCTGGCGTCGGGGGAGGAAGCGTTCGCTGTCGCACACCCTCTTCGGATTCGGGGCCGAACACGTCAAGGACGGCTTTACGAGCGCCTGCGAGGCCGCGCTGCTGCTCGGCGAGACGGCGAAGCTCGCGCGAGCTCCTTGCCGTCGTCGACGGGCTCTCACCGGGCAGCACGAACGATTTCCTGCGAGCGCAGAGCTTTCGTTTCCGCGCGCACCTCGCTCGCGACGGAGATCCGGCCGAGGCAGAGCAGCTGTTCCGGCAGTCGTGCGGGCTGCTCGCCGACCTGGCGGCGACGTTCCCGCTCGCGGTCGTCCAGACCGAGCACGGCACGTGGCTCGTCGACGCAGGGCCGTGCGGACGAGGCCGAGCCCCTGCTCGGCGAGGCACGGCCGGTCTTCGAGCGGCTCGGCGCCCGCCGTGGCTCGAGCGCGCTCGACAGGCTCGGCGGCAGGGGTCGAGGCGAGCGTGACCTGCACGAGCGTGCGGCGCCGAGAACCGCGCCGGCCGCAAGTTCTGCGCGGACTGCGGCCACGCGCTCGCGGTCATCTGCCCGTCATGCTCGGCTCCGAACGAACCGGACGAGCGCTTCTGCGGGGAATGCGGCGCAGCGCTGACCGCGCGAGCGCTGCCGCACCCGCGGCGACGCCGGCGTTGCCCACGCAGCTCGCGGAGCGGCGACTGGTCTCGGTGCTCTTCGTCGACCTCGTCGGCTTCACGACGGCGTCCGAGGGGCGCGACGCGGAGGACACGCGCGAGCTCCTGACCCGCTACTTCGACGTCGTCTCGCCAGATCATCGAGCGCTACGGCGGCACGCGTCGAGAAGTTCATCGGCGACGCGGTGATGGCCGTGTGGGGCGCACCGGTCGCGAACGAGGACGACGCCGAGCGCGCCGTGCGCGCCGCGCTCGACCTCGTCTCGGCGGTACCCGCGATCGACCCGGAGCTCGACGGCGCGCGCGGGCGTGCTCACCGGCGAGGCCGCCGTCACGGTCGGGGCCGCAGGGTCAGGGGATGGTCGCCGGCGACCTCGTCAACACCGCCTCTCGCATCCAGTCGGCGGCCGAGCCCGGGAATGGTGCTCGTCGGCGAGTCGACCGCGGCGCGCCTCCGAGGCCGCGATCGCCTACGCCGACGCCGGCAGAGCACGAGCTCAAGGGCAAGGCGGAGCCGGTGCCGCTCTGGCAGGCGCTGCGGGTCTCGGCCCAGCGACGCGGCGAGGGCCGCGCGACCGCCGGGCTCGAGGCGCCGTTCGTCGGCCGCGACCGCGAGTTGCGGCTGGTCAAGGACCTCTTCCACGCGAGCGCCGACGAGAAGCGAGCGCAGCTCGTGTCCGTGGTCGGCGTCGCGGGGATCGGCAAGTCGCGGCTCTCGTGGGAGTTCGAGAAGTACATCGACGGCCTCGCCGGCGAGATCTGGTGGCACCGCGGCCGCTGCCTCTCCTACGGCGACGGCGTCGCCTACTGGGCGCTGGCCGAGATGATCCGCGGCCGGGCGAAGATCGTCGAGAACGAGTCGGCCGAGAGCGCAACGGCGAAGCTCCGCGCGACGCTCGAGGCCGCATCTCCCGACCCGGCGGAGCGGGAGTGGATCGAGCCTCGCCTGCTCCACCTGCTCGGTCTGGCCGAGCGGAGCGCGCCCGATCGGGAGGATCTCTTCGCCGCCTGGCGGCGCTTCTTCGAGCGGCTCGCCGAGCAGGGGCCGCTCGTGCTCGTGCTCGAGGACATCCACTGGGCCGACGAGGGCGCTCGTCGCCTTCGTCGAGTACCTCCTCGACTGGGGTCGGCAGCCACCCGATCTTCGTCCTGACGCTCGCTCGTCCGGAGATCGCCGATCGGCACCCGGGCTTCCCGGGGGCGACCCGGAGCGCGACGACGCTCGCCGCTCGAGCCGCTCGACGACGAGGCGATGAACGAGCTGCTGAGCGGGCTCGTCCCGGGCCTGCCCGACGACGTCCGCGACCGGCTGCGAGCGCGGCGGAGGGAATCCCGCTCTACGCGGTCGAGACCGTGCGCATGCTCCGAGACCGCGGCCTCCTGACGGAGGTCGACGGCGTCGGCGTCGTCGCCGGCGACCTGACGTCGTTCGAGGTGCCCGAGACGCTGCACGCGCTCATCGCCTCTCGCCTCGATGCCGTTCCCGAGGAGGAGCGGAGCCTGCTCCAGGACGCCTCGGTGCTCGGCAAGACCTTCACGCGCAGCGGGCTCGCGGCGCTCTCGGGCCGCACCGACGAGGAGATCGAGCGGCTCGTGACGAGACTGATCCGCAGGGAGCTGCTGACGATCGAGACGGACCCGTTCTCACCCGAGCGCGGCCAGCTCGGGTTCCTGCAGGCGCTCATCCAGCGGATCACCTACGAGACCATCGGCCGGCGTGACCGTCGCCGGCGTCACCTCGCAGCCGCGCGCTTCCTTGCGACGGACACCGGTATCGACCCGGACGAGATCGCCGAGGTGATCGCGTCGCACTATCTCGACGCGCACCAGGCGGACGCGGCCGCAGCGGACGGGGACGACGTGCGCGCGGAGGCGCGGCGCTGGTTCACCCGCGCCGCTGAACGTGCCGCCTCACTGGCGGCCTCCCTCGAGGCGCAGCGGGCGTTCGAACGGGCTGCCGACCTGGCCGGCGACGAGGCGGAACGCGGTCGTTCGCTGGCGCGTGCCGGCGAGCTCGCCGTCATGGGCGGCAGGTTCGACGAGGCCGCGCCGCTGCTCGAGCAGGCGATCGCAATCCTCACCCGGATCGGAGAGCGCGCCGAAGCAGCCGGAGCACAGGTCCGGCTCGGCGAGCTGCTGCTCGTCTCGAACCGGATCGAGGAGGGCGCGGCCCTGCTCGAGAGCGCCCTCGAGTCGCACGAGAACGTCGGGAACGAACCTGCGATCGCAGCCGTCTCCGCGGAGCTCGGCCGCCTGCTGTTCTTCGAGGGGCGGTCGGCAGAGGCGCTGCCGCACGTCGAGCGCGCCCTCGACCTCTCGGAACGTTTGCTGCTCCTCAACGTCGTGGTGCAGGCCCTGATCAACAAGGCTCTGATCGTCTCGCGCCCACGCCCGATCGAAGGCCTGGGACTGATGCGTCAGGCACTCGTACTCGCAGAAGAATCGGGCGACGAACCCGGCGCGATGCGCGCCTGCATGAATCTCAGCTATCTGCTGTCGCTGGCCGGGCGCAACGCGGAAGCAGAAGCCGTGATCGAGCGGGGCATCGTGATCGCACGCCGCCGCGGCGACCGCGGCCGTGAACGCGGCCTGACGACCAACCTGGTCGGGACGTACTGCACGACGGGCCGCTGGGACGATGCCGAGCGGGTCGTGGCGGAGCTCCCCGAGGACGGACTGATCGCGTCCGACCCCGTGCAGGCGTCGATGTTCCTCGATCTCGCGCAGATCGCTCTCTGGCGGGGCGACGCGCAGCGGGTGCGGGAGATCGCATCGGATGTCGCCGCGTGGGACGAGACCGCCTACGTGCAGGCCGCGAGCGTTCGCCAGTCGGCCCGCATCCTCGTCGCGCAGGCCGAAGCCCGCGACGACGACGCCCTCGCCGAGTGCTTCGCCGGACTGCGCGAGCCACTGCAGGGGCCGGTCGACACCTCCTTTCTGCTCCAGCACGGTTGCGAGTCGGCGCTCCTCACCGGCTCGGCCCCGGCGCTCGCCGAGCTGATCGAGCTCGCGGAGAGCGCGCAGGTCGGACGGTCACCGTCGTTGGACGCCCACCTGGACCTGCAGCGCGCTCGGCTGGCGGCGCTGCGAGCCGAAGCCGAGCCGCCGTTCGAGGCGGCGGTGACGGCGCTGCGGGAGATCGAGGAGCCGTACTGGGTCGCGATCGCGCTGCTCGAGCACGCCGAATGGTTGGTCGCGAACGAGCGCGCAGGCGAGGTCGCACCGCTCGTCGCCGAGGCACGCGAGATCTTCGAACGGCTGCGTGTGCCGCCCAAGCTCGAGCGGATCGAGCGGCTCGAGGTAATCCCGATGCGGGCCTGAGCTATGCGTCCACGGCGAAGGCCGCGTCGAGCGCCTCGCGCGAGACGAGGTCGCTCGCGGCCGGCGCGGCGCCGTCGGTCAGCAGCCGCTGCGCTTCCTCGACGAGCGCGCCGTAGGCGGCGCTCGCGAGCAGACTTCCCGTCGAGATCCGACGGACGCCGACCGCTTCCAGCTCCGAGACGGTCGGGCCGCCGGGGAGGACGAGCACGTTGACCGGGATCTCGACCTCCCGCACGAGCCGCGCGATCTGCTCCAGGTCCGTGAGACCCGGCGCGTAGACGGCGTCCGCGCCGGCGTCACGGTACGCGACGAGTCGGCGGATCGTGTCGTCGAGATCCTGGACGCCGCGGAGGTGGTTCTCGGCTCTTGCCGTGAAGCACCAGCGGCTCGGGGAGCGCGTGAGCTGCGGCGGCCGCGACGCCGACCCGCTCGACCGCCAGCTCGAAGTCCCTCGATCCGATGCGCAGCCGGGTCGTAGTCCTCCAGCGAGCAGCCGGCCGCCCCGGCGGCCGCGAGTTGCGCGACTGTCTCGGCGACACCACCCGGATCGTCGGGAAAGCAGTTCTCGCTGTCCACGTTCAGCGGCAGATCCATCGGCCGCCGTGAGCTCGGCGACATGCGCCACGAGCTCGTCGCGCGTCACGTTCTGGTCGAGCCGGCCGAGCGACCAGGCGAACCCGGCGCTCGTCGTCGCGAGCGCCTCGAACCCGAGCGACGCGAGCAGCCGCGCGGAGCCGACGTCCCACGGGTTCGGCATCGCGAAGATCCCGTCGCGTGCGTGCAGCTCCCGGAACCGGGCTCGCCGCTCCGCCACGCTCGCGCTCAAGCCGCGACGGCCTCGCCGCGGCGCGCCAGCACCTCGCGCAGATAGAGCCCCGTGAAGGAGCCTTCGACCTCGGCCACCTCCTCGGGCGTGCCGGCCGCGATCAGCTCACCGCCCGCCTCGCCGCCCTCCGGCCCGAGGTCGACCACCCAGTCGGCCTGCTTGATCACGTCGAGGTTGTGCTCGATCACGAGCACGGTGTTGCCCGCGTCCACGAGCCGCTGCAGCACCTCGAGCAGCTTCTCGATGTCGGCGAAGTGGAGCCCCGTGGTCGGCTCGTCGAGGATGTAGAGCGTCGAGCCCGTCGCGACCTTGCAGAGCTCGGCCGCGAGCTTGACCCGCTGCGCCTCGCCGCCGGAGAGCGTCGTCGCCGGCTGGCCGAGCTTGACGTAGTCGAGACCGACGTCGTGGAGCGTCTGCAGCCGCCGCCTCAGCTTCGGGATCTTCGCGAAGAAGCCGAGCGCCTCCTCGACCGACATCTCGAGCACGTCGGCGATCGACTTGCCCTTGAAGCGCACCTCGAGCGTCTCCTTGTTGTAGCGGTGCCCGTGGCACGTCTCGCACTGGACGTAGACGTCGGGCAGGAAGTGCATCTCGATCTTGATCGTCCCGTCGCCCTTGCAGGTCTCGCAGCGGCCGCCGCGCACGTTGAACGAGAAGCGCCCCGGCTTGTAGCCGCGCACCTTCGACTCGGGCGTGAGCGAGTAGAGCTCGCGGATGTGCGTGAAGAGGTCGATGTAGGTCGCCGGGTTGGAGCGCGGGGTGCGGCCGATCGGCTTCTGGTCGATGTCGATCACCTTGTCGAAGACCTCGAGCCCCTCGACGTCGTCGTGCGTCCCCGGCCGCACGCGCATCCGGTTGACCCGGTTCGCGGTCGCCTTGAAGACGATCTCGTTCACGAGCGTCGACTTCCCGGAGCCTGAGACGCCGGTGACGCAGACGAGCTTGCCGACCGGGAACTCGACGTCGATCCCCTTCAGGTTGTGCATCGCCGCGCCGCGAACGGTGAAGTGGCCTCGATCCTCCTCGCGCCGCGGCGGCACTGCGATCTGGCGCGTCGCCCGAGAGGAACTGGCCCGTGACCGATTCCGGCTTTCGCATCACGTCCTCCGCCTTTCCCTCGGCGACGACGTACCCCCCGTGCTCGCCCGCGCCCGGCCCCATGTCGACGAGCCAGTCGGCGGTGCGCATCATCTGCTCGTCGTGCTCGACCACGAGCACGGTGTTGCCGAGCCCTTTCAGCCGCTGCAGCGTCCCGATCAGCTTGTCGTTGTCGCGCTGGTGGAGCCCGATCGACGGCTCGTCGAGGATGTAGAGGACGCCGACGAGCTGCGAGCCGATCTGGGTCGCGAGCCGCAGCCGTTGCGCCTCGCCGCCGGAGAGCGTCTTCGCGGCCCGGTCGAGCTGGAGGTAGCCGACGCCGACGTTGTCGAGGAAGGTCAGCCGCTCGCGGATCTCCTTGACGATCCGATGCCCGATCAGCTCCTCGGTGGGCGTCAGGCCGAGCTCGTCGAGGAACGCGAGCGAGCGGGTGACGGACATCCGCGTGAAGTCGTGGATCGAGCGGCCGCCGACGGTGACCGCGAGCACCTCGGGCTTGAGGCGGGCGCCGTTGCACGTCGCGCACGGCCGGAAGCTCATGTACTCCTCGATCCGCTCGCGCTGCGGAGCCGAGTCCGTCTCGCGATAGCGCCTCTGCAGCGACTCGACGATCCCCTCGAAGGCCATCGTGTACGAGCGCCGCCGGCCCATCCGATTCCGGTACTGGACGTAGAGCTTGTCGCCGTTCGTGCCGTGGAGGAACAGCCCCTGCTGCTCGGGCGTGAGGTCGCCCCACGCCGTGTCGAGGTCGATCTCGTAGCGGTCGGCGATCGCCTGGATCACGGACTCGTAGAAGCCGCCGTTCCCCACCGACCAGGGGACGAGCGCGCCGTCGCCGATCGAGACGGTCGCATCGGGCACGATCAACTCCGGGTCGATCTCGAGCTGCGAGCCGAGCCCGGTGCAGCGCGGGCAGGCGCCGTGCGGCGAGTTGAAGGAGAAGATGCGCGGCTGCAGCTCCGGGAGCGAGACCCCGTGCTCGGGACACGCGAACTTCTCGCTGAACAACATGCTGTCGCCGTCGATCACGTCCACCGCGACGAGCCCGTCGGCCAGCGCGGCGGCGGTCTCGACGGACTGGGTCAGCCGCTGGCGCAGATCGGGCTTGAGGATCAGCCGGTCGACGACGACCTCGATCGCGTGCTTGAACTTCTTGTCGAGGACGATCTCCTCCTCGAGGAGCAGCGTCTCGCCGTCGACCTTGACCCGGGTGAACCCGTCGGCCCGCAGCTCGTCGAGCACGTCGCGGAACTCGCCCTTGCGGTCGCGCACGACGGGCGCGTTGACGGTGAACCGCGTTCCCTCGGGCAGCGCGAGGATCTGCTCGACGATCTGATCGAGGCTTTGCCCCGCGATCGGTCGCCCGCAGACCGGACAGTGGGGCCGGCCCACGCGCGCGTAGAGGAGCCGCAGGTAGTCGTAGATCTCGGTGACGGTGCCGACCGTGGAGCGCGGGTTCCGCGAGGTCGTCTTCTGGTCGATCGAGATCGCCGGCGAGAGCCCCTCGATCGAGTCCACGTCGGGCTTCTCCATCATCTGGAGGAACTGGCGCGCATACGCGGAGAGGCTCTCCACGTAGCGGCGCTGGCCCTCGGCGTAGATCGTGTCGAACGCGAGACTCGACTTGCCGGAGCCCGAGAGGCCGGTGATGCAGATGAGCGCGTTCCGCGGCAGCCTGACGTCGATGTCCTTCAGGTTGTGCTCGCGGGCTCCGTGGACGATCAGCTCGTCGGCAGCCATGCGCGGTCATTCTAGCGAGCGAACACATGTTCGTCTAGTTCGGGAAGAGGCCTCGCCAGGGATACTCCCGACATGACCGAGACTGCGAAGCGAGCAGCCCTCGCGACTCTCGTCGTGGGCGGACTCGTGGTCCTGGCCCTCGCCCTCTGGAAGATCCGGCTCCTCGTCGCGCTGCTCTTCTTCGCGTTCATCCTCGCGGCGGCCATGCGCCCCGCGATCGAGGCCCTGCGGCGCCGCGGGGTCCCGCGGGGGGTCGGGATCGCGCTGCACTACGTCTGCTTCGTCGCCGTGATCGCGGGTCTCCTGTGGCTCGTCGTCCCGCGCGCGACCGAGCAGGTCACGAACGCGCTCGGCGGGCTTCCGAGCTCCTCGGAGGAGCTGGAAGCCGAGGCCAGCCAGTCGACCGGGGTACGCCGCGAGATCCTCGAGGGCGTGCAGCAGCGCCTCGAGGAGCTGCCGTCCGCCGGCGAGCTGGTCGATCCGGCGCTCGAGGTCGGCTTCCTCGGCTTCGAGATCCTGATCGGGATCTTCTTCGTCTTCGCGAGCGCCGCGTACTGGATCTTCGAGCGCGAGAAGGCCATGGACCTCGTCACCTCCCTGATCCCGCGGCCGCGCCGGAAGACGGTCCGCGACACCTGGGATCTGATCGATCTCAAGCTGGGTGCGTACGTGCGCGGCCAGGCGCTCCTGATCGCGCTCGTCGGCGCCGTCCTCTCGCTCGCCTTCTGGGCGATCGGCCTGCCCTACTGGCTGCTGATCGGCGTCTTCGCGGGGATCGTCGAGATCGTCCCCGTGATCGGGCCGCTCCTGGCCGGCGCGGTCGCCGTCGGCGTCGGCCTGACCGTGTCCTGGCAGCTCGGACTGGCGGCGGGGATCACGGTTCTCGTCGTGCGCCTCCTCGAGGACTACATCGTGATCCCGCGCGTGCTCGGCGACGCCGTCGGCCTCTCGCCGCTCCTCGTCCTCTTCTCGATCACCAGCGTGGCGCTGCTCTTCGGCGAGTTCGCGGTCCTGCTCGCGATCCCGCTCGCAGCCGTGCTCGCAACGCTCCTCGACGTGGTGGTGCGAGGCAAAGACCCTGCCGAGGAGGACGTGCCGACCGTGATCTTCTCGCCCGCGGACTCCGAGACGGCTTGACTTCGCGCTCCTGACGCGGGATTCAGGCCTTGCGCCAGCGACCGAAGACGAGGCCGCCGAGGGTGAAGCCGAGGCCGAACGTGCCGAGGGAGAACGCGCCGAGGGCGAGAACCTTGCGGCCGACCGAGAGGCGCTGCCAGCGGCCGAGCGCGTCCTGCTCGTCGCGGGTCAGCGGCTCGCCACGACGCTGCTTGCGGAGCGCGCCGCCCGCTCGTAGACCGAGATAGAGATCGTCGAAGATCTCCGGCGCGTCGTCTCCTCCGTTGTCGGGCGCTCGATCCGCCATGGAGCGAGTGTATAGCCGCGCGCCGCGGTTCTCATGCCCCCGACCTGGGTACTGTCGCCGACATGCTCACGCGCGTCCTTCACATCTCGGATCTCCACTTCGGCCGCAACGTCAAGCCCGAGCCGATCGAGGCACTGGCGCGACTGATCGCCGAGGTGCAGCCCGAGCTCGTGGTCGCCTCGGGCGACCTCACCCACCGTGGTCTTCGCTCCCAGCACGAGCTCGCTGCGGAGTTCCTGCGCGGGCTCGAGTTGCCGCTCCTCGCCGTGCCCGGAAACCACGACATCCCCTACACGTTTCCGAAGCGCTTCACCAACCCGTGGCTCGAATTCGAGCGGCAGTGGGAGACGACGCAGCCCGTCTATTCATCCGAGACGCTGGCGGTGGCCGGGCTCAACTCCGTGCGCCCGTGGCGTCACCAGTCGGGCAAGGTTCGGCCGCCGCAGGTCGTCCGCGCAAAGGAGGTGTTCAGCGACGCGCCGCCGGAGGCGCTCCGGATCGTCGTCCTCCACCATCACCTGCTCGGCGCGCCCTGGCGCTCGAGCAAGCAGCCCGTGGCGAACCGGAATCGCGTTCTCGGCAGCTTCGTCGACGCCGGTGCCGAGCTGATCCTCGCCGGCCACATCCACCAGAGCACGGTCGCCGAGCGGAGGGAGTTCGAGATCGCGACCGCCGGCGGCGAGCGGGCGGTCGTGGCGTCGATCGCTCCCGGCTTCGGCCAGCCGCGACCGAATCGCCGCGGCGAGGCACGGGGCCTTCACGTCTACGAAGTCGCGGTGGAGGCGCTGCGAATCCTCACCTACATCTGGCGTGACGACGGCTGGGCGCTCACCGCGGTTCGAACGTTCCCGCGCGGCCGAGAGCCGCTCGCGTTCGACGCCACCTGAGGAATGGAGCCGGACACCCCCGCGGAGGGGTGCCCGGCCCACACGAGACTCCTCGAAGAGAGACCGCTTTAGACGGTTCGCCCGCTATGACCGCGGCCCGCGACGGCGCGGTAGATCAGGAGCAAGGCGATCGAGCCGACGATCGCCGTCAGCCACGTGCTGATGTCGAAGAACTCGTCGAGCGGATCGCCGCCGAAGAGCGCGGCCGCAAGGAAGCCGCCGAGCAGCGCCCCCACGATTCCGATGATCGTCGTGATGATGAAGCCGCCAGGATCGTCTCCCGGGAGCAGCGCTTTCGCGATCGCGCCTGCGATTGCGCCGAGAATGATGAACGCGATGATGCCCATGAAACCTCCAGTTCGAGAGCAGGGCGGTGCCAGCTCGCCCCTCGCCGGGGTGTCCCCCCGAGAGGGGTGTCGCAAACCGTTTCCTCCACTAGAGTCCTAAGACCTGCCCGAGGACGAGGAGAGAGATGAGCGAGCACCGAAACGACGCCCCGAAGGACTTCATCGAGCTGAAGAATCGCCTGGCCGAGATCCACGATCTCCGCCGCGCCCAGGAGGTCCTGTTCTGGGATCAGACGGTGATGATGCCCCCGGGCGGCGGGCCGGTTCGCGGCGCGCAGCTGACGACCCTCGACCGTGTCGCCCACGAGCGCTTCATCGATCCCGCGATCGGCCGGCTGCTCGACGGGCTCGGCTCCTACGAGGAGAGCCTCGACTACGACTCCGACGACGCCTCTCTGATCCGGACGACTCGGCGCGACTGGGAGAAGGCGCGTCGCGTGCCGGCCGACCTGGCCGCCGAGATGGTCGGCGCGGCCGCCGACGCGCACGATGTCTGGGCGAAAGCCCGCGAGGAGAACGACTACCCCACCTTCCTTCCCCACCTCGAGCGCGCTCTCGACCTGAAGCGGCGCTACATCGACTGTTTCGAGGGCTACGCCGAGCCCTACGACGTCCTCCTCGACGACTACGAGCCCGGGATGAAGACCGAGGAGGTGCGGGTCGTCTTCGAGGAGCTGAAGGCAGCACTCGTGCCGCTGATCGCCGAGGTCGCGTCCACCGACGCCGACGACGGCTTCATGAAGGGCCCGTTCGCGATCGACGCCCAGCACGCGCTCTCACTGCGCGTGATCGAGGAGTTCGGGTTCGACCCGCAGTTCTTCCGCCTCGATCTGACGGTGCACCCGTTCGCGGCCAGCTCGGGCACTCAGGACATCCGGCTGACGACGCGCTACACGGAGAACGACCTGACCTCGATCTTCACCGCCATGCACGAGTGCGGGCACGGCCTCTACGAGCACGGGGTCTCGCAGACGCTCGAGCGGACGCCGCTCTGCTGTGGGGTCTCGTCCGCCCTCCACGAGTCCCAGAGCAGGCTCTGGGAGAACATCGTCGGCCGCAGCCGGCCCTTCTGGAACCATTTCTACCCACAGGTGCAGGCGGCCTTCCCGGACACGCTCGGAGACGTCGAGCAGGAAGCCTTCTACCGCGCGATCAACCGGGTCAAGCCGACCTACATCCGCGTCGACGCGGACGAGGCGACCTACAACCTGCACGTGATCCTCCGCTTCGAGCTGGAGCAGGAGCTGATCGACGGCACGATCGCGCTGAAGGATCTGCCGGAGGCCTGGAACTCGCGCTTCGAGCAGTACCTCGGCGTCCCGATCCCGAGCGACACCGTCGGCGTCCTCCAGGACGTGCACTGGTCGGGAGGCAGCTTCGGGTACTTCCCGACGTACTCGCTCGGCAACATCGTCTCGGTTCAGATCTGGGAGAAGGCGCAGACGGCCCTGCCCGACCTCGCGGCGCAGTTCGAGGCGGGCGAGTTCGGCGACCTGCACGACTGGCTGCGCACCAACCTCTACGCGCTGGGCCGAAAGTTCACCCCGCAGGAGACGCTCGAGCGCGTCGTCGGCGGCCCGATCGACGCGAAGCCGTACGTCCGCTACCTGAAGGAGAAGCTGGGGGCGCTCGCCGCGGCCTAGCGCGAGTCGGGGCCTGTGATCGGACGCTTCTCGACGAAGCGGCGGTACAGGATCAGGAGCAGGACCGCGCCGGCGAGCGCGAAGAGGAAGCTCGTGAGGATCTCGCCTCCGGTGAGCTCCTCGCCCTCGGGCGGGGTCGGATCGACGACACCCGTGAGGGCCGCCGCGAAGCCGCCGAGGATCGAGCCGAGGATCCCGAGCAGGATCGTCCTCCAGATCGAGAGCGTGTCTCGGCCCGGAACCGCGAAGCGCGCGACCGCTCCCACGATCAGGCCGGAGATGAGGATGCCGACGATCCCGGCGAGCACGGGCCGAGGTTACCTCGCGGGCACGGTTCCGAAGCGCTGGCGCGAGCGCTCGCGCGCGCGCTCCGCCTCGACCTCCCGATCACGCGGGGGCGCCGCCGTGACGAGCGATTGGAGCAACCGCCTCGACGCCGCCGCGACCTCCTCGACTGCACGAGCAAAGGCGGCCTCGTTCGCCTTCGACGGTTTCGTCGTCCCGCTGAGCTTGCGCACGTACTGGAGCGCGGCGGCGTCGATCTCCTCGGCGGTCGCCGGCGGCTCGAAGTTGTGGAGCGTCTTGATGTTGCGGCACATAAAAGGTCTCCTCTACCGGTCGGCTCTAGGCGTCGCACCCTGCCGCGTAGTCGAGCGCGCGACAGACCTCAGACATCTTGACGGGATCCAGGGAGCAGATCCTGTCCACGAAGTAGGACTTGCGAAGCACGCGCGCGTTGTCGAGCGACAACGCGCAGTGCGCCGGCATCCCGTCTTCCTTGCTGAGTTCGACCTCCGATGCGATTCCTCGAATCGTTCTCGTCGCCGGAACCGCCAGAACCGAGTTCAGCACCGGCACGGCAGCGTCGCGCGTGAGCACGAGATGGGGACGCCGACCGACTCCCGGTCGTTCCACCCACCAGACCTCGCCGCGCCTCATGCGAGGCTCACCAAGGCTCCTCGCGGATGGACTCTGTGGTCGACCACTCCGCCCAGTCGTCCTCCTCGGAGGTGGGCGGGATCCGCGTATAGCCCTCGACGATCGACTCATCGATCCGCCGTCGCTCGGCGTCCGCCAGGAGCCGGTCGAGCGCCGCCGAAAGAGCCGCCGCGCGCGTCGGGAAGTTGCCCTGCGCGACCGCTTCGTCGACCTTCCTCAGCCGTTCCTCCGAAACCCGCAGCGTGATCATCTTCGGCATACGTTGAGTATAGCTCCGCGTATGTCGTTACGCTAGCTGTCGACGTGCGCCACGTTCGAGGTTCGACTAAACGGCGCTCGGGCTCGCGAGCGCCGTCAGCTCGCGCCGGAGATCCTTGATCTCGTCCCGCAGCTTCGCCGCGTACTCGAAGCGCAGCTCCTCGGCGGCGGCGAACATCTCCTCCTCGAGCGTGACGAGCAGCTTCTCGAGCTCCTCCTGCGAGAGGCCCTCGAGCTTCGCGTCGCCGCGCCGGCGCCTCCCGGGCACATTCGGGTTCTCGAGCTGAAGGAACTCGGCGATATCCGAGACGCCCTTGGCGATCGAGATCGGCGTCGTCCCGTGCTCCTCGTTGTAGGCGAGCTGCACGTTGCGCCGCCGCTCGGTCTCATCCATCGCGTCCTTGATCGCCTCGGTCAGCTTGTCGGCGTAGAGCAGGACGCGGCCGTTCACGTTGCGCGCCGCCCGGCCGATCGTCTGCACGAGTGCCGTCCTGCCGCGAAGGAAGCCCTCCTTGTCGGCATCGAGGATCGCGACGAGCGAGACCTCCGGCAGGTCGAGCCCCTCGCGGAGGAGGTTGATCCCGACGAGCACGTCGTACTCGCCGAGCCGCAGCTCGCGAATGATCTGGATCCGCTCGAGGGTGTCGATCTCCGAGTGGAGGTACCGAGCGCGAACCCCCGCTTCGAGCAGGTAATCGGTCAGATCCTCGGACATCTTCTTCGTCAGCGTCGTTACGAGCACCCGCTCGCCCGCATCGGCACGTCGCCGGATCTCATTCAGGAGGTCGTCGATCTGGTTCTTCGTCGGGCGCAGCTCGACCTCGGGGTCGACGAGGAACGTCGGGCGGATCAGCTGCTCGGCGACGACGGTCGAGTGGCGGAGCTCGTACGCGCCGGGAGTCGCCGAGACGAAGACGAGCTGCGGCACCTTGTTCAGGAACTCGTCGAAGCGGAGCGGCCGGTTGTCGAGCGCGCTCGGGAGCCGGAACCCGTGGTCGACGAGCGTCTGCTTGCGCGAGCGGTCGCCCTCGTACATGCCGCCGATCTGCGGCACCGTCTGGTGCGACTCGTCCACGAAGACGACGTAGTCGGACGGGAAGTAGTCGAGCAGGGTGTGCGGCGCCGAGCCGGCCGGACGACCGTCCAGGATCCGCGAGTAGTTCTCGATCCCGTTGCAGAAGCCGAGCTCGCGCATCATCTCGAGGTCGTACTCGGTGCGCTGGCGGATCCGGTGCGCCTCGAGTAGCCGGCCCTGGCTCTCGAAGAGCGACACCTGCTGCTCCAGCTCGTGCTTGATCTCGTCCTGCGCTCGCTCGATCGTCGGCTTCGAGGTCACGTACTGCGTCGCGGGGAAGATCGTGATCGTGTCGAGCTTCCCGTAGACCTCACCCGTGAGCGGGTCGAAGTGGCTGATCGCCTCCACCTCGTCGCCGAACATCGAGACGCGATAGGCGGTCTCCGAGTACGCCGGCTGGATCTCGAAGACGTCGCCCTTGACCCGGAAGCGGCCCCGGCCGAGGAGCGTGTCGTTGCGGACGTACTGGATGTCGATCAGCTTGCGCAGCATCACGTCGCGGTCGGTCTCCTCGCCGACCGTCAGGAAGACGACCTTCTTCTCGTACTCCTCCGGCGAGCCGAGGCCGTAGATGCAGGAGACGGACGCGACGATCACCGTGTCGCGTCGCGTGAGCAGGTTCGAGGTGGCCGCGTGCCTGAGCCGGTCGATGTCGTCGTTCCGCGAGCTGTCCTTCTCGATGTAGAGGTCGGCTTGCGGGACGTACGCCTCGGGTTGGTAGTAGTCGTAGTAGGAGACGAAGTACTCGACCGCGTTCGCCGGGAAGAACTCGCGGAACTCGTTGCAGAGCTGGGCGGCGAGGGTCTTGTTGTGGGCGATCACGAGCGCAGGCCGCTGGATCTGCTCGATGATCCAGGCCATCGTCGCCGTCTTGCCGGTGCCCGTCGCCCCGAGCAGGGTCTGGTAGCGGCTTCCGTCCTGAATCGAGCGCGAAAGCTCCGCGATCGCCCTCGGCTGATCGCCGGTCGGGAGGTAGGCGGCGGAGGTCTTCAGCTCGGCCATCGTGCGTCTATCGTACCGGCCGAACACATGTTCCTTCGGCTCCGCATCGCCTTCGTATCAACTCTTGTGCTCGTCGCTGGTTGCGACATCGGCGCGGACGACGAGGGCAACCTCGTGAGCCCCATTGGCAACAGCTCGCTCGCCGCGGCGCGGGCATTCGAGCGCTTTCCGCTCTACTACGCGGGCTCGTCGGCCGGCGGGTTCCGCCTGAATGCAGTGCAGCGGATCGACCGCACCTCGCCTGCCCGCTTCACCGAGTTTCGGTTCCTCTACGGCTCGTGCCGCGCGACCGGAGACCGCGGCTGTGGTCTACCGCTGACGATCCTGATCTGGCCCGCTTGCTACCGCTACGAGCAGCGCTACTCGATTCCGGCGCGCGAGCAGGTCAGCGTCCGAGGCGTTCCCGGCCGGATCTCGCGGGAGTCGCGTCGGCTCGAGCTCTACCCGGCGGGGGTGACGATCGTGATCAACGGACCCGGGCTCGGGAGCAGAGCCGAACTTCTCGCCGTCGCCCGCGCGCTGCGTGGCGTCAACACGCGGCTGCCTGCCTCGGCGCCATCTTCCCGCTCGGCCGGCTCACGCCGGACGGACGCTCAGGTGTCGATGACCTCTCGTGGTTGAGTTCGGCCGAGCGGGGTAGAGCGGCATCCGTGGCAACGGCGACCCAGGCTCCTCCGTACAAGTCCTATGCCTCGCTGGTCGGGATCTTCGGCGCCGGGATGACCGGCGTCGCTGCGCTCTCGGGCCTGCTCGGCCGCCGACCGGAGCAGCTCGGCCGCGCTCGATCTCGCGGTGCTGGCGGCGGCGACGTTCAAGGCCTCGCGCACGATCACGAACGACGAGGTGACGAGCTTCCTGCGCGATCCCTTCGTCGAGGACAAGGCCCACGAGGGAGACGAGAAGCCCGTCGAGGACGGCGGCCCGCGCCAGGCGCTCGGAGAGCTCCTGACGTGCTCGCGCTGCATCGGGATGTGGGCCGCGGCCGGCGTCGTCTCGCTCCAGACGATGGCGCCGCGGACGGGCCGGCTGCTGACGTGGTCGCTTGCGGCCTCCGCGGCGAACGACTTCCTCCAGGCGGGTTTCGCCGCGCTGACGAGCAAGGCGAACGAGCTCGAGCAGCGCAGGCCGGATTAGCCGTTCGCCCGGCTAACGGCCGTCCGGTTCGACCAGGTACTGCCGCCGCTCGTC
This sequence comes from uncultured Gaiellaceae bacterium, assembly GCA_963761905.1. Taxonomy (GTDB): domain Bacteria; phylum Actinomycetota; class Thermoleophilia; order Gaiellales; family Gaiellaceae; genus Gaiellasilicea. Next base: position 140,506 of record CAVXIQ010000008.1, on the reverse strand, counting down.
GGAGGTCATCCGTCGGCCAATCGCGCCGAGCCGCCTGTTTGCGACCCCGACGAGGTCGCGCCCTTCGAAACAGAGTTCGCAGAGCCACGTGCGGACGGTGCGGTCGGCTCCAGTCGTGACGATCACATCGCCGGTCGGGTCGAACACAGCGGACGTGAGGATCCCCTTGTGACCTCGGAGATAGCGGATCAACTCACCGGTGCTGACGTCGAAAAGACCTGCCGTTCCCGGCCCGGCCGTCACGACCCAGCGGGCGTCCGGGCTGAACGATGCGTCGCTGACGATCGCGAAGTGCCCGCGCAGGACGTGGAGGAGACGACCTGTGGCAGCGTCCCAGATGCGGGCATCGTGATCGCGGCTCGCTGTCACGATCAGGGAGCGATCGGGCGAGAATCGCGCCGACATCACCTCGGCCGTATGACCGCGCAACACGATCGGGCGGCCGCCCCGTTCGTACCGGACCTCGTTGCCCTTCAGCTCGAGCCCGTTCGGCGGCGACGCAGCCCGCTGCTGAGCCGAAACCCGGCCGGTGCGACGGTCGATCTCGTAGCTCTGGCTTCCCGCGTGGGCCCGGATTCGCGCAGCGTCGACCGAGAGGTCGGACGCAACCCGAGGAAGCTGTGCTCGCACCCGCAGGCGCGGGTCGCCGTCGACCTGCCAGAGGCGAACGCGGTCGTCGCCGGAGCTCGTCACACCGAGCCGGCCATCGGGCGTCGTCGAGACGGACGTGATCCCGCCGCCGACCGTGAGGACTCCGAGCAGCCTGCCGTTCGACACGTCCCACGAGCGGGACGTTCCGTCGAGGCTCGCGCTGACGAGACGAGAAGCGTCGCTCGTGAACGCGACATGGGTGACGTAGTTTCGATGCCCGAGCATGACGTTCACGAGCCTGCCCGAGGGGAGCTCCCAGATGCGGATCGCGCTGTCGACAGCGGCGGTTGCGAGCAGCTTGCCGTTCGAGGAGAGAGCGCTACCGAGCAGCGTCGCTCGGTCGTCGATCCGGGTGCGAAGACGACCGCGCGCATCGAAGACTCGAGCGACATGACCGTTGGTAACAGCGAACGCGCCGCCATTCCGGCGGATGGATACCCCGGTCGGCGCGGCAGGGACTCGCGCGAGGACCCTGCGGAGCGACGGGAGCTCGATCAGCTCGACCCGCCCGTCCTTCGACGCGATCGCAGCCGCCGTGCGTGTCAACGCAAGCCGCTGACCGTCTGATGCGTCCGCGATTCGGCGCGTGGCGCCCGTCGCGAGGTCTCGCACGCGGACGCCACCCGGGCCGGAAGAAACGACTAGGCGCGCATCGGCATCGAACGCCGCGTTGGACACCGAGGAATCGAGCTCGGCCCGCTGTCCGCCTCCCTGAAGCAGGCCACGCCGGTTGACCGTCCAGACGTCGCCACGCCCAGCTGCTGCCGCGATCGGTGCCTCCACTGAAACCACGCGGCGCGTGCGGAAGGCGATCAACGCCTGTCGAAGCGCGTTTGCTGCCGATTGGCTAGGCGTCAGCTCTTCGGCCCCTCGCGCCAGTAATAGAGCCAACTCCGGGTCGCGATCGAGCTGGAGGAGCGCCGAGTTCGTCAGGGCTCGTGACCGTGCGTGACGCGCCTGCTCGCTTGCTTGCGCCCGCTGGCTCAGCGCGTAGGCGGCGACTCCGGCAACGACCGCAAATGCGACGAGCCCTGCGACCGCGAAGGCCGCGAGCCGACGGAACCGCCGCTGCGCCTCCGCGCGCTCGCGCTCGAGGCGCCGCTCCGTGTCGTGCCGCCCGCGCCACGCGAGGACGGCGTGCGCCAGGACGTCGTGAAAGATCTCGTACCGCGGTGGCCCGCCCGGTCTTCCGGGCACTCGGCGAAGGATGCGGGCGGCCTCCAGTGTTCCGAGCACGCGCTCGAGGGTGTCGGGCTCGACCACGGCGTAGCGTGCGAGGTCGTCGACGGCGTGCGCGATCTTCGTCCCGGAGGGAGTGACGAGGTGATTGAAGAGCCGCGCGACGACATCGCATTCGCCCTGGTCCAGGCGTGCGAGGGCCCGTTCGAGATGCTGCTCGACGATCCGCTGCGCGCCGCCGAGCTCGGCAAGCGTCGATGCCCGCAGAACCTCGGAGCCTCGCGCCCGCTCCACCTCCCAGAGCCGCTCGAGGACGAGCTGGAGGTACGGCGCCTCGACGCGGCGCGCCCGCTCCGGCTCCTCGACGAGCCCGCGCCCACTCAGGTGCCGTTCGATCCGTCCCGCCGCGACCTCGTCGAGCACTGCCTCGACAAAGTCGGCGTCGGCCGTCAGCTTCGCGCCACCGAGCTCCGCATAGACCCGCAGCGGGCCTTCGATCGCCGTCCGCGCGGCCGCGCGGGTGAGATGGTCGAGCCGGAGCAGGTTCCCGAAGAGGCCCGGCAGCCTCCGCTTGAGCGCGTCGAGGTCTGCGAGCGCGTCGTCGCGGATGCCGAGCAGGACGTGCACGGGCACGTCGACTCGCGTGAGGACGTCCTCGAGCGCATCCGCGAGCGGACCTCCGTCGCGGCCGTGATAGAGGACGTACTCCTCCATCTGATCGAGGATCACGTAGAGCTCGGCGCCCGACGTGATCGCGCGCTCCACGAGCGCATCAGCGAGCGGGATGTCGGTTGGCGCCCCGGCCGCGGCCGCGACAGCGAGGAGTGGATCGTCGCGCCAGCTGTCGACGATCACTACCTCGGCCCCTTCGCCCTCGCCGCCGGCCGCCGGCACAAGGGCGCGCAACCGTCGCGCCATCCCGGCCCGCAGCAACGAGCTCTTGCCGACACCGCTCGGCCCGTAGAGCACCGTCAAACGGGACGCCATTAGGTTCGCCGCGACGAGCTCCGACTCGCGCTCGCGGCCGAAGAAGAAGAGCGAATCGGTCTCGGATTCGCCGAAGTACGCAAGCCCCTTGAACGGAGACGGCGGCAGGTTCACGCGGCGCCTTCGTGGAGCAACGACGTCAGGCGCGTGAGCTCGCCGGCATAAGCGTCCAGCGAGACGTCGTACACCTCGGCGCCACGCTCCCGCCAGAGCTCGGTGGCGACGTGCTCGACCGCCGGCTGCACCGCCCACGACCGGTACGCGAGCCGGTCGCCGCCCCAAACGCGGCGCAGGAAGACGCGAAGGCTCCAATCGTCCACCGCGTAGCCGAGGAAGAGGAGGTGACTACGGCGCAGGCGAGCCGCCAGCTGCACAGGCACGGATCCGGCTGCGTCGCTGCCGACCAGGTAGTCGATGTGGTCGTCTTCGCTGACCGCGAAGCTCTCCCGCTCGCGCGAGCTGCCCCGGTCGACGTGGCCGTGGATCTTGAGCAGGACGCTCCGCTTGTCGAGCGCCAGGCCGGTGTACGCGTTCGGCTCGTGCACCACAATCGCCGTACCGTCAGGCGCGACGTGCAGGAACTTTCCCCGATCGCGGCCGCTCGCGACGTAGACGACCACGTCGAGCTCCTCGCCAGCAGCCTCGAACGCTCGCTCGACGCCGCAATCGAAGCCGGTCGAGACGATCAGCTGCTGCGGCAGCCCACGGTCGCGCAGGAGCGGTGGCAGTGCCGCAACCCACGCGTGCAGCGGTGACGGCTCGAGGTCGTGATCGAGCGCGAGATGCAGCTCGTCGTGGAGCGGCCCGATGCCGTTGCGAGCCGCGACGGCCTGGGAGATGTACGCGAGCCCCCGAGCCTCTCCGTCCAGACCAAACCGCGCCGCCAGTACGCGCGCGAGCTCGTGACCCGTCATCCCGCCGGCGGCGTGGCCCAGCACGGGGACGAGCCGGCCGGCCGCGAACGCGCGCAGCACCTCGTCGTAGTGGTCTTCGAGTGCGGGCGGCGCCACGCGCACCAGCGACCGCTCTTGGCGCAGAATCGACCCGTACAGCGCCTGGAGCTCGGGTCCAGGCTCGATCCCGAGCTCGTCGACGAGCGTCCGACGTGTCGCGTGGTAGGTGGCGAGCGCCTCGGCCTGGCGACCAGACCGATAGAAGGCGAGCATCAGCTGCGCGCGCAGCCGCTCGCGAAGCGGATGGCGGCGGACGAGCGACTCGAGCTCCGCGACAAGGTCCGAGTCGATCTCCAGCTCGAGCTCGGCAGCGATCCGCTCCTCGAGCACGCCGAGCCGCAGATCCTCGAGCCGGCGAATCTCCTCCTGGGCGAAGTTCTCCAGCTCCATGTCGGCCAGAGGTGCGCCGCGCCAGAGCGCTAGCGCGGTACGAAGCAACTGAGCCCGGTCGCCGCCCTCGAGCGCGCGGGCTTCCCGCACGAGCCGCTCGAAACGGCCGAGGTCGACCTGGGCCTCGTCGAGCTCGAGCGCGTATCCCGTCGGCCGCGTGTGCAGGCACTCAGGCCCGAGCAGCTTGCGAAGCTGCGAGACCGTGTTCTGGAGTGACGTCGTCGCAGTCCGGGGCGGATGCTCGCCCCAAAGCTCATTGACGAGGCGTTCCGTCGAGACCGCCTCGTTGGCATGCAAAAGCAGGATCGTGAGCAGCGCTCGCTGATTCCGTCCGCCCAGCGGAACGGGTTGCTCCCCGTCGAGAACCTCGAGGGCGCCAAGGATTCGGAACTCGAGCACCTGTGCTCGTTGTAACAGGGTTCGCGAGGCATGGATAGCCCCGCTCCGGCGGGATTAGCGCTGCGTTAGACCCGCATGAGTGAGCCATTTGGGGCCGCGTCGAGCGTGGCCGCATGTTCACCACACGCTCGATCTCAACTGCAGCAACCCTCGTCGTGGGCTTCCTGCTCGCGGGGGCATCTCAGGAGGCCAGCCGGGCCGCAACCGCTCCGTCAGAACGCGACGTGCGCGCGCTCAACCGCGCTTCGGCTCCCGTCCCGAACCGCTTCTCCTATAGCTGGCCGGTTCGTCCGTTCAACCGGCAGCACCCTGTGCGCGGCTACTTCGGCGATCCGCGGATCGGGATGACACCCCGAGGGATGCAGAGCAGCTTCCACTTCGGGATCGACATCTCGGCCGCCGACGGCACAGCCGTGTACGCCAGCCTCACCGGCACGGTCGTCCTGAAGTCATTCCGCCCCGAGGTCGTCACGATCGCTGCACTAGACGGGCGCACCGAGTTCGAGTACTGGCACATCGTCCCCGCGATCTCTCACGGCGCGCACGCAGTTGCCGGCAGGACGCTGCTCGGTCACGTCGCCAAGGGTTGGGGGCATGTCCACTTCTCGGACGTCCGCGACGGCGCCTACGTCAACCCGTTGCGGCCCGGCGCGCTCGGCCCGTACGCCGACTCGACGCCGCCTGTCGTCAAGTCCCTCCGCGTCGAACGGCACGACCACGGCGTCACCCGGACGGCCCTACGCGGCCGCGTCGATCTCGTGGCCGAAGCGTTCGACGTCACGCCTCTCGCAGTTCCGAAGCCGTGGGCGAACCGGCCTGTGATGCCGGCGCTCGTGCGCTGGAGGGTCGTCGACCCGGCGGGGAAGAGTGTCGTGCCATGGCGGACGGCGACGGACTTCCGCCTGCGCATCCCGGATGCCGGCAACTACGGCCACGTCTATGCGAAATGGACGCGTCAGAACCGTCCGTGGAGCAACGGCCGCTACCGGCTCGTTCTCGCCCGGAGCTGGGACACGACGACGCTTCCCCGCGGCGCCTACGAGATCGAGGTCAGAGTCGCCGACACGCAGGGGAACACGAGCTCGCAACGCTTTCCCGTTCGCGCTGCGGGCTAGCCGAAAACAAGCTCCAGGCGCGGCCAGACGAACCTCACAAGTCCGTCACGACTCCCAACTAGGATTCCCGGCCGATGCGCCGCCTCGCCCTCGTCGTCCTCGCGCTTGCGTGCGCGCCTACCGCTTCCGCTGCCGACCTCAGCGTCGTCCCACGCGACTTCTCGCCCGACGAGGCGCGGCTGCGGATCCGGGCGGCGCTCGCGCAGCCGGAGCGGGTCGGGGTCGAGCTCGCGAGCGAGACCGGCCGGCCGCTCGGCTGGATCGTCGAGCCGCAGCGTCGCCGCTTCCTGACGCTGCGCTGGAACGGTCGGCTCCGCGGCGCGCGCGTGCGGGAGGGCAGCTATCTGATCCGGCTTGTCGCGGGCCCGCGCAGGCTTGCCTCGTCGCCACTCCGAATCGACCGAACTGCCCCGCGCGTCACGGATTTCGCCGCGCGCAATCGCAGCCGCGAGCCGTTCCAGGGCGACAACGAGCGGCTGACGACGATCTCCCCGAACGGCGACCGGGTTCGCGACGCAGCCAGGATCCGCTTCACGCTGAGCGAGCGAGCGCGCGTCCGCTTCGAGGTGACGCGGACGATCAGCTCTCCCCAGACCATCTACGAGCTGACGGCGAACCTGCGCCCGGGCCGCCACACCTTCACGTGGCATCCGGCGAAGACGATCGGCGCGCGCACCTACCTCGTCCGGATCACGGCGACGGACGGCGCGGGCAACAGGCGCACGTACGGCGCCGACAACGCCCAAACCGGCCGCCGCCTCACGTCCGCGGTCGTGCGCGTGCTCGGCGTCGACGCGGGCTTCACCGGCGAGAGCTACGTCGCCTCGAGCGCCGCGCGGCTCGCGATCGAGACCGACGCGAGCACGCTGACACTGCAGACGTTCCGCGCGGGGCCGGAGGACATCCTCACCCACAGCGACACCCTGATGAACGGTGTGCCGGTCAATCAACCGGTGACGATCCCGTGGAGCGCCCGCCACCGGCGCGCGACGCTCAACTACGCCGTCGGCCCCTGGCCCACGGGCGTGTACTTCGTCAAGCTGACCGCCGACGACGGGCGGATCGGCTACGCCCCGTTCGTCGTCCGGCCGACCGTGCTCGGGGCGACGAGCCGCGTCGCCGTCGTGATGCCGACGAACACGTGGCAGGCGTACAACTTCCGCGACTCCGACGGCAACGGCTGGGGCGACACCTGGTACGCGAAGGGGGCTCAGAGCACCGCCGCGCTCGGCCGCGCGTACCTCCGCCGCGGCGTCCCGCCACAGTGGCGCAAATACGACGTTGGCTTCCTCCGCTGGCTCGACCAGACGGGCAAGCAGCCCGAGCTCCTGACCGAAACCGATCTGGAGTCGATCCGGACCGCCGAGGAGCTGGTCCGCCTCTACGACTTCGTGATCTTCCCGGGCCACACCGAGTACGCGACCCGGCACGAGTTCGACCTGATCCGGAACTACCGCGACCTCGGCGGCAACCTCGCGTTCCTCTCCGCGAACAACTTCTTCTGGGAGATCCGGCGCGTGGGTCGTGTCCTCCGGCGAACCCGGCTCTGGCGCGACCAGGGCCGTCCGGAATCCGCCGTGCTCGGCGTCCAGTACCGCGGGAACGACGACGGGCGGATCCAGCGGCCGTTCATCGTCCGCGCCGCCGGGTCGGCGCAGTGGTTCTTCGACGGGACGGGGCTCGGCGACGGCTCGAGCTTCGGCCAGGAGCTCGGCGGCTACGGGATCGAGATCGACCAGACGACACCTTTCACGCCGCCCGGAACGATCGTCCTCGCCGAGATCCCCGACCTGTTCGGCCCTGGCCTGACGGCACAGATGACCTACTACGAGACGCCGCAGGGCGCGAAGGTCTTCGCCGGCGGCGCGATCGACTTCGGCGGCACCGCCCGGCGCCTGCCGGCCGTGGATCGGATGCTCGAGAACCTGTGGCGGAGGCTGGCTCAGAGCTAGGTTCGGGCCTGACGAGGTCGCGCTATCCGAAACGGTCGATGAGCGCACGGATCGTGCAGCGCTCACGGAAGCCCATGCGAGCGAGGATTGGACGCGACTGGCTGCCGGCGTCGGTCACGGCGAGCGGCGTCCCGCGCGCGACTGCATCCCGCCAACGCGCGTGCACGAGAGCCCGGTAGGCGCCGCGGCCACGGGCCGCGGGGATCACCGCGGCACCGAAGAACGTGACACCGTGTTCGCTGAAGGAACCGGTCGCCTGCCCGACGGGCACGCCGTCGAGATAAGCCAGGTAGGTGACGATTTCAGGATCCGGCGGTGGCGGCTCGACGTTCGACCCGCCCCACACCGCGGAGGCGATTCTGGCTGCGCTACGGCGGTCGCCGTCCGTTAGCGCTCGGCGCACCTCGACCTCGGAGATCCCCGACGGCGGCAATTCCAGTGCCATCCCGACCCTCAGCGGCTCGTCGTCCTCGACGAGCCCACGTTCGCAGCAGTCGGTCGACCAAATCGACGGGCAACGCCGACGAGCCGACCTCCCAACTGCACGCGGTTCTTCCCCTCGCCCGAACGTGCCCGTGAATCTCGTCCCGCACCTCGTCGATCTCCTCGGCGCGGAATCGGAAGCGCTGGGCGACATTCCACGCCGGATGGTCTCCGCTCCCCAGCCACAAGACGTAGCGATCGGTGGCGATCCGCTCGTCCCCAACGCGGAGCGGCACGTACGTATTCGGATTCTCGGCCAGCTCGAGCGCCCAGTCGATCACACGCTCGAGAGTATCCCGCTGTGGCGGGGCAAAAGCGGACTGCCTAAAGCAGTGCGGTGCGACAGCGCGCGGAATCGGTGCGAGTCACCGAGGTCGGGCTGCGCGGAGGAGGTGGGCGTACATCGTGGCGGTCGGCGGTCGGGCGGCCGGATCCTTCTCGAGCGCCAGGAGCAGCGCCGTCGAGACCGCGATCGGCGCCGGCGGCTGCGGCGGTTCCTCCTCGAGGTGAGCGGTCCCGACGCCGAACAGGCTCCGGTCGGCGAACGGGCGGCGCTCCGGCGAGGCATTCGAACGCGACGCAACCCAAGGCGTAGATGTCGCTCGCCGGTGTTGCCTCGCCGCCGCGGACGAGCTCGGGCGCCAGGTAGTCGAGCGTGCCGAGCACCTGGCCCGGTCTCGTCAGGACGGTGTAGGCGGCTCCCTTGGCGACGCCGAAATCGGTCAGCGCGGCGGAGCCGTCCTCGCGGAGCATGATGTTGGACGGCTTGACGTCCCTGTGCACGAGCCCGTGCCGATGGAGCGCGTCGAGTCCGGCTGCGACCTGGCCGACTAGACGCAGCGACTCGTCGAGGGCGAGCGCACCGCGCCGCAGGCGATCGCTCAGCGCACCGCCCGAGACGTATTCGAGCACGAGATAGGGGCGGCCGTCCGCGTCGCCCACTTCGAGGATCCGGACGAGATGCCGGTCGCGAACCTCGTGCGCGACACGAGCCTCCCGGGCGAACCGCGCCCGGTACGCATCGTCGGCGCCGAGCGCCGGATCCAGCACCTTGAGCGCCACGAGCTCGCCGTCTGCGGACCGAGCTCGGTAGACCGTCCCCATCGCGCCGCGCCCGAGCTCTACCTCGAGCTCGTACTCGCCGAGTCGCCGCTCCAGGGTCACGGTCGTATTCTGTCCTGAGAGAGGAGCTGCTTCATGTCGGTCGGTTCGGATCCGCGTCGGGGGAGTGAGATCGCCGGCTTCAAGCTGGAGGAGCTGCTCGGCCGTGGCGGGATGGGAGCGGTCTACCGGGCGGAGGATCTGCGGCTCGGTCGGAAGGTGGCGCTTGAAGCTGTTGGCGCCGGAGCTGGCCGAGAACGAGCGGTTTCGCGAGCGGTTCTTACGCGAGTCGCAGTTGGCAGCGTCGCTCGATCATCCGCACATCGTCCCGATCTATGCGGCCGGGGAGGCTGCGGGCCAGCTCTATCTGGCCATGCGCTACGTGCAGGGCTACGACCTGCGCCAGCTGCTTGCCCGGGAGGGGCCGCTGGAGCCGAGGCGGACGCTTGGGCTCCTGGAGCAGGTCGCGGATGCGCTCGATGCGGCGCACGAGCTCGGCTTGATCCACCGGGATGTGAAGCCGGGGAACATCCTGATTGCGGAGCGGGCGGGCCGGGAGCACTGCTACCTGTCCGACTTCGGCCTGACCAAGCAGACCGCCTCGATCTCGGGTCTGACGGGCACGGGCGAGCTGGTGGGGACGATTGCCTATGTCTCGCCGGAGCAGATCCGGGGCGAGGCGGTCGATGCGCGGGCGGATGTCTACGCGCTCGGTTGCGTGCTCTTCGAGTGCCTCGCAGGGATGCAGCCGTTTGCGCGGGAGAGCGATGTGGCGACGCTCTGGGCGCACGTGAACGAGCCGCCGCGCTCGCTTCCCACCGAGCTCGGCGGTGAGATCGACGGGGTGCTCGCCCGGGCGCTCGCGAAGGCCCCGGCCGAGCGCCAGCAGACCTGCGGCGAGCTCATCGCCGACGCCCGAGCAGCTCTCGGATTCGCAGAGTCGACGGCGTCGGCTCCCCCGCGCCGCCGGCGTCGTGGACGCCTGCGGCTGCTCCTCGCCGCCGGGGCGGCCGTGCTCGTCGCAGCAGCGGTGGCTCTGGCCCTCTCGCTGCGGGAACCCGAAGGGATCACCGCGATCGGGCCGACGTCGGTCGGCGTCATCGACCCGACCACCAACAAGCTCGTCGAAGACATCCCGATCGGCTTCACCTCGTCGCTGATCGCCGCAGGCGAGGGCTCGATCTGGATCGTCGATCCGAAGGGAAGCACCCTGACGAGCATCGACCCCGCGACGATGATTCGCCGGCCGTCGCGTGGGATTCCGGGCAGCGGCGGGATCCCCGTAGGGCTAGCGGTCGGCGAGGGGTCCGTCTGGGTCGCCGTCAACCAGGGCGCGATCGCTCGTCGTGCTCGAGCTCGGTCCGGAGCTCAGCGACCTGCGGGACAGGATTCGTGCTCCACAAGGCGGACGCTGTACGGCTCGCTCTCCGTCGACGGGCGAGAAAGTCGTTGCTGGCGATCGGCGAGGGCGCCGTCTGGGCGTTCGAGCGGGGCGCGGGGGAGGTGACGCGAATCGATCCCGAGACTGGAGTCCGGATAGCCTCTCTCACCGACGGTCACGAGGGTGTTTCGCTCGCCGTCGGCGCCGGGTCGGTCTGGCTCGGCGGCCGGACGGGCGTGACGAGGCTCGATCCCGATCACCGGCGCGGAGCTCAAGACCGCGCCCGTGCCGAACGTCTCCGGCTCCCAGACGACGTCGATCGCGGTCGGCCCCACCGCCATCTGGTTCGCGGGAAGCTCGCAGCCGAGGCTTTGGCGCCTCACGCGTGAGGGCGTCCTTGCTCGACCTCGTATCCGCTCGCAGCCGAGCCGAGCGCGATCGCCGTCGCCGGCGACGGCGACGTCTGGGTAGCGAGTAAGCGCGGGCGAGTCTGTCGTGCGCTTCGATCCCAAGACGGAGTCGATCGAGAAGACGATCGAGCTCGGCTCGACGCCCGGCGGGATCGTCGCCGCCTACGGCAAGATCTGGACGAGTCCCGGGGAGCCGCTGAAATGAGCTCGGCCTATCTATTTGTAGCTCCTGCCACTAGCATCCTCCGGGAGAGGAGGTCCAGTGGTCGGACGGCTCTGGTTCTCGGCGGGGATGCTGGCTGTGGGGGCGGCTCTGCTCGTTGCCGCGGGCGTCGCATGGTCGGCGGGGAGCGCCGAAGGCACCGCAAGGGCGGGACGCTGCGGCTCGGCTCGGCTGGACGATGTCGACTACGTCGATCCGGCGCTCTCGTACACGAGTTGCGACTCGAATTTGCGACCTGTGCGAAGTTGTTCAACTATCCGGACGCGTCGGGCGCCGCGGGAACGCGCCTGGTCCCGGAGGTGGTCAAGACGTCGACGGTCTCGAGGGACGGGCGGACGTACGACTTCGAGCTGAAGCGCACCTTCCGCTTCCACACGGGTGCGGCGGTGACGGCGCGCAGCTTCGCGGCTGCGTTCAACCGGGATGCGAACCCGCGGCTCGAGTCGCCGGCCAAGGGCTACATGCGTGAGATCGTCGGAGCCGTCGCGGTGATGGAGGGGAAGGCGAAGACGATCTCGGGCGTCCGCGTTCTCGGCCGCGTACCGGCTGCAGATCAGGCTGACCAGGCCGGTCGGCGACTTCACCGCCCGGCTGACGATGCCCTTCTTCTGCCCGATCCTGCCGAACACGCCGATCGTCCCGGAGGGGATCGACAATCCGGCCGGTTCTGGCCCGTACTACGTGGCCGAGCGGATCGTGAACCGGCGCATCGTCCTGAAGCGGAATCCGTTCTACCGGGGCGGCCGGCCGGCGAACGTCGACCAGATGGTCTTGACGATCGGCGAGACCGCCGCAGGCTGCCTGCTCGCAAGGTCGAGCAGGACCAGCTCGACCTCTGCCTCGCGCCGATGTTCCGAATACGACGATCCCGCGGCGGCTCGCCGAGCAGTACGGGATCAACCGGCCGGGCGGGCAGTTCTTCCGTCGACCCAGCTCTCGCGACGCCGCTATCTCGTCTTCAACCACGACCGGCCCGCGTTCAAGGGGCCGGGCCAGATCGCGTTGAAGAAGGCGATCAACTACGCGATCGACCGGCCGGAGCTCGCCGCGCGTATACCCGCTACCTCGCAGGCATAGCGCACCGACCAGATGCTGCCGCCGGCGCTCGGCCGGGACGACGAGCATCTACCCGCTCGGTGGCGCCGACCTGGCGACGGCGCGCAAGTGGCTACGCCCGGGCGAAGAACAAGCCGCAGACGCTCGTCTTCTACGCGCGACAACGACCAGCTTCGGGATCGCGATCGCGGAGGCGCTCCAGTTCAACCTGAAGCAGATCGGGATCGAGCTCGACATCAAGTACTACGACTTCGACACCAAGTACGAAAAGATCGGTACCCGAGGTGAGCCGTTCGACATCGCCTACAACAACTGGGCACGCCGACTGGGCCGACGCGCCGCGTTCTTCGAGCCGCTCCTGGATCCCAACTTGCGCGCGACAGGCAATACGAACTTCTCCTACTTCGTGCGACCCGTGGGTGACCGCCAGGATCGAGGCGGCGAGTCGCTTGCCGCGGCGCCAGCCCGCCGCAAGGCCTGGGCCGACCTCGATGCCGACCTGATGCGCAACGACCCGCCCTGGGCGCCGATCATCCACAATGCGACCGCGACGTTCGTCTCGCCGAGCTTCGGCTGCTTCCTCTACCACCCGGTCTACGGCGTCGACCTCGCGGCCGCCTGCAAGAAGAAGTAGCCCGCTCGCCGGTCAGTGCCCGAGCTTGGCCGCGCGCTCGCGCAACTCCGCTGCACGGCCGTCGGCGCCGAGCTCGGATCGCGCCGTGCGGCCGCGCGCTCGAGGTACTCGACGGCCGCGCGAGTGGCGCCAGCCTGCGCGTGGTAGTGCGCGAGCCGCTCGAGGTGGTCGTCGAGCGAGCCGGCGTAGAGCTCCTCGAAGGCGGCGGCGACGCGCGCGTAGAGGTCGCGTCGAGTCGACGGCGTCAGCGTCGTCAGGGCCGCGTCCTGGAGCAACCCGTGCCGGAAGCGCGCAGCGGAGCTCCGGGTAGCGGCGGACCTCGCGGACGATCTCCGCGCGCAGGAGCACGGCGAGATCGTCGCTCGTGCTCTCGCCTCGCGACGTGCTCGAGCACGGCGACGGGAAACTCGCGGCCGATCACCGCCGCCACCTGCGCGAGCCGCCGCGGGCCGGCGGGCAGCCGATCGATCCGGGCGACGAGCAGGTTCTCGAGCGCTGGCGGCAGGATCAGGGACGGCTTCAGCGCGGTCGTCCACGTGCGGTGGCGCTGCTCCAGGCCGCCGCCCTCGACGAGAGCGCGCAGCAGCTCCTCGAGGTAGAGCGGATTGCCCTCCGCCCGCGTCGACGATCTCCTCGCGCGTCGTCGTCGTCGAAGGCGCCCGGCAGGAGCCGGCCGAGCAGCTCCGCGGCCTCCGTCGGCGAGAGCGGCTCGAGCGCGAGTTCGGTCGCTCGATGCGAGAACTCGGTGAGGACGCGAGTCCGGAAGCGCCAGCCCTCCGAGGCCGGATCCCGCCGCATCGTCGCGACGAGCAGCAGCGGCGCGCGCTCGGTGAGGGCGAGCAGGTCCTCGGCCAGCTCGCGCGAGGAGGCGTGGGCCCAGTGCAGGTCGTCGATCGCGAGGACGACCGGCCGCTGCTCGGTCAGCGCCTCGACCCAAGCGACATAGCCGCTCGCGAGTCTCCTCCGGTGCGGCGTCGGTATCCGTGCCGAGCTCGACCCTCAGGAGCCGTCCCAACCCGGCCGGCACATGCGCGGAATCGCCGCCGAAGAGCGGCGCCAGCCGGGCGCGCGCGCGGGTTCGGACGACGACCTCCGCGTCGCCGATCTCGACGCCGAGCCAGCGCCGCAATGCCTCGATGAACGGCCACGAGGCCAGGCCGCCGTAGGAGAGGCAATGACCCTCGAGCCAGGTCGTCCCGTCGGGGAGGAGCGAGCGCAGCTCGTGCCAGGAGCCGCGTCTTACCGATCCCGGGCTCACCGACGAGCAGGAGGGCCTGGCCGCGGCCAGCCTCGAGCTCGGCCACGAGGCTCCGCAGCTTTTCGACCTCGTGCTCGCGGCCGACGAGGGGACGCAGCGTGGCGGCGCGAGCGCTCGTCCGCGGCGCGACGAGCCGGGACGCCGCGACCGGCTCGGCGCGGCCCTTGACCGTGATCTCGCCGAGCGGCTCGAACTCGAAGCGGTGTGCGAGGCGGCGGGCCGTCTCGGCGCCGACGGCGATCGCGCCGGGCACCGCTGCCGACTGGAGTCGGGCGGCGATGTTCGTCGCGTCGCCGAGAGCGACTGTCTGCGGATTCGCCGCGCCCACGAGACCAACCCCGGCCCGGCCCGTGTTGATCCCGACTCGGACGGCGAAGTCCGGGATTCCCCAGGCCTCGGCGATGTCGCGGGCGTACTCGCCGACCACCTCCTGGATCCGCAGAGCCGTGCGCGCAGCCCGTTCCGGATCGTCCTCGCGGACGTGCGGGACGCCGAAGTACGCGCAGATCCCGTCGCCTGCGTACCGCCTGGACGTGTGCCGCCGTACTCCTCGACGGCCTGGCTCATCTGGGTCACGCACTCGCCGACGAGCGCCTTCACCTCATCCGGCGCGAGCCGCTCGCCGAGCTTCGTCGAGCCGACGATGTCCGCGAAGAGCACGGTGACCGGGCGAAGCTCGTCCTCGGATGCCGCTCCGACGGCGTCGGCGCGGACACGACCGGGGTCGGCGCGGGCGACGGCCGCGCGGGCGGCCGTCGAGCATGAGCGTCTCGTCTTGGCGGAGGATCGCGGCCTCGAGCTCCCGGAGCGCCTGACCCGGCTGGAGACCGAGCTCCTCACTCAACACCCGGCGCACAGACTGGTAGGCCTCGAGCGCCTCCGCCTGTCGACCGGAGCGATAGAGCGCGAGGATGAGCTGGGCGTGGAGCCGCTCCTGGTAGGGGTGCGCCGCGACGAGCGACTCCAGCTCGCCGATCAAGGCGGCGTGGCGGCCTAAGTCGAGCTCCGCCTCGATCCGCTCGATCTGGGTTTCGAGCCGCAGCTCGCTGAGGCGGGCGCTCTCGTGGCGAGCCGGTCCTTCGAAGCCGATGTCCGCGAGTGGCGGGCCGTGCCAGAGCGACAGCGCTTGCCCTCGTAGCTCAGCCGCCTCCCCGGGCGTCGCGGCTCGCGCCTCGGCGACGAGACGCTGGAACTCGAGCAGATCGAGCGCGCCCGGCTCGACGCGCAGGCGATAACCAGGCGCCTGCGTCACGAGCGCGTCGGCGCCGAGCTCTTTTCGGAGCGCGTGGACGTAGCCCTGGACGAGCCGCTCGGCCGTGGCCGGCGGCCGCTCGCCCCAGAGCTCGTCCACGAGGCGCGCGTTCGAGACGACCTCGTTCGCGTGGAGCAGCAGGACTGCGAGGAGCGCGCGCGGCTTGGCGCCCTTGAGCGGCACCGGCTGCTCCCCGTCGAGAACCTCGAGCGGGCCGAGGATCCGGAACTCCATTCGCTGCCTTCCAGGAGGGAGCGACGACGGTAGCACCGCCTCAATCGCTTCTCCACCGGCGTTCCACAAGAGCTCAACAGGCGGCACGGATCCTGGCTGCGACACCACCAACCGAAGGAGGGATCGCATGCTCGACCCGCACCAGATCTCGAATCGAATCGCCATCACCGCCGGAGCGATCGTGCTCGCGGCGACGCTCCTCCCGAGCGCGGCTGCGAAGCACGTGCCGGACGGAAGCGACCTGATCGAGCGCGGCTACAGCCCCAGTGGGGTCATCGCTCGCCCGACGGCCGCGTTCCGCGCCGCTCGTGATCGGGTCCGACTCTCGTTACGGCTCCTACGCGAGGGTCGCTGGGGCCGGCCGGTTCATCGACAACTGAGCTGGCCGTGAACGTCGCCCGACGGGCGGGGCGCGAACGCCCGTCGGGCTCGCCGCCAAGTCACTCAATCAGCGAAAGGAGAACGACATGCTCTACCGCGATACCGACATCAGCCGCCAGCTCGCCAACGAGCGTCATGCGGAGCTCAAGCAGGACTGGGAGTGGGTGAACCCGGCCGCCCGGCAGGACGTGGTCGAGAGCCGGCGCCAGCACCGTCGCTTCAGGCTCGAGTGGCTGCGGACGCACCTTCGTCCCGCGAATCACGCTTCGTGAGAGCTGTGGACGCGAAGGAGATCGCCGAGCGGCTGGGAGTGCCGCAGGAAGCCGTGCGCAACGTGCAACGCCGCGGCTTCCTGCGGCAGCTCGACCTCGGCGAGCGGGAGATTCGCGAGCGCCTCTGGCTCGCCCACCTCGCCGACGTCCGCCGCCAAGCCATCGACCGCCGAGCGTGACGTGCGGCATCATGCGATCCCGTGGCTGAGCTGGAGACGACGATCGTTGCTGCCGAATCCGAGGCGGACCTCGCGGCGCTACGGCGGCTGTACCCGCTCTACCTGCACGATCTCTCCGCGTTCACCGAGCACTACGCGCTCGACGAGGAGGCGCAGTGGCAGCCGTCCTACCTCGAGGACTGGCTGACGCGGCCGACCTCGCATTCGCTCCTGATTCGGGCGGACGGTCGGCCGGCGGGCTTCGCGCTCGTCGCCGAGCAGCCGTTTCCGTACATGCCGCGCGACGTCGACTTCCACCTCGCCGAGTTCTTCGTCGCGATGCCGTATCGCCGCCGAGGCGTCGGCCGGCGGGCGGGTCTCGAGACGCTGCGGGCGTTCGAGGGCTCCTGGAACCTGGCCGTGATCGACCGCAATCTTCCCGCGCTCGCCTTCTGGCGGGTCGTGACCGGCGAGCTGACGGGCGGCGACTACGCCGAGATCGTCGGCGAGGGCGAGCTCTCGCTGCGGTTCTCGACCGGCTGATCCGCCTCCGCGCGGCGGACCACGAAGCACGAGATCGCGACCAGCGTCATCGCCAGCGTCTGCACGGCCGCAAAGGTGACGAGCACCGGCTGCGGGCCGAACGCGTCCAGCACGGGCCCGACCCCGAAGACCCCGAGAGGTTGCGCGAGCCCGAAGATCATCACGTTCACCGTCATCACGCTCGGCCGCAGCCTCGGCGGCACACGCAGCGTCAACATCGAGTGAATCGGCGGGTTGACGATCCCGTTCGCAAGTCCTGACAGGCCCAGGGCGAGCGCGGCGCCGACCGCCGAAGGATGGATCGTCAGGAGCCAGAGTGGCAGCGCCTGGCCGAGCACGCAGGTGCCGATCAGCTTCAGGGAGCCGACCCTCTGGAGCAGGAAGCGGTACGCCGCGACGTTCCCGACGACCGCGCCGACGCCGAACGAGGCAAGCAGCCAACCGGCCACGCGCGGATCCGCGTCGAAGCGGACGACGACGAGCACCGGCACGCTGACGAAGAACGCGGTCCAAGCCGTGTCGCCGAGCGCGAAGAGCGGGATCCAGAGCCGCAGGAGCGGCTCGCGGGCGAGAAAGCGAAGTCCACGCCGAGCGCCAACGTCCTCGTCCGAAGGCGGCAGCGGCGCGGGTCTCGGCACCAGCGTCAGGATGAGTAGGGCCGAGACGACGTACGTGCACGCGTCGACGACGAGCGCCCACGGCGCCGAGACTGTCGCGATCAGGATCCCGCCTGCGACGGGCCCGAGCAGCATCGTGATCCGCGTCGCGCCCTGGAAGAGCGCGTTCGCCCGGCCGACGAGCGCCTCGTCCTCGCCGAGCAGCTCGGGGACGATCACCTTCTGCGCGGCGAAGAACGGCCCGGCGAGCGCGCCGAGCAGGAACGCGAGCACCATGATGGGCGCGAACGCGTCGATCCCGGCCCAGTGGAGCAGCGGGATCGCCAGCATCAGCGGCGCCCGAATCGCGTCCGTGTAGAGCATCGTCCGCCACGCGCCGAGCCGCCGGAGCACGGCGCCTCCGGGAATCCCGAGCGCGGCGAGCCCGATCAGCTCAGCTCCGACCACAGCGCTCATCCGGGTGGCCGACCCGGTGGTGACGAGCACGAACCAGGGCAGCGCGAGCCAGGTCATCTGCGACCCGGTCGTCGAGATCGTCTCCGCGGCGAGCAGCGCGACGAAGGGGCGCCGGCGAAGCAGCGCCCGCTCGGCTGGAAGCGACGGCTCGGCTAGATCAGCCAGCGCCCGTTCTCCTGGACGAGCTCGCCGTCCAGGTAGAGCTGTCCGTTCGTCCGCAGGTCCTTGACGATGTCCCAGTGCACGTTCGAGACGTTCGTGCCGCCGAGATCGGGGAAGCCGTTGCCGACCGCGACGTGCACCGTTCCGTCGATCTTCTCGTCGAAGAGGGTGTTCCTCATGTGCCGCGTGATCCCCGGGTTGCAGCCGATCCCGAGCTCGCCCAGCCTGCGCGCCCCGTCGTCGGTGTCGAGCGTCTTGAGGAGGTAGTCCTCCTCCGAGTCCGAGGACGCCTCGACGATCCGGCCGGCCTCGAAGCGAAAGCGGATGCCGCTGACGTGGCGGCCGCCGTGGACGCCGGGGAACTCCGAGAACGAGATCGTGCCCTCGGCCGAGTCCTCGATCGGGCAGCCGAAGAACTCGCCGCCGGGGATGTTCGCCCCTCCCGCGTCGACCAGCATCGTGCGGCCGGCGATGCTGAGGCGAAGATCGGTTCCGTCGCCGACGATGCGAACCTCGTCGGCCGCGTCGAAGCGCGCCGCGTAGCCGCTCATTCGCTCCCGCTCGAGCATCCCAGTCCAGCAGGCAGGCGCCGTAGAGGAAGTCGGCGAACTCCTCGGTCGAGAGGCCGGCGTCCTGCGCCAGCGCCGGCGTCGGGTACTGGCAGCCGACCCACGGCACCTCGTGGGAGAGCAGGCGCTCCTGCGCAGGCCGGTAGGCGGCCTGAACCGCCTGAGTCCGCTCGACCGGCGTCGCCGACGGGTCGCGAGTGTTCTCCGGCGCCTGAACGACGAGGAACGCGTCGGCCTCGCGCATCAGGTGCTCGTAGAGCGGCGCCGGCTTGGCGAGCAGCTCGAGCGGCGCCTCGCGCACCCAGGCACGGTCGGCCGCAGCAAGCCCGCCGCTGAACGTCAGCTGGGTGAGCGCGTACGCACCCCGCCGGGCGAGCGCGCGCTGCACCTCCTCGAGCAGCGGCCGGCCGAGCTCCGACCCGAGCACGAGCACCTGCCAGCCCGCCTCGACGCCGAGGCAGGTGCCGACGAGCAGCTCGGCGTATTCGCGGTCGCGCGGGTCCACCATCCTGGAGACGCTAACCGAGGCCGAGCTCGGACGCGTACGCATCGGCGTAGATCCGCTTGAGCTCCTGCACGCGCTCGACGTAGTGACGCGTCTCCGGAAACTGGATCTCGACGCCGCGCTCGCGCCAGCCGTCGACATTCGTCTGCCCCGCGTTGTAGGCAGCGAGCGCCAGCCGCTCGTCGTCGTACTTGTCGAGCAGATGGCGCAGATACCAGGCGCCGTAGCGGATGTTGAGCTCCGGGTCGAGCAGGTCGGCCGGCCGCCAGCTGTCGCCGCCCGTCCGGTCGGCGATTCCCTGGCCGGTCTCGGGCAGGAGCTGCATCAGCCCGACGGCGCCCGAGCTGGAGCGGGCATCGGCGTCGAACTTGCTCTCCTGGTAGATCATCGCCGCGAGCAGCTGCGGCTCGAGCCGGTAGTTGTCCGCGTGCCCGACGACGAACTCCTCGTAGCGAAGCGGGTACCGCGCGCGCTCGTACCACGTGGGCTCGCTCTGGAAGACGTACGCGCCGAAGCCGACGGCCGCCAGGACGACCAGCGCCAGGATCCCGACGCGACTCATCGAGCCTTCAGCTCCGCCATCACGCCGCCGACCCAGGCGTCGAGCTCCTGGAGCGACCCGGTGTTCACGTAGGCGTAGTCGGCGCGCTTCGCCTTCTCCTTGTCCGGCAGGAGGCGACCGTCGCGGTCGTCGCGCGGAACCCGGCGGCGCTGCTCGCGCAGCTTGGCGGGGGCGGTGATCACGACGACCTTGTCGAACCGCGATTCGCCGCCCGATTCGTAGAGGAGCGGCACCTCGGTGACGCAGACCGCCGGCGGCTTCGGCAACGCCGCGAGCTGCTCGCGCCAGCGCAGGTACTCGGCCGTGACGAGCGGGTGCAGCAGGCGCTCGAGGAAATCGAGCTTCGGCCGGTCGGCGAAGACGATCTCGGCCACGCGCGCCCGATCGATCCGGCCTTCGACGAGGATCCCCTCCCCCAGCTCGGCCACCATCTGGGCGCGAACGTCGTCGTTCGTCGCCAGTAGGTGGTGGACGATCTCGTCGCTCGAGACCGTTGCGGCGCCGTGCTGCTTGAACGCGTGGAGCGCCTCGCTCTTGCCCGCGCCGATCCCGCCGGTGATGGCGACGGCAACCGGTCGCACGGCGCGAGAGCTAGACGGGGACTTCGTCGGGCTCGTCGCCGCGCTGCACGTCTTCCTGCGCAGGCGGCTCCGGCTCGGGTGCGAGCTCGTCGTCCCCGGCGGCGCCATCGGCGCTTGCGACCGACTCGGTCTCGAGCTCGACCTCGGCGGCGGCGTCCGATTCGGGCGCGGGCTCGTCCGCCAGCTCGATCGGGTCGTCGGCGCTCGCCACGGTGTCGGTCGGAGGCGCCGCAGCCGTCGGGAAGACGTCCTCGGAGAGATCGAGGTTCGGCGTCAGGTGCACGGACTCGGCGCCGTCCGCGCGCGGCAGCGGCTGGGCACCCTCCTCGACTCGCTTGAGCGAGAGCGAGAGGCGGCGGCGCTCGGCGTCGACCTCGAGGATCAGCACGTTGACGGCATCGCCCTGCGAGACGACCTCGCGCGGGTTCTCGACGTGGTGCTGCGCGAGCTCGGAGATGTGCACGAGACCTTCGACGCCGGGGAGAATCTCGACGAACGCGCCGAACGTGACGACCTTCGTCACGCGACCCTCGACGACGTCCTCCTCGTTGTAGTTCTCGAGCACCTGCTGCCACGGGTCGGACTGCGTCTGCTTGAGACCGAGCGAGATCCGCTGCCGGTCGCGGTCGATGTCGAGCACCTTGACCTTCACGTCCTGGCCGATCTCCAGCACCTCGGACGGATGGTTGACGTGGCTCCACGAGAGCTCGGAGATGTGGATCAGCCCGTCCATCCCGTCGAGGTCGACGAACGCGCCGAAGTCGACGATGTTGGAGATCTGGCCGTCGACCACGTCGCCCGGGTTGAGCCGGTCGAGGATCGCCTGGCGCATCTCCTTGCGCTCGTCCTCGAGGACGGCGCGGCGCGAGAGGACGACGTTGTTGCGCGAGCGGTTGAGCTCGATCACCTTCGAGCGCAGCTCGGTGCCCATGAACTCGTCGAGATCCTGAACGCGGCGGATGTCGACGAGCGACGCGGGCAGGAAGCCGCGCACGCCGAGGTCGAGGATCAGGCCGCCCTTGACGACCTCGATCACGCGGCCGAGCACGGCCTCGCCGGACTCCGCGGCAGCCTCGATCTTCTTCCAGGCGAGCTCGAAGCGAGCGCGCTTCTTGGAGAGGATCAGGCGCCCTTCGGCGTCCTCCTTCGTCATCACGAGCGCGTCGATCTCCTCGCCCACCGAGACCTCGTCGGCCGGGTTGACCGAGCGCCGGATCGAGAGCTCGGCGACCGGGATCACGCCCTCCGACTTGTAGCCGATGTCGACCAGGACCTCGTCCTTGTCGACCCGTACGACCGTGCCGTGGACGACCTCGCCCTCGTTGATCGTGGGGAAGGTCGACTCGTAATCGGGGACGAGCTCCCCCTCTGGAGAGAGCGTCCAGACGCCCTCTTCGAGGCGCGGATCGGTCATTTCGACGGTGTCGTTGGCCATCACGAAACGCGCAGTATAGCCAGGTCTCCTCGCACCGAACCGAAGCCGGACCCGCTCAGGACTTGGCTTCGTTCCAGTCGTCGCCGACGCCAACGTCGACCGCGAGCGGCGGGTCGAGCGGGTAGGCGCCGCACATCTCCCCCCGCACGAGCTCCCGAACGGCGCTGACCTCCGTCTCCGGCACCTCGAGCAGGAGCTCGTCGTGCACCTGGAGCACGAGCCGCGCGGAGCGGCCCTCCGTGCGCAGCCGGTCGTGGATCCGGATCATCGCGACCTTGATCACGTCGGCGGCGGTGCCCTGCATGACGGAGTTGACGGCGAGCCGCTCGCCGAGCGAGCGCGTCTGCCGGTTCATCGCGCGAATCTCGGGTACGGGCCTCCGGCGGCCGAGCAGCGTCGTCACGTAGCCGTCGCGCTTCGCCTGCTCGATCGTCCGCTCGATGAAGTCCTGCACGTGCGGGAAGCGCGCCAGGTAGGTGTCGATGTAGGCCTGCGCCTGCTCGCGCGGGATCTCGAGGTTCTCGGAGAGCCCGAACGACGAGATCCCGTAGATGATCCCGAAGTTGACCATCTTCGCGACGTTGCGCTCGTCCTTCGTCAGCGTCGCCTGATCCTTGCCGAGCACCTCGGCCGCTGTGCGCGCGTGGATGTCCTCGTTGCGTGCGAACGACTCCTTCAGGACCGGCTCGCCCGAGACGTGCGCGAGGATCCGCAGCTCGACCTGGCTGTAGTCGGCCGAGAGCAGGCGGTGTCCCTCCTCGGCCACGAACGCTGACCGGATCTCGCGGCCGAGCTCCGTCCGGATCGGGATCGCCTGGAGGTTCGGCGCAGTCGTCGAGAGGCGACCTGTCGAGGCGACGGTCTGGTTGAAGGTCGTGTGGAGCCGGCCGTCGTCGCCGATCAGCGAAGGCAGCGGTCCGAGGTACGTGTTGATCAGCTTCGAGAGCTCTCGCCACTCCTCGAGGACCGGCACGATCGCGTGGTCGCCTCGGATCGAGCGGAGGACGCGCGTGTCGGTCGAGTAGCCGGTCTTGCCCTTGCGACCCGGCGTCAGCTCGAGCTTCTCGAACAGGATCCGCGCGACCTGCTGCGTCGAGCCGAGCATGAACTCCTCGCCGGCGAGCTCGTAGGCCCGTGCCTCCAGCTCGTCGAGCCGGTCGACGAGGCGCGCCGTGATCTCGCCCATCCGGTAGGTGTCGATCTTGACGCCGGCGAGCTCCATCGCCGCGAGCACGGTCGTGAGCGGCAGCTCGATCTTGCGGTAGAGGTGCTCGGAGCCTCGTTCGTGCACCCGTTCGAGCATCCGCTCGATCAGCCGGCGCGGCGCCTCGGCGCGGCGGACGAGTGCCGCGGTCTCCTCCTCGGCGGCAGGATCGGGCACGACCTCGAGCCCGTACTCGGCGCTGAGATCGTCGAGCGCGTACTCGGAGCGGCCAGGCTCGATCAGGTACGCCGCGATCATCGTGTCGTCGGCCGCGGGCACCTTGAGCGACTTCGCGTCGTGGACGACGAGCCGATGCTCGCCAAGCAGCAGACTGGTGGTCGGCTTCGGCGCCACGATAACGCCGTTCGCCGTCGCCACCGCCACTCGATCGCCGTCGGCGGCATAGCCCTCCCAGTCCGCGAGCGCCGGTAGCTCCCCCTCGCGCCAGGCGACCGCCGTTCCCTCGACCTTGACCGAGAGAGCCGCCGGCACGGCCTCGTCCAACTCGTCGACCCGGCCGAGCAGGTTGCGGAACTCGAAGCGCCGGAACATCTCGCGGAGCTGGGAGCGGTCGGGCGGGCTGAGCGCGAGCTCGGTCGGCTCCCAGTCGAGGTCGAGCTCGCGCCGCATCGTCGCCAGGTCTTTCGAGGCGCGGGCCTGGTCGGCGTGCTCCGTGATGTTCTTGCGGCGGGCCGGCGAGAGCTCGTCTGCGTGCTCGATCACCGCCTCGAGCGAGCCGTACTGGGCGATCAACTGGCCGGCGGTCTTGTCGCCGATCCCCGGCACGCCGGGGATGTTGTCGCTCGTGTCGCCCTTCAGCCCGATGAAGTCCGGCACCTGGTCGGGCCGGACGCCGTAGCGGAGCTCGACCCGCTCAGGCGTGTAGACGTTGACGTCGGAGACCCCGCGCGGCGTCATCATCAGGCAGACGTTCTCGGAGCAGAGCTGGAACGCGTCGCGGTCGGTCGAGACGACGCAGGTCTTGATCCCCGCTGTGTCCGCGCGCGTCGCGAGCGTCGCGATCACGTCGTCGGCCTCCCAGCCCTCGAACTCGAGGTTGCGGTAGCCGAAGGCCTCGACGATCGGCCGGAAGTGCGGGAACTGCTCGCGCAGCAGGTCGGGCATCGGCTTCCTGCCCTCCTTGTAGACCACGTCGGCGGCCTCGGCGACCGCCGCCCGGTGCACCGGGCCGCGAGTCCCAGGCGACGGCCACTCCCTTCGGCCGGTAGTCGGCGAGCAGCTTGAAGAGCATGTTCGTGAAGCCGAGCAGCGCGTTCGTCGGCTGGCCGTCGCTCGTCGCGAGCTCCTCGGGGAGCGCGAAGAACGCGCGGTAGGCGAGGTTGTTGCCGTCGACGAGGAAGAGCTCGGACTCCCGCGCGGGGCCGTCGTCGAGCTCCAGCTCCTGCCCCGTCAGCGTCTTCGGCGCCATCGCTTTCGAGTCTACGGCAGGCCCTGCGAGCGAGAGCTTGTGTGCAATGAACACAAGCTCGTGCCGCAGGTATCGTCGCCGCCCGTGGGGGTTGCGACGGCATGACGCAGCGCGTGCCGGTGCCGGCGGGCTCGCAGATCGCCGTTCTCAACGCCCCGGATGACGCGCTCGTCCTCCGCCCGGGGCTGCCGCCGCAGGCGGTGGCGGACGTGGCGGCGGCTGTGCGAGATGCCTTGCGGTTCCCCCTCTCCGGGCCGCCGCTCGAGGTCCTGGTCGGACGGGGTGCCCGCGCGACGCTCGTCGTCGAGCCGCCGGAGCTGCCGCTTCCGGGGGCACCGGGCGACCCGCGACAGACGGCGCTCGACGCGACGATCGCCGAGCTCGAGCGGCTCGGCGTCCCTTCGGACCGGCAGACGATCCTCGTCGCCGGCGGTCTCTCCCGCCGCGCCGGTCAGCGAGCTCTCGAGTCGTTGCTGGCCCCTACCGCGGCGCGCGGCTTTCACGGCACGGTGGAGGTTCACGACGCGGAGGATCCGGAGCTCGTGCTCGTCGGCAGCGCCGGCCGGACGCCGCTTCGGGTCAATCGGTTGCTCGTCGACACCGATCTCGTCGTGACCGTCACCGCGGCGGAAAGCGTGCTT
Organism: uncultured Gaiellaceae bacterium; assembly: GCA_963761905.1. Taxonomy (GTDB): domain Bacteria; phylum Actinomycetota; class Thermoleophilia; order Gaiellales; family Gaiellaceae; genus Gaiellasilicea. Next base: position 115,333 of record CAVXIQ010000008.1, on the reverse strand, counting down.
CACGGCGGCCCGGGCGCACTCCTCGGTGCGACGTCGACAGAGGTTCTTCGTGGCGCAGGCGCGTATTCGCTGCTCCAGACGGCGGCCTCGCGCGGATGGCTCGTCGGCCGCGCCATCGAGGCCGCTCTGGCCGAGCGCACGCCGCTGATCGGCGTCTCGCTGATCCTCGATCCGCCGCGGCTGACCGGACGCTTCCGCGACTACCCGTACGAGGAGAGCTCGCTCGCGCACCTCGCGAGCTCACCGCTTCGCTGGTTCTCGCTGCTCCCCTCCGGCCTGCGCCGGAGCGTGCTCCAGAACCTCGGGCGCGAGCTGACCGCGGCCGCGGCGTACGCCGGGCCGCCTTCGGTCGCCCATGCCGAGGCGCTGCTGCGCTCGATCGCCCGCCGCTCGATCCGGATCGAGGAGCCTCTCGACGCGATCGTGATCGGGATGCCGTGGAAGCATCATCATCAGCCACGCGAGCGGCTGAATCCGATCACGGCGGCCGCGGTCGCCCTTGGAATCGCGTTGCGGCTCTGGCGCGATGCCTTTCCGGTCCGCGAGGGCGGCACCGCGATCCTGCTCCACCGCATGACGCGGCATTTCGCGGGCGGGACTCAGGAGCCCTATCGGTCGCTCTTCCACGTCCTGCGAAACTCCCGCGCCCCACTCGACCTGGCGGTCGCGGAGCGGGCGGCGGCCTCCGACGCGAAGGCGGTCGATGCGTACCGCGCCGGCCGGGCGTGCCATCCCCTCCTCCCGTACGTCGATTGGGAGTCGTGCCAGGTGGCGCTCGACCGTCTCGGGTCGGTCGTCGTCGCAGGCTGCCGCGACCACGCCGCCGCCCGAGCGCTCGGCTTCGTCCCCACGCACGGAATCGGACCGGCGCTCGAGATGGCGCACGGCGTGGCGGGAGGCGCCGCACGGATCGGCCTCCTCGTCGGCCCGCCCTACTTCCCGCTCGAGGTCGGCACTCCCTAGCCTTCTCCCAGGTACGACTTCCGCACCTGCTCGTTCTCGCGCAGCTCCTTGGCCGGTCCCTCGAGGGCGATCCTCCCCGTTTCGAGCACGTAGCCGCGGTTCGCCGCATCGAGCGCCATGAGCGCGTTCTGCTCGACGAGGAGGATCGGCGTTCCCTGGGCGTTGATCTCGCGGACGATCTCGAAGATCTTCTCGACGAAGATCGGCGCCAGGCCCATGGACGGCTCGTCCAGGAGCAGGAGCTTCGGGTGCGCCATCAGCGCTCGGCCGATCGCGCACATCTGCTGCTCGCCGCCGGACATCGTCCCCGCCTTCTGGTTGCGCCGCTCGGCGAGCCGCGGGAAGAGGTCGAAGACGCGAGCGACGTCGTCCTTGAAGGTCGAGCGATCGTCCCGCTGGAAGGCGCCCATCTCCAGGTTCTCGAGCACCGACATCCGCGGGAAGAGGCGGCGGCCCTCGGGCGACTGCGCGATCCCCGACTTGACGATCGCGTGGGCCGGATCCTTCGTGATCTCGCGTCCCTGGAAGCGGATCGCGCCCTCGCGGGGATGATTCAGCCCGATGATCGAGCGCAGGGTGGTCGACTTGCCGGCGCCGTTCGCGCCGATCAGGGTCACGATCTCGCCCTCGCGGACCTCGAGCGACACGCCCTTCAGCGCGTGGATCGCGCCGTAGTAGGTGTGGACGTCCTCGAGCGCGAGGACGACGTTGTCGGTGGGCTCAGCCATGCTCTCCGGCCCCCTTGCCGAGGTACGCCTCGACGACGCGCTCGTCGGTCTGCACCTCGTGCGGCGTGCCCTCGGCGATCTTCTCGCCGTACTCCAGCACCGTCACCCGGTCGGAGACGCCCATCACGACCTTCATGTCGTGCTCGATCAGGAGCACGGTCAGCCCGCGCTCGTCGCGGAGCTTCGAGACGAAGCCGATGAAGTCGGCGGTCTCCTGCGGGTTCATCCCGGCGGTCGGCTCGTCGAGAAGGATCAGCTTCGGGTCGGTGGCGAGCGCACGCGCGACCTCGAGCCGCCGCTGGTCGCCGTACGGCAGGCTCGAGGCGTAGGAGTCGTGGCCGCTCTTGAGCCCGGAGTAGCGGAGCAGCTCGCGGGCCCGGGCCGTCGCCTCCCGCTCCTCCCGGCGCGTCCTGCGGCCCGCGCAGGACCGCGCCGAAGATGCCCGAGTGCATCCGGGAATGCATGCCGACGAGGACGTTCTCGACCGCGGTCATCTGGGGGAAGAGCCGGATGTTCTGGAAGGTGCGGCCGATCCCGAGCTTGGTGATCGCGTGCGGCGGCTTGCCGGTGATGTCGACGCCGTCGAAGACGATCGTGCCGGACGTCGGCTTGTAGACGCCGGTGAGCATGTTGAAGAAGGTGGTCTTCCCGGCGCCGTTCGGGCCGATCAGCGAGACGATCGAGCCGCGCGGGATCGTGAAGTCGATGTCGTTGGAGGCGAGCAGACCGCCGAACTCCTTGCGGATGTGCTCGGCGCCGAGCAGGAGGTCGGGCGCAGAGTCGGGCGCAGAGTCGGACGCAGGCTCGGCCATCACGCGCTCGCGTCGTACAGCGACTCGTCGTGGACGCCTTCCGAGAGCTCCTTCTTGCGCCGCCGCTCGGGGATCAGCCCGGTGGGACGGAAGAGCATCATCAGCACGATGATCAGCCCGTAGACGCCGAAGTTGTACTTCGGAACGTCGATCGGCCGACCGATCACGTCGCTGACGAAGTTGCCCAGCTTGGCCAGCCCCTCCTGGTCGAGGTAGGAGAGGATCAGGCCGCCGAGGACGACACCCCAGACCGAGCCCATCCCGCCCAGGATCACCATGCAGAGCAGGAAGACGGAGATGTTGAAGTAGAAGTCGCTCGGGAAGGCGCCGCTCTTGAAGGTCGAGTAGTAGCAGCCCGCGACGCCGCCGAAGAAGGCGCCGATCGCGTAGGCCCATGTCTTCGTCCGCATCAGGGGGACTCCCATCGCGGCCGCGGCGGTCTCATCCTCACGGATCGCGATCCAGGCGCGCCCGAGGCGCGAGTCGCGCAGCCGGACCGAGCAGAAGACGGTGAACAGGAGCAAGGCGAGTGCACCCCAGTAGAACCACTGGGCCCGCTCGAAGGACTGCTGGAAGCTCGCAGGAAGGCCGATCGCATCCTCGATCGTGTCCCCGAAGCCCGGTGAGTCGATCGGGCTGATCCCGAACGTGCCGTGGGTGAGGTCGAAACCGAAGATGCTGTCGCCGTTCCTGACGAACTGCGGGATGATCTCGCCGAAGCCGAGCGTCACGATCGCGAGGTAGTCCCCACGGAGGCGCAGGGTCGGCAGGCCGATCAGGATTCCCGCGAGCGCGGTCAGGCTGCCGGCGATCAGGAGCACGAGCCAGATCGAGATGTGGATCCCGACCGCCTCCCGGCTGATCCCGACCGAGCCGAAGTGGAACGTGACCTGCTCGAACTGGAGCGAGGCGAACCAGGCCGCGGTGTACGCGCCGACCGCGTAGAAGGCCACGTAGCCGAGGTCGAGGAGCCCCGCGTAGCCGACGACGATGTTCAGGCCGACGGCCATCATCGTGAAGACGAGCATGATCACGAGCGTGCCGACGCCTGGGAACGCGCTCGGCAGGCTGCTCGCGTACTTGGGGTAGAAGAACGCCAGCACGATCAGGACGGTCGGAAGCCAGGCGCGACGCACCGGCTCCGGCAGCCGCTCCCAGGCGCCCGTGACCTGAGGCGGCAGCCAGCCTCCCCCGCCGCCCGAGCTCGTCTTTCGCGTGGGCGAGGTCATTGGCCTTCGGGCGTCCTCTCGCCGAGGAGGCCCTCGGGCCGGAAGACGAGGATCGCGATCAGGAGGCCGAAGACCATCGAGCGGGTCCAGTCGCTGCCCGGCGTGTACCAGGTGAGCCCCTCGTTGAACGCCTCGATCAGGCCGATCGTGAGCGCGCCGAGGAGCGCTCCTGCCATGTTCCCGATTCCGCCGAGCACGGCAGCCGTGAAGGCGATCAACCCGAGCTGGAAGCCCTGGTCGTAGCGGATCGTCGTGAAGTTGAGGAGGTAGAGCACGCCCGCGGCGCCCGCCAGGCCTCCCGCCAGCATGAACGTGAAGGAGATCGTCCGGTTCACGTTGACGCCCATCATCGCCGCCGCCTCCGGATCCTGCGAGGTCGCTCGCATCGCCTTCCCCTGCCGCGTCGCGCGGACGAGATACGTGAGCGCGAGGAGCACCGGGAGCGTGATCAGGATGACCGCGACCTTGTTCCACTGGAAGTCGACCGGGCCGATCGAGAACGCGACCGAGTTCGGGACGAGCCGCGGGACGGACGTGTAGTTGACCCCCCAGAAGACGAGGCCGATGTTCTGAAGGAGGAAGGACACCCCCACCGCCGTGATCAGGGGGGCGACCCTGGGCGCGTTGCGCAGCGGCCGGTAGGCGACGTACTCGATTCCCGTGTTCAGGGTTGACGCCGAAGAGCATCGCGACGGCGAGCGTGGCGACGATCCCGAGCACGAGGACGCCCGCCGAGTCCGAGGTGGAGAGGTCGAAGACGGTGATGATCATCGAGCTGGCGACCAGGCCGCTGAGCGCGAACACGTCCCCGTGCGCGAAGTTGATCAGCTGCAGGATTCCGTAGACGAGCGTGTAGCCGAGCGCGATCAGGCCGTAGACGGAGCCGTTCGTGACCCCGATCAGCAGCACGTTCAGGAACTCGCCCGGATCCTGGACGAAGTTGCCGATCACCCAGATTACGAGGAGCACGACGAACGCCGTTCCCACCACGCCGATCACGCTCGACGGGACGAGCCCGCGGAGGGCGGTCAACGGGGAGTCGGTGCGGGATCGGGAGCTGATGCTGTCGCCTGGTCGCAGTCAGGAGCGAGGGGAGAACGGTCGGGGGAGGGCTCGCGCCCTCCCCCGAACCGGTGCTACGTGATCGGCGCTAGGTGCCTCGTGCCGCCTCGACGTTCTCCGGCTTCGGAGAGAGCGTCTTCTCGGTCTCGAGCTTGTCGGTCGCCTTGTAGATCGTGAACCCGACGACCGCCCCGCCTGCCTGGCCGGGATCGCCGTTCTCGTTGATCTCGAAGCTGCCGAGGAGGCCGTCGGTGACCTTGGTCTCGAACAGCTTCGCGAGCACCTCTGCCCGGCTCCCGTCCGACGCCGCGATCGCCTCGAGCATGATCTGCGCCGCCTGACCACCGTAGATCGCGTACGGATCGATCCGCCCGTCGAGCCGCGGCGCGAGTTCATCGGCGAACTCCTTGCCGGCGCCCTTGAACTGGTCGATCGGCACGCCGGCGATGCTCATGAACATCCCCGCCGCCGAGCCGCCGGCCTCGTCGATCGTCGACTGCTGCGTGAAGCCGTCCGGCGCGAGCAGCTTGACCTTGCCGTCGTTCGGCCCGAGCGTGGCGACCTTGTCCTTGATCACCTGGGCGCCGTTCTCGTCGATCAGCCCCCCGAGGAAGACCGCGTCCGCCCCGGTGCCGCCGATCTTGCGGAAGAGCGCCTCGTAGCTCGACGCCTTCGGATCCCACGCCGCGAACCCGGCGATCTTGATTCCGAGGCTCTCGGCCGCGTTGCGGAAGTTCGTCGCGACGCCGAGGCCGTAGGCCTCCTTGTCGTTCAGGATGTAGACGTTCTTGATCCCCTGCTCCTGGGCGAACTCGGCCACCGCCGCCCCCTGATACGCATCGTGGGCCACGACGCGTGTGTAGTTGCGGGTACCGGCCGGGTAGTACTTGTCCGGCTCGGTCGAGTCGCAGCCGGGGCCGCCCTCCGTGAGGCAGACATACGTGTTCGCCGGAGAGACCATCGCGACGCCGCCGCCCGGAGCCTGGTTCAGCACCGGGATGACGATCGCCGCGCAGCCCGAGTTGAAGGTGCCGATCACCCCGACGAGCTTCTCGTTCCCCGCGTAGGCCTGGGCGTTCGTCGAGCACTTGCCCGAGTCCCACTTGCCGGCCTGCGCCGTCGAGTCGTCGCAGGACTGATAGGCGACGTTGAGGTCGCCCGCCTTCCAGCTCTGCTTCTCGAGAATGAACCGGATCGCCTCGACGATCTGGATCGTCTGGGTGCGCGACGAGCCCTGAAGGGGGAAGTCGGACGCGATCAGCACATCCGGATCGCCTTCGCCCTCGTACTCGATCGCCGTGCACGACGACGACGGAAGCGCCTCGATGCTGCCGCCGCCGCTCGACTCTTCGGTCGTGGCGCCGCCGTCCGAGCTCTCGTCGTCGTCACCGCCGCAGCCCGCCGCAACGAGCGCCAACACGGCCACGAGCAGGGCGAATGCCCCCAACATCCCGCGCTTTCTGTGATTCACCAACACATGCCTCCTCCGTCAAACGCTGACCTGAGCCGGTGGTTTCTGGACGACAAATCAGCAGCCCTCCACCGGCGGAAGCCGGAAGTATTAGTGCAGTTCCCCGCTCTTTCAACTTTGTAAGGAGGTTGCCGCTCCGAGCGGAGGAATTCGGAGAGCGATTGTGTGGATGCGGTGAACTGCTTGACCGCCGCTCGGACCGCGTGGAACCATCGCTTCGATGGCAGTCGATCGAGCCGCCGTACGTCCCGGGCAACTCCGCGCGATGCCGCTCTTCGCCGACCTCGGCCCGGAGGAGCTGAGCCGAGCCGCCGAGCTGACGGAGGCGATCGAGCTCCCGGCAGGTGAGACCATCGGCGCCGAGCGCAACTTCGCATACGAGTTCTTCGTGATCGAGCAGGGACAGGCGGAGGTAGTCCGAGACGGCCGCCCCCTGGCGGAGCTCGGCCCGGGCGACTTCTTCGGCGAGATCGGGCTCCTCGTGACGGGGCGGCGCACCGCGTCGGTGGTCGCCCTCACGCCGATGCGGCTGATCGTCATGTTCGAGCAGTCGTTCAGGCGACTCGAGAAGGAGCTGCCGACCTTCGCTGCCTCGGTGCGCGCCGCGTGCGCCGAGCGCATCCAACGCTAGACATGGGGGAACCCAGGGTTCCCCTGAGCCCCTCCGTGATCGCAGCGTCGCATCATCCGAACAGGGCCTCCCGGCCGGTCAAGCCGGCCTCCGGCCACGAACGCCGACACGGAACGAGCGTCTACGATCAAGAACCTTCGAGCCGAAGTGGCGGAACTGGCAGACGCGCCGGACTCAAAATCCGGTTCCCTTCGGGGAGTGCGGGTTCGATTCCCGCCTTCGGCATCAGGACGACCCGGACGATCGCCCGACCTGAGGTTTGCCCGGATTGACTCCGCAACGCCGGAGTGACATCAATGTGGCAATTGCAACGCTCCGAAGGGAGACACATGCGGCAAGGAATCCTCTTCAGCCTCGTGACCGCGCTGACCGCGCTCGTGCTCGTCCCGAGTGCCGCCACCGCGAAGGAGCGCGCGAGCTGCCCGAACGGCTTCACCGCCTATGCGATTCCGCGGACCGAAGCCGACCTCCAGCAGTTCCCCCGAATCGCCGCCGGCCTGGCCGCCGATCCAGCGCCGTATACGGCCCAGGAACTCATCGACCTCGCGGTTGTGATCGACGGCAACGCCGACGGCACCTTCTGCCTGAAGGCGACCTCGAACCTCCGCGGTTCCAGCACCAAGGCCTGGGAGTACTTCTACGGAGCGCGGGACAACGACGCAGCTGCCGCGTAGGCGTCAGCGGCCGAAGACGACGAGGGGCCGGCCTGAGCCGGCCCCTCGGTTTCGCGTTTAAGCCGGGCGGGGGCCGCCGCGGCCGCGCCGGGCCGAGAAGCCGGCCGCGGTGATCAGCAGCGCGAGGCCGCCGGCGATCCCGGCGGTGACTGCTGCGGCCGGAGCGTCGATCGTCGGCAGCTCGAAGCCCGACGTGTCGCCCACGGGCGGCGACTCGATTCCGCGTGCCGCGAGAGACGTCTCGTCGTGGATCGGTGCGACCTGGCCGGCCGCGACGCTGACGAGAGCGGCCTCGTCGGCCACAGCGCCGAGCTGGCTCGCAGTCAGAGCCTCACCGTGGGAGACATCAGGGACGAACGGCGTCTCGATCCCGCGCGAGACCAGATTCGCCTCGTCGTGCACCGGCGTGAGCTCGATTCCACGCGCGGCGAGGCTGGCCTCGTCGTTCGCGGGAATCGCGGCGAACTGGCTGGCGGTGAGCGCCTCGCCGTGCGAGACGTCGGCGACCGCCGGAGCCTCGATCCCTCGCGAGACGAGCGTGGCTTCGTCGTGCACGCCACCGGCCGTGATTCCTCGGGCGGCGAGGCTGGCCTCGTCGTTGACGGGGGTCGCCGGAAGCTGGCTCGCGGTCTGGGCCTCGCCGTGCGAGACCTGCGCGACGATCGGCGCGACATTCGAGCCCGTGCCGGGATCGGGTGCCGCGGCCGCGCTGGCCGCGCTCGCGCCGGTGGCGGCTGCTGCGGCGACGGTCAGGACGAGCGCTCGCTCGCGGAATCCGTGGCCTTCGACATCCGGCTCCTCGAACGCACGCTCGAGATCGTCGTGCGCGAACGAGAACGTGATCGCGTCGGCCTTGGCGTTCGCGAGCAGTCGCTCCAGATCGGCGCGCTCCCACGCGACACTGAGCGTCCGCTCCTCCGCTCTTGCCTCGCCCGATGCCCGCACGTCGAGGTAGAGCTTCGCAGGCTCGTCCGAGCTGAGAGCCGCCTCGATCTCCGACCGCGGGATCGTTGCCGTGATGGCAGCGAACGCCGAGTCGAGCTCCGGTGGCTCGACGAGCAGGGCTTGCGCGCTCGTCGTCTCCATAGCTGCTCCTTCCATCGTGCGCCCCTTCGGGCGCGTCATCTTCAAGACGGGATCGAACCGCACGATCTTCCGTCCATTGCGTAGGGCCAATGGTCGCACCGGCTCGCGGCGATTGCAACGATGGCGCCCGGTCGACGGCCGTGCGTCAAGATGTCGCCGTGCCGAGGCGAGTTGGGATCCTTACGGGTGGCGGCGATTGCCCCGGGCTGAACGCCGTCATCCGCGCGGCGACCCGAAGGTCGTTCGATCGCGGCTGGGAGGTCCTGGCCATTCGGGAGGGCTGGCGCGGGCTGGTCGAGGGGCTCGTCCAGGCTCTGGAGCTGCGCGACGTCTCGGGAATCCTGCCCCGCGGCGGCACGATCCTCGGCACGACGCGCACGAATCCGTACAAGATCGAGGGCGGCGTCGAGCGCGTTCTCGCGACCTTCGAGCGGGAGCGGCTCGACGCGCTCGTCGCGATCGGCGGCGAGGACACCCTCGGCGTCGCGGCGCGGTTGCACGCCGAGCACGGGCTGCCGGTCGTCGGCGTTCCGAAGACGATCGACAACGATCTCTCCGGCACCGATTACACGTTCGGCTTCGACACCGCCGTCACGATCGCGACAGAGGCGATCGACCGGCTCCACACGACCGCCGAGTCGCACAACCGCGTCATGGTCGTCGAGGTGATGGGCCGGCACGTGGGCTGGATCGCCGTCCAGAGCGGGATCGCCGGCGGCGCGGACGTGATCCTGATCCCGGAGCAGCCGGTCACCGTCGAGGAGGCTTGTCGCGCGCTCGAGAAGCGGCACGAGGGCGGCAAGGACTTCTCGATCGTCGTCGTCAGCGAGGGCTACGAGCTGACCTACGAGTCGGGCGAGCGGCGACTTGTCGCCGGCGAGGCTCGCGCCACCGATCAGTTCGGCCACGCGGTGCTCGGAGGCGTCGGCGATGCGCTCGGCCGGGAGATCCAGGAGCGCACCGGCTTCGAGACACGGGTGACGGTGCTCGGGCACGTCCAGCGCGGCGGAACGCCGACGCCGCGTGACCGAGTCCTGGCGACGCGCTACGGCCTCAAGGCGGCCGACCTCGTCCACGAGGGCCGGTTCGGCCGCATGGCCGCCCTCCACGGCGACGAGCTCGTCGATGTCTCGCTCGAGGAGGCGACCGCGGAGCTGAAGACGGTGCCGCCCTCGTGGTACGACGTCGCCCAGGCGTTCTCGGGCTAGGAAAAGGCCAGGCGCAGAGCTACAATCAGGTCGCCGACAGGTCGCGGGTTCGCTGGAGGGGGCGCGCAGCGTTGCAGGTTCCATCTGATTCGCCGCACCGCCAGGCCGAGCCGGCCCCACTGGAGCTCGCTCGGCAACCGGCTCGGATCCTCGTCGTCGACGACGATCCCGGGATTCGCGCGCTCTGCGCCGCCGTGCTGGGTGACGAGGGCTACGACGTCACGGAGGCCGCCGACGGGCGCGAGGGCTTCGAGCGCGCGGTCGCCGACGACCCGGACCTCCTGCTGCTCGACATCAAGATGCCGGTCCTCGACGGCTTCGAGCTGGCGGTGGCGCTGCGCCGGGACCCGAGGACGCGCCACCTGCCGTTCGTGTTCGTGACCGGCGAGCCGGAGCCGGACGTCCAGGGTCACGCGTTCAGCGTCGGCGCGCTCGGTTTCTTCGCGAAGCCCTTCGAGCCGTCGGCCCTCGCCGAGCTCGTGGGGCGGCTGCTCGCGCAGCTGGACCCGCCGGCGAAGCCCTCCTAGCCGAAGAGCAGTAGGAGCGCGTCGGTGGGCGCGTAGTCGTCGGTCAGGACCGGCACGTTCCCGGTCGAGATCGGCGCATCGACCCGGTCGCGGATCGCGCGAGTCAGGTCGGGGGCGCCCGGCGCATCGCGGCGGACATCGCGCCAGCGCTCGGCAAGGAAGCGCTTGTCGGGCGCGGCGCCCTCGCCGGCCACGAAGATCACGTTCCGGATCTCGGCCAGACCCGAATCGGCCGACTCGAAAACCGGGTGCACCGCGACCGTCGGGAAGACCGTCCGGTAGGTGCGCAGCATCGAGCGCAGTAGCCGCGACTGCTCACCCGACACCGCCCCGATCACGTTTGTCGCGATCACCCCGCCGGGGGCGAGCCTGGATCGCGCGAGCTCCAGGAACTCCCGGGTCGCGAGGTGGAACGGGATCGAGTCCGAGTAGAACGCATCGATGACGATGGCATCCCACGGCCCCTCGTTCCGGGAGAGATACCGCCTGCCGTCCTCGACTTCTACGTCGATCCGCTCGTCCCGCGGAAGCCCGAAGAAGCGGTGGGCGACGTCGACCACCTCGCCGTCGAGCTCGACCACGTCGAGGCGTAGAGCCGGAAAGTCGCGCCACATCCGCTTCGGAGCGGAGCCGCCTCCGAGGCCGACGAACAGGATCCGCTTCGCGCCCGCGTTGTAGGCAAGCGCGAGCTGGAGGTAGTCGGTGTACTCGAAGCGGGTGCGGTACGGCTGGTCTCGCCACATCCCGCTCTGGAAGGAGCTGTCGAAACGGAGGTAGCGGCTGGTCGAGTCCTCGACGACCGCGAGGCGGTGATATTGCGTGTCCTTGGCGTGGAGCACCTCGTACCCCGACTGGGCATCGTTGGGATCGCCGAGCTGACGCTCCTCCTCGTCGACGCCGCGCTGGCGATAGACCGGCGACCAGTTCCGGAACTCGGAGGCGGCGACCGTTCCGCCCTTCTCGGGAGCCAGCGAGAGGACGCCGGCGAAGCTCGCAGCTGCGATCGCGACGGCTGCGACGAAGGCGACTGCGAGGCGCTCGACGAGCGCGACGAACGCCGCCGCCAGCATCAGCGCGACGGCGCCGGCGGCGAGCAGCTGGTCGGTTCCGAGCTCGGGAATCAGCCAGAAGGCCGTCGCGAAGGTGCCTGCGATCGAGCCGGCCGTGGAGATCGCGAAGAGGCGGCCGGCGGTGCGGCCGAGGTGGTCGAGCGAGCGGGCGCGGAGCTTGACCGCGATCGGCGAGACGGTCCCGAGGACGACGGCCGGAGCACCGAAGAGGAGGATCGTGGCGAGCAACGGGTTCAGCCTCGGCCCGGGATCGAGCTCGACGACCTGGTCGAGCACCCAGCCGTCGACGAAGGGAATCGCGAGCACGAGGAGCGCGGCGAGCCCGAGCACGCCCACGAAGAGCGCCGGCGTCGGCTCCCGATCGGCCGCCATCCCTCCCAACCAGTATCCGAGCGAGAGCCCCGCGAGCACGACCCCGATCAGGGCGCCCCAGACGTAGAGGGAGCTACCGAAGAACGGCGCGAGCACACGGCTCGAGGCGATCTCCAGCCCGAGGAGAACCGCGCCGGCGATGAAGACCGCAACCCCGATCGCGGCCGCGCTCCGCTGCTCAGCCCGCATTCGTCCAGATTACAGGCGGTACACGGCCACCCAGGGCCCCGCGAGCTCACCGCCCGGGTCGACGCGCAGAACCCTCTGCTCGCCGGCGTCGAGCTGGTCGTAGAAACGCGCCTCCTGTGGGTAGTGCTCCCTCGCCGCGCTCACGCGATCGGCCACGGCTCCCGTGACGAGCACGTAGTCGACGCCGAGCGAGCGCAGCCGGGCGAGGTCGCGCTCGGGATCGGCCGGGCGGCCCGGCCCTGGGAGCTCGAGGCGAACGACGCGGGCGGCCGCAACGCGGTGGAGTCGAGGGATCCACCGCGACGGTTGCGGAGCGTGGGACGTTCGCCTCGATCCAGTCGTGGGCGACGAGGCGCGTATCGGTGCCTCGCAGCTCGCGGACGTCGGCGATCGACCAGGCGAGCGGGATAAGCAGCAGGGCGAGCGTGACGACGGCAAGCGGGCGAGCGCGTCCGGCGAGGGCGCCGAGCACGGGAACGAGTGGGAGCACGTAGCGGTCGAAGTGCGCGTCGAGCGTGAGCAGGTACGCGAAGTAGGCGAGCGTGAAGCTCACGAGAACGACGTCCGCCCGGTGCGCGGAGAGCTTGTGGCGTTTCACCACGAGCGCCCGTCCGGCGAGCGCGAGCCCGGCGAGCGCGACGACGAGCGCCGGGCCGAGGCTCTCCCAGAGGCGGTCGAGGAAGGCGAGCGGCGTCGGATGATCGTTCTCGAACCCGAGCCAGCCCTCGGCCGCCAGTCGCTGAACACGCGAGATGTCCTCCCAGGCGGCGCCGGCATGCCAGACGACGAACGGGCTCGTGAGGACGAAGGCGAGCGCTGCTAGCGCGGCTCCGGTCGCGAGCCGGCGCCATTGTCCCCACCCGACCGCGAGGATCGGTACCGCGAGGAAGACTCCCGGATACTTCGCCGACGCTGCGAGCCCTGCTGCGGCTCCCGCCCACTCCAACCGTCCGTGCACGGCGAGCGCGAGCGCAACGGAGACGAGCGCGGTCAAGAGGACGTCAGTCACCGCGACGTGCGAGTACGCGACGTGAACCGTGGCTACGGCAACCGCAGCACCGGCGACGAGCCCGGCGAGCAAGCCGTAGGAGGCGCGACCGAGCCACCAGGCCGCCGCGACGCCGATGAGCCCGAGCCCTGCCGCGACTCCTCGTCCCGCTCCGTACGACGGCGCCTCCGCAAATGCCTGGAACGGCGCGAGCAGCAGGAAGAGCAGGCTGGGATAGTCGTACCAACCGGGATCGAGCCCGCCGCCGTGGGCGAGCTCCCACGCGCGCGGCACGATCGATTCCTCGTCGGCGTTGAGGAGCGGAAACGGGAGCCCGTAGCGCAGGCCCGGGATCCGGAGGGAGGCGGCGAGCGCGAGCAGCGCCGCGAGACCGAGCCACTCTCCGCGACTAACGCGCCGAGCCAGACCCACCGACGAGAACCGCGTCGCACCCGGCCCGCTCGAGCTCTTCGATCTCCTCGCGCGTAACGTCTGGGAGCTCGGCGATCGCGAGCTTGCCGGCCGGGACGTCCGAGAGCAGGCTGAGCACGCGCTCGAGCCGCTCACCGTCCTCACCGCCGGCGAGGACGAAGATCTCGGGATCGTGGCGCTCGAGTACCTCCTCGAGCTCGTCCTCCTGCTCGACGCGGACCACGATCTCCACGTCCACCGCGTGGAGGTGCTCCCAGTCGGCGCCGGCGCCCACGATGCAGGCGTCGCCCTGAGGCACATCCGCGTCGAGATAGGACACGACCGGAAGCGACGTCGCCTCACGGATCGCCGCGATCGCCGAACCGTGGGCCAGAAGTGCCTCGGCGCCGTCGGACTCGGCTGCGCGCGCCGCCTCCGGCTGCTCGACCGGGACGATCAGCGAGATCCCGTCGCCTTCGGAGATCGCTTGGCTCAGACGTCTCGAGGGCGTCACGCGGCGCGAGTCTACCGGAGGGCTATTGACCGATCGGATGCCAGATCGTCTTCAGCTCGAGGAAGCTCGCGATCGCCCAGGGGCTCTGCTCGTCGGCCGAGCCGTGGACGACGCGCTTGACGTTGTCGGCGGCGAGCCGCTCGAGCTCCTCCGATTGCCCGTTCGAGCCGGTGACGTCGATCGCGTTCACGTCCATGTGCCCGGCGAGGATGGGCGCCAACTCGTCGCGGTAGCCGGTGAGGATGTTGACGACGCCGCCGGGGACGTCCGAGGTGGCGATCGCCTCGGCGAGCTCGATCGCCGCGACCGGATGCGTCTCGGAGGCGACCGCGATGGCGGCGTTCCCGCCGACGATCGCGGGCGCGAGCCGCGAGACGAGGCCGGCGAGCGCGGGCTCGTCGGGCGCGAGGATCGCGACGACGCCCGTCGCCTCCGGCACGGTGAAGTTGAAGTACGGGCCGGCGACCGGGTTCGCGGAGCCGAGCACCTGCGCGAGCTTGTCGGCCCAGCCGGCGTACCAGACCATGCGGTCGATCGCCGCGGCGACCTCGGGCTTGCCGGAGCAGGCTGCGGCCAGCTCGGCGGTGCGCGCCTCCATCATCTCGGCGATTCGATAGAGCACCTGGCCGCGGTTGTACGCAGTCGCGGCGGCCCAGCCGGGCTGCGCCTTCCTGGCTGCGACGACGGCGTCGCGTGCGTCCTTGCGCGAGGCGCGCGCGATGTTCTCTCCCTGCGCCTCGTAGGTGCGGCCGGACTCTGAGCGCGGGAAGCCTCCGCCGACGAAGAGCTTGTATGTCTTGCGGACCGGAAGCCGCTTGCTCATGTCGAGCTTCCGAAGCGACGATCGGAGGCGACGAGCGCGAGCGCGCCGGCGACGAGCAGGAGCGGCAAGCGCCAGCGCTTCACGCGTCGAACCTCAGGTACGGCTCGAGCCCGTGCCGCCCGCCCTCGCGGCCGAACCCGGATTCCTTGTAGCCGCCGAACGGCGAGGCGGGATCGAAGCGGTTGAACGTGTTCGCCCAGACGACGCCCGCCCGCAACCGCTCGGCCATCCAGAGGATCCGCGAGCCCTTCTCCGTCCAGACGCCCGCCGAGAGCCCGTAGGCGGTGTTGTTCGCCTTCTCGACCGCCTCCTCGGGCGTGCGGAAGGTGAGCACGCTGAGCACGGGCCCGAAGATCTCCTCCTGGGCGATCCGGTAGCTCTGGGCGACGTTCGTGAAGACGGTCGGCGCGAACCAGTAGCCCTTCTCGGGGAGGCGACAGGCCGGCTGGAAGATCTCGGCGCCCTCGTCCTTCCCCGACTGGACGAGCTCGGTGATCCGGTCGAGCTGCATCTTCGAGTTGATTGCGCCGATGTCGGTGTTCTTGTCGAGCGGGTCGCCGAGCCGGAGCGTCTCGAGTCGGCGCTTCAGCTTCGCGACGGTCTGCTCGTAGATCGACTCCTGCACGAGGAGGCGCGAGCCGGCGCAGCAGACGTGGCCCTGGTTGAAGTAGATCCCGTTGACGATCCCCTCGACTGCCTGGTCGAGCGCGCAGTCGTCGAAGACGATGTTCGCGGCCTTGCCGCCGAGCTCGAGCGTCAGCTTCGTGTCGGTGCCGGCCAGCTCGCGCTGGATCGCCTTGCCGACCTCGGTCGAGCCGGTGAACGCGATCTTGTCGACGTCGTCCTGCTTGACGAGCGCGGCACCGGCGCGACCGTCCCCGGTGACGATGTTGACGACTCCTGCGGGCAGCTCCGCCTGGCGGCAGATATCCGCGAAGAGAAGGGCCGAGAGCGGCGTCGTCTCGGCCGGCTTCAGGACGACGGTGTTCCCGGCCGCGAGCGCCGGCGCGATTTTCCACGCGAGCATCAGGAGCGGGAAGTTCCAGGGGATGATCTGACCCGCGACGCCGAGCGGGCGCGGGCGCCGGTTCGGGAACGCGTACTCGAGCTTGTCGGCCCAGCCCGCGTAGTAGAAGAAGTGCGCTGCGGCGAGCGGGACATCGACATCGCGCGACTCCTTGATCGGCTTGCCGCCGTCGAGGCTCTCGAGCACAGCGAGCTCGCGCGAGCGCTCCTGGATGATCCGGGCGATCCGGAACAGGTACTTCGCGCGCTCGGCCGCGGCGAGCCCCGACCAGCCGTTCTCGTACGCGGCACGGGCAGCCTTGACGGCGCGAGTGACGTCGGCCTCGTTCGCGTAGGCGACCTCGGCAAGCTTCTCCTCGGTCGCGGGCGAGATCGTCGGCTGCCATTCCTTCGACTTCGGCGCCACGAGCTCGCCGCCGATGAAGAGCCCGTAGCGCTTCTCGAGCGAGACGATGTCGCGGGCCTCCGGCGCGGGCGCGTAGTCCCATTCCGTCAGAGCCGGGGTGAGCGGCTTGCGTTTCTCGACGGCCATCAGTCGCCCATCCTCAGTCCAAGGTGAAGTAGTCGGGGGACTGGTACTGGCCGGTCTTCTGCTTGCGGATCTGGAGGAGGACGTCGTTCAGGAGCGACGAGGCGCCGAAGCGGAAGAGGTCGGGCGTCAGCCACGCGAGTCCGAGCGTCTCGTGGAGGACGACGAGGTATTGGACGGCCTGCTTCGCGGTTCGGATCCCGCCCGCGGGCTTCATTCCGACGACACGGCCGGTCTCGTCGTGGACGTCGCGGATCGCCTCGAGCATGCAGAGCGTCACGGGCAGGGTCGCTGCGAGCGGGATCTTCCCGGACGAGGTCTTGATGAAGTCGGCGCCGGCGGCCATGGCCAGGAGCGAGGCGCGGCGGACGTTGTCGTAGGTGCCGAGCTCGCCCGTCTCGAGGATCACCTTCAGGTGCGCCTCGCCGCACGCCTCTTTCACCTTGACGATCTCGTCGTAGACCTTCGCGTAGCGGCCGGAGAGGAAGGCGCCACGGTCGATCACCATGTCGACCTCGTCCGCCCCCCACTCCACGACCTGCCGCACCTCGGCGAGCTTGATCTCGATGGGGGATTGCCCGGAGGGGAAGGCAGTCGCGACGGAGGCGACGCGGACGCTCGTGCCGCGAAGGCGCGCGACGGCAGTCGGGACGAGGTTCGGGTAGACGCAAACGGCGGCGACCGAGGGAATGGAGCTGTCGACCGGGTCCGGCCGCACGGCCTTCGAGCAGAGCGCCGCGACTTTGCCCGGTGTGTCCGCGCCCTCCAGCGTCGTCAGGTCCATCATCCGGACCGCGAGCTCGAAGGCCTGGAGCTTCGACTCTTTCTTGATCGACCGCTTCGCGAGAGTCGCTGCCCGCTCCTCGAGCGCGACCGCGTCGATCGAGCCGATTCGGGGGAGCCGGGGCTCGAGCGGGAGCTCGAATCCACGTGGCAGGGCGGGTGCCTGAGCCATGCCGCCAGTGTAGGCGCTTGTCCTGTTCGTCCGGCCGCCTGGCCTTCTCTAGAGAGTCGTAGCTTGCGGCGCCTGCTGGTGCTAGGAGTAGCGTCCGCCTCACACGGGCAGGGAGCGGACGATGAAGTGGCGGAGGGGAACAGGCGCAGGCCAGGTCGAGGACTATCGCGGGAGCGGTGGCCGCGGCAGCCTTGGAGGGATCCCGATGGGCAAGGCCGGCGGCGGCGGGCTCGGCCTGATCCTCGTGCTCGTCGTCCTCTTTCTCTCGGGCGGGTTCCCCGGTGGCGGCGGGAGCACCGGCCTCCCGATCGACCTCCCCGCGGCGCCATCGGGCCCAGGCGCCGGCGGCGGCGCACCGCCCGCGAGCGACGACGAGGCGCAATTCGTCCAGTTCGTCGTCGCCGACGTCCAGGACACGTGGAAGCGGATCTTCGCGCAGGCGAACCAGACGTACGAGCCGACAACCCTGCGACTCTTCACGAGCGGGATCCAGACCGGGTGCGGCGGCGCAACCTCGGAGGTCGGCCCGTTCTACTGCCCGGCCGACAAGCGCGTCTACATCGACCTCGGCTTCTTCCGCGAGCTGCAGGAGCGCTTCGCTGCCCGCGGCGACTTCGCCCAGGCCTACGTGATCGCGCACGAGTTCGGCCACCACGTCCAGAACGTCCTCGGGGTCAGCAACGACGTCCGCCAGCAGCAGCAGGAGGATCCTGAAGGCGCGAACGAGCTCTCGATCAGGCTCGAGCTCCAGGCCGACTGCCTCGCGGGCGTCTGGGGTCACTCGGCGAACCAGGAGGGGCTGCTCGAGCCGGGCGACGTCGAGGAGGGCCTGAACGCGGCGGCAGCCGTCGGCGACGACCGGATCCAGCAGAAGTCGGGCCGGGGCGTCAATCCTGAGAGTTGGACGCACGGCTCCTCGGCGCAGCGGATGGCCTGGTTCCAGAAGGGCTTCGAGAACGGCGATCCGGCCGCCTGCGACACCTTCAAGGGCGAGATCTAGCCGGGAAGGAATTGGGCGTGCCCGACGAGCGCAGCGACAGCGAGGTGATCCTCGACGTCGTCTTCGAGCGCGGGCTCTTCCTGCTCGTGGTCGCGAACATCGGCGACCGGCCCGCGCACGAGGTGCGGATCCGCTTCAAGCGGGCCTTCACGGGCCTCGGTGGAACCCGCAAGTACCACCGGCTCGCCCTGTTCGAGCGGCTCGAGTTTCTCGCCCCGCGCAAGTCGATCGAGGTCCTCCTCGATCGCAGCGCCTCCTACTTCGCCCGCGAGGAGCCGACCGTGCTCGAGGCCACGATCGCCTGGCGAACTGCGACGGGAGAGCAGCGCCGCGGCAGCGTCACCCACGACCTCGAGATCTACCGCGATCTCGCCACCATCGAGAGGGAGGTTCCGCACCCGTGCCGATCCAGCGTGACAACCCGTACGCGAACTTCAACTTCGTCGTGGAGATCGACGGAATCGAGGTCGGAGCCTTCAGCGAGGTCGACCTTCCCGACGCGACGATCGAGGCGATCGAGTACCGGGAGGGCAGCGATCCCGGCAGCGGCGCGCGCAAGCTGCCCGGCCGCGTCAGCTACGCGAACGTCGTCCTCAAGCGGGGGCTGACCGGACGAACCGACCTCTGGAGCTGGTTCAAGGAGACCCGGGACGGCAATCTCCAGCGGCGGAACGTCGCGATCGTGCTCCTCGACGAGGCCCGCAAGCCGGTGCAGCGGTGGCTGCTCCGGGATGCCTGGCCGGCGCGCTTTGCCTCCAGCCGCCTGGACGGGCGCGGCAACGAGGTCGTGATCGAGACGCTCGAGCTCGCCTACGAGGGCCTCGAGCTGGAGTAGCGGGCTAGCTAGAGCCCGAGCCGATCGAGCTGGGCGTCCTCGCGGCGCCAGCGCGGGCGAACCTTGACCACGAGCTCGAGGAAGATCCGGTGGCCGAGCAGCCGCTCGATCTCCGGTCTCGCCCGCACCCCGATCTCGCGGATCACGGCGCCCTTCTTGCCGACGAGGATCTGCTTCTGCGACTCCGTCTCGACCAGCACGAACGCGCGCAGATGCTTGTCTTCGAGCTCGTCCAGCTCGACGGAGACCGCGTGCGGCACCTCGTCGCGCGTGAGCTGGAGCGCCTTCTCGCGGATCAGCTCCACGATCCGCTCCGTGTCGGTCTGATCCGTCGCCGACTCGCGCTCGAAGAAGGGCTGGCCCTCCGGCAGGAGGTGGAGAAGATCGGCGCGCAGCTCGTCCACGCCGTCCTTCGTGACCGCGCTCACCGGATGGAGCGCGTGGAAGTCCCCGAGGGCCGCCCCCGCCTTCATCCCGGTGACGATGTGGCTCGGCTTCAGGTTGTCGACCTTGTTCAGCGCGACGATCACCGGGACGCCGAGCGCGTAGACGCGCCGGGCGATGAAGCGGTCGCCGCCGCCGATCCGGTCGCGGGCGGAGAGCACGAAGAGGACGACGTCGATGTCCTCGAAGGACGTGTCCACGGTCGTCTGCATCCGCTCCGTCAGCTTGTCCATCGGCTTTTGGAAGCCGGGCAGGTCGACGAGCACGAGCTGGTAGTCCTCGCCGTTCGCGACGCCGTAGATCCGCCGCCGCGTGGTGTTCGGGACGGGCGAGGTGATCGCGATCTTCTCGCCGACGAGCGCGTTCACGAGCGTCGACTTGCCGACGTTCGGACGGCCCGCGACGGCGACGAAGCCCGACTTCATCCGCCCTGCTTCATTTGCTCGGCAGCTCCCACGTATCGGGGAGCAAGTCGGCTGCTGCGTAGCTCGCGATCGTGCCGTCGGCGCGCCTGAAGCTCACCTCGCCGATCCGGAACTCGGCGAGCCACTGCCGGCAGCCACCGCACGGAGAGGCGGTGATCCCGATCGCGGCGAGGTCGCCCGGCCCGTAGCCGGCGGCGACCGCGGCGACGATCGCGCTCTTCTCGGCGCAGACGCCGAGCGGATAGGCCGCGTTCTCCACGTTGACGCCCTCGAACTCACGCCCGTCGCTCGTGCGGACGACCGCGCCGACGAGATAGTTCGAGTACGGCGCGTACGCCTTCGCCGCGACCGCCTCCGCCTTCTCGACGAGCTCGCTCACGGCGTCAGCTGGAAGACGGCGAGGGTGACGAGCGCCCCGAGAGCGCCGCCGTACAGCACCTCGGTCGAGGAATGGACACCCGATTCGACGCGCGTCTGGGCCACGAGCAAGGCCATGATGAACGTCAGCGACGAGATCAGGAAGCGGTGTTGGCTGTCGTCGAGGACGAGCGTCGTAGCCATCCAGCCCGCGAACGCGACGGCGGCGTGGCCGGAAGGCAGACCGCCGCGAAGCGGTGTCCCCCGCCCGGTCAGCGCCTTCGTCCCGATCACGAGGATCGTCGTGAGGACGAGCGCGACCAGGGTCAACGAGGCCGGAGCGTTGGAGAGCCGGTCGAGCAGCCTCGAGCTGCGGTCGGCGACCTGCCCCGAGAAGACGAGATAGCCGACGGCGACGGCGACGGCGGTCGCGATCAGGACGGAGCCGGCGGCGATGTCCTTCGCGAGCTTGGCCATCGGATCGAACGAGGTCGTGGCGACGTCGACGGCCGCCTCGACGGCGGTGTTGATCATCTCCGCGATCAGGACGAACGCGATCGCGAGCAGGAGCGCGATCAGCTCGAGCTTGTCCACGCCCGAGGCGAGGGCCGCGATCAGGACGATTCCCGCGATCGCGAAGTGGATCCGCATGTTCCGCTGGGTGCGGAGGACGTGGATGATCCCCTGGAAGGCGTAGTTGAAGCTCTCGAGGATCGACGGCGCCCTGCGCGGCGTACTCACGCCCTGTGCACCGCCTCACGCGCTTCCATCTCCGCGCCGTGATCGTGGCCGAGCAAGTGCAGGAGGCCATGGATGAGCGGCTCCCGCCAGGCTTCGCCGACGACCTGCGGGCAAAGGACGACGTCGCCGAGCGCCCGCGGCACGCCTTCGAGCTCGACCTCCCGCCCGTCGAGCGGGAACGAGAGAACGTCGGTCGCCTCGTCGATTCCGAGATGCTCGCTCTTCAGCCGCCGCATCTCCTCGGGCGCGACGAACGCCAGCCCGAGCTCGCCGTCTCCGACGCCCTCGGCGCCGAGCACCCGCCGCGCGAGCTCGACCGCGCCCGTTCCGTCCACCTCCACCCCGCTCCGGTTCTCGAACTCGACCGAGACACTCATCGCGTGCGCTCGAGGCCGGTCTCCTCCGCGTGCTGCTTGTAGGCCTCGACGATCCGCTGCACGAGCTTGTGCCGGACGACGTCCTCGTGCGTGAACTCGACGAAGCCGATCCCGTCGATCGAGCCGAGGATCTGACGCACCTGGATCAGCCCCGAGGCCTGCTCGCGCGGGAGGTCGATCTGGGTGATGTCGCCCGTGATCACGACCTTCGATCCGAAGCCGAGCCGCGTCAGGAACATCTGCATCTGCTCGGGGCTCGTGTTCTGGGCCTCGTCGAGGATGATGAACGAGTCGTTCAGCGTCCGGCCGCGCATGAACGCGAGCGGCGCCACCTCGATCGTGCCGCGCTCCATGAACGCGGTCAGCTTCTCGGGATCGAGCATGTCGTAGAGCGCGTCGAAGAGCGGGCGGAGATACGGATCGACCTTGGCCAGCATGTCGCCGGGGAGAAAGCCGAGCCGCTCGCCGGCCTCGACCGCCGGGCGCGTCAGGATGATCCGGCCGACCTGCCGCTCGGAGAGGGCCGCAACCGCGAGCGCCATCGCGAGGTACGTCTTGCCCGTGCCGGCGGGGCCGATCCCGAAGGTGACGGTCGCGTTGCGGATCGAGTCGACGTAGCGCTTCTGCGTGACCGTCTTCGGCGCGATCTTCTTGCCCCGGTGGCGCCAGACGACGTCGTCGAAGACCTCGCGGATGTCCTCGGTCTGGTCGAGCGCAGCGACGACCGCGCCGACTGTGTCCGGGCCGATCTCGTGTCCGCCCTCCACGAGCTCGACCAGCTCGTCCACGACGGCGCGCGCGGCGGCTACCTGCTCGTCGCCGCCCTCGATCGTGAGCTGGTTCCCGCGCAGGCGGAGAGTGCAATGAAGCCGCCCGCGAAGCGCGTCGAGCACACCGTCACCGACGCCGGCAAGCTCCGCTGCGACCTCGTTCGGGACGGATAGAACTTCCTGCACCCGGCTCAGTGTAGGCAGGTCGGCGCGGTCGACGGCTCGCACGCTCGCGACGGCCACGCGTTTCGAGTACAAGACGAGGATGGCACGGCACGAAGCGGACGGCCTGGCCGAGGCCAAGGCCCTGGCGAAGCAGTTGGCCGAGAACCACGACTACCTCGACGCCGACGAGCTCGAAGACGACGAGTTGTTCGGACGCCTCGTCGTGCTGCTGTGCAACCCCGGCCGCGTCAACCACGATGCGTTCTCCGTCGCGGCCCGGGACGGCTCGAAGTTCCTCCGCGCGGGCACGCTCGGGGCGATCGCAGCCGGGCGCACGCCGCCTGCGGATTGGGCCGACCGGGCGAAGAAGCGGTTCGCGCGCGCGGAGTGGGGCGAGCGCGTGCTGCTGCTACGCGCGTTCGCAGTCGTGCCGAGCAAGTCCATGCTGGCCGTGCTCGAGGCGGCCGAGGAAAGCTGGAGTGACAGCCCGCTCGCCAAGGCCGTCTCGCTGTTCCTCGACGAGCGGGTCGCACAGGGCGAGCGCCTGAAGGCCGCCGACCTCGCGACGCTCGACGTCGGCCTGCAGCCGCTCGTAGCCGAGCTGCTCGAGGGTGCCACCCCGGCGACGCGGACCCTCCTCTCGCCCGCCCTCGATCAGTGGCGGGAGCAGTCGATCGACACCGGCTTCTTTCGCGATCTCGGGCGGCTCGTCAAGGTCGACGACCACCCCCAGGCCACGCTCGTAGGCTCGCGCGTCGCGGCGGTCGACGCGGTCGCAGCGGCGCTCTCGCCGCGCAGCCCACGCTCCGTGCTCCTCGTCGGCGAGCAGGGCGTCGGCAAGACGACCCTGGTCGTCGAGGCGCTACGCCGCCTGGAGCAGCCGTGGATCGCGTTCCAGGCGAGCGCGTCCGAGGTGAATGCCGGTCAGATCTACATCGGCGAGCTCGAGGGACGCGTCCGGGAGATTGTCGGGCGGATGAGCCGGCGCTCGATCGTCTGGCTCTTCCCGAGCTTCGAGGAGGCGCTCTACGCAGGTCAGCACGCACGCAGCCCGCACGGGCTCCTCGACGCGATGCTCCCGGCGATCGAGGCCCACGACATCGCCGTCATCGGCGAGATCGATCCCACTGCCTACGAGCTGCTGGCCCAGAGCCGGCCGCGCGTGACGCGGATCTTCGAGGTGATCCGCCTGGCGCCGATGACGGACGAGGACGCACTCGAGGTCGCGCGCGGCTGGTCGCGCGACTACGGCGTCGACGTCGACGAGCACACGCTGGCCGAGTCGCTCGACCTGGCGAACCACTACCTCCCCGGGACGGCCGCGCCGGGGAACCTCCTTCGCCTGCTCGAGCTCGTTCTCGACCGCGTCACGCGCGGGCTCGCGACGGAGGTGACGACCGAGAGCGTGATCGCGACGCTGAGCGCCGCGACGGGCCTGCCGCTGCACGTGCTCGATCCACGCACGCCCCTCAGCCTGGACGACGTGCGAGCGTTCTTCGAGAGCCGCGTGCTCGGCCAGCCGGAGGCGGTCGAGTGCCTCGTCGACCGGGTCGCGCTGGTGAAGGCCGGGCTGACCGACCCGACCCGGCCGCTCGGGGTCTTCCTCTTCGTTGGGCCTACCGGCACGGGCAAGACCGAGATCGCAAAGGCCTTCAGCGAGTTCCTCTTCGGCTCTCCGGACCGGCTCGTCCGGCTGGACATGAGCGAGTTCCAGACCCCTGAGAGCCTTGAGCGCCTGCTCGGCGACTCCGCCGCGGATGGTCTGCCGCTCCGCTGATCTCCTCGGTGCGCAAGCAGCCGTTCACGGTGCTCCTGCTCGACGAGTTCGAGAAGGCACACCAGAACGTGTGGGACGTCTTCCTGCAGGTGTTCGACGACGGGCGCCTGACCGACCGCAACGGGCGCACGGTCGACCTGCGCCACTGCGTGATCATCCTGACCTCCAACCTGGGCTCCGCAATCCCACGCGGTCCCGGCGTCGGGTTCACCGGACGCTCGGGGGAGTTCGACCCCGCGACGGTGACGAAGTCGGTGGAGCGGTCGTTCCGGCCGGAGTTCCTGAACCGCCTCGACCGCGTCGTCGTCTTCCGCCCACTCGGCCGCGAGATCATGCGCGGACTGCTCGAGAAGGAGCTCAACGACGTGCTCGAACGCCGCGGCTTCCGGATGCACCCGTGGGCGGTCGAGTGGGACGAGGCCGCGATCGACTTCCTGATCGAGCAGGGCTTCAGCGCCGAGCTCGGCGCACGCCCGCTCAAGCGTGCCGTCGAGCGGTACCTGCTGACACGGATCGCGACCGCGATCGTCGAGCGGCAGTTCCCGGAAGGCGATCAGTTCCTCTTCATCACCGCGCGCGACGGGACCGGACTGGACGTCGCCTTCGTCGACCCGAATGCGGGCGAGCCGGAGTCGGCCACGGCGGCGGAGGAGCCGGTCGACCCGGGCGGTCTCACGGTCGCACGGGTCGCGCTCGAGCCGGACGGAACGGAGGCCGAGGGGACATTCCTCCTGAGCGCGCTCGCCTCGCTCGGCGAGCGCGTACGCTCATGGGACGACGCCAAGGAGGACGCGCTGGCGGAGGCGCGCGAGCCGGCCTTCTGGCAGTCCGAGGATCGACAGAACGTGCTGAGCCTGATCGAGTACCTCGATCGCCTGGGGGCCGCGACGGCGACGGCAGAACGGCTTGGTGCGCGGCTCTCCTCCGCGCGCGAGGCCCATTCGACCGAGCTGCTCCGCCTGCTCGCGACGCGCATGCACGTGCTCACGGCCGCGCTCGCAGGTCTCGATGCGCGCGAGGCGAGCGACGCGACGCTCACGGTCCGGGCGGGCAAGTCCGAGGATGCGGCCGCCTGCGATCGGTTCGTGCAAGAGCTCGCGGCGATGTACGTCGGCTGGGCCGACGGCCGTGGGATGCGGATTCGCAGAAACGGCGGCGACGGCGTCGTCGTCCTCGACGTCTCCGGGCTTGGCGCCTACACGCTGCTGAAGCAAGAGATCGGCCTGCACGTGCTCGAGCTCCCGCACGAGGAGAACCGTTCGTTCGACCGCGTCACCGTGCTCGTCGACGTGGCGCCGGCGGGCGACGGCAAGAACGCACCGCCACCGGATCGGCCCGAGCCGGGAATCGTCCGGCGTTACCGCCACGAGCCCTCGCCGCTCGTCCGCAACACGACGGGGATGCGCACCGGCCGGATCGACCGCGTTCTGGCCGGAGACTTCGACCTCTTCGTCGACGCGCCGAACTAGAGCTAGGCGAGCTTTTCGCGGACGAGCTGGCTGACGGTCGAGCCGTCCGCTCTGCCCGCGATCTGCGGCATCACGTCGGCCATCACGCGGCCGATGTCGCGCATGCTCGTGGCGCCGACCTCGGCGATCACGTCGTCCACGATCTCCTCGATCTCCTCCTCGGAGAGCGGCTCGGGCATGAACTCCTCGAGCACCTCGAGCTCCGCCTCCTCCTTCTCGGCCTGCTCCGGGCGGTCGCCGCTGCGGAACGCCTCCGCGGCCTCGACCCGCTTCTTGCGCTCGCGCTGCAGCACCTGCAGCTCCTCGTCCTCCGACAGCCCTCGCTGGAGCTCCTTCTCGGCGCCGCGGAGGCTGGACAGGATCAGCCGGAGCGCGTCGCGGCGCGCGTCGTCGCGCTCGCGCATCGCCTCCTTGAGCTGCGACTCGATCTCGGCGATGAGGCTCACTGTGCGGCTTTCACTGGGGCATCCCGCGGATTGTCCCACCCAGCACGTGCCAGTGCAGGTGGAAGATCGTCTGGCCGCCGCCCGGGCCGACGTTGACGAGCACGCGGTAGTCCTCGAGCCCCGCCTCGCGCGCGACCTCCGCGACGAACTCGAGCAACCGCTTCGACTCGTCCGCGGTGAACTCACCGACGTCGCGAAACGTATCGACATGCCGCTCGGGAAGCACGAGCAGATGGACGTCGGCCTGCGGATTGATGTCGCGGATCGCGACGAAGCCGTCGGTCTTGGCGACGTGGTCGCCCTCGCGGACGAGCTTGCAGAAGAGGCAGTCGGCCGGCACGAGAGGCGATTCTTACCGACGCACGTGCAGGTCGGCGGCCCAGCCGTCGACGCCGATCCGCCGCTCGCGGCGATAGCCCTCGAGGTCGGGCTCGTCCGAGACGAGGTAGCCGGAGGTGATCGCGCGGGCCGCACGCAGTTTCGGCCCGAGCGCGAGCACGGCCTCGGCGGCGATGTTCGCCAGGGCCAGATCGACCTCTGGCAGCACGTCGTCGCGCAGGTCCACGAGCGTCGCCGTGACGTCGACGCCGTTGTCGCGCGCGTTCCGCTCGGTCGCCTCGACCGCCTGCGGGTCGAAGTCGATCCCCGAGACCGGCGCGAAGCCGAGCCTGACGGCGGCGATCGAGAGGATGCCGGAGCCGCAACCGACGTCGAGCACGCTTCCACGCGGCTCGTCGGCGAGGAGCTCGAGGCAGAGTCGCGTCGTCGCGTGGCCTCCGGTACCGAAGGCGCGACCCGGGTCGATCACGACCGGCAGCGCGTCCGCGTCGGGACGCTCCCAGGGCGGCCCGATCCACAGCTCCCCCACGCGCGACGGCTTGTGGAACTGGCGCCAGCGCTCCTCCCAGCCCGTGTCGACGTCGGAGCCCCGCGCCCCGCCGAAGGCTTGCCAGATTCGCTCCTCGCCGGCGGAGTTCGTGTACGCGGCGAGCTCCAGGCTGCCTTCGTGGTCGACCTCCTCGAAGCCCGTCGGAAACAGCTCGAGCATGACCGCGCGGGCCTGCTCGGCCCGGGCCGGCGGCACGGTGACGGAAACCCGCCGGAGCAGCTTCAAAGGCCGGCCTTTGGCCTGGCTGTCAACGGAGCGCGCTTCTGAGCTTCTCGAAGAACCCCTCGTCGCGCTTGTAGGTCTCGTCGGTGGAGTGCTGCTCGAACTGCTCGAGCAGGGCGCGCTGCTCGGCGGTGACCCGGCGCGGCACCGCGACATTGACGAGCAGTCGCTGGTCGCCCCGCCCGTAGCGCTGGAGCGCCGGTATCCCCTTCCCCTTGAGCACGCGGACTTCGCCCGGCTGCGTTCCCGGCTCGAAGTCGAGCTCGACCTCGCCCTCGAGCGTCGGCACCGACACCCGTGCGCCGAGCGCGGCCTGGACGAACGTCAGGTCGACGCTCGCGAGGATGTCGTCGCCGTCCCGTTCGAACAGCTCGTGGCGCGTGACTCGCGCTTCGACGTAGAGATCGCCGGCCGGGCCGCCGTGCGTTCCAGCGTGGCCCTCGCCGCGGATCCGGATCTGTTGTCCGCCGTGGATTCCGGCGGGAATCTTGACCTCGAGCGACTTCTCGCGCGTCGTCCGGCCCGCGCCCGCGCATTCGTTGCACGGCGTCTCCGAGACGCGCCCACTGCCGTCGCAGGTAGGGCAGGTGCGCGCCCGGACGAACTCGCCGAGGACGCTTCGCGAGACCTGCTGGACGCGGCCGGCGCCGTCGCAGGTGCCGCACGTGATCGGCGTCGTGCCCGGCTCGGCGCCGTCGCCGTGACAGCGGTCGCAGGTCAGAGCGACGTCGAGCTCGACCCGCCGCGTCACGCCCGTCACCACTTCCTCGAGCTCGAGCTCGACCGCGATCCCGACATCGCCGCCTCGACCGGCGCCCGCGCGTCCGGCGCGACCCATCAGGTCGTCGCCGAAGAAGGCCGAGAAGATGTCGCCGAGGTTGCCGAAGTCGAAGTTGCCCGGCGTGTAGCCGCCGCGCTTCAGGCCGGCGTGGCCGAACTGGTCGTAGAGCCGGCGCGTCTCGGCGTTCGAGAGCACCTCGTAGGCCTCCGCGACCTCGCGGAAGCGGGCCTGGGCGTCCGGTTCCTGCGAGACGTCCGGATGGAGCTTCTGCGCGAGCTTGCGGAACGCCTTCTTGATCTCGGCGTCGCTCGCGCCGCGCTCGACGCCGAGCAGCTCGTACAGGTCTCGTTCCGCGGTCGCCATCGCTGCCAGGGTAGATGGTGCGGCGGACTCGGCTTCGCTCAGCTCTCCTCGTACGCGACCTCGACGAGCCTCGAGAGCTCGAGCGCGGCGGCGCGGACGGTGCGGACGGCCTTCGCATAGTCCATCCGCACCGGCCCGAGCAGGCTGACGGTGCCGAGCGTGCGCGTCGGCAGCCCGTAGGTGGCGCCGACGAGGGAGACGCTCTGCAGGCCCGGGTGGTCGAGGCCGACGCGGACGAAGGGGCGGCGCGCGTCGAAGGAGTCGCTCATCAGCTCGAGCACGGCGGCCCGCTGCTCGAGGACGGAGAGGAGCTGCCGGCAGGCTTCGAGCTCGTCGGTGCGCACGTCGTCGAGGAGCGAAGCGGCGCCGCCGACGTAGAAGAGCTGGGCCGTGGGTGCCGCGAGATCGAGGAACGCGGGCCGTAGCGCGTCGAGGAACCCTTGCTCGCGAGCAGAAAGGCTCGAGTCCTCGATCCGCCGCCGGAGCAGATGGGTGCCGAGCTGGACGCCGGCGACGCGCTCGTTCAGGTACTCGTTCGCCCAGGCGGCAAGGCCGGGGTCGACGGCCTGGTCGAACTCGAAGAGGCGCTTGGCGACGCCGCCCGTCGAGGTGATCGTCACGACCATCACCACGCGCGGCTGGAGCACGAGGACCTCGACGTGGCGAACCGTCGCCGTCTGGAGGCCCGGCGCCGAGACGAGCGCGAGCAGGCGGGTGACCTGCGAGAGCATCTCGGTCGTCGACTGCAATGCAGCCTCGATCTCGCTGCGCATCGTGGTGAGGTCGAGCGGAAAGCGCGCGGGCCGCGGTTCGACGGCCTCGAGCACCTCGGTCGCGTAGAACCGGTAACCGGATTCGGTCGGGATCCGCCCCGCCGAGGTGTGCGGATGCGTCAGGAGCCCCAGCGACTCGAGCTCGGCCAGCTCGCTCCGCACGGTCGAGGCGGAGAAGGGCAACCCCGAGCTCGCGACGAGCGACTTCGAGCCGACGGGCTCGCCGGTCGCGATGTACTCGGCGACGACGCGGCGGAGGATCTCCCGCTTCCGTTCGGTTAGCTCGGCCATTTGCAGGGATTTTAGCCGGGCGAGTCGGCGAGCAGCTCCGCCGTGACTCCACCGCCGAGGAAGCGGCCGCGGTCGGTGAGCTGCAGGGTCGCGCCACCGTCGAGGGAGCGCGCGAGCCCGAGGCCGTCGAGGCGCGCGACGGCGTCAGCGTCGATCGCCGCACCGAGTCCCGCCATTTCGAGCGGTTCGTCGAGGCGGAGGCCGAGCAGAACGCGCTCCCTGGCTTGGACGTCCGCAGCAAGGGGTTCGAGCTCCCGTGGCGGGCGCTCCGCGCGAGCGAGGGCAGCGGTGTAGCGCCGCACGCTCGGCGCGTTCTTCCAGCGTAGACCGCCGACCGTCGACACCGCCCCGACGCCGATCCCGACGTAGTCCCGGCCGCGCCAGTAGCCGAGGTTGTGCTGCGCGCGCAGGTCTCGTCCGGATCCGCCGCGGCAGAAGTTCGCCGTCTCGTACCACCGGTAGCCGGCGCCGGTGAGTGTCTCGACGACGGCCTCGAAATAGCCTTCCAGCGCTTCGGCCTGGCGCTCGAGCTCGTCCCCGTGCGCGTGGGTGAAGCGCGTGCCCGGCTTCGCCTCGAGCTCGTAACAGGAGAGGTGCTCGGGCTCGAGCGCGAGCGCGGCGTCGAGGTCGCGGGCCAGGTCTTCGCGCGTCTGGCCGGGAATCCCGTAGATCAGGTCGAGCGAGAGGTTGTCGAAGCCGGCTGCGCGGAGCGTCGGGACGGCAGCACGCACGTCCGCGGGGCTCGCGCGCCGCTCGAGCACCTCGAGCAGGTGCGGCTGGAAGCTCTGAGCCCCGAGCGAGACGCGATTGACGCCCTGCCGGCGGAGAAGCGCGGCGAGCTCCGGGGTGACGGTCTCCGGGTTCGCCTCGACGGTCACCTCTGCGGCGGTGGGCAGCGCGGCCAGGAGACGCGCGAGCGCCGTGGGCTCGGTGAAGGTCGGGGTGCCGCCGCCGACGAAGACCGTCTGCACGTCGTCCGCGAGCAGGTCGCGCTCGAGCGCCAACTCGAGGAGCAGCGCCTCGACGTACGGAGCGTGCTCGTCCTGCTTGCCCACGGCCGTGACGAAGTCGCAGTAGCCGCAACGGTGCGCGCAGAAAGGCAGATGCACGTACAGGTGCTGAGCCGCCGCGGTGGGCCGGGCCTCTCCGGGACCAGTCCCCCGCTGGGGGGCGCGGAGGCCCCCTTCTGGAACGGTATGCGGAGAACCGTCACGGATGTGTGACGCGTTCGTGCCGACTTCGCAAATCTTGTCCGCCGCGCGGCTCACCGTCTGTCGTCGAGGTTGAGCACGGCGAGGAACGCCTCCTGCGGCACCTCGACGCCGCCGACCTGCTTCATCCGCTTCTTGCCCTTCTTCTGCTTCTCGAGCAGCTTCCGCTTGCGGCTGATGTCGCCGCCGTAGCACTTCGCGAGCACGTCCTTCCGCTTCGCCTTCACGGTCTCGCGCGCGATCACCCGCGAGCCGATCGCGGCCTGGATCGCGACGTCGAAGAACTGGCGCGGGATCTCCTTCCGCAGCCGCTCGACGAGCAGCTTGCCGCGCTCGTACGCGAACTCGCGGTGGACGATCAGCGAGAGCGCGTCGACCGGCTCTCCCCCAACGAGCACGTCGACTCGCACCACGCTGCCGGTGTCGAATCCGGCCATGTCGTAGTCGAAGCTCGCGTAGCCGCGAGTCCGCGACTTGAGCTGGTCGTAGAAGTCGAGCACGATCTCTCCGAGCGGCAGCCGGTAGACGAGGTGCACGCGCTCCTCGGAGAGGTACTCCATGTGGTCGAAGCTGCCACGGCGCTCGTTGCAGAGCTCCATCACGGCGCCGACGTACTCCTTGGGCACGATCACCGACGCCTTGATGTACGGCTCCTCCACCGCCTCGAACTCGTTCGGCATCTCGGCCGGGTTGTGCACCTCGACCCACTCGGCGTCGGGGCGCGGCCGGACGCGATAGGCGACGTTCGGCGCCGTGACGAGCAGGTCGAGATCGAACTCGCGCTCGAGCCGCTCGCGCACGATCTCCATATGGAGCAGGCCGAGGAAGCCGCAGCGGAAGCCGAAGCCGAGCGCCTGCGAGGTCTCGGGCTCGTAGAAGAGGGCGCCGTCGTTCAGCTTCAGCCGCTCGAGCGCGTCGCGCAGCTCCGGGTAGTCGTCCGAGTCCGTCGGAAAGAGGCCGGCGAAGACCATCGGCTTCACCTCCTTGTAGCCCGGCAGCGGCTCGGCGGCGGCCCGCTTCTCGACGGTGAGGGTGTCGCCGACGCCCAGCTTCGAGACGTCCTTCAGGCCGGTCACGACGTAGCCCACCTCGCCGGCTACGAGGCCCTTGACGGGCGTCCGCTGCGGGGAGAGGAAGCCGAGCTCCTCGGCCTCGAAGCGCGTGCCCTGCGCCATCGCCCGCACGGCATCGCGCGTCTCGAAACGGCCGTCGACGACGCGGACGAAGGCGATCACGCCTCGGTACTGGTCGTAGGAGGAGTCGAAGATGAGCGCGCGGGCCGGCGCTTCGAGCTCGCCCACCGGCGCCGGAATCCGCTCGACGATCGCGTCGAGCACCGCCTCGACGCCCTCGCCGGTCTTCGCCGAGATCCGGAGCACGTTGTCGGCGTCGTCTCCGATCAGGTCGGCGACCTCGGCAGCAGCGCCGTCGGGATCGGCCTGCGGCAGGTCGATCTTGTTCACGAGCGGGACGATCTCGAGGTCGTTCTCGATCGCGAGATAGGCGTTCGCGAGCGTCTGCGCCTCGATCCCCTGGGCCGCGTCGACCACGAGCAGCGCGCCCTCGCAGGCCTGGAGCGACCGGGAGACCTCGTACGTGAAGTCGACGTGGCCGGGCGTGTCGATCAGGTTGAGCTGATGCCCCTTCCAGAGCACGCGCACCGCCTGTGCCTTGATCGTGATCCCGCGCTCGCGCTCGAGCTCCATCGAGTCGAGCAGCTGCTCCTTCATGTCACGGGCGGCGACGGTGTCCGTGAGCTGCAGGATCCGATCGGCCAGCGTCGACTTCCCATGATCGATGTGGGCGATGATCGAGAAGTTGCGGATGTGTGCTTGGTCCATGGCTCATCGGGCCTTGCGGAAGCGGCCTCTGAGCGAGTCTAGCGCCTGCATCTCGCGAATCCCGAGCGCGCGAGCGACGAGCAGATAGACGACGCCGCCGACGGCGAGCGCGGTTCCGAGCGACCCGAGCTGCCCGAGGAACGAGCGGCCGAGGAGCTCGTCGAGCGCCCACCAAATCCCGAAGGCGACGAGGCCGAGCGCGACGGACGCGATCGTCGCGAGGCCGAAGGTGCGGAGCGTGGCAGTGAGGTCGATCGGGCCGATGCGGCGGCGCAAGAGCACGAGGAGGAGCACCACGGCGGCGATGTTCGCGAGCGAGATCGCGAGCGGGATCCCCCAGGTGCCGACGCGATAGAGGACGACGTAGAGGGCCGTGTTCAGGACGAGGTTCGCGACGGCGACGAGCGTCGGCACCCACGGCGCCTGGAGGCTGAAGAAGCCGCGGTTCAGCATCAGCATCATCCCGTTGAAGGCGAGGCCGAGCGAGAAGGCGGCGAGCGCACCGGCGACCACGCGGGTCTCGTCGGGATCGAAGGCGCCCCGCTCGTAGAGGAGACGCACGATCGGCAGCGCGAGGGCGGCCGAGAGCACGCTCGCCGGCAGGAGCAGGAAGTTGATCTGGCGCAGCCCGCGGGAGACGGTGTCGCGAAAGCCCGCCATGTCGCCTCGCGTCGCCGCGCGCGCGAGGGAAGGGAAGAGCACCGTCGCGACCGCGACCGAGAACATCCCCTGCGGGAGCATGTAGACGCGGAACGCCTTGTCGATCGCGTTCGGCGCGATGGTCGGGTCGATCAGCTTCGACGCGAAGACGGTCCCGATCACCGCGTTGACGTTGATCAGGCCGAGCCCGAGCATGACGGGGATCATCAGCTTGAAGACCTGCCTCACCGCCGGGTCGCGAACGTCGAGCGCGAGCCGCAGGCGGCCGTCGAGGCCGCGCAGCCAGGGAAGCGGGAGGAGGAGCTGGATCAGGGTGCCGACGACGATCGAGCCCGCGTAGACGTAGAGCTTGCCGCTGTCCGTGTCTGCGCGCGGCACGCCGATCACGAGCCCGGCAATGATCGCCAGGTTCCAGAAGACGGGCGTCAGCGCCGGGATGGAGAACTGCTCGTAGCTGTTCAGGATCCCCGTCACGATCCCGAAGAGGCCGAGCAAGACGACGACGGGGAAGAGGATCTGCGAGAGCGTCACCGTGAGGTCGTCGTAGGCGCCGCTGAGGGGCGGCACGAGCACAGGGGCCGCGAGGATGAAGAGCGCGGTCAGACCGCTGCCGACGAGCAGGAACAGCCAGAAGATGGTCGAGGCGACGCGCCAGGCACGCGCCTTCTCCCCCTTCTCGAGCAGCTCGCTGAAGACCGGTACGAAGGCCGAGGAAAGCGCCGCGTCGGCGACGAGCGCGCGGATCAGGTTCGGGATCTGGAAGGCGACGGTGAACGCGTTGATCGAGCCGCGTGCACCGAAGTAGTTCGCGACGACGATCTCACGGACGAGGCCGAGCAGGCGGGAAAGGCCCGTTGCGCCGGAGAAGATCGCGGTCGAGACGGCGAGCCTGCGCGCGTTGGCTCGCTCGTCCACGTGGCGAGTATAGGAATGGGGTAGGCGCGCACCTTCTGCGCGAACTGGCCTCTGCTACGATCAGCGACGCCCGCCGAGCGCGGGCCTTTCTCTGAGATGCCGAATATCCAGCAACAGATCAAGCGAGTTCGAATCTCCGAGCGTGAGCGGGAGGAGAACCTCCGCTACCGCTCGACGGTGAAGACGCTGACGAGGCGGCTCGAGTCCGCAGCCGCCGACGGCGACCAGGAGACGATCGCCGCCGAGCACCTTCTGCTCGTGCGCACGATCGACAAGGCCGCCTCACAGGGCGCGCTGCACAAGAACACGGCTGCGCGCAAGAAGGCGCGGGCTGCACGCCTCGCCCGGCCTTCCTAGCCGACAGCGTCTCTAGCCGGGCCGTCCGAGATCGACAAAGGCTCGTTGGAGCTCGAGTTCCGGTGCGAGCCGGCTCTTGCCCTTCAGCGCCAGGTCCAGCTCGGAGACCCGCACGATCGCCTGGTCGAGCTCCGACTGCGAGAACGCATCCGCCTGCGCATACGCCCGGCGAACCTGCCAGTCGAACCTGAGGCCGAGCGGCTTCTGAGCGGCAGAAGCGGTGACACCCGGCGTCTTTGAGCCGCTTCGCGCGCGCGATCGCCAGCACCTGACCGCTGAACCGGGCCGAGAGGCGGGCGCTCACGTCCCGGCTCGCCTTCGAGTCGCGGTCGAAGATCTGTTCGCTGAGACGGAGAAGCGCCGCCGACTCGTGCTGGCTCCAGGCGTCGGCGAGCTTGTAGTCGGACGTCTCGGCGACGGGGGTCGCCAGTGCCTCCACCTCGCTCTCTCCGATCGGCTCTCCCGCCGCCCAGGTCGCGAGCTTGTCGATCTCGCTCGCGAGCTGGCGCAGGTCGTCGCCGACGAGCTGGAGGAGGGCTGCGCAGGCCTCGGGCTCGGCGCGTGCGCCGCGAGCCGCGAACTGCTGAGAGATCCACGACGTGAGGTTCTTCTTGACGACCGAAAAGTCGAGTACCGACCCGGCCTTGGCGCACGCCTTGTAGAGCGGCGCGTCCTTCTTCAGCTCCTCTGCGACCAGAGCGAGGGTGGTCGCCGGCGCGGGCGAGGCGAGATACTCCTCGACGGCCTTGACGTCGGCGACCTTCCAGCCTCTCGTCAACCGTCCCTCGTTGCCGCGAACGCCGTCGACGTGCTCGACGACGACGAGGCGAGCGTCGCCGAAGAGGCTGCCGACATTGCAGAGCGCCGCGATCTCCGCTCCCGAGAGCTCCTGGGCCGTCGTCAGCTCCACCGACTCGGGGACGAAATGGCGCCGGAGCCGCTGGAGCGCGACCTCGATCTTCGGCCGGTCGCTGCCGGTGAGCAGATAGACGGGCTCGAGCTCGGACGGGTCGGCCACCGAGCCAGGTTAACGGTCGGATCGGACCCAGACGCGCGCGCCGTCGGACTCGACGACGACCCGTCCATTTCGGTCGGTGCGCTGCAGGAGGAGCCCAGGAACGGTCTCGAGGGCGGCGAGTGTCTCCGCCCGCGGATGGCCGTAGCGGTTGTCGCGCCCGCACGAGATGACGGCGACCGCCGGCTGCAGCTCCTTCAGCTCCGCCTCGAGGCCCGGATCCTCGGAGCCGTGATGCGCGACCTTGAGGATCTCGACGCGCCGGCTCAGGAGCCGCGCCGTGATGTCTGTCTCCGCATCGGCGCTCAGGAGAGCGTCGACCGTTCCGTACCGGGCGAGGAGGACGACCGTGCGCCGGTTGGGGTCGTCGCTCGGAAGGCCGGGTCCATCGGGCCAGAGGACGCTGAGCTGAAGCTGGCCGAGCCGCCACGACGACCCGGCCCGGATCTCGATCACGGGCACGCCGCGGTCCGCGGCGACGGCCAATGCTCGATTCCTGTGCGGGCTGATGCTCGCGATTCGAGGATCGAGCACCCGCTCGACGGCGACGCGCCGGAGTACCTGCTCGGCGCCCCCAGTGTGGTCGCGCTGGCCGTCCGTGAGCACGAGCGCGGACAGCCGGCGGACCCCGAGCTCGCGCAGCTGCCGGTCGACGCGCGCCTCCGGCGGCCCCTGGTCGACGAGAATCGAGCCCTCCGGCACCTGGACGAGGATCGAGTCTCCCTGGCCGACGTCGAGGACGGTGATCCTCAGGCCCTCCGGCGGGGCGGTCGGACGTGAGGGCCAGAGGAGCCAGAGCAGGAGCGCCGGGAAGCGCGGCGGCGACGCAAGCCAGCGCAAGCGGCCGGCGCCACGGCGGCAGTTGCCGCAGCAGGAGAATCGCGGCCGGCACGAGGAGCAACGCTGCGACGGCGAGCCCCGACGACGTCTCCGCAAGCGGCAGCCCGCCCACGATCCGCGCGCACGCCGCGATGTACGCCGCAAGCCAGCCGTTGAGCCAGGCGAGGGCGAACGTGGCGGACGGGAGGATCGGCTCGAGCAGCGTGCCGAGCAGCGCGATCCCGAGCAGCGGTCCGATCGCGAGCGTCACGAGCGCGTTCGCGAGCAACGCGTACACCTGGATGGAGCCGAACTGGAGCCAGAGGATCGGCGCCGTCGCCACGCCGCAGGCGATCGAGATCGCCAGCGCGTCGCGGAGCCAACGCGGGATCGGATAGCCCTCGAGGACGTTGCTCAGACGCGGGACGAGCAGGAAGATCGCCGCCACGGCCGCGAACGAGAGCTGGAAGCCCGGCTCGAAGATCGTCGCCGGCGTCCACGCGAGCAGGACGGCGGCGCCGAGCGCCATGAAGTGCCAGCGATCGCGTGGGCGCGAGGCCAGCCAGGCGAGCGAGGCGAGCACGCCGGCGACGCCGGCGCGAACCACCGACGGCTGCCAGCCGACAGCGAGCACGTAGGCGACGATCGCGCCGATGGCGACGCCCTCCGCGGGCAGCCGCGAGATCCCGAGGAGATACGCGAGCACGAGCACGGCGCCGGCCAGAAAGGCGACGTTCTGACCGGAGACGGCGAGCAGGTGATAGAGCCCTGCAGCCTTGAAGCTCTCCTGCAGCTCGTCGGAGAGCCCCTCGTCCTCGCCCAGCACGATTCCCGCGAGCACGGCTCGACGCTCGCCCTCGAGTCCAGGCGCGATCGAGCGGGCCACGTGGGCGCGCAGCCGGTCCGAGAGCCCACCGATCCCACCGCGCCGTCCGACGACGCGCCAGTCCCGGCCGCGAAGAATCACGTGAACCCCGCGCCGCACCAGCCAGCCCCGCTCGTCGAAGCCGCTCCCGGGCGAGCGCGGCGCGACGATCGTCGCCCGCAGGGCGAGGATCGCGCCCTGCGGCGGGGAACGACCGAGCGGCAACTCGAGGAGGACGGGCTCTCCCACCCGCTCCAATGCGAAGCGACGCGCCTCAGCCGGCATCCGCAGCGTGAATCGAGTCCTCCTGGCCGGTCCTGTGATCACGACCTCAGCCGCGCTCGAGCGGCCTACGTGGGAGGCGAGGATGCTCCCGTCGAGAGCTTCGAGTCGGGCGCTCCCCCACCACCAGCCGACGAGCGCGAGCGCGACGACGAGCGTCGGCGGGCGCACCCGGGGCGGTGAGACTGCGGCGGCGGCGACGAGCAGAGCGCCCGTGACGAGGACGAAAGTCAGATCCGACGCGGGAGACCGGTATGCGTTCGCGAAGGCCAGACCGAGGCAGGCGGCGACGACGAGCACCGTCGGGCCAACCCGGTCGATCATGGTCCCACGAGCTCGCGAAGCTGGTCGATCCGGACAGGCCCGATCCCCGGGATCGCGTCGAGATCATCGACTGTCCGAAAGCCGCCGTGCGCAGCGCGATAGTCGACGATCTTCTGCGCAGTCACCGGACCGACACCCGGTAGCTCGTCGAGCTCGGCCACGGTGGCGGCGTTCAGGCTGACGCGCGCGCCCGCGCCGGTCGGCGCTTCCGCCGCCGCCCCCGCCACACCGGCGACCCGACTCGGTATCAGGACCTGCATCCCGTCGGCGAGCGGTGCGGCGAGGTTCACGGCTGCGGTGTCGGCCGACGGCGTCGCTCCGCCCGCACGGGCGACGGCGTCGGCGACTCTGCTGCCCTCCTTCAGCCGGTAGAGACCTGGCTCGGTCACGGCTCCGGTGACGTGGATCACGAGCCTCGCCGTAAGGTCGGCCGGACGCTCCGGCACGAGCGCGGCGGCCGGTCGACTGGCGGATTCGCTTCCGCCCGCGAACGTACGCCCGGCGAGGACGAGGAGCACGAGGAGCCCGCCCGCGAGGACGAGGGCACGACCTCGCGAGACGGGCAAGGAGGGCATGCCCGAAGGGTGGCGCCGAACCTGTTACAGGTGTGTCACGCGTTCGTGCCGACTTCGTGCCAATCGCCGCGCAGCGACGCGCGCACCCAAGCTCGTCAGACGACGAAGTTGACGAGCTTGCCCGGCACGACGATCGTCTTCCGGGGCTCACCGCCGTTCAGATGCATCTGCACGCGTTCTGATGCCCGAGCAAGCGAGACGAGCTCCGCCTCGGCGGTCGCCGCCGCGACGTGCAGGCGATCTCGCACCTTGCCGTTCACCTGAACGACGATCTCCACGGTCTCACGCTCGAGCAGCGCCTCGTCGGCGACCGGCCACGGCTCGAGCCAGAGGCGCTCGCGCCCGAGCACGCTCCAGAGCTCCTCGGCCACGTGCGGCGCGTACGGCTGGATCAGCGAGACGGCGGTCTCCGCAGCGAACCGAGAATCGGGCCCGGTGCGATCGCGCGAGAGCTCGTTCACGAGCTCCATCACGGCCGAGATCGCGGTGTTGAACGCGAAGCGGCGGCCGATGTCGTCGGTCGCCTTCGCGATCGTCTCGTGCGCCTTGCGCGTCAGCGGCCCACCCGCAGGCTCGCCGTGCGGAGCGCCCGCCGCCA
This sequence comes from uncultured Gaiellaceae bacterium, assembly GCA_963761905.1. GTDB lineage: Bacteria > Actinomycetota > Thermoleophilia > Gaiellales > Gaiellaceae > Gaiellasilicea. Next base: position 76,478 of record CAVXIQ010000008.1, on the reverse strand, counting down.
CCTCGCTGACGACGCGCCAGAGCCGCCGCACGAACCGCGCCATCGCCTCGGCCGAGTCCTCGGTCCACTCCATGTCCTGGTCGGCCGGGCCGAGGAACAGGATGCAGAGCCGCACCGCGTCGGCGCCGTAGCGGTCGACGAACTGGTCCGGGCCGATGGATGCGCCCCCCGAGCGCTTCGAGATCTTCGTGTTGCCCATCGTGACCCAGCCGTTCGAATAGAAGCTCGAGAACGGCTCGCGGAAGCCGACGAGGCCGAGATCGTTCAGCACCTTGACCCAGAAGCGGGCGTAGATCATGTGCATCGTCGCGTGGTCGACGCCGCCGATATACAGGTCGACGGGGTTCCAGTAGTCGACGATCGCGCGGTCGAACGGCGCCGTGTCGTTCGTCGGGTCGCAGTAGCGGAGGAAGTACCACGAGGAGTCGACGAAGGTGTCCATCGTCTCGGTCTCGCGCCGTCCAGGCCCGCCGCAGGAAGGACAGGGCACGTTCACCCATTCCTCCGCCTGGGCGAGCGGCGGCCGGCCCCGCGGCTTGAAGTCCTCGATCTCGGGAAGCACGACGGGCAGCTCGCTCTCCGGCACCGGCACGATCCCGCAGGCGTCGCAGTAGACGATCGGAATCGGACAGCCCCAGTAGCGTTGGCGCGAGAAGCCCCAGTCGCGCAGCCGGAAGTTGACCGCGAAGCGCCCGCGTCCCTCGCGCTCGAGCCGCTCGACGAGCCTGCGTCCGCCCTCGGGCGCCGCGAGGCCGTCGACCTCGCCGGAGTTGACGAGCACCTCGCCCTCGGTGTGCTCGGTGTACGGCTCGCTCTCGTCCAGGTCACCGTGGACGGGCTTCACCACGTGCCGGATCGGCAGCCCGAAGGCGCGGGCGAAGTCGAAGTCCCTGCGATCGTGCGCGGGCACGGCCATGATCGCGCCGGTCCCGTAGTCGGTCAGGACGTACTCGGCGACGTAGATCGGGATCCGCTCGTCGTTGACGGGGTTGATCGCGTGGAGGCCCGTGAAGACACCCGTCTTCTCTTCGGCCGCCGCTCGTTCCTCGGTCTTCTTGGCGGCGGTCTGGCGGACGTAGTCCTGCACCTCGGCCGAGTCGATCCGTGCGACCAGTTCGTGCTCCGGCGCGAGCACGAAGAACGTGGCGCCGAAAAGCGTGTCGGGGCGCGTCGTGAAGACGGCGACGTCCTCGTCCCACTCGTCGATCCGGAAGCTGACCTCGGCGCCCTCCGAGCGGCCGATCCAGTTGCGCTGGCGCGCCTTGATCGAGTCCGGCCAGTCGACGGTCTCGAGATCGTCGAGCAGCGCCTGCGCGTAGTCGGTGATCCGGAAGAACCACTGCTCCATCAGCCGCGACTCGACCTCGGCGCCGCAGCGCTCGCAGGTCCCGTCCGGGAGGACTTGCTCGTTCGCGAGCACGGTCTGGTCGTTCGGGCACCACTTGACCGGCGCGGGCTTGCGGTAGGCGAGGCCGCGCTCGAGGAACTCGAGGAACTGCCATTGCTGCCAGCGGTAGTAGCCGGGCTCGTGCGTGGAGAGCTCGCGCGACCAGTCGATCCACCAGCCGATCTTCCGCATCGACGCTCGGATCGCCTCGATGTTGCGCTCCACGGTCTCGCGTGGGTGGCGGCCCTCGCGGATCGCGGCGTTCTCCGAGGGCAGCCCGAACGAGTCGAACCCGAACGGGTGGAGGACGCGGAAGCCGTTCCGGCGCCGGAAGTGAGTCGCGACGTCGCCGATCGTGTAGACGAGCATGTGGCCCATGTGCAGGTTGCCGGACGGGTAGGGAAGCTGCTCGAGCACGTAGCTCTTGGGCCGCGAGTCCGACGCGCTGGGGTTCGCGACCGCAAAGGCCTGCTCGCCTTCCCAGACGCTCTGCCACTTGGCCTCGATCGCCTGCGGGTCGTATCGCTCGGTTGGCTCGCTCATCCGGACACCTGGCTCGGGGTACAAAAAAGCCTCTCGCGAGAGAGGCCGGGGGAAGCTGCCGCGGCGGGGCCGCGTTCGCTTCCTGCGCTACGGAAGAAGCTGCTTCACTGCCGCGAATGCTAGCACTGTTCCCGGAGACGGCCAGGGTCGAGGCCGGCGAGCTGACCGTTGGCGGAGTCGCGGCGCGCGAGTTGGCCGAGCGGTTCGGAACGCCGCTCGTCGTGTACTGCGAGCGCTCGCTGCGCGAGCGGGCGCGCCTGTTTCGCGCGGCCGCGCCCGAGGCGCTCGTCGTCTACGGAACGAAGGCTTTCGCGAACGTCGCGCTGCTGCGGCTGCTCCAGGAGGAGGGGATCGGCGCAGACGTCTCGACGCTCGGTGAGCTCGCGTTCGCGCGGGCGGCCGGGATCGAAGGCGGACAGATCCTCTTCCACGGCAACAACAAGTCGGACGAGGAGCTGCGAGCGGCTGCGGCTGCGGGGGCGCTCGTCGTGCTCGACTCGCTCGACGAGCCCGAGCGGGCGGCCTCCGCCGGCGTCGGGCGGGCGCTTGTCCGCGTGACGCCCGGCGTCGAGGCAGAGACCCACGAGGCGATCCGCACGGGCCACCGGGGGTCGAAGTTCGGGCTCGACGCCGACGACGCGCTGGAGGCCATCCGGCGGGGGCGCGAGGCGGGGATCGAGGTCGTGGGGCTGCACGTCCACGTGGGCTCGCAGCTCCTGGACGCGCGGGCGCATTTGCAGGCGGTCGAGCTGCTGGCGGACTTTGCGGGGCGCGCGCGAGACGAGCTCGACTGGACGCCGGCGGTCGTCGACGTCGGCGGCGGCTTCGGCGTCAGGTACGTGCTCGACGAGCCGGAGCCGCCGCTCGAGCAGCTCGTGCGCTCGATCGTCGACGCGGTCGACGGCGCCTGGAAGGCGCGCGGCCTGCCACAGCCCAGCGCGATCCTCGAGCCGGGACGATCGCTCGTCGGCGCCGCAGCCTGCACGCTGTACAGGGTCGGCGCGAGCAAACGAGCCGGCGATCGGAGCTACGTCGCCATCGACGGTGGCATGTCCGACAATCCGCGCCCGCAGCTCTACGACGCCCGCTACGCGGCGCTGCTTGCGAACCGGGCGGACGAGGAGTCTGCGGCGGATCCGTTCACCGTGGTGGGCAAGCACTGCGAGTCGGGCGACGTCTTGATCGAGAGCGCCCGCCTGCCGGAGCCGCAGCGCGGCGACCTGCTCGCCGTCCCGGCGACTGGCGCGTACACGCTGGCGATGGGATCGACCTACAACGGCGTGCCGCGGCCGGCGGCAGTGCTCGTGCGGGACGGGGAGGCGCGGGAGATTCTGAGACGGGAGACGGTCGAGGATCTGCTGGCCCGAGAGGTCTGAAGCCGCGGCCATCGCAACCTCCCCCGACGTGCCCCCAGGGGCACCCCGGGTGTCCCTACCGAAACGCTATCGAGGATCCTGTGACCCAGCTGCATCCGAAGCGTCACGATTTTGCGACATCTCTTCCTCGGGTGCTACCGCCTTCACCTCGCCCGTCTGCTCGGCTCGAGGGCACGATCGTCCGCGGGCGCGATCCGGCTCGGCCGTTTGAAGATCGCCGTGGCGGTTAGCGTGCAGCGATGAGCTGGGTCGACGAGATCGAGGACGGCTTCGGCTGGGTCGAGGACGCGCGGATGCGCAGGACGGGTCATGCGCTCGCCGTCGACGGCCGCGTCTGGCTGGTCGACCCCTTCGAGATGGAGGGGCTCGAGGAGCGCGTCCGCGCTCTCGGCGAGCCGGCAGGCGTGATCCAGCTGCTCGACCGGCACGGTCGCGACTGCGCGTCGCTCGCCTGGAAGCTCGGCGTCCCGCATCACGTGGTGCCGCGCACGCTGCCCGAGACCCCCTTCACCTTCCTGCCCGTCTCGTCGTGGCGGCTCTGGCAGGAGGTCGCGCTCTGGTGGCCGGAGCGCCGGATCCTCGTCGCCGCGGACGTGCTGGGGACGATCCCGTTCCATCGCGCCGGCGCGGAGCCGATCGGCGTGCATCCGTTCCTCCGGCTCTTCCCGCCCCGCGCGCTCCAGGGTCTCGGCGCCGAGCACGTCCTCGTCGGACACGGCGAAGGCCGCCACGGCGACACCGCCGCGGCCGAGGTCGACGACGCGCTCGTACACGCGCGTCGCCGGATCCCGCGGTGGCTCGCCGGCCTGCGGCGAGCCACCGGCGATCAGACCTGAGCTACGGGCTCGTCGGCGTCGGAGTCGGCGTCGGCGTCGTGGCCGGGAAGCTGACCGCTTCGCAGCCGCTGAGCCGGTCGGACGCGTCCGCGATCACGCGATCGTTCCCCTCGCCGCATTCGACCGTGTCGATCTCGCCGTCGGCGACGAGCACGGTGTCGCTGCCCGCGCCGGCATCGACGTTGTCGACTCCCCCACCGGCATCGACGTAGTCGTTCCCGGCGCCGCCCGTGATCTTGTCGTCGCCCTTGCCGCCCATCAGCGTGTCGTTCCCGGCGAGCCCGCTGAGGACGTCATCGCCGCCACCGCCCGGGACGTAGTCGTGAGCGGACGTGCCGACGACCCGCCGGCCCTTCGGCTTCGGCGGGCCGAGGATGATCGACTCGGTCGCCTCGGAAGGCGCGCGCAGGCTGCCGATCGAATTCACCGCGACCACGGAGAGACGGATCCGGTAGCCGATGTCGGCCTCTCCGAGCTTGTAGTTCATCCCCTTGACGCTCTTGACCGCCTTGCAGACCGTGACCGTCGCGTCGCACCGCTGCCACGTCGAGACGTAGCGGATCGGGGCGAAGCCCGACCACGTTCCCCGCGACCCGACAAGCGTGCGCCCGAGCTCCGCGACCCCGGTGATCGTCGGCGGCGTTGTCACCGAGGGAGCAAACCGCGGCGCGGGAATCGTCGGGAAGGTGTGGTCGGAGAAGGCCGTCGTCGAGCCGCCCGCGTTGGTCGCGGTGACGTAGACGCGCAGCGTCACGCCGAGATCGGCATCGGTCGTCGTGTAGCTCGTCCCGATCGCGCCCGGCGATCGCGACGCAGCTCGGCAGCGTCCCCGGAGGATCGCAGCGGCGCCACTGGTAGCTGTACGTGAGCGGGGAGAGGCCCGTCCAGCTGCCGCTCGTAACGGTGAGCTCCTGGCCGACCGTGGGATTCGTCGACCAGACGGAGATCTGCGGGCGAACCGTGTTCACCGGCGGATTCCCGATCACGAGCGGCGTCGACTCGGACTGCGCCGTCGTCTCTCCGAACGAGTTCTTCGCCGTGACCTCGACCCGCAGCGACCAGCCGATCAGATCCCCGGTCGGGAGGAAGGTCGAGAAGTTCGCCGCCGGCGTCAGGATCCGGTAGCACGGGCCGTCCTTCGGCTGGCACTTCTTCCACTGGTAGCTGTACGTCAGCGAGCCGCCCGTCCACGATCCGACTGATGAGGAGACGGTGACGCCGACTTGGGGGATTCCGGTGCTGCCGAAGATGATCACCTTCGGCGGGACGGTGTTGACCGGCGCCGAGCTCGCAGGCGGCGTCGTCGCGCTGTTCGACCTCGTCCCCCAGTCGGGATTGGCGTCGCCGGCAACCAGAGTGATCGGAGTGCCGACCGAGGTGATCCCGCCGCCGGCACGGCTGAAGGCCACCTGACTCCCATCCGGCGAGTACGCCGGCTCTGCATCGTCGACGGTCGAAATCGTCAGTCGCACCTCGGTGCCGGGAGCGGCGCCGTCGGCGATCGTGTAGATCTGGTCGATCCCGGCGTGCGGCGCGCGGTCGGAGGTGAACGCGATCGTCTCGCCGTCCGGCGACCAGGAGGGATCGAACTCGTTCGACGAGACGGTGGTCCGAGCCGTCAGGCTCCCGCCGCCACCCGTCGTCGCGCTCGTCGGCGCGGTCATCGTGTAGATGTCGGAGTTGCCCCCGCCGCTCGGCGTCCGCGTGAACGCGATCACGTCGTCGTCGGACGACCAGGCGGGATCGTCCTCTGCGTCCGGCGCTGTTCGAGAGGTTGCGGCCGACTGCCGGCGCCGTCTGCCGAGATGACCCAGATATCGGAGCCCTTCTCGTAGACGAGCAGACTCCCGTCGGACGACCACGCCGGCGACGTCCCGGTGTCGAGCGTCGTCCGCGGCCGGATCGTCGATCGTCAGGATCTTGATCGAGCCGCCCTGGCTGAAGGCGAGCTGCTCACCGTCCGGCGACCAGGCCGGGTCGCTGGCGCCGGTCACGAGCGCCGACGAGCTGACGGTGTGAGAGCTGTCCGACGTCACCGTGTAGATGTCCCCGCCGCGCTCGAACGCGATCAGCCCGTTCGCGCCGGGGAACGCCGCCTGGGCGCCGGCGGCCGGCAGGGCGAGGAGAACGCCGAGCGCGCAGAGAGCGCCGCCGAGCTGCAGGAACCGGGCACGCATACGCACGTTGTAGCCGCAAAAAGTCATGTTCTCCACTCCCCTAGGACTGATCGGACGCGCAGCCTAGCGCGGGATTGGCCCGGATGCCAACAACCCGGATGCCAGGAAGCCGGGCCGCGCCAGCTTCGGCGGGGCCTGGAGCCGGGCCTCGCGGACGTGCGGGTTGACCGGCTCCGCGAGCGGAGCGGCTCCGAAGGATGCCGCCCGCCGTTCGGCGGTGACCTCGCCGTAGAGCGTCGTGCGCTGGCGCGGTGTCCGGCCGCTCGCCCGGATCAGCGCCTCCATCGCCTCTGGAGCCATTTCCTGACCGTGCTCGGAGCCGGCCGAGCGGGAGATCGATTCGTTCATCAGCGTGCCGCCGAGGTCGTTGACCCCGGCGGCGAGCGCGGCTGCGACACCGGCCGGCCCGAGCTTCACCCACGAGGCCTGGATGTTCGTGATGTGCGGATGCAGCGCGAGCCGGGCGACGGCGTGGAGGAGCAGCGTCTCGCCGAACGTCGGCCCCGAGCGCGCTCGCCCCTTCAGCCAGATCGGCGCCTCCATGTGGACGAACGGCAGCGGCACGAGCTCGGTGAATCCGCCCGTCGCCTGCTGCTGGGCGCGCGCTCGGAGCAGGTGCCGGGCCCAGTGCCTCGGCGACTCGACGTGCCCGAACATGATCGTCACGTTCGAGCGGAGGCCGACCCTGTGCGCCGCCGCGTGCACGTCGAGCCACTGCTCCGTCGAGACCTTGTCGGGGCAGATCAGCGCGCGAACCTCGTCGTCGAGGATCTCGGCGGCCGTGCCGGGGAGCGAGCCGAGGCCGAGCGCGCGGAGCCGCGCGAGATAGTCCTCGACCGGCACGCCGAGCGTCGTCGCGCCCTGCCAGATCTCGAGCGCGGAGAACGCGTGGATGTGCAGATCCGGGAGCTCGGCTCGGATCGCGGCGACGACGTCGGCGTAGTAGTCGCCGGTGAAGGCGGGGTGGATCCCACCCTGGAGGCAGACCTCGGTCGCGCCGCGGTCCCAGGCCTCGCGCGCGCGGCGGACGATCTCCTCGAGCGGCACGAGGTACGGCGCCCCGCGCAGGTTGGCCGCGAGCTTCCCCTTCGAGAAGGCGCAGAAGCCGCAGCGGAAATAGCAGACGTTCGTGTACTGGATGTTCCGGGTGACGACGTAGGTGACCTCGTCGCCGCAGACCTCGCGGCGGAGCCGGTCGGCCGCGGCGAACACGCGCTGTCGCTCCTCGCCGCGCGCGCGGAAGAGCCGGACGAGCTCGTCCTCCCCCAGCTCGTCGCTCGCCGGGAGGGGGAGCGGATCGCGCGAGACGGTGAACGGCACGTCGCCGCGCTCGCCGGGATGCCAGCCGTCCTCGCGCGCAAGCTGGAGCGAGTCGGAGCTCCGGAGTGCCTGCGTCAAGACCTTCGGAGCCAGCCATTCGCCGCCGAGAAAGGCCGGGTAGACCGGCAGTCGCGGCGCCAGCTCGAGCCCCCGCGAGCGCGTCGCCTCGGCGAGCCGCTCGCGCTCCGGCCACGGCGCCTCCGGATTCACGTGGTCGATCGTCACCGGCGAGACGCCGCCCCAGTCGTCGATGCCGGCATCGAGGAGGCGCGGAAAGTCGTCGAAGGCGAGGTTCGGCGGCGCCTGCACCGAGACGTCCGAAGGCAGGAGCAGCCGCGCCGCGGCGATCGTCCAGAGGTGGTCGTCGAGCGACGGCTCGGCGTGATCCGCCATGCGCGTGCCCGGCTTCGCGCGGAAGTTCTGGACGATCACCTCCTGGAGGTGGCCGTGACGGCGGTGGAGCACGGCGAGCGCCTCGAGCGCCTCGAGCCTCTCGGCTCGCGTCTCGCCGATCCCGATCAGGATCCCGCTCGTGAAGGGGATCCGAAGCTCGCCCGCGAGCTCGATCGTCTCGACCCGGCGGGCGGGCATCTTGTCGGGGGAAGCCCAGTGTGGTCCACCCCGCTCCGCGAGTCGGTCGGCGGTCGTCTCGAGCATGACCCCCATCGAGGCGGAGACCGGGCGCAGGAGCTCGAGCTCGGCGCGGGTCATGACGCCGGGGTTCAGGTGCGGGAGGAGGCCGGTCTCTTCCAGCACGAGCTTCGCGACGCGGGCCAGGTACTCGATCGTCGTCGTGCACCCGAGCTCGGCGAGCTCCTCGCGCGCGACCTTGTAGCGGAGCTCCGGCTTGTCGCCGAGCGTGAACAGCGCCTCCGTGCAGCCGGCCGCGGCGCCGGCCCGGGCGATCGCAAGCACCTCGTCCTCGCTCAGATACGCCCGCTCGCCTCGCCGCGGCGGACGAGCGAAGGTGCAGTAGCCGCAGACGTCGCGGCACAGCGTCGTGAGCGGAATGAAGACCTTCGGCGAGTAGGTGACGAGGCCGCCGCCGCGCCGGCGCTCGCGGGCCGCGGCGAGCAGTTCGGCCGGCGGCGCGTCGAGCAGGTCGGCGTGCTCCATCGGCGTCAGCTTACGTTCCGGATCGAGCCCGGACGTTGTGTGTGGCTGCCGTCGCGCTCAGCCCGCGGAAAGGTTCCAGAGCCCGCCGAAGCGCTTCCACGAGCCTCTCGTGTGGCGCCGGAGCTGTGCCTGCTCGACCGGAAAGCGCTCTGTCGCGCTCGTCCGGACGACGATCCCGGGCAGGAGAAACGGGTTGGAGGCGTCGCGCAGCCTCGCGAGCTGCGTCACGACGGCGGCACGCGTCGGAGTCGCGCCGACGGCCTTCAGCAGCCGCACGGTCTCGTAGGCGACCGCCATCCCTCGAACGTGGCCGAGCTCGCCTGGGTTGGCGCCCCGTGCGTATCTCGCCAGGATCGCGCGATAGACCCTCAGTGCCGGATCGGCGCGCCACGCAGCCTCGCGTGGATCCTTGAGATACGCGATCGAGATCGCGCCTTCGATCGGGGCCGAGTCGCTCGCGTCGGCGCTCACGAGGAGGAGCGGCCGCCAGCCGGGGCGGGCCGCGAATCCAGCCGCGACGCGCGCGATGCCCGGGCTCGAGAACAGCGCCAGGGTGTCGGCGCCACCCGTGTTCAGCCGCCCGAGCTGCGCCTGCACCTCGGCCGATGCCGGCGCGTACCCCTCCGCAACGACGACCCTCACCGTGGAGCGGCCGATCCCCTCGCGCAATCCCGCCAGCAGCTCCCTGCCGTACGTGTCGTTCTGGAAGAGGACGGCGACCCGGGCGCGAGGCTTCGTGCGGGCGAGATAGGCACCGTAGACCCTTCCCTCGGCCCGGTAGGTCGGCCGAAAGCCGATCGTTGCCGGATAGCGCCTGTGCTCGCGCCCGAACGTGCTCGCTCCGGAGCCGACGAAGAGCTGCGGCACCTTCAACCCGTTCAGATAGCCCCGCGTCGCGAGATTCGCCTCTGTGCCGAGCGAGTTGACGATCGCGAAGACGCCGTCCTCCTCGACGAGCTGCCGGGTCGCCTCGACAGCCTGAGTCGGGCTCGAGCCGTCGTCGACGACCGTGAAGGCGATCGAGCGGCCGTCGACCCCGCCGCGCGCGTTCACGTATTTGAAGTACGCATCGGCGCCGCGAGCGACGGCCGCGGACGCCGGATCCGAAAGCGGCGCGGTGCCGCCGAGGAGGATCGTCCTCGCCGTGATCCCGGGATCGGCGCCGGACGAAGCGGTCGCGCCCGTGACGATCGCGCCGGTGACGATCGCCCCGACGAGCGCAATCAGGTAGACGATGAGCCTGGGACGACCCATCGGCAAGCGCGTCAGCGGGCGCGCTGGTAGCGCCGGCTTGCATAGGCGCTCAACCTGCGGACGACGCTGGCGGCTCCGCCGGGGAAGGCCAGCATGATCAGGATCAGCACCACGCCGTACACGACTGCGGGGGCACCGGGCGCCTTGAAGTCGGGCACGGTGAACGGCCCGATCGAATCGGGCAGCGGACCGTTGAGCTGCTGCGCCCAGAGCGGGAGGAACTGGATGAAGATCGCGCCGAACACGAGCGGCCAGAGGGAGCCGAGGCCGCCCACCACGACACCCACCAGGAGGAAGATCGAGAGCGTGACCGGAAACGTGTCGGGGTTGACGAACGTCGTCGCGATCGCGAGCAGGGAGCCCGCGACGCCCGCGTAGAACGCGCTGATCCCGAATGCGAGCGTCTTGTAGCGCGCGAGGTTGACGCCGGAGGAGGCAGCCGCGAGCTCACTGTCGCGAACGGCCCTGAATGCCCGCCCCGTCCGCCCGCGGAGGAGCGCCCACGCGATCCCGAACATCACGAGCGCGAGCGTCCAGCAGAGGTAGTACAGCCATTCGTTGAAGCTGGGGATCTCGATTCCGAGAATGCTGATCGGCTCCGAGATCGGCTCGAAGGTGACCGGATCGGTCGTCTCGATCACGCGGGTGCGGGTCTCGAGCTCGAAGAGGTTGATCCCGCCGCCGCCGCCGGTCGCCCCCTCGTACTTCTTGACGACGGCGGGCGCGGCCACGGCGATCGCGAAGGTGGCGAGCGCGAGGTAGAGGCCGGTCAAGCGAAGCGCCGGGAAGCCGAAGAGAAAGCCCGCGAGACCGGCGACGACGCCGGCGATCGGGATCGTCCAGATGTCGCGAAGGTCGCCGGTGAACGCGTGGCCGAGGATCTGGAGCGGCGGCTCCTCGTTCGACATCAGGATCGCGGTCGTGTAGCCGCCGATCAGCATGAAGGCGCCGTGACCGAGCGAGATCTGGCCGGTGAAGCCGGTGAGGACGTTGAGCCCGAGCAGGGCGATGAAGTAGATGCCGACGTAGGCGAATTGCTGCGCCCGGAAGTCGCTGATCAGACGCGGCAGGAGCAGCACGACCGCAGCGGCGACGACGAAGAACGCCATCTGGACGAGCTCGAGCCTCGTGAAACGCGGCCGGCTCATACGCGCCTCGTGACCGGCTTGCCGAAGAGCCCGGCGGGTCGGACGAGCAGCACCACGAGGATGATCAGGAGCGCCACCGGCAGGCCCAGGTCAGCGCCGATGAAGTCGACGTAGGTCTCGATCAGGTTTAGGCCGACACCCAGGAGGAGCCCGCCGGCGACCGCGCCGATCGGCGAGTCGATCCCGCCGAGGACGGCGGCCGCGAACGCGTAGATCAAGATCGCCTGCATCAGGTTCGGATCGAGGAAGATCGTCGGCGCCGCGAGCATGCCCGCCACCGCCCCGAGCATCGCCGCAAGCCCCCAGCCGATCCCGAGCATCCAGCCGACGCGGACGCCGACGAGGCGGCTCGCCTCCGGATTCAGCGCCGACGCGCGCAACGCCAGGCCGATCTTCGTGAACCTGAAGAAGGCGGCGAGCGCGGCGACGAGCACGAAGACGACCGCGATCGTGCCGAGCTCCTGCACCGAGATCGCGACGCCGCCGACGTTCCAGGTGTCGTTGGGGAAGGGGCTCGGGAACGCGCGCACCTCCGCCGACCAGATCCAGCCCGCCGCGCCGTTGAAGATGAGGACGAGCCCGATTGTGATGATCACGGTCGTCAGGAGCGGACCGCGCTCGACCGGCCGGATCACGATCCGCTGGATCCCGAGGCCGAGGACGAACGCGAAGATCAGGGTGGCGATAAAGGCGGGCCAATACGACCAGCCGTGGTTCGCGGTCAGCGTCCAGGCGATGTAGGTGGTGAACATCGCCATCTCGCCCTGGGCGAAATTGATCACTCCGGTTGCTCGGTGGATCAGGACGAGCGCAAGCGCGAGCGCCGCGTAGATCGACCCGGCGGCGAGACCTGCGACGACCTGCTGGAAGAACGCCGCCACAGTCTCAGTAGCCCAGGTAGCTCTTGCGGACGGACTCGTCGCGGGCGAGCTCCTCGCTCGTCCCGGACACGGCAACCTTGCCGACCTCGAGCACGTAGGCGCGGGCCGCGACCTCCAGCGCGATCGCGGCGTTCTGCTCGACCACGAGCACCGTCAGCCCGTCCTCCTCGTTCAACTCGCGCACGATCCGGAAGATCTCACGGGTGACGAGCGGTGCGAGCCCGAGCGAGGGCTCGTCGAGGAGGAGCAGCCTCGGCCGGCTCATCAGCGCCCGCGCGAGCGCAAGCATCTGCTGCTCGCCGCCGGAGAGCGTCCCGGCGTGCTGGGCGCCTCGCTCCCCGAGCCAGGGGAAGTAGCTGCTCATTCGCTTGAGATCGGCCGCGAGCGAGCCGCGGCGGGTGTAGGCGCCGAGTCGGAGATTCTCCTCGACCGAGAGCTCGCCGAAGGTGCCGCGGCCCTCGGGGACGTGCGCGACACCGAGCTTGGCGACCGCCTCCGGCCCGTGCCGCGCGAGCTTCTTGCCGGCGAACGAGATCGAGCCGGTTCGCCGCACCGTGCCCGAGATCGCGCGCAGCGTCGTCGTCTTGCCGGCGCCGTTCGCGCCGAGGACCGCCACGATCTGTCCCTCCTCGACCGCGAGCGAGACGCTTTCGAGCGCCCGCACCTGGCCGTAGCGAGCCTCGACGTCCTGCAGCTCAAGCAGGGCCATCGGCGACCTCCGGCTCGGGCGCGCCGCCGTTCTTCCTCGGGGCATGCTCGTCGTCGGTGCCGAGGTAGGCCTCGATCACGTCCGGGTTCGCTCGCACCTCGGCGGGGCTGCCGTCGGCGATCTGGCGCCCGAAGTTGAGCACGTGGACATGATCCGAGATCCCCATCACGAGATTCATGTGGTGCTCGACGAGGAGCACCGTCAGCTTCCGGTCGTCGCGGATCTGCTGGATGAAGCGGCCGAGCACCTCGACCTCTTCGTGGTTCAAGCCGCCGGCCGGTTCGTCGAGGAGCAGGAGCTTCGGCTTCGCGACGAGGGCGCGTGCGAGCTCGACGCGCTTCAGCGTCCCGAAGGGCAGGCCCGCGACGGGCCGGCGGGCAACGGACGCGAGCCCGACGTAGTTCAGCTCCTCGAGCGCCTCCTCTTCCGCATCGCGACCGCGCGTGTGAGCGCCGATGAGCACGTTCTCGAGCGCCGACATCGTCTTGAAGAGCTCCACATTCTGGAAGGTGCGGGCGATCCCGCGCTTGACGATCCCGTGCACGGGCGCTTTCAGCAGGTTCTCGCCCGCGAACTCGACCTCGCCCTCGTCCGGGGTATAGAGCCGCGTGATCACGTTGAAGGCCGTCGTCTTGCCGGCGCCGTTCGGGCCGATGAGACCGACGATCTGCCCCTCGCCCACGTCGAAGGAGACTCCGTCGAGCGCGACGATGCCGCCGAAGCGGCGCGTGACGTTCCGCAGCGAGAGGAGGGCCATGCGTCGGCGGATCTTATGGTCCGTGAGTAGGACAGGCAACGAGACCCGGCGTCTCTCCGAACCTGGCGCTACTCTCCTCCGGTGAGCGTTGCAGCCACCGAGGTCGCGAGCGGGGAGGCGAGGATGAGCCGCGGCCAGAAGATCACGAACCTCATCGGCGTAACGCTGCCGTTCGCCGCGTTCCTCGCGTCGATCTTCCTCTTCTGGGGCAGCTACGTGACCTGGCGGGACCTGACGATCTTCGCCGTCGGCTACGCCCTGACGACGCTGGGGATCTCGATCGGCTTCCACCGGCTCTTCACGCACCGGTCGTACGAGACGTACAAGTCGATCCGCTACAGCCTCGCTGTGCTCGGCTCGATGGCCGTGCAGGGGCCGGTGATCCGGTGGGTCTCCGACCACCGCAAGCACCACAACTTCGCCGACCGGGAAGGCGATCCGCACTCGCCGCACGCGGGCTTCGAGCCCGGCTTGCGCGGCAAGCTCGCGGGGCTCTGGCATGCCCACATCGGCTGGCTCTTCCGCACCGTCGGCCGCGCTGAATGGACGAAGTACGCCAAGGACTTGCTCGCCGACCGCGGGATGGTCTTCATCTCGCGCTGGTTCCCCGCCTGGGTGGCGGCGTCGCTCCTGCTGCCGTTCCTGGCCGGCTGGATCTGGGGCGGCACGATCGGCGCCGGGCTCCAGGCGATGTTCTGGGGCGGCCTGATCCGGATCTTCCTGCTCCACCACATCACGTGGTCGGTCAACTCGGTGTGCCATTTCGTCGGCTCGCGCCGCTTCCAGGTGAAGGACGAGTCGCGGAACGTCTGGTGGCTCTCGTGGATCTCGTTCGGCGAGTCGTGGCACCACAACCACCACGCCTTCCCCTCCTCGGCGTTCCACGGCCTCAAGCCCTGGGAGCTCGACATCGGCGGCCTCGTGATCCGCGGGATGCGCCGCGTCGGGCTCGTGTGGAAGGTGAACACGCCGAGCGTCGACATGCAGCGCCGCCGCCTCGTCGGCTGAGGCGCGGACACATGAGCGCGCCTGAGACGCCGTCCGACTCGCCGCTCTCCCTCGAGGACGTGATGGGCTCCGCCTCCTACCGGAGCCTGATGACACCCGAGCTCCGGCCCGGCGACAACGCCTTTCCCTTCGATCTGCCGCGGCTCGATTCCGAGTCGCACCGCCCGAGTGGCGAGCGGATTCGGCTCGCCGATCTCGTCGGCACCCCGGTCGCGCTCGTCTTCGGCTCGTACACCTGACCGCCCTTCCGCCGCCAGTTGGGCGAGCTCGAGGATCTCTACGAACGACACGGAGCCGACGTCGCGTTCTTCATCGTCTACATCCGCGAGGCGCATCCCGAGGACGGCTGGGTGCTCGCCGACAACCGGCGTGAGGAGATTGCGGTGATCGATCCGACCTCGCTCGAGGAACGCGCGGCGGTGGCGGACGCGTGCGTGGCTCGGCTCGAGACGCGGATTCCGGTGCTCCTCGACGACGTCGACGACGCGTGCGCTCTCGCCTACGGCGGCTGGCCCGACCGGCTCTACCTGATCGACCGCGACGGGCGCGTCGCCTTCCAGGGCGGCCGCGGTCCCGACGGCTTCGAGCCGGCAGAGCTCGCGCGCGCGATCGACGTCGAGCTGGGCTAGCCGAACTCGTAGACGCCGCCGGCGGCGAACGTCTTCAGGATCCGGCGGGCGACGACCATCCGGTGGACCTCGTCCGGGCCGTCGTAGATCCGGGCGCCGCGGGCGTGGATGTACATCTGGCCGAGCGGGCTCAGGTCGGTGAGACCGCGGCCGCCGTGCACCTGGATCGCGCGGTCGATCACGTCGTGGAGGACGCGGGCGGCGAAGAACTTGATCAGCGAGACCTCGATGCGCGCCTCGTCGCCCTCGTCGAGCTTGCGCGCGGCGTCGAGCGTCATCAGCCGGCAGGCCTGGATCTCGGCGGCCGAGTCGGCGATCCAGTTCTGGACGGTCTGCTTCTCGGCGAGCGGCGCTCCGCCGACCTCGCGCTCGAGCGCGTAGGAGCACATCAGCTCGAAGGCCCGCTCCATCTGGCCGAGCCAGCGCATCACGTGGTGGATCCGCCCCGGGCCGAGCCGCTTCTGCGCGATTCGGAAGCCGTCGCCGGGCTCCCCGAGGACGTTCCCGAGCGGCACCCGCACTCCCGTGTAGCGCACCTCGCAGTGCGTCGACCAGCCCCGGCCCTCGTGGCCCATCACCGGAATCGGCCGGACGATCTCGACGCCTGGCGTGTCGGCCGGGACGAGGATCTGGCTCATCCGCCCGTGCGGCGGCGCGTCCGGATCGGTGACCGCCATCACGATCCCGAACGTCGCTCCCTCCGCCGAGGACGAGAACCACTTGTGCCCGTCGATCACCCACTCGTCGCCGTCGGCGACCGCAGTCGTCTGGAGCGCGGTCGGATCGGCGCCCGACACCTCGGGCTCGGTCATCGAGAAGAACGAGCGCGCCGTTCCTTCCACGAGCGGGCGCAGGAACTGCTCCTTCTGCTCCTCGGTCCCGAAATGGTGGAGGATCTCGCCGTTCCCGGCGTCGGGCGCCTGGCAGTTGAAGACGAGCTGCGCCCACATGCTCCGGCCGATCTCCTCGTTCAGGAGCGCGTACTCGATGAAGCCGGAGCCGGTTCCGCCCGCCTCGCGCGGGAGGTGCGGCGCCCAGATTCCCGCCTCCTTCGCCCGCTCACGCAGGTCGGCGATCAGCTCGTCGGACGCGTCGTCCTCGCGCTCGAGCGCGGCTTCGTTCGGGTAGACGTGCTCCTCCATGAACGCGCGCACCTGGGCACGGCGCTCCTTGACCTGCGGTTCGATCGCGAGCTCGGTCACGGCGTAGAGTCTCTCACAGTGCCGCTCGACTCCGGAGCCCAGGTTCAGAACTCGATCTATCTCGCCGGCGGAGCGGAGTGGCCGATCAGCGCTGCCGATTGGGAGACGCGGGCGCGCGAGACGCTCGAGCCGGGGCCGTTCGGCTACATCGCCGGCGGCGCGGGCTCGGAGGCGACGATGCACGCGAACCTGGAGGCGTTCGAGCGTCGCCGCCTGCGTCCTCGGATGCTCGCCGGCAACGTCGAGCGCGATCTCTCCGTCGAGGTGCTCGGCCTCCGCTCGCCGGTGCCGTTCCTGCTCGCGCCGATCGGCGTCCTCTCGATCGCGCATGCCGAGGCCGAGCTCGGCGTCGCGCGCGCCGCCCGCGCGACCGGCGTGCCGATGATCCTCTCCAGCGCCGCCTCGAGCTCGCTGGAGGACGTCGCCGCCGAGCTCGGCGACTCGCCGCGCTGGTACCAGCTCTACTGGTTCGACGATCGCGAGCTCGTCGGCAGCATCGTCGACCGGGCCGGCGCGGCCGGCTACGGCGCGATCGTCGTCACCCTCGACACGCTCATGCTCGGCTGGCGGCCGCGCGACCTCGGGAACGGCTACCTGCCCTTCCTTCAGGGAGAGGGGCTGGCGCAGTTCTTCAGCGACCCGATCTTCCGCTCCTGGCTCGACGAGGCGCCGGAGGACGACGTGCTCACGGCGTCGGTGCGAGCGCTCTCCGTCTTCTCGAACCTCGGGCTGACCTGGGCGGACCTCGCGTGGCTCCGCGATCGAACCGAGCTGCCGATCCTCGTCAAGGGCGTGCTGACCGCGGAGGACGCGCGGATCGCGCTCGAGCACGGCGTCGACGGGATCGTCGTCTCGAACCACGGCGGCCGGCAGGTGGACGGCTCGGTCGCCGCGCTCGACGCGCTCGTCGAGGTGCGCGACGCGGTCGGCGGCGACACTCCCGTGTTGATGGACAGCGGGATCCGAACCGGCTCCGACGTGCTGAAGGCGGTCGCGCTCGGCGCCGACGCCGTCCTGCTCGGGCGGCCCTACGCGTACGGGCTCGCGGTCGGCGGCGCGGCGGGAGTCGAGGCCGTGATCCGGCAGCTTGCGGCGGAGATCGACATCACGCTTGCGTTGATCGGAGCTCAGTCCGTCCGCGAGCTCGACCGGAGCGCCGTCGCCTGAAGCTCTACCGCGAGGAGCGCGGCGAGGGGCACCCGCTGCTCCTGCTCGCAGGGCTCGGCTATGCGATCTGGTCGTGGCAGCGCCAGATCCCGGACTGGTCGGAGCGCTTCCGCGTGATCGCGATCGACAATCGCGGCACCGGCCGCTCGCCGAAGCCGCCAGGCCCGTACTCGATCGAGGAGCTGGCCGACGACGCCGCAGAGGCGCTCGAAGGCCGGCGGGCGCACGTTGCCGGCTTCTCGATGGGCGGCTACATCGCTCAGACGCTTGCGCTCCGGCATCCCGAGCTCGTCGAAAGGCTCGTCCTCATCTGCACGGCCACCGGTGGCCCGAGCCATCTGCCAACGCCGGACGAGACGATCGAGACCTGGGAGGCGCATGCCGACCGACCGCCGCCCGAGTTCGCCCGCGCCTCGATGCCGCTCTCGTTCGCGCCCGGCTGGACGGACGAGCATCCGGACGAGTTCGAGCAGCTCCTCGCCGACCGGCTCGAGCACCCGACGCCGCCGGAGTGCTGGCGCGCTCAGTACGACGCCTGCTGGCGCTTCGTCGAGCAGGTCTCGCCGGTCGAGGAGATCGCAGCGCCGACGCTCGTGATCCACGGCGATGCCGACCGGATCGTCCCGTACGAGAACGGCGTCGAGCTCGCGCGACGGATCCCGGGCGCGCGCTTCGAGCGGTTCGCCGGCGGCGGCCACCTCCTCTTCCTCGAATCTCCGGAGAGGTTCAACCGCACCGTCGCCGAGTTCCTCGCGTGATCACACGCTCGGCGGTCCTGCGCGAGCTTGGCGCCGAGCGGCCCTACGCGCAGAGCCGCCCGCTGAGCGTCGAGGAGCTCGAGCTGGCGCCGCCCGGAAACGGCGAGCTGCTGATTCGCGTCGCCGCCGCGGGGCTCTGCCACTCCGACCTCTCCGTCGTGGACGGCACGCGCCCGCGGCCGGTGCCGATGGCGCTCGGTCACGAGGCGGCCGGCGTCGTCGAGGCGGTCGGCCTGGGCGTCACCGACGTCCGCGAAGGCGACCACGTCGTCCTCTCCTTCGTTCCGAGCTGCGGACTCTGCGCCGAGTGCGCCGGCGGCGAGCCGATCCTCTGCGCCGCCGCGGCGGCCGCGAACGGCGAGGGTCGTCTGCTCGGCGGCGGGCGGCGGTTCTCGGACTCCGGACGGCCGCGAGGTTCACCACCACCTCGGCGTCTCCGCCTTCTCCGAGCGGATCGTCGTAGCGCGACCCTCCGCCGTCGTCGTCGACCCGTCGGTGCCGCTCGAGCTCGCAGCGCTCTTCGGCTGCGCGGTCGTGACCGGCGCGGGAGCCGTGCTGAACACGGCGCAGTGTTCGGCCGGGCGACTCGGTCGCCGTCTTCGGGCTCGGCGGGGTCGGGCTCGCGGCGGTCATGGGCGCCGCGCTCGCGGGGGCCATCCCGATCGTGGCGGTCGACCCGATCTCGTTCAAGCGTGAGCTGGCGCTCGAGCTCGGCGCGACGGCCGCACTCGATCCGGAGGAGGTCGGCGAGCTCCGCGTCCGCTACGCCTTCGAGGCGGCGGGCCACCCTGCTGTGCTCGAGGCGGCCTACCGCGCGACCGCCCGCGGCGGCACGACCGTCGCGATCGGCCTGCCCCACCCCTCGCGCGAGCTGACCCTGAACGCGCTCTCGCTCGTCGCCGAGAGCCGGACGCTCAAGGGCTCCTACCTCGGCTCGGCAGTCCCGCAGCGCGACATCCCGCTCCTCATCTCGCTCTGGCAGGCGGGACGGCTGCCGGTCGAACGGCTGCGGGGAGACACGCTCCCGCTCGAGGGCCTGAACGGAGCGCTCGACGCGCTCGCGGACGGCGCGGTCGTCCGCCAGATCGTCGTGCCCTGAGTCCGGGTTCCGTCTAGAGTCAGCCCGTGGATCTGCGGGACACGCCGGAGGAAGCGGCCTTTCGGGCCGAGCTGCGCGCGTGGATCGGCGAGAACCTGACCGACGAGGTGCGCCGCGGCCGCTTCGAGGAGGCCGGCCGCGCCTGGAGCCGCAAGCTCTACGACGCCGGCTACGCGGGCCTCACCTGGCCGAAGGAGTACGGCGGCGCCGGCGCTCCCTACAGCCACCAGGCGATCTTCCTCGAGGAGATGGCGCGCGCGGAGGCGCCGTCGCACCTCGGCGTGATCGGGCTCGGGATGGCCGGGCCGACGATCATCGCCCACGGCACCGAGGAGCAGAAGAAGGCGCGGCTCGACGCGATCCTCTCGACCGACGAGATCTGGTGCCAGGGCTTCTCCGAACCGGGCGCGGGCTCCGACCTCGCCGCCGTGCGGACGAGCGCGATCCAGGACGGCGACCACTTCGTCGTCAACGGCCAGAAGGTCTGGTCGTCGTTCGCGCACATCGCCGACTGGTGCATCCTCGTCACGCGGAGCGACCCCGACTCGCAGAGCCACGCGGGGCTGACCTACCTGATCGTGGACATGCACTCGCCAGGCGTCGAGGTGCGGCCGCTGCGCCAGATCACCGGCGAGGCCGAGTTCAACGAGATCTTCTTCACCGACGTGAAGGTGCCGGTCGAGAACGTGCTCGGGGAGGTCGGCGGCGGCTGGGCGGTCGCGATGACGACGCTCCTCCACGAGCGCGGCACGCTCGGCTTCGCGCTGACCGCAGCCCTCGAGGCGCAGATCCGCAAGCTGATCGCGCTCGCCAAGGAGCGCGGAGCGACCGAGACTCAGCGCGACGCGATCGCGGGCGAGTGGATAGGGCTCCAGGCGGTGCGCTACACGACCTACCGCTCGCTGACGACGCTGATCAAGACCGGCATCCCAGGCCCGGAGGGCTCCGGCGCGAAGCTCTGGTGGTCGGAGGCGAACCAACGCGTGACGAAGCTCGCGCTCGAGCTGCTCGGCCCGGAAGCCCAGGTGGTCGGCGACAACGGCTACTGGCAGCACCAGCAGCTTCGCTCTCGCGGGAACACGATCGAGGCCGGCACCTCCGAGATCCTGCGCAACATCATCGCCGAGCGGGTGCTCGGGCTTCCGAGGTCGCGCTAGTGGACTTCGCCTTCACGCAAGAGCAGGAGGAGCTGCGTCGCGAGGCGCGCGCCTTCCTCGAGGCGAACCCCGAGGCGCCGCTCTCCGAGCTGCGCGAGCTCGGCTGGCTCGGCGTCTCGGTTCCCGAGGAGCGCGGCGGCGGCGGGCTCTCGTTCCTCGACGAGGCGATCCTCTTCGAGGAGGCCGGCCGCGCGCTCTACTCCGGCCCGTTCCTGACGACCGCGGTCGTCCTCCCCGCGCTGCCCGAGGTCGACGAGCAGGCGTGGTCGGTCGAGGTCGACGGCTTCGTGCCCGACCTGCTCCACGTCGACCGCGTGCTCACGGAGGAGATGAAGTCAGTCCCCGCCGAGGGCGAGATGCTCGCGACGATGGACGAGTCGCGGCCGCTCGGGCGGCTCACGTCCACAGACGGCGACACCGTCGAGGGCGAGTGGGAGCCGGTGCGCCTGCGCCTCCTCGCCGCGCTCGCGCTCGAGTCCGTCGGGATCGCGCAACGCGCCCTCGAGCTCGCGATCGAGTACGTCTCCGACCGCGAGCAGTTCGGGAAGAAGATCGGGATCTACCAGGCCGTCTCGCATCCGCTCGCCGACACCTACGTCGAGACCGAGCTCGCGCGCTCGCTCGCCTACTGGGCCGCGTTCAGCGTCGCCGAGGAGGACGAGGGAGCCGCCGTCGCGGTCGCCTCGGCGAAGGCGTTCTGCGCAGAGACCGCCGTCGCCGCCTGCGAGCGCTCGATCCAGGTGCACGGCGGGATCGGCTTCACCTGGGAGCACCCGCTGCACCGCTACTACAAGCGCGCCCAGTGGCTCGACGCGTTCGGCGGCCACGCCGCGAAGCAACGCGCTGTCGTCGCCGCGGCCCTACTCGACTAGGAGACCTATGCCGGTTCCGAAAGCGGAAGTCCTCGAGCTGATGCGGATGGAGGTCGATCCGGCCGAGGTCGACGAGATCCGCGAGCTCTGGAAGGCGCACTCGAAGGCCGAGGACGCGCGCTCGATCGAAGGCCTGCTCGCGACGCTCTCCGAGGACTGCGTCTACACCGTCTACCCGGACGACGTCTCCTGGCACGGGCACGAGGGCGCCGCGCGCTTCTACACCGAGCTCCTGACCGCGTTCCCGGACATCGTCTTCGAGCTCCAGAACATCGTGATCGGCCCGCAGGGCGTCGTCGAGGAGGCGATCGTCACAGGCACCCACAGCGCGAAGTGGCTCGACAACGAGCCGACGGGCGAGACGATGACCTGGCGGAACGCGATCTTCTTTCCCTGGGACCGAGAGGCGCGCCGCTTCAAGGGCGAGCGCGTCTACACCGACATGCCGCGCTTTTCAGACAACGGGAGGTCCTCCTGATGACTCACGCGTTTTCGTCGCTCGACGAGCTGGGCGACGGCCCCGGCTTCCGCAAGATCCGCGGCCCGATGGGGATCGCCGCCTTCGGCGTCAACGGCGTCGTCTATCCCCCCGGCTTCCCCGGCGTCCACCACTACCACGACACCCAGGACGAGCTCTACTTCGTCCACAGCGGCACGGCTCGGGTCGAGGTCGACGGCGAGGAGCGCACGCTCGGCCCCGGCGGGCTCTTCCACGTCGAGTCGACCACCCCGCGCCGGATCTCGAACGTCGGCGACGACGAGCTCGTCCTCCTCGTCGTCGGCGGCAAGGACGGCTACGTCGAGCGGGACGGTCACGTGATGAGCGACGAGGATCTCGCGATCCGGCAGGGCCTCGGCACGAAGGAGGAGTCGTCGTGAACGGCTTGATGATGGACTTCCAGCTGACGCTGCCCACGATCCTCAAGCGCGCGGAGACGTACTTCCCGCACCAGGAGATCGTGACGCGGATGCCCGACCGGAGCTTCCACACGTATTCGTTCGCCGACTTCGGCAAGCGGGCGCGGCAGCTCGCGGTAGCGCTCAAGGGCCTCGGCCTCGAGCCGGGCGACCGGGTTGCCACGCTCTGCTGGAACCACTACCAGCACCTCGAGGCGTATCTCGGGATTCCGTGCGGCGGCTACGTCCTCCACACGCTCAACCTGCGGCTGCATCCGAACGACCTCGGCTACATCGCGACGCACGCGAACGACAAGGTCGTGATCGTCGACCGCAGCCTGCTCCCGCTCTGGGAGCAGTTCAAGGACAAGACGCAGATCGAGCACGTCTTCGTCGTCGAGGACTCCTACGAGGAGCTCCTCGCCGGGGCGGACGCCGACGCCTACGAGGATCCGAGGCTCGACGAGGACACGGCCGCAGCCATGTGCTACACGAGCGGCACCACGGGGATGCCGAAGGGCGTCCTCTACTCGCACCGCTCGACCGTCCTGCACACGCTCGGGGAGGCGCTCGCGGCGCCGCTCGGCCTTCACGTGACCGAGAAGGAGACGTTCCTGCCGGTCGTGCCGATGTTCCACGCGAACGCGTGGGGCTATCCGTACACGTGCCTGATGGTCGGCGCGAAGCTCGTCTTCCCCGGCCCCTTCCTCGATCCGGAGACCCTGCTCGAGGACTTCGAGCAGCAGCGCGTCACGATCACGGCGGGGGTGCCGACGATTTGGATGGGGATCCTCGGGATGCTCGACGCCGAGCCCGACCGCTGGGATCTCTCGACGCTGCACTCGATGCTCGTCGGCGGCTCCGCGGCGCCGCGCGCGATGATCGCGGGCTTCCGCCAGCGGCACGGGAAGACCGTGGTGCACGGCTGGGGGATGACCGAGACGTCGCCGCTCGCGACCGCGTCGGACTACGTGGGCGAGTTCCGCACCGCAGACGAGGAGACGCAGCTCGACGTCGTCGCGATGCAGGGCCTCCCGTTGCCGCTCGTCGAGCTCCGCGCGATCGACGACGAGGGCAACGAGATTCCGTGGGACGGCGAGGCGATGGGCGAGCTGCACGTGCGCGGCCCCTGGGTCGCCGCCGGCTACTACGACACTCCGGAGCAGGCCGACCGCTGGACCGACGACGGCTGGTTCAAGACCGGCGACATCGCGTCCTTCCATCCGAAGGGCTACGTGATGATCAAGGATCGCTCGAAGGACGTGATCAAGTCGGGCGGCGAATGGATCTCCTCGGTCGACCTCGAGAACGCGCTGATGGCGCATCCGTGCATCGCGGAGGCCGCGGTGATCTCGATCCCCCACCAGAAATGGGACGAGCGGCCACTCGCGGTCTGCGTCTGTCGCGAGGGCGAGAGCGTCACCCCGGACGAGCTGCGCGACCTTCCTCGAGCCGAACTTCGCCAAGTTCTGGCTCCCGGACGCCTACGTGTTCGTGGACGAGATCCCGAAGACGGCGGTCGGCAAGTTCCGCAAGACGGCGCTGCGCGAGCAGTTCCCGACGGCGCCCGTCTCGACGGCTTCGTGAAGATCGACGGGAAGACATTCATCGTCACCGGTGGCCTCTCCGGGCTCGGCGAGGCCACCGCGGCGTTGCTCCAGCGCGAGGGCGCCCGGGTCGTGATCGCCGATCTGCCGGAGACGGACGTCACGGATGCCGACGCCGTGGGCGCGCTCGTCGACTCGTGCGACGAGCTCCACGGCGCGGTCAACTGCGCCGGGATCGGCGGCGGCGCCCGCGTCATCGGCTTCCCGCTCGACCGCTTCCGGAAGGTGATCGAGGTGAACCTGATCGGCACCTTCAACGTCCTCTCGCTGGCGGCGGCGAAGATGGCCGAGGGCGAGCCGGACGAGGAGGGCACGCGCGGGGTGATCGTGAACACGGCCTCGAACGCCGCCTTCGACGGCCAGATCGGCCAGGCCGCCTACTCGGCCTCCAAGGCCGGCGTCGCCGGGATGACGCTGCCGCTCGCGCGCGATCTCGCCTCGAAGGGGATCCGCGTCGTCACGATCGCGCCGGGCCCGTCCGACACGCCGATGCTCGGCCCGATGCGCGACGACATCCGCTCGAGCCTCGAGTCGCAGATCCCGTTCCCGAAGCGGCTCGGCCGCGCCGAGGACTTCGCAGCGCTCGTCAAGCACATCGTCGAGAACGAGTACCTGAACGGCGAGGTGATCCGCCTCGACGGGGCCCTCCGCATGGCACCTCGCTAACTACGCAAAAGGAGATTCATGGCAGAGCTCGTGAAGGTCGAGGAGGACGGCGCGGTTGCGATCGTCACGCTCGACCACCCGCCCGTCAACGCCCTCTCGTCCCAGCTCATCGAGGAGCTCGAGGAGGAGTACGACCGCCTCGACCGCTCCGACGAAATCCGGGCGCTCGTCTTCCGCGGCGCCGGCGAGAAGGCGTTTGTCGCAGGCGCCGACATCTCCGAGTTCCCGGCGCTACGGGCAGCGATCGAGGAGGCCGCCGAAGGGGGCTCCGCGCGCGGGATCCAGAAGCTCGGCGGGACGGATGGACGCGGGTCGCACGCCGGTGATCGCCGCGATCCACGGCTACTGCCTCGGCGGCGGGCTCGAGCTCGCGATGGCCTGCGACATCAGGATCGCGGCCGAGGACGCGCAACTCGGGCAGCCGGAGATCAAGCTCGGCCTGATTCCCGGTGCCGGCGGCACCCAACGGCTGCCACGGCTCGTCGGTCACGGCCGCGCTCTCTACCTCAACTTGAGCGGGGATCCGATCTCCGGCGCGCAGGCGTACGAGTGGGGGCTCGTCGAGCGGGCCGTGCCCAGGGCGGACCTGATGGATGCAGCGCTCGAGCTGGCGCGGACGCTCTCCGAGCGCTCGCCGTTCGCGATGGGAATCGTCAAGCAGCTGGCCTCGGAGACGCGCGATCTGTCGCTTGCACAGGGGCTCCGAGCCGAGGCTCAGGCGTTTCTCCGCATCCTCGGGAGCGAGGACGGCACCGAAGGCGTGACGGCGTTCCTCGAGAAGCGCAAGCCGCAGTTCACCGGTCGATGAAGGCGGCCGTCCTCCACGAGATCGGCGGCCTGCTGGCCGTAGAGGACATGCCTGAGCCAGACCCGGCCGAAGGACAGTCGCTGGTGGAGGTGCGTGCGTCGGGGATCAACTTCGCGGACGTCCTGATCCGCCTCGGTCACTATCCGCAGCCCCCGCCGCTGCCGGCCGTGCTCGGAAACGAGATCGCGGGCGATGTGGACGGCCGCCGCGTGCTCGGCTTCGCGTGGGGAACCGGCGGTGGCTATGCGGAGCGGGTCGCCGTCGCCGACGAATGGGTGTTCGATCTGCCGCCCGAGGCGAGCTATGCCGAGGGCGCGTCGTTCCTGACGACGTTCCTCACTGCCTGGCTGCCGTTGACCCGCCAGGCCCACATTCGGCCGGGCTCGCACGTGCTCGTGACCGCAGCGGGGGGAGGCGTGGGCACGGCCGCGATCCAGATCGCGCGCCATCTCGGCGCGCGCGTCACGGCGGCGGCCGGCTCCGACGAGAAGCACGCCCTCGCGCGGGAGCTGGGCGCCGAAGCGACGATCTCCTACGACGAGATCGGCGAACTCTCCGACGTCGACGTGGCGCTCGATCCCGTCGGCGGGCCGGTTTTCTCGGCCTGCCTGAAGACATTGAGGCCGCTCGGGGTGGCGATCGGAATCGGCTTCGCCGGCGGCGCCTGGGAGCCGGTCGATCCCGCCCGGCTCGTCGGCCGGAACATCGGCGTCCAGGGCTTCTACCTCGGCCGGCTGATGGGCTTCCAGCCGCAACTCGTCCAGGAACAGGCCCGTGAGCTGATCGCGCTCTGGCGGCGCGGCTCGATCCGGCCTGTCGTCGGCGCCGAATATCCGCTCGCCGAGGCGCAGGCCGCGCACGAGCTGATCGCCTCGCGCCGCTCGACCGGCAAGGTCGTGCTTGTTCCCTGAGACCGCTGTCGTGACGGGCGCGGCCGGCGGGATCGGTCGCGCCCTCGTGGAGCTGCTCGAATCCGAGGGAGCGACGGTACGCGGCCTCGATCTCGCCGACGGCTTCGACGTCTCCGATCCGCAGGCGTGGCTCGACGTCGAAGCGGCGGACCTCGTCTGTCTGAACGCGGGTGTGCTCGCCAAGGGCGATGGAACGATCGACGACTACCGGCGGATCCTCGCTGTCAACGTCGACGGCGTCGTCTTCGGCGTCCAGGCGCTCGCGCCGAGGATGCGCGAGGGAAGCGCATTCGTCGTCACCGCCTCGCTCGCGGGGCTGATCCCGATGGAGTCCGATCCGCTCTACGTGCTCACGAAGCACGCGGTGGTCGGCTACTCGCGTTCGATGGCGCCGCTGCTCGAGCCGCGCGGGATCCGGATCAACCTCGTCTGCCCCGGGATCGTGCGCACGCCGATGACCGAGGAGGCGCAACCGACGCTCGACGCCGCCGGCTTCCCGCTGATGGAGCCCGAGCAGATCGCCGCGGCGATCCTGGCGGCCGGACGAAGCGGCGAGACCGGCCAGGCGTGGGTTTGCCAGCCCGGCCGCGAGCCCTTGAAGTTCAAGTTCCCGAACGTCCCAGGCCCGCGCGTCGAGGGCGCCGAGGGTATGGTGCCGCAGCTGTGAAGCTCGGGCTCCAGCTCGGTTACGACGATCCGAAGTCCGCCGTCGCGCTCGCGCAGGAGGCCGATCGGCTCGGCTTCCACTCTGCCTGGACATCCGAGGCGTACGGCACGGACGCGGTCACCGTCGCGAGCTGGATCGCCGCGACCACCGAGCAGATCGGGATCGGCACCGCGATCATGCAGATGCCGGCACGCACTCCGGCGGCCACCGCGATGACCGTCGCGACGCTCGATCATCTCTCCGGCGGCCGCGTCCTCCTCGGCCTCGGCACCTCCGGCCCGCAGGTCGTCGAGGGCTGGCACGGCGTCGCCTGGGGAAAGCCCCTCGGTCGCACGCGCGAGTACGTCGAAATCGTCCGCTCGGCGCTCCGCCGCGAGACCGTCGAGCACCACGGCCCGCACTACGACATTCCCTACTCGGGCGACGGCGCGACCGGGCTCGGCAAGCCGCTGAAGCTGATCGTGAAGCCGCTGCGCGCCGACGTCCCGATCTACCTCGCCGTGATCGGGCCGAAGAGCGTCGCGCTCGCCGCCGAGATCGCCGACGGCTGGATCCCGATCTTCTTCTCGCCGGCGCGCTTCCAGGAGGTGCACGGCCCCTCGCTCGAGCACGCGCGCCAAGGGTTCGACGTGGCTCCCCTCTGCCCGGTCGTCGTCGGCGACGACGTCCAGATGTGCCGCGACCTGCTGAAGCCGATGCTCGCGCTCTACGTCGGCGGCATGGGCGCGCGCGGGAAGAACTTCTACAACACGCTCACCCAGCGCTACGGCTACGAGGAGGCCGCGGCTCGGATCCAGGAGCTGTACCTCGACGGGCAGAAGGGCGAGGCGGCGATGGCCGTTCCGGACGAGCTCGTCGACGAGGTCGCGCTCGTCGGCCCGAAGGAGCGGATCGCGGAGCGGCTCGAGGCCTGGCGCGAAGCGGCGATCTCGACGATGGTGCTCCAGGTGCGGCAGCCCGAGGCGCTCCAGGTGATGGCGGAGCTCGTGCTTTGAGGGACGCCTTCGCCGCAGCGCTCGGGGAACCGGTCGAGCGCGCGGTGCTCTTGGCGGGAGGCGCCTCGAAGGAGGCTTGGGCGGTCGATGTGGGCGGGCGCGAGCTCCTGATCCGCCGCGCCGCCGGCGGCGTCATCCATCAGGCGACGCTCTCGCTCGAGCAGGAGTTCGAGGTGCTCCGGGCCGCGCACGAGGCGGGCGTGAAAGTCCCCGAGCCGATCGCCTACCTCGGAGACGTCGAGGGACGCGAGGCGTTCGTGATGGAGCGCGTGCATGGCGAGACGATCGGTCGCCGGATCGTCAAGAGCCCGCCGCCGGGGCTCGACCTCCAGCTCGCCGAGGAGCTCGCGAAGATCCACGCGATTCCGCGCGAGAGGCTCCCGTTCCTCGAGCAGGGCGATGCCGTCGCGCGCTTCTACCACGAGCTCGACTCGGTCGGCGAGCCGCATCCCGCGATCGAGCTCGGCCTCCACTGGGTCAAGGAGCGGCTTCCGCGCGACCGCGAGCCGGTCGTCTCGCACGGCGACTGGCGGATCGGCAACGTCGCGGTCGACGAGAGCGGCCTCGTCGCCGTCCTCGACTGGGAGTTCGCGCACCTCGCCGATCCGGTCGAGGATCTGGCCTGGCCGCTCGTCCGGGCCTGGCGCTTCGGCGCCGACGAGCGCCGACTGGGCGGAATCGCGGCCGCCGAGCCCTATCTCGCGCGCTACGCCGAGCTGACCGGGCTCGAGGTCTCCCTCGAGGAGCTCGTCGTCTGGGAGGTCTTCGGCAACGTCAAGTGGGCGACCGGCTGCCTGACCCAGTCGCGGCGGCACTTCAACGGGCAGGAGCGCTCGGTGGAGCTCGCTGTGCTCGGCCGCCTCGCCGCCGAGATGGAGTACGAGCTGCTCGACCTGATCGACCGCGCCGCATGACCGCCCGGCACGACCGGCCGACGCCGCAGGAGCTCGCCGAGGCAGTGCGCGAATTCCTCGAGGCGGAGATCCTCCCCACGCTCGACGACCACCGGCTGAAGTTCCGGACGCTCGTCGCGATCAACGGGCTCGGGATCGCCGAGCGCGAGCTCGCAGAGACCACGCCCGCACGCGAGGAGGACTGGGAGCTGGCCCGCCGGATCCGCGCCGGCGATGTTCCCGAGAACGCCGTCGCGGTCCTGAAAGAGCAGGTGGCGGCCAAGCTGCGCGTCTCGAATCCGCGCTATCTGGCCAAGTACGACCAAGCTCGATGAGCTACGCTAAGGCGTCTTCATGACGGGCGGCGTTCCTGATCGAGCCGCCTGGGCCCCTCGTCGGGAGCCCGAAGCCGCGGGAGCGGCAAACCAACAAGGAGGCGAGATGATCGATCGGCTCGGGCGCCACGTCGGAAGCCCGCTCCTGCACGCAGGCGTCGCCGCATGAAGCGCGGCCTCGTCTTCGGCAAGTTCCTGCCGCTCCATCGCGGTCACCAGCTGATGATCGAGACGGCGCTCTCGCAGGTGGACGACCTGACGATCGTCGTCTACGACAGCCGCCGGCCCGACGGAGAGCGGATGCCGATCGAGCTCCGGCTCCGCTGGCTCCGCGAGCTCTACCCGGACGTCGAGAACATCCTCGCGCTCGACGATCCACTGGCCGAGCATCTCGACGCCGACGATCCGGCGCATGCAGAGGTCTATGCGGAAGGCGTCGCGTTCCTCGGCCGCTTCGACAAGGTGTTCTCGAGCGAGCGAGGCTACGAGCGCTTTGCGGGGCTCCTCGGCGCCCAGCACGTCCTCGTCGACGAGGCGCGGACGCTCGTACCGACCTCGGGCACCGTGATCCGCTCCGACCCCTACGCCTACCGCGGCTGGCTCGACCCGCTCGTCTACTCGTCCCTGATCGAGCGCGTCGTCTTCGTCGGGACCGAGTCGACCGGGAAATCGACGCTTGCAAAGCGGCTGGCAGACGAGCTCGGCACGCTCTGGACGCACGAGTTCGGTCGCGAGCTTTGGGAGGCGCAGGACCTCGAGGGCTCGTTCGCCGACCATCTGAAGATGGCGCGTCGGCAGCGCCAGCGCGAGGACGCCGCATCTCGGCACGCCCGCAGGTTCCTCTTCTGCGACACGAACGCGTGGACGACGCTGCACTGGTCGCTGCGCTCGTACGGGACCGCCGACGCGCGCCTGCACGAGCTCGTCGATCGCACCGTCGCCGACTACACGTGGTTCCTCTGCGCCAACGACTTCGGCTGGATCGACGACGGGACGCGCGAGATGGTGGGCTCGGAGTCGGGCGAGTTCCAGGAGCAGCAGATCCGGGATCTCGACCGCCGCGGGATCCCCTACGTGACCGTGACCGGCTCGGTGGAGGAGCGGGTCGAGCAGGTTCTGTCCGCGCTCGCATGAGGCGGCGGCTCTACTTGATGCGGCACGCCGAGGTGTCGTACGTCGACGACGCCGGCCGACCGATCAGCCCCGAGCAGGTCCCGCTGACCGAGACCGGCCGGGCGCAGGCGGTCGCGGCCTGCGAGGCCCTGGCCGGGGTCGAGCTCGACCTCGTCGTCGCAAGCGACCTCCCGCGCACGGCCGAGACCGCGGAGCTCGTCGCGCCCGGCCACGAGATCGAACGCTGGCCGGAGCTCGCCGAGTGGCGCGGTGGCCGGCTCGACGCGATCCCGCCCGAGGAGCTCGAGCGCGCGTTCGTGGGCGCGCTGCGGATCACCGACGAAGCCGAGCGCTTCCTCGGCGGCGAGTCGCTCGGCGAGGCGCTCGACCGCGTCCATCCCGCCCTGGCGCGACTCATGGCGCGCGAGTGGGATACCGCGCTCGCCGTCCTCCACGGCGGCGTGAACCGGATCGTGATCTCCCACGCCCTCTCCGGCGACCGCACCTACTTCGGCGCCTTCGAGCAAGCGCCTGGCTGCATCAACGTCCTCGATCTGGGCGACGACGGCTGGATCGTCCGGACCGTCAACTACATCCCTTACGACCCGCTCCACCCAGCGCGGGAGACGACGATGGAGGGGTACTGGACCCAGTTTCGGCACTACCTAGACGAGCGCCAGTAGCTCCTGAGCCTCCTCCGGGCGCAGATAGGCGCCGCGGATCACCGTCCATTTCCGCATCCGCTCCTCGTCGAGCCCGGCCGCGGCGAATGCGGCGAGCCGGCGCTCGGTCACGTCGCGGCGCAGCCGGTGCCACAGGGGGTTCCAGAGAAAGGACGGCACGTCGTACTCCGGCTCGCCGAGCATCGGCTTCGGGTCGATCGCGACGGGCCCGCGCGCCGCGCGAAGGATGTTGTGGTGATGGAAGTCGCCGTGCACGAGCGTGTCCCGGCCGACGTCGAGGGACGCGTAGAGCTCGCGCGCCAATGGGGCGAGCTCGAGCCCGCCGGCCCTGTCGAGCCACCTCGGCACATGGTCACCGATCCAGCGAAACGGCTCCGCAGCGGGTCGCCAGAGCTTGAGCCCGGTCGCGACGGCGATCCGCGTCGCCTCCTCGTCGGCCAGGTCGGAGATGTCCTCACCCGCGCGCTCGATCAGCAGCGCGCGCCGCCCGTGGTCGCTCCGAAGCAGGCGCACAGCCCCGTCGCCGTTCCACAGCTCGAGCGCGTCCGCCTCCTCGTCGGACTCGTCGTCCTCGGGAGGCGTCACCTTGAGCACGGCGTCGTTCCCGGCCGGCGCGACGTACGAGTACTGAGCGAGTGCGTAGGTCTCGCCGAGCTCGAGCCCCCACTCGGCCGCGACGTCGTGCGCGACCCGCTCAAGGGCGACGAGGTCCGGCAGGTTCTCGCTCAGCGCAGCCGCTCGACCAGCATTGCCATCCCCTGGCCGCCGCCGACGCACATCGTCTCGAGCCCGATCGTCCGATCCATCGCCTCGAGGTCGTTGAGGAGCGTGCACATGATCCGAGCGCCCGTCATCCCGTAGGGATGGCCGAGCGCGATCGCGCCGCCGTGCGGGTTCAGCTTGTCCGAGAACGGATCGACCCCGACCTCGCGGCAGACGGGGAGCACCTGCGCGGCGAACGCCTCGTTCAGCTCCATCACGTCAACGTCGTCGATCGTCATCCCGGCGCGCTCGAGCACCTCCTTGATCGCGTTGATCGGGCCGACGCCCATGATCTCGGGGCCGATCCCGGTGACCGAGCTCGCGATGATCCGCGCGAGCGGCTTCACGCCGAGCTCCGCCGCGCGCTCCTCCGACATCAGCACGAGCGCGGCGGCGCCGTCGTTCAGCGGGCAGGAGTTGCCGGCCGTGACCTTGCCGTCGTCCCGAAACACCGGTGCCAGCTCCTGCAGCTTCTCGTACGTCGAGGAGGGGCGCGGACCGTCGTCGGCGTCCACGACCGTTCCGTCGGCGCGAGGGTACGGGGTCAGCTCTCGCGCAAAATGACCGGAGGCCTGCGCAGCGACGGCGCGCTCCTGCGACTGCTGGGCGAAGCGATCCATGTCCTCGCGGGAGACGTTGAACTGGTCGGCGACGTTCTCGGCGGTCATTCCCATCGGGATGTAGACGTCCGCGATCGCGCCCTCGCCCATCAGCTTCGGGTGCAGCTCCTCGGCGTCCTTCGGGTAGCCGTTGACCTGCGAGATCGACTCGACGCCGGCGGCGACGTAGACGTCGCCCTCCCCCGCTTTGATCGCGTGGAACGCCATCCGCGCCGTCTGGAGCGACGAGGCGCAGAAGCGGTTGACGGTCGTCCCGGGCACGGTGTCGGGCAGACCGGCGAGGAGCGCAGCGCGGCGGGCGAGGTTCATCCCCTGCTTCTGCTCCGGGAAGCCGCAGCCGACGATCACGTCGACGACATCGCCCGCCTCGAGCTCAGGCACGTTCGCGACCGCCTCGCGGATCGCGAAGGCGAGCAGGTCGTCGGGCCGCTCGTCGACGAGCGAGCCTTTGCCCGCGCGGCCGATCGGGGTGCGGACGGCGCTGACGATCACGGCTTCGGGCATCTGGCTCTCCTAATGGGAATGGGCCTTTACGAAAATGCGGCCTCGCCGGTGAGGGCGCGGCCGACGATCAGGGTCTGGATCTGGCTCGTACCCTCGTACAGCGTCGTCACGCGGGCATCGCGAAGGTATTTGGCGACGGGGTACTCGTCGACGTAGCCGTAGCCGCCGAGCACCTGGACGGCGGCGTTCGCGGCGCGGACGGCGACCTCGCTCGCGTACCACTTGGCGACCGCTGCCTCGGTCGTGTACGGCGCGCCGGCGTCCGCGAGCGACGCGGCCTTCCAGGTCAGCAGTCGCGCCGCCTCGGTCTCGACGTGCATCTCGGCGAGGAGCTGCTGGACGAGCTGGAAGCCGCCGATCGGCCGTCGGAACGCCTCGCGCTCCTTGGCGTACGCGACCGACGCGTCGAGACACCCCTGCGCGATCCCGACGCAGCCGGCGGCGAGCGAGATGCGGCCGTTGTCGAGCGCGGACATCGCGACCTTGAATCCTTCGCCCTCCGCCCCCAGCCGCGCCGAGTCGGGCACGCGCACGCCGTCGAGCGTCAGCTCCGCGGTGTCCTGGGCGCGAAGGCCGAGCTTGCCCTTCATCGGCCGGGCAGCGAAGCCCTCCGAGGCCGTCGGCACGAGAAACGCGGTGATCCCGCGCGGCCCCGGCTCGCCGCTGCGCGCGAAGACGATTGCGATTGCCGCCCACGAGCCGAGTGTGATGAAGACCTTCGAGCCGGTCAGAACCCAGTCCTCGCCGTCGCGGTCCGCCCGCGTCGCGAGCGCCGCCGCGTCCGAGCCGCAGCCCGGCTCGGTGAGCGCGTAGCAGCCGAGCGACTCGCCGCTTGCCAGCCCCGGCAGGTGCTCGGCGCGCTGCGCTTCGCTCCCCCACTTCGCGATCGTCTTCCCGTAGAGCCCGTTCGAGACGGAGACGATCCCGCGCACCGAGGAGTCGGCCTTGCCGAGCTCCTCGCAGAGGAGGCAGTAGGAGACCGAGTCGAGGCCGCCGCCGCCGAGCTCCTCGGGCAGCGCCGCCGCCAGGAAGCCGGCCTCCGCGAGCGTGCCGACGAGCGAGCGCGGCAGCTCCTCGGCGTGGTCCCATGCCTGCGCATGCGGGACGAGCTCGGCGCGGCAGAGATCCCGCGCGGACTCGCGAATCAGCTCCTGCTCAGGCGTGAGGGTCAGATCCACGACGCCACCCTAGATGCAAGCCGTCTCGACATAGACCGGGGCCGGCGAATCGCCGGCCCCGGGTCGATCGATCGTGGCAGGAGCCGCTAGCCGCGCGGGCGCCCGTCGGTGAGCTTGCCGAGCAGCGTCCACTTACCGTCGCCGAACTGCATCCTCTGCTGCTGGGAGATGATGAAGTGATCCGTCGCAGACGACTTCAACTTCGCGCCCGGGAGCAGGTAAGGCGTCGACTCGTTGAACGAGAGGATCGCCCTCATCAGGCCGGCCCGCGTCGGATTCTTCCCGGCCTTGTACATCGCCCGGACGAACGTGTCCGCCTTGGCGAAGCCGTAGAAGTTGAGCCCGTCGGTGACCCGGCCACGCGGGTTGTACTTGGCCATCAGCGCCACGTACTGCTTGACGATGGCATCGTTGGCCCAGGTCGGCGACGCCGGGTCCTTCAGATAGGCAGCACTGATCGAGCCGTTCACGGTGGCCGCGCTGGATGCGCCGACGGCCGTCGTCATGAACGTGTCGGTCGCCGAGACCGAGTTGACGTAGATCTGGGCCGGCTTCCAGCCGAGCGCCCGGATGATCGCGTAGGTCTGGATCGTCGGTCGCGGCGTCACGAAGATGACGAGCGTGTCAGCGCCGCTTGCCTTCAGCTTCGCGAGCTGCGACGCCGGGCTCGGGCTCGTGACCTCGAATGCCTCCTCGCCCACGATCTGCTGTCTGGACTTGGCGCCGCCCAGGGCCGACTTGAAGCCGGTCAGGTAGTCCTTGCCGTAGCTGTCGTTCTGGTAGAGGATCGCGATCTTCGCGTTCGGCTTCGTGGAGAGGTCGAGGCCGTAGAGCCGACCCTCGGAGACGTAGTCCGGCTGCCAGCCGATCGTCCACGGGTACTTCCGGTAGTCCTTGCCGAAGTCGCTCGCTCCGGTGGAGACGAGAATGTGCGGCACCCTGGCCGAGTTCAGATACGGCTGCACGGCCTGGTTGACCTCCGTGCCGAGCGTGCCGACGATGGCGAAGACCTTGTCCTCCTGCACGGACTTCCGCGCGAGCTGGACGGAGTTGACCGGGTTGTAGCCGTCGTCGTAGTACTTGAAGACGATCTGGCGCCCGTAGATGCCGCGCTTGCCGTCAGGCCCGCGCCGCGCGTTGATGTAGCTGAAGTACGCCTTCATCGACTGCGGGATCGGCGCATAGCTCGACGCCGGGCCGGTCAGCGGAAAGCTGCCGCCGATCGTGATCGTCTTGGCGGTGATTCCCGGTGCTGCCTGCGTCGTACCGTCCGCCTTCGCAAACGCAGCCGGAATCGCCAGGGCGAGCGCCCCAACGAGAGCCAGCAAAGCCAGTGAGACCCTACGCATGAACACTCCTTCTGGAGAAAAATAAGAGTCGCGCGTGGCGACTGTACGCAGTTTCAAGGAGTAAGACAACGCGCGAACGCCGAAGTTAGGATGCAAACGCAGGTGCAGTGAGACGGTACTCGAGCTGACGGTCGACGATCTCGAAGCCCGCAGCTGCGTACAACCTGCCGGCGTGATAGCCGTGGACGCAATAGACGACGGCGGTGTCGGCGCCTGCGTCCCGAAGGCGGCGGCACGCCTCGAGGCACACCGCCTTGCCGAGCCCGAGCCGCTGGTGTGCCGGGTGGGCTCCGACCGGCTCGAGCTCGCCGACGCCGTTCTCCTCGTCGAGCCAGACGAGCGCGTAGGCGGCGAAGCTGCCGTCGGGCGCCTCGACGACGAGATCGAGCTCCTCGCGGTAGGGCGGACAGCGTCCGCAGGTGCCGGTACGCGGGCACCGTGACCTTGGACGGGTGGAAGGCCGCGCGATGGACGTCGACCCGGCGCTCGAGGTCTGCCTCGCCGGCGACGTTCCGGAGCCGGTAGCCGTCCGGCAGCCGCGCTGGCTCGACCGGCGCGACGAGTGAGCGGACGCGATGCTCGAACCAGTCGACGCCCTCGAGCGGCGCGAAGCCGTGGCGCCGTAGCGACGCCGCGAACACCTCGTCGCTCTCGAGGAGCTGCGCATCCAGGCCGCCGTCGAGCTCCTCCCCGGCTGCGCCCTGGAACCACTCGAGCAACGCGTCGTAGACGGCGTCGTCGCGGTGCTCCGGATGGACGGCGCTCTGGAGCGTCTGCGGGAGCCAGAGGATCCCGAAGGCGACCGGAGCGCCGTCGCGTTCGAAGATCTGCGTCCGTTTCGGCGAGGCGAGCTCGGCCTCATGCTGGTAGAGCCCCCACGTGATGTCGCCGACGTGCGGGAGCGCGCGTGGCTTGTCTCGCGCCCACACGGCGCGAGCCACCTCATGGAGGGCACCGAGGTCGTCGCTGCCGCGGTACTCGCGCGAGGTCAGAGCAGAGCGGGATCGGTGACGGGCGCCTGGCATGCGAAGCGCTCGCAAACGTATACGGCGGGCTGGCCCTCGACGTGGCTCTTGCCCTCGAGCAACGGCACACCCGTCGCCGGCCCGATCGCGACCACGGTGTTCGGCTGCCACTGGGCGAGCGCCGCGCGCGCGACCTCCGAGTCGACCGGCCCGACGATCGCCAGCTCCCTTGGCGGGCTGAGCCAGAGGTCGAGCGCGCACAGCGCCCAGCCGAATGCCGACGGCGCTCGCTCGAGCGCCGGTCGCACCAGCCTGAGCACGCCCACCGCCTGCCGCTCTAGCTCGTCGTCGCCGTAGATCCGCGCCAGCCGGAGGAGGACGTGCGCGAGCATCGCATTGCCCGAAGGCGCCGGATGATCGTCGAGCTCCTTCGTCCGCGCCACGAGACGCTCGGCGTGGGCCGGGGAGAGGAAGAAGCCGCCGTGCTCCTCGTCGGCGAAGAGCTCCACGGCAAGCCGGCCGAGCCGGTTCGCCTCCTCGAGCCAGCGCAGCTCGCCGGTCGCGACGTGGAGCTCGAGCAGGCCGTGCGCGACGTTCGCGTAGTCGTCCAGATAGGCGGTGCCGCTCGTGCGCCCGTCGCGGTAGCTGCGGAGGAGCCGGCCGTCGCTGTCGGAGAGTGGCCCGAGCAGGAACTCGCCGAGCCGCCGCGCCGCGTCGACCCACTCCGGCCGCTCGAGCCGCCACCCGGCTTCGGCGAGCGCGGCGAGCGCAAGCCCGTTCCAGGACGCGATCGCCTTGTCGTCTCGGAGCGGCTTCGGCCGTTGCTCGCGCTGCTCGAAGAGCCGCTGGGCGAGCTCCGGGTCGAGCTCGCCGCGCAGGATGGAGCGCCCGTGCTCGAACGGCTCGAGGAGCTCTGCCGGTGCGCCCTCCTCCGGCGTCCAGGTGAACGTCAGCCCCTCGACGCCGTTCGTGTCCGCGTCCTGCGCCGAGGCGAAGCCGCCTTCCGGCAGCGCGAGCTCCCGGAGCAGGTACGAGACCGTCGCCTCGGACACGTCGCGGTAGCGCTCGTTGCCGGTGACGAGCCAGGCGTGCA
This sequence comes from uncultured Gaiellaceae bacterium, assembly GCA_963761905.1. Lineage (GTDB taxonomy): Bacteria > Actinomycetota > Thermoleophilia > Gaiellales > Gaiellaceae > Gaiellasilicea. The sequence continues at coordinate 39,036 of CAVXIQ010000008.1, read as the reverse complement.
GATACGTGGCGGCGAGCTGGGCGTTGTCGTAGAGCATCTTCTCGAAATGCGGGACGAGCCAGCGCTCGTCGACGGAGTAGCGGTGGAAGCCGCCGCCGAGCAGGTCGTACATCCCGCCGCGCGCCATCTCGTCGAGCGTCTTCACGGCCGGCTCGAGCTCGCCGCGGCGGAGCAGGAACTCGAGCGCCGGAGCGTTCGGGAACTTCGGCGCCCGGCCCCAGCCGCCGTAGACCGGCTCGAGCTGACCTCGCAGCCCGCGCACCGCCGTGGCGAGGACGTGCGAGGTGAGCGGCTCGGTCGAGGGCCGGAGCGAGCTCGAATGACGCACGGCCTCGACGAGCTGCGCCGCGGAGCGGGTGATGTCGTCGCGCCGGTCGCGCCAGGCGTCGCCGAGGGCCGTCAGCACCTGGCGAAAGCTCGGCAGGCCGTGCCGCTCCTCCGGCGGGTAGTACGTGCCACCGTAGAACGGCTCGCCGTCCGGGGTCAGGAAGACGGTCATCGGCCAGCCGCCGTGGCCCGCCAGCGCGACGACGGCCTCCATGTAGACCGCATCGAGATCCGGCCGCTCCTCCCGGTCGACCTTGATGTTGACGAAGCGCTCGTTCATCAGCGCCGCGGTCGCCTCGTCCTCGAACGACTCGTGCTCCATCACGTGGCACCAGTGGCAGGCGGCGTAGCCGATCGAGAGCAGGATCGGCCTGTCCTCGTCGCGCGCGCGGGCCAGCGCCTCCTCGCCCCACGGGTACCAGTCGACCGGGTTGTCGGCGTGCTGGAGCAGATACGGACTCGTCTCTCCGGCCAGCCGATTCACGCTTGAATAGTCCCATGAGCGCGCTTCCAGGCGGGACGGTCACGTTCGTCTTCACGGACATCGAGGGCTCGACCAGGCTCCTGCAGCAGCTCGGAGATCGATACGCAGAGGTGGTTCGCGAGCACCGGCGGCTCGTCCGCGAGACGCTCGGAGGCGCCGGCGGGACCGAGATCGACACCCAGGGCGACGCGTTCTTCTTCTCGTTCGCCCGCGCGAGCGACGCCGCGCGAGGAGCTGTCGCCGCCCAACGCGCCCTCCGCGCCCACGCGTGGCCCGACGGCGCGGAGGTCCGGGTGCGAATGGGCCTTCACACGGGCGAGCCGTCGGTCGGCGACGAGGGCTATCTGGGGCTGGACGTCGTCCGGGCGGCGAGGATCTCGGCTGCGGGGCACGGGGGCCAGATCCTGCTCTCCGAGACGACCCGCGCGCTGCTCGGCAACACCCTTCCCGAGGGGGTCACCGTCCACGACCACGGCGAGGCGCAGCTGAAGGACATCCAGCACCAGCGGATCTACGAGCTCTCAGTCGACGGCGGCCCCTCCTCGTTCCCGCCGTTGAAGACGGACGCACCGAAGAGCGCCGGCGACGCCCTGGCCGAGCGGATCAAGCGGCAGGTGGAGCGCGACATCGAGCGCTCGTTCAGCGGCGGCTCGACGCCGAAGGTTCCGTTCAGGCTCGCCGCATCGGGCCTGACGATCCTGGCGCTGATGCTGCTCCTGCTCGCTGCGGTCGTGATCGGAGTGATCCTGCTCGTGCGGTTCGCCTTCTAGCCGAAGACTTCACGGACGCCGCGCAGACGGGTCCGGAGCAGAGCCTGGGCCCGCGAGGAGTCGAGCCGGCAGTCGAGCGGTCGCGTCGGCGGTGCCTCGGCGGTGACCACGGCCCGGCGGACGACGAGCTCCGCCAGCTCTGCCCGCGAGACCGCGTCGGCGCCGGCGACGTGCAGCGGCCCGGAGACGTCGAGCTCGGCCAGCTCGAGCAGCGCGCAGGCGAGATCGGTCACCTGCACGGGGGAGCGGATCTCGTTCGTGAACCACGTTCGCGACTCGGCCGCGGCGAGCTCGTGCTTCGACGGTCGTTCGCCGCCCACGAGCAACGACGTCCGGACGAGCAGCGCCTCGGGATGCGCGGTGGCGACGCGGAGCTCGCCCTCGGCCTTTGCGCGTCCGTAGTCGCTGACGGGCGAGAGCTCGTCCTCCTCCACGTACGCCGCTCCCTTCCGGCCGTCGAAGACGACGTCCGAGGACAGGTGGACGAGCCGCGCGCCGACCCTCGCCGCGGCCCGCGCCACGTTCTCGGCTCCGTCGACGTTGATCGCGCGCGCCGTCGGCCCGTCCTGCCGGTAGGCCGTGTGGATCACGACGTCCGGTCGAAGCCGGCGCAGCAGCGCCTCGACAGCCTCAGCGTCGCGAATCTCGACCCGCTCGCTCGTCGCGTCGGGCCGCAGCCGGACGAGCTCGGAGCCGAGATACCCGGTCGCGCCGGTGACGTGAAGCAGCACCGTTGCACGCTATCCGCCGTGCCGTTTAGGCTCGCCGCCATGAGACGAACCTTCCTGTGGATCAACTTCGTACTGGCTTCGCTGATCGTCCTGCTCATCTTCGTGCAGGCGTACCTGATCGCCTCGTACGCGATGGGTGCGGGCGACGGCGCCCTCGACGCGCACGGTGTCGTCGGCGGCCTCCTCATCCACGGCTTCGAGCTGCTCGTGTTCCTGACGGCGTTCGGGGCCTGGCCGAAGCAGTGGCGCTGGATCGGCGTCACCTTCGGGCTCTTCGTGCTCGGAACCGTGCAGATCTTCCTGCTCCCACCCGACGACGACGCCATCAGCGAGTCTGCGGCATACGTCCACGGCCTCCACGGCCTCCTCGCGCTGTTCGTGCTCGTCTATGCGGCGTTCGTCGCCCAGCGCGGGATGCGCGACCTCGGCCTCAGGGGTGGTGGGCCGCGGCCCGACGAGCTCGCAGGTGCCGATAGATCTCCACCGCAGCCGTAACGGCGACCGCGATTCCGAATGCGAGGAGGAGCCCCTTCCAGGGTTCCTCCTCGAAGGTCTTGCCGCCGAAATAGCCGAGCAGCACCGTGTACGAGCCCCAGATCACGCCCGCGATCACGTCGAAGACGATGAACCGCCGCCACCGGAAGGTCTTGACCAAGCCCGCCGTGAACGTGGTGACGGTGCGGCCGCCGGGGATGAAGCGCGCGACCACGATCAGATAGCCACCGCGTTCGGCGAGCATCCGCTCGGCCCAGGCGAGCCGTTTCTTCGACTTCTCGCCGCTGAAGAAGCGGTTGGTCAAGCGCTCCCCGAGGAAATGGCCGCCGGCGTAGGAGATGTTGTCTCCCACGATCGCCCCGAGCGCGGCGGCCGGGATCAGGAGCTCCACCCGGAGGTCGCCTGCACCGGCCACGACGCCCGCTGCTATCGCAGTCGCTTCGCTCGGGACGATCGGGAAGAAGGCGTCGAGGAGCGCGACGCCGAAGACGATCAGGTAGCTCCAGTTCGACCCCGAGACGGCGTCCACGATCGCGTTGAACACCGGGCCATCCTTCCAGCCATGATGCGCGTCATGCCGTTCCTACCGCTGGAGGGAGTGCGCGTCCTCGACCTGACGAGCTCGCTCGCCGGTCCGACGTCGACCGAGATCCTGGCCGCGCTCGGCGCCGACGTCGTCAAGGTCGAGCATCCCGGGCGCGGCGACGAGGCGCGTGATTGGGGCCCGAGGTTCTTCGAGGGGGGCAGCGTCATGTTCTTCTCCGCCAACGCCGGCAAGCGCTCGCTGGCGCTCGATCTCAAGGACTCCCGCGGGCGCGAGGCGCTGCTGCGGCTGGCCGAGCGCTCGGACGTCGCCGTTCAGAGCCTGCGCCCCGGAACGGCCGAGCGGCTCGGAATCGGGCCGGAGGAGTTGCGCGAGCGCAATCCGAAGCTCGTCTACTGCACGATCGGCGCGTTCGGCCGGCGGGGGCCGCTCGCAGCGGAGCCCGGCTACGACCCGCTGATGCAGGCGGCGGCGGGGATCATGAGCGTGACCGGCGAGGCGGACCGGCCGCCGGTGCGCGTCGGCGCCTCGCTGATCGACATCGGCACCGGCGTCTGGGCGGCGCTCGCAATCGTGGCGGCGCTTCACGAGGGAATCGGCCGCACGCTCGATCTGTCGCTCTACGAGACCGCTCTGTCGCTGCTTCCGTATCAGCTCACCGACGTGCTCGCCGGCGCCGAGGCACCGGGCAGGCACGGAACGGCCTTTCCGCTGATCGCCCCGTACGAGGTCTTTCCGACGGCCGACGGCGAGCTGATGATCGTCGCCGGCAACGACCGGCTCTTCGGCTCGCTCTGCGAGGTGCTCGGCGCGCCGGAGCTGGCCGTCGACCCGCGTTTCGGCTCGAATCCGTTACGCGTCGAGCATCGCGCGGAGCTGGTCTCGCTCCTGCGACCTCTGCTCGCCGGGCGTCCGACCGACGACCTCCTCGAGAGGCTGCGAGCCGCGGGCGTTCCCGCCTCGCCGGTTCTCGACGTCGGCGAGGTCGCGAGCCACGAGCAGACGCTTGCGACCGGGATGCTCCAGGAGCTGGGCGGCCAGACGATCGTGGCCCCGCCGCTCTCCGCCGACGGCGAACGGCTCCTCCATCGCAGCGCCCCGCCGCTCCTCGGCGAGCACACCGCCGAGATCCTGCGCGAGGCCGGCTACGACGAGGCCGAGATCGAGCAACTCGAAGCCGTCGGCGTGATCCGCACGCACGACTCGAAGTGACAGCGTCTCAGCTTGGAGGGAAGCCGCCCGCGCGGTAGACCCGGCCTGGAAGCTCGCGGCCGAGGAGCTCTGCGAGCCATTCCGCCACCTCGATCAGTACATCCAGGTCGATGCCGGTCTCGACGCCTTCGCGCTCGAGCAGGTAGACGACGTCCTCGGTCGCGACGTTGCCCGTCGCGCGCGGCGCGAACGGGCAGCCGCCGAGGCCGCCGACCGACGCGTCGAGCACCGTCGCGCCTGCCTCGAGCGCCGCCCACGAGCAGGCGACGCCGGTGTGCCGCGTGTCGTGGAAGTGACCACCGGTCGCGACGCCGAGCGCTGCCGTCCGCTCCACGAGCCCGCGCACGCGGGAGGGCGTCGCGACGCCGATCGTGTCCGCGAGCACGACCTCGCCGGCGCCGGCGGCGACGAGCCCTTCGGCGAGCGCGACGACCACGCCGGGATCGACCTCGCCCTCGAAGGGGCACCCGAACGAGCAGCTCACCGTGACCGTGGTCGGCCGCGCCGAAGCGGCCAGGATCCGCTCGACGCGCTCGACGGCCTCCGCCAGCGACGCGTTCCCGTTCCGCCGGTTGAAGCTCTCGGTCGCCGCGAGCGTGACGTTGACGCGATCGAGCGTCGTCGCCGCCAATCGCTCGGAGCCGCGCTCGTTGAGGACGAGCCCGGAGAGCTCGGCTGCGACCTCGCCGACCGCGGCGACGACCTCCTCGGCGCCGGCCATCTGCGGCACTCGCGTCTCGTCGACGAAGCTGACCGCCTCGATCCGAGGCAGCCCCGCCTTCGACAGCCGCCGCACGAGCTCGGCGCGAACCGCGGGCGCGAGCGTCTCCGGCTCGTTCTGGAGCCCGTCCCGCGGCCCGACGTCGCAAACGGTGACGCGCAGCGCGAACCTCGAGCCCGTCTACCCGGAGACCTGGATGCCGAGCAGTCAATGCCCGCGCCGCTCCCGAGCATGCTCACTCGTACTGCAACGCTTCGAGCGGGTTCAGGCGCGCCGCGCGCCGCGCCGGGGTGATCGCCGCGAGGAGACCGGCGATCACGGCGACGACCGAGAGGATGATCAACTGGTCGAGCGGCAGCTCGAAGCGGAGGTCGTACTGGCCGAGCGCGCTCGTCACGAGCGCGGCGAGGAAGATTCCGAGCGGCAACCCGAGCGCCGCCCCGATCAGCGCCGTGATCACGCTCTCGTGCCGGATCATCCGGCGCGTCTGGCGCCGCGTCATCCCGACGGCGCGCAGCATTCCGAGCTCGCGCGTCCGCTCGAAGACGGACAGCGCGAGCGTGTTGACCATCCCGAAGAGGCTGACGATGACGGACAGCGCGAGCAGGACGTAGAGGAGCAGCAGGAACTGCTGGATCTCCTGATCCTCCTTGTCGATCCATTCGGAGCGCGTCTGGACTCGCGTGTCCGGGAAGTCGACGAGCGCGCTTTCGACGCTCGCCTTGGTCGCCGGGTCGGCGCTCGCGTAATTGAGAAGCGTGAAGCGGTTGCGCGGGCGCTCGTAGAGCTCGTCGAACGCCTCCTGCGAGACGCTCGCCGTGCCGAGCAACGGATAGAACGGACTGCCTTCGTAGATGCCCCGGACGACGAAGTCCTTGCTCTCGTCCGCCGTGGAGCGCACGGTGAAGGTGTCACCGACTGCCAGTCCCCGATCGTCTGCGACGTTCCCGGGCAGCAGCGCGCCGTTGGCGCCGAGCTGCGCGAGCACGTCGTCCGAGCCCTCTTCCCAGCGGAAGTCGTACACCTCGGCGACCTCGTCGTCGAGACCAGTGAGGTTGGCGCCGTCGCCGTCGATCTCCGCGATGTCCTGCCGGACGTTGCTCGCGGTCTCGATCCCGTCGACCTCGGCGACGGCGTCGCCGACGGCGGCCGGAAACTCGGAATAGCCGTCCTGAGACGTGACGATCAGGTCGGACTGGATCTGACGCTCGATCGCGTCGCTGTTCGACACGCGCAGGCCGTTGGCGAGCACGGAGATGAACGTCACGAGCGCGATCCCGATCATCAGGGCCGCCGCCGTCGCCGCGGTGCGTCCCGGGTTTCGACGCGCGTTCTCGCGGCCGATCCGGTTGATCCGCCTCGACGGGAGCACGCCCGGGAACTCCATCGGCCACTCGGGCTGCCAGCTCGTCGCCGCGCTCCGAACCCACATCACGAGCACGAGGAGCGCGAGCAGTGGGTTGAGCAATGACCCGAGCACGAGCGCCCCGATCCGCCCGAGCGCGCCCCCGGGACCGAAAGCACCGCGCCGGAGCAGCCAGTACGGCAGCGTCCAGAGCGGCCACAGCAGAATCAGGACGAGGACGGTCAGCCACTCGCCGATCGGGCTGGTTCCGACCGCCAGCGGTCGGACGAGCCGCGACGAGAGCATCGCGACTCCCATGAACAGGGCGAGGACGCCGACGCCCAGTAGGAGGAAGCGGTCACCGGTGCCGATGCTGTCGGCGAGCGTCCCGTACGCGAGCGCCAGCACCGCCAGTCCGACCACGACGCTCGCGATGTAGGGCGTGAACCGCGCAAACCGCCCGCGCGGGAGCGTCGCCCCCTCTCGAACCGCGGCGATCGGAGGCACCCGGGTCGCCCGGATCGCGGGAAAGAGCCCGGCGATCAGGGTCACGAGCGTGCCGACGACCAACGAGACGACGATCGTCCGCGTGGCGAAGACCGTCTCGGTCTGCGGGAGGTCGAGATTCAGCGACTTGAACAGCGCGTTCAGGCCCACGGCGAGCCCGAGGCCGCTGAAGAGCCCCACGAGCGAGGCGCCGAGGCCGATCACGAGCGCCTCGAGGATCACCGAGCGCAGAACCTGCCGTCGTGAGGCGCCGAGCGTGCGCAGCGTGGCGAACTCCCGCATGCGCTGGGCGACCGTGATCGAGAGCGTGTTGAAGATGACGAACGCGCCGACGAAGAGCGCGATCCCGGCGAACGAGAGCAGGAAGTAGCGGATGATCGTGGTGAAGGTGGCGATCTCGCTCGACTGCTCGCTCGCCTGCTCGACTCCCGTTTGCACGGTCACCTCGCTGCCGAGCTCCGCCTGGATCCGCTCCGTGAGCTGCTCGGGAGTGGTCCCCTCCGCGGCGGCGGCCTGGACTGCGTCGAGCTGACCTTCCTTCTCGAGCAGCCGTTGCGCCGTCGGGATGTCGAAGATCGCGAAGGTGGCGCCGCCGATCGAGCTCAGCTCGCCGTACTTTGCGATCCCGACGATTTCGAACTCCTGCGCAGGGCCGAGAGCCGCAACTCCGATTCGATCGCCGAGGTCGAGGTCCTCGTCGCCGGCGACGCCTTCGTCGATCGCCACCTCGCTGCCGCCCGCGGGCCAACGGCCCTCGACGAGGTTGAGCGGATTGAAGCGGTCGTACTCGGGCTCGGTCTCGATCCCGAAGGCGAACGACGGCGCTCCGCCCGTGTCGATCGCCTCGCCGTCGGGACGGAGCAGCTTCGTCTGGAAGTCCTGAATCCCGCCCGTTGCGACCTCGACGCCCTCGATCGCGCGGACTCGCGCGAGCGTCTCCTCGGGGATGGGGGGCGGCGCGGCCGACTCGCCCTCGAAGCCGAAGCCGGGATCCTTGCCGGTCACCACGGCGTCCGTGCCGGCGTACGAGTCGACGAAGATCGCGTCGAACGCCTTGTCGATCGTGTCGGTCAGGACGTAGGCGCCGCTCATCATCGCGACGCCAAGGACGATCGCGAGCGCGGTGAGAACCGTCCGCAGCTTCCTCCCGGCGAGGCTCTTGAGCGCGAACCGGATCACCGGGCGGCGAGCTCCTCCATCGTCGAGAGCACCTCGTGCGGCTCCGAGCGGGGCAGGTCGCGGACGATCTCGCCGTCGGCGAGGAAGAGGATCCGGTCGGCGATCGCAGCCGCGCGCGCCTCGTGCGTGACCATCACCGTCGTCTGTCCGTAGGCGTCGACCGAGTCACGCATGAGCGTCAGGATCTCCGAGCCGGTGGCGGAGTCGAGGTTGCCGGTCGGCTCGTCGGCGAAGAGCACGGTCGGACGCGAGACGAGCGCCCGGGCGATCGCGACCCGCTGCTGCTGGCCACCCGAAAGCTCGGACGGGCGGTGGCTCAGCCGGTCGGCGAGGCCGACCTTGTCGACGAGGCCGCGGAACCACTCGGGATCCGCCTTGGTGCCGGCGATCGAGAGCGGAAGCAGGATGTTCTCCTCCGCGGTCAGCATCGGGAGCAGGTTGAAGAACTGGAAGACGAAGCCGATGTGGCGACGTCGGAGCTTGGTCAGGTCCGAGTCCTTCAGCGTCGTGATCTCGGTCCCCGAGACCGAAACCGAGCCGCTGGTCGGCTTGTCGAGCCCCGCCAGGATGTGCATCAGCGTCGACTTGCCGGAGCCCGAGGGCCCCATCACGGCCGTCAGCTTCCCGTTGCCGACCTCGAGCGAGACGCCCCTGAGCGCGTCGACCGCCGTGTCGCCCTCGCCGTAGCGGCGCGTGACGTCTTCGGCGACGACGACCGCGCCTGCGCGCCCGTCCTCGCTCGGTTTCGTTCCGTCCTCCAATTCCGCCCTCCCCTCGAGTTACTCGACCCTAGCCTGCCGACCCGCGTCGCTGTTCGCAGTGCGGCTACCCGCACCGTCGCCCGACCACTCGAGCGACGGACCGTTACTCCACGTTCCCCAGACCGACACGCCTTCCAGCCTCCGCGAGCACGTCGCCGAGGATCCCGGTCAGCTCGTCGAACTCGGCCTGGCCGGCGACGAGCGGCGGCGAGATCTGGATCACGGGATCCCCGCGGTCGTCGGCCCGACAGATGAGGCCGCGGCGGAAGAGCTCGCCGGAGAGGAAGCCGCGCAGGAGCTCCTCGCCCTCCTGCTGGGTGAACCCCTGGCGCGTCTCCTTGTCCTTGACGAGCTCGAGCGCGAGGAAGTAGCCGACTCCTCGCACGTCGCCGACGATGGGCAGGTCGAGCAGCGTCTCGAGGGTCGCCCGGAACGAATCTTCGTTCCCGAGCACGTGCTCCATGATCCCCTCGCGCTTCATGATCTCGATGTTCTTGAGGGCGATCGCGGACATGACCGGATGGCCTCCGAACGTGATCCCGTGCGAGAACATCGCTTTCTCGTCGAGGAACGGCTCCATCACCTTGTCGGTCGCGAGCACCGCTCCGATCGCGGCGTAGGAGGACGAGAGACCCTTCGCGCAGCAGATCAGATCGGGCCTGATGTCGTAGCGCTCGGACGCGAACCAGTGGCCGACGCGGCCGAAGCCGGTGATCACCTCGTCGGCGGAGAGCAGGATGTCGTAGCGGTCGCAGAGCTCGCGGACGCCGCGCCAGTAGCCGGCGGGCGCGACGAAGGCGCCACCCGCGTTCTGGACGGGCTCCATGTGGACGAGGCAGACGGTCTCGGGCCCCATCGCGAGGATCGTGTTCTCGAGGTCCTCGAGCAGGAAGGCCGTGAACTCCTCCTCGGTCTCCTCCGGCGGCCGGTGATACCGGTTCGTGTTCCGGACGTGACGCACCTCGGGCACGAGCGGCTCGAAGGTCGCCTTCAGGGCCGGGATCCCGTTGATCGAGAGCGCGCCCATCGTCGTCCCGTGGTAGGCGACCTGCCGCGCGATCGCCTTGTACTTGCGGGGCGGCGGCGTGCCGACGCGCTCGTCGTGGCGCGTCTCGTCGACCGGGACCCGCTTGCCGCCGCGCGCGAGGTAGTACTGCCGCGCGAGCTTCCACGCCGTCTCGACGGCCTCGGAGCCGCCCGAGACGAAGAAGACGCGGTTGAGATCGCCGGGCGCGAGGGAGGCGAGCTCGGCGGCGAGCTCGATCGCGCGCGGGTGCGAGTACGACCAGTTCGTGTAGAAGGGCAACTCGCGCATCTGCTCGAGGGCGGCCTGGCCGATCTCCTCGCCGAAGCCGTAGCCGAGGTTGACGGAGAAGAGGCCCGCGAGCGCGTCCAGGTAGCGATTGCCCTTCGAGTCCTCGAGGTAGCAGCCGTCCCCGCGGACGATGATCGGCACGTCCGCCTGCTCGTAGCCGCCCATGCGGGTGAAGTGCAGCCAGAGATGGTCTCGCGCTGCCTGCTGGAGATCGACGGTCGTCATGTGGCTGGATCCTCCTCGACTCGAACGGCTCCTGCTGCGACTGCGGGATCGACCCGCTCGAGCCATTCGCCGCGGACGTAGCTCCGGTGCTTTCGTGACCGCCCGTTCGCTCCTCCCCGCGGTGGAGCCCGGCACGGCCGGGCTCCACGATCGTACGCGACTACCTGTTCGCGGCGTTCGCGCCGCACAGCCCCGGCGTGTCGCAGGGCGAGTTGCCAGTGACGGTGACCTTGCGGTTGCCATTCGAGCTCTGCGAGAGCGTGAACCGGACCCACGCCGTGTTGTTCGTGTAGTCCTGCTCCAGGAAGACCCGTTCGGCGTTGACGGTCGAGACCAGGAAGTAGTCCATCCCGTTCGGAACGGTGGTGAGGTCGACCTCCTGGCCGGACGTCGCCTGGTGATACTGGTCGACCCAGCCGGCCGAGATCCCCTGGTGACCCTTGTAGCAGTCCCAGAAGAGGCGCTCGGAGGTTGGTGCGTTGCCCTCGAGCCGGTAGACGTCGATCAGGCAGAACGTCGTCTTCAGCGAGTTGCCGCCGACGATCAGGCCCGGTCGGGCTGCCCTTGCGGACCTCGAACAGCGCAACGTCGCCCATGTGCCAGTGATTGTGAGCGGGATGGAACTCGAAGCGGCTCGTCGGGTACTCCTGAACGACCTCGTGGCAGGCGGTCACCTGCTTCGGCTGCTCGCCGCAGCGATAGAAGGCGTCGTTCGAACGGATCTCCTGGATCGCGGTCGTGAAGTCGGTCGCCTCCTCGAGGGGCGGGTCCGGTCGCATCCCCCACGGGCCGCCGGAGGCGTTCGCAATCCCGTTCGAAAACCGGAGCAGGTCGCGCTTCTGCTCGTTGACGAGGTTCAGATGCTGCGGGACGACGGTTCGAAGATCGGGATAGCGCGAGCTCAGATCCGCGCCGCCTCCGCCACCACCGCCCGACTGCGCCGCGAGCCCGACCGCGACGATCGCGAGCGCACCGGCGAGAAACACATTCAGGACAATCGCGTTACGACGCATCGTTCCCCTTCGTTCGAACTCAGTGTTGAGAGGGGCCGATTGTCAGCAGATGCGGCGGACGGTGGCAGGGCTCGCAAGCCGAACCGCGTCCCAAGACCTGGCCGCGATGTCGACGACTAGCTCCGGGCGACCTCAGTCGGGATCCCGGTGATCTCGCCGGACGCGATCCGCTTGGCGATCTCCACGACCGCGTCGATGTCGGACTGCGGCACCTCGGAGCTCACCTTGCCGAGGCCGACGCCTCGCTCCTTCAGGCCGAACGTCGCGTTCCTGCCGCCCTGCCAGACCCCGTCCTGAATCGACTTGATCGTCAGGAAGACGGCCGAGTCGACACCCTTCTTCGCGCTCGTGAGGATGTGCTTGCCGAGCGACGACTGGTCGGCGTCGACGCCGATTCCCCACCGCTTCCGCTCGCCGGCCGCGTTCAGCGCACCGAGGCCGCAACCGCCGGCGACCTGGAAGACGACGCCGGAGCCGGCGGCGATCTGGTTCAACGCGAGCTCCTTGCACTTGGCCTGGTCTTCCCAGTCCTGTGAGTAGTCGACGACCGTCTTGATCGCCGGAGCCGCCTCCTTCGCACCAGCGAAATACCCTGCGATGAAACGGTCGACCGGCGGCTCCTTCGTCCCCCCGACGGCGCTGATGACGTCTGCCCCGTCGCGCCGCTTCTCCTGCAGCGCGGCCAGATAGCCGACGAGGTAGCCGACCTCCTCCTCGCGGAAGAGCAGCCCCTGCACGTTCGCAGGCTTCCCGGGCACGAAGGCCTGACTGACGTCGATGATCGCGAACTTCGTCTCGGGAAAGCGCTGCGCGACCTTGCCGATCGCGTCGCCTTGCGCGAAGCCGACGCCGATCACGAGGTCGTAGCCCTGCCGCGCGAGGGAAGACATGTTCGGGATGTAGTCCGCCGCGGACGCCGACTCGATCACGCGCCCCTCGACCGAGAGCTCCGCCTGCGCGCGCTCGAGCCCCTTGAAGGCGAGCTCGTTGAACCCGTTGTCGTCGAGCTGGCCCTGGTCGACGTTCAGGCCGACCTTCAATGCCGGCGCAGGATCGACGCCGTCGCCGTTTTCGTCGCCGCCGCCACCGCAGGCCGCCACGAGGAGACTCGCCACCGCGAGCAGGAGGATCCGGGAGCAGTGACGCAGCATTGGGAAAGGCCTTTCGCTAAGGTTTTAGACTGTGAGGCGGAAACCTATCGGCGAGTCTAGCACACCACCCGTCCAGGTCGTCCTCGCCGTCGTGCTCCAGGTTCGCGCGCAGACGCTGCAGACCCTGCTCTGGCAACGAGCCCGTGACCCATTCGCGACGGCATGGGCGCTTCCGGGCGGAACGCTCGCGGCAAGCGAGACGCTCGACGAGTCGATCCGCCGCCACCTCGCGATGAAGGTCGACGTCCGCGAGCTCGCCCATGCCGAGCAGCTCGGCACGTGGAGCGACCCCTCGCGGAACCCGAGCCGCTGGGAGCTCGCCACCGCCTACCTCGGGCTCGTGCCCGCGGGAATCGACCCCGAGCTGCCGGCCGACACCGCCTGGCATCCCGTCGACGGGCTTCCCCAGCTCGCCTTCGACCACGGGGAGCTCGTGCTCGCAGCACGCGAGCGGCTGCGCGCAAAGCTCTCCTACACGAACGTCGGCTTCGCGCTCGCCCCGCCGACGTTCACCCTTCCTGAGCTCCGAGACCTCTATGTCGCCGCACTTGGCTACGAGGTCTCGGCGACCAACCTGAAGCGGGTGCTGCTGCGGCGCGAGGTGCTCGAGCAGACCGGGGAGCGGCGCGATCCCGGCCGCGTCGGCGGCCGGCCGGCCGAGCTCTATCGCTTCAGCTCGACCGGGCTCGAGATCACGGATCCGTTCGCGGCGCTTCGGCCTCCGGCGTAGACGCGTACACGATCAGCGATTGCCGGGCACAGCCCCGGCTCTGAGACCGAGGCGACCGCGGGATAGTCGGTCGGTGACGCGGCAGTGACCGGGCGTGCTTCGCCACTGCCCTCGCCAGCCGTCCTAGCGGGCCAACCGCTCGCCGCTCGGGTCGTAGAGCGGCTCGACGGCGACCTCCGCGGCAACCCAGTCGCCGAAGACCTCCACCTCGACCGCTGTCCCGGGAGTCGCTCCACTTCGCGGGCAGGTAGGCGTACGCGATCGAGCGCTCGACGGTGTAGCCGTAGCCGCCGCTCGTCACCCGGCCGACCAGCGCGCCCTCGACTCGGACCGGCTCCGAGCCCAGCGCGACGGCTCGAGAATCGGCGAGCGTGAGGCAGCAGAGGCGGCGCGCCGGCTCTCTCGCCGCCTCGAGCGCCTCCCGGCCGAGGAAGTCCCTGTCGAGCTTGACCGCAAAGCCGAGACCCGCCTCGTAGGGCGTGTCCACGGGGGTGATGTCCGATCCCCAGACGCGGTAGCCCTTCTCCAGCCGCAACGAGTCGATCGCGCGGTAGCCGCCGGCGACGAGCCCGTGCTCGCGACCCGCGTCCCAGATCGTGTCCCAGAGCGCCAGCCCGAGCTCGACGGGACAGTAGAGCTCCCAGCCGAGCTCGCCGACGTACGTGACCCGGAGTGCGAGGCACGGCACCCGACCGACCGAGATCTCGGCGGCGCGCAGGTACGGGAAGTCGAGCGCGTTGCCCGTGGTGAGCGGCGCGAGGATCGCGCGTGCGGCCGGCCCCCACAGGCCGAAGCAGGCGTAGGCCGACGTGACGTCGTCGAGTCGCACGCTGCCGTCGTCGGGCGCGTGCTGGCGGATCCAGGCGAGGTCGTGGCGACCGAAGGCCGTTCCCGTGACGATCCGGAAGCGATCCTCGCCGAGCCGGGTGACCGTGAAATCGCACTCGATTCCGCCGCGCGCGTTCAGCATCTGGGTGTACGTGATCGCGCCGACCTCTCGGACGACGCGGTTCGCGCAGAGACGGTCGAGCAGCGCCGCGGCGCCCTCGCCGGAAACCTCGAGCTTGGCGAACGAGGTCTCGTCGAAGAGTGCCGCCGCCTCGCGGCAGGCACGGTGCTCGGCGCCGATCGCCGGCGACCAGTGTTTTCCAGCCCAGCCGCGCGGGCGAAGGCCCTCGTCGCCGGCGGGCGCATTCGAGTCGAACCAGTTCGCGCGCTCCCAGCCGGATTTCTCGCCGAACGCGGCCCCGAGCTCCTGCAGCCGGCCGTACGCCGGAGAAACGCGGAGCGGCCGCCCGGCGGATCGTTCGTGCGCGGGGTACTTGACGTCGTAGTAGGTCGAATAGATCTCCTTCGTCCGCGCCACCGTGTACTCGCGACTCCTGTACGCGGCGCCGAAGCGGCGCGAGTCCATCTGCCACACGTCGAGGCTCGGCGTTCCCTCGACGATCCACTCGGCGACGAGCTTCCCCATCCCGCCGGCGCCGGCGAGCCCGTGAGCGCAGAAGCCTGCAGCCACCCAGAAGCCGCGAACGTCGCTCGGGCCGAGGATGAACTCACCGTCCGGGGTGAACGCCTCCGGCCCGTTGATCAGCTTCACGACCTCGAGCTCCTCGAGCGACGGCACCCTCCGGATCGCGTTCTCGAGCAGCGGCTCGAAGCGCGGCCAGTCCTCCGCCAGCAGCTTGCCGTTGAAATCGGCCGGGATCCCGTCGAGCGACCACGGCAGAGGGTCGCGCTCGTAGCCGCCCATGATCAGGCCGCCCGACTCTGGTCGGAAGTAGACGAGCAGCGACGGATCGCGCATCGTCGGCAGGTCGTGCGAGAGCCCGCTCGGCCGCGTGATCAGGTACTCGTGCGCCATCGGCACGATCGGGACGTTCACGCCGGCGAGCGCGCCGAGCTCCTGCGCGAACATCCCGCCCGCATTGACGACGATCTCCGTCTCGATCGTCGCCCTTGTCGGTGACGACGCCCGCAACCCGGCCGTTCCGGACGGTGATCGACTGGAGGCGGGTATGGGTCTGCACTTCCCCACCCCGCCGTCGGGCGCCTTCGGCGAGCGCGAGGGTGAGCTGCGAGGGGTCGATGTAGCCGTCGGTCGGGAGATAGGCGGCGCCGAGGACGCCCTCGATCGACATCGGCGGGAAGAGCTCCTGCGCCTCTGCCGCGGAGATCAGCTCGAGCGGCAGCCCGAACGTCTTCGCCCAGCCGGACTGGCGAGCGATCTCCTCCATCCTCTCCGGCGACGATGCGAGCCGCAGCGAGCCGACCTCGCGCCAGCCGGTCTCGAGCCCGACCTCGGTCGCCAGCTCGCGATAGAGCTCGACGGAGCTCATCATCATCGAGGTCAGCGAGAGCGAGCTGCGAAGCTGGCCGACGAGCCCCGCGGAGTGGAACGTCGAGCCCGAGGTGAGATCCGCGCGCTCGACGAGAACGACGTCGTCCCAGCCGAGCCGCGTCGAGCCAGTAGAGGATCGAGCAGCCGCCGACCCCGCCACCCACCACCACCGCGCGAGCCCGCGTCTTCATCTACCCGAGCGCCCGGCGGAAAGCGGGATCCTCGACGGTTCCGCTCGAGCCGATCGAAGTGGCGCTGCGCGTACCCCGCGAAGTCGAACTCGAGCTCGGAGACGGCCTGCTGGAGCACACCCCACATCGCCTCGCGGAAGTCGGACATGAAGCGCATCAGGCGCAGGTTGCGCTCGTCTTCGGCGCGTACCTCGCCGAAATAGGCGCGCAGCAGCTCCTCGACCGCGGCGTCCTCGAGCTCGTGGTTGCTTGCGAAGTTGGCGAGGTCGAAGAAGACGTCGCCCATCCCCGCGTACTCCCAGTCGACGATCCGGATCCGGCTGCCGTCGTCGACGAGGTTCGCGTTCAGGAGATCGTTGTGACACGCACGCTCGGCGACGGGCCCTCGCGCGCGTTCGATCTCGTCTGCGATCTGGCTCGCGTGCTCGTAGGCCGCTGGGGTAGGGATCCCGTGCGCCACCGCGCGCTCTCGATAGACCTCGACGACGCGGAACGCGTCGAATCGGGAGGGGATGGGTTGCCCCGCATGGACGGCGCGAAGCGACTGCGCGAACCGCCCGAGCCCGTCCGGAGACCCCATCGTCTCGGCCGGCACGCGCGTCCCTTCGATGAACCGGGTCACGAGGTAGCCCTCGGGCTCGACGAGCTCGATCACCTCCGGCCCCACCCCGACCGCGGCGGCCGCCAGCGATGCCTCGTACTCGGCGCGCCGGTCGATCCCGAGCAGATTCGTGTCGCGACCGGCGATCCGCAGCACGTACGTCCCGTCGTCGAGCGTCACCTTGAAGTTGTGGTTCGTGATCCCGCCGCCGAGCACCTCGACGCGCGCCTCGCGGCCGGGCCAGATCCGCTCGACGATCGCCTCGGGCCGCATGCTGAGCGATCCTAGAGCGCCTCGGAGTTGAGTTCTTGCACACGAGCTCAGGTCAGCAGGCGAGCGAGGCCGGCCGCCGCCCCTGCCACGACGATCACGACGATCAGCGGGGCGCGGAGCACGAGCGCGACCCCGGCGGCCGCGACGCCGAGCAGCCGCGGTCCGTCGAACACGAGCTCCCGATCGCCCCCGAAGAGTTGGGTGACGACCAGCGCCGCGAGCATCGCCGGAGCCAGAACCTCGACGACGCCCGCCACGCGTGTCGGTAGCTCGCGCCGGCCGAGGAAGACCGGGCCTGCGGCCTTGAGGAGCACGGTCGCCGCCCCGACGACGGCGACGACGATCCAGGCGTCGCTCACCGTCGCAGCCCGACGAGGCAGGCAAGCGCCGCCGCAACGACGGGCACGCCGGGTGGCGCGACCGGGATCAGGACAAATGTGATCGCGGCGGCGAGTACGGCCGCCACGAGCGAGCGACGCGCTCGGACGTAGGGAACGAGCAGGGCGAGGAAGAGCGCCGGAAAGGCCGCGTCGAGGCCGATCGCCTCCGGGTCGAGGAGGTCGCCGACGATCGTCCCTGCTGCCGTGCCGCCGACCCAGAGCACGTAGAAGAGCAGTCCGGCGCCGACGAGGACGCCGTACTCGAAGTTCCCGTTGCGACCGGCGAGCGCCCACGACTCGTCGACGATCAGCTGCGACTCGACGAGCCGGCGCCGCCGTGAACCCGGAAAGATCGACGCGACCGAGACGCTGAGCGGCACGTAGCGCGCGTTCAGGAGCACGGCCACGACGATCGCCGCGATCGCGCCCCCGCCCGTCTCGAGCACCGAGGCGGCGGCGAACTGGGCGGAGCCTGCAAACGTGGTCGCGGACATGAGTACCGTGGCCACCGAGTTGAGCCCGGCATCGGCGGCAAGCACGCCGAACGAGGCGCCGAACAGGAGCGGGCCGGGCGCGAGCGGAAGCGCGGCGAGGGCTCCGTCGCGAAGGCGACCGGGCATGCCTCGACGCTACAGAAAGCGGTGGGGGCGGCCGGAGCCGCCCCCACCGTTCGACCGCCTAGGGGAGGCGGGTGATGCGGTCTCAGCGCGGGCGGAGAAATCGGCGAGTTCTCCATGAAGTACCGCACCGCCGCATCGAGATCGACCTCGCCGCCGAGCGGCTGCGTGCACTGGGTGAAGACCGTGAAGCCGTCGCCCCCGTCCGCGAGGAACGAGTTCATCGTCACGCGATAGCTCGCGGTCGGAGAAACCGTGACGCCGTCGATCTTGATCGAGGCCGGATCGACCTTGTCGCCGGCCGGACCGCTTGCCGTCCACGTGTAGCGGAGGCTGTCCGACGGCAGCAGGATGCGCGGATTCGGCGTCTGCACGACGAACTGCTGCTCGAGCAGCGCCTCGATCTGCGCCCCGGTGCAGGTCTTGACGACGAGCGTGTTCGAGAACGGCTGCACCGTGAACATCTCGCTGTAGGTCACCTGACCCGGCTGCTCACCACCTGTGCTGTTCGCGTAGAAGAGACCGGCGCGAACACCGCCCGGGTTCATGAACGCAACCACTGAGCCGCCGAAATCGGACGCCTCCGTGGCGGCGAGCTGGGCATCTGCGATCACGTTGCCCATCGGCTGCTCGCCCGAGGCCACCTGTCCGCTCGGCGTATCGCGAGCCGAGCGCAGATCGGCCGTGATGCTCCCGATCACGCGGTTGGCGATCGGCGCCGAGACCGCGACGTACGGCGCGAGCAGGGCGGTCGTCGCCGCGTCCTTCGCCACCGTCTGCGTGACGATGTTGTTCTTCGCGGTCGCAGAGACGACGTCGTTCGTGCGCCGGTCGATCGTCAGCTCGATCGACGTGATCAGCCGGCCGAACGAGGCGGCACTCGTGACGAGCCGGTCGTCGATCGTGCAGATGTACGGCGCGTGCGTGTGGGCGCTGACGACCACGTCCACCTCGTCGTCCAGCCGCTCGACGACGTCGATCAACTCGGCGCCGCTGAAGTTCTCGCACTTGTTGACGTCAGTGAAGCCGCCCGCTGCCGGCAAAGGCGGGTTCTGGAAGCCGCCCTGGTGGAGAAGCAGGACGATCGTCTCGACCTGCCGCTGCTTGAGGCGGGGGATCAGGGCGTTGACGGTGTCCGCCTCGTCCAGGAAGTCGAGCCCCGCGACGCCGGTCGGCGTCACGACGAGCGGCGTGTTCTCGAACGTCTCGCCGATGAAGGCGATCTTCTCGCCCTTCGACGTGTTCACGATCTTGTACGGCGGGAGCAGCGGGTTGTTCGTGCTCTCGTCGATCACGTTCGCCGCGAGGTACTGGAAGACGGAGCCGTAGAACGGCGTGCCGTCCTGGCAGCCGTCGACCGGATGACAGCCGTCGGGCCGCGCCGGGACGTACGGCGTGCCGCCGACCGGGCCGCCGCCGTCGTAGCTCCGGTTGCCGTACTGCATCCGCAGGAGCTCCGCCTTGCCCTCGTCGAACTCGTGGTTGCCGACGCCGACGGTGTCGGTGCCGATCGAGTTCAGGAACTCGATCGTCGGCTCGTCGTGGAAGAGCCCGGAGAGGAGCGGCGTGCCGCCGATCATGTCTCCCGCGCCGACGACGTAGGTGTCCTCCTGCTCGGAGCCGAGCGCCTTCATGTGCGTGGCGAAGTACTCGGCGCCCCCGGCGGGAACGGTGATCGCCGTCTTCACCCCGGTCGAGGAGGTGTTGCAGCAGCCGACCTGGATCGTGCCGGGCGTGCTCGGCTCGAGATGGCCGTGGAAGTCGTTGAACGCGAGCAGCGTGACCGTGGTCAGCTTCTCCTTCTTCGGCTTTTCCGGCTTCTCAGGCTTCGGGCCCTTCGCCAGCGCGCTCGGGGCCGCGGCGATCGCAAGCGCGAACGCCACGAGGATCAACAGTGTCTTCTTCATCGTCTCCCTCTTGGGTAGATGCTCGAAAGTCGGTTCGGTGTCGGTCACTACGGCCGCCCCGTCAGGTCGATCCGGACGACCGAAGGATCGTGGTCGGACGCCTGATCCGAGAACTCGGCGTTGACGTGCACGACGTCGTACGTGAGCGGGAAGCGGCCCAGCAGGTAGTTGCTGACCAGGATCTGGTCGAGCGTCTGCGAGTTCCCCTCGAACACGTACGAGTAGCGCTCGTTCGCCGGGAGCGTCTTCATCAGCGTCGTCAGCTCGTCGCCCTCGAGGATCTCGACCGTCTCCGAGAACTCGAAGTCGTTGATGTCCCCGACCACGACGACGTTCGCGTTCGGATCGACCGCGAGCAGCTCGTCGACGAAGTCGTTCACCACCTGGGCCTGCTGGTGCCGTGCGACCTCGCTCGAGCGCGCGGGGGGCTGGAACCGGCCGAAGAGCGGCTCGTCGCCACCCTTGGAGCTGAAGTGGTTGACGATCACGAAGAGCTTCTTGCCGCGGAACCGGAACTCGCCCACGAGCGACTTCCGCGTAGCAACGAAGCCGGGATCGGCCGGCTCGATCCGGCCGGGGCTGATCGAGAGCTGCGCCCCGGACGGGTGATCGACGACCGAGACGGGCGTGACCGAGTCGCCGCCCGGACGATCGATGAAGCTGAGTCCTCGATCGGTGCGGAAGAGGAAGCCGACGCGGATGTTCCCGCCCACCTGGCCGCCATCCGCGTTGTTCACCGGATCGATCTGGCGGTACTCGTAGAGCGGGCCGCCCTCCGCCTGGATCGCGGCGATCAGCGCCGCCCACGACAGGGAGGCGTCGACCGTGCCGTCGTTCGTGGCGCCGGAGTTGTCCTGCACCTCCTCGATGCCGATCAGATCCGGCGAGCGGAGGTTGTCCACGATCTGCGCGGCGAGCCGCGGCAGCGCGGCGGTGTCGCTCGGATCGAGGTTCTCGACGTTGAAGGTCGCGATTGCGATCTCCTGGTCACGCGAAGCCGCAGTGACCTCCGGCGCCAGCGTGCCCGGATCGAACGTCGGCGTCGTCAGAGCCTGCACCCTGAAGTTCGAGAAGTTGTAGTCGAGCGGCCCGACGATCGGCGCCGTCGCGCGCGCGCCGACGTTCACGCTCGGGGTCTGGCCGGCAGATGGGCGCGGGACGATCAGGTCCCGGAGGATCTCGTCGTCGATCAGGATCCGCTCAGGGTTGAAGTCGGTCGGCTGGACGAGAATCCCGCCGCGCGAGGTGAGCAGGCCGAAGCCGGCGCCGCCGTCCGGCAGCACCCAGACCTCGCCGAAGGCGCTGTTCGTCGGCCCGACGACGGCCGCGTTGTTGACCTGGACGATCATCCCCTCGAGGCTCTCGTAGAAGTCGATTCCGTCCTGCGCCGGGTCGAAGGTCGTCGGGCCGGTCTCGACGCTTCCGGTCGTGTCGTTGTCGATCACCGTCGTCGGCGGCACCCGACCGCCGGCGCCGAGCACCGTCGGCGGGATCGCTGCGCCCGGTCCTGCCGCCGTCACCGTCGCAGTGCCGAGCTGCGTGATCGAGAGCCCCGTGCTTCCCGGGCGGAACTCGCTGACGGTCGCGATGACGCTCACCGCATCGCCGGGGGCAACTGCCGTCGGCGAGCCGAAGACGAAGATGGCCTCGGACGTGTTCACGTCTGCGTCAGGAGTGGCGTCCTGGATCCAGAAGCCGTTCAGCCGCTCGGCCGTGACGACGCCCTGCGTGCTCACGCGCTGACCGGAGTAGCGGAGAGACGTGCGCCGCACCCTGGATCTGGCCGATCTCGAGCTGCACGGGGCGGTGGCGGCGTGACGACGCCGAAGTTCTGCGGATCGCCGCGCCTTCGGCCCGACGAAGTCGGCGACGTTGTCGTCGGTGTCCTGCGTCCCGCCCGTGCGCCGCTCGAACGAGCGATCTCCGGTTCCGGTGAGCACGAGCCCGACGCCCTCGCGGCAAACGTCGACCGCGCCTTCCGAGCTGCCGACGCCGTCGATCGACGGCGTTCGCGGCTGTGGTGATCCGCACGCCGCCGGTGTCCGAGAGGCCGGTCGTGATAGGTCGCGTCCCCTGGCACAGAACCGCTGTAGCCGGTCGTCGGCGTGCTGTTCGTGAACAGGTAGTGGCCGCCGGCGGCGAGGGTGATTCCCGCTGGAACGGCGACGCGGAAGCGTCGCGGCCCCGGAGGCGGCCGCGCAACCCTCGAGCCTCCAACCGCCGATCGCGACGGGCGCGCTCGAGGTGTTCAGCAGCTCGACGAACTCGTCGCTGCCACCGGACGGTCCGGTGAAGCGGAACTCCGAGATGACGACGCCGTTCGGCGAGGCGCTCGCGGCAGTGGCCCACACGAGCGCGACGAGCGTAGAAGCGACCACGAGCAGCCGCGATCGAAGCTGAGACAAAGAGATTCCTCCCCTGATGTGAACCGACTCCCCCTTGAGACGGACACGGCTCTTTGGGCCGCGCGGCGGCACTCTAACCCCTTTCTCGATCCGAGCCAACCCGCTCTCGACTTCCTCACCAAACGCAGGCATACTTCGACACGTCCCGACGACCGAAGGAGGTTCGAACACATGACTGCGCTCGCCCCCTTCCTCAGAGCTCCG
The DNA here is from genome assembly GCA_963761905.1 of uncultured Gaiellaceae bacterium. Lineage (GTDB taxonomy): Bacteria > Actinomycetota > Thermoleophilia > Gaiellales > Gaiellaceae > Gaiellasilicea. The sequence goes on along the minus strand of CAVXIQ010000008.1, from coordinate 16,607 downwards.
CGGCTCTAAGACTCGTCGGTCACACCTCCGGCATCTCCCTGAGCCGCGCCGCGCGCAGCGACGCTCGCGCGCCCGCCCCGACCCTTCGCTCAAGGAGACACGCTTGACCACGTTGGAAGAACTCGGCTGGACTGACAGCCACACGCATGACTTCGAGCTGCACGCCGACGCCGGCCTCGTTCCCGGGCGGGTGTCGGAACAGCATCGCGGTGCCTACGTCGTCCTCGTCGAGGAGGGCGAGATTCGCGCCGAGCCGGCCGGCCGGCTCTCCTACGAGGCCGACGGCTTCGGCGACCTCCCGGCGGTCGGCGACTGGGTGGCCGTCGCTCACCGTCCGCTCGAGCAGGCCGGGACGATCCAGGCCGTGCTGCCGCGGCGGACGTCGTTCTCGCGCAAGGTCGCCTGGTCGGCGACCGAGGAGCAGGTCGTCGCAGCGAACGTCGACACCGTCTTCCTGCTCAGCTCGCTGAACGAGGACCTGAACCTGCGCCGGCTGGAGCGCTATCTGACGCTGGCGTGGGAAAGCGGTGCGAAGCCCGTGATCGTGCTGACGAAGACCGACCTCGCCGAGGATGTCGAGCTGCGGGTGCTCGAGGTCGAGGCGATCGCGTTCGGCGTGCCGGTGCACGCGATCTCCAGCCTGACGGGAGACGGTCTCGACGTCGTCAGCTCCTACGTTGAGCCCGGAAAGACGATCGCCCTGCTCGGCTCGTCGGGAGTCGGGAAGTCGACGCTCGTGAACACGCTCCTCGGCGAGGAGCTTCTGGCGGTTCGGGAGATCCGGGAGTCCGACGGCGAGGGCCGGCACACGACCACGCACCGCCAGCTCGTGCCGCTGCCCGGAGGCGGGCTCGTGCTCGACACACCGGGGATGCGCGAGCTCCAGCTCTGGGAGTCGGCCGACGGCCTCGGCGAGACGTTCTCGGATATCGAGGAGCTGGCGACCCGATGCCGCTTCAACGACTGCGCCCATCGCACCGAGCCTGGCTGCGCGATCCAGGGCGCGCTCGAAGTCGGGGACGCTCGACCACGCGCGCTGGACGAGCTACCAGAAGCTCCAGCGCGAGCTCGCGCATCTCGAGCGCCGGCTGGACAAGCGAGCCAAGTCCGACGAGCGCAAGCGTTGGGCGAAGGTCGGCGCCGAGGCTCGGGCGAACATGCGACTCAAGGGCAACCTCTGATGGGTCGGGGGCGCCCTCGCCGGCGCCCCCGACCCTATGTTTCAGCCGCTCTGCGTGCTCAGCCGCTCGTTGCGACGTTCGCGGCTCCGCGCGTCACGGTTGTCGTGAAGACCCAGTCCGTGGCGGCATTGTTCGTGTCACGGCCATCGGGGCTGCGGATCAGCGAGCCGGCGGCGGTGTTGGAGTCGGCAACCGTTGCCGCGAGCACCGTGCCCTCGACGAGGCTCACCGTCGTCGTCGCCGTCCCGATCTGGGCGGCCGTGATCGCACCCTCGTACGAGAGCGCATCGACGAGCGCGCCCGTGGCGGTGTTGACGAGCGCGACCCCGTCCGGAGCGCCGTTCTGGGCCTCGATCGCGACCACCAGATACCCGCCGGCCGCGATGCTCCCGGTCAGCGCCTCGCGGTCGTACTCGATCCCGTCCGTGCCGTCGACGAGCACGAGAGCGAGCCCGCTCAGGCTGGCCGCCGAGGCGCCGTTGTTCCGGAGCTCGACGAAGCCGTTGCTGTCGGCGCCGACCTGGTCGTAGTCGATCTCGTTGATCACGATCGACCCACCGGGCGGAGGTGGCGGCGGGGGAGGCGGAGGCGTGGTGCCCGCGTTGCAGGCGAGCGAGATCGCACCGCCTGACGCGACCGTCACGGCGACGGTGCCGGATCCGCCGGCCGCAGGCGTGCAGGCAACCCCGTTCAGCTGCCCGATCGAGGTGAGGCTCGCGCCTGCTGGGCCCGCGGGTCCTGCGGGACCTGCCGGGCCAACGGGGCCGGCAACGCCCTGAGCGCCCGCCTGACCGGCGGGGCCGACGGGACCGGCAGCGCCGGCCGCACCCGTCGCGCCGGTGGCGCCCTTCTCTCCGATCGGGCCGATCGGGCCCTGGGGCCCGGGATCGCCCTTGTCGCCCTTCGGCCCTGCAGGACCGCGCTCGCCGCCCGCGCTCCACGAGATCGCCTGTTCGTTGCGCCGGCAGGACACACCGGCCGCCGGAACCCGCAAGAGCCCCGACACCTTGTGCCGGCAGGCCGCGATCTGACCTTCGGCCTCGCCCTGGCGCGGCGCCGCCGCGACGGCGGTCGCAAGCGCCAGTCCGAGTGTCGCGACGACGAGCACCCTGCCGAGCCGTCGACTTCCTGGTCGTTGCATTCGAGCCTCCTTCGGTGGTTGCAAGAGCAGCCTGAATAGCCCCGCCGCCGCGCCCGCACCAGTGTCCGAAAGGGGCGATCACCGTCCGAAAGAACCGGTCTTTCGACACTCTTGACACACAATCGGAACGCTTCCGCAGGTCCTTGCGAGCCCCTGAGCGCCCGAGAGCTTCCTTATGCTCGTCCCTCGATGAGCGCCGCCGCGAGTCCTTCTCCTCACCACGAAGGCGCGATCCGCTTCGTCTATCGCGAGCGGGGCCCGCGGCTCGCGCGCGTCCAGCTCGCGCACCACGTTCCTGGTCTGCCGTACCGCATGACGCGTCGCGGCCGCACCTGGGAGCTCATCGCCCCCGTGCCGGATGTCGACCGGCTCGAGTACCAGCTCGAGCTCGTCGACAGGAGCGGCAGCTCGGAGTGGATCGTCGACCCGGAGAATCCACTCCGCGCGTCCGGCCCCTGGGGCGAGAAGTCGGTGCTCGAGCTTCGCGGCTACCGGCCACCTGCCTGGCTCGACGCCGAACCGCTGGGCGCTCTCGAAACCGTTGTTTTCCGGAGCCGCATCCTGCGCGCCGACCTTCCGGCCCTGCGCTGGAGCCATCCGGACGCGGACGAGCGCAGCCCGCTCCTCGTCGCCCACGACGGCCCGGAGTACGCCGACCACTCCTCCCTCCTGACGCTGCTCGGCCAGCTGGCGCCGCTCCGCGCCGTCCTGCTCGCGCCGACCGACCGGAACGAGACCTATTCGGCCTCCGCCCTGTACGCGCGCGCTCTCGTCGAGGAGCTCCTGCCCGAATTCGGGCGCGGCACGGCACCGGATCGGCGTCGGCGCGAGCCTCGGCGCCCTCTCGCTCCTGCACGCGCATCGCCGCTATCCCGCGAGCTTCGACGCGCTCTTCCTCCAGTCGGGGAGCTTCTTCCGCCGGCGCGATCGCCACGAATCCCGCTTCCCCCGCTTCGACCGGATCGCCCGCTTCACCGGCAGCGTGCTCGCAGGACAGGCAGAGCGGCCGATTCCGGTCACGATCGCCTGCGGCACGATCGAGGACAACTTCCCGGCGAACGCCGCGATGTTCGAGGCGCTGCGGCGGCAAGGCTACGACGCGCGCTTCCAGCCCTTTCGCGACGGGCACAACTGGGTGGCGTGGCGCGACAGCTTCCACCCGCACCTCGAGCAGCTGATCGAACGAGCGACCTGACGTGAGCAGGCGGCAGATCTCGCTCTGGTCGCCCGCGATCGGCGCCGAGGGCGGCGTGCTCGCCTACGGTCACTACGGCAAGCCGCTGCTCGCCTTCCCCTCCCAGCAGGGCAACTCGCGACAGTACGAGGACAACGGGATGATCGAGGCGCTGGCAGGTCCGCTCGACGCCGGCCTGGTCAAGATCTACGCGGTCGACAGCTTCGACTCCGGGAGCTGGTACCGGGGCGACCTGCCGCTCGAGGAGCGCGCGCGGCTCCACGGCTGCTACGAGGACTGGATCCTGAACCAGGTCGTGCCGTGGATCCAGGCCGACTCGCACGCCGCCGAGATCGCCGTCACCGGGGTCAGCTTCGGCGCCTACCACGCGGCGAACTTCGCGCTCAAGCATGCGCACGTGTTCCCGCTCGCGCTCTGCCAGAGCGGCGTCTACGACGTCTCGGTCGTCGCTGGAGGCGAGCGCGGCGACGCCGTCTACTTCAACAATCCCGCCGACTACGTCGCCGCGCTCGGCGGCGACCACCTCGACTGGCTGCGCGGCCACGTTCACCTGCTTGCTCCTCTGCGGCCAGGGCGCCTGGGAGGACTCGACCGGGGCGCTCGAGAGCACGCGGCGCTTCGCCTACCTGCTCGGCGAGAAGGGAATCCCGCACGAGCTCGACGTCTGGGGGCACGACGTCCCGCACGACTGGCCGGCCTGGCGCGCGCAGATCGCGCATCATCTCCCTCGCTTCCTATGACGCGCACGCACACGATCGGGCTCCTGCTCGGCACCGAGGAGGACTGGCCCACGGCCTTCGAGCACCTGCTCGGCACCGTCGGCCCGATCTCCTACGGCGGCGAGACGCACGAGCTCGTCGCGGAGCGGATCACGAACGAGCCGTTCGACCTCCGCTCGAAGCCGCGCTACAGCCTCGTGATCGACCGGCTCGGCTGGTGGTACACGGTGCCGCGCGAGTGGCTGAAGAAGGTCTCGCTGATGGACGACGTCTACCTCCTGAACAACCCGTTCACCTTCCAGGCGATGGAGAAGCACTCGGCCTACTGCGCGATGATGCGGCTCGGCCTCCGCGTCCCGGAGACCTGGCTGATCCCGCACAAGAACCCGCCCGAGAACGAGCGCTTCGAGCCCACCGCGGAGCGCTACAACCTCCCCTTCGAGCTGACCGAGATCGCGGCGAAGGTCGGCTATCCGCTCTACATGAAGCCGTTCGACGGCGGCCAGTGGGTGGGCGTGACGAGGATCCGGGACGACGCCGAGCTCCATGCCGTCTACGACGCGTCGGGCGAGCGGCTGATGCACCTCCAGGCCGCGGTCGAGGACTTCGACGTCTTCGCGCGCAGCCTCTCGATCGGCGCCGAGACGATGGTCATGCACTTCGACCCCGACCGGCCGCTCCACGATCGCTACCAGGTCGACCACGATTTCCTCTCGCCCGAGCTGGGGCAGGAGGTCGTGACGATCAGCCGGCTCGTGAACGCGTTCTTCCGCTGGGAGTTCAACTCCTGCGAGACGATCGTCAAGGACGGCAAGGCGTATCCGATCGACTACGCGAACGCGTCGCCGGACGTGGCGCTGACGAGCCTCCACTACTACTTCCCGTGGGCGATCCGGGCGCTCGTCCGCTGGAGCGTCTTCTGCGCCGTCACCGGCCGGCAGATGCGGATCAACCAGGGCCTGCGCGACTACTTCGAGCTGAGTGACGCGGAGGATCTCTCCTACGAGGAGAAGCTCGCCGGTTACGGCGAGCTCGCCGACGCCTACTTCCAGACCGCCGAGTACGACGCGTTCTGCGCCGAGCATCTCGCCGGGCTCGACGACGCACTGCTCGCCTACGTCTCGGGCGCCGAGTTCGACCGGCTGCTCGTCGAGACCGTCAGATCGACCTTCCCCGCCCACGAGCACGATCACTTCGCGGAGCACTACCGCGGTCTGCTGGCCGCCTGGGTTCGGGATCAGAACGCGAACGGCCCGGCTGAGCCGGGCCGTTCGCGACGATCCTCTGACGACTCTAGGGCCTAGCTGCCGCGGTCGTAGTAGCCGCCGAGCTCGCCGCGATAGTCGTCGTCGCGGTAGCGCTCCTCGTCGAACTCGGGCGCGTTCTTGATCTCGTCCTTCGTGCGACTGACGAAGACGGTCTCGCTGTCGAGGTCGACCCGATCGACGACACCCGCCGGGAGCATCACCTTCTTGCCGAAGATCCAGGGGCCGGTGTCGACGACGAGGTGGCTCCCGCCCGCCTCGTAGGTCGCCTCGTCGATCTTGCCGATCCCGCCGTCCGTCGCCTCGACGGAGTAGCCGCTGAGATCCGTGTTCGCGCCGCTGATCTGGCCCGAAGGGAACGTCCACATGTCAGCGGTGGCCGTCCCGGGGATCGCCGAAGCTCATCCTGTCTTTCGTCCATCAGATTCCTCCGATCGTTGGACTGCCGTAGTTGTTTCCGCCGAGCGGGGCGGCAAAACGCAGGCATGTACGCCTCGGCGAGGTTCTGTCACGCGCTTGATGGGCGAGCCCCGAACCGCCCCAAGCAGCTTCAGGGGTCTTAGCGCAAAGATGAGCTAGGCGGGCTCGAACCGCCGACCTCCTGATTGCGAAGCGGGAAAGCTCCGCGCATCGAAACGAGACGTTTCCGGCTCAACCATGCGGCTATGCGCGCTGATCCGAGACCCGTGCCAGCCTCGCGAATTGGGCGCCGGATTGCTTCTAGTGTCCAATCGGTGTGGCCAGCCGCAAGAAAACCGCTGCCGTCCGCGAGGTGGGCAGAGCCTCCGTGTCGAGCCTCGGGACCTCAGCGCCGGGTTCACGACTCCGAGCGGATTCAGCATCGCGTGCATTGGTGAGTGCAGGCGTCTCAGTGGCAACATCCCTCCGCGCGAGAGACGAACCCCGAGGGGCCGTGGTTAGCCCGTCTTCGGCGTCGCCCGCGCACCGAAGTGCATGTACGTCTCGCCCGTCGGCAGCGAGTAGAAGGTCACCGGCACCCAGGTCTTCGTCTCCGGCGGCCGCACCGCGAACAGGTCCGGCTCGACCGCGACGAGCGGATACTCGTGTACGGGCTCGGGAACGAGCTCGGCCATCGGCCCGGTGACCGTCGTGCGCAGCAGCGGCCCGTCGTCGCCGTCGAGGACGTCGATCCGCACGCTCGCCCGCTCGTAGACCTCCGAGATGCGGGCCATGTCGGCAGACGCGCCTCCGCCGGGGGCTCGAGCGGCGTCGGCATCGTGACGCCGGCGAGCTCGGAGAAGATCTCGCGGTAGAGATCCTCGTACAGGTCGCGCGTGTTGCCGCCGTTCGCCAGCAGCGTGACGGCCAGCCCGGCGTCGGGCAGGAGGCGGAGGAACGCGGCCTGCCCGATCGTGTTCCCGTCGTGGCCGATGAGCCGCCGGCCGTCCCAGTCGAAGCGGATCCAGCCGAGGCCCCACGAGTCGCCGAGGATGTACTTGTCCGGCACGTCGGCCTGCCGTTCGGTCATCGCGGCGGCGCTCTGCTCGCTCAGCAGCCGCGTGCCGTCCGGCGCGAGTCCGCCCGTCAGGTGCAGCCGGGCGAACGCGAGCACGTCGCCGACGGTCGAGTTGATCAGGCCGGCCGGCCCGGCCGACCGCGGCAGCCCCCAGGCCGCCGGAGCCCGCAGCAGCTCCTCGCCCGGCTCGCCGATGTGCCCGACGGCGGCGCGGTGCAGCAGCGCCTCCTCGGGCAGCGTGCCTGTGTGCTCCAGGCCGAGCGGTGTGACGAGCCGGTCGCGGATCGCGTCGTCCCACGTGCCGCCGGTGACCTGCTCGATCACCCGGCCCGCCAGCGAGAGGCCGGAGTTGCAGTACGACCAGGTGGCGCCGAGCGGGTGGTTCTGCGCTGCCTCGCTCGAGCCGCGCGACGTACTTCTCGAGGCAGTCGTCGCCGCGCCCGGTGTCGGTGAAGACGTCGCCGTCGATGCCGCTCGTGTGCGAGAGCAGATGCCGCATCGTCACCTGCTTCGTCACCTCGGGATCGGAGAGCCGAAGGTCGGGCAGCACGTCGACGATCGGGGCGTCGAGCTCGACCAGCCCCTCGTCCACGAGCTGCAGCACGACCGTGGCCGTCCACACCTTCGTCATCGAGCCGATCTGGAACACGGAGTCCGCGTCGTCTCGACTCCGGTCACCTTGTTCAGGACGCCGTACGCCGCCTCGACGACTTCGTCCTCCGCGTTCCGGCTGGAGCCGGCAGGATGCCCAACGTGGCTCCCGGAACCTTGTGCCGGGCGGCCAGGTCCGCGAGCCGGCTCTGCCAATGCTGTGTGTCGATCATGGGTGCTCCAATCGGTCGAGGGCGCCGGCTGCTCCGGGACGGCGAGCTCCGTCAGGGTCGTCGATCTGCAACCGGCGTGCCGCCGGCCTCTGCTCAGGCATGCGGACAAGCCTCGCCGCGCCGCATCTCCCGTGCTTCGTCCGCGACGCTCAAACGGAGGCCAGGAGTCGTCCCTCCCGGCGGCGATGGGGCACACGAGCTCGAGCCTCGCGCTCGAGGTTTACGCCCGCAAGATGGAACGCAATCGCGACACCGGCGCCCGCATGGATGCCCTCCTTCGGGGCGCTGATTGGGCACAAGCGGGCACTAGCGAGCAGGTTGCTGTCCCATTCCCCGGCGGTGAAAATGTCCTCGAGAGGCAGAAAGCCCCGCGTTAGCAGGACTTTCTCTTGATGGAGCTGGGCGGGCTCGAACCGCCGACCTCCTGATGCGCAGTAAGGCGGTCAGATGCCGTCAATATCTATCCGCAACCACGCAATGACCGCCAGCCTGTCACATCGGAGCGACCGCCCTCATGCGAAGCCGGGGGTCGCCCGACTTCAGCCGGAGTTGGTCGTCGCTCAGTCGCCGCCAGCGGGAAACCGCACCTGGAATCCTGTGACCCGGCCGCCTGACACTTCCGCAAGCAAGCCTGGGTAGGTGCCGCCCTCGCCGGTCACGGAGGTGCGTGCCACGAGCCAGTAGCCGGCGGGCCAGTAGTACCGCTCTCCCGATCGGAGTCGGGCGGTCGGGTAGAGCGTCCGGAGCTTCGTCACGCTGTCGCCCACCCTCAGCCGCTTGGTCGTCATCCAATGCGGCCCACGCAGGAACGCCCGCGAGAAGAGGCCGCCTTCTCGGCTGCACGCGTCTGCGCCGCCGAGGTTGTAGAGGTCGATCGTCAGCCCGTGGCGGGCCCACACAGCGGTACACGTCCCCGGCCCATAGGTGTGACGCCGGGAGGTGGGGACGCCGAAGGCGCCGACGGCGCCGCCCAGCGAACCGTCGGCCCGGACAGCAAAGGAGCCGATCTTAACGTCGCCGCGGACAGCGAAGACGTGGGTCGCCCCCGCCAGCGCCGACCCGGGCGCAAGAAGGGTCGAGGCCGCCACCGCGCCCGCCGCGAACCGCAGCAACATGACCGCCCCGTTCCTCATGAGAGTGGCAGCCGGAACTTCAGCCGAGGCCCGAGCGGGTTGGCCTTCAGCCTCCAAGTGACCTCGTACGAGCCCGGCCCGCGCCCTGGGAAGTTCAGGTGCCACCGAACCCGGGAGACGTAATACGGGCCGCTCTTGCGGATGGGGAAGTTCCTGCACGTAGTGGTGCCTCGCGGCGGCTTCACGCACAGGAAATAGCGCCCGAAGTACTGCGCGAACGTGCTGATCTCCAGCGACACCGCCCCGCTGCGGTTGACGACGCCGTAACAGAGGTCACCAGTGCTGCTGCGTCATTGAGCGGGCTCAGCGTCCAGAGCGGAGACGCGCGACCCCGGTCAGCCGCGCTGCCTCGGCGACCGCACGCGCGACTGCGGGCGCGACGTCACGGTTGAAGACGCCCGGGACGATGTAGTCCGGGGAGAGGTGCTTCTCGTCGATGATCGAGGCGATCGCCTCAGCCGCGGCAAGCTGCATCTCGTGGTTGACGGTCGTGGCGCGAACGTCGAGGGCGCCACGGAAGACGCCTGGGAACGCGAGCACGTTGTTGATCTGGTTCGGATAGTCGGATCGACCGGTTGCGAAGATCGCGACCTCGCCGTCCTCGAACTCCTCGGGAAGCACCTCGGGCGTCGGGTTGGCCATTGCGAACACGATCGCTCCCGTCGCCATCGTGCGGACGGCGTCGGCGCTGACCGCTCCCGGCTGCGAGAGGCCAATGAACACATCGGCGCCTGCGAGCGCGTCCTCGGCAGAACCGGTGACTCCACGCGGGTTCGTCAGGTCGGCGAACTCACGCTTGACGTCGCTCAGGTCTGTGCGTCCGCGCTCGACGACGCCTCGGCTGTCGCAGCCGACGATGTCCGTGACGCCCCCGGCCAGCAGGATCTTCGTCACCGCGATGCCGGCCGCGCCGACGCCAGTAATGACGACGCGCGCGTCCTCGATCTGCTTGCCGACCACCCGGAGCGCGTTCAATAGCCCTGCGAGGACGACGATCGCGGTTCCGTGCTGGTCGTCGTGGAAGACCGGAATGTCGAGCGTCTCCTGGAGCCGCCGTTCGATCTCGAAGCAGCGGGGAGACGAGATGTCCTCGAGGTTGATCCCGCCGAAACCGGGCGCGATCGCGGTCACGACGCGCACGATCTCGTCAGGATCCGTTGTGTCCAGGCAGATCGGAAATGCATCGACGCCGCCGAACTCTTTGAAGAGCACGGCCTTGCCTTCCATGACGGGCATCGCGGCCGCGGGGCCGATGTCGCCGAGCCCGAGCACCGCCGTCCCGTCGCTGACGACCGCGACGGTGTTCTGCTTGATCGTGAGCGTCCAGGCCTTCGAGGGGTCGGCGGCGATCGCCTGCGAGACGCGCGCCACGCCGGGGGTGTACGCCATCGAGAGGTCGTCGCGCGTCTTCAACGGCGTCCTCGGGACGACCTCGAGCTTGCCGCCGAGGTGCATCAGGAACGTCCTGTCGGAGACGTGCTCGACCTCGACGCCCTCGAGGGAGGCGACGGCCTCGACGATCTCCTCCACGTGGTCCGCGTCTGTCGCCAGTACCGTGATGTCGCGGACCTTCTTGTCGTCCTCGACCCTGACGAGGTCGATCGCGTCGAGGAGTCCGCCCGCGTCGCCGATCGTGGCGGCAACCGAGGCGAACGATCCGGGCCGGTTGTCGAGATGAACCCGCAGCGTGGTGCTGAACTGGGCCGACGGATGACCTGCCAGGCGGTGTGACTTCAGCTTGGCAAGGAGATTCGCAACCATCGATCACGAGCGTACGACAGGCGTCGCACTGCGCCATCAGAGATTGCCCCGTCGAGCCTGCGGCATTGCCGCGAAGAGGCCGAGCGAAGGCGCGCGCGATCAGGGCTCCGCCAGGAAGCACATCGGGGGGCTGCCGTCGCGGCAGCCCCCCGATGGAGAACAGCAGTGCTCCGTGCTCAGCTCAGAAGAGCCCGAGCGGATTCGGGTCGTAGGAGACGAGCATGCACTTCGTCTGCGTGTAGTGGTCGAGCATCATCTTGTGGTTCTCACGCCCGACCCCGGAGGCCTTGTAGCCCCCGAAGGACGCGCCGGCCGGGTAGAGGTGGTAGCAGTTGGTCCACACTCGACCGGCCTTGATGCCGCGGCCCATCCGGAACGCCTTGCTCATGTCGCGCGTCCAGACGCCGGCGCCGAGACCGTACATCGTGTCGTTCGCGATCTCGAGCGCGTCGGCCTCGTCGCGGAACGTGGTCACCGCGAGCACCGGGCCGAAGATCTCCTCCTGGAAGATCCTCATGTCGTTGGTGCCCTTGAAGACGGTCGGCTGGAAGTAGTAACCGTCCTCGAGCTCGCCACCGAGGTGGCTGCGCTCGCCACCGATCAGCAGCTCAGCGCCCTCCTGCTTGCCGATCTCGACGTAGCTCTCGATCTTCTCGAGCTGCGCCTTCGAGACCTGCGGGCCGATCTGCGTGTCGGGGTCGAGGGGGTGGCCCTGACGGATCGCGGCGATCCGCTCCAGTGCCCGCTCCATGAACTCCTCGTAGATCGACTCCTGGATCAGTGCCCGCGACGGCGCGGTGCAGACCTCGCCCTTGTTGAACGCGTAGAGGACGAGCCCTTCGATCGCCTTGTCGAGAAACGCATCGTCCTCCGCCATCACGTCGGCGAAGAAGATGTTGGGCGACTTGCCGCCCAGCTCGGTCGTCGAGGGGATGATGTTCTCGGCGGCGTACTGCATGATCAGCCGCCCGGTCGCGGTCTCGCCCGTGAAGGCGATCTTGGAGATCCGCTTGCTCGTCGCCAGCGCCTTGCCGATCTCAGCACCAGAGCCATTGACGACGTTGATCACGCCCGGAGGCAGGACGTCCTCGAGCACTTCCATCAGCTTGAGGATCGACCACGGAGTCGGGCTCGCCGGCTTGAGAACGACGGTGTTGCCCGCCGCCAGGGCCGGAGCCAGCTTCCAGGCCGCCATCAGCAGCGGGAAGTTGAACGGGATGATTTGGCCGACGACGCCGAGCGGCTCCCTGAAGTGGTAGGCCATCGTCGTCTTGTCGATCTCGGAGATCGATCCCTCCTCGCCGCGGATCACCGAGGCGAAGTAGCGGAAATGGTCGACCGCGAGCGGGAGGTCAGCCGCGAGCGTCTCCCGCACCGGCTTACCGTTCTCCCAGCTCTCCGCGATCGCCAGCATCTCGATGTTCTCCTCGATTGCGTCCGCGATCCTGTTCAGGGCGCGTGAGCGCTCGGTCGCGGAGGTCTCCGCCCAGGCGCCCTTTGCGGCGTGCGCAGCGTCCAGCGCGAGGTCGACGTCTTCCTGCGTGGAGCGTGGAACTTCGGTGAACGGCTCGCCGGTCGCCGGCGTCAGATTCACCGAGTACTCGCCGTTCACCGGTGCGATCCAGTGTCCGCCGATGAAGTTCTCGTAGCGCGACTTCAGCTCGACGGGACTGCCTTCTCGTCCCGGAGCCGCATAGGTCAAGACTCTCTCGACCGTAGCCATGGTGCTCCTTCCATCAAACCAAACCCAGCGTTAAAACGGCTGTTCCCAGACGATTTCAGGGACGTCGAGCCGCGGCATCCGGAGAACCGCACCTTCGCGTTGCGGGAAGTCCGCAGCCTTCAGGTACGCAGGGCGCGAAGCGCGTTCGCGATGACGGCCACGTCGATCGCCTCCTGGATCAGTGCCCCGACGACCGGGGTGATCAGCCCCGCGGCCGCGAACGCCATCGCCACCAGCGAGAGGCCGATTCCGGCGATGATGCTCTGGCGCGCGATCGCCAGCGATCGCCGTCCGATCTGGATCGCCTCCACGACCCTGTCGATGCGATCGGCCATGATCACTGCGTCGGCCGTCTCCGAGGCGACCGTCGCGCCGGCGGTGCCCATCGCGATCCCGATGTCGGCGAGGGCGAGCGCGGGGGCGTCGTTGACGCCGTCGCCGACCATGACCACCGGCGTCAGTTCCGGCTGCTCGCGGATCGAGCGAACGACCTCCAGCTTTCCCTCGGGAGACTGCTCTGCGTAGACGCGATCGGCACCGATCTGCCGACCGACCTCCTCCGCGACGGACACGCGATCGCCGGTGACGAGGGCGATGTGTCTCACCCCGAGCGACCGCAGGCGCTCCACGAGTTCGCGGGCGTCCTCGCGCAGGGAGTCTCCATCACGACCGCGCCGGCGAGCTGCCGTCCACGCCGACGAGGATCTTTGCCTTCCCCAGATCGTTGCTCGCGTCGAGCGCGCGTGCAGCCTCCTCGGCGCCGGAGTACCCGCGCTCGCGCAGCCAGACCGAGCTGCCGACGGCGACGCTCCGGCCCTCGACTCGCCCTTCGATTCCCTGCCCGCGTCCCTCCTTGACGTCCGCCGGCGAGGTGAGCTCGAAGCCGCGTTCCTGCGCCGCGTGGACGAGCGCTTCCGCGAGCACGTGCGCGGACAGCTGGTCGACCGAGGCGGCGAGTCGCAGCAGCTCGTCGGGGCCGATTCCGTCGAAGGCGACGACGCGCTCGAGCGCGGGCTGCCCGAGCGTCAGCGTGCCCGTCTTGTCGAACAGCACCGTTCGCGCCTTCCCGAGCTGCTCGATCACGCCGCTGCCCTTGACGATCACTCCGCGCCGCGCGGCGCGCGAGACCCCCGCGATCAGCGCGATCGGCGCGGCCAGGATCAGCGGACACGGCGTGGCGACGACCATCACGGCAACGAAACGGACCGCGTCCCCCGACGCCGCCCAGGCGATCCCGGCGATCGCAAGCGCGAGCGGGAGGAAGAAAGCGGCGTAACGGTCGGCCATGCGGACGAACGGCGCGCGCTGCGTCTCGGCCCCCCGGACGAGGCGCACGATCGCCGCGTAGGTGCTCTCCGCGGCGAGCCGCGTCGCGCGCAGCTCGAACGCCTCGCCGGCGTTCGCCGACCCGCTTCGCAGCTCGCCCCCGGCGGCGTAGGAGACTGGCAGCGGCTCGCCCGTCAGCGCAGCCTCGTCGACAAGCGCCTCGCCGACGGCGACGCCGTCGACAGGAATCACCTCGCCGGCCCGCACGACGACGATGTCCCCGGGAAGAAGCTCGTCGACGGGCACCTCCTCGACCGCGCCCTCGCGGCGGCGGTGCGCGATCCGCGGCGCCCGCTCGAGCAGCTTCGTCAGCTCGCGCCGCGCCCGCCCGGCCGCGTACTCCTCGAGCGCGTTGCCGCCGGCGAGCATAACGGCGACAACCGCGCCGGCCAGATACTCGCCTGTCGCCAGCGCCGACGCCATCGCGACCAGCGCGATCGCGTCGACGCCGACGTCGCGCCGCCAGAGCGTGCGCGCGACCGACCAGGTCAGCGGCACGAGCATCAGTGCCGTCGACGCCGCCCAGACGGCGTCCGCCGCGCCGGTGTCCCCGAGCAGGCTCAGAACGCCGCCGACCAGGACGCCCGCGAGCGCGGCGAGCGCGACCAGCCGCCGGATCATCCGGCCCCGAACAGGCTCGGGTTGTCGATCAGGTAGCCACCCACCCGGGCCGTCGTTTCTCGGTTGGCACGAGAAGCAGCGTAGCCCGCTACCGGAAGCACCTTCAGCCAGATTCGTACCGCGCGCGTGGCGATTCCGACACCATCGCGCTTCGCCGCGCCTCCTTGGCAGTCCGGCCCCGACTGCCTGACCGGCGACCACACGGGCGCACACGCTGCCCTACAGCCGATCGACATGGAACCGATTCTGCGAACGCAGCGACGACAACCAGACGAAGACCCCCGGCAAGCCCGACGCCGCAAAAGACGCGCAGCAAGGCGACTAACGAGGACCAACCGAGCACTGAAGCACGAGTTGCGAGCGCTCGAACTGTCACGCCGCGAGCGTCGCGGGTTCGAGTCCCGTCGCTCCCGTAGAAAGATCCCTGTAAAACGAGAAATCCTTGGCGCTGCTCGCAGCCTACTCGGCGGGGCTAGCGATCCCCTTCCTCGTGGCGGCGCTCTCGGTCGAGCGCCTCCGAGCCCTCCCACTCGCGACGGTTCGAACGCCTGTCGGTGGTAACACCGCCGCTACACGTCGACCCAACGAGCCACGTGTCACCTCGACATGGACGCGCCGCTTGTCCCTATGGCTCTTCAGGCATCGGCAGGCCGCGCCGCTCGGCGTCGAGCGACGCGAGCGCCGCGAAGACGACGGCGGTGACTGGCACCGCGAGGAAGGCGCCGATGATGCCGAATAGTGTTCCTCCGGCGGCCACTGCGAGCAGGATCACGGCCGGATGCAGGTCGACCGTGCGGCTCTGAATGATCGGCTGCAAGAAGTTCCCCTCGAGGAACTGGACGCCAAGGACGATCCCGACGCAAAATAATCGGCTGTTACCCAGCCATCGTCCGCGAAGGCGACGAGCACGGCGATCAGCCCCGTTTGATCGTTGCGCCAACGAAGGGTACGAATCCGCCGAGGAAGATGAGCACCGTGAGAGCGAACACGAGCGGGACGCCGAGAATCCAGAGGCCGATGCCGATTAGCGCCGCGTCGATGAACGCGATCAGGGCCGTCCCGCGCACATAACCACCGAGTACCCGCCAAGAGCGGCGGCCCGCTCGATCGATCGTGGGACGGAGGTCGGGTGAGAACCGCCGCAGGATCCAGCCCCCAGAAGCCGGCGCCGTCACGAAGGATGAAGTACAAGAGCGCCGACCGCAAGAACGATGCCCGTAATGAGCGCAACCCCAGCCGAGAGGCCCGAGAGGAGGTAGGACGAGGTCTTGTCCCAGGCTGATCCCCGAGCGACGAGTCGAGATCCTGCACGCCGTCCAGCGAGAGATTGAACGGCTCGCCCTCCAGCCATGCCGTGACCTCGTCCACTCCCACGCGTGACCGAATCCCGAAGCTCGTCGTACTCGGACACGACCGAGCTCGTCACGAGCGCGATCAGGCCGGCCACGACAAGGATCCCGACGATCAGCGACACTCGCCGCCGCCGGCCGTCCAATCCTGCGGCGGAGGAGGCGAGCGAGCGGCGTGAGCGCCGGCGCGATCGTGAGCGCGACGATCGCCGGCAGCACGATCACCTTCAGGTACCAGAGCAGCGCAAGAACAGCCCCGACCGCACGACGGCGCACCAACCCCCAGGCGCCACGACCAAGCGGCCGCCCGCTCGAGACCCGTCGGCACCTGAGGGACTCTCACAGACGACATCACACCACGAAACGAGGCGCCGCCGCCGCGCACGCCCCGGAAGATCCCCGACCCTCGGCCCGCCTCGTACATCGACCGCGGCGCGGCATCCGCCCGCGCCATCGGCGAACGCGCCGACCAAGACCGCCTCTGCCGTGCGAGTCAGCGGTCGCGGGACGCCGCCGCTTCGCCTCAGCGATCGCGAGTCCTCGACGATCGGCGTACCCAGGGTGGTTGCACGCTGGGTCGGCGACTCGCCGTTCAACGTTGTCACGCCGCTGATGCCTACTTCCCGCTGATCATCATCTTCGCGCAGCGGTATCGCAAGGACGCCGGCATCGGCACCGTCGTCGCGATGATGCTCCCGTACGTCCTGGTGCTCACGGTCATCTGGACGCTCTTCTTCGTCGCGTGGTACCTCGTCGGGATACCGCTCGGCCCCGGCTCGCCCGTGCACCTGGAGTAGACGCCTCGCCTCCATGATTCTCCGCAAGCTCGGCCCGCCGGGTATGGACCGTCCGCGACGGCCGATAATCCCCGCATGCCTCGGACCGACAGTTT
>CAVXIQ010000007.1:0-128421 GCA_963761905.1 uncultured Gaiellaceae bacterium | reverse complement strand
CGCTCGCTGCCTTGGAGAGAGACGCGCGATCCGTACGCGATTCTCATCTCCGAGGTGATGCTCCAACAGACGCAGGTGGAGCGCGTGATCCCGCGCTGGAGCGCCTGGCTGGCGCGCTGGCCGACGCCTGCCGCCCTCGCCGAGGCAAAGCCCGGCGACGTGATCCAGGCGTGGCAGGGGCTCGGCTACAACCGGCGGGCGGTCGCGCTCCATCGTGCCGCGCAGGCGATCACGGCCGACGGGTGGCCCGACGACCTGACCGACTTGCCGGGAGTCGGCCCGTACACGGCCGCGGCGATCCGAAATCAGGCGTTCGGCGACGACGTGCTTCCCGTCGACACCAACGTCGCTCGAATCAAGGAGCGGACCGGGCACGAGTTCGGCGCGCGATCGCTGCAGGCTCTCTTCGATCTCGGCGCCACGATCTGCCTCGCCCGGATTCCGCGTTGCGACGTCTGTCCGCTGGCGCCGGAGTGCCCCTCGCGCGGCCGACGCTACGAGCCGCTCCGAAAGCAGTCCCGCTTCGAAGGCTCGTTTCGCCAGCGCCGGGCCGACACATTGCGGCTCGTCGCGGCCGCGCCTCGGCGATCCGCCGCGCTCGACTCGGAGGTTGTGGCCGCGCTCGCCCGCGACGGGCTGGTCGAGGAGGACGAGGGCGTCGTCCGCCTTCCTGACTGAGCAATCGCGAGCGGCCTCGTCGAGCGGCCAGGCGGCGGTGCGCGTCGACTTCACGCTTCCCGCCGCCTGATCTCGATCGACGCGCCGCGGCCGCCGGGCTAGGCGATCGCCTCGACCGGCGGCGTGCCGAGCACGCGCCTGCCCATCGGCTCCATCGTCTCGTCGAAGACGCTCTCGACCAATGCCGCGGCGAAGAAGCCGAGCACGCGCAGGGGCGTATCGCCGGTCGCGTAGACGTCGTGCGGAACGAGCTCCGGCACGAGCGCGAGCGCTCCCCTGCTCACCGGCACGCGCTCGTCCCCGACAACGGCTTCGCCCTCGCCGTCGACGATGTAGAGGATCTCCTCCGCGCTGTCGGTGTGCCGGCCGATGTGCCCGCCCGGATCGACGCCGCGCACTACCGTCGCTGGCGGCTGTCTTCGAGCCGGTCGGCCGACAACTTCGCGCGTCGGCAGCGGAGCTCGTCCGACCACTCGGACGACGCGGGGCGCGCGGGGCGCGCGGTCGCGTTCGCGACCCTCGCGCTCGAACTGCCCACCTGGAAGAGCCTGAGGCGCCACGGGCTCGACGATGTTGCAGCCGCTCGCCTGATGGCCGCTCTCGTCCACGAAGCGCGAGCCGTCGGATCAGGTGCGATGCTCGAGCCAGACGTTCGGCTCGACATGGGTTCCGATTCCGTTCCGGACCTCGAGTGTCGCCAGCGCTTCGGGAAAGACGTAGTCGCCGTCCGCCGGGAACCGCATCCCCGTCCACTCCTCCCAGTCGGCAACCGGCGCGCGCATGACCATCGACCGGGGAGCGGGCGCGATGATCGTGCCGCCGACTCGCTCGTGCAGCCGGATCCAGCGATCGAAATGGCTACCGTCCTCGCGGCGCCAGGCGATGTAGTCCTCGATCGGGATCAGCGGGTAGCGCTCCTTCAGCGTGGGTCGCACCGGGGCGATCACCGAGCCCAGAGCAGGCAGCACGCGCCGTGTCCCGGAACGCTTGGATCATCTTCGACGAGAGTCGCTGCCCCTGACGCGCCGGCGCCACGCTGATCGCGAGCGCCTGGAGGCAGGTCGGCTCACGTTCCGACGTCATTCCGCGGACGAAGCCCTCGTCCCACCCTGCCGGGAGATCCTCGAGCGATCCGTCCCAGGGGATGGGCACCGCGTGCGCCTCTGCGACCAGCTCGTCGCCGTCGAGCAGCGCTACCTGGAAGTCGGGAAACTGGTCGTACAATCGACCCCAGTAGAGGCGGCCGGGCTCGTTGTGATGCATGTACTCCGGAAACGTCCGCCGCGAAAGCGTCTCGTACCGAAGCTCCAGGAGATCGGGCCGGTCGGCGTACCGAACGAGATTCACATCCGCTCCAGCAGCGCGACCGCCTCGGCCGCGAGCCCTTCACCACGACCGGTGAACCCGAGCCGGTCGGTCGTCGTCGCGCGAACGTTGACGAGTCCCTGCTCGACCTCAAGCGCATCGGCCAGCCGTCGCCTCATCTCGTCGCGGCGAGGAGCGATGGTCGGCTCCTGTCCGACGAGGACGCAGTCCGCATTGACGAGGGCGTAGCCGGCCGAGCGCACCTCGCTGTAGGCACGTCGAAGCAGCTTGATCGAGTCGGCGCCGCGCCAGCGCTCGTCGGAGGACGGAAAGAGCGCGCCGATATCAGCGAGGCCCGCCGCGCCGAGCAGCGCGTCGGTGAGCGCGTGGGCGATCACGTCCCCGTCGGAGTGCCCAGCGAGCCCGCGCGGGTGGTCGAACGCGACGCCGGCGAGCACGAGCGGGACGTCGTCCGCGAACGCGTGCGCGTCGACGCCGACACCGATCCTGAGCTCAGACACCGGCCACAGCCTCCGGAAGCTCCGCCAGGGAGTCAAGCCGGATGTGCGCCCGCTCGGCTCCGGGCTGGAGATATCCCCACGGCCCGCGTCGCACGTGGATCGCGACGAGACCGGCTGCGCGTGCCGGCAGCACGTCGTTGTCGATCCGATCGCCGACATAGGCCACCTCGGCAGCCGCGCAACCTGCCTCGGCCACGACCCGGTCGTAGAACGCCGGATCCGGCTTGGCCACGCCCCAGCCGGCCGAAGAGCCGATCACGTCGACCGGAAGATCCTCGTTTCGAGCCCAGCGCTCGAGCGCTGCGGTCTGGTTACCGGCAATGCCGACGAGATAACCGTCACGCTTGAGCCGCGCCAGGCACGGCCGGCTGTCCGGATAGAGCTCGCTGCGGGCATAGACGACATCGTCGACGGCAGCCGGTCGTTCGACGCCGAGCAGCTCGAAGACTCGTCGATGGCTTTCGCCACGGGCAATCGTGACACCGAGAGCGGCGAGGACGACCTGGCGGGGGATGCCCACCAGGCGCGCGACGCGGCCCCAGTAGCCGCTCTCGTCGACGAGCGTCTCACCCACGTCGAAGAAGACGGCCCTTACAGCCACGAGGCGACGAGGTCGAGGTCGGCCTTCGTCGTCACCTTCACGAGCCGTGGGTCGCCCTCGACGATCGTCACCCGTCCGCCGATCGCCTCCACCAACGCGGCGCAGTCTGTTGCCGCACCCGGCTCGGCGGCGTAAGCACCACGCAAGACCGAGGCGAGAAATGCCTGCGGTGTCTGAGCCCCGTAGAGGCCGGTCCGGTCGACCGTCTCGACGATCGCGTCGTCGCGAACCCGCTTGAGCGTGTCGACGACGGCGAGTCCTGGGACGACACCGTCCCATCCCTCGGAGAGCGGCGCCAGCACCCGCTCGATCAGCTCGTCGCTGATCAACGGTCGCGCCGCATCGTGCACGAGCACGACGAGCGCGTCATCCGGAACTTCGACCAACGCCACTCGCACAGACTCGGCCCGAGTGGCACCGCCGGTCACGGCGGCGACGACCTTGGTCGCGCTCAACTCCTCGGCGAGGAGAATCGCCGGCTCCTCCCACTCCTCAGGCACCGCGATCACGATCGCGTCGATCCAGCCCGATTCCTCCAGGCGCCGGAGCGGCTCGGCGAGAAGTGGGAGCTCGCCGAGCCGGACGAATGCCTTGGGGCGCTCGTCGCCGAGGCGCTCTCCCGCTCCCGCCGCGACGAGGAGCGCCCAGACGCTCAATGTGCTCCGAGGCGCCGCTACGCCGCGGTGGCGGCTGCGGTCTTCGCCTTCGACTTCTTCTTCGGCGCCGGCTTCTCGCCCACGCCCGCGAGTACCTCGTCGAGCCACTCGGCAGCTTCGTCTTCGTCGACGCCCTTCGCGTACATCAGCTCGGAGGCGAGGATCTTCTTCGCCTTCACGAACATCTGCTTCTCGCCGGTCGACAGCCCCTTCTCGTGGTCGCGTAGCGACAGGTTCTTGACGACCTCGGCCAGCTCAAAGATGTCGCCCGTCTTCATCTTGTCGCGGTTGTGCTTGAAGCGCCGGTTCCAGTTCTTCGGCATCTCCGACTCGCCTGCCGTGAGCGCCTTGACCACGGTGGTGACGAGATCCTCCTCGATCACTCCCCGCAGCCCCACCTTCTCGGCGCTCTCGGTGGGAACGTTCACGGTCATGTCGTTGTGCAGGATCTGGATCGTCAGGTATTCGCGCGTCTGTCCGAGGACCTCGCGCTTCTCCTTCTTGATGACCGTGCCTGCCCCGTGGTGCGGATACACCACCTTGTCGCCGACGTCGAACAAGCCAGCCTCCCCTTCGTGGAAGTCGTCTAAGAGTGAAGAAGCCGGCGGTCAGGATCTCCGCCGGCGTGCGGAGACCACTCTAGCAGAAATCCCTGGAAAACGCGTCTTTTTTTCGAAGATTTCCGTTATTTGCGGGGATTTTCCTCCGGCGCGCGCTCGAGCGCCACGCCCAATGCCTCGCGCAGAGTCTCAACCTCGTGGACTGGGATCCGGCTGCGGCTGCGGGTCGCCGTCGG
This sequence comes from uncultured Gaiellaceae bacterium, assembly GCA_963761905.1. Classification (GTDB taxonomy): domain Bacteria; phylum Actinomycetota; class Thermoleophilia; order Gaiellales; family Gaiellaceae; genus Gaiellasilicea. The sequence goes on along the minus strand of CAVXIQ010000007.1, from coordinate 123,864 downwards.
AGCGACGGCCGCAATCACCCCGAGCTTCGCGCACTCCTCGAGTCGCCGCTCGGACTGCGCGGCTGCGCGGAGGCGTCCGGTCAGTCCGATCTCGCCGAACGAGACCCAGCCTTCGCGGAGCGGAAGGCCACGCGCCGCAGACGCGATTGCCAGCGCGATCGCGAGATCGGCGCCCGGCTCGTCGATCCGCATCCCACCCGCGACGTTGACGAAGACATCCGCTGACCCGAGCGCGAGCCCGGCGTGGCGGGAGCAGACCGCGACGATCATCGCCAGCCGTTTGGGGTCGACACCTGTGCCGGTCCTGCGGGGCATTGCGAGATCGGTCGGCGCCACGAGCGACTGGATCTCGAGCAGAAGCGGGCGCGTGCCTTCGAGCGCGCAGACCACGGCAGCACCGACCTCGCCGGCTTCGGTGCGGCCGAAGAGCTCGGACGGCTCAGGGACGCCTACCAGTCCCTGGCCGGTCATCTCGAACACGCCGATCTCGTTCGTCGAGCCGAAGCGATTCTTGTGCGCGCGCAGGATCCGGTGTGCGTGGTAGCGGTCGCCCTCGAACTGGAGCACGCAGTCGACGAGGTGTTCGAGCACCCGAGGGCCTGCAACCGCGCCGTCCTTCGTGACATGGCCGACGAGGATCGTGGCGACACCGCACTCCTTCGAAACCCGGAGAAGGCGGCCGGCAGCCTCCCGGACCTGTCCGACCGAGCCTGGGCCGGAGCCGAGCTCGGCGGCGTAGAGCGTCTGCACGGAATCGATCACACAGACGTCCGGTCGCTCGCGCTCGAGCGTTGCGCAGACCGTGTCGAGCTCCGTCTCTGCCATGATCTCGATCCCGTCGCAGCCCCCGAGCCGAGCAGCTCGCAGCTTCACCTGCGCCGTCGATTCCTCGCCCGTCACGAGGAGGGCCCGCCGTCCTCCTGCCGCGACGGCGCCGAGCGCCATTAGAAGAAGCGTCGACTTGCCGACGCCCGGCTCGCCACCGACGAGGACGAGGCTGGCGGGAACGAGGCCGCCGCCCAGGACACGATCGAGCTCGACGACTCCCGTCGAGATCCTTTCTGCCTCGACCGCTGAGACATCGACGAGCTTCAGCAGCGGCTTGGCGGACGCGCGTGGCGCGGCCGCCAGGGTCGTCTCCTCGATCAAAGATCCGAACGCGTCGCAGCCCGGACACTTGCCGAACCAGCGGCCAGCCGAGTAGCCGCACTCGGTGCACGCAAACTGGACTGCTGTCTTCGCCACCCTCCGAGGCTAGCCGTGAGGGCGGACGAGAGCATCACGAGTGTGTGCCAAGTCTGTGTCGATTCTGCGCGGTTCGAGCCGTCGTCGTCCCCGACCGGCGAGACCCGCTCGAACCGGGTTCCGGAGGTGTGTAGGCGATGGCCGCAAGGAGGTGTCGTCGGCATCGAAAACCGTTGCAAGACCAAATCCGTTTCGGCCACCCGTCTCAGCGACGGACGCAGACACCGTGGCAGAGACGGTCGCAGGTTCGCGAGGGCGAACGCACCGCTCCCAAACGACCAAGACCGCCTTCCGGCGATCTTGGCGTCTAGCTACGAGCGCGCTCGCGGCTACTCGTCGGGAACGGCCTCTGCTTCGGCAGGCTCGTCCGGCGGCACCGTCACCTTCTCGCGCTTGACCTCCCCCTCGACGAGCCTGATGTCGACCAGGGACTCGTCCTCGACCGGATTCTCGCGACGGTCGACCATGATCGTCGCGCCTGGCGTCAGCTCGCGTCCGAGCACGTAGTCGGCCAACGGATCCTCGATGAAACGCTGGATCGCGCGGCGCAACGGCCTCGCCCCCATCGCCGGGTCGAAGCCCTGCTCGACGAGCAGCTCCTTCGCGTCATCCGTAAGCTCGATCGAGACCTCGTGCGTCGCCATCTGCTCGCGGAGCCGGAGCAGCATCAGGTCGACGATGTGGAGGATCTCCGCCTTGTCGAGCTTGTGGAAGACGATCGTCTCGTCGATCCGGTTCAAGAGCTCCGGCCGGAAGACCTTCTTCAAGTCACCCATGACGCGGCTCTTCATCTCGTCGTACGAGAGCCCGACCTCGTCGCCGACCGAGAAGCCGAGCGTCTGGTTCTTCGAGATCTGAGCGGCCCCGATGTTCGAGGTCATGATCACGATCGTGTTCCGGAAGTCGACCTTTCGGCCCTGGGAATCGGTCAGCTTCCCCTCCTCCAGGATCTGGAGCAGGATGTTGAAGACGTCCGGATGGGCCTTCTCGATCTCGTCGAGCAGAAGCACCGAGTACGGCTTCCGCCGCACGGCCTCGGTGAGCTGGCCGCCCTCGTCGTAGCCGACATAGCCGGGAGGCGAACCCACCAGTCGCGACACGGAGTGCTTCTCCATGTACTCCGACATGTCGACCTGGATCATCGCGTCCTCGTCACCGAAGAGGAACTCCGCGAGCGTGCGCGCCAGCTCGGTCTTGCCGACGCCCGAGGGCCCGAGGAAGATGAACGAGCCGGTCGGCCGCTTGGGATCCTTGATCCCCGCGCGAGCCCGACGAATCGACTTCGAGACCGCGATCACGGCCTGGTGCTGCCCGATCACGCGCTTGTGCAGCTCGTCCTCCATCCGGATCAGCTTCTGCGACTCCGCCTCGGTCAGCTTGAAGACGGGAATGCCCGTCCACATCGAGACGATGTCGGCGATCTCGTCCTCGCCGACGACCGGCTGCTCGTCCGACTCCTCGGTGCGCCAGTTCTCCTCGAGCTCCTTCTTCTTCTGGGTCAGCTTGCGCTCCTTGTCGCGGAGCGCCGCCGCCTTCTCGAACTCCTGCGCCTCGATCGCGCTCTCCTTGTCGGTGCGCACGCGCTCGATCTCGTCCTCGAGCTCGCGGTAGCGCGGGGGCGCGGTCATCGTCTTGATCCGGAGCCGGGAACCCGCCTCGTCGATCAGGTCGATCGCCTTGTCCGGCAGATGCCGGTCCTGGATGTAGCGGTCGGCCAGGACCGCCGAAGCACGCAGCGCCTCGTCCGAGATCTGGCAGCGGTGGTGCGCCTCGTAGCGGTCGCGCAGGCCACGCAGGATCTGAACCGTGTCGTCGATCGTCGGCTCGTCGACCCGCACCTGCTGGAACCGTCGCTCGAGCGCCGCGTCGCGCTCCAGGTACTTGCGGTACTCGTCGAGCGTCGTCGCGCCGATCGTCTGAAGCTCACCGCGGGCGAGCGCCGGCTTCAAGATCGACGCCGCGTCGATCGCACCTTCGGCCGCGCCGGCGCCGACGAGGTTATGGAGCTCGTCGATGAAGAGGATGATGTCGCCCCGCTGCATGATCTCCTTCATCACCTTCTTCAGGCGCTCCTCGAACTCGCCCCGGTACTTGGAGCCGGCGACGAGGGCGGCGAGATCCAGCGTGTAGATCTGCTTCCCCTTGAGGATCTCGGGCACCTGATTCGAGGCGATCCGGGAGGCGAGCCCTTCGACGACGGCCGTCTTGCCGACCCCCGGCTCGCCGATCAGGACGGGATTGTTCTTCTGGCGGCGCGAGAGGATCTGCATCACGCGCTCGATCTCGGTCTGGCGCCCGACGACGGGGTCGAGCTTGCCCTCCGTGGCGGCCTTCGTCAGGTTGCGGCCGAACTGGTCGAGGAGCTTCGAGCTCTTGGACTTCTCGCTCCCGCCACCGCCGCCTGCGCCCTGCTGACGCCGGCCCGGGCCGGAGAGCATGCGGATGATCTCGTTGCGAATCTTCTCGGCATCGGCGTCGAAGTCGAGCAGGATCCGGGCGGCGACACCCTCGTTCTCGCGGACGAGCCCGAGCAGGATGTGCTCGGTGCCGATGTAGTTGTGGCCGAGGGAGAGCGCCTCGCGGAGCGCCAGCTCGAGCACCTTCTTGGCGCGCGGGGTGAACGGGATCTGGCCCGTCGTGACCTCGTCGCCCTGGCCGACGATCCGCGCGACCTGCGCGCGCACCTCTTCCACCGTGATGTCGAGCGACTCGAGCACGCGCGCCGCGAGCCCCTCCTCTTCGCGGAGGAGGCCGAGCAGGATGTGCTCAGTGCCGATGTAGTTGTGCTTGAGGGCGCGGGCCTCGTCCTGCGCGAGGACGACGACCTGTCGAGCCCGTTCCGTGAATCGCTCGAACATGTCTCCTTCGACCCTCCTTTCCTTCTGACCTCCGGAGCTCGAACCTCCGAGCTCCGGGTCGTAAGAGCACCCATCGTAGCCAACGGCACCTCGTAGCCAACAGCTTGGTAGCCAACCGCTCGGTAACCAATACCTCGGCCGAGCGCTGACGCCGCTTCAGCGGAGTCGGGATCCAGCCTCTGGCTAGAAGGGCAGATCCCACGGCCAATACAGACCGCCCTCGTCGCGACTCGGGGGCCGCGACCAGTCTCTCGTGCACGCCGGACAGCAGATGTGCAGGCGAGGGTCGGCGCGCTCGTCCACGCGGTGAAAAGCCCGCCAGCCCCGATAGTCCTCCGGCGCCGAGAGTCGCCCGCACTCCCCGCAACGGAGCTCCTTTAGAGCGATCACGGCGAGCTCCTCACGGCGTCGACGCCCCTAACCCATCGATCCGATCAGCCAGCCGCAGGCGACGCAGATCGAGATCCCGAAGGCCCACCGTCGGAGCGGCCGCAGCCGCCGGAGTAGACGACGCCGTGAACGCTCCGGAGAGCCGTGCAGCATTGCCGACATATGCGCTCCTTCCAACCGCCTCCGCAGACGTTCGAGCGGCCGTGGGAGCGACTCTAGACGACTGGACCGCGATGTTCAATCGCGGCCGCCTAGACGCTGCCGACGACGAATCCGGCGACGACCAGAACCGCGATTGCGGCCAGCCAGCCCACGAGGGTCACGAGCCAGTCATGGCGCCAGCGCGCGAGGCGATACGTCAGCGGGGGCGTCGACCTACTCCTCATGGAGGAGTCTTCGGCAGATGGAGCAGCTCACTTGAGCGCAAGCGCCGGGTCGATTCGAGGGCCGCGCACAAGGGAGGAGCGTACAGTTGCCCGATCGGCGAGCCAGGCCCAAGCAAGCAGGTACCTCGCGCGAAGCCGACGCTCAGCGCGATCGTTCCGGCCACGGACGACCCCGCCACGTTGCCGATCTGCCTCGCCGCCATCCGAGCCGCGAGCGATGGGCCCGAAGAGACGATCGTGATCGGCGAGCCGCCTGCCGCCGGCCCGGCCGGCGCCCGAAACGCGGGTGCCCGCGAGGCGAAAGGCGACGTGCTCGTGTTCGTCGATTCCGACGTGGAGGTTCACGCGGACGTGTTCACGCGGATCCGGGAGGCGTTCGAGCGCGAGCCCGAGCTGGTCGCGTTGTTCGGCTCCTACGACGACGCGCAGCACGGGAGCACAGTCTCGGCCTTCCGCAACCTGCTGCACCACCATGTGCACCAGCAGAACGGCGGCCGCGCGGCCACGTTCTGGGCGGGGTTGGGCGCGATTCGCCGCAGGGCGTTCCTGGCAGCGGGTGGATTCGACGAGCTGCGGTTTCCGGAGCCCTCGATCGAGGACATCGAGCTCGGGATGCGGCTTGCCGCGAACGGCGCCTGGATCGAGCTCGACCCCTCCCTCCAGGCGACCCATCTCAAGCAATGGCCCCTGCTGCGGATGCTCCGCACCGACCTCTTCCAGCGCGGTGCTCCCTGGGTGGCGCTGCTCCTCGAGCGCCGCTCGAGCTCGAGCGCGCTAAATCTCGGTCTGCGCGAGCGCGTCAGCGCGGCAGCTGCGCTCGGAGTCCTGGTCGCGGTCGCCACGCGCCGGCCGCGCGCGGCGCTCGGCACGGCCATCGTCTTCGTCTCGCTGAACAGGCGCTTCTACGCGCTCCTGCTGCAGAGACGCGGGCCGAACGACATGGCCGCCGGGATCCTGCTCCATCTCCTCCACCAGCTCGTCGCCGTCGCGTCGGTGCCGCTCGGCGCCCGGCTCTACCTCCAGCGATCGCACGAACGAGGGATTCGGAGGGATCGGGGGTCGTGCCGATGAGCAGCGCATGGCCCGGAACACAATCGCATTCCTCGTCGCAGCCCTGGCGTTGGCCGGACTCGCCCAGGCCGCCACTCCGACGGTGCAGCGGCATTCCAAGCAGCAGGCGGAGAGCAATCTCCTCCTCTCTTCGAAGCAGCTCGCGCGGTGGGGGGCCGGTCTGATCGATCCGAAAACGAAGCTCCTGCGCGACAACACGATCGCCGTCTGCAAGGGCCGAGGCCAGGCGGTCCGCGGGCGCTACGCGGACTTCGACTGCGCCCTGCACACGCGAACCGTCGTGGTCTCCGTGCGGTACGTCGCGCAGCGCGACGGGGCGTTCACGATTCGCAAGCTGGGCGTACAGCGGCGCTGATTCAGTCGCGGCGGCGCGCTCGTGCGCCCGCCTCGAGCCCGAATCCGACCGCCGTCGCCACCTGCGCGACCGCGACGAGCAGTCCGACCCTGGCTCCACGCCGAGCGCCGGTGCTGAGTAGCTGCAGGTAGAAGCTCGGGCGTTCCAGCGGTGCGCCTTGCCCGCCCAGAAGTCGAAATCGATACGCCCCGCGGCCGTACCGCACCTGCTGCCGCCAGAACGACGCGAGCCCGAGGTTCTGAACGTGGCGGACGAGGGCCTGCGGCTCGTACTGGATCCCGAAGCCCGCGCGGACAAGTCGCGCGCACCAGTCTCGATCCTCGCCCCCGGCGCGATCGAAGCTGGTCTCGAACGGAACCGAGCGGAGCACGTCGGCGCGACAACCCAGATTGTTGGACGGCGCGAAGGAGACGAGTCGCGAATCGGAGCCCCGGCGAACGACCAGCGAGTTGGCGATCACCTGAGAGGCTTCGGCGACCCGATTCTCCGGTGCACCGTTGACCGTGGCGCCAGCGACGACATCCGCACCCTCCCGGAGCTCGTTCGTGAGCCGCTCGGCCCAGTCCGACGCCGGCAGGCAGTCGTCGTCGGTGAAGAGCAGCAGCTCGGCGCGCGCATGCTCCGCACCGACGTTTCTGGCCACCGAAGGGCCGGAAGCGTCGATCCGGATCCGCCGCGCGCGCGGCTGCGACCGCACTATCTCGTTGACCTGCTCCTCGTCCTGCGAGCCGTCGTCGACGACGACGACCTCGAGCGCCGACGCGATCGTCTGCGCCGAGATCGCGGCAAGGACGGCTCCGAGAGCTGCCTTTCGATCTCGGGTGGGGATGACGACCGTCGCAACGAGAACGTCGCGATCGCCGGGCTCGCGGTCCGAAGCCAACTCGGTTCGCTTACCTACGGGTGATTGAGCAGCTCCGAGTCCCCGGCCCGGCCGGAGTCTTCAAGCCTGGGCTCGGAGCCGGCGAGGAGATCGAAGTTCAGCGCGGCATCGACCGCCTGCCCCTCCTCCAGGTACTCCTCCTCGACGTTGACCGACCAGACGTCGTGCGTCGTGCCGTCGACGAGGTTGAGCGTGGCCAGGATCGCCGTCCACATCGAATGATCCTGGTTGTTGTAGCGATGAAGCCCGTTCCGCCCGAAGGTCTCGAGATTCTCGAACCGCGCCAGATAGCCGCGGATCTCTTCGACGGCCGCCTCGTAGTTGTCGTCGTACATCGGATAGGCCTTGGGGACGAGGACCTTGACGCCGTCGAACACCTGGTCGGGGTCGATCAGGCCGATTCCGGCCAGCTCGGCCTTGGCCAGCTCGACCGCCTCGTCGCCCGGCATGCTCCAGATCTCGTCGCCCTCGAAGCAGAAGTACTCGACGCCGAGACACGTGGTCCCGGGTTTCACCATCGCCTCGCTCCAGGCGCCGTAGTTCTGGATCCTGCCCGCGCGCGTCCCGGGGTCGTGGACGTAGATCCAGTTGTCCTCGAACGGCTGTTCCTCCTTCGTCATCAGGGCGACCAGGCAGAGGTCGCGATATCTGAGCCGCCGAGCCGCCGCCTGGATCTCGGGCGGCGCGGGCGGATCGAGGCTCAGGACGAGATCCTGCAGCGCGATGCTCGAGAGGACGCCGTCCACGGCATGCTCCTCCACGTTGCCGTTCGAGCCGACGACGACGCTCGTGACTCTGGTTCCGTCGTGCCGGATCGAAGAGCAGCGGCGCTCGAGCTGGACGGGCAAGCCACGAGCCTCCAGCCTCTCCTGGAACTCCTCCCACATCTGACCGGGTCCGAGGCGCGGATAGCGGAACTCCTCGATGAGCGTCGTCACGTGGTCGCGGTTGAGCCCGAGCAACGAAAGCACGGCCTTGCCGAGCGAGAAGTTCTTGATCCGCTGGGCGGCCCACTGCGCGCGGATCTCCGAGCCGGGAATGCCCCACACCTTCTCGGTGTACGTTCGGAAGAAGGCGTCGTAGAGACGCCGTCCGAACCGGATCGTGACCCACTCCTCGAACGTCTCGGCCTCGCGCCGCCGGTGGCGCATGCTCCAGAGGTAGGAGAGCGCGCAGAGACCCGACTCGACGACGCCGAGCCGGCGGAGGACGTCGTTCGCCCTCAGCGGGTAGGCGAGGAACTGGCCGTTGTAGTAGATGCGCGAGAGCCGCGGCCGGGTAAGGAAGTCGTCGCCGAGCATGTCCTCCCAGAGCCGCTCGATCTGCTTCAGCTTCGTGAAGAAGCGGTGGCCGCCGAGGTCGAAGCGATAGCCCTCGAACTCCACGGTCTTCGCGATTCCGCCGACGGTTCCCTCGGCCTCGAAGACCGTGCCCTGCTGCCCGCGGCAGGCGAGCGTCCAGGCGGCGGTCAGGCCGGCCGGGCCGGCTCCGAGCACGGCGAAGCCGATCGAGCTCGAATCGGCGGCCGGGCGGGGGCTTGGCGCAGTCGGTCGGAGCGCCTGGTCGAGCGTGGCCGCAGCGGTCGGCTCGACGACCATGGGCGCGGTCGGAACCGGCTCATCCTTTGGGCTGTCGGAAACCCCCTCCGGATCCGAGAACCGGATCGGCGCTCCACCGCGCTCGAGGGAGCGATCGACAGCGTCGATCATCCGCACGACCTCGAACCCGAGCTCGGGCGTCGAACGCGCATCGCTGCCCAGGACGATCGAGCTGCAGAAGTCGTCGAGCTCGAGCGCGAGCGGCTCGCTCGGATCGATCTTCGGCGAGACGATGTCGCCTGTGCGGTAGCTGAGCCGGTACTCGCCGAAGCTCTCGGGATCGGGCAGCGTCACACCCGCGTCGAAGATCCGGACGGGCTCGTTGCTCGTGTCGTCGTAGACGACCATCTTGCGCGAGCCGACGATCGCCGTTCGGCGCAGCTTGCTGGGCGCGAGCCAGGAGAGCTCGACGTGCGCGATCGTGCCCGAGCCGTACCTGAGGTTGATGAAGGCGACATCGGGCGTTCCGGGCACGAGGCAGGCGCGGCTGAAGGCGGCGACCTCGGTCGGGCTCTCCCCGAGCCAGTAGCGGAGGATCGAGAAATCGTGGGGCGCGAGATCCCAGACGACGCTCACATCCGGCTGATGGAGGCCGAGGTTGACCCGGCTCGTGGCGATGAAGTAGATCTCGCCGAGCTCGCCCGAGTCGATCAGCGACTTGATCTTCACCACCGGCGGGCTGTAGAGGAAGGTATGACCCGGCATCAGCACGAGGTTCTTCCGGCGCGCGAGCTCGACCAGCTCCTGCGCATGGGCGATCGAGGACGCCAGCGGCTTCTCGACGAACACGTGCTTTCCGGCCTCAAGGGCGGCGGAGGCCAGCGAGTGATGGGTCGAGACCGGAGTCGCGAGCGCCACGGCATCGATGGAGCGATCCGCGAGCACCTCGTCGAAGCTCTGCAGCAGCGGCACGCCCGGATACCGCGCGCCGACCTCGGCGAGCGCCCGCGAGTCCTCGTCGCACAGCGCGGCGAGTTGGGAGCAGGGAAGACCGGAGAGCACCCGTGCGAGGTTCGGCCCCCAGTAGCCGAGGCCCGCGACAGCGATCCGAACGGGCGATGCGGTCTGGCTTTCTGCGACCTTCCTTCGAACCCTCACGCCGTCTCCCCTCTCCGAAGCAGCGACAAGGGCGTGCGCCAGAGCAGGCGCAGATCGAGGCCGAACGACCAGCCGCGCACGTAGGCGACGTCGAGGTCGAGCGCCTCGCGGAGGGTCGTCCGCGCTCGCGCCGTCACCTGCCAGAGTCCGGTCAGGCCGGCGGGCAGGAGGAACCGCTCGAAGTGATGGGGCTCGTAGATCTCCGTCTCGTAGGGCAGGCAAGGACGCGGGCCGACGAGAGACATGTCTCCCCGGAGCACGTTGAGCAGCTGGGGCAGCTCGTCGGCGCTCAGGTTGCGCAACAGCTTTCCGATCCGCGTCACGGCATCCGGTCGATCGAGCTTGTAGAGATTGTTCGCACCAGGCGCGGCATTCGTGGTCATGATCCCTCGGACGTATTCGCGGTGCGTTGCCTCGTCGGTCTCGGTTCTCATCGTGCGGAACTTGAGCATCGAGAACTCGCGCATCCCCATCCCGAGCCGCTTCTGCTTGAAGAAAACCGGGCCGGGCGAATCGAGCTTGATCAGGAGCGCGATCAGCGGAAAGAGCGGCGCGATCAACGCGATCGCAAGCGTCGCGCCCACCGCGTCGAGGCAACGCTTCGCGAAGAGAGCCCCTCGGGAGACATCGCTGGAGAGCAGGCCGAGGAGGGGCAGGCCCTCGACGTCGTGAATCCCGAACTCGGAACCGATCACCTCGAAGAGGCGCGGCACGATATCCACCTGGACGTCGCGCGTCGGCAGCGACCGGATCGCGTCGAGAAGCTCGGCGTGAGGGTCGTTCGAGAACGCGATGATCACACGATCGACGCCATGCTGCTCGACGATCTGGCGAAGCTCTGCGGGAGCACCGAGCAGCGTGATGCCGTGCAATTCCTTGCGCAACTCCTTGGGCTCCGCGTCGACGAATCCGACGAGGTTGATTCCATACTCGGGATGCTGGAGCAGCTTGCGCCCGATCAACTGGCCGATGTCCCCCGCCCCGACGATGACGGCGTTCTGGATGTAAGCGGCGCGGCGGCGCGAGACCGTTCTCACGACGCCCCGGTTGAACACGATGAGCGCGATCGCCGACGCCCAGAACCCGATCAGCTGCCCCGGATCCGCCGTCTGCGACAGGAGCCACGAGGCGAGGAAGGCGATCCACGTTCCAACGGTCACGAAGCGGAAGACCTTCGCCACCTCGTCGATCGTCGAGTGATTCGTGTGCCGCTTGTCGCCCGTGTAAAGGCCGTACATCCGCGCGGCAACGAGCCACGCCGGCAGCGTGAGCAGATACGCGATGCCGCTCTCCGCGGTTACGAGACCGGATAGGAGAAGCGCCGTGACGAGACCGATCAGATCGGCGACGATCAGGAGCCGCAGGAGCAGTCGTCCCCGCGCGCCTCTCGCCGGGGCGATCCCGACAGCCGCCGGATCGAGGTAGTCGAGCCCCGTCTCGTGCCGAGCTGCACCGAGGCTCTCGGCAGCGTTCGCTTTCACAGTGCTCATCCCCCTCCCACGTACGCCGCCGTTCACCGCCGAGCTGCAGTTTGCCCCGCATACAACTGTAGGCACAGCTCGCCTAAACGGCAATACCCCATTCGAGTGTCGCTATCCGCTCGACTCTACTTCTTTACGGAATCGCCTCATTTGCCGTCAGACGTCCGGACCGAGCTCCTCGCGCAATCGCGCTCTGGCGCGATGTAACGCCACCTCGACCGCGTTCTCCTTCATCCCGACGACGGCGGCGATCTGCCTGGCGCTGAGGTCGCTGCCGTAGCGGAGCGCAATCAGATCACGGTCGCGTTCGTCGAGTCGCGCGACGGCGCTCGCGACGGTCAGCCGGCGCAGGCTGTCCGACTCGAGCTCGCCCGGCGCAGAGTGCTCCACCAGATCGCCGTTCGAGTGCGGCGAGTGTCCGGCCCGGCGTCTCGATGCAACGGCGCGCGATCCCGAGCAGCCAGCTGATCGGCTCGCCGAGCGCCGGGTCGTAGGCGTTCCGATAGCGGATCGCCCGCTCGAAGACGTCGTTGGTCACATCCTCGGCGTCTGGCCCCGCGCCGATCCGGTACGCGACATATGAATAGACGCGGGGGACGAGGACGGCCACGTCGACGAGCGGATCGCGCGAGCGTCCCATCCTCGGTCAGCCACCCTCCTGGGGCGCCGCCTGCAGCTCTCGGACGCTCGGCTCGAGCGGATTGAGCGCACGGGCGCGTCGAATCGCCCGCGCCTTTGCAGGTCCGTTCGAGGCGACCGCCAGCTGCGACCAGGCGCGCCAGTCGGCGTCGTCCACCGTGACCGCCTTGGCGAAGCTCGCCCGGGCGCTCCTCGGATCGCCGGCACCGAGCTGCGCCTCGCCGAGGACGACCCAGGGCCGCGACGACCAGGGCATGAAGCGCTCGGCGCGGGCGGCGTCGACTGCGGCACGCTCCCAGCGCCCGTCCGCCACAGCGTCCTCGGCCGAGGCAAGGGCGCTGTTGCCGAGCACGCCGGCAAATGCAACCGCGCTCGCAACGACCGCACCGGCGATCGTGATCCCACGCACGAGCGGACTCGCCTCCCGCTCTCCGCGTCGCCGAGCGGCCATGACGAGCAGCGCCCCGCAAAGGAGGCCGGCAAGCGTGACGGCGCTGAGCTCCCAGTCCCAATCGACCCCGGCGTGGACGACAAAGGCGGCGTACGCGCCCGACGCACCCGCGACGACCGGTCCACGACTCGTGCGCCAGAACGCCACAAAGGGAATCGCGACCGCGACGAGCAGCAGCCCGAGCCCGAGCGGCCCGAGCTCGGCAAGGGTCTCGACGTAAAGACCGTGAGCGTCCCGCACTTTGAGCGCCGTCGCGCGCTCCCGAACCCAGAAGCGCTCGTAGCTACCGGCGCCAGATCCGACGAGGGGGTGGACGCGAACGTCCTCCCACGCGACCTTCCAGAGATCGGCTCTGCCGTTCCCCGAGAAGTTGAGCAGGCGCTCGTTCAGATCCGGTCCCACGCTGGGCGGCGGCGCCTTGAACGCCGTGTATCCCTTCGAGACGAGCGTCGGAGGGCCGCCGAAGCGGACGAAGACGAACGAGGCGACGAGGACGAGCGTCGCGAGCAGCGCCGCGCCGTAGAGACGCTCGAGCGTCCTTCCGGGCCGGATGCGCCGCTCGACTACCAGAAATCCCAGCATCAGAATCACCTGGAGCCCGAAAAGGAGGAGGAGCACGAGCGCGAGCCGATGACCGCTCTCGACCGCAGTTGCGCGCAACGAGCCCTCGTGGGTCAGACCCTCCGCACGCGAGCTCACGATCACCGCAACCGCTGGAGCGGGAAGCACGAACAGGGCGGCCGTGACCATTCGCAGGCGATGCCGGGCGCCGAGGAAGAGGACCGCCGCGCCGATTCCGAGCGCGACCCAGGCGCCGCGACTGAAGGTGAAATAGAGAGTGGGGAACAGGATCACGAGCGCGGCGGCGGCGCCCAAGCGCACGGACCGGCGCAGGTGCAGCACGAGGCCCACCGAGAGGAGGATCCCGAGCACGCAGAAGATCCCGAGCCCGTTCCAGTAGCCGATCGAGCCGGAAAGTCGATAGACGGCGATCGGATCGTAAGCGCCCAGGCGATCCGGGAAGAGCCTCGTTCCGAGCGCGTAGAGCGCCTCGAGCGAGATCGCCGCGGTGATCGCTCCGGCGAGTGCGGGCACCGCCTGGCGCCGCCCGAGCAGGAGAAAGGCTGCGACCCCGGAGACGTACACGAGCGCGCGCTGGACCTCGAGGAGCGACTGCGCCGGGTCGGACGACCACACGGTGGAGACACCGATCCAGAGGAGGAGCGCCGAGAGCGCGCCGAGCAACGCGAAGTCGAGCCGCCCGAGCTCGTGGCGCGACCCGAGCACCGCCCAGAGCCCGATCACCCAGGCGAGCGCGAGCGCCGACCAGCTCCAGGAGGGTGGAAAGTAGCCGCCCTGCGCTCCGGCGAGGAGCACGAGCAGGGCGATCGTGCCGAGGACGGCATAGGGCCCGCCCGGGCCGAGCCTGGGCAAGAGCGCAGATCGCTCGGCCTCTCGAGGAAGTGAGACGTCTCCGCTCATCTACCTGGTCTCATCGGCGCAAACGCCGTGCTTCCGAAGATCCCGGTGGCTTGCCGCGTCGGGTCTACCGGTGGGCGCCGGGAGAGACGGGCGCCTGTCTCGACCCGGGCTCGGCCTGCTTGTAGCCGTACGGGCCATAGCCATAGCTTGCGGCCATCTCGGATCCGGTTACGATCAGGCCGAGCGTCGGCGCCGAGGTCGTATCGAGGACGCGTCGCAACTGCTGAAGCGCGGGCCGTGGAATCGCCTCCACCCGCGAGACGACGAGCAGCGCATCGATCTGACGGGAGAGCATCATCGCGTCGCCGACGGCGAGAACCGGCGGTGAATCGATCAGCACGAGATCGGCTCGATCCCGGAGCTGCTCGAGGAGATCGGCCAGCCCGCGGCTCGCCACGAACTGGGAGGGGTCGCTCGGCAGCCGGATGCCCGCCGTGAGCACCTCGAGGCTCGGGGTGCGTGGCTGGTGACCGTTCCTGCCGGGCGCCTCCTGGACGCTCGGCGCGAACTCCGCCTCGGGCATCGCGACCGAGAGCAGCGCGTCCGCGAGGTCTGCCTCGCCTCGCACGACCTCGGCCACGCCCGGCTGGCCCGCGCGACGGAAGAACGTCGCAAGGGACGGCTGGCGGAGGTCGAGATCGACCAGGATGACGCGCCGTCCGGACTGCGCGAACGCGGCGGCGAGGTTCGCGATCGTGGTCGACTTTCCCTCACGCTGAACCGCGCTCGTGACCAGGATCGAGCGGGCGCCGAGCTCGAGGTTCGCGAACTCGACGGTCGTTCGGAGCATTCGAAACGCTTCGGCCTGGGCCGAGTGCGGCTCGTGGATCGAGGCGAGCCGGCGGTTGCGGCGAAGCCGGCCGTACGGCTCCGCGAGTCGGGCGAGCACGGGCACACCGATCGTGTCCTCGATCTCCGCCTCCGACCGGACGCGCTTGTCGAGCGTCTCCCAGAGCAGCGCGATCCCGAGGCCGAGCACGAGCCCGAGGATGGCGCCGAGGAACGCCACCCGCTTGTGGGCGCGGCTCCGTCTGGAACGCCCCCGTCGCGGGCCGGACGACCCTGTTCGGCGTTTGGAGAAGCTCGAGCGTCTTGAGCCGTTGCTCGTTCTCGACGAGGCTCGCGTACAGGGCGGAATC
Source organism: uncultured Gaiellaceae bacterium (assembly GCA_963761905.1). Taxonomy (GTDB): domain Bacteria; phylum Actinomycetota; class Thermoleophilia; order Gaiellales; family Gaiellaceae; genus Gaiellasilicea. The sequence goes on along the minus strand of CAVXIQ010000007.1, from coordinate 108,788 downwards.
CTCCTGGCCCTCCGAGCGCAGATCGGAGAGTCGCTCGCCGAGCTGAGCCAGCGCGACCGTGAGGGCGCGGGTGTCCAGCTCGCTGCGGTACTCCGTGAACGCCTCCGCGTAGGCGTTGACGAGTCGGACCGCGTTCTCACGATCGCTGGCGTTGACGGTGAAGCCGAGCACGTCCGCATTCGCCTTCGGCGAGACGCTGTAGCCGCCGAGCGCGGTGTCCGAGCCCAGCTTCTCGGCCGCGCGCTCCGACACGTCGGGCGAGCGCGCGATGTCCGCCTGAGTCTGGGCAAACCGCGCTGGATCCTGGAAGAGCGTCGGATCCTGGATCCCGGTGAGCTGCGAGCCCAGGTTCTGCCGGCTGAGCAGTACGTCGGCCGATGCCTGGTAGACCGCGGGCTGGCGAAAGGAGATCAGGAAGGCCGTCGTGGGCACCAGCACGAGCGCCACGATGATCACCCACTTGCGCCGCCGGAGAATCGCCAGATAGTCCGCGAGCGTGGGTGGTTGCGCGGAACGGTCAGTCTGGGTTTTCGTCATCGGCTGCATGGATTCTCGCGCGGCGTTCACCATAGCAACGGCTTGTTTCCGCCCCTGCGCATCACTCGATCGGGGGATGTAGGGAGCGCGGGCGTAAGGTTTTGCCCGAAGTTCGGATATCAGACATACGCACGATCAAATCGATCAGGGGAGAGAGTCATGGGCAGGTTCTGGAATCGAGGGGGCGACGAGGTCGAACGGCGGCTTCGGGCGGAGAGATCTGTCCCGAGCGACGAGTTCGTCGAGCAGGTGAGCGGATCCGTTCGCCGTGCCTCCACTCGTCAAGTTCGCCGGTACTCGCGCGTTGCCTTCGCCTCGGCGCTGACGGTGATGATGCTCGGCACGTTCGCCTCGTTCGGCGCACTGAGCTACGCGGCGACGGGGGCTACGGGAACGGTGGATACCGTGAAGCGCATCGTGACGGGCAAGGCTCCCGTCGCGCGCAAGGCGACTGCGGCGTCGGATCAGTACGCGCCGAAGCCCATCGTCGCCGTGGTCGTCAAGAAGAAGGCTCCGCCGGCGCCTCCGGCCAGTGGCGTTGCGCCGTCGAACACGCAGGTGGCGGCCACCGGAGAGCTGCCCTTCACGGGCATCTCGCTCGGAGCGACCATGGCGCTCGCGCTCGGTCTGATCGCCCTGGGCGTCTTCCTGCGACGGCGGGAAGGCCCCGACTCGGCGTAGCCGAGACACGAACGACGCTTGACCGGTGGGCCGCGGCGACGCGGCCCACCGTCGTTCTCGAGGTCTTCGAGACGGCATAAGCTGGCCCGATGTCCGAGCTCCCAGTGCGAGCGGAACCCGACTTCCAGCTCGTGCTGGTGTGTACGGCGAACCAGATCCGCAGCCCGATCGCGGAGGCGCTCGTCCTCAGGCTCGCCGGGGCGCTCCCACTCGCCACGCGCTCGCGCGGGCTGCTCGACCTCGGCCCCAAGTCGCCGCCGTCCGCGGCGATCGAGGCTGCCGCCGACCTCGGGCTCGACATCTCCACGCATCGCTCGCGCCGCCTCGAGCCCGGATCGCTACGAGAAAGCGACGCCGTCGTCGGCTTCGAGCCCGTTCACGTTGCCTCGGCCGTGCTCGACGGCGGCGCGCTCGTCGAGCGCGCCTTCCTCCTGCGCGAGCTCGTGGAGCTGCTCGAGCAGGTAGACGCGCCTGCCGAGAGCGACCCGGCAGAGCGAGCGCGATTGGCCGTCGCCGCGGCGCATCAGCGGCGCCGCGCGCTTCGCGTCCACAACATCGCAGCGTCTCTCGACGACCCGCTCGGCCGCGGTCGCAGCGCGTATCGCAGCGCCGTCCGCGAGCTCGGAGAACTCGTGCCGCGGCTCGTCGACGGTCTTTTCCCTCCGGCGGGAACCGGCGCTCGTGGGCGATAGCACGGCTTCCGGCCTGCGGATCGTCCTCGTCGCCGAGGAAGCGGCCGGGATCCGGGTGCTGCGCGCCCTGCATGCGCTGGAGCACAGCGTCGTCGCCGTGCTCGCCGGTGACGCGGTCTCGGAGCAGCAGAGCGTGGCCGGACTCGCGCGTCGGCTCGAACTCCCAGTCCGGCCGCCCGAGCTCGTGACGAGCGCAGAGTTCGCCGAAGCGCTCCGCCGAGACAGGATCGACCTGCTCCTGAACGTCCACTCGCTTCAGCTCGTCGCGCCCGAGGTCTTCGCGGCGCCCGCCGTCGGCAGCTTCAACCTCCACCCCGGGCCGCTGCCGCGGTACGCCGGGCTCGACGTCCCGAGCTGGGCGATCTACAACCTCGAGACCCGCCATGGTTCGAGCCTCCACTGGCTGACGGGCCAGATCGACGGTGGTCCGATCGCCTACTCGGCCGAGTTCGACGTCGAGCCGGAGGAAACCGCGATCTCGCTCTACCTCAAGTGCGTTCGGCACGGTGTTCCCCTTGTCACGACGCTCGTCGAAGCTGCGGCGAACGGAGGAGCCGACGCGATTCCGGCGCTCGAGCAGGATCGGGCGGCGCGGCGGTACTTCGGCCGCCGCCCTCCACACGACCGCTGGCTGCTCTGGGGGCTCGAGGCCGAGCGCCTGACCGCGCTCGTCCGAGCGTGCGACTACGGCCCGTTCGACTCCCCCTGGGGACGGGCTCGCACGGTCGTCCGCGACGTCGAGCTCGACGTGCTGCGTGCCTCACCTGGGCCGGGGCCGGCAGACGCCGAGCCGGGGACGATCGGCGAGCGAGTGGAGGGCGGCGTGCTCGTAGCAGCCGCAAACCGCTGGCTGCTCGTCGAATCCGTGGAGGTGGCCGGTCGCCCGCTCGATCCGGCGACGGCGCTGCCCCGTGGAGCACGATGTTCGCCGATCGCTCCGTGACGGTCGACGCCGGACTACTCGGGACTAAGGTATGAACGTGTCGAACTCGGCGATTCGTGTCTTCACCACCTGCCCTCAGTCCAAGGACGGATCGAGCGAGACGTATGGGGCGCGGGTGGCGGAGACCGCGGGCTGGAGCGAGGACGCGGGCTTCCACGGGATGCTCGTCTACACCGACAACAGCCTCGTCGACCCCTGGCTCGTCGCTCAGCTGATCCTGCAGGAATCCCGCTCGCTGAGCCCCCTCGTCGCGGTTCAGCCCGCCTACATGCACCCCTATGCCGCGGCGAAGATGATCGCCTCGCTCGCCTTTCTCCACGGGCGGCGTCTCGACGTCAATCTCGTCGCCGGCGGCTTCCGAAAGGATCTGCTCGCGCTGGGCGACGAGACCCCCCACGACGACCGCTACGAGCGGCTCGTCGAGTATGGCACGGTGATCCAGGGGCTCCTGCACACGACTCGGCCCTATGCCTACGACGGGCGCTACTACCGCGTCCGGAACCTGACGCTGCGCCCTCCCGTTCCGCCTGAGCTGATGCCGTCGTTCTTCGTCTCCGGTTCCTCCCCCGCCGGGCTCGCGGCGGCGCAGGCGCTGGGCGCGACCGCCGTCAAGTATCCGCAGCCGGCCCACGAGGAGCGGTCGGACTCGCCACGCGCCGAGGGGGCCTCCACGCTGGGGATCCGGATGGGGATCGTCGCGCGGGAGACCGACGAGGAGGCCTGGGAGGTCGCGCACGACCGCTTCCCCGGCGATCGCAAAGGACAGCTCACGCACCGGCTCGCCATGGAGGTGACGGACTCCCACTGGCATCGACAGCTCTCGCGACGGCAGAACGGGAGCGAGCCGACTCGGGATCCCTACTGGCTCTGGCCGTTCCAGAACTACCACACCTTCTGCCCCTATCTCGTCGGCAGCTACGAGCGAGTCGCGGCTGAGCTCCACGCCTACAGGGAGCGCGGCTTCGAGAATCTGATCGTCGACATTCCCGTCTCGGCTTCCGACCTACGGCACATCGGGATCGCACTCGCCGGGACCTTCGCGCCCGTGCCGACGTGACTCGTGCCGACGTGACTCGTGCCGACATGACTCGTGCCGACGTGACCGAGACGCTGCACGAGCGAATCGCCGACCAGGCCGCGCGGACTCCCGACTCGGTCGCGATCGTCTCGGACGAGGAATCGCTGACGTACGGGCTGCTGGACGAGCGCGCGAACCGCCTGGCCCGGTGCCTGCTCGAGCTCGGCTGCGAGCGGGGCGATCGGGTGTGCCTCTTCCTCCCGAAATCCGCGGCTGCGATCGTGGCGATGGTCGGAGCGCTCCGTGCCGGCTGCGCGTACGTTCCGGTCGACCTGGACAGCCCGGGGCCGAGGCTGGCGAGGATCGTCGCGCGCGCGGAGCCTCGGGTCGTGATCGTCGCGCCGGAGGCTGCGGGCCGGCTCGAGGAGGTTCGCGCGGCCGGCGGCCTGGACGAGGGCGTCCGAGTCGGGTCGCTCCACTCCGAAGCCGGAGAGCTCGCCTTCGACGCGAGCACCGTTGCCGGCTATCCGGGCGATCCCGTCTCGCCGGAGGCCGGGCGCGAGGATCCTGCGCACATCCTCTTCACGTCCGGCTCCACGGGCGAGCCGAAGGGCGTCGTGATCACGCACGCCAACGTGCTTGCCTTTCTCGACTGGGCGGTGCCACATTTTGGAATCGGCGAGGGCGATCGTCTTTCCGGCCATCCTCCACTCCATTTCGATCTGTCCACGTTCGACATCTACGGCGCGCTGACGACCGGAGCGGAGCTCCACCTGGTGCCGCCGGCGCTCAACCTGCCGCCGAAGGGGATCGCGCGCTTCATCGAGCAACACGAGCTGACGCAGTGGTTCTCGGTTCCGTCGGTCCTGACCTACATGGCGAAGTTCGACGCAGTCCCCGACGGCGGCTTCCCGACGCTTCGCCGGGTGCTCTCGTGCGGAGACGTGCTGCCGACACCGGTGCTGGAGCACTGGCTCGCACGGTTACCGCACGTTCGCTTCACCAATCTGTACGGCCCCACGGAGGCGACGATCGCGAGCAGCTTCCACGCGATCGACTCCGTCTCACCCGGCGACACGCGGGCGATCCCGATCGGCCGGGCTTGCCGCGGCGAGGAGCTCCTCGTGCTCGACGAGAATCTGAGGCCGACGGAGGCCGGCGTGGCCGGCGACCTCTATCTCGCCGGTGCGGGTCTGAGCCCGGGCTACTGGCGCGACGTGGAGCGAACCCGGGTGTCGTTCCTCCCGGATCCACGGCCGGAACGACCGGACGCTCGGATCTACAAGACAGGCGATCGCGCGCGCATCGACGAGGACGGGGTCGTGCACTTCCTCGGCCGGGCCGACTCGCAAGTGAAGAGTCGCGGCTATCGAATCGAGCTCGGAGAGGTCGAAGGGGCCGTGAACGCCCTTCCGCAGGTGCGCGAGGCCGCGGTCGTCGGAGTCGACGGCGAGTTCGAGGGAACCGCGCTGTGCTGCGCGTTCGCCCCGGCGGACGAGGTGGACATCTCCTCCCAGCGACTCAAGAAGGCGCTGCGCGCAACCCTGCCCGCGTACATGCTGCCCTCGCGGTGGCTCGAGCTGCCGGTGCTGCCGAAGAACGCAAACGGCAAGATCGACCGCACCGAGATCAAGCGGCTGTTCGCGGCGGAGCCGGCGCGGCCATGAACGGCGACATCGCGCACGAGCTGGCGTCGCTCGTTCCGGAGGCGCTCGGGATCGAGCCGCCCGGCGTCGACGTCGACCTGATCGAGGAGGGCGTGATCGACTCGCTCGCCCTGATCGAGCTGCTGTTCGCGATCGAGCGTCATTTCGGGATCGAGATCCCGCCCGACCGGCTCGAGGTCGAGCGGTTCCGGACGCTCGGCCGGCTGGCCGACCTCGTCGCCGAGTGCGGCGCGCTCCGCGAGGCGTCGTGATCGAGATCCGGGAGCTCCGCGCCGGCGACCTGCCGGGAGTCGCGAGCCTCTGGGATCTCGTCGAGCACGAGGGCACCGGCCGGACACCCGCGTCTCGACTGATCGGGTTCCTCCAGCAGACCCTTCTCGAGTCGCCCTGGCTCGATCCGGAGCTGCCGTCGCTCGTGGCGAGCGACGGGCAGGAGATCGTGGGATTCCTGGGCTCGAACGTCCGGCGGATGCGCTTCGAGGACCGCCCCGTACGGATGGCCTGCAGCGCGCACCTGCTCGCCCATCCGCGAGCTCGCGCCCAGGCGGTGGGGGCGCGCCTCCTCCATACGTATCTCGACGGCCCGCAGGACCTGACGATCACCGACGGGGCCACCGAGCCGATGCGCAAGATGTGGGAGGGGCTCGGAGGGACGACGGTGCACGCGAGCTGTCTCACGTTCGCGCAGGCTCTGAAGCCCGGCAGGCTCGCGATCCACCGGCTCGGACGCTCGAGCCGCCTGAAGCCGATCGGGCTGGCGCTTCGCCCCGTCGCCGGCCTCGTCGATCGCGTCGGGAGCCGCTTCGTCTCCACGGACGATCCACCCGACCCGGAGGCGACGAGCGAGTCGTTGACTCCCGAGCTGCTCGTCGAGCAGCTTCCGTCGCTGGCCGCCGACGTCCGGCTCGCGCCCGCGTACGACGTCGGCTATCTGACCTGGCTCTTCGAGGCGCTCGACAACTCCGTCCGCCGAGAGCCGCTCTGGCCGCGGCGAGTCGAGCGCGGGCGGTTGTGGGCAGAGCTCGTTCGCTCACGTGGCGACGATCGCCGGCTGGTATGTCTGCCAGCTCCACCCGGGCGGCTTCTGCCGTGTCCTCCAGTTCGCCGCACCCGAGAAGAAGGCCGGGATCGTCCTCGGCCGCCTCCGGCACGGCGCGCTCGAGCGTGGCGCAGCCGGGATCTACGGTCGGCTCGAGCCACGGCTCGTGGGCCCACTCTCCGAGCAGCGGACGCTCCTGCAACTCGGCCCGGGCAGGCTCCTCGTCACCGCCCGCGACGAGGCGATCGTGAACGCGATCGTGCGCGGTGACGCGCTGCTCACCCGCATGGACGGAGAATGGTGGTGACCGCGACGGGCAGCTCACTCGAGCGGCTGCTCCGGCCCGCGGAGCCAGTGCCGATCCTCGCCGAGCGGGGGGAGGCAACCGACGCGATCGTCGCCGCCGACGGTTCGGCTCGAAACTGGCTCCAGAACGGGCACTGGCAGCTCTTCGCGGCGCCGGCCGACATCGGGCGCGGGCCTGGCGAGTCATTCGCAACCTTCACCACCTCGAGCGGGGATCGGCTCGAGGCAACCTTCGACGAGAAGACCCGGGTCGTCACGCTCCCGTTCGCCCTCGACGAGGCCTATCGCGGCTACGTCTGCGAGGAGTGGACGAACGACAGTCCCTACCGGCGACTCTCGGCCGAGCAACTCGACCTCTTCTATCGCACGAAACGGCTCGTCCCGCGTGCCGCTCAGATCGCCGGCAGGCGGATGATCATCCGCTGGCAGGGGCGGCCTGACTTCCCAGCGTGGCCGTTGGATCTGAGCGTCTCGCGGCTCCTGCGCTTCTACGCCTTCTGCCAGCTGCTCGTGCAGGACCGGACCGAGGGCCGTTTCCGCTGGTTCTGGCCCGACGGCAACCGCGCGGCCATGATCCTGACGCACGACGTCGAGAACGAGAGCGGTGTTCGGCGGGCGCTCGCCGTGGCCGACCTCGAGGAGGAGCACGGCTTCCGCTCCTCCTTCAACTTCGGCGCGTGGTACCCCATCGACCCGGGCCTGCTGCGCGAGCTCACGTCACGCGGTTTCGAAGTCGGCGTCCACGGTCTGCGGCACGACCGCTCGCTCTTTGCCTCGCGCGGCGCCTTCGACGCCGGCGTTCCGCGCCTGCGTCGCTTCGCGGATCGACTTGGGCGCTCAGGGATTTCGCTCGCCCGCCACCCACCGCATCCACGATTGGCTCGCGGAGCTTCCCTTCGAATACGACTGCTCGATCCCCCACTCCGATCCGTTCGAGCCGCAGCCCGGAGGCAGTTGCAGCTTCTGGCCCTACTTCCTCGGCCCGGTCGTCGAGCTGCCCTACACCCTGCCCCAGGACTACACCCTCTTCACGCTCCTGCGTCAGCGCTCGACGAGGCTGTGGCTCGACCAGTGCGAGCAGCTCGTCGAGCAGAACGGGCTGATCCAGTGCGTCACCCACTCGGACGACGGCTACCTGGGCGACGCGAACCAGTGGGAGCTCTACCGGGAGTTCCTTTCCGCGATGTCCGAGCGCGACGAGATCTGGCGTGCGCTCCCGCGCGAGGTCGCGGCCTGGTGGCGCGAGCGGGACGGCAGCGAGCCATCGGATCGCGTCACGGAGGGAATCGTCTCGCGCGGCGAGACGTATCAGGACGTCTCGCTCCGACCGGTCGCGCGCTCGAGCCGCCAGCCCGTCTAGGAAGCCGGCAATGACGCGCGAGCGGGGCTCCCGAGCACGGTCGAGCCGGGCGCGACATCCTTCGTAACGACCGCTCCGGCGCCGACGAGCGCACCCTCGCCGACCGTCACCCCGCCAAGCAGGATCGCGCCCGAGCCGATGCTCGCGCGCCTGCAGATGCGAGTCGTCAGGAGCTCCCAGTCCGCCTCGCCCTGCAGCTCGCCGCCCTCCGTCGTCGCGCGCGGCCGTTTGTCGTTCACGAACATCACGCCGTGCCCGACGAAGACCTCGTCCTCGATCACGACGCCCGAGCAGACGAAGGTGTGACTCTGGATCTTGCAGCGCGCGCCGATCTCGACGTCGCGCTGGATCTCGACGAACGGTCCGATCCGGGTGCCGTCGCCGATTCGGCAGCCGTAGAGGTTCACGAACGGCTGCACGACGACGCCTTCTCCGAAGCGGACGTCCGAGAGGAGGCGGTGAGGTGCGTCGTTGCTGGGCGCCGAGTTGTCGAGGGAGCTAGCCACGCGCGAAGTACGCCCGTACCGACTCGCAGACGTGCTCGAGCTGCGACTCGGAGATCCCGGGGAAGATCGGGAGCGAGAGCCCCTCTGCGGCGAGCGCCTCCGCAACCGGGAAGGCGCCGCGAGCCAGACCGAGGTCGGCATACGCGGCCGAGAGGTGAGGCAGCTCGGGATAGTGGCGGGCGGTCGAAATCCCACGCTCGCCGAGGAACGCCGCGAGCCGGAGTGGCTCGGCCGTGCGGATCACGTAGAGATGCCAGACCGGCGAGCTCCCCTGCGCGACCGGAGGCAGCGTCAGGTCGCCGACGCCGGCGAGCTCGGCGCTGTAGCGCTCGGCCGCGGCGGCGCGCTGCCCGTTCCAGCCGGCCAGGTGCGGCAGCTTGCGGAGCAGAACCAATCCCTGGATCGTGTCGAGCCGAGCGGTGTAGCCGGGGTACTCGGACCGATACTTCTCGACCTCCCCGTGCTGGCGCAGCGAGCGGACGTGCCGGGCGAGCGCCTCTGACGAGGTCACGAAAGCGCCCGCGTCGCCCATCGCGCCGAGGTTCTTCGACGGGTAGAAGCTGAAGGCGGCCATCTCGCCACCGGTGCCTGCGCGGCGACCGTCCCGCTCGGCACCGTGCGCCTGGCACGCATCCTCGAGGATCGTCACCTCGGCGCGCCGGCCGATCTCGCCGAGCGCCGCCATATCGGCGAGCTGACCGTAGAGGTGAACCGGGAGGAGAGCCCGAGTCCGTTCGCCGATGGCCGCGTCGGCCGCCGCCGGATCGAGGTTGTAGTCGTCCTCGCCGACGTCGACGACGACCGGCGTGGCGCCGGTCTGGGTGACGGCCTCGAAGGTCGCGATGAAGGTCATCGCGGGAACGACGACCTCGTCCCCAGGGCCGATCTCGCTCGCGAGGAGACCCAGACGGAGCGCGTCGAGCCCGCTCGCGAGCCCAACGCAGTGGTCGGCGCCGACCCACTCCGCGAACGCCTCCTCGAACGCCGAGACCGAAGGCCCGTTCGTGAACGCGTTCGTCGCGAGCAGATCCGCCACATCGGAGAGGACGTCGTCGTGGACGGCGCCGGTCGTGACGCTCAGGTCGACGAACGGGACGTCGGCGGTCTTCAACTCCGGAGGTCTCGTTGCGCTCGAGGACATTCGCCTGCCTTCTGGGTCTCGTCGTTTGCTTACGGGTTCAGGGCCGCCGCGCAGCTTACCGTCGTGCATCGGAGCGACCCGGCGCCGGCTTTAGCCCTCGACTGTGACGTGACGCCGGAACACCATTGCCGCTTCGCTCGCCTCGGGACGCATCCGGCCGAGCGAGAGGAGCCGAAGCGTGCGCAGCGCGAGCGTCCAGAGCCGTCCCAGCGTTCGCCGTGAGCCGAACAGGGCCTCCGGATCGTCCGTTCCGTAGATCACGGCCAGCTCGGAGTCGAAGCCGCGGCGCTCGATGTGCTCCTGGAGCCGGGCCGGGACGAGCGACCGCCGCAGATAGGTGCGGAAGGGAGCGGTGTCGGAGGCAAAGACACGCTCGTAGACGAGCCGGTGGAACCAGAACGGCGTCGCCTTCGTGATCAGGCCCTTGAGCGAGAGGAGGTTCGGGACGCCCACGACGAGGATGCCGCCGGGGGTCACCGACCGGGCCAGGGCGTCGACAGCGTGCATCGGCTCCGAGAGGTGCTCGAGCACGTCCCAGCAGACGACGACATGGAAGGACTCGATCGGAAGCTCAACAGTCTCGAGATTCGCGACGATCCGCTCGTCGAGCAGCGAGTTCCGATCAAGGACCTCCTGTGCGACGTCGATACCGGTCACATGTCCGGCCTCGAACGCCTCCGGGACGGGAAAGCCCGCGCGGCTCGAGTCGGAGCCACAACCCGCATCGAGCACGCGCAGATCCGCCCGCCCAGAGCTCGCCCCCTCCACGACCGCGCTCAGGCGTCGAATCGCGATCTCCGGCGAGACGGCTTCCATCGCGAGATTTGTACCTCACAACCCGCCTGTCAGCGCCGTGCGCCGGGGATGACACGCTCAGGCCCCTACCTATACTCGGAAGCATGACCGCGCTCAGTCGCCGGCTGCCGTTCCTCCCGGATGTCGGCCTCTGGCTGCTCGCAATCGGCGGCAGTCTCTTCGCGGGAGTCGGCCTCGCCGGGGGCGACACGAGAGCCGCGATGCTGACCCCGCTCCTCGGCGCCGCGGCAGCCTTCGTGATCGCCCTCTCGCTCCCGGTCGAGTGGGTTTTCCTGGGCTGGGTCTTCTTTGCGCCGTTCGTCCAGGACTCCCTGTTCGGCGCGCCGATCGTCACGCCGCTCCAGCTCGCCGTCTACCAGGCCCCGCCACTCATCCTTCTCCTCTGGACCCTCCATCGGCGAGGCGACGGCAAGCGGGGACGCTGGTACGACGTGCTCCCGGCTGTCTCGTTCGCCTACATAGCGATCGCGATCGGCCTCTCGAGCTGGATCGGTCACGACGCGTCGACCTACCGGTCGCTCTACTACACGGTCGGAATCGGGATCGTCATGTACTACGTCAGCGCGTTCGGACCCGGGCGGCTTGCGCCCGAGCGCATCGTGCGGGTCTTCCTCTCGAGCGGCCTGATCGTCAGCCTGTTCGCGCTCGTCCAGGCGGCGAACGGTTGGAGTCCGTGGTCCGACAACGGCTGGACGTTCGAGGGGCGCGTGGTCGGACCACTCCAGAACCCGGCGGTCCTCGGCACCTTCCTCGGCGCGGTCGTCGTCCTCTCGTTCGCCTGCTTCGTCTGGCCGGTCGACCGAACGACGCGCCGGTTCGCGGCGATCGCGGTCACCCCCGCCCTGATCGCAGTCGCCCTGACCTACACCCGGGCCGCCATTCTCGGGGCGCTCGTCTTCGGGCTCCTGATCGGGCTCACCAGGATGAGGGCGCGGCTCGTGACGATCGGGGTCGTCGGCTGCGCCGCCCTGATCGTCGCCGGGAACTGGGGCAAGATCACGACGACAGCCGCGTACCAGGATCGATTCTCGAACCGGACGAACGTCGAGGCCCGGGTGCTCATCCAGGACTGGTCGCTGCAGCTCGCCGAGCAGCGTCCGCTCTTCGGGTGGGGCTATTCGTCGTTCGACGAGGTGAAGAACGCCGCCAACCTGAGCCCCGGCCGTCTCCCGATCGAGTTCGGACGGGAGAGCACGAGCCACAACACCTTCCTGACCATCCTGGTCGAGCTCGGCCTGGCCGGGCTCGCGCTCGCGGTTCTGCCGCTGGCGCTGATCTACTTCCAGATCGCGCGCTTCGCGAAGCGTACGACGCGCTACCGCTGGTTCATGGTCGGCATCGTCGGGGTCTTCGGGGTCTATCTCCTCAACGCAACCGCGATCGACATGCGCTTCTTCTCGTTCGTTCCGGCCCTCATCTGGATGTTCGCGGGCCTGGGTCGGCGCGTGATGCTGGCCGAGGAGAGCTAATGCGGCTCGTCATCGTGGGGCCCTATCCCGACCGGGGTGACGATCCCGCGGGAGGCGTCGAGGTGGCTGTGACCCGCATTGCGGCGGCACTGGCGGCGCGGGACGTCGACGTGACTGTGGTCGCTCCCGGCGTTCCCGATGCCTACGACGACGGCGACGTTCGGGTCGTCATCGTCCACGAGGGCAACCGGATGAACCTCGCAACGGGGCTGCGACGCTGGAGATCGGGCGTGAAGCGCGTTCTGCGGGATCTCGACACGGACGTGATCCACGGTCATTCGCTGCTCGCCTGCGCACTCGCCGCGACAGACGACTCGCGTCCGATCCCGAAGCTCGTGACCGCCCACGGCAACGTGCTGCAGGACGTGCTCGCGCATTCCAACGGGGTTCGCACGTCCGTCCGAAGGCGGCTCGTGAAGAGCCTCGCCACCACGGCGGTCACGCGCGCGACGGCGGTCGTCGGCGTTCATCCGGACTGGAGGCTGAACGTGCCGGTCCAGGTCGCACGCTTCGTCCACATCCCGAACATCGTCGACGAGAGCTTCTTTCGCGTCGAGCGCGCCGCCGCCGCGCCGCGCGTCCTCTACTGCGGCGGCGCTCGGCATGTGAAGGGCTGGGACATCCTCGCCGCGGCGTGGCCGCTCGTCGCAGAGGCGATCCCCGACGCGACCCTCGAGGTGCTCGGCTGGGACGGCGCTTCGGGGGTTGACGGATTCGGCTCGTCGTCGGAGCGGATCGAGGTCGTCGGCCGTGCCGACACGGGTCAGGTCAGCCGGGCGATGGCGCGCGCGAGCGTCGTCGCTCTCCCCTCCCGCTTCGAGATCGCGCCGGTGACCCTGGCCGAGGCCTGGGCCGCCGGCACTCCAGTTGTCGCCGCCGAGGTCGGCGGCGTCGCGTCGCTCGGACCCGGCGCGGCCCTGCTCGTCCCGCCCGAGTCCCCTGAGGCACTCGCGCAGGGGCTGGTCGAGGTCTTGGCCGGCACCACGGACGTCCGGCCGCTCGTCGCCGAAGGCAGGCGGCGAGCAGAGGCGTTCCGGGCCGACGCCGTCGCGCTCGCGCACCTCGGGCTCTACGAGGAGCTGCTCGCGTCGTGAACGAGGTTCGAGCGCTCTTCATGGCCCCGACCCTGACCGTCGGAGGGGCCGAGCGGCAATGGGCAACCTTGCTTCCGCTCCTGCGCGATCGCGGCTTCGCCGCCACGGTCGTCACGCTCAGACACGAGGGTCACTTCTTCGACCGCCTCGTGGAGGACGGCTTCGACATGCGCGCGCTTGCGATGCAGAGCCGGTTCGACATGCGGGGCGTGATAGGGGCGCTCCGGCTCGGATGGGCTCGGCCCGATCTGGTGGTCACGCAGAGCATCGACGCTCACGTGCTGGGACGGCTCGTCGCGGCCACGGCTCGCATCCCGCACGTGACCGTCGAGCATGCGGGGCCTGGCTTCGCGCAACGGTCGCACCACGGCCTCGCCTATCGCGCGATCGCGCCGAGAGTGGCTGCGGTCGTCGCCGTCAGCGAAGCGCAAGTGCCGGTCCTGCGCGACTTCCACTATCCGCCGGAGCGGATCCGCGTGATCCCGAACGGGATCGACACCCCGCCGGTCGCCCGGACGAGGGCCGACGTCCGCACCGAGCTCGGGGTCGGCGACGACGATCTGCTGGCGGTACTCGTCGCGACGCTCCGCCCCGAGAAGCGCGCCGATCTCTTCGTGGCGGCGGTAGCGGAAGCGCACACGGGCGATCGTCGTGTCCGGGGCGTCGTCGTCGGCAGCGGCCCCGAGCTCGATCGCGTCCGCTCCCTCGCCGACGCCGCAGGCTCGACGTCGGTGCTGGGCTATCGAGAGGAGGTCGGCGACCTTGTCGGCGCCGCGGACGTCCTGTGCCTGACGAGCGAGGTGGAGGCAATGCCGATGAGCATTCTCGAGGCGATGGCGCTCGGCCGCGCCGTCGTCGCGACGAACGTCGGCGGCGTCTCGGGCACCGCGGTCGCAGGCGAGACGGCCGTCCTCGTTCCGGCCGGCGACCCGACGGCGTTCGCGGGCGCTCTACGCGCGCTGGCGGACGACCCGGCGCGCAGGGCCGAGCTCGGCGAGAACGGCCGGCGGATCTATCTCGACCGGTTCACGGCGGATCGGATGGCGGACTCGTATGCGTCACTGCTCGCGGCCGTGGCGACTGCCGGGGCGCGATGACCGCCGGAGCTCGCCCCGATCCACTCCGGATCCTCGTGCTCTCGCCTCCCCCCGCTTCGTCAGGTCCGGTTCCACGGATCACGCAGCTGCTGGCGGAGGCGTTCCGCGCAACTGGCGCGGAGGTCGCGACCGAGGACTGGGGCGGCACGCAGAGCGGTGGGCTGGCAAACCTGCGCGACCGGCTCCGTCAGGCTGCCGGGATCCGTTCGTCACTCTCGTCGCGACGGGCCGACGTCCTCTACGTGCAGACCTCGCTCGAGCCGAGGTCGGTCGCGACCGACCTGCTCCTGCTGCTTCTGCTGACTGGTCGGCGACCGCCGACCGTGCTCCAGTTCCACGGTGGCGACGCACATCGACTTGGACGGCCGGGAGCCCGCGTCTTCACCGCCTGCACGCGCCTGCTGCTCGGACGCGTCCGCGCGGCTCTCGTGCTCTCCTCGGAGGAGCGCGAGCTGATCGCCTCGGCCGAGACCCGGGTTCGCTGCGAGGTCGTCGTCAATCCGTTCGTGCCAGGCGTCCCAGCCAATGATGGCACCGGTTCCACGCGAGGACGAACCGGCTCGGCTGCTGTTCGTCGGCCGGCTCGTGACGGCGAAGGGCCCCCTCGTCGCGATCGACGCCCTGCGCGAGCTCCGCTCCAACCGATCCTGCCGGCTGACGATCGTCGGCGGCGGCCCGGCGGCGGACGAGATCAGAGCCCGGTCGGCGGAGCCGGAGCTCGCCGGACGGGTCGCGGTGCTCGGGCGGCTGGATCACGAGGAGCTCACCGAGCTCTACGCGAGCTCGGACATCTTCGTCTTCCCCACCTACTGGCCCGAGGGCTTCCCGACCGTGCTCAGCGAGGCGATGGCGGCCGGGTTGCCGATCGTCACGACGCCGACACGCGGGATCGCCGACTTGCTCGAGGACGGCCGGCACGCGCTGCTCGTGCCCCCGCGCGATGCGAGCGCCGTCGCTCGGGCGATCGAGCGGCTGCTCGCCGACGAGGAGCTGGCGCTCGCGATGTCTCGCGCGAATAGGGAGAAGGTCGGCGAGTTCGCTCCCGAGCGGGTCGCCGACCGCTATCTCGCGATCTTTCGCGCGGTGGCGGAGCGATGAGCCAAGGCGACGTCAGCGCCGAGCGCGAGCTGGTCGCCGCCATCGACCGTGGCTTCGAGCGCGCCGAGTCGCTCGACTGGGAGAGCCACGACCCGTTCGACCTGCTCCTCTCGCCCTACGCGCGCCCCATTGCTTCCTTCGCCCTTCCGGCACGCGTCTGGATCCAGGTCGGCCGCCGAACCGGCGTGCGAGCCCGGCGACTCCTGCGCGTGCCGCGACACCGCGAGGCGAAGGCGCTGGCGGACTTCCTGCGAGCGGCGGTGATCCTCGCCCGGAGCGAAGCACCGGATCTCCGGCGCCGGGCCGAGCCACTGGTGCGGATGCTGTCGGACCTCCGGACGCCGACGCCCGCCGGCTGCGGCTGGGGGCTCTCGTTCCCGTACGTGTCGCGGTTCGGCCCCATCGCCATGGGCGCGCCGAACGTCTACACGACCATGAACGTCTGCCAGGCGCTCCTGGACGCGGCGGGAGCGAGCGGTGGGAGCGGCGAGATTCCGGAGCTCGTCACGGCAGCCCGACGGTTCCTGATCGAGGATCTCGGCCGCTTCTCGTTCGGAGGATCACTCTGGTTTCGCTACGCACCGGGTGGAACAGCCCCCATCGTCAACGTCCAAGCGTCCGCCGCGAGCCTCTTCGCCCGGCTCGGCTGGGCGAACGCCGACGAGGACTCGAAACCGTTCGCGCACGAGGCCGCGGCCACTGCGGTGGGCGCGCAGCGTCCCGACGGGAGCTGGCCCTACAGCGTCGACGGCGGGGGCGAGTTCGTGGACGGGTTCCACACCGGATTCACGCTCGAGGGCCTCGCGGGCTACCGCGCTCTCGCGGGCGCGGATGCCGTCGCCGGCACCGAGGAGGCGCTCGCGAAAGGCCTCGCCTATTTCGAGTCGCACCTGATCACGCCGACCGATATCCCCCGTGAGTACGCCGACGGCGCGCCGACCACCGACGCGCAGACGGTCGCCCAATGCGTCCAGACACTGGCCCTCTGCGGGGGCTCGGGTGGCGTCGATCGCGCCCATCGGATCTGGAGGAAGAGCGTGAGCAGGCATCTCGACCCCCGGCCCGAAGAACTCCTCTCGTTGAGGTGGACCCTCGGCCCCGCCGTTCTCGCGACGGCACACGTCCTCGACCGATCCTGCGACGAATCGGCACGATGAGCATCCGCATGAGCCCCCCAGCCAGCACGAGGCAGCCCGCATGAGCAGCAACGGACGAGCGCAACGCTCGATCTGCATGCTCCTCCACGGCGGCTTCCCGATGGAGGTGCGAGTCGCCGCGGAGGTGCGCGCGGCGGTCGCGGCCGGCTTCGACGTGGACGTGCTCGCCCTGCGCCGGCCCGGCGAGCCTGCCTTCGAGGAGGCGGAGGGGGCGCGCGTCTTTCGCCTGCCTGTTTCCCACGAGCACGGCTCCGGCGTCTTCCAGGTCCTGCGCGAGTACCTCGGCTTCACCTTCCTTGCGGGCCTGAAGGCGCTCCAGCTCACCTTGCGTCGGCGGTACGGGATCGTCCAGGTGCACAACCCGCCCGACTTCCTCCTGGCGGCTGCAATCGTCCCGCGCCTGCTCGGATCGCGTGTGATCCTCGACGTGCACGATCTCGCCAGCGACATGTTCGAGATGCGCTTCGAGGGCCGGCGTGGCGTCGGCGTCGGCGACCGGCTGCTCCGCACGCTCGAGCGGTTTGCGGTTCGAAACGTCGACGCGGTGTTGACGGTGCACGAGCCCTATCGGCAGGAGCTGATCGTGCGGGGCGCACGCCCGGAGGACGTGACGGTCGTTCTGAACACGCTGGACGACCGCGTGCTCCCCTCGCTCGACGGAGTCGAGAAGACAGAGGAGTTCAGGGTCGTCTACCACGGCACCGTCACGCCGCACTACGGCGTCGGTCTCCTCGTCGGCGCGGGCGCGCACGTCGTCGGCTCGATTCCGAACCTCAGGCTCGAGATCTACGGCGAGGGCGACGCGCTCGACGGCGTGCTCGAGCGGGCGCGCGAGCTCGGGATCGCCGACCGCCTCACCAGCCGGCGGATCCTCCCGCAGCGGGAGGTGCTCCGGTCGATCCGCGGCGCGGCCGCCGGCGTCGTCCCGAACCTGCCGACCCGCCTGAACCGCTTTGCGCTCTCGACGAAGCTCTTCGAGTACGTCGCCCTGGGCATCCCGGTCGTCTGCGCCGACCTTCCGACGATCCGGTCGTATTTCTCCTCGGACGAGGTGCTCTACTTCCGCGCCGGTGACTCCACGGCGCTCGCCCGCGCTCTTCGGATCGTGGCCGAGGATCCCGACGCCGCCGCCGCCCGTGCCGAGGCCGCCCGCACGCGGTATGCCGAGTACACCTGGGCGAAGAACGAGCGGCGCTACGTCGACCTGGTCGAGCGGCTCCTCGCGAGCTGACGTCGATCAGGCGCTCGCGACTGCGAGCTCGTCGGCCGGCTCGTCCGGCGCGGCGGTCATCACGCGGCGCCTGAGCTCGTCCCAACGGTGGCTCGAGTCGTGGAAGCTCTGATGCCAGAGCTCGAGCGAGAGCAGGGCCCAGACGTTGCGGCCGAAGCCCGGCTCGCTCTCGAGCAACCTGCCGAGATCGGCGTGCGGATGGAGGTAACCGCGCCGGTGTCCCGAGGCGGTGACATCGTGGAAGAACTCGCTCACCGGCCCCTTCAGCCAGTCGACAAGGGGCACGGGGAAGCCCATCTTGTCCTTTCGCTCAATGATTGTCCGAGGGAGCAGATCGCCCATCGCGAGCTTCAGCGCGTGCTTCAGCTCGCCGCTCTTGAACTTGACGATCGCCGGGAGCGTCGCCGCGAACTCGATCACCTCGTGGTCGACGAACGGCGTCCGCGACTCGAGCCCGTGCGCCATGCTGACCCTGTCCTCGACCTGGAGCAGAGCGGGCAGGAGCGTCTTCGAGTCGAAGTGGGTCATCCGGTCGAAGTACGAGCTCGGACCGACGTTCGGCGCGCGGAAGATCTCGAGGAAGGTGTCGAGCGACGAGTAGTCGCCGAGCGTCTCCCAGTCGACGATCCCCGCGAGCGCGGGAGCGCGGTTGATCAGGCGGAAGTAGCGCTCGTCGAGGTCGCCGAACAGGCCCTCCTTCCAGAACGTCTGCATCAGGGGCTTGTACTCCCGAAGCGTGCCGAGGTTCGGGATGATCGACGCGTAGGTGACGACGAACTCGGCGCGGTCCATCGTCCCCTCGATCGCGGCGTTGATGCACTGCTCGAAGTATGCGAGCAGATAGCGCGCATAGCCGCCGAAGACCTCGTCCCCACCCTGGCCGCCGAGCACGACCTTGACGTGCTTCGAGGCGAGCTCGGAGACGACGTACTGCGGAAACGCCCCAGGCCCCGCGACCGGGAAGTCGAGCGCGTAGATCACGTCGCGGATGTGCGCGACGAAAGCGTCCGGGGTGACGTCGACCTGGTGCAGGTCGATCCCCTCCGCCTCGGCGAGCGCCCTCGCGTAACGGGACTCGTCGTAGGCCTCGCCGTCGTCGAACCGGCCGGTGAACGCGTGGAAGCCGCCCGAGCCCTGGCGAGCCGCCGCCGCGCAGACGATGCTCGAGTCGAGGCCGCCGCTGAGATAGCCGCCGACGTCGACGTCGGCACGGAGGTGGAAGCGGATCGACTCGGTCAGGATCTCGCGGAGCCGCTCGACGAGGTAGCGCTCCGTGTGATCCTGGTCGGGCTCGTAGATCACCTCCCAGTAGCGGCGGACCGAGATCGAGCCGTTTCGGATCGTCAGCGTGTGAGCCGGCAGGAGCTCGTGCACGCCGCGGAACATCGTTTTGCCGCCGAGCGTGAACTGGAACGCGAGATAGTCCTTGAGCGCGTCGGGGTCGGTCTCGATCCCCGGCAGGAACGGGATCAGGGCCTTCGCCTCGGAGGCGCAGTAGAAGACTCCGTCGACGACCGCGTAGTAGAGCGGCTTGATCCCGAAGCGGTCGCGCGCGACGAAGAGCGACTGCTCGCGCTCGTCCCAGAGCGCGAACGCGAACATCCCCCGCAGCCGATTTAGGCAGTCGGGCCCCCACCGGGCGTACGCGCGGAGGATCACCTCGGTGTCGGAGTCGGTCTGGAAGCTCGCCTCCCCGAGCTCCTTCCGCAGCTCGAGGTAGTTGTAGATCTCGCCGTTGTAGGTGATCCAGTTGCCGTGCGCGTCGCGCATCGGCTGGTCGCCGCGCTCGAGGCCGATGATCGACAGCCGCCGGTGTGCAAAGCCGACGTGGCCTCGCTCGTGCCGCCAGCTTGCGTGGCCGTCCGGGCCGCGGTGCGCGAGCAACTCGTCGAGTCCCTCGAGCGCCGGCCCGAGATGGGGAACTCGCTCGAGCTCGATGCTCATCACAGCGCCGATGCCGCACATGGCCGCATCTTAGTGCGGCGTCCTTTCGCCGCCAGGATCGCGGGTTACGATGAGCCGATGGCGCCCGCCCAACGAACGCCTGGGCCAGGCGCCGAGCTCGCCGGAGTCCGCGCGTTCAGTCGGCCGTTCTCGCCCTGGCACGACCGCTACCAGGCGTACTACCGCGAAGGGCTTCGAGCCCGGAGCGCCGAGCTCGGAGCCGAGTTCGACGTCACCTCGATGTCGCGGCTCCCGCGCCCGCTCGGGCTGCTCCGGCGCTTTCAGGACAGGGGCTACCCGCTCAAGCTGCCACGCGGCGGCCCCGCCGTGGAGCGGGGGATCGAGCGACTGGGTGCGGCGCTCGAAGGTCCCGTCCGCCTGCCCTCACCGTTCTTCGATCCGGGAACGGGCCAGTACTTGCTGACCGACCGAGCGGCCGTGGAGCGGAAGGTGTGCATCGACTCGATGGACTTTCCGGAGCTGAGCAGCCCCGAGCTCGTCGAATGGAGCGACCTCACCTTCAAGACGAACTGGTGGCCCACCGTCGACTATCCGCCGAACGTCCGCCCGCTCGTGAACGGTGATCCCAGCGTGCTCGGGCGCATCCCGGAGCTGCGTGCCGCCCGGTCGACGCTCAAGGAGTACGACCTCTGCTGCCTCGTCCGGGTCTGGGGCGGGCGCGAAGGGCTGGAGGGGATCGAGCACAACCTCCGCCTGCTCGAAGCCGTCAAGCGCACGCGCGGCACCAAGGTCATGCTCGCCGTCCTCATCCTCGGCGACCGCGGCGAGATCGCCCGCCGGCTGGAGCGCTCCGGGATTCCCTCGACCACTCGGTCCGTGCCGCCCGACGAGCTCTGGCGCCTGACGGCGAGCTCGCGCCTGAACATTCTTCGGCTCGGCGTTCACGACTGCATCCCCTGGCGGGTGACGGGCTCGCTCGCGCTGGGCTCCTGCCTCGTCCTCGACCAGCCGCCGCGGACGCAGTGGCCCGAGCCCCTGCTTCCAGGCGTCAACTACCTGAGTCTCGAGCTCGACACCACCGCGGAAGGCGGCGTCGCCCCCGCAGACGCCTACGCGGCCGTCCCCGACCTTCTGGAGGCGTGGCTCGCGACGCCCGAGCTCGCGGAGACGGTCGCGCGGACGAACGCGGCGTACTTCGAAGATCACGTCGCGCCCGCGCGCGTCGGCGCCCATATCGTCGAGGAGGTGGGTCGGACGAGCGCCCGCGAGGCGGCGGCGGAAGAGCGAAGCTGAGCGAGCACCCCACGGATCTGAGCGCCACCGTCGTCCGCGGGGCGAGCATCGCCGGCGCCGGCTTCGCGCTGACCCAGGCGATCGGCCTGGCCTTCTACATCGTCATGGCCCGGCTCGCCGGCCCGGCCGTCTTCGGTGCCTTTGCGGCGGCCACGGCGTTACCCGGATTCGCCTCGCTCTTTGCGGAGTCGGGAATGCAAGGCGCCCTGATCCAGCGGCGCGACAGGATCGAGGAGGCCGCCGCGACCGCTGTGATCGCAACCTTCGCCGCCGGGATCGGGCTGTCGCTCGTCGCGCTGGCGATGGCTCCGCTCGTCGGTCTCTACTTCGACGACTCCGAGATCGGGCTCGCCGCCGCCGCCCTCTCCGGAATCCTCTTCCTCAATGCGATCACGGCGGTTCCGGACGCGCTGATGCAACGTCGATTCTCGTTCCTGCGGCGGGTGATCGTCGACCCGCTCAACATGCTCACGTACGGGATCGTCTCGACCGTGCTGCTCGCGGCAGGGCTCGGTATCTGGGGGCTCGTGATCGGGCTGTACGCCGCGACCATCGTGCGGGTGCTGGCCGCGTGGGTGCTCGCGCGCTGGCGGCCGCAGCTCCGACTCGCGTCGTTCGAGATGTGGCGCGAGCTCGTCTCGTTCGGGCGCCACGTCGTCGCGAGCGAGTTCCTGAGGGAAATCGGGGCGATGGTGAACATCGCGCTCGTCGGTCGCGTCTTCGGTGTGGCCCCGCTCGGGCAGTTCCGCTTCGGACACCGTCTCGCGGCGCAGGCGACCACGCCGATCGTCGTTGCCAGCGCCTACGTCCTCTTCCCCGCGTTCTCGCGGATCGCCGACGACGAGGAGCGGCTGCGCTCCGCAGCGTTGCGCTCGTTCCGAGTCCTCGCCGTGGCCGTCTTCCCGATCAGCCTCGCGCTCGTCCCGCTCGGTGCCCAGCTCGTGCTGCTGCTTCTCGGCGACCAGTGGGACCAGGCGGGACGGATTCTCGCCGCGCTCTGCGGCATGACCGCCGCACTGCCTCTCACCCAGACGGCGTCGGAGCTCTGCAAGGCGACGGGCGCGCCACGCTTCCTGACCCGGATCAGCGGGCTGGCGGCGATCGCCTCGATCGTCTCGCTCCTCGCGGCCATGCCCTTCGGGATCGTCGCGGTCGCCGCCGGGCTCTCCGTGGCCTCACTCGTCGTCGCCGCCTACTCTCTGCACGCCGCCGCCCCGATCCTGCGCGTCCCGCTCGGCGGGATCGTCCGCCAGCTGCTCCCGCCTGCGCTGGCCGCCACGGCGGCGGCGGCGCTCGTCTGTCTGCTCCAGCAGATCGGGGTCTTCGGCTCGCCGACCGCAGCCTGGCAGCTTCTCGGCCTGATCGTGATCGAGGGAGGCCTGTTCTTCTGCACGTATGTCCTGATCCTCGCCGCGATCTCGCCGGCGATGCTCGTCGAGACGATCCGGATCGTGCCGACCGCACGCCTCCGCGCCCTCGTTCGCCGGCGCGCTAGCTGAGGTCGTACAGGTACACGCGCGCGCCGTTCTTCTCGAACGAGGCCTTCCGCGTGCCGATCTCGTCGAGGTAGGCGGGTAGCTGCTCGTACTCGATGCGCGCCTCCGCGGGAGTGCTCGCGTGTGTGAAGACGAACCAGACCCGGTCTCTACCGCGCAGCCGCTCGATGTCGCGGATGTAACCCTCGAGGCTGTTCCCCGGATTCGCGCCGATGTGCAGCGTCGGCGGCGCCGAGCGAAGCGCCGGCGAAAACTGGTCCGTGGAGGGATCGGCGACCGGGATCGCAGGCCAGAGCGGGCCCTCGCCGCGAGGATCCGAGAGATCCACGCAATCGCACTGCGAGTAGAACGCGAAGGCGTACTGCGCGGCGTAGTGGACGTAGAGCGCGTCGCCGGGTTGCCAATCCTCCCGGATCCGGGCGAGAGCCGGCCGGAGCTCCTGGAAGTGCCGCGGCCGCACCAGATCCTCGAACGCGCCTTTCGCGGCCGGCACGAACAGGAAGAGGGCGGCGACCGTCGCTGCGGCCGCACCCCGGGCGCCGCCCACGACACGGGCGATCTCCTCCAGTCCCGCGCACGCAAGGAGCAGCGTGAAAGGAAGCAGGAAGAGCGTCGTGCGCTGCAGGAGCGGATACTGCTCGACCGCGATCACGGCGAGCGTCGCGAGGACAGGCGCCACCAGGAGCAGCCCGGTCTCGGGCTTCCGCCGCAGGAGCACGCCCGCGCCGAGAACGACGAGTGCCGCGAAGACCACCGCGGCGATCGCGTCGATGCCGCCGTCCGTCGGCAGGCCGAGCAGCGACGCCTGGGCCTCGGCGAACCGCTTCAGCCCGAGCACGGCATCGACGATCGGGGTTGCGGCGAGCTCGACCGGCGCGCCGGCGTCGGGCGGACGAGCAGCCGCCTCGAAGAGCGAGGTGCGGAGGTTGGCGAGCTGGCTGCGCGCCAGGAGCCCGGAGATCCCCGCCAGCACGATCCAGCTACCTGCGACAAGCACGTGCAGAGCCCTCGGGCTGAGTTGCGAGCGCCCGCGGATCGCGAGCGCGGCGAGAGCGAGCGCCGGCGCGACGAGAATCGCAGCGTGGGAGAGCACGACGGCCAGAACCGCGACGACGACCAGCGCGATCGCGGTTCGCGTCCGGAGCACCCCTCGCGCGAGCGGCTGCGCAGCCAGGAGCAGCGCCAACGCGGCGAGGAGGTCCGTCGAGTACTGCTTGTTCTCCGCCGAGTAGTAGATCGCCCCCTCGGCGATCGCGAGCAGGCAGACGGCGGTCGTTGCGCCCACCGCGCTGAGGCTCCGCCTCGCGGCCACGGCGAAGAGCGGCAGCGCGGCGATCCCCGCGACGAGGGGCACGACGCGGAAGGCGTACTCGGACGCGCCGAATCCGGCGACCACCAGCTCCTGAAGCGCGAGGAAGCCGAGTGGAGCTCCTTGATTGAAGGCCAGCGGCTCGAGCAGCCCGCCGAGATCGCGGTCGAGCACGTTCAGCGCGAGCAGCGCCTCGTCGAGCCAGAGCGAGCGGTTTGCCAGGAACATCGCGAGGCGCAGCACCACGCCCAGCACGATCGCCGCCAGCACGATCCACGAGAGTCGGCGCGTCAAGCGTCGGTGCGCCTGGGGGAACGAGCGAGCGAGAGACAGCGTCCGGGCCCGCGCACGCAGCGATCCTAGCGTGCGGCCACCGAGGCTCTGCTTGCCTCGATCGGCGCCGATGCCTGATGGTGCTGATCCCCCCGATCACCTCGCAATCCCCCTGAGGCTTCTCCTCGGTGGATCGCCTGATCGTCGGGCCTGACCGGCAGTCGGTTCGATCGCCTGACGGCCTACGGCGGCTCTCGAGGACAACGGAGCTCAAGATCCCCCTTTTTAGGCCGTTCCTCACTCGAACGAGGACTGTCGGCGGCTCTCGCTCCCTGCCGACACATCGTCTGTCGCCGCCCCCAGCGACAACGAATCCGAACCGCCGAAGGAGCATCTCTTGTCGAACGCCGCCGTCCGTCGCTCGAGCCTCGCGCTCGCTGCTTTCGCTCTCGCCTCCGTCCTCTCGACCGTCCTGCCGGGTTCCGGTGGCACCGCGCGTGCCTCCGGGACCGGTCCGACCCCCGGCATCGCCATCCAGCGCCTCGGCACCGGCGGCACCGCCTTCACCTCGTCGGCCACCGGCTACGAGCGGTACCCAACGGTCATCGTCGACCGCAACTACGCCTCGAACGCCGCCTCGCTTCCCGCCTCCACGCGCGTGCTCGTCTACCACGCCGGTGTTGACGTCAACGTCAACTGGAACACCGGCGTCTCCTATTCCGAGGCCAACTCGAACGGCTGGCTTCTTCGCGATGCCGCGGGTAACTACATCCGCAACGCCGGCTATCTGGACAACTTCATCGCCGACATCGGCAGCGCCGCCTACCAGCAGCGCTGGGCGTCCAATGTCGCCGCCTACCTCTCATCTGTCGGCGCGGACGGTGTGTACATCGACGACGTCCTCGGCGATCCTCGCCTGCTGACGAACAACATCTGGCCGGCCAAGTACCCCGATCATCAGTCGTGGAACGACGCGATGTCGGCCTTCGTCGCCTACGTCGGTCCGTACCTCAAGGCGCGTGGCTTCTATGTCGCCGTCAACGCCAAGAACTTCATCCCGGGCGACGTCAGGTCGAACGACGGCACGCTCGACGTGATCTGGTGGCAGCGCCTCGGCCCGAACGTCAACGGCCTTCTGTCCGAGTACTGGCAGCAGAACGCGAACAGCACCGCAGAGACCTTCAGCGACTGCGGCTGCGACTGGACCGGTTGGTGGTCGAAGTGGCAGCGGCTGATCACGACCGCCCAGACCGCCGGCGCCGACTTCTTCGCGCTCGACTACGGCTCCGGCGCCGACACCCGCCTGATCAGGTACCTGAAAGCCTCGTTCCTCCTGGAGTGGAACGGGCGAGGTGGAGGGATGATCTGGAATCCGCTCGACACCGGCGACCCCTGGAACGGCGACTGGACCGGGAACATCGGCACTCCAAGCGGTGCTCGGTACGCGGTCGGAGCGGGTTGGCGTCGCGAGTACAGCGGCGGCACCGTGCTCCTGAACTCGAGCCGGTCCGCGTCGCAGACCTTCGCGCTCGGCGGCTCGTATCTCCTTCCGAACGGCTCGTCGACGACGAGCGTCACCCTCGCGCCGATGACGGCGATGGAGCTCAGGCTCTCCACAACCGCGCCGGTGGCGCCCGCGCCCGGCCCGTCGGTCAATTCCGGCCCGCCCGCCCTGTCAGGGACACCCGAGGTCGGCAGGTCGCTTCAGGTCAGCACTGGATCGTGGACACCCACGCCTTCGAGCTACCTCTACGCCTGGCACCGGTGCAGCCCGACCGGCATCAACTGCGTCGTGAGCCCGACCTCGACCTCGAGCTCGAGCTACCTCCTGACCTCGGGTGACCTCGGCTTCACGATCGTCGCCCAGGTCGCCGCGGACGGGATCTGGACGACGTCGGCGAACAGCGCTGCGAGCGCGGTCGTCGTCGCCCCTGTCGCCGCCGCCCCGCCGCCGGCCCCGAGCGCACCCACGAACACGGCGTCGCCGGCGATCAGCGGCCCGACGCTCTCGGGCAAGACGCTGACGGCCTCGGCCGGCTCGTGGACCGGGAACCCGAGCTCCGTCACCTTCCAGTGGCAGCGGTGCTCGTCGACCGGCTGCGCATCGATCGCCGGTGCGACCGGTTGGACGATGACGCTCGCCAAGGCCGACGTCGGCGCCACGATCAGGTTGATCGTGATCGCGGCGAACGCATCCGGTTCCACGACGGCGGCAGCGCCGGCGGTCGGGCCGGTTCGCGGCTCCGGAAAGAAGGCCTAGGCAGGCGCGAGTCCCGGCCGGCTCGATCCCCAGCTCTCCGAGCGCCGCCGCCGAGCGGCGCTCGGCCGTTCTCGACCCTGAGCGCGCACGCTCTGCACGCCCAGGCAAAGGAACGGGGCCGTCTCCGGCCCCGTTCCTCGCTGTCGTTCGGCTAGCTCTCCCTGCGGATCACGGAGTGAGCAGCGCGTCCGTGGCGGCGATCGTCCGGGCGATTCCCCCGACCGAGACCGTCACTGCGTACCCGTTCGAGTTGACGACGACGACGCCGGCGGAGTACTGGCGCTGCCAGACGCCCGGCGCGATCTGCACCTTGCTGCCGGCCGGCAGACCGATGTCGGTTGTCGCGGCCGGATTCCACGGATCGGAGCCGTCCTTGGGCTCGATGCTGACCGCCCCGCCGCGGCCGTGCCAGTCGAGCAGGAACGAGCCCCTGGCGTAGCGCGTCAGCCCGGGGCTCGAGGAGCCGCTGTAGGTGAGCCCGAAGAAGTCGACCCCGGCGTTCTGGGCGACATTGACCAGGTTCTGCCAGTTGTCCCACTGCTGGTACCACTGGCCGCCGGTCGTCCGGACCTGGGTCGGGTTGGCCGGGTTCTGCGACCAGTACTCGGTCGAGAGCCCGGTCACGTAGGGGGCGAGCTGCCGCCACCAGTCAGCCTCGAGCGAGCCGTCGTTACTGCGGAGGTCGCCCGGGATGAACGCGTGCGCGCTTGCGACCACCTGGAAACCACGCGCCTTCAAGGCCGGCCCGATGTAGGCGACCCAGCTGACCATCGCGTTCGACCAAGCGCTGTAGCTCGGATACTTGGCGGGGTAGCACTTGCAGTCCGACCACGTCGAGATGTTCGAGAGCACGTCGTCGATGTAGACCCCGTTCGCGCCCGTCTGGGCAAGGAAGTTGCCGACGTTGTCCGCCCACCGACGCTGATAGTCGGGGTTGCCGACATCGCCCAGGTATGAGCCATACCCGGTCATGTAGTTGCCGGCGGCATCCTTGAGCAGCCAGCCGTTGTTGAACGCCGTGGTGTAGTCGACTCCGGTGCTGAACTGCGTGCTGATGTCGACGCCCGCCATGTAGACGAGCGCCGTCCCGGCGAGTTGCGCCGACTGGACCGCGTGGTCGCGGCCGGAGAACGAATAGGCGAACCGGTTGTAGTTCGTCCCGGTCCCCCACGATGGCCCGAGTCGGTAAAGGCCCGTCCCCGGGACGGTCCCCGTGCTGGAGGCCGCTGTCCCGCCGACGACCGTGCTCGGCAAGCTGGTCGCCGACGAGCCCCAGACGCCGTTCGGGGCAACCTGGGCAACCATCGAGTAGCCCACGTCGCCGGTTCCGACCAGATAGCTCGAGCTGTTGGTCGAGGACGGGCTCTGCGAGCAGTTCGTCCCCGCCGAGCTGCAGCGATGCCACGCGTACATGTAGCTCGAGGCAGCCGGCGACCACGTCCCGTTGGAGACAGACAACCACTGCCCCACCTGGGCAGTCCCGATGAGCGCCGGGCGAACGGTGTTCACGGGCGTTCCGGACGATGTCGCCGGTGACGACCGCGGTCGGGAGACTGGTCGCCGACGAGCCCCAGAGCCCGTTCGGCGCCACCTGCGCCACGATCGTGTAGCCGAAGTCGCCCGACCCGACCAGATAGCTCGAGCTGTTGGTCGAAGACGGGCTCTGCGAGCAGCTCGTCCCCGCCGAGTTACAGCGATGCCACGCGTAGGCGTAGCTCGTGGGCGTGGGCGACCACGTCCCGTTCGAGACGGACAGCCACTGCCCAACCTGAGCCGTCCCGATGATCGCCGGACGAACCGAGTTCACGGGCGAGCCCGAGGGCGCCGAACCGACGACGACCGCGCTCGGGGCGCTGTTCACCGACGAGCCCCAGAGCCCGTTCGGCGCCACCTGCGCCACGATCGTGTAGCCGACGTCGCCCGAGCCGACGAGATAGCTCGAGCTCGAGCCCGACGACGGGCTCAACGAGCAGCTCGTCCCCGCCGAGTTACAGCGATGCCACGCATAGGCATAGCTCGTCGGCGTCGGCGACCACGAGCCGTTCGAGACGGACAACCACTGCCCAACCTGAGCCGTGCCCGAGATCACCGGCCGAACCGAGTTCACCGGCGATCCCGACGGCGCCGAGGCTGTCGACGACCGCGCTCGGAGCACTGTTCACCGACGAGCCCCACAACCCGTTCGGCGCCACCTGCGCCACGATCGTGTAAGCCGACATCACCCGAGCCGACCAGATAGCTCGAGCTCGAGCTCGACGACGGGCTCAACGAGCAGCTCGTCCCCGCCGAGTTACAGCGATGCCACGCATAGGCATAGCTCGTCGGCGTCGGCGACCACGAGCCCGTTCGAGACCGACAACCACTGCCCAACCTGAGCCGTGCCCGAGATCACCGGCCGAACCGAGTTCACCGGCGATCCCGAGGGCGCCGAGCCGACGACGACGGCGCTCGGAGCGCTGTTCACCGACGAGCCCCACAACCCGTTCGGCGCCACCTGCGCCACGATCGTGTAGCCGACATCGCCCGAGCCGACCAGATAGCTCGAGCTATTGCTCGAGGACGGGCTCAACGAGCAGCTCGTCCCCGCCGAGTTACAGCGATGCCACGCATAGGCATAGCTCGTCGGCGTCGGCGACCAGGTCCCGTTCGAGACCGACAACCACTGCCCAACCTGAGCCGAGCCCGAGATCACCGGGCGAACCGAGTTCACCGGCGTCCCCGTGGGCGCCGACGCTGTCACAACCGCGCTCGGAGCGCTGTTCACCGACGAACCCCACAGCCCGTTCGGCGCCACCTGCGCCACAATCGTGAAACCGACATCCGCCGAGGTCAGGAGATAACTCGGGGTCGAGCTCGACGTCGGGCTCAGGAGGCAGTTCGCCCCCGCCGAGTTGCAGCGATGCCAGGCGTACAGGAGGCTCGACGGCACCGGCGACCATGTTCCGCTCGAAACCTGCAGGCTCTGACCCACTTGGGTCGTTCCCGAGATCACGGGCCGGACGGAGTTCACGGGCGGTCCGGCCGGGGCAACCGCCACGACCGCCGTGGGAAGACTGGTTGCGGCGCGGTTCCACACCCCATCTGGAGCGACCTGCGCCACGATTCTGGAGCCCACGTCCCCTGCGGTCAGCGTGTAGCTCGCGCTCGAGGTCGACGTCGGGCTGGTCTGACAGGCGCTCCCGGACGAGTTGCACCGCTGCCAGGCGTACTGGTAGCTCGAGGCGGGCGGCGACCACGATCCCGTGGAGACGCGCAGCGTCTGGCCCGCTTGGGCTGTTCCGGAGATGACCGGAAGGGCGGTGTTGCTCGGAGGAGGGGCCGGTCGGGCGGTCGGAACGCTCGAGGCGACGAGCCCCAGACAGGCGGCGGCGACCGTGAGGAACATGAGGAAACGTCTACGTGACTGCGGCATTGGTGCTCCCAGATGTGATTGCGGCATTCGTGCTCCCATCGTCTCGGTTACGGGGTGCGCCATCACCCGAAGGGGGAATCCGGTCGCGCCGTCCGGTCGAGGGCCGGGGGCGGGCTGGACCAGTGACGTGATGACGGCTGATAGTCAATTTGACGGCTTGATGTCGTCAGAGTCGTCACCTGACGCAAGACGCGAAATCGAGTCATTCCCGGGGCGGGGGGTCGCGGGCGATTGGACGTCCTAGCTCAGGCGAAGCGGCGATGGTAGCGCCTTCTGCCAGAACCTGCTCGAATCGACGTTAAACCTCTGCTCCGGACGCCGAAGGCGCCTTCGGAGCGCCGTCGTGGCGTCAGCGAGCCGGCTTCTGGGACAGCACCGTCGTCGTCGGATGGAAGAGATACGACCAGGGCAGCGGATGCGCGATCAGGAGCTCAATCGCCTTCCGGAGCGGCTTACTTCGGTAGCGCGCCGGAATGTCCTCCGGCCCGAGCACCGAGAGCACGTGGTGCGGTTCCACTCCGAGCGCACCGAGCCGCTCGGCGAGTTGCCCGTACCAGAACCAGTGGTACGCCGGGAGATGCGTGTAGTTCACGAGCCTCGGCCAGTGCTCCATCGAGAGCGAGTAGATCTTCCGCTGGACGCGCCCTGGCAAGTAGCCGAAGCCCCAGAGGTAGCGGATCTCGTACTGCTTCGGACAGAAGCGGTTCGTCGTCGTCAGGTACATGACGCCGCCGGGTCGCAGCACCCGCACCGCCTCTGCGAGCGTCCGCTCCCAGTCCTGGACGTGCTCGAGGAGCGACAGCAAGAGGACGTAGTCGAACGACTCGTCCGGAAACGGAAGCTGCTCCGACGGACCGACCTCGAACGAGGCACCGGGATGCCGCTCGCGCGCGGCCTCGACGAACTCGGGCACGACATCCAGGCCGACCGCCTCGAGGCCGAGGTCGGCTGCCGCGGCCGTGATCACGCCCGTCCCGCAACCGATGTCGAGGACGGTGGCACCCGGCTCGGGAGCGCGCAGCTTCCGCATTCGCCGGAAGACGCTGTCGACGACGGCCTTCGCCGTCTCGGCCGATTCTCGACCGATCACCTCGTCGTAGTATTTGGCGTCGATCGGCTCGGTCATCTCAGCTCACCCGAAACGGCCGGTCGGCGCGCAGGGGCTTCGATGATAACGGTGCCCCGTGCTTTGATCCGCCGCGTGGGATGGATCAGCGAGCAGCTAGGGCGGGCGGGATGAAAGGCGACCAGCTACTCGAGCTGAGCCCCTACTTCGTCCTCGCCATCCTTTTCGTCCTCCCGTTCGTCGACCCGCGACGGCCGTTTCGGCTACTCCACCTGGACGTCCTCGTCCTGTCGGGCTTCGGCCTCTATTCGATCGCGCTCCTCGACCGAGGGCCGATCTTCGCGAGCATCCGCTGGTCGACGGTGATCGCCGCGGTCGGGCTCCTCTACATCCTCGTGCGCTCGGGCTACGCCGTCCTCCGCCCCGCTCCCGTGGAGTCCGGCGAGCTCACCTGGGTTCCGCTGCGCTGGCTCAAGTGGGGAATCGTCGTCCTCATGGCCTTCCGGCTCCTGTTCCCGTTCGCCGACGACCGCCTGGTGATCGATGTCGGGCTCGCGAGTGTCGCCGGCGCCGAGCAGATCCTCGCCGGCGAAGACCTCTACGGCGCCGAGTCGTACAAGCACCCCGAGCTCCATCCCGACACCTACGGCCCCGTCAACTACCTCCTCTACGTGCCGTTTGCCTGGGCGATCGACTCGGCGCAGCACGCGGCTCGCGCCGCGACGAACGCGTTCGACCTCGCGACGCTGGCGAGCGTGATCTTGCTCGGGTGGCGTCTCGGCGGTCGCCGCCATGGCCGGAGCCTCGGCCTTCTCCTCG
The DNA here is from genome assembly GCA_963761905.1 of uncultured Gaiellaceae bacterium. Classification (GTDB taxonomy): domain Bacteria; phylum Actinomycetota; class Thermoleophilia; order Gaiellales; family Gaiellaceae; genus Gaiellasilicea. Next base: position 77,103 of record CAVXIQ010000007.1, on the reverse strand, counting down.
GCTATGCCTGGGCGACGTCCCCCTACGCGTTCTTCGCCTCGGTCTGGGCCTACAACGACATGCTCGTCCCGCTGGCGATCGTCTGCGCCCTGCTTGGAGTGTCCTCGCCGTGGGCGCGAGGCACGAGCCTCGGGATCGGCGCAGCGATCAAGTTCGTCCCGGCGCTGGTTTGGCCGCTCATCCTCTGCGCTCCCGGAGGGACGCTGCGCACCCGGATCGCTGCGGGCATCGGCTCGGTGGCACTCGCCCTCGCGCTGTTCGCGCTCTTCATCCCCGACGGCGGAGTCAGGGAGCTCTACGACCGAACGGTCGGCTGGCAGCTCTCACGCGACTCGACGATCAGCCTCTGGGGGCAGTTCGGCGCAATCACGCCGTTCCGGTCGGTCGCGGTCGGGCTCGTGGCGATGCTCGCGCTGCTCGGCGGTGTCCTCGCACGCCGGCTGGCCATCGTCCAGCTCGTGGCGTACGCCACCGCTGTGATCGTCGCCTTCGAGCTCTCGCTCGCGCATTGGCTGCCCTCGTACATCGTCTGGTTCGCGCCTCTCTTCCTCGTCACGGTGCTCGGGGCCGGGACGCCCGGGAAGCTCTCAGGCGACGAAGAGCCCGGCCGACCAGCGAGCGATCGTGAGGCCGAGCAGGGTCGCGCTGACCCAGACGATCGTCCGGTGAGCCCGCGGGCGATCGCCGAGCACGGCTAGCGCGAGGAAGATTGGGAAGATTCCGAGCCCGAAGCGGGGCATCGAGAGCAGCGGGTACTCGGGCGGCGGTGCGCTCAGCGGCAGTGCGAGGCTCACGGCGACGAAGATCCCGAAAGCCGGTCCGACCCGGCGCCAGACGACGACGGCAAGCCCGAGGAAGAGCGCGGCATAGGCCAGTTGCTCGAGGTTGAAGGCGACGTACACCGGGCTCGTGTCGCTCGCGTACGACCACGACTCATCCCCCTCGAACAGCTGCCGCAGGCTCGCCCAGCCCGCCTCGAGCCCCTGCCAGATCCCGCCGAGCGGCCCGAGCGGCGAGAGATCACGGTTCCACTGCTCCGACGACTGAGCGCGGGCCGAGAGCAGCGGATCGCCGTGCTGAGCCCAGAGCCAGAGCGGCCAGAGAGCGCCGACGAGGCCGGCGACCGCGACGGACGCGAGCGCCCGCCCGCGGCCGTCCCTGACCTGCCAGGCGAGGAGCGCCAGCGCCGGCAGAAGAGCGATGGCGGACGACCGCGTCAGGAGAGCGAGTCCCGCGATGAGGCCCGCGGTGAGGAAGCGTCCGCGCAGTGCGAGCAGGAACGTCACGGCCGCGAGCAGCAGGTAGAGGGCCTCGCTGTAGACCGCGAGCAGGAAGATCGACATCGGAAAGAGACTCAGGTAGAGCACCGTCCTGCCGGCGGCTTCGAGCCCGAGGACCTGCGTGGCGAGCCGGTGCAGCACGAGGACGGCGGCGGTGCCCGCGGCGAGCGAGACCAGGACGCCGGCGAGCACGTAGTGCCCGCCGGTCAGCTCCGCGACAACACGGACGGCGAGCGGGTAGAGCGGGAAGAACGCGGCGCTCTCCTCGGGCTCGACATAGCCGTCCCGGGCGATGCCGACGAACCAGCTTCCGTCCCAGCGCGACCACATGTCGACGAACCAGCCGACGTCCACGATCCACGGAAGCTCGTCGGCTCCGAAGACCCGCGTCAGCGAATCGAATGCGAGTAGCGCGAAGGCAGCCGCGATCCACACGCCCGCCCGCGTGGCGAGATAGAGGCCGAGCGGACCCGCCCCACGTTTCACCCCGCCGGACGATTCGCGGGCGCGATCACGAAACCGCGCTGGGAGAACGGCGGCGCGACCTCGACGCGGGCTGCGCGGAAACGCTCATCGCGCCGGGAAGCGCGCGAGCTCGGCGTGGTCGCCGCGCCCTGGAGGCGGGCCGAGGTCGATTCCGTCCAGCTCGACCCAGGCGTGCGCGGCGTGGTCTCGGGCGCTCGCCGGCAGCCCGATCACGAGCTCGACCTCGTCGCCCTGCTCTCGCAGGAGCCGGTAGAGGACGAGGGCGCCGAAGAGACAGCGCGTCCGGTAGGGCCCGAGTCTCAAGCTGCGATCGACGGCACCGCTCAACACCCACGGCGAGCGGCGCTCGGCTCGAGCGACTGTCCGCCCGAGCTCATCGGCGAAGGTCGGCAGGGGCTTTGCCCGCAGGCCGCGCCGCACGAGCAGGTAGCGCGACCAGATCCGGAGCAGCAGACGCATCCGCTGTGGGAAGGTCAGTCCGGAAGGGCGGCTAGACGTGCTCGGCAAGGAACTCGATCGTCTGCGGGAGCGCCTCGTATCGCACCGGCCGGAAGAAGTCCAGCACGGGCACCGAGCGGACCAGTTCTGCAGCGCCGGCAAAGGAGTGGGTTCGGTCCCGGTCGGTCGGAAGCGTCCCGGACAGGCTCCAGAGATCACGCACGGCGGTCGCAGAGCTCGAGCTCTCGATCCGGAAGCCGTCGTCCGAGACGCGGAGGAACACGATCGCGCCGAGCGGGACCGGCGAGCAGTCGCCCCTCAGCGACTCCTCCACCGCGAAATGGACGCGGTGCTCCGACTCGGCCAATTGGCGAACGTTGGCGATCTCGAGCCGAGCGGCGACGTCGCGTCGGACGCGCAACATCGCCGGCCCCGGGACGACGCACGGCCCGCCGTCGACTCGAACGCACGTCAGATCCTCGCTCAGGAGCCGATACCCGGCACTGAGAAAGGCGGCGGCCAACGTGGTCTTCCCGAACGTCCCGGGAGCCGCGAGCACGATCGCCCTCCCGTTCACCTCGACGGTCGCCGCATGAAGCGGTAGGTCGCCTCGGGCGAGAAGGAAAAGCGTGGCGGGAATGCTCCAGAGGCGCTCCTCCCGCCGAACCTCGTCGGCATCGGCGGGGACGGTCACGCTGCCGCCCTCGACGTTCACCTCGTACCAGCCCGAGTCCGGAATCCAGACGCCATAGCCGTACTCCGTCCGAAAGAGCCTGACCTCGAAGGGACGTTCGGCCGTCGGGCTCCACTTGACGAGCAGCTCGCCCTCGCCGTCGAGCTCGCCGCGTCGACTGGACGAAGCCGAGATGTCGATCGGCTGGCCGGGACCTCCGCGCAGGAACCGAAACGGGAGCGACGAGCGGACGGCGAAGCCGAAGCACGTCCCCGAGTCTCCGTCCAACTGCATTCGTGCGCTAGCCGACCACGATGAGGTCGCGCTCCTGGACCTCCGCCAGGAAGCTGGCGACGTCGTCCTCGAGCTTGGGCGGTGGCTCGTCGACCCGATCGCGCACGGCGGCCACGAGCTCCTGCATGGTCTGCTCGGTTTCGAGCAGCTCCCAGATCAGGAGCCCGACCTCGTTGACGCCGTGGTAGGAGCCTGTGTCGAGGTGCAGGATCACCCCGCCCTCTCCCTCGTCGAGCCGTCGGGCGACCGCCTTCTCGTTCCTGCTGATCTTCGACTCTGGTGCAAGCACTGGTTGCTCCGTCCTTTCAGTAGATGCCGAGCGTGCCTCGGCGGCGCTCCCGGCGCAGCGCGAGGAGGAACGAACCGATCCCGAGCGAGAGCATCACGAGCGACGCCGGCACGAGCACGAGCAGCGCATCGCTGACTCCCGACCAGCCCGCGCCACCGAGGAGCGCTTCGCGCATCGAGTCGATCGCCACCGCCATCGGATTCGCCTCGGCCGCCGCGGCAAGCCAGTCGGGGAAGAGCTCCAGCGGGAAGTAGGCGCCGGACGAGAATGTGAGCAGCGTGATCGCGATCCCGCCCCCGGCCTGCTTGAAGGTCAGGCTCGAGGCCGCGTAGACGATCCCGATCCCCCACACGAACGGGAGGAACGCGAGGAGGATCACCGTGGCGGGCACGATCCCGTCGGTGTCGAACGAGACGTCGGTGGCCAGAGCGACGACGGCGATGAAGAGACCCGTCCGAAGCGGGATGTAGAGGAGGTCGTAGACGATCGAGCCGATCTGGATCGTCCACGGCGCGGTCGGAGTCATCAGCAGCACTTCGAGCGTCCCCATCAGCTGCTCGTTGCGGAAGGCCGCAGCCGCCCTGAAGATCCCGAGCGCGATCAGCATCGTCATCGCGATTCCGACCACCACGTACTCGAGGTAGGAGACTCGCTCGCCCCCGAAGGTCGGGAGGACGTTCGGGTCGACGATCTTCGAGATGTAGAAGAAGAGCGCGGTCTGCAGCGCCAGCCCGATCGCGTCGGTGACGAACGCCATCCGGTAGCTCCACGCCTGGAGGAAGTCGCGCCTCAGGAACGCCGAGATCTTGGCGAGCTCGCCGAAGATGCCGCCCTCACGGGAGTCGCCCGGAGCTGGGACGGCGCTCACTCGGCGCTCTTTCGCGTGAGCAGCAGGAATGCCTCCTCGAGCTCGGAGCGCTCCTCGCTGCAGGAAAGCACCGTGACCTCGTTCTCCGCCAGCGCGCCGAGGATCTCGCCGAGCGCGACTCCGTCTCCCAGAGCGAGCAGGAAGTGCTCGGGGTCGTCGGCACCGACCCCCTCGAGCGTCGCGCGCCCTCGAAGTACCGGCTCGAGCGCCCCTCCGTGAGCTGCGAGCGAGCGAGGGTCGAGCCGGAGCAGGAACCGCCGCGGCGCTGCCAGCGCCAGCAGACGCGGAACCGAGCCGTCGAACCGAACCTGGCCGCGGTCGAGGACCGTGACGGTCTGGGCGAAACCCCTGATCTCCTCCAGCCGCTGCGTCACCCAGACGACGGCGGCGCCCTCGCGCGGCCTGCCGCTCGACGAGCTCCCGCACGGTTCGCGCGCCGTCGGGATCGAGGTCGTGCGTCGCCTCGTCGACGAGGAGCACGGCCGGCGACATCAGGAGCGCCCGGGCAAACGACAGACGCTTCTGCATCCCGTGGGAGTACTCGCCCACGCGCTGCTTGGCGACGCTCTCCAGACCGACGTCCGCGAGCACGGCACCGTGCGCGTCGCAGCGCCTCCCGACGCCGCAGGCCGTGGAGGCGCCCGAAGAAGGCGAGATTCTCGAGCGCCGAGATCCGGAGGTAGAAGGTTCGGTCGCCGGACGGCGCGAATCCGATTCGCTGGCGGAACGGACGTCCGCCGGTGCCCGGATCGAGCCCCGCAACCTCCACCGAGCCTTCGCTCGGGGTCAGCAGCCCGGCCAGGATCCGGACGAGCGTCGTCTTGCCGGCGCCGTTCGGCCCGAGCAGCGCATGGATCTCGCCGCCGCCGACGGCGACCGAGACGTCCTGCAACACCGTGCGCTCGGGGTAGCGATGGGTGATCCCGCTCGCGTGCAGAGCCGCAACCGGGCGCACGACGTCCGGCGCGATCACGCCGCGGGGATCCAGCCGGCTCGAATCGGAGCTTGCGGTCACCACTGGGCTAGGAAAGCATGCGCGGTGGCCAGATGCCTGGCCCAGTTGAAGTCCAGGGCCTCGAGATCCTCGTTCCGGAGGCGCTCGGCCAGGAGTGCGTAATCGACGCCCTGGAACCTGTGCTCCGGCGCGACGAGCAGGCGACGGAGGGTCTGATAGTCGATCTCGGCGAGCATCGCCTCGTTGAAGTACGTCCGGTCCTGCCTGTCGAGGATCTCGTCCGGCACCCGGCCTCGGAGCAGACTCCGAACGAGATCCTTGCCGCCGGTGTCCGGGAACTTGATCTCCGCGGGGAGGCTGAGGAAGAACTCGAACAGGTCGATGTCCGTCCAGGGCCTTCGCGCCTGCACGCCGCACACCGCCTGGCAGATCGCCTCGGCCTCGGCAGAGATTCCCGGGCCGATGAATCCCGAGAGCTGGAGGGTGCGCCAGCGTTCCCGGGGAGACGCGTACGAGGTTGCGACCCGCTCGCTCACCTTGCCCGTGTCCAGCCAGGCCGGTACGCCGGCCGAGCTTCGCCGTTCCCGCGCGGCGAGCAGCCGCCCGGGAGCGAGACAGCGGGCGAAGAGCCATGCGAGCGACGGAACCGACTGGCCCTTCTTCCGGCGGATGTCGAGCTGCCGCCGCACGGCGCCGACTCGCCCGTGCGTGAGCGAGATGCTCGATCAGGAACCAGTTCAGCGCGAAGACGAACTCGGCATGCTCGCCCGAGAGGACCGTGCGGAATCCGAGCTCCCGCGCTCGCCCGGTACGACTCCGCATAGAGCGCGAGCGAGGCAGCCGGATACGGCCCGTCGGTGAGCGCCACCCACTCGGCGAGATCTCCGAGTGGATTCGCCTGCGGCTCGTACGTCTGGAGCGGGATCGCGAACCGGTCCGCGAGGAGCTCGACGTAGGGCCGCTCGTCGACCGACCGGAATCGCGGATAGACGGCCGTCAGGGCCTGCAAGGGCTGGCCGCTCAGCTCGAGATGCCTCGGCGCGGCGAACGCGGCGACGGCGGGCGAGTCGATGCCGCCACTGAGGGAGATCAGATCCTGTCCGGTCAAGCACCGCGAAACCGCCTGGCCGAGCAGCTCGTCGAAGCGCTCCTGGATCTCGATTCCGGCGAGGTCGGCGGTCTCGAGCAGCGATTCCGGCCTCCAGTAACGCTCGAGCTGCACAGAATCGCCGGTCGTCGTGAGGATCGTGCCCTTGGCCAGTCGGAGAACACCGCGCAAGGCGCAAGGCATCTCGTCGTCCAGGTCGTTGAAGACGATGCGCTCGACGACCTCGAGATCCGGCTCCTTCGGAATCCCGGCACCGGCAACCACCTGCTTGGCCTCCGTTGCGACGTAGAACCCGCCCGGGTCCGAGCGGTAGAACAGAAGCCCATAGCCAAGTTGGTCGCGGAAGGCGTGCAACGTGGATCCATCGGTCACGACGCAGGCGAACACGCCTCGCAACCGGGCCGGAAGGCGGGAGCCGTACAGCTCGAAGGCTGCGGCGACCAGGCCCGCCGCGTCGAGCCCGCCGGTCGAGATGCCGTGCCGTGCTAGCTCTGCTGCGAGGTCCGCCGCATTGTCCAGTCGACCCGCGAAGGCCGCTCCGAAGCGGCCCACGATCGCCAGCCCCGCGTCGCCGTCGTCAGTCGCGTTGACGCAGGCAAGCGCACAGCGACCGATCTCGACCGTTTCGATCGCAGCGCCGCGATGTGGAGCCGCAGTCCCCATCGTCTCCACGACTCCGCGCGCGGCTCTGTCGTCCCGGGCTCGAAAGCCGGCAATCGCCCCGATGCCCATCGCTTACTAGAGCGGTGCACCAGAACGCAACGACCGGGCCGTTGGCCCGGTCGCTCCGTTCGAAAGCTGGTGCTCTGTGGTTACGGGCTGGTGAACGGGTGAGAAAACTCGCCGAACTTGTCGGTCTCCATAGGGGTGGCCGACTTGTCCCCCACGCCAGGGTTGTTGAACGTGTGATCCGCGATCGAGCCGTAGTCCTCGATCTTGGGTGCTTCGTAAGAAACCTTCATTCCACTCCTCCCCCTCGCGTCTGGCGCGAGGCCGCACTTCAGGTTAAACCGAGATCACATTTATACACAAGAATCGGAGAAAGTAAACCGTTCTGACGGGTGATTTGCTCAGGCAGGGGTTGCCCGCAGCGCGACGCCCCGGCCGAGCAGCGCGAAGCGCCTGATCGCGTTCCCGCGGTCATGCTCTCCGTCCACCGAGAGAGCGAGGCACCAGCCAGCGGCCCAGGCGGACCGGCGCGCGAGCTCGAAGACGGCTCGACGCCGCGTCAGCCGGAACGCGAGCGCCGCCGCGAGCCACGTCATCAGCCGCAGCGCCAGGACACCAGCGCCGGGGATGCGGTTCCTGGGCACAGGCGCCGAGGGCGCGTAGAAGGAACCGCGCCCGGCCCGCAGGAAGTCGTTCGCGCCGCGGTTGAATGCCTTCCGCACGATCATCCGCGGCCGCGCCGCGTCGGCGTCGACGCGGTGATGCACGACCGCAGCGGGCAGGTAGCGGCATTCGCCGCCGGCGTCGGTCACACGTTCGTTCAGCTCGACGTCCTCGAACGTGCCGCGCAGGTCGTCGCTTCGCCCGAGACCCTCGTCGAAGCCGCCGAGCTCCGCGAACAGCTCGGCGCGGGCGGCCATGTTCGCCCCCCAGAGGTAGTCGAAGCGGCCGAGAGCGCGCTCCTCGCTTCCGTGGAAGAGCCCCGGGAGATCCACTCTGGCAGCGCCGTCGAGCCAGCTCGGCCAGGCCGCCAGATCATGGGGAAGCGGGAGCACGGGCCCGCCGACGAGCGTGCGTGTCTCGTGCCGGCGTCGCGCGAAGAACGAGACGTAGGCCTCGATCCAGCCGGAGTCGAGGATCACGTCGTCATCCGTGAAGAGCACGAGCTCGCCTCGAGCTTCCTCGATGCCCGCGTTCTTCGCCCGGCTGAGGCCGACGGCGGGCTCGAGCACACCGCGAACTCGCGGGTCGCGCTCCGCCCAGCCTCGAATGACGTCCGCCGTGCCGTCCTCGGACCCGTTGTCGACGACGACGACCTCGAAGCGACTGCTCGTCTCCTGCTCCAACAGAGAGGCCAGGCAGTGCGGCAGAAGCGTCGCGCGGTTTCTCGTCGCGACGACGACGGTGACGTCCGGGAGGCCACCGTGCTCTCCCGTCATGGTCGATCCCGCGAGGAGCCCGACTCGATCGAGCGCAGGTTCTCCGAGTGCCGCGTCGACGGACGGGCGAGCTGGCGTGCGCTTCGCCGAGCCTTTCCGCCCCACGACTCTCCGGGCCCAGGGCGCAACGAGACGGCGAGCGCCTGCCAGACGGCGGGCGGCACCCGCGAGCCGCTGTGAATCGCGAGCGGTGCCAGCAGTCGCGCGAGTTGCACCTCGGACACGGTCGCTTCGCGCGCGGAGACCAATCCCCGGCCCGCAAGCCGGAGAAGCCAGGGCTGCGGCCCGCCGTACAGGACAGCGTCCGTCACCGCGACGGTGGAGCTCCAGAGCTTGCGCAGACCCCAAGCGTGGGCAACCGACTCGAGCTCCTCCGGATCGGCTGCCTGCGCGGTGAGCACGATGTCGAGGAGGCGGAGCAGGCGCGTGAACGGCTCGTGCGACCAGAGGTGGGCGGCGAGCACGAGGGCGTGACGCGCGGGAGCCGGATCCAGGATCCCCTCGACGCCGTGGCTCGTCGGAGCCGCCCCGGCCGCGAGCTCTCCAAACGCGGGTGGATCGAGCCCGTCCACCCACTTGGGACGATCGTGGATCTCGATGTCGATCGGAAACCTGGGCGACCGCAGCGGCTGGAGGTGATGGTCGACCGCGGCGTAGAACTCGGCGTTGCCGGTGGGAACGAAGCCTGCGGCAAGCAGGTCAGCCTGGACGCGCTTCGCGTCCGGGACGACCAGGTCGAGATCGACGAACGGTCGGAGCTCGGGCTGCGGAAACCGCGCAGCCGCGGCCGGCCCCTTGATCACGAGGATCGGGCCGTCGCACGCCGCCCGCACTTCCGCGAGCAGCCCCGCCACCGCGTGCAGGGCAAACTCCGCACGGAGCTCCTCGCGGGCGAGTCCGGGAGGAACGGGCCGGCCGAGCTCGCGCCACCGCCGCGCGCCGAACAGTTGCAGGCCGTGCACCCGCAGATCGTCGAGCGAGGGCGCGGAATCGACCAGGCGATCGACACGATCCCAGAGAACCGTCTGCCGAGCCCGGCTATCGTGCTCGCTCCGCATCAGGCGAAAGGCGAAGGGGAGGTCATGATCGACTCGAAGGCTCTGGCATCGCTGATCCAGCCGCAGCATCTCACCGACGACGCCGTCCGGTCATATCGCTCGGCATTCGAATCGCACCCTGCCAGGTTCGTCGTGCTGGAGGAGTTCCTGTTGCCCGAGATCGCGACCAAGCTGAGCTCGTTCCTCCGCTCCGAGGCGCTCTTCGCGACGGAGCACGGCCTCTATTCGGTCGAGGATCGCGAGGTCGGCGAGGACGAGTGGCGCTCCGCCGACGACGCCGATCGCTTTTTTCGCTTCAGCAAGCTCGTCGGCAGTCAGCCGCAGTTCCAGTTCAGCGGGAACTCGATGGCCTACCTGAAGTTTCGCTCGACGTTCCAGAAGGACGAGGATCTGCGCCGCTACTTCGAGGAGGTGACCGGGATCTCGCTCGCGCTGAGCGAGGACTTCGGCAGCCACTCGATGGCGAGCGGGGACTTCCTCAAGGAGCACGACGACAACAACCGCGATCGACGCCTCGCGCTCGTCCTCTATCTGTCCCCGGACTGGAAGCCGGAGTACGGCGGCTCGCTCACGATCGTCGATCCCGCAGGAGGGGAGTCCACGGTCGCTGCGACCTACAACACGCTGGTCGCTTTCGACACGCTTGCAAATACGATGCACCACGTCGCCGTGGTCGAGCCCGCGGCGGAGCCGAGCACGCGGCTGACGATCGGGGGCTGGTATCGAAACCCCGGTAGCGATACGACGCAAACATGAACATTCGCGACCTGGCGAACCTCGGCTCGCCACGTCATCTCTCGCTCGCCTATCACGCCGTCGATCCGCAGTGGCCTCATCTGGGGCTCTCGGTTCCACTGGAAGCCTTCGAGGCGCAACTGCACGAGCTTGCTCGGCGGGGCTACCGCGGGGTGACCTTCTCGGAGGCCGTGCTCGGCAACAGTCCCGACCACGTCGTCTCGATCACCTTCGACGACGCCTACTGCTCCGTGCTCGAGTACGCCCTGCCGGCACTGCGGAGGCTCGGCTGGCCGGCAACCGTTTTTGCGCCCACCGAGTACGTCGCGAGCGGGCGGCCGATGACGTGGCTCGGCGAGGGCTACGAGAACCGGAAGCGCCAGCTGACGTGGGCGGAGCTGTCGGTGCTGGCCGGCGAAGGCTGGGAGATCGGCAGTCACGGGCGCACACATCGGCTGCTCTCCTCGCTCGACGACGCGGAGCTGGAGGATGAGCTCGCCGGCTCGCGGGCCGAGATCGCCGATCACCTCGGCTCCTGCACCAGCATCGCCTATCCCTGGGGCGAGATGTCCGACCGCGTCGTCGAGGCCTCGCGTCGCGTCGGCTACACGACCGGCTCCGGGCTCTGGGGCAAGGTAGTTGACGACGACCCCCTCCGGATTCCCCGCCAGGCGATCTCAGGTGTCGACGGTCGATGGCGGATGGCGTTGAAGACCTCCGGCCTGTTCTGGGCACTTCGGTCGAGCGGGCTCTGGGATGCCCTCGATCGAGCGCGCGGGCTCGAGGGGCGCCGCGACGTCCACGTGTCGCGGACGCTCAGGGCGCGGGTGCAGGCGATCCTGGCCCTCATCAGATAGGAGGAGCCCGTCCGACGGGCATGCAACGCTCGTCACATGACCACAGTCGAGCTCGTCGCGCTGATCGTGCTGGCCTGGTTCGCGCTTGCTCTGTTCCTCGGCCTGGCGCTGAGCGTCTGGATTCGCCGGATCAATCGCTACTCGCCCGAGCCTGCAGAGCTGCTCCACCAGCGCCACGACCGGCGCCGCCAGGCCGCGTAACCGCGAGACCCAGTACGACCGTCCTACGACCGCGGCTTCAGTGCCGGGAAGAGGATCACGTCCCGGATCGTCTCGCTCCCGGTGAGGAGCATCGCGAGCCGGTCGATTCCGAGCCCGAGCCCCGCGGTGGGCGGCATCCCGTAGGAGAGCGCCTCGACATAGTCGGGGTCGTCCTCGACGAACTCGGCGGCGCCGGCGGCCTTCTCCTCGAGCTGCTCGCGAAACCGTGTCGCCTGCTCCTCGGCGTCGTTGATCTCGCTGTAGGCGTTGCCGAGCTCGAAGCCGGCGACGAAGTATTCGAAACGCTCGACGAGTGTGGCGTCCTCGTCGGTTGCTCGAGCGAACGGCGACAGCTCGATCGGATAGTCGAAGAGGATGGTCGGCTCGATCAGGCTCGGCTCGACGAAGGAGCCGAGCGCGTGATCGGCGAGCTGGGCCCAGGTGTGGTCGTGCGAGGTGTCGACGCCGCGCTCGTCGAGCGCAGCCCGAAGCTCCTCCGGATCCCGGAGCCAGAGCCCGTGCTCGGCGAGCGCGTCCTCGAGCCGGATCCGGCGCCATGGCGCCTTCACGTCGACCTGGTGCCCTCGGAACGAGAGGCTCGTGGTGCCGAGCGTGACCGTCGCGACCCGCTCGACGAGCGTCTCCATCCGCACCATCGCGTCCCTGTAGTCGGCGTAGGCCTCGTACCACTCGAGCATCGTGAACTCGGGCGAGTTCTTGTACGAGAAGCCCTCGTTCCTGAAGTCCTTGCCGAGCTCGTAGACGCGCTCGAGCCCCCCGACGATCAACCGCTTGAGGTAGAGCTCGGTCGCGATCCGCAGGTACATGTCCTGGCCGAGCTCGTGGTAGTGGGTGCTGAAGGGCGTCGCGAAGCCGCCGCCGTAGCGTGGTTGCAGAACAGGCGTCTCCACCTCGAGGAAGCCCTCCTCGTCGAGGTAGCTGCGGATCTCCGTCACGGCCCGCGTTCGAATCTCGAACGAGCGCCGGGTGTCTTCGTTGATCAAGAGATCGAGGTAGCGCCTGCGATAGCGCTGCTCCACGTCCGTCAGGCCGTGGAAGGTGTCGGGGAGCGGAACACGGATCTTCGCGAGCAGCTCGAGCTCGCTCACCTGGAGCGAGGGCTCGCCTCGGCGCGACTTTGCCGGATGCCCGCTGACGCCGACGATGTCACCCAGCTTGAGATCGGCCTGCTCGAGGTCGACCTCCTCGCGCACGAGGAGCTGGATCCTGCCGCTTCGGTCGACGAGGTCGAGGAACACGATCTTTCCCAGGTCGCGACGGGCGAGCACGCGGCCCGCGAGCCTCAGGGTCTCCGATTCATCGGTCTCTCCGGGCTCCAACGCGTCGGCGCGGATCCGCGCGGAGGCGATCTCGACCCGGTCGGGAAAGCGCTTGGCGAGCATTGGCGGCGAGTCTAGTGATCGTCCGCTACGCCACCCCTCCGTCGGCACCGGCCGCGTTCGCCCGCGCCCGCGACTTGAGCCGAAGCGCCGGAGCCTCGACCAGACGGTAGGTCACGAACGAGAGGAGCAGCGTGATCGCCGCCGTGAGCGCGAGATTCGCGAAGAAGCCGGCGCGCCCCGCGAACGTCAGTCCATGTGACTGGAGGAAGCGGACGAGCGGCTCGTGCCAGAGGAAGACGCTGTAGGAGACGACACCGACGGCGAAGAGCGGTCGCCACTCGAGCAACCGCACCGCTCGCGGCGCCGGCCCGCGCCGCGGTTCGACGAGGACGACGAGCGCGAGGACGAACGCGAGGTCGAGCGCAACCACGGTGTTCCAGGGCGAGTAGCTCAGATGCTCGCCGTTGTTCGTCGCGAACGCCGCGACAGCAAGGAGCGTCACGCCCGAGACGATCGCGGTCGGCGCCCGCCACCCGGCCGGCAGGCGAACGCGGCCGTCGGTCCAGAGCGTCCGAAAGACGGCGAGCGCCATTCCGAACGCGAAGAGGTCGGCGTGGCAGAGGAAGCTGCGTTCCACGACCGAGTGCCAGTCGTAGGCGTATCCGTTGAACGGCGACGTGGGCGGAATCGCGTACGCGGCGATCGCCTTTCCGGTGAGGCCGAGGCCGAGCAGCGCAACGACCGGCAGCAGCGCGGCGGTGAGCCGGCCGATCCGGCTCGCGAGCGCGAGCGCCCCGAAGGCGAGCACCGGCAGCACGAGGTAAAAGACGACCTCGACGTTGAGCGACCAGGCCGGGCCGATCCCGACGAGCATCGACTCGGGGTGGTAGTTCTGGACGAAGAGGGCCGACAGCAGCAGGGCCGCCGGGTCGTGGAGAGCGCCGTTCCCGCCACCCGGGAGGAGGACGCTCCTCAGCACGAGCGAGCAGACGAGCAGGATCACGACATACGCCGGGACGATGCGGAGAAAGCGGTTCCGGTAGTACCGGCGAACGTCGCTGCCTCGCCCGCCGCGCAGGATCGCAGCCACGAACGGGGTGTAGAGCAGGAAGCCCGAGAGCGTGAAGAAGAGGACGACGCCGAACGAGAGGTCCGGGAGAAACGACCCGGCCCGGCCGAAGTCGACGGACGCTCGGTTCGGCGCGGAGTAACGCCAGACGTGGAAGACGAGGATGCTGCCCGCCGCCACGGCCCGGAGCCCCTCGATCCCTGCAATCCGCGGATGCGACGACGGGCTGGGCTGGAGCGGGATCCGGTGCGGCGTCTGCTCGTGAGCGGCCGTGCTAGGCGGCCTTGATGTCCATGATCTTGAACTTGAGGGCGCCGCGCGGTGCGGCGACCTCGACCGTCTCGCCCTTCTTCTTGCCGATGATCGCCTTGCCGACCGGGGACTCGTTCGAGAGCTTCGACTCCGATGGATTCGCCTCCGCGGAGCCGACGATCACGTACTCGACCGTCTGGTTCGCGTCGACGTCCTTCAGTCGCACCTTGGCGCCGATCGACACGACGCTCAGGTCGACCGCGTCGCTCTCGATCACGCGCGCGTTCACGAGTCGATCCTCGAGCTGGCTGATCTTGTGCTCGAGCATGGCCTGCTCGTTCTTCGCATCGTCGTACTCGGCGTTCTCCGAGATGTCGCCGAAGTCGCGGGCGACCCGAATCCGGTCGGCGACCTCGCGGCGCTTGTCGTTCGAGAGGTACTGGATCTCTGCCTTGAGCTTCTCGTAGCCCTCGGGCGTGAGGATGACTTCTTTCAAGATTCTGGCCTCCTCGGCCTGCTTCACGTACAAAGAAAGCCGGCGCTGCTGCGCCGACGCGGGGCGGAATAGTACCCACGGCTTCGGACGCGGTCAATACCGCCGAGTACCATCTTCAAATCGTGCTTACGGACCTCCGCGAGAGCTGGCACATCCGCGACGTCGAGATTCCGACGCGGGTCGTGCTCGCCCCGATGGCCGGCGTCAGCGTGCAGGCATTTCGGCGTCAGGGCAGGCGATTCGGCGCCGGCCTCGTCTGCTCCGAGATGGTCAGTTGCGCCGGAATCGAGCACCGGAACGAGAAGACGCTCGGCTATCTGCGCGTCGCGACGGACGAGCATCCGCTGGCGATCCAGATCTTCGGATCCGACCCGAGGGTGATGGCCGACGCCGCGCGGATGGTCGCTGCGGCAGGCGCCGATCTCGTCGACATCAATTTCGGCTGTCCCGTGCGCAAGGTGACGAAGACCGGCGCCGGCGCGACGCTGCTCGACGATCCCGACCGTGCGGCCCGGATCGTCGAGGCGGTGGCGAGCGCCGTCGACCTACCCGTCTCGGTCAAGATGCGTCGCGGTCTTCGAGACGGCGCCCGGACGTGCCTCGAGGTCGGCCCGCGACTCGTCGAGGCGGGCGCCGCGACGTTGACCCTGCATCCGCGCTCCGCCCAGCAGATGTACACGGGGACTGCCGACCACTCGCTCACCGCGGAGCTCGTCTCCCTCGTCGACGTGCCCGTGATCGCTTCCGGCGACATCACCTCGCGCGCGAAGGCGCAGACGGTACTCGCGACGACCGGCGCTGCGGCGGTGATGGTCGGTCGTGGCGCTCAGGGCAATCCCTGGGTGCTGAGAGAGATCGTGGACGGGGACGGCCGAGAGCCGACGCGCGAGGAGGTCGTCGCCGAGCTCGTCCTCTTCATCCGGGAGACGGTGCGCGAGCTCGGAGAGCGTCGCGCGTCGGGCTTCCTGAAGAAGTTCTACGGCTGGTATCTCGGTCGCGGCCGCTTTCCGAGGCCGTTCAAGCAGGAGCTCGTCGTGCTGGGCTCGACCGAGGAGGTCGAGCGGCTGCTGATCGCGGCGGCCCCTGGCGCGCTTCCGCTGCTCGAGCGGCTGGAGGACGAGCTCCCGACGGCGGACGAGGTTCTGCTCGACGCGCTCCCGATCTCGATCTACGGCGGCGGCTAGCGGTTCCTCAGCCAGACGAGCCGCAGCCCTTCGAGCGTCAGGAAGGGGTCGACGCGGTCGAGCGTCTCGGCATGTGGCGCGATCAGATCGGCGAGCCCGCCCGTTGCGACGGTCTGGGCGTCGACGTCGAGCTCCTGGCGGATCCGGCGCACGATTCCGTCGACCTGACCGGCGAACCCGTACACGAGCCCGGACTGGAGCCCACCGACGGTCGTCTTCCCGATCACGCCGGCCGGAGCGGCGAAGTCGACCTTGACCAGACGCGCCGCACGGGCGAAAAGGGCGTCCATCGAGACCTCGATCCCCGGCGCCAGGACACCGCCGACGTACTCGCCTTCCGGCGAGACGATGTCGAAATTCGTCGACGTTCCGAAGTCGACGACGATGCAAGGGGCGCCGTAGCGCTCGAGGCCGGCAACGGCGTTCGCGATTCGATCCGGGCCGACCTCTCGCGGATCGTCGTAGCGGATCGGGATGCCCGTGCGGACGCCGGGACCGAGCGTGAGGAGTGGCGCTTTCAGCCAGCGCTGGGCGACTCGCTCCCATTCTGGCTCGAGCGCCGGCACGGTCGTCGAGAGGCAGATTCCCTCGACGTCCTCCAGGTCGAACAGCGCGGCGAGCGTGACGCCGAGCTCGTCACCGGTCCGATTGCGGTCGGTGGCGAGGCGAAAATGATCGACGAGCTCCTCGTCCCGATAGAGACCGAGGGCTGTCTGCGTGTTCCCGACATCGACGGCGAGCAGCATGGCGCGACCCTATCCTCGCGCGGCCGCAATCGTGCCTGCTCCAGCCTCTGTGGAGAACTCTGCGCTAGGTCTCGTCGTCGCGCGAGAGCCGCTCGTCCATGCGCTCGGCCAGCGCCTCGGCGGTCAGCTTCGGCTCGTCGCCCTCGCCGCGCAACTCCTCGACGGTGACGTCGCTCGAGGTGTAGACCTCGGCGCGCGGGATCATCCTCGTCGGCCGGTTCTTGTCCCAGACCCATACGTCGTCCATCCGGATGTGGAAGAACGGATAGCTCGCCTGCTGCGAGACCTGGAGGTCGAGCTTGTTGCAGAGATACGTCGCGTCGGCGGTGAGGATGCAGTAGCGGAAGAGACCGAAGACGGCCGTGTATTCGCGCTTCAGCTGCAGCTCGAGGTCGGCTTCGAACTCGTCCAGGTCGTCGAGGTGGCTCACGCAGTTCAGTCTAGCTCCGAGAGCAGCTCGGCCACGGGGCCGCGCCCGGGGACGACGAGCGCCGGGTCGAGCTCGTGGAGCGGCTCGAGCGCGAACCGTCGCTCGTGCAATCGGGGGTGCGGAACCGTCAAGCCCGGCTCCGCGACGACCGACTCGCCGTAGAGAAGCAGGTCGAGGTCGATCGTTCGAGGGCCGAACCGCGGGCCGTGACGGACACGGCCCAGCTCGCGCTCGACCTCGAGGAGCACGTCGAGCAACGCCCGCGCGGACAGCTCGGTCTCGAGTCGCACCGCGCCGTTTTGGAAGCGCGGCTGGTCGAGAAAGCCGACGGGCTCCGTCTCGCGAAGCGAGGAGATCCCGGTGACGTCGATCGCGTCGTGCCCACCGAGCAGCGCGACGGCCCGCTCGATCGTCTCCCGCGAGCGCCCGAGATTCGAGCCGAGCCCGATGTACGCCGTCGTTCTCAAGGTTTTCTCATTGTCTCCGGCTACCGTGGTGCCCGTGAAGGTGCTCGCGCTCGCCGCTGCGTTCTCCGTCTGGCTCGGCGCAGCCGCGTCGGAGGCGACGGCCGGCGCATTCGCGCCCGCGGTACCGACCGGCCGGGCGCTCTCCCAGCTGGCGGCGTCGGAAGACGCGCTCGTCGCGCTGAAGGACGACACCCACGCCGCACAGCTCGTACGCGCCAGCGGAGGCAGGCTCGTCTCGCGCGAGCTTGCGGCTCTGGAGCCTCTCCGGCCGAGCTGCGGCCCGGCTCGTTCCCGAGCTCGAGCGTCGCGGCGTCCTCCGCTACGCCGAGCCGTCGCGACGCCGCGACTCGCTGGTTCGCTTCACCGACCCGCTCTCGACCCCCGACCTGAGCTACCACCTGCGCACGATCGGCGCCGATCGGGTCGAGCCGCCCGGCCCGGGCTTCCCGATCACGATCCTCGACAGCGGGATCGACCTCGTCCATCCCGACTTCGTCTCCCGTCCGAACACAGTGCTCCTCAACCCCCAGTTCGTCAGCGGCCCCGACGGGGACGACTACCACGGCACCGAGGTCGCCTCGATGGCCGCGGCGGCGGTGAACGGCGTCGGCGGCGAGGGCGTCTACCCCCAGGCGCGGATCCGGACCTACGACGTGCGCGACGAGCTCGACGACGACTCGGTCATCGCCGGAATCGAAGCGGCGATCGCGGCAGGACCGAGCGTGATCAACCTGAGCCTCGGCGGCCCGGGCAACTCACGCTCGCTCTACGAGGCCACCCTGCGCGCCCTCGCCACCGGCTCGCTCGTCGTCGCCTCGTCCGGGAACGAGCGCGATTCCGGTAACCCGACGATCTACCCCGCGGCCTACCCGCACGTCCTCACGGTCGGCGCCTCCGATCGCGCGAGCCGCCCCGCAGAGTTCTCGTCGTCGGGCCCCGCGGTCGACCTGACGGCCCCCGGCGAAGAGCTTCCGTTCCAGGATCCGCTCGACCCGACGAATCACTATCTCGTCGCCGGAACGAGCTTCTCGGCGCCGATGGTCGCCGCGGCCGCCGCCTGGATTCGCACCGTACGCGGCGCGATGTCGGTGGGTCAGCTCTCCGATCTGCTCCGGTTCAGCGCCCGCGACCTCGCCCAGTCGGGTTACGACGAGCGAACCGGCTACGGGGTGCTCGACATCCCGGCGGCGCTCGCGGCGCCGTTGTCCGCGCGCGATCCGCAGGAGCCGAATGACGACATCTCGCACGTCGTCGCCGGCGGCGTCTTCACCGCCTCGAAGCCCTTCGTCTCGGCGCGGTTCACGGCCGGGCTCGACGAGACCGAGGATCCGCGGGACGTGTACCGCGTCTCGCTCGCCCGCGGTCGGACGCTCACCGTCAGGGTCTCCTCGGACGACGACGTTCGGGTTGCGCTCTTCGGTTCCGCGGTGAGGACGGTGGCGGGCACACGCGGCCGTCTCGCGACGGCCGATCGTCCGGGAAAGGTGCCGGAGACCGTGACGTACGCCAACAGGACGGCTCGCTCGCTGGTGGTCTTCCTGACCGTCGCGCCCGGCCGGGCGCGCACGATCGCGAACCCGAGCTACCGCGTCGAGCTCAGCTCCGCTCCCGTACGACGCTGACCGCGGCCTGTTCGACGGGAGGATCGAGCACGACGTCGGGCTTGCGAACCCGCACCTCGACTCGCTCGACGGGAAAGCGCTCGAGCAACGCCGCCGCGAGTCCCGCCGCAAGCGCCTCGAGCACCCGGTAGACGCGGCTGTCGGACACCTCGCGGACACACGCGACGACGTCCCGGTAGTCGACGGCATCCTCGATCCGATCCGAGGCACCGGCCTCGCCGACCTCGAGCTCGACGTCGAAGAGGAAGCGCTGACCCTCCCGCCGCTCGTGCGCGAGCACGCCGTGGTAGCCGTGCAGCTCGATGCCTGACAGCTCGATCTTCATGCCGAGACAGCCGCCGCAGCCGCCAACGCCTCCACGTGCTCGCGGACGTCGTGGACGCGAAAGATCGAGGCGCCCCGTTCGAACGCGGCGATCGCGGCACCGACCGATGCCGCGGCCGAGCCGGTCGTGGCTCGGTCGTCCCCGAGGAGCTTCCCGAGCATGCTCTTCCGGGAGAGCCCGACGAGCACGGGCCGTCCGAGCGCGAGCAGGACGTCGAGCCGGCGCACGAGCTCGAGATTGTGGGCGACCGTCTTGCCGAAGCCGATTCCCGGATCGAGGCAGATTCGCTCCTCGGCGACTCCCGCGTCGACTGCGAACGCGAGCCGCTCCTCCAGAAAAGCCGCGACGTCGGCCGCGACGTCGTCGTAGCGCGGGGCGAGCTGCATCGTTCGCGGCTCGCCCTGCATGTGCATCAGGCAGAGGTATGCGCCCGAGTCGGCGACGACGCCGGCCAGCTCGGGATCGGAGCGGAGGGCCGTCACGTCGTTCACGAGCTCGACGCCGAGCTCGAGCGCCCGCCGCGCGACCTCCGCCTTGGTCGTGTCGATCGAGAGGGGTAGCTCGCCCGCGAGCCGCTCGAGCACCGGCACGACGCGACGCAGCTCCTCTTCGAGCGAGACCGGCTCCGCCCCGGGCCGCGTCGACTCGCCGCCCACGTCCACGAGCGCGGCGCCGTCGGCCAGCCATCGCACGCGCGAGTGACGCCGCGACGTCTGGATCGAGCTGCCGGCCGCCGTCGGAGAAGCTGTCGGGCGTCACGTTCACGATCCCCATCACCGCGGGCCGCCGCCAACGTTCCTCTACGGGGGGACGTCTCATTAGTGCGATGGACAGTAGCTCCCGATCGCGTGGCTCCTCGACGCGCGGCAACCTGCTGACCTTCGTCGGCGTGGTCGCCGCTCTCGCGATCGTCGCCGTCGCCGCGCGCGGCGAGACGCCGATCGGCCAGGCGGGAACGCGGCGTCCTGCAGATGGCCTGCTCGATGTCCTCCTGAGCCTGTTCCTCGTCCTGATGGGGCTCGGAGTCATCCTCTTCTGCTACCTCCTGCTCCTGCGCAAGGACGTGATCGCGCAGCAGCGGGCGCTCGGGAAGCGCAAGCAGAGACGCTTCGCCGGCCTGCTCATCCTGGGTGTGTTCCTCGTCGCCCTCTTCCTCGTCGTTCGCTACCAGGCCGAGAATCCCGGCGGCCTCAGGATTCCGACGATCGAGCCTCCGCCGGAAGCCGACGCAGGCGGCACCGGCCCGGACGAAGGACGCTATACGCCCGAGTTCGCCCTGATCCCCGTTCTGATCGTGAGCCTTCTCGCCGTGGGTGGCATCGCGGCTGCCTGGTGGTCCGCGAAGGCGCGCAAACGGGCGCGAGGGTTCGACGAGACGACGCTGGCCGAGGCGCTCGCGGACGTGCTGGAGGAGACGCTCGACGACCTCCGGGCCGAGCGCGACCCACGTCGAGCGGTGATCGCCGCCTACGCCCGGCTCGAACGTGCGGTCGGCGCGTACGGGCTGCCGCGGCGGCCGGCCGAGGCGCCGCTCGAGTATCTGGGTCGGATGCTCGGAGAGCTCTCCGTCAGTCGCCCGGCGGTCCGGCGTCTCACCCAGCTCTTCGAACGGGCTAAGTTCTCTCAGCATGAGGTGGGGCTCGAGATGAAGGAGCAGGCGATCGCCGCGCTCCAGCAGGTCCAGGACGAGCTCCGAGCGGCCGAGCTCGCCGCCAGGATCGAGCGCGCGGCGGCGCTCGAGCTCGCGCGCGAGCGGGCCGGCTCGTGATCCGGAGGATCCGCAGCCTCGCGCCTCTGCCGCTGCTCGCGACTGCTGCGGTCGTCATCGTGTCGCTCGTCGTCCCGGGACGCGCCGAGCTCGCCCTCCACGTCTACCTCCTCGTGCTCGCCTCGCTCTCGCTCGGCTTTCTGATCCGCGTCCTTCGGCGCCGGTATCCCGTGGCCGCCGCGTCGCCGTTCGATCTCGGCCTTCGCGTGCGCGAGCGCGACGACGTCGCTCTGCCTGAGCTGGCCCGGCTCGAGCGCGAGGTGACGCTGTCGACGACGACCGCCTTCGACCTCCACTTCCGGCTGCGACCCGTCCTGCGCCGGATCTCGGCCAGGATGCTCGTCGCCCGGCGCGGGATCGAGCTCGAGCGGCAGCCGGATGCTGCTCGCACCCTCCTCGGCGAGGAGCTGTGGGAGCTCGTCCGCCCCGACCGCGAGCCGCCGCGAGACCGCGCCGCGCCCGGGCTCGAGCTGAGCTCGCTGCGGACGATGGTCGATTCGCTGGAGGCGCTCTAGTGACCGTCTCGCTCTCCCAGGTTCAGGAGACCTCCGCGAGGATCCTGGACGAGGTCGAGCGCGCCGTCGTCGGCAAGCGCGATGCGCTCGAGCTCGTCCTCCTCGGCCTGCTCGCCGACGGCCACGTGCTCCTCGAGGACTACCCCGGCCTCGCGAAGACGTTGACGGCACGATCCTTCGCCCAGGTCACGAGCATCGGCTTCTCGCGGATCCAGTTCACGCCCGACCTGATGCCCGCCGACGTGACGGGCTCGTCGATCTGGAACCAACGCGACGGCGACTTCGAGTTCCGCCCCGGGCCGATCTTCACGAACCTCCTCCTCGCCGACGAGATCAACCGCGCCCCACCGAAGACGCAGGCGGCGCTGCTCGAGTCGATGCAGGAGCGGCAGGTGACGATCGAGGGCACGACCCATCTCCTCGCGCGGCCGTTCCTCGTCCTCGCGACCCAGAATCCGATCGAGTACGAGGGCACGTATCCGCTGCCGGAGGCCCAGCTCGATCGCTTCCTGCTGCGGGTCGGCTTCGGCTACCCGGACGCCGGCGCCGAGTGGGAGATCCTCGAGCGGCGGCTCGACCGCGGCGAGGACGAGGTCGTCCTGCGGCCGGTGATCGACGGGCCGGCGCTGGTCGAGTTGCAGCTCTCGCTCGAGCAGGTGCACGTCGGGCCGAGCGTCGGCCGCTACATGATCGACCTCGTCGCGGCGACGCGGACGAGCGGCTCCACGGCTGTCGGCGCAAGTCCGCGCGGCAGCCTCGCGCTGCTGAAGCTCTCGCGCTGCCGCGCGGCCCTCCGGGGACGCGACTTCGTCACGCCGGACGACGTCAAGGCGATCGCAGTGCCGGCGCTGGCGCACCGGTTGATGCTGAAGCCCGAGCTCTGGGTGCAGCGCCTCTCGGCGGACGATGTCGTCCGCGACCTGCTCGAATCGGTTCCGACGCCCGCAGCGGAAGAGCCCGCAGAAGAGCCCGCTCCGACCTGATGAGGCGCTCGGCCTCGCCGCGCGTGACGGCCTACGCCGTCGCTGGCGGCCGCCGGCCTCCTCGGTGCGCTGGCCGCGAGACGCCCGGAGCTCGCGGTGCTCGCTGCGCCGTTCGCGGTGACGCTCGCGCTCGGACTGCGCCTCGACCGCGATCCCCAGGTCGGCGTCTGGCTCTCGCTCGACCGTGATCGGGCTCTCGAGCGCGACGAGCTCTTGCTCGAGGTCGAGCTCAACTCGGTCGCGCCCGTGGAGCGGCTCGAGCTGCTGCTCGTCGTCCCCGACGGTCTCGAGCTCGTCGACGGGGACAATCCGACCGCCGTGCGGCTGGGCCGAGACGACGAGCGAACGCTCGCGCTGACGCTTCGCTGCGTGCGCTGGGGCAACTACGACCTCGGGGAGCTCAGGCTTCGCGCGCGCGACCGCTTCGGCCTGCTCGTCTGGGAGCAGACGGTCGACCGAAAGCGGGCGCTTCGCGTCTACCCTCATCCCGAGACGCTGCGCCGGCTCGTGCCGCCGATGGCGACGCAACCCTTCACGGGCAACGAGGTCGCGCGGCAGAAGGGCGACGGCCTCGAGTTCGCCGACCTCCGACCGTTCGCGCCCGGCGACCGCCTTCGCTCGATCAACTGGCGGGCGAGCGCGCGCCGCGCCGCCAGCGGCGAGCTCGTCGTCAACGACCGCCATCCCGAGCGCAACACCGACGTGATCCTGTTCCTCGACAGCTTCGCCGAAGCTCGCGATGCCGAACGGTCGACGCTGGATCTCGCCGTGCGAGCAGCGGCGACGCTCGCGTCGCGCTACCTCGAGCGGCGCGACCGGGTCGGGATCGTCTCGTTCGGAGGAATCCTCCGCTGGCTCGTCCCTGGCATGGGAGCCGCTCAGCGCTACCGGATCGTCGACTCGCTGCTCGAGACCGAGATCGTCTTCAACTACGCCTGGAAGGACGTCTCGGTCATCCCCTCGCGAACGCTGCCGCCCCAGGCGCTCGTGCTCGCGGTGACGCCGCTTCTCGACGAGCGCTCGGTCGCCGCGCTGCTCGATCTGCGCGCGCGCGGCTACGACCTCGCGGTCGTCGAGGTCTCGCCGGAACCGTTCGTGCAGGCCGGTGACAGCGAGGCCGACCGGCTCGCCCACCGTCTCTGGCTGCTCCACCGGCAGGAGCTCCGCTCGCGCTACGAGCGCCTGGGCGTCGCGGTCGCGAGCTGGGACGGCGAGGTTCCGCTGGATGCGGCGCTCGAGGGGGTGAGGGCATTCCGGCGACACGCGCGGCTCGCGCGCGCCTAGGCGCAGCGGCCGGATCGGTCGCTCTCCTCGGCGGGGCAGGCGCCTGGCTGGCGTTCGACGCGGAGCAGGCGTGGTTGCAGAGCGGGAGCGCGACGATCTGCGCTGCTGCCGCGCTCATGCTCGCGATCGGGCTCCTCCTGCGGCTCCCGGCCGCGATCCCCGCTGCGATCCTTCTCGTCGGGATCGAGTACGCGGTCATTCTGGCCGGACAGGATCAGGCGATCGATTCGCGTGCGCCTGCCCTCGCGGCGATCTTCTTCGCCGCGGCGGAGCTCGGCTACTGGTCGCTCGAGTTGCGCGATGCGGTGGCCGACGAGCCGGGCGCCTATCTGCGGCGGCTCGGACTCCTCGCCGGCCTCGCGCTCGGCGCCCTCGCGCTCGGGCAGTTGCTGCTCGCGCTCGTCGACGTCAGCGAGCGAGGAGGAATCGCGATCGAGGCACTCGGCGTCGTCGCAGCGGTCGCCGCGCTGGCGATCGTCGTCCTGGTCGGACGGCGCGAAGACCCGAGCTAGCTGGCCCCGGGCTAGCTGGCAGGGTCGGGCTAGCTGGCTGGGTCAGGCTTGGGCGGCTGCATGCCGAGGCCCGGGACGGGCCGCGGCTGCGGCTTCGGCTGGCGCTTACGCTGCTCCTCCTCCGCATCGTGCTTCTGCGTCGGGGTCGGCGGCGCCTCCTCGGGGAAGATCGATTCCTCGGACTCGCCGGCGAGCAGGCGCTCGAACTGATCCTTGTCGATCGTCTCGCGCTCGATCAGGATCGCGGAGAGCTGGTGCAGCTCGTCCATGTGCTCGCGCAGGACGCGGTGCGCGGTCTCGTGCGCCTCCTCGATCACGCGGCGGATCTCGTCGTCGATCTCGCGCGCGATCTCGTCCGAGTAGTCCGGGTCGTTGCCCATCTCGCGCCCGAGGAACGGCTGGTCGTGGCTGCGGCCGAGCACGCGCGGGCCGAGCTTCTCGCTCATCCCGTAGCGCATGATCATCGCCTTCGAGGTCGCGGTCACCTTCTCGATGTCGTTCGCAGCGCCGGTCGTGACCTCGTGGAAGACGAGCTCTTCCGCCGCGCGGCCACCGAGGGTCATCGCGAGATCGTCCATCAGCGACGACTTCGTCGTCAGGTAGCGATCCTCCGTCGGCAGCGAGACCGTCAGGCCGAGCGCCTGGCCGCGCGAGACGATCGTGATCTTGTGGATCGGGTTCGTGTTCTCGAGGTAGTGGCCGACGATCGCGTGGCCCATCTCGTGGTAGGCCGTGATCTTCCGCTCCTTCTCGCCGAGGAGCCGCGCCTTCTTCTCGGGGCCGGCGATCACGCGCATGATCCCCTCCTCGAGCTCAATCCTGGCCGATCGTCTTCTTGCCCCAGCGCGCAGCCAGCAAGGCCGCCTCGTTGACGAGGTTCGCCAGGTCGGCGCCGGTGAAGCCCGGGGTGCCGGCGGCGAGCACGTCGAGGTCGATCTCGGTCGCGAGCGGCTTCCCCTTCGAGTGCACCTCGAGGATCTTGCGGCGCCCGTTCCGGTCGGGCCGGTCGACGACGATCTGGCGGTCGAAGCGCCCCGGGCGGAGCAGCGCCGGATCGAGGATGTCGGGACGGTTCGTGGCGGCGATCAGGATGATGTTGTCCTTCATCTCGAAGCCGTCCATCTCGACGAGGAGCTGGTTCAGCGTCTGCTCGCGCTCGTCGTGGCCGCCGCCGAGGCCGGCGCCGCGATGGCGGCCGACCGCGTCGATCTCGTCCATGAAGATGATGCAGGGGCTCGACTGCTTGGCCTGCTCGAAGAGGTCGCGGACGCGCGAGGCGCCGACGCCGACGAACATCTCGACGAAGTCCGAGCCGGAGATCGAGAAGAACGGCACGCCCGCCTCGCCCGCGACGGCGCGCGCGAGCAGCGTCTTGCCGGTGCCGGGAGGCCCGTAGAGCAGGACGCCCTTGGGAATCCGCGCGCCGAGCGCCTGGAACTTCTTCGGGTTCTCGAGGAACTCCTTGATCTCGTGCAGCTCCTCGACCGCCTCGTCCACGCCGGCGACGTCCTTGAAGCCGATCTTGGGCGAGTCCGGCGTCATCCGCTTGGCCCGGCTCTTGCCGAAGCTCATCACCTTGGAGCCGCCGCCCTGAACCTGGTTCATCAGGAAGATCCAGAAGCCGATCAGGAGCACGAAGGGGAGGATCGAGGTGAGGATCGAGACCCAGGTCGACCCGCCCTTGCCCTTCGAGTCGTAGCGGATGTTCTCGGCCTTCAACAGGTTCTCGACCTGGAGCGCCGACTCGTTGCTCGGGTAGTTGACCTTGACCTTCTCGCCGCCCACGAGCGTCGCGTTGATCTGCTGCCGGTTCGGCGTGAAGAGGAGCTCCTGCACGTCCCCGGCCTCGATCCGCTGGATCAGCTGCGAGTAGGTGACCTTCTTCTCGCCGTCGCGCTTCGGAATCAGCGTCTGGCTCGCCAGCCAGACGAGGAGGACGATGACGATCAGTGGAAAGAGCGCGCTGCGAAAGAATCGATTCACAAGGGGTCTGCGCTGAGGGTAGCAGCCTGACTTCGCGAAACCACCCCCATTCGAGGCGGTCCGTACGCGTCACAAAGGCTTAATGCGGGGGAATCAGGTCCGGGTGGAGCACCGCAACGTACGGGAGATTGCGGTACCGCTCGTCGAAATCGAGCCCGTAGCCGATCACGAATTTGTTCGGGATCTCGAATCCGACATAGGCGACGGGCACCTCGACCTCGCGACGCTCGGGCTTCGTGAGGAGCGCGCAGATCTCGACCGTGGCAGGCTTGCGGGCCTTCAAGCTCCGCATCAGGTACGAGAGGGTGAGGCCGGAGTCGATGATGTCCTCGACGACGACGACGTCGCGGCCGGAGATGTTGATGTCGAGATCCTTGAGGATCCGGACAACGCCGGACGAGTCCGTGCCGGCGCCGTAGCTCGAGATCGCCATGAAGTCGATCTCGCACGGAACCGTCAGCTCGCGCATCAGGTCGGCCATGAAGAAGACGGCGCCCTTCAGCACCCCGACGAGGAGCAGATCGCGGCCCGCGTAGTCGCGGGAGATCTCGACGCCGAGTTCGGCGATGCGCGCTTGGAGCTCCTGCTCGCCGATCAGGATCTCGCCGACGCCCTCGTCCGCGGTCAGGCTCGCTTCCACGTCACCGCTCCTTCCCAGCCCGGCGCCTCGGCGACGCCCGGTACGGCAACGACCTCGTCGCCGGATACGACGAGCGGCCAGCCGTCGCGCTCGGCCCTTGGCACCTTCGCGTCCACGAGCAGATCCTGCACCTTCTTGCGGCGGCCTGCGAGTCGATCCCCCGGGCGGCGGCCTCGGATCTCCAGGCCGGGGACGTCCGACTCGATCGTCCACGGCCCCCATGTGACCGCCCCTTCGAGTCGCAGCGAGCCGTACTCGCGCACCGCGCGGACGCCGCCGCCGAGGTCAGTGGCCTTCGTACCCTCGCGCTTCGCGAGCAGCTCGACGAGGGTTCGCTCGAGTGTCCGCGGCAGACGTGGCTGCTCGTCGGCAAGAGCGAGCAGGTTGGCGCGCGCACGGGGGTCCAGGCGCTCGAGTAGCGGGAGCAGCTCGGCGCGGATCAGGCCGCGCTTCGAGTCGGCGTTGGACGAGTCGACGCGGAAGGGGAGCCCGTGTTCGCGGCAGTAGGCCTCGGTCTCCTCCCGCCAGACGGTGAGTAGAGGCCGCACGACACCATCCTCGCGCTTCGGCTTGATCCCGCCCGCACGCCCGCTGGAGACGAGGCGATAGAGCACGGTCTCGACCTGATCCGAGGCGGTGTGCCCGGTCGCGCGGAGGCCGCGCTCGGCCGTCGCACCGTAGCGCAGGTCTCGCAGGTCGGCCTCCGATGAGCCAAGTAACAGACTGCAACTTGGTTCGATGATCTCGGCGCCGAGCACATCGCGGCAGAAGCGGGCGTCCTCCTCCGACTCCTCGCCGCGGAGGCCGTGATTCACGTGCACCGCCGAGACGCGGTAGCCGAGCGCGCCGAGCGCATGCCAGAGGCAGGTCGAGTCGGCGCCGCCGGAGACGAGGCAGGTGACGGCGGCGCCTGGAGCAAGCAGGTCGTGCTCGCGGATGGTGGCCTGGATGCGCTCGAGCATCGCCGTCATTCTGGCGCGAACTCCGGTGCGGCGGCCCAGGCGTCGAGCAGCTCGATCGCCCGAGCCAGCTCGTCACGGTCGACTCTGTATGGCTCCGCGGGCGGAACGTGCTCCAGGATCCGCGCGGGAGGCGAGCCGCTGACGGCCACGAGGAGGTAGCGAATCTGTGCGCCGTGGGCGACGAGGGCGAGCCGCGCCTCCGGGCGTCCGAGCAACAGCCGGAAGCCCTTCACGTAGCGCCGCGCCGCCTCGACCCGGCTCTCACCGCCGCCGGGACAGCCGTCGCCCGGGCCCGCCGAGCGCGCCCAGCTCTCGTAGCCGTCGCCGAATCGGGTGCCCTCGAAGCGCCCGAACCGGATCTCGTCGAGCTCGGGCACCTCGAGCCGCGGCGCCTCGGGCCACGCGAGCTCGGCGGTGCTCCGCGTCCTCGCGAAGCTCGTGTGCGCGGCGAGGTCGACCGGCCCGACCGAGGCGCCGAGCGCGCGCGCCTGCTCCTCGCCTCGAGCCGTCAGGCCGACCGCGAGAGCCGGATCGCCGTTGAGCACGTTCTCGAGGTTGAGCTCGCTCTCGGCGTGCCTCGCGACGAAGAGCTCGTTCACAGCAGGACGGATCGGTACTCGAGCGCCCGCGTCATTCCCACCTTCTCGTAGAGCCCGATCGCCGCCTCGTTCTCCGCTCGCACGAACAGACAGACGCGCGGGACCCGCTCGAGGAGCAGCGTGAGCAGGTCGCGCAGCGCCGCCGAGGCCCTCCCCTGGCCGCGCGCCTCCGGATCCGTCCACACCTGCTGGAGCTGAACCGCCGACGGCGTCCACGCCGACGCCTCCGCCTTGAAGAGGATCACCCCGTCCTCCTCCCAGAGCCACGAGCGACCCTCCTCGATCTGGCTCCGGGTGCGCCAGTGGAATCCCTCGGCGTCGCGGCGGAGGGGGTCGACGCCGAGCTCGACCTCATGGGCGGCGGCGCACGCGGGCACGAGCAGCGGCAGATCGGCCGCGACGGCCGCCCGTAGCCCTGTGCCACCAGGGTCAGGAGCGTCCAGCGTCACGTACACCGGTTGCCCCGGCCGGTCCTCACGCGGCGGGTCGAGCCTGCCGGAGAGCGCATCCCAGAGGTCGCCGACCGCGCGTTGCTCGCCGATCAGCATTCGCGCCCTGGCCTTGGCGGCCGCGCCGGCGAACAAGCCGCAGTCCCGGCCGGAGGGGACGACATTGGAGCCGGCGTGGCAGAGCCCGACGAGCCGGCCGTCCTCCTCCAGTCCCACGAAACGGCCGAGCCCCCGGCGCGCGACGTCCTCGAGGAAGACGCGCTCGACCGGATCCTCGGCGCAGAAGTCGAGGATCTGCGCCAGCTCCGGCTCGACGAGGTGCGCCATCGCCCTGATCCTGCCGTATAGATTCCTCTCGATGCCGATTCACGTTCGAGCCGAGCCGGGCGAGTACGCCGAGGCGTGCCTGCTGCCCGGCGATCCGCTCCGGGCGAAGTACATCGCCGAGACCTATCTCGAGGACGTGCAGCAGCGGAACTCGGAGCGTGGCCTCCTCGGCTACACCGGCACCTACGAAGGGAAGCCGGTCTCCGTCCAGGGGACGGGCATGGGCTGTCCCGGAGCGACGATCGTCTTCGAGGAGCTGATCCAGCTCGGCGTCAAGAAGCTGCTCCGGGTCGGCACCTGCGGCGGGCTCCAGCCTCATCACGCGCTCGGCGACATGATCGTCGCGATCTCGGCCGTCGCCGCCGACTCGACCGCGATGCACCTCGTCGGCAACGAGCCGCACTGCCCGACCGCGAGCTGGGAGCTGATCCACGGCGCCGTCCATGTGGCGAAGGGGCTCGGCCAGTCGATGCACGTCGGCCCGATCGTCTCCAGCGACCTCTTCTACAACCCGGACGAGGGCCAGTACGAGCGCTGGTCGAAGCGCGGCGTCCTCGCGGTCGAGATGGAGGCCGCGGCGCTCTTCACGGTGGGCGCCATTCGCGGCGTCGAGACCGGCTGCCTGCTCGTCGTCTCGGACATCGTCGTCGAAGGCGAGTTCAAGCGGATCTCGGACGACGAGATGAAGGCCGCCGTCGACCGGATGACGCGCGTGGCGCTGGCCACCGCCACCGCCGCTCATTAGCGACACCGTCTTCCTCGTCAACCCGGCCTCCGCGAACGGGGCGACGGGAAAGCGCTGGCCCGAGCTCGCTCGCCGGGCGGCGACGCGCGGCCTCGTGGGCGACGCCTTCGTCTCCGAGCGCCAAGGCCACCTCGGGACGCTCGCGCGCGATGCCGCCCTCGGCGGTGCGTCGCTGCTCGTCGTCGTCGGGGGTGACGGCTCGGTCAACGAGGTCGCGAACGGGATCTACGACCTGCCGGACGTCGAGATCGCCGTGATCGCACGTGGGACGGGCTGGGACTTCGTGCGCACCTACGGGATTCCGCACGCGCTGGACGGCGCGATCGACGTCGCCCTGACGGGCACCGCCAGGACGATCGATCTCGGCCGGGTCCGCTACCGCGCCTGGGACGGAACCGAGGCGGAGTCCTATTTCGCGAACGTGGCGAGCGCCGGCATGAGCGGGGCGATCGCGAAACGCGCGAACGAGACGACGAAGGTTCTCGGCGGCAAGGTGTCCTACCTCGCTGCGACGCTGGCCGTCTTCTCGCGCTGGCAGAACTCCGAGGTGCGGCTCTCGGTCGACGACGAGATTCGCGGCGGCCGGATGCACGACGTCGTCGTCGCCAACGGGCGCTCGTTCGGGGGCGGGATGAAGATCTGCCCGGACGCGGAGCCGGACGACGGGCTGTTCGACGTGCTCACGATCGGAGACCTGACGAAGCGCGACCTCCTGACGACGCTGCCGAAGACCTTCTGGGGCAAGCACCTTCCGCATCCGAAGGCGGAGCTCCTTCGCGGCTCGACGGTCACCATCGATGCGGACGTCCCGCTTCCGATCGAGCTCGACGGAGAGCAGCCGGGCACGACCCCGGTGCGCTTCGAGATCGCACCGGGGGCGCTTCGCGTTCGCGTGCCCGCCTAGCTAGGCGACTACTCGGCCGGAGGCTTGCGCGGGACGGCCGGCTTCTTCGAGACGGCAGCCGCCGCGCTCGTCGTTGCTCCGGTCTCCAGCTTCGCCAGCCGCTGCTCGAGCTCCTCGACGCGCCGCTCGAGCGCGTCGAGACCGCGAAGACGCCGTTGCATCTCGTCGACGCGGGCGCGCGACTGGTTCGCCATCTCGACCAGCCTCGAGCCGCCGGGGACATCCGCGAGCTTGTGCAGCGCCTCCTCGCCGAGATCCTGGACGCGCGTGAAGAGATCCTTGGACTGGGCTTCCTTGGACCGGGCTTCGTCCGACCGGGTTTCGTTCGTCTGAGTTTCGTTCGACTGAGTGGTCATGGGCGGAGTCTAGCGGCCGTCGTCCAAATCAGCCGCTGTCTTTCTCCCTGCTCCGGCGTCTAATTCTCCGGTCGATGCTCCGAGGGTCGACTCACAAAGGTTTCACAGAAAAGTCACACCTTTGGAGCATGCGACGTCAGGAGCGATCAGTACCGTGAAGGAGCAGATGACCGTCTCGTTGCACCGGAAGCGCCCGCTGCACAGGCACAAGGCCGTCACCACGCACGTCCTGAGCCAGCACGCAGGGATCCCGTACGAGATCGAGCGCACGCAGTGCTCGGACTGCCGACGGGTTCTCGGCGAACGCCCGCTCAGGCGCGCCGCGGCCTAGCGCCCGTTCTCGAGCTCCGCGAGGATCTCGCGGAGGATCGTCGCGGCGTTCCCCTCCAGCCGGAGCTCGGCGTCCGCGTCGAGCGCAGTCGGGCCTCGATTGACGATCGCGAGCGTGCCGCCGGTCCGGAGCGTCTCGAGCGGCAGCCCTGCCACGGGATAGACCTCGAGGGTCGAGCCGACGACGAGCAACAGCCGCGCACGCCGCGCCAGCGCGGTCGCGTACTCGAGCTCGGCGACCGGCATCAGCTCGCCGAAGAGCACGACGCCCGGCTTCAGGATCTCTCCGCAGTCGCACGTCGGTAGCGGGAGGCCGGCGACGAACCCGCTCCGCGCCGGCCTGGGCGTGGCAGCTCGTGCACACGGCGCTGCGGATGGAGCCGTGCACCTCGACGACGTTCCGAGAGCCCGCGCGCTGATGGAGGCCGTCGACGTTCTGGGTCACGACCGCCTCCACGAGCCCGAGCTCCTCGAGCCGCGCGAGCGCGCGATGGGCGTCGTTCGGCTCGGCCTCGGCGTGAACCGCGAGCCGCCGCGCGTAGAACTCCCAGACGCGGGCCGGGTCGCGCCGGAAGCCGTCGAGGCTCGCCACCTCCGCCGGGTCGTACCTCGCCCAGACCCCCTCGCGCGAGCGAAAGTCCGGGATCCCGCTCTCCGTTGAGACGCCCGCTCCGGTCAGGACGACGCACGGCTGAGCGCGGCGGATCCGGTCGGCCAGGAGCGCGGGCGTCACGCGCCAATCGTAGGGTTGGTCGGATGGAGGGCTTCAACTTCTCGACCGAGGTGTCCGTCCGCTTCGCCGAGACGGACGCGCAGGGGATCGCTCATCACGCCTCGTTCGTGGTCTGGCTCGAGGTCGCGCGCGTCGCGTATCTGGCTGAGCACGCGGGCGGATATCTCTCGATCCGAGCCGAAGGGATCGAGGCGCTGACGACCGAGGTGCAGCTTGCCTACCGGCAAGCGGCGTACTTCGACGACCGGCTACGGATCTGGACGCGCTGCGTCGACCTGCGCGGCGCCCGCTTCCGCTACGAGTACGCGATCGAGCGAGGCTCGGAGCTGATCGCGGAAGGCTCGACTTCGCACGCCACCGTGGACGCCTCTGACTCGACGGCCCACCCGCATCCCCGCCTGGTTCGTCGAGGCGGTGGCTAAGGCAGAGTCGTGACCGGCGGATCCTCGGACGCGGTCGTCGTCGGAGCCGTCGTCGTCGGAGCGGTCGTCGTCGGCGCAGTCGTCGTGCGGTGGATCCTTCGGCTTGGGCTTCGGAGCCGGCTTCGGCTTCGTCCCGACCCGGACGATCCGGTACTCGCCTCGATAGGAGGTGTTCCACGTCTCGTCGTGGAGGACGGAGCCACCCGCGTCGTAGACCGTTCGCGTGACGCTCGTGGCGCGCGCCTCGGATCCCTCCTCCTCGACGACTTCCGTGCCGACCTCGAGCGTCGGATCCGGCGTCTTGCGCAGGCGGGCCGGCCCCGTGACCTTCATCGTCCCCTCACCGCTCACGACGCGGCGCTCCGGGCCGCCGCCGTACAGGGAGACCGTGATGCCTCCCCCGTCCCAGCTCGCGGCGACGAGGATCCACTTCGGCGTGTCGTTGACGAACTTGAGGTCGAGGTCGGGGAAGTTGACGGTTGCGTCCCGGCCGAGCTGGTAGCGGCTGATGTAGAGCGAGTGTGGATTGCGCTCGGCGACCTTGACCCCGCTCTCCCACGCCGCGTTGAAGACGGTCGTGGCGACCTGGGAGACGCCGCCGCCGACGTCCTCCTCGTACTCGTCTCGGATGATCACCGGTGCGGGCAGGAACCCGCGCTCGACAGTGCGCGGTCCGACGCGGTCGTTGAAGGAGAACGTGCCGCCCGGCGCGACGAGCGCGCCGCTCAGGAGCTCGATCGCGCGCCGGAGGTTCGTGATCCGGTTGTACGTGCCCGCATTCGAGCGTCGTATAGGTGCCGAGCCGCCGCTCGATCCCGAGTCCCCTCGCGTCAGCCGTCGTCAGCTTCGGCTCGCTTGTCCCGACTACGAGTTGCGCCGTTCGATTCGACGGCGAGACGGCCGCCGCGAGAATGGCCGCCGCCGTCGCCTGCGCCTCCACCGCGAGGCCCGGCTTGCTCGGGACGATCGAGATCGCTCCCGACGACGTGGCGAACCTCGCGTCGGCCGGGGCGCGGTTCACGCGCTTGCGCAACCGCGCGAACCAGGCGTCGGCCTGCTTCCCGCCGATCGAGAGCCTCGTCGAGGAGCCGCTCGGGAGCTCGATCAGCTCGGCCAGCCGCCAGCGAGGGAGCTTCCACCGCGTCTCGCCGTAGACGAGCCGCACGGGCGCCGAGAGCGCGACGCGAGCCTGCTTCGCAGCGGGAGCGAGATCGGCGGTCGTGACGTCGATCGGATCGACGACGACGGGAAGCGCGACGGGCTTGCCGCGCTCGAGGCCGGCAAGGGCGCGGACGATCGTGTCGGCGGCGGCCTTGCGCTCGAGCGTCCGACCGACCTGGCCCGGGACGACTGCGACCGCGAGACCGCGGCGAACGAGCTTGGCCTCGACGTGACGTCGGTCGACCGCCTCCGCGATCTTCCCGAGCTTGTACTCGAGCGCGGCGGTGTAGACCCGCACGGGCGGCACGATGTCGGTGCCGAGGAACCTGCTCTGCAGGCGCTTGTAGCCGCGCACGGGGGCGAAGCCGGAGCCCTCCCTCAGCGCGGTTGCGAGGGCCGCAGACCAGTCGGGCTCGACGCCGATCGTCGCAGCCCTGATCGCGAAGCGCTGTTCCCCGACGGTGAACACGATCGGCGCGCGCGCCGCCGGCGCGGCGCGGCGCTCGAGCAGGGCTCGGGCCTCGGTCTCGGTAAGCCCGCCGACGTCGACGCCGGCGATCGTGATCCCCTCGGCCACCCGAACGGTAGAGCCGGCGAAGACGAGTCCAACGACTGCCATGAGCACGGCGACGAGACCTGCCGCGATGACGAGCGCACGGATGAGTACCCGCGCCGATCGACCCTCGGCTGCGGGCGCGCTGACCGATGTCGCGTCCAGGCGCAAGCCGTCGAGTGTAGCCGCGAGGTTTTCGTCCTTTGTGGAAATGTGGTTAGCGCGTCCGGAGGTACTGGACGATCACGTGGCGCTGGATCTCGGAGGTGCCCTCGACGATCTGGAGCACTTTCGCGTCGCGCAGCCACTTCTCGACCGGGTGGTCGCGCATGATCCCGGCGCCGCCCAGAACCTGGACGGCTTCCGTCGTCACGCTCATCGCCGTGTCGGCAGCAAATGCCTTGGCCATCGAGCCGAGGAGCCCCGCGTCCTCCCCCTGCCGATCGGATGGCGCGTCGAGCGCCGCCGCTGCGCGCCAGATCAGGAGGCGCGAGGCCTCGACGCCGATCGCCATCTCGGCGAGCTTGAACGAGACGCCCTGCTTGGCGATCAGCGGCTTCCCGAAGGCGTGCCGCTCGTTCGCGTAGGCGGTCGAGTACTCGAAAGCGGCGCGCGCGATCCCGAGCGCCTCGGCGGCGACCTGCGGGCGCGAATGCATGAAGAAGTCCATCGCGATCGCGAAGCCCTCGCCTTCCTCGCCGAGCAGGCGGTCGGCCGGGAGCCGCGCCTCGTCGAAGAGGATCGAGCCGGTGTGGGACGCGCGCAACCCCAGCTTCGGCT
Source organism: uncultured Gaiellaceae bacterium (assembly GCA_963761905.1). Classification (GTDB taxonomy): domain Bacteria; phylum Actinomycetota; class Thermoleophilia; order Gaiellales; family Gaiellaceae; genus Gaiellasilicea. Next base: position 41,813 of record CAVXIQ010000007.1, on the reverse strand, counting down.
CCTTCCGCCCAGCGCTGACCCCTGGATCACCGGCCTCGACGAGGAAGGCGGTGATCCCGCCGTCGCGCCCATCGTGTTCAAGCGCGGGCGAAGACGATCGTCAGCTCGGCGATCCCGCCGTTCGTGATGTAGCACTTCTCGCCGTTCAGCACGTACTCGTCGCCCTCTCGGCGCGCGGTGGCCTGGATGCCCGAGACGTCCGAGCCGGCGCCCGGCTCCGTGAACGCGATCGCAGCGAGGCAGCCCTCCTCGGAGGCGAGGCGCGGCAGCCACCGCTCCTTCTGCGCGTCGGTGCCTGCGTGGAGGAGCGGCCGGACCGGGAACATCGTCGCGCCGATCGGCGCGGCGAGGCCGGCGCAACCCCAGGAAAGCTCTTCCGAGACGACCGCCGAGGTCACCGCCGAGACCCCGCCGCCGCCGTACTCGACGGGGATCGCGTACGAGGTGAGCCCGAGCGCTGCCGCCTTCGCGAGCAGCTCCGGCGGGCAGTCCTCCCGCTCGTCCCACTCCCGCGCGATCGGCCGCAGCTCCCGCTCGGCGAACGTCGTGCGCGAGCGCCTGGAGCTCGCGCTGCTCCGGGGTCAAGTCGAACGAGATCCCAGCCGGGGCCACCGCCGTCTCGGCCGGAGACGTCACGCTGCGATCCTCTTGACTCGTCGGCGTTAGTACGCGGCTGCGTCGTCCGCGTCGAACGGGCACTGGCCGTCCGAGTGGGTCTTCGCTGCGGGCGCGACCTTCACGGCCGGCGCCTTCACCGTCGTCGACGAGCTCTTGGCGATCGCGGGCGGCACAGCGAGGAAGCTGCCCACCACGACGAGCAACACGATCCGCTTGAGCATGCCGGGACGATACCACGTTCGTGCCGATCGCTACACCCTCAGAACACGAACAACTCGACGCCGCCGCTCACGTTCAGCTGCACGCCGGTGATGTAGCCGGCGAGGTCGGAGCAGAGGAAGCAGATCGCGTTCGCGATGTCGTCCGGCTCGCCCGGCCGCTTGAAGACGGTCCGGTTCGCGATCCGCTCGTTCATCGCCGGGTTCGCGAAGTGGAACGCCTCCGTGCCGATGATCCCGGGGACGATCGCGTTGCAGGTGATCCCGTGCCGGCCGCCCTCCATCGCGAGCGTGCGCGTCAGGCCGAGGATGCCCGCCTTCGTCGTCGAGTAGCTCGCCTGGCCGAAGCCCCCGAGCGTCCCCGCGACCGACGCCATGTTGATCACGCGCCCCCACTTCCGCTCCTTCATGTGCGGCCAGACCGCCTGCGCGCAGTTGAAGCCGCCCGTCAGGTTGACGCGAAGGTCGCGCTCCCAGAGCTCGGGGTTCTGATCCGTGAACTGACCGACGTGGTCGAGGGTGCCGGCGTTGTTGATCAGGATGTCGACGGAGCCGAACTCCTCGACGACGCGGTCGACGGTCTGCTTGACCTGGTCGCGGTCCGTGACGTCGCACTTGATCGCGGCGGAGCGGCGACCCATGCCCTGGATCTCCTGCGCGGTCGCCTCGGTGTAGACGATCCCCTGCGCCTTCGCGACCTGGGCGAGGACGCCGTAGGACTCGGCGGTGTCGGTGGACTCGTCCGACTCGACCTGGATGTCCGCGATCACGACGTCTGCGCCCGCCCGAGCGAGCGCCAGCGCATCGGCGCGGCCGAGGCCGCGCGAGCCGCCGGTGACGAGCGCGACGCGGCCGGAGAGATCGATCTCGAGCGCCATCAGCCCTCCCTCGGCAGGAAGATCTCCTTGGCGATCACGAGCCGCTGAATCTGCGAGGTGCCCTCGTAGATCTGGAAGAGCTTCGCGTCTCGCATCAGCTTCTCGACCGGATACTCCTTCATGTAGCCGTAGCCGCCGAAGATCTGAACCGCGTCGGTCGTCACCTTCATCGCCGTGTCGGCCGAGAAGCGCTTCGCGAACGACGACTGCAGCGTCGCCCGTTCGCCGCGGTCGTGCAGCCACGCGGCCTGCCAGACGAGGAGCCGCGCCGCCTCGATCTCGGTCGCCATGTCGGCGATCAGGAAGTTGACGCCCTGGTGCATCGCGATCGGCACGTCGAAGGTGACGCGCTGCTTCGCGTACTCGACGGCGTGCTCGAACGCCGCCTGGGCGACTCCGACCGCGCCGGCGGCCGTGCCCGGGCGCGTGAAGTCGAGCGTCTGCATCGCGATCTTGAAGCCTTCGCCCTCCTCGCCGAGCCGGTTCGCCGCCGGGACGACGACGTCGGTGAGCGCGAACGCGGACGTGTCGGTCGCGCGCTGCCCCATCTTGTCCAGGTGCTTCTCGAGCTCGACCCCGGGCGTGTCCATCGGGACGATGAAGGCGGAGATTCCCTTGTGCCCCTTGTCGGGATCGGTCTTGGCGAAGATCACGGTCCAGGCCGCGTGGCCGGCGTTCGTGATGAACGTCTTCGAGCCGTTCAGGACGTACTCGTCGCCGCGGCGCTGCGCGGTCGTCTTCAGCTTGACGACGTCCGAGCCCGCCTCCGGCTCCGAGAGCCCGAAGGAGCAGAGGAGCGGCTCCTCGAGGAGCGGCGGCAGCCACGTCGCCTGCTGCTCCTCGCTGCCCGCGATGATCACCGGGCCGGCGCCGAGGCCGTTCGCGCCGATCGAGGTGCCGATTCCCGGAACAGCCCCAGTTCAGCTCCTCGCCGACGAGGATCCCCTCGAAGGTCGAGAGCCCGAGGCCGCCGAGCGACTCCGGCACGTGCAGGTTCATCAGCCCGAGCTCGTGCGCCTTCGCGACGAGATCGGCCGGATGGGTCTGGTGCTCGTCGTACTCGGCTGCCTTCGGCCGGATCTCCTTGGCGGCGAACTCGCGCGCGAGCTCGCGCAGCGAGCGCTGCTCGTCGGTGAGGGCGAACGAGACGCCCGTACCGGCGGTTTGGCCGACTCCATGTTCGATCGTGGTCATGTCCGCCTCCCGCGCTCGTCGATTGAACAGTCAGTCAACTTCTATCACCCGTCCGAGCGAACGTCGATACCGCGCGATCCGGACGAGCTTCGCATCGAGCGCGCCGGAGCGGGCGAGCGGCAGCAGTGCCGTCGCCATCCGCTCGGCGTCGCGCGCGCTCGTGGTCAGGACGAGGTCGGCGCCGGCCTCGATCGCCAGGCGCGCCCAGTACGGCGCGTACGGGCTCCCGAGGATCCCGAGCGAGTCGGTGATCGCGACGCCGCGGAAGCCGAGGCTCCGCAGCAATCGGTACGTCGCCGGTTCGAGCGAGGCGCGACGGAGTCCGAGTCGTGGATAGATCGCGTGCGAGACCATCACGCACGGCACGCCGGCTTGGATCGAGGCACGGAAGGGTGCGAGATCCTGCGCTCGGAGGACGCCGTAGACCCGAGCCTCGTCAGTCGACCTCGGCGTCGAGCCGAGGCCCGGGAAGTGCTTGACGCAGGCGGCCCTGCCGAGCCCGCGCGCGAAGGCGACGCCGTACTCCGGCCGCGCGAACTGGCGGGAGCCGAGCGGGCCGTCGGGAAGATCGAGCACCGGCGCGAAGTCGGCCTGGACGCCCACTCGGCGGAGCGCCGACGCGGTCTCGCGACCGGCGGCGAATGCCTCCGCGGAGCTCCGGTAGCTCGACGCAGCCCGAAACGGCGGGAGCCCGGGGAACGTCTTGACGAGCCCGCCTTCCTGGTCGGCGAAGACGAGCGCGCCGCGCGGCGGCGGCACGTCCGTCGTCCACCGTCGAACGAGCACGCCGGCGAATCCCGCGGGCGCCGGCATGCCCGCTACCACAACCGCGTGCGCCTTCTCCTGCGGTGTCATCGCCGCGACCTCGGCCTCCGGCGAGCCGGAGAGGAGCAGCGCGAGCGCCGACGCGAACGCGGCGATCACGAGCGCAGATCCCTGAAGGTGACCGAGTAGCGGAGCTCCTTCGCCGGAGCGATCGAGTGCTGCCAGTCGGTGCGCGCCTCGCCGGCGAGCACGTACGCCGAGCGAGGCGTCGTCTCGACCGACCACGTTTCCCAGTTCCGGACCTCTCCGCGACGAAAGCGGAGGCGGGCGGTGCCGAGGAGCGAGATCCCGACGATCCGGCCGAACGGCGGCGAGTCGCGGTGCCAGCCGATCGTGGCGCCGGCGGGGTACCGCTGGACGAGCGCTTGCACGAGCGCTTCCGGCTGCACCCGAGCCAGCTCGGCGGCGCGCTCGCGCAGCGGCTCGAGCAGGGCCGGCAGCGGGTCGCCGGGAGTCAGGCGCCGGTTCTCGTAGCCGTAGCGAAGCCCGAAGTGCGCCGCCGTGCGCAGCGACGTCCGCCCGCGGATCACGACCGGTTGGAAATCGAGCGCTGCGAACCCGTCGAGCAGCCGTCGCTCCTCGTCCGCAGGGATCAGCTCGGGCTCGAGCACGAGCCCTTTCGGTGCCTTCCGCTTCCCACGGAGCCAGTGTGCCGGTCGAGAGCCGAAAGGCTTTGTGTTGCTCCAACACAAGCCTCCTTCTCTACGATGAGCGCGATGGCCGTCGCCGAGACCAAGACCCCGCTCGACCCGCTCGACTTCCTCGCGCTCGACGCCCTGCTCGACGACGAGGAGCGGGCGATCAGGGACACCGTGCGGCAATTCGTACGGGATCGCGTTCTGCCCGACATCGGCGACTGGTTCGAGCAAGGGATCCTGCCGCGCGAGCTGATCGCGGAGCTCGGCAAGCTCGGCCTCTTCGGGATGCATCTCGAGGGCTACGGCCTTCCAGGCGCGAGCGCCGTCGCCTACGGCCTCGCCTGCCTCGAGCTCGAGGCGGGGGACTCGGGCGTCCGCAGCGCGGTCTCGGTGCAGGGCTCGCTTGCGATGTTCTCGATCTGGCGCTGGGGCTCCGAGGAGCAGAAGCAGCGCTGGCTGCCGGCGATGCATACGGGCGAGGCGATCGGCTGCTTCGGCCTCACCGAGCCCGACGCCGGCTCCGACCCCGGCTCGATGCGCACGCATGCGCGCCGCGACGGCTCAGACTGGATCCTGAACGGCGCCAAGATGTGGATCACGAACGGGACGATCGCCGACGTCGCGACCGTCTGGGCGCGCACGGACGACGGCGCGATCCGAGGTTTCCTGGTCGAGAAGGGAACACCCGGGTTCACGGCGCCCGAGATCCACAAGAAGCTGTCGCTGCGCGCATCCGTCACCTCGGAGCTCGTGCTCCAGGACGTGCGCGTGCCGGAGGAAGCGATGTTCCCGGAGGTGAGCACCCTGCGCGGCCCGCTCTCGTGCCTGAACGAGGCGCGCTACGGGATCGTCTGGGGCGCCGTCGGCGCCGGCCGTGCCTGCTTCGAGGCGGCGCTCGAGTACGCGAAGGAGCGGATCGTCTTCGACAAGCCGATCTCGGCCTACCAGCTCACCCAGCAGAAGCTCGCCGAGATGGCGCTCGAGCTCAACCGCGGCGCGCTCGTCGCGCTCCACATCGGGCGGATGAAGGACGACGGGACGCTGCGCCAGGAGCACGTCTCGCTCGGAAAGATGGGCAACGTCCGCGGCGCGATCGAGGTCGCTCGCAGCGCCCGAACCATCCTCGGCGCGAACGGCGTCACCCTCGAGTATCCCGTGATCCGCCACCAGAACAATCTCGAATCGGTGCTCACCTACGAGGGAACGCACGAGGTACATACGCTCGTCGTCGGTCAGGCCCTGACCGGCGAGAACGCGTTCCGCTAGCTCTCGCCGTCCCAGTAGTCGACGGCGGAGTCGATCCGGAAGAGCCGGCCGGGATCGGCTTCGTGGCCCGACCAGACACCGATCTTGCCGCTGTCGGGGTAGACAGCAGCGTCGGGTGAGCTCTTCGTCGAGGCGATCAGGACGCGGATCGGCTCGTCGGTGTCGTTCCGGATCTGGTGGGCGCCCTCAGGCCCTTCCACGAAACAGACGACGTCGCCAGGGCGCAGCTCATGCTCGCCCGACGGGTCGCGCAGCGTCGGTCGGCCGGCGACGACGAGCAGCCATTCCTCGTTCCCGTACTCGTAGTGGTAGGGGAACGAGCGCTCGCCCGGCGCGAGCTCGTAGAGGCTCGCGCCGAGCTTCTCGGCGCCGAGCCTCCGCCCGATTGACGCTCTGCGCCACGAGAAACCCGGCTGATCGCGTTCCTCGTCCAGCTCGCCGTCGAAGAGGTTGAACGTCTTCACGCGCCTATGCTCTCAGACGTGCGCTTGCTCGTCGCCGGCATCTCGATCCTTGTGCTCGCCGTCGGCCCAGCAGCGGCCGCCCCGCCGACTGCCGGCGAGGTCGTCCCGGGAGCCAGCCTCGGTGGGATTCGCCTCGGCGCCACAAAGGCACAGGTCGAGCGCGCCTGGGGCCGCGCCTACGGGATCTGTACGAACTGCCCGAGGGAGACGTGGTACTTCAACTACTTCGCGTTCGAGCCCGAAGGCGTCGGCGTCGAGCTCCGGGGAGGTCGCGCGGCGGCGCTCTTCACGCTCCACTCGCCGGCCGGCTGGCGGACGAAGCAAGGGCTCGAGCTCGGCGCCGGTGTCGCCGAGGTGCGCGGCACGTACGGCGCGCTGACGCGCTTCGACTGCGACGGCTACTACGCGCTCGTCATCGAACGGGCCCGCAGCCGAACGGCCTTCTACATCCTGCGCGAGCGGCTCTGGGCGTTCGGGCTCAGCCGGCCGAGCGTCGGTGTCTGTCGCTAGCGAGCCGCGAGCCCACCGCAGAGAAGCTCGACGATCGTCCGCTCGGCGCGAGCGACCTCGTCGTCCCCGTCGGGGAGCTGGCCGAGCACCCAGCCCGTGAGGATCTCCTCGAGCCCGCCGTAGAAGATCCAGCTCGCAAGGCGCGGATCGAGCTCGGGGCGGAGCGAGCCGTCGGCCTGGCCGCGCTCGATCACCCGCTGGATGACCTGGAATCCCTCCCGGATCTCGTCCACCTGGCCCTGGAGGTGCTGGCTGCGCGCGACCTCCCGCACCATCACGCTGACCAGGTCCGGATCGTTCCGCCACGAGCGAAGCAGGATCTTGGCGATCCCCTCGAGCTGCTCGAGCGCGGGCTCGTCGGAGGCTTCGACCCGCTTGAAGGATCCGATCAGCTCGCTCCAGTTCTCGCGGAAGACGGTCTCGAGCACCTCTTCCTTCGAGGCGAAGTAGTGGTAGAGGAGCCCATGCGCGATCCCGGCCTCCTCCGCGATGTCGCCCACGCGAGAGGTGTGGTAGCCCTTGCGCGCGAAGACGCGAACGGAGGCCTCGAGGATCAGCCGCCGCTTCTCCTCCTGCGCGGTTGAACGCTCAGTCAACACCGTCGCAGCGTACTGCTAGCGTCGGCGGCGGTGCAACCGCTCAGAGGCCTGCTCGTCGTCGATCTGACCCGGTACCTGCCGGGCGCGTACGCCTCGCGGGAGCTCCTGCGGCTCGGCGCGCGCGTCGTCCGGCTGGAGGCGCCCGAGGGCGATCCGATGCGGCAGGTGGCTCCAGCGTGGGACGAGGCGCTCGGCGCCGGCAAGGAATCGGTCGCGTGTGACCTGAAGGCGGAGCCGGAGCTCGCGCGCGCCCTGTGCGCCCGCGCCGATGTCGTCCTGGAGGGCTTTCGGCCGGGCGTCGCGGCCCGGCTCGGCATCGGTCCCGACGACGTGCCGACGCGAACCGTCTACTGCTCGATCACCGGCTTCGGCGTCGACGGCCGCCACTCCGACCGGGTCGGCCACGACCTCAACTACCTCGGCTTCGCCGGCGTACTCGAGGACACGGCTCCCTGCCTGCCACCGCTCCAGCCGGCCGACCTCGCCGCCGGTGCGCTCGCCGCAACCGCCGAGATCCTCGCCGCCCTGCTCGAGCGGGAGCGCACAGGCCGCGGCGCGCGTCTCACGATCTCGATGACGCACGGCGCTCATCGGCTCGTCGAGCACCGGCGCGGAGGCGACCCGCTTCCTCGCTTCTTGACGGGCGGGCTCGCCTGTTACCGAATCTACGAGACCGCGGATGGGCGCCACCTGACGGTCGGCGCCCTCGAGCCGAAGTTCTTCGCCCGGCTCTGCGAGGTCGTCGGCAGGCCGGAGCTCGCCGAGCTGCACCTCGTCGGCCCGCGGCAGGAAGAGCTCGCAGCCGAGCTGGCGGCGATCTTCGCGGCGCGCCCACTCGAGCAGTGGCTCGAGCTCTTCGACGACGAGGAGGTGGCGGTCGGCCCCGTCGCGACGCTCGCCGAGGCGGCGGCCGAGTTCGGCCCTCCGGCCGGCGCCGCCCGCGCTCCGGCGATCGGCGAGCAGACGGCCGAGTGGCGTCGGGAGCTCGGCCTCGAATGAAACGGCTGCTCGTCGTCGCGCTGGCGCTCGCGCCGCTCCCACTCGTCACCGCGCTGGTGGCGGACGGCGACGCGCGCCGACTGCCGGGCGCCGTCGTCGAGGCCCGTGACGGCGACCTCTTCGTCCGCGGGCGCCGGATCACCGCTACGCGCGCCCTCGACAGCCAGCCGGACTGGTCGCCCGACGGCCGCCGGATCGTCTTCGTGCGCCAGGAGCCCGGCGGGCGAGGGTCGAGCCTCTACGTCGTCAGGCGCGACGGCGGCGGCGTCTACCGGCTCACCCACGGCGCAGCAGGTGGTCGCGATGCCGGCCTGGTCGCCGAACGGAAGGACGATCGCCTACGCCGCGAGCCCCCTCCTCGGCGGCAGCTTCGACATCTGGGGCGTCGCGGCGCGTGGCGGGCGCCCGTTCCGGCTCCTCGGCGGCCCGGCCGAGCAGGTGGCGCCGCGCTGGAGCCAGACCGGACGGCTGACCGAGCTCCGCCTCGTGCCGGGCGCGGCGCTCCCGGAGGAGAAGACCCGCGACACCGGCACGCCGCAGGCCGGGCCGCGCGAGCTCCTGCCCGATTTCGACCAGCGCGCTCCGTCGGGCCTCGGCCTCGCGGGAACGAAGCTCGGCTTCGCCTCGGCAACCGACAACGTCGGCGACGGCCCGATCCGGATCGTCGGCACGCGCCCGACGGCCGGGGCGCCGATGCTCGCGCGTCAGCTCGTCGAGCTCTCGGACGGCAGCGTCCGCGCCTATCCGGGCGTCGGCCGGCTCCGCTACACGCCCGAGTCGACGCACACGCATTGGCACCTGCTCGACTTCCAGCGCTACGAGCTCCGGCGGGCCGACGGGACGCTCGTCGTGCGCGATCGCAAGAGCGGCTTCTGCCTCGCCGACCACTACGGGTACGCCGCTCGCCGCGTCGCTGCCTTCCGCGGGCCGCGCTATCTCGGCAACTGCGCGAGCTCACAGCCGGACGTTCTCTCCGTCGAGCAGGGCACGTCGTCCGGCTACACCGATCTCTATCCGGCGCACTTCCACGGCCAGAACCTCGAGCTGCGCGGCGTTCCCGCAGGCGTGTACGTGCTCGTCCATCGCGCGAATCCGGAGGAGCGGCTCGAGGAGCTCGACTACTCGAACAACGCTGCTTCGCTCACGGATCCGGCTGACGTGGCGCGCCGGCACGCCGCGAGTCGAGACCCTCCGTTCCTGCGAGGGCTCCGAGCGCTGCTAGATCGGCTTCGCCGTCATCGCCCACACGGCGACGAGGAACGCCAGGAGGAGCAGGATCGAGATAATGCCAACCGCCCGTCCTAGGCGGATCCCCGCCCCACGCCGCAGCTTCACGAGCCCGATCGTCGACAGCACGATCGAGACCACGATCAGGAGCGCCCCGACGTCGGCTGTGATGTAGCCGATCCCGAGCCACGATGGCTCGAAGTCCTCCGGATAGTCCTGCTCTGCCTCCGTCCACTGGGCGCCGATCCGCATCAGCACGTACGAGGGCACGACTCCGGCGAGCAGCGTGAGCAGGCTGAACCGGGTGAGCCCGACGGCGTCGCCGGGGCGGCGCCAGGCAATCGCGGCTGCCAGAGCGATTGCGAGCAGCGCCCCGACGAGCAGCATCGCGCCGAAGACGTGCAGGAAGAGCGGCAAGTTGATCTCGTCGGGACGGAGAGCGCCGAGCACTGTCACGCGCTGCACTTCAGGCTCCTGGCTTCCAGATCATCAGCACGAGAATCGCGAGCACGCCAATGCTGTTCAGCGCCTGGAGCCGGATCCCCAGCCGGCGGCCGCCGACAGGATCGTCCGTGAACGCCTTGCCCGACCGTCCGCCCGCCCACGTCGCGACGACCCAGAGGACGAGCGAGGCCAGGATCCAGCCGTCCCACAGCTCGTACCCGTCGACCTCGATCGCGAGCCAGATCCCGAAGACGATCGCGCCGCCCATTCCGACCCCGACGAGCGGACCCGCCACGCGCCCGAACCGCATCGTCGAATCGGGCGAGAGGATCGAGGCCTCGTCCCTCGTGGCGAGTAGGAGCGCCCAGAGCGCAGTGAGCGCACCCACGACCAGGAACGCGCTCAGGACGTGGAGGAAGAGCAGCCAGTCGTAGAGATCCACGCCGGGATCCTAGAACGACGCCGACAGCCGGGAAGACGGTTACTCGGCGAGGCCGAGCGCGGCCGGCAGCGCGAGCAGGGTGTCGAGCCGGTCCGACTCCCCGGGGTGACGATCGTCTCGATCCAGCAGGAACGCCCTGATCCCGAGCGCGCGGGCTCCCTCGATGTCGTCCTCGTAGGAGTCGCCGACCATCGCGGCTTCGTCGGCGGCGACCTCCAGCAGGGAGAGCGCGCGACGGAAGATGTCGGGGTGCGGCTTCGTCCGGCCGAACGCTCGCGAGCCGATCGCGCAATCGACGTCGAGCGCATGGTGGCGGACGAACTCCTCCAGGTCGCGGCTCCCGTTCGAGATCAGCCCGAGCTTCAGTCCGTGCCGGCGCAGCTCCGCCAACACGGGCAAGGCGTCGTCGTAGAGCGTGAACTTGTCGTGCTGTTCCCAGACGGCAACGAGCTCCGTCGCGCACTCGAGGGCGCCGGCCGCGTCGCCACCCATGCCGCGGACGATCCGCTCGGTGAAGGCGATCCAGAGCTCGTCGTCGTGCTCGAGCTCCGGGTGGCGCTGGAGGGAATCGAGCGCAGCCTGCCGCGCGGGGGCGTAGAGCTCCGGCTCGAGAGTCAGTCCGTGCCGCTCGCCGAGCTTTCGATAGCCCTCCGCTCCGAGCTCCGGCCCCGGGAGCGCGAGCGTGAAATCGACGTCGAACAGAACGGCCCGCACCATCGCCCGAGAATACTGTTGCCGTCCTCTGGGAACCCAAGGCACGTGCGCACCCCAGCCCAGATCCTGCGCGAGGCCCGGACGATCGCCTTGGTCGGAGCGTCTCCGAAGCCCGAGCGACCGAGCAACAGCGTCATGCGCTACCTGCTCGCTCAGGGCTACGACGTGATCCCGGTCAGGCCGTCGGGATGCGACGAGGTGCTCGGAGTGCCGTGCGTCCAGACGCTGGCCGAGATCGACCGACCGATCGACCTCGTCGACGTCTTCCGACGTGCCGAGCTCACCCCGGCGCATGCTCGCGAGGCCGTCGAGGTGGGTGCCGGCGCGCTGTGGCTCCAGCTCGGGATCTCGTCCGCCGAGTCGCGTCGGATCGCGGAGGAGGCCGGACTCGACTACGTCGAGGACGCATGCACGTTCGTCGTCCACCGGCGAGAAGTGGCGGCGCGCGAGTAAAGGGGGTACGCCTGCTCCGCAGATCCCTCGGACGAGGGATGTCGACGGGGGCAGTCGGAGCCGAGAGAGCTGTTGTGGCGGTCCGCGGCGGACCGTCGAAACGAAAGGGAAGCGGCCCCTTGACTGCGCCAATCGATCTCCATCTCCGAGCCTGGTCGGATCTCAGCGAGTCTCCTGGACGAGCCCAGGTTCCCGCGGATCAGTGCTCTACGCGCTCGCGCCGACGCCTGCGCCGAGCCCAGCCGGGCTGGCCGCTGCGCCTCAGGCGCGGCCGCAACCGGCAGAGATAACGCTTCAGGGTGAATCGGACGCTCCGACGAGGAAAGCCCCGCTCCGGCGGGGCTTTCCTCTTTCTATGACGCGTATCGGGGTGCGGAGATTTGAACTCCGGACCTCTCCGACCCGAACGGAGCGCGCTACCAGGCTGCGCCACACCCCGAGCGGGCTTCAGGTTAGCGGAGGTCTGCTCGTAAGGCAGCTCTAGAATCGCGCGATGGCCGGCCGCGACGAGATCGTCCGCTACGCCGACGAGCTGCTCCAGGTCGAGCGCTTTCCCGAGTTCGGCTCGCCGGGCCTGCAGGTGGTCGGCGCCGAGGAGGTGACGAAGCTCGTCTGCGGCGTTTCCGCCTCCCGCGAGCTCTTCGAACGGGCCGCGGCGGCGGGTGCGCAGCTCGTGCTCGTCCATCACGGGATCTTCTGGCGGAACGAGCCGCTGGTCGTCGACCGGCGTCAGCGCGGGCGCCTCGAGGCGCTCTTCGCCGGCGACCTCTCGCTCGTCGCGTACCACCTCGCGCTCGACGCTCATCCGGAGCTCGGGAACAGCGCCCAACTCGCCGCGGCACTCGGAATCGACCGCGAAGGAGCATTCGGCGAGCTCGGCCTGGCGGGAACGCTGGACCCGCCGCTCGGGCTCGACGAGCTCGTCGGCCGCGTCACAACGGCAGTCGACCGCGAGCCGCTCGTCTTCCCCCACGGGCCCAAGTCGATCGCTCGCGTCGCGATCTCGACAGGCGCCGCCGGCCACGACCTGATCCAGGCCGCACACGAAGGCTTCGATCTCTTCCTCACGGGCGAGCCCGAGGAGCCAAGCCTGCACACCGCGCGCGAGCTCGGGATCCATTTCGTCGCGGCCGGCCACTACGCGACGGAGCGGCTCGGAGTCCAGGCGCTCGCGCGCCACCTGGCCGAACGCTTCGAGCTCGAGTGGGAGTTCGTCGAGCTGGCCAACCCGGTCTAGATGGGCTTCCTCATCCCGACGGAGACCTCGGCGTAGCCCAGCGAGCGGTAGAGCGAGCGCGCGACCTCGTTCCCGCCCCAGACGTTCAGGCCGATCTCGGCGAACCCGAGCGCCTTCACCTCGGCCTCGAGCGCGAGCATCGTCGCCCGGCCGAAGCCTTGGCCACGCACGGCCTCGTCAACGGTGATGTCGTAGAGCCAGGCGCCGCCGTCGCGAACGCCAAGGAACACCGAGCCGACCGATTCGCCGTTCTCGTCCTCGACCACCCAGAGCTGCACGCCCTCGGTCGCGACGCCGTGGGGCAGCACTGCGGCGACATCGCGCACCGCCTTCCCCTCGGCCTGTTCACGGGACAGGCCCGCGAAATCCATCATCCCCTCGGCGTAGCCGCGCATATGCGCCGTCGCCCAGGCCCCGTACTCGTCCTCGCGCAGTGGCCTGAGCCGAACCGTGGCCATGCGGCCGATCCTACGCTCGCTCGAGCGCTTCGAGCGCGTCGAGGACGGCGTCCGGCCGCTCACCGATCACGAGGTGACCGCAATCCGAGACGATCCGAAGGCGGGCACGAAGCCTCCGCGCGTATTCGAAGGCGTCGTCGAGTGGAAGCTGAGGATCGCGCGCTCCCCAGAGCACGATCGACGGACAGCCGACCTGCTCGAGGTCGCGCCGGGGATCGTCTGCAAGCATGGCGCGAGCAGCGGTTCGCGTGTCTACATGCTCGAGCTGGCCCTCGAGGAAGCCGAGCGTCGCACGGGACGACAGTGCCAGAGGATCCGCCACGAACCACTGCTGGAAGAGAGCATGGCGGTACCACGGCCGCTCGCTGTACCGGTAGCGAAACGGCGCCACCCATCGTGCCGGCCGCAGCAGCCCCGCGAGCGTGACGATCCGCCGAGCCGCCCGGGTCGACGTGGCAATCCCGGCCGGCGCCGCGAGCAGGAGCCCGCGAACGAGGTCGGGCCGCCGGTGAGCAAGCCGCAGGGCAACGAGGCCGCCGAGGGAGTGGCCGGCGACGAGCGCGGGCTCGCGCGTCTCATGCTCGATCAGCGCAGCGACGACGTCGGCGAAATCGTTCATCTTCGCGCCGCGCGGCAGCGCACCGGAGCCGGCGTGGCCAGGCAGATCCGGCACGAGGAGCCGGAAGCGACCTGACGCCGGCGCAACGATCTCGACCCAGTTCGCGGCGGACCCGCCGAGCCCGTGAACGAGCACGAGCGGAACGCCCTGCCCTTGGGCGAAGTACCGAAGCTGCACCCCGCCGACGACCGCACGTCGCTCCTCCAGCCCGAGGATCGTCGTTGCAGACGTCATCCGGGCAACGTATCCTCCAGGCCATGAAGTGCTCCGGGGAGCGGGCCCGTTGATTCCCGCACACACCACGAGCGAGCGGTGGAGCAAGCCCGCCTGAGCGCCCTGGTCTCCCAGACACCGAATGGGAAGACGTCGGCGCCGGCGGGCTTTTTCATTGCCCGAAGGAGGATCGAGACCTGATGGCGAACCACCTGACGCCGGACGAGCTGTCGAAGGAGCTCGGGATCGACCGGCAGGAAGTGATCCGGGTCTGCATCGAGGAAGGCGTGCCGATCTACCAGGGCAAGATCGACAAGACGCTCTTCGCAGCGCAGCTGCAGGCGCTGGGAGCCGTGCAGCAGGCTCACTAGAGCGAGCCTGCTACTTGCGCGCGGCCGTGCGCTTTCTGGCGGACGGCCGCGCTGCAGTCTTCTTCGCCGCGCCGTTCTCCTTCGCGCCGGACTTCCCCTTCGCCTCCTCGACGCTGCGGCGCAGTGCCTCCATCAGGTCGATCTCCGGCGCCTCGGCCTCGGGCTCCGACGGCGGCGCGAGCACCTCGCCCGCGAGCTTCGCCTCGAGCATCGCGCGCAGGTTGCTGCGGTACTCGCTCTGGAGCTCGGCGGGCTCGAAGTCACCGCTGAGGCTCGAGATCACCTGACGCGCCAGCTCCAGCTCGGGCTTCTTGACCGCGGTCTCCTCGACCACCTCCTCGATCTCGGCCTGGGAGTAGACGTCGGCCGCCACGTACAGCGTCTCGAGCGCGAGCGCGTCACCCTTCGGCCTGATCAGGCAGAACTTCTCCTTGCCCTGCTGGACGAAGCGGCCGAGCGCGGCCATTCCCGACTCGCTCATCGCGTTCAGGAGCAACACGTAGGGGCGCCTCGCCGCTGCCGCCTGCGCGGGAACGAGGAAGTAGGTGCGATCGAAGAAGATCGGATCGACCTGCGCCGCGTCGACGAACCGCGTGATCTCGATCGAGCGGGAGTCGTCGTGCTGGGTGAGCGCCTCGAGCTCGGCCTCCTCGACGAGCACGAACTGGCCCTTCGCGACCTCATACCCCTTCACGATCTCGTCCGGGCCGAGGTCGCGGTCGTGCGTAGGGCAGAAGCGCTTCTGCTTGATCGGAGTTCCGCACTCGCGATGCAGCAGCCGGAACGAGACATCCGACGCGCGCGCCGCCGGCTTCGTCGCCGGTGCAAGCCCCACCGGGATGCTGACGAGGCCGAAGCTGAGTGAGCCGTTCCAGGTCGTGCGCATCTGCTCTCCAATTCTAGAGGGACCGCGAGCTTTCCCTGCTAAGACTCCGTTTCCTGCAGAACTCATCTGAGTAGAGTGCGGTCATGAGCAGCAAGCGCACGATCGCGCGCCTCTGGCGGGACGCGGTGGCGGCCAAGCGGACGAACCCGGCCTACCTCGTGCAGGAGGGTGAGGAGTGGCACCCGGTCTCCTGGGAGGAGGCGGCCGAGCGCGTCGACGCATATGCGAACGGCTTGCTCGCCCTGGGTATCCGCCGGGGAGATGCCTTCGCGATCCTGGCGACGACCCGCGTCGAGTGGGCGCTCTTCGACTTCGCGCTCGGGCAGATCGGCGCGATCGGGGCGGCGATCTACGCATCGAGCTCGCCGAAGGACGTCGGCTACATCATCGAGCACTCCGATTCGGTCGGCGTCCTCTGCGAGGACGAGGCACAGCTCGCGAAGGTGGAGCAGGTTCGCGCCGAGATCCCGCGCCTAGAGCACGTTCTCACCTTCGCCGACCTGGACGAGCTCGCCGAGCAGGGGCGCGCTTTTGCCGCGACCCATCCGAACGCCCTGGACGAGGCGGCGGAGGCCGTCGAGGAAGACGACCTCTTCACCTACATCTACACGTCCGGGACGACCGGCCCGCCGAAGGGCTGCATGATCTCGAACCTCAACTACTACGCCATGGTCGCCGTCGTGGACGACCTGGAGACCTTCACAGGCCCCGAGGACACGATGCTCCTGTACCTGCCGCTCGCTCACAACTTCGGTCGGCTCATGCACCTCTCCGGGCCCTACGTCGGCTACACGATCGCTTTCCTGCCCGATCCGCTCCAGGCCGCGAGCGCGCTCGCCACGGTCAAGCCGACGGTCTTCCCGAGCGTGCCGCGGGTCTACGAGAAGATCCACACCGCCGTCCTCGCCAAGTTCGACGAGGCAACGGGAGTCAAGCGAAAGTTGATCGACTGGGCAATCCCTCTGGGCCGTCGCGTCAGCGCCCTTCGCCGAGCCGGCCGGCCGGTGCCGAGGTCGCTCGAGCTTCAGTACCGGCTCGCGGACAAGCTCGTCTACGCGAAGGTGAAGGAGCGCCTGGGCGGCCGGCTGCGAACGGCGATCTCGGGCGGCGCTCCGCTCGGGATCGAGGTCGCCGAGTTCTTCCACGGGCTCGACATCCTCCTGATCGAGGGCTACGGGCTGACCGAGTGCACGACCGCCGCCACGACGAGCACCCACAGCGCCTTCCGCTTCGGCACGGTCGGCCGTGCGCTCCCCGGCTTCGAGCTGAAGCTGGCCGACGACGGCGAGCTCCTCGTTCGCAGCGAGACGATCTTCCAGGGCTACTACAAGGATCCGGAGGCGACGGCCGAGGTGATGACGCCCGACGGTTGGCTCCTCACCGGCGACATCGCCGAGATCGACGCCGACGGCTACGTCACGATCACAGACCGGAAGAAGGACATCATCGTCACCGCCGGCGGCAAGAACGTCGCCCCCCAGAACCTCGAGAACGAGCTCAAGGGCTCGAAGTACATCTCACAGGCGCTCGTCGTCGGCGATCGCAAGCCCTATGTCGCGGCGCTGATCACGGTCGACGCCGAGGAGATCGGGAAGTGGGCGGCCAAAGAGGGGATCGCCGGCGGCCCGGCCGAGCTGTCCCAGGAGCCGAAGGTGCGCGAGCTCGTCCAGGGCATCGTGGACGAGGTCAACGCCGATCGTTCGCGCCACGAGCAGGTGCGTCGCTTCGAGATCCTTCCCCGCGACTTCACGATGGACGCCGACGAGCTGACGCCGACGCTGAAGCTGAAGCGCCGGGTCTGCAAGGAGCATTTCGCCGCGGAGCTCGACGAGCTCTACGCGGGCCAGACGCTGAATCAGGCCGCCGGCGTCTGAGCTACAGCCGGCGGGCGCCGACCCAGGTCTGGGCGTACCAGGAGTCGGAGAGGCTCGAGATCTTGACCACGTCACCGCTGTGCGGGGCGTGGATGAAGCTGCCGCCGCCGACGTAGATGCCGGCGTGACCCAGACCGTTGAAGAAGACGAGGTCGCCTGCCTCGAGCTGGTCCCTCGAGACGGGGGAGCCCATCGCGTACTGCGACGCCGCGTGGTGCGGCAGCGAGATCCCCATCTTTCCGTAGGCGTACATGATCAAGCCGGAGCAGTCGAAGCCCGACGGGCTCGCTCCGCCCCAGACATACGGCACGCCCAGATACTGCATCGCGATCCCGACCACGCCGCCGTAGCGCGCGGCCGGAGCTGCCACGGCCGGAGCCAACTCCTCGGCGGCGGGGGTCGCCGCTTCCAGCGAGGCCGCGACGGGAGCCGGCGCTTGGGACGGACGCGCCTGGGTCTGCCGCTGAGCGGCCGCGAGCCGCGCCCGAGCCTGCGCCTCGAGCTGGGCTTGCCGGCGAGCCTCCGCGGCCTCGAGCGCCGCGATCTCGCCCTTGATCGACGTCAGCATCCGCTGGCGCTCACTCAGCTGGCCCTCGATCGAGCTCCGCTGGCTCGCTCGATCCGCGACGATTCGCGACTGGGCTTTGCGCGCAGCCTCGAGCCGCTGGCCGCGTGACTTGACCTCAGCCTTGAACGATCTGACCTCGTGAAGCACACGTGCGTCCTGGCCGGAGACGCGCTCGACGGCATCGAGCCGGTTCAACAGGTCGTCCAAGGATTCAGCGCCCAGCAGCACCTCGACCGCCGAGGCCTGCCCTCCGTTGACGTAGATCGCGACGAGCCGATCGGAGAGATTGCGCTGCGCGCCGGCGAGGCTCGATTTCGCGATCGTCAGGTGCCTCGCATTCGTCCGCAGATCGGACTGGATCGCATCGAGCTTCAGGGTCGCCAGGTTGTACGCCTCGACGGCGTGACCGAGCTGGCCGTCGATCTCGCGAATCTGGTTCAGGACGTCCTCGGCCTGCGCGCGCTTCGCGGACACACTTGGATCCGCGGCTGCAGACTTGACCGACGCGCCGCCCACGGCTAGGGCGAGAGCCGCGATCAGAACGACGAACGTAGGCGCCTGCCTGCTGCCCGAGCTAATGCGTCTCTCCGAACGCGAGACGACACGACACGAGCTTCGGCGACACTCGCTGGGGGGCCAGGGGCGTCACAAGCAGGGCACCCTAGCAGGCGATCCGGACGATCGCCACTCGCAACCAAGCCAGAAACGGCGTACTCGGGCCGTTAGGTCATGCGCACAAACCGCCGCTTTCCAGGGAGAGCTGTGGTACGGTCCCCGCCCCGTGCGGAGGCTTTCCTCAAGCGGCGCCGCCCGGTTTGCGGGCGTTCTCGCAGGTCTGCTCGTCATCCTGGCGGTGCCAGTTGCCCTCGGTGCCGAGCCGTCGGCCGTCGGTGCGCGCGCGGTTGCGCTCCAGGCCCAGGAGTCGGCCACGCGAGCGCAGACGCAGGAGGCGCTCGTGACCCTCTACGCGCTCGAGTCCGAGCTGACCCGAGCCCGCGGAGCGCTCGCCGTCGCGGAGAGCCGACGTGCGGCTCTCGCCGCCCAGCGGACGTCCACCCGGAGGCGGCTCCAGATAGCCAGGACGGCGAGGCGCGTCTCCGAACGCCGGCTCGCCGAGGTCGTGCGCACGCTGTATCAGCAGGACGCCGCCGAGCCGTTGGCCCTCGTGCTCGGCGCCGGCTCGCTCGACGAGGCGCTCGCCGGGCTCGACAACCTCGACCGCGCCTCCGGCGAGCATCGGCGGATCGTCGAGCGGGCCGGCCTCTCCCGCACGCGTCTGTCCCTCCTCGACGACCGGCTCGACGCTCAGGCCGCCGAGCTCCGTCGCCTTTCCGTGGCCGCACAAGCTCGCCTCGAAGCGCTCGAGGCGAAGGCGAGCGAACGGGCGGAGTACATCGACTCGCTGCGGCAGCGGCAAAACCTGACCGTGCGCGAGCTCGCTGCGCTGGAGGAGACGGCGGAAGCGGCGGAGCGCGAGAGCTCCGTGCTGCAAGTCGCGGCGGGCCAGCGTTCACCGTCCTCGGCGAATCGGAGCGAGCCCGCGCCGCGCGCGCTTACGCCCGCCGCTCCGGCCTCTCTTCAGCCCGGAGCCAGGTTGACCGTGGCGGCGATCGGCTACAGCCTGCGGGGTCGGACCTCGTCCGGGCTTCCGGTCGGACACGGGATCGCAGCGGTCGATCCGAACGTGATCCCGCTCGGCACGCGGATGTTCGTGCCCGGCTACGGCGACGCCGTTGCCGCCGACACGGGCGGATCGGTTCGCGGAGCCGTGATCGACCTCTGGTTCCCGACCGTTGCCGCCGCCCTCCGCTGGGGTCGGCAGACGGTCGTGATCCAGCTGCGCTGAGGCCGCTTCGGCGCGCGATTCCCGAAGCGGGCCGGGCCACGATCCGGCAGGGTTGCTCGGAGCCGACCCGAACGAAGACCTTCTACACTTTCCGGTCATCAGCGCCAGCGTCCGGGGGATTCTATGAGCGAGACGGTAACGAGCACGAACGAGCGGCATGACGTGCGCGTCCTCCTCGTGGATGACCACGACCTGTTTCGAACCGGGCTCCGCAACCTCCTCGAAGGACAGGGGATCCTGATCGTCGGCGAGGCCTCCGGCGGCTCCGAGGCGCTCCAGATCGTGCGCGAGACGGCCCCCGACGTCGTCGTCATGGACTTGAACATGCCGGGCATGCACGGCGTCGAGGCAACGCGGCACATGAGCCGCGACGCCCCGCTCACGCGCGTGATCGTGCTCACGATCTCGGATCAGGAGCAGGACGTGATGGACGCGATCCTCGCCGGGGCGTGCGGCTACCTGCTCAAGGACGCCTCGATCCAGGACCTGATCCAGGGGATCGAGTCGGCCGCGGTCGGCGAGGCGCTGATCTCCCCTCATATCGCAGGCAAGGTGCTGCAGCACGTGCGTGCTACGACCGCCTCCCCCGACGCGGCCGCGACGATCCGCGCCGAGCTGTCCGACCGCGAGATCGAGGTGCTGAAGCTGATCGCGAACGGCAAGGACAACGCCATGATCGCCGGTGAGCTGCACATCAGCCCGAAGACGGTCAAGAATCACATCTCGAACATCCTGATGAAGCTCCAGATGGACAACCGGATCCAGGCGGCCGTCTACGCCGTCCGCTCCGGGATCGTCTGAGCTAGAGCGCGTGCGCTCGCAGCGCTGCCAGCAGCCCGCGAAGGCCGGCGAGCTCGAGGTCCAGCTCGTGGAGAGCGGTCGTCAGCTCGGCGATCCGGGCATCGTCACGCTTCTCCGCTCGGACGACGCCGCGCAGCTCCCCCTCGACCCGCAGCCGCTCGGTTCCAATCGACAGCGCATGGGCGTACCCGTCGGTCATGGTCTTCTCGACGTGCGCCCGCGCCGCGCGCTCCCGCTCGGCGGGCTGGTCGAGCAGGGACCGGATCTCGGTCAGGACGGTGGGAAGATGCTCGCTCAAGGGGGCGCTCCATGCCCGATTATGGGTCCGCTTCCGCATCCGGACATGGGCCGTTCGCCCCATCTTCGGGCGGGCCTCGGCCCATGCCTCTTGCTCGTGCTGGCCGTGGCCTCGCTGCTGCTCGCGGCGCCAGCCCGTGCGATCGACCCGACCCTGCAGGCAAGGCTGACGAAGGCGCTCTCGGTGCCGCAGGTCGATCCGTCGCAGACCGCTGCGCTCGCGGTCGACCTGCGGAGCGGCACCGTGGTCTTCTCCCGGAACGCCGGGCGCTCGCTGCAGCCCGCGTCGAACGAGAAGCTGCCTGTGGCGTACGCCGCCCTGTCCCTCCTCGGCACGAGCTACCGCTTCCACACCGAGGTCGTCGGCACCGGCTCGCTCGTCGGCGATGTCTGGCACGGCGATCTGTTCCTACGTGGCTTCGGCGATCCGACGCTCGGGCCAGCCGATCTCGACGCGCTCGCGGCCGAGGTGGCGTCCTGGGGGATCGCGCGGGTCGACGGTGCGGTGATCGGCGACGAGTCGTGGTTCGACGCCCGGAGAACCGGGCCGGGCTGGAAGCCGAGCTTCTACATCGGGGAGTCGCCGCCTCTCTCGGCGCTCGTCGTCGCACGGGGCTGGTTTCGAGGCCGAACTTCTGCGAAGCCCTCGCTTGCGGCGGCTTCGCTCTTCCGCGGCGCTCTCCAGGCGCGAGGTGTCGCGATCAGCCGACCCGCTCGCGTCGGCACGCTCACGACTCAGGGCTTCCCGCTCGCCCGAGATCTCTCGGACCCACTCGCCGCGATCGTCCGCTTCATGGGCCGCGAGAGCGACAACTTCACGGCCGAGCTGGTGCTCAAGCAACTTGGAGCGCTCTACGGTGACGAAGGCTCGACGGCGGCGGGGGCGCGAGTCGTGCGAGCGGCCCTCGCAGCAGCCTCGATTCCGCTCGGCGGCGTCAGGATCGCCGACGGCTCCGGGCTCTCGCGGCTCGACCGCCTCACGGCGAGCTCCCTCGTCGCGCTGCTCTCGGCGGGGATCGGAGACCCCGAGATCCGCGACGCCTTCCTCGGCTCGCTCGCCGTCGCCGGCGTGGACGGAACCCTGCGTCATCGCCTCGAGTCGAGGCCGGCGCGCGGGCGAGTGATCGCGAAGACCGGGACGACTCGGGCCGCATCGGCCCTCTCCGGGTTCGTCCGCGACCGCTACGTCTTCGCGATCCTCCAGAACGGCGCTCCCGTCTCGGCCTACTGGGCTCGACGGGCGCAGGATCGCTTCGCCACGGCGCTCGCGGCCTCCTAGGAAGGAGGGCGGACTAGCGGCGACGTGGCGGCGGGACGAGCCCGACGGGCACGGTGGCCGGCGCGTCCTTGACGAGCTCGCGCAGGTCGGCTTCCGAGAGAATCGGTACGCCCGCCTTCTCCGCCTTCGCCACCTTCGAGCCGGGGTTCTCTCCCACGATCACGCCGGTCGTCTTCTTGGAGACGTTGTCGGACACCTTGGCGCCGAGCGCGGCGAGTGCGGCCGCCGCCTCCTCGCGCGTGAATCCCTCGAGCGTGCCGGTGAGAACGTACTGCGATCCCGTGAGCGGCCCCTCGATCGGCCTCTCGGCCTCCCCCACCTCGAACACCAGCCCGAGCTCGCGCAGCTCCTGGACGAGCGTCCGGTTCTGCTCGTCCGAGAACCACTCGGCGATCGACTCGGCGCGATCGGGCCCGATCCCGTCGACCTCCTGGATCTCCTCCTGGCTCGCAGCGAGCATGCGGTCGACCGATCCGAAGTGCCGTGCGAGGTTCTGCGCGGTCACCCAGCCCACGTCCGGGATGTTCAGACCGAAGAGAACGCGTGAGAACGGCTGCCGCCTCGACGCGTCGATCGACCCGAGCACGTTCGTCGCCGATCGCTCCTGGAAGCCGTCCAGCTCGAGCAGCTGCTCGAGCGTGAGTCGATAGAGATCCGGCATCGAGCGCAGCAGCCCGAGATCCCAGAGCCGGCGCACGAACTGCTCGCCGACCCCCTCGATGTCCATGGCGGCAGTGACCCAGTTGATCAACGTCTCGAGCCCTCGCGAAGGGCAGGCGCGGTTGGGACAGCGATGCATGACCTCGCCGGCGGGCTTCACCACCTCCGCGCCGCACAGGGGGCAGTGACTCGGCATCCGGAACTCCTTCGTCCCCTTGCGATGCTCCCCGGCCGGCCCGACGACCTGCGGGATCACGTCGCCCGCACGCTGGACGATCACGAGGTCGCCCTCCCGAATCTGCTTGCGATTGATGTCCTCCTCGTTGTGGAGGGTCGCGCGCGAGACGGTGACGCCGCCGACCTCGACGGGCTCGAGAATGCCCCACGGATTGAGGGCACCGGTCCGGCCGACGCGGATCGCGATCTTCTGAAGCGTCGTCTGCGCGGTCAGCGGCGCCCACTTGAAGGCACGGGCCCAGCGAGGCCGCTCGTGAAGCGCGCCCAGCCGCGACTGCTGCTCGAGCGAGTCGACCTTGATCACGATCCCGTCGATCTCGTAGTCGAGCTCGGCGCGCCGGCGCTCCCACTCGCGGCACCGGCGCGCGACCTCCTCGATCGTCTCGAGTCGCTCGGCATACGGGTTCGTGCGGAAGCCGTGCTCGCGCAGCCACTCGAGTTGCTCCCACTGGCTCTCGAAAGCCACTCCGTCTCGGTGGCCCGTCCCGTACGCCCAGTTCGAGAGGGGCATCGTCCTCGTGACCTGCGAGTTCTTCTGCCGCACCGAGCCGGCGGCGGCGTTCCGCGGATTCGGAGCCGGCTTCTTGCCCTCGTCGAGGAGGCGTTCGTTGAGCTTCCGGAAGCCGGAGAGCGGCATGTAGACCTCGCCGCGCACCTCGAGCGCCGCCGGTGGGTCGTCGCCTCGAAGCGACAGCGGGATCGCGTCGATCGTGCGCAGGTTGACGGTCACGTCCTCGCCGCGGCGGCCGTCCCCCCGCGTGGCGCCGCGCACGTACACCCCGTTCTCGTAGAGAAGGCTGACCGCCAGGCCGTCGATCTTCGGCTCGATCACATAGGCGACGGGCTCGTCCGAGTCGAGACGCTTGCGCACGTCGTCCGCCCACTTCTGCAGGGCGTCGTCGGTCGTCACCTTGTCGAGCGAGCCCATCGGAGTGAGGTGGTCGACCTTCTTGAACCCCTCCGACGGCGGGGCTCCGACGCGGCGGGTGGGCGAATCGGGCGGGATCTCGCCGTCGTCGAGGTCGCGCTCGAGCTCGAGCAGCTCGTCGAAGAGCCGGTCGTACTCGGCATCAGGAACCTCGGGCTCGTCGAGCACGTGGTAGGCGTAGCCGTAGCGCTTGAGCAGCGCGCGCAGCTCGGCGGCGCGATCAGAGCGCGGCAAGAAGCTCCTCGGTATCGCGCACGATCGCGTCGGGCTCCTCCGCCTCCAGCAGCTCCTGTCGATGGATCCCGCCCCAGGTGACTGCGACGGCATGCACCCCGGCTGCTTTCGCCGCCCGGACGTCGAACGGCGAGTCGCCGACGTAAGCGGCGCTCTCGGCGCTCGCACCGAGGCTCTCGAGCGCGAAGCGGAGCGGCTCCGGATCGGGCTTGTGGCGCTCGGTGTCGTCCGAGCCGACGACCACCTCGAAGAACGCTTCGAGCGGCAGGTAGCGGAAGGCGATGTCGACTGTGGCTCGACGCTTGGCGGTCACGATGCCGAGGCGCCTTCCCTGCCCTTTCAGGATCGTCAGCGCATCGCTCATGCCCGCGCATTCGGCCAACTCCGAATGGAGCGGCTCGTTGTGCTCGCGATAGCAGGCGACGAGCTCGTCGACCCTGTCGGCGTCGAGAAGACGCATCTGCTCGGTGAGCCCCGGGCCGCCAACCGCTGCTACGAGCTCGGAATCGGGAACGTCCCGCCCGAGCACGGTCTTCGCGGCGTGCCGCATCGAGGCGAGGATGATCGACCCAGAGTCGATCACCGTCCCGTCGAGATCGAAGAGGACGACCGGATACCGCATCGACTCGATGCTAGTCGTACCGGACGTGCTCGAGATACAGGCCCCAGGCCGGAGCGGTGACACCGCCCTCGCTGCGCGGGCGGCCCTCGAGCAGCCGCCGGAGCTCGTCCGGGCTCTGTTCGAGCATCGTGCCGACGAGCGTCCGCACCATGTGCCGGAGGAAGCTCTGTGCGGTGATCGTGAAGTGGAGCTCGTCTGCTGCTCGCTCCCAGCTCGCGGCGCTCACCGTCCGCCGGAAGCTCGTGTGCTGTGTCTCCGCCGGGGTGAACGCAGTGAAGTCGTGCTCGCCGGGTAGGAGCGCCGCCGCCGACCCCAGTGCGTCCTCGTCCAGCGGCCGCGGCCACCAGAGAGACCGTCGAGCCTCGAACGGCGAGCGGATGCGGCGGCGGAGAATGCGGTAGCGGTAGGTGCGGCTGCTCGCCGAGTAGCGGGCACTGAAACCCGCCTCGACCTCCTCGGCGGCGACGACGGCGACGTCCTCGGGAAGCCGCGCGGTCAGCGCCCTCGGGATCCGGTCGGGCGGCGGCCCACCTCCCACCTCGAGACTGACGACCTGGCCGACTGCGTGGACGCCCGTGTCCGTCCGTCCGGCCACGTCGAGCCCGGACCAGCTCGGAAAGATCGCGTCACACGCCTCCCGAACGACGCTCTCGACAGTTCGTTCACCGGGCTGGCGCGCCCAGCCTCGGAACTCGGTCCCGTCGTATTCGAGCG
The DNA here is from genome assembly GCA_963761905.1 of uncultured Gaiellaceae bacterium. Lineage (GTDB taxonomy): Bacteria > Actinomycetota > Thermoleophilia > Gaiellales > Gaiellaceae > Gaiellasilicea. Next base: position 16,480 of record CAVXIQ010000007.1, on the reverse strand, counting down.
TCAGCTTCAGCTTCATGTCGGGACGACCACGAGCGTGAGCTGCTCCACGGCGACGATCTCCACGACCGCGCCCTCGTCGGCGCCAGAGCTCACAGCGGGCCTGCCAGAGCTCCCCTTTGACCCGAACGCCTCCGAGCGGCCGACAGGGCGAGCTGACGACCGCTCGTGCCCCGATCAGCGCCTCCGCGCCCACCGTCGACGTGCGCCGGTGCGACCAGCGCCACAGAAACGTGGCTTCGGCGAGCTCGACCGCACCGCCGAGCGCAACCGCGACGACGCCCCAGGGTGACGGGAGCACGAAGATCGCCAGAGCGAGAGCGACGACGAAGACCACGGCCGCGCTAGACCCGGCGGTCGAGCAGCTCGAACACGCGGCCGTCGGCAGCGCGGAAGTGCTGGTAGCGGTGCTCGTCGTTCGCCTGTAGCGCGCCCTCGGGCTCGATCCCACGGGCACGAAGCTCGGCCGTCGCGGCCTCGACATCGTCGACGAGGAAGCCAAGGTTGGTGTCCGAGGGCGGCGCGATCCAGTCCGGCGGCACGACCGCGATCGACGTCCCATTCGAGAAGACGAACCGGGCGTAGCCCTCCTCCTCGACATGCTCCATCCCCAGCACGTCGGCAAAGAAGCCGGCAAGGCCCGCGGCATCAGAGCTGGCGATGCCGGCGAAGACGAGCCCCTCGATTCTCACGCTCGCGAGCCTAGCCCCAACGCGCCCCAAGGGGTCGCGCGACCCCCTGCATTCAGCCTAGACGACGAAGGCGCGCATGATCTGCGCGCCTTCGTGTCGAGACTGTGACTCTTGGGGCGGAGCTAGGCGGAGCGCTGCGGGCCGGCCGCGAACGCCGTCTCGGGCTCGAAATCCACGAGCTCGAGATAGACCATCTCGGCGGCGTCGCCCTGACGGGCGCCGAGCTTGATGATCCGCGTGTAGCCGCCGGGTCGATCCGCGAAGCGAGGCGCGACGTCGGCGAAGAGGTGGCTGACCACCTCGGGCGAGCGGAGCTCCGAGAGAGCCTTGCGACGGGCCGAGAGGTCGCCGCGCTTCCCGAGCGTGATCATCTTCTCCGCGAACGGCTTGACGGCCTTCGCCTTCGCCTCGGTGGTCTGGATCCGCCCATGCTCGAGCAGAGCACCCGCGAGGTTCGAGTACAGCGCCTTCCGGTGCGCCGAATCGCGTCCCAGCTTCTTGCCTGCGCGGGCGTGACGCATCGCTCAGTCGTCTCCTCGAAGACCGAGGCCGTGGGACTGCAGCGTCTCCTTGACCTCTTCGATCGACTTCTTGCCGAAGTTCGGAATCGCAGCGAGCTCGTTCTCGGACTTCGTGACGAGGTCGCCGATGGTCTCGATGCCGACCCGCTTCAGGCAGTTGTACGAGCGGACACCGAGCTCGAGCTCCTCGATCGGGAAGTTCTCCATCCCGTGTGCGGCCGGGATCTCGACTCCGGTCTCGGCTGCGGCGGTCTCGCCGAAGCCCTCGATCCGATCGAGATCCGTGAAGATCGCGAGCTGCTTGATCAGGATCTCCGCAGCCTGGCCGATCGCGTCGCGGGGTTCGAGCGAGCCATCGGTGGTGACGTCGAGCCGGAGCTTGTCGTAATCCGTCCGCTGGCCGACCCGAGCTGCCTCGACGTCGTACGAGACCCGGCGAACCGGGGAGAAGATCGAGTCGATCGGGATCACGCCGATCGGCTGCTCCGGGCCGCGGTTGAGCTCGGCCGGGACGTAGCCGCGGCCGCGGCCGATCGTCAGCGTCATCTCGAGCTTGCCCTTGTCGGACAGGTGCGCGAGCACGAGATCGGGATTGAGGATCTCGAGATCGGCCGGCGCCTGGATGTCGGCGGCGGTGACCGCACCGGACCCCTTCTTGGCGATGTGCACCTCGACCTCCGGCGACTCGCCGTGGAGCAGGCAGATCAGGTTCTTCAGATTGAGGATGACGTCGGTGACGTCCTCCTTCACCCCGGGGAGGGTGGTGAACTCGTGCGCGACGCCCTCGATCTTGACGGCGGTGACGGCGGCGCCCTCGAGCGAGGAGAGCAGCACGCGGCGCAGCGAGTTGCCGAAGGTGTAGCCGAAGCCGCGATCGAGCGGCTCGATCACGAAGATCCCGCGGTTCTCGTTGATCTCCTCGTGGACGATCTTCGGAACCTGGAAGTCCATCAAGCTGTTGCGTGTAGCCAAGAGAATCCCTTCTTCATCCGTGAATTGAGCCTTACTTGGAGTAGAGCTCGACGATGAGCGACTCCTGAACCGGAGTGTCGATCTCGGCGCGCTCGGGCCACTTCAGCACCTTGCCGGTGAGCCCCTCGTGGTCTGCCTGGAGCCACGGCGCAACCGACGCGGTGAGATCTGTCGCGTCGCGAATCGTCGCCTCCGCGGCGCTGCCCGCCTTCATCGTGACGATGTCGTCCGGCCGCACCCCGTAGCTCGGGATGTTGACGCGGCGGCCGTTGACGGTGAAGTGGCCGTGGCGGACGAACTGGCGGGCTTGAGCGCGCGAGCCGGCGAATCCGAGCCGGTAGACGACGTTGTCGAGCCGCGTCTCGAGCATCCGGAGGAGGTTCTCGCCGGGCGCGCCCGTTCCGCGCGTCGCCTTGTCGTAGTAGTTGCGGAACTGCTTCTCCAGCAGGCCGTAATAGCGGCGCGCCTTCTGCTTCTCGCGCAGCTGCAGCAGGTACTCGCTCTGCTTGATCCGCCCACGACCATGCTCGCCCGGCGGATAGGAGCGCCGCTCGATCGCGCACTTCTCCGTCAGGCAGCGCTCGCCCTTGAGGAAGAGCTTCATCCCCTCGCGGCGGCAGATCCGGCACTTCGCTCCGAGATCGCGGGCCATTAGACGCGCCTCCGCTTCCGGGGGCGAACCCCGTTGTGAGCCTGCGGCGTCACGTCCTTGACCCCGAGGATCTCGAGCCCGGCGGCCTGCAGCGAGCGGATCGCCGTCTCGCGGCCCGAGCCCGGACCCTTCACGAAGACCTCGACCTTCTGAAGCCCGTGCTCCATTCCCTTGCGGGCGCACGAGTCTGCGGTGACCTGGGCGGCGAACGGGGTCGACTTGCGCGAGCCCTTGAAGCCGGCCGAGCCGGCGGACTCCCACGCGATCACGTTGCCCTCCTTGTCGGTCAGCGCGACGATCGTGTTGTTGAACGACGTCTTGATGTGCGCCTGGCCGATCGCGATGTTCTTGCGGACGCGCCGACGCGTGCGGCCTCGAGCGGCCGCCGCCTTGCGAGGAGGTGCCATTACTTCGCCTTCTTCCCGCGGCCGACGGTCTTCTTCGGCCCCTTGCGCGTGCGCGCGTTCGTCTTCGTCCGCTGACCGTTCACCGGCAGGCCGCGCCGATGGCGCACGCCGCGGTAGCAGCCGATCTCGGAGAGGCGCTTGATCGACTGGGAGCGCTCGCGACGGAGGTCGCCCTCCACCTGCAGCTCACCGTCGATGTAGGCGCGGAGCTTGTTGATCTCGTCGTCCGTGAGGTCCTTGACCTTCTCGTTCGGGTCGAGCTCGAGCGCGCCGCAGATCTTCTGCGCAGAAGCCTGCCCGATCCCGTAGATGTACGTCAGCCCGATCTCCAGACGCTTCTGGTTCGGGAGGTTGACGCCTGCGATTCGTGCCAAGTGACTAGCCCTGCCTTTGCTTGTGCCGTGGGTTGGTGCAGATGACCATGGTGCGTCCGTGCCGCTTGATCACGCGGCAGCGCTCACACCTGGGCTTGACGGACGGTCGAACCTTCATCAGAAACCTTCGTTAGCGGTTGCGGAACGTGATTCTGCCGCGGTTCAAGTCATAGGGAGAGAGCTCGACCTTGACGCGGTCGCCCGGAGCGATGCGGATGTAGTGCTTGCGCATCTTTCCCGAGATCGTGGCGAGCACGCTGTGACCGCCGTCGACCTGCACCCGGAACATCGTGCTCGGGAGCGCCTCGACGACCTCGCCTTCGACCTCGATTTTCTCTTCCTTGACTGCCATAGACTCCGTGGTAGTTGGTGCGCGCAACAAAGCGCGGCTGGGCCGCGCGAGTCGCTTACTTTAGCAAAGACGGTTCTCGATCGCCCGCCGCGGTCAAGATTCGCGGGCCTTCCGCGGTGATCGCGACGGTGTGCTCGAAATGGCAGGCGAGCGAGCCGTCCTCAGTCGAGATCGACCATTCGTCGTCGTGCACGAAGACATCGGGCGATCCGGCTGTGATCATCGGCTCGATCGCGATCGTCATCCCTTCGGAGAGCTGCGGCCCGCGCCCCTCGTGCCCGAAGTTCGGGATATGGGGATCCTCGTGGTAGGAGCGGCCAACGCCGTGACCGACGAGGCTGCGAACGACCGAGAACCCACTCGCCTCGACCAGCTTCTGAATCGCAGACGAGATGTCGCCAACCCGATTGCCCGGCCGTGCCTGGGCGATTCCGGCCGCGAGCGCCTCCCGACCGACGTCGAGCAGCCTCCGTGCTTCGGGGTCGATGTCACCGACGCCGAACGTGAACGCGCTGTCGGCGATGTAGCCGTCGAGCGTGACGCCGACGTCGATCGTGATCAGATCGCCGTCGCCGACGACGTACGGGCCGGGGATTCCGTGCACGACCATGGCGTTCGGCGAGATGCAGATCGCCCTCGGGTAGCCGCGGTAGCCTTTCGAGGTCGGGATCCCGCCGCGCGCGGCGATGTACTCCTCCGCCACGAGATCCAGCTCACCGGTCGTGATTCCCGGCTCGAGCTGCTCGCCGACATGCTCGATCGTCCCCGCGACGATGCTGCCGGCCGCGGCCATCTTCTCGATCTCGTTGGGTGACTTGCGAATGATCATCGGACTGCCACCTGCTCCAGGGCCTGCTGGATCTCCGCGTACACCTCGCCGACCTCCCGCTCCGCGTGCAGCGGCACGAGCCGCCCGGTCGCCCGGTAGTGGTGGACGACCGGCTCGGTCTGCTCATGGTAGATGGCGAGGCGGCGGCCGATCGTCTCGGGGGTGTCGTCGGCGCGGCCCTCCTCGTGGGCCCGGCCGAGCGCGCGCTCGCGGGCGATCCCGTCAGGCAGGTCGAAGAAGAGGATCGCATCGAGCCGTCGCCCGATCACGACGAGCATCTCGTCGAGCGCTTCCGCCTGGGCCAGGTTTCGAGGAAAGCCGTCGAGGATGAAGCCGTCGAGCGCGTCGTCCTCCGAGAGGCGTTCCTCGATCATCCTGATCGTCAGCTCGTCGGGCACGAGATCGCCGCGCTCCATGATCGCGTCGACGGAGCGGCCGAGCTCCGTCGTCCCGTCGAGCGCGCGAAACATGTCGCCGGTGGAGACGTGCGGAATCCTGTGATCGGCGGAGATCCGCTTCGCCTGGGTTCCCTTGCCGGACCCCTGCGGCCCGAGCAGCAAGAGGTTCACTACTTCAGGAAGCCTTCGTAGGAGCGCGCCATCATCTGCGACTCCATCTGGCGCATCGTGTCGAGCGCGACGCCGACCGCGATCAGCACCGAGGTGCCTCCGAGCGCGCCGGCGGTCGCCTGCGAGAAGCCGCCATAGCGGATGAAGAGCGTCGGCAGCGTCGCCACGAGCGCGAGGTAGATCGCCCCGGGCAGCGTCAGCCGCGTCAGGACGCGGTCGAGGTACTGCGCGGTGGGCGGACCCGGTCGAAGCCCGGGGATGTATCCCCCGTAGCGGCGCAGGTTGTCGGCCTGGTCGACCGGATTGAACTGGACGGCGGTGTAGAAGTAGGTGAAGACGACGATCAGGAAGCCCTGGAGCAGCATGTAGCCGATGTTCGTGGGCAGGAAGTGCTCGTTGACGAAGCCCTGCGTCTGCGGGAAGTACTGGCCGATCGTGGGCGGGAACGCCATCACGGCGGCCGCGAAGATGACCGGGATCACGCCTGCCATGTTCACGCGCAGCGGCATGTAGGTGGAACCGCCGGCGGTCATCCGCCGCCCCACCATCCGCTTCGCGTACTGAATGGGGATCCGGCGCTGGCCCTCCTGGATGAAGACGATCGCGGCCACGATCGCGAGCGCGATCAGCGGGAAGAAGAGCTTCTCCATCGGCCCGCCGTTCCACCACGCTGCAACCCCGATCGGCGCGCCGGTGAGGATCGAGGCGAAGATCAGGAGCGAGATCCCGTTGCCGATCCCGCGCTTCGTGATCAGCTCGCCCATCCACATCAGGAGGGTGCAGCCGACGGTGAGCGTGATGATGATCAGCGTCATCCGGCCGAGGTTCGCGTCGAGCACGCCCTGGCGTCGGAACAGGAACGCGTACCCGGTCGACTGGGCTGCCGCGAGGATGACCGTCAGGTAGCGCGTGTACTGGTTGATCTTGGCGTAACCGGCTTCGCCTTCCTTCTGTAGCTCGGCGAGCCGCGGAATCACGACCGTCATCAGCTGCAGGATGATCGAGGCGGTGACGAACGGCATGATCCCGAGCGCGAAGATCGAGAACTGGGAGAGCGCGCCGCCCGAGAAGAGGTTGAGCAGGCCGAGGATCGTGCCGCCGCGGCTATCGAAATAGCTGTCGATCGCGTCGGAGTTGACGCCCGGAGCAGGCATCCACGAACCGAGGCGATAGAGAGCGAGGATCATCGCCGTGAAGAGGACGCGGCGGCGGAGCTCCGGCACTCGCCATGCATTGCCGAGCCAGCTGAACAAGCGCTACGACTCCTCGGCGGGAGCTTCGGCGGCCACCGGCTTCGCCTTGCGCTTCGCCTTGCGCGGATCCTTCGGCGCCTTCAGCGCGGTCGCGCTGCCTCCAGCCGCGGTGATCTTCTCGCGGGCGGAGGCCGAGAACGCATGCGCGGTCACGGCGAGCTTCTTCGTCAGCTCGCCGGAGCCGAGGATCTTGACGTCCGCCTTCGTGTTCTTCAGCAGCCCCTTCTCGACGAGCGACTCGATGTTCACGGTGTCGCCGTTCTCGAACAGGCGCTCGAGGTCGCGCAGGTTCACGGGCTGCGAATAGGTGCGGAACGGCCCGATCGGCATCGCGTCCGCCGACGTGTTGCCGCGCAGCTTCGGCATCCGCATGTCGAGCGGCATCTGACCGCCCTCGAACCCCGCGCTCAGCTTGTGCGAGCCGGCGCGCGACTTCTGGCCCTTGATCCCACGGCCGGAGTAGCGGCCCTTGCCCGAGCCCAGGCCGCGGCCGACGCGCTTGCGCTCGGTCCGCGCTTGCGCCGGCTGCAGCGAGTGCAGGTTCAAGTCGGCGGTGGGGGTTCCGTCAGCTGCCATCTCTAGGCGTCCTCGACCTTGACGAGGTGGGCGACCTTTCTCAGCATACCGGCGGCCTCCGGCGTGTCCTTGACCTCGTTCGACTTGCCGATCCGGCCGAGCCCGAGCGCGCGCAGCGTCCCGCGATGCCGCTCGCTCTGACCGATCTGGCTCTTGATCTGGGTCACCTTGAACGTGGTCACGACGCCGCCTCCGCGCGCTCCTCGCGCAGCTCTGCGATCCGCGCCGCGGACTGCGGCAGGATCTCCGAGATCGTCTTGCCGCGCATGCGCGCGACATCCTCGGGCCGGCGCAGCGACTTCAGACCGGCGACGGTGGCTTTCGCCATGTTGATCGGGTTCGTCGTGCCGAGGCTCTTGGCCAGCACGTCGCGAATCCCCGCCAGCTCGAGCACGGCCCGAACGCCGCCGCCGGCGATCACTCCGGTTCCCTCGGAGGCGGGGCGGATGAAGACCCGCGCCGCGCCGAAGACCCCCATGATCTCGTGCGTCACGGTCGTCCCGTGCTTGGGGACGGTGAACAGATTCTTCTTCGCGTCGTCGACGGCCTTCGAGATCGCGAGCGGTACCTCGCGCGCCTTGCCGTAGCCGACGCCGACGCGATCGACCTCGTCGCCGATCACGACGAGCGCGGTGAACGAGAAGCGCCGGCCGCCCTTGACGACCTTGGCGACCCGGTTGATCTCGATCACGCGCTCCTTGAGCTCGCGGACTTCCTCCCGCGCGATCACTTCACGTTCGACAGTGCTCAAAACTTCAGTCCTCCCTCACGCGCGCCGTCGGCGAGCGCCTTGACGCGTCCGTGGTACAGGTAGCCGCCGCGGTCGAACACGACGGACTCGATCCCGGCCTTCTTCGCGGCCTCGGCAACGAGCTTGCCGACCTCGGCGGCCTGGTCGGTCTTCGTGCCCTTGAACGACTTCGCGACTCCGAGCCAGCTCGCGCCGGCGATCGTGCGCCCGGTCTGATCGTCGACGAGCTGGGCGAAGATGCCCTTGTTCGAGCGAAAGACGGCGAGGCGCGGCCGCTCGGCGGTGCCGGAGACCTTGCCGCGGATCCGGCGCTGGCGCCGCTGCCGCGCCTGTCGTGTGGAAAGGGTGCTCATGCGCGCTTCCCGACCTTTCTCCGCACGACCTCGTCGCGATAGCGGATCCCCTTGCCCTTGTACGGCTCCGGCTTGCGGACAGCGCGGATCTCGGCGGCCGTCTGCCCGACCTGCTGCTTGTCGGTGCCCTTGACGATCACCTGATTCGGCGCCGGTACGTCGAACGTGATTCCGGCGCGAGGCTTCATGACGACCGGGTGCGAGTAGCCGACGTTGAGCTCGAGGTCGGTGCCGCGGAGCGACGCGCGATAGCCGACTCCCTGGATCTCGAGATGCTTCTCGAAGCCCTTGGTGACGCCCTCGACCATGTTCGCGATCAGGGAGCGCGTCAGGCCGTGGAGCGCGCGGTCCTCGCCGCGCTCGGTGGGGCGGGTGACGAGGATCTCGCCGTCGCCCTGCTCGATCTTCATCCTCGCCGGAACCTGCTGCGAGAGCTCGCCGAGGGGGCCGTTCACCTGGACGCGGCCAGGCGAGAGCCCGATCGACACGGTCGAGGGCACCTCGATGGGCTGTCTGCCGATCCTGCTCATGACTACCAGACGAAGGCGATCACTTCGCCGCCGATGCCGCGCTCGGCGGCCTGGCGGCTCGTGACGAGCCCGGTCGAGGTGGACAGGATCGCCGTGCCGAGCCCGCCGAGCACGCGCGGGAGCCGGTCCTTCCGCGCATAGACGCGCCGGCCCGGGCGCGAGACGCGCTTGAGGCCGGAGATCACCCGCTGGCGGTTCTTGCCGAACTTGAGCTCGACGACGAGGGTCGAGTACGGCTGCCCCTCGACCTCGACGACGCGGAAGTCCTTGATGTAGCCCTCGTCCTTGAGCACGCGGGCGATCTCCTCCTTGATCCGGGAGGTCGGCATCTGGGCGGTGTCCTGCATCGCCTTGTTGGCGTTGCGGATCCGCGTCAGCATGTCTGCGATCGGGTCGGTCAGCATCTTCTCTCCCTACCAACTGCTCTTGGTCATGCCGGGAATCGCGCCCTGGTGCGCGAGCTCGCGCAGGCAGATCCGGCAGAGGCCGAACTTCTTGAACACGGCGCGCGGACGGCCGCAGCGATTGCAGCGCGTGTACTGCCGCACCTTGTACTTCTGCGTGCGCTTCTGCTTGACGACGAGCGATGTCTTGGCCATGTCCTAAAGATCCCTTCCAGGCTCGCTGCCGGCGAACGGAAGCCCGAGGCCCTTCAAGAGCGCGAGGGCGTGCTCGTCCGTCTTGGCAGTGGTCGTGATGGTCACGTCGAAGCCCCGGACGGACTGGACGCTGTCGTAGTCGATCTCGGGAAAGATGATCTGCTCGCGAACGCCGAGCGAGAAGTTGCCCCGGCCGTCGAACGACCTCGGGTTGAGGCCGCGAAAGTCGCGGATTCGCGGGAGCGCGATCGAGACGAGCCGGTCGAGGAACTCGTACATCCGGTCGCCGCGGATCGTCACCTTCGCGCCGACGGCCATCCCCTCGCGCAGCTTGAAGCTCGCGATCGACTTCGTCGCCTTGCGCACCTGAGCGCGCTGCGCGGCGATCGTCGTCAACTCCTCGATCGCGGACTCGAGCGCCTTGGCGTCCGTCTTCGCGTCGCCCACACCCATGTTGAGCGTGATCTTCGAGATCCGCGGAACCTCCATGATCGACTTCAGGCCCAGCTCCTCCTGAAGCTGCGAACGCAGCTCCTCGTAGGAGTCCTTGAGCCGCGGGCTGTACTCGACGGTCGCCATCACTTGGTGTCGATCTCCTGGCCGCAGCCGTCGCGCTTGCAGACCCTGACGCGCACGACCTCGCCCTTGATCGTCTTCTCCTTGGTTCCCACTCGCGTCGGGAGGCCGCAGGTGGGGCAGACGAGCATCACGTTCGAGACGTCGACCGGCGCGGCCTTTTCGATCCGGCCGCCGGGCGCCATCTGGACGCCCCCCATCCGGCTCGAGTCGCGCAGTGGCTTCGGCTTCGTGTGCCGCGTGATCACATTCAGGTTCTCCACGATCACGCGCCGATCGCTGGGGCGCGCCTCGAGGATCCGCCCCTGCTTCCCGCGGTCCTTGCCGGCGAGGATCTGCACCAGATCCCCCTTCTTGATCTTCAGCTTCACAGTCATCTTGCTCAGAGCACCTCGGGAGCCAGGGAAACGATCTTCATGAAGTTCTTCTCGCGCAACTCGCGGGCGACAGGCCCGAAGATGCGCGTTCCGCGCGGATTGCGGGCGGCGTCGATGATCACGGCCGCGTTCTCATCGAACGCGATCTGCGTGCCGTCGTCGCGGCCGTAGGGCTTCTTCGTCCGGACGACGACCGCCTTCACGACCTCGCCCTTCTTGACCGCGCCCTGCGGTGTCGCCGACTTCACGGTACCTACGATGATGTCGCCGACCCGAGCGTAGCGACGCTTGGATCCGCCCATCACCCGGATGCAGAGTAGCTCGCGCGCGCCGGTGTTGTCCGCCACGCGAAGGCGGCTTTCCTGCTGGATCATTTCGCGACCTCGAGGATCTCGGCGAGGCGCCAGTTCTTCGACTTGGAGAGCGGCCGCGTCTCGACGATCCGGACGACGTCTCCGATCTTCGCCTCGTTCGTCTCGTCGTGGGCGTGGAACTTCTTCGACTGCCGGATCACCTTCTTGTAGCGCCGGTGCATCCCGATCGTGTCGACCTTGACGACGATGGTCTTGTCCATCGCGTCCGAGACGACGGTGCCCTGGCGCTCCTGACGACGGCCAAGCTCCTGCTCAGGCTTCGGCAGGCGCACGATCGGCTTGCGTTCGGCCGGCTTGTCGCGCTTCGGCCGCGTCCGCTGGGGACGCAACGAGCGCGGCAGCCGCTTGCGCTTCGGCTTGGGGCCCGACTGCTGCGCCGGAGCTGCAGGAGCTGCGCCGGCAGGCTCGGCGGCAGCGGGCTCGTCCGCGACGACTTCGGCCTCCGCCTCGGCAGCAGGCTCTTGGGCCACTGGCTCCTCGACCACAGGCTCAGCCTCCGCCGCGGCGGCAGGTGCTTCGGCAACGGGCTCCGGCTCGACGGCGGGCTCGGGCTCGGCGGCCTCCACTGCGGCAGGCTCCTCGGTCACAGCCTCGGGTGCGGCGTCGGCGACCATCGCCTCGTCGACGGCCGGCACCTCGTCGGCGACGATCGGCTCCTCGGCCGTGGCGGCCTCGTCCGGCGCCTCGCTCGAGGCCACCGGCGCTCCCTCGTCGACAGCAGGGGTCGCGGCCTCGGTCTCCTCGACCGTGGTCTCGTCTGCCTGCTTCTTCGTCTTCTTCTCAGCCATCTCTACTTCACCCTCAGTTCTGGTCGTGCCTCGCGCTCGTGCCGGACGGTCAGGATGCGGGCGATCTCGCGCTTCGCCGAGCGAAGCCGCGCGCTGTTCTCGAGCGCCCCGGTCGCCGACTGGAAGCGTAGGTTGAAGAGCTCCTGGCGGGTCTCCGCCATCTTGCGGTCGAGCTCGTCGTCGGTCAGGTCGCGCAACGCTCTAGCTTTCAAACAGATCAGCCTCTCTCCGGACGAACTTGGTCTTGACGGGAAGCTTCTGCCCTGCAAGGCGCAGCGCCTCCTTGGCCAGCGGCTCGGGCACGCCGGCGAGCTCGAACATGACCCGGCCGGGCTTGACGACTGCGACCCAGCCCTCGGGCGAGCCTTTCCCCGAGCCCATCCGCGTCTCGGCAGGCTTCTGGGTGTACGACTTGTCGGGGAAGACGTTGATCCAGACCTTGCCGCCGCGCTTGATCTTGCGCGTCATCGCGATCCGGGCGGCCTCGATCTGCCGGTTCGTGATCCAGGCGGCCTCGAGCGACTTGATCCCGAAGTCGCCGAACTGAACCTCGGTCTGACCGCGGGAGACGCCACGACGGCGGCCACGGTGAACCTTGCGGTGCTTGACCTTCTTCGGCAGCAGCATCAGGCGTTCTCACCCCCGGACTCGTCGAGCTTCGTCTTGTCCTCGACCTGCGCCTTCGGCGTGGTCGTGTCGGGAGCGTCCGCGACCGGGGCCGGCGTCGTCGCGACGTCCGGCTGGATCTCGGGCTGGACGCGCCCTTCGGCCGAGACTCCCTGATCGTCGGTGCGCGGCTTCTCGACGGTCTCTGCCGGGCGCTCGGCCGGGCGATTCTGAGGACGCGGGACGACTCGTGCCCTGCCCTCGCCCGCTCGGCCGGCCACCGCTGCGCGGCGCCCCGCCGGCCGCGGCCCCGCCTGGGCCGCCTGGGCCGCCCGGCCTGCCGCCACCGGGACGGCGCGGCTTCTTGACGAGTCCGAGACCTTCACGGTCCTGGCTGCGGCCACGACTCGACTCGCGCGACGCGCCGAGCCCTTCCGCAGCGCCGCCGCGGCGCCGGCGGGCCTGATCCTGGTCGCCGAGGCGCGTGTCCTTGCCGGTCGTGACGCCCTCGAAGCCCTCGGGCATGATCTCGCCCTTGTTGATCCAGACCTTGACGCCGATCCGACCGTAGGTCGTCTTCGCCTCGGCGAAGCCGTAGTCGATGTCCGCGCGGATCGTGTGCAGCGGGATCCGGCCCTCGGTGTAGCGCTCCGAGCGGCTCATCTCGCCGCCGCCGAGCCGACCGCCGCACTGGATCTTGATCCCCTGGGCGCCCGAGCGCATCGCCGAGGCGAGCGAGCGCTTCATCGCGCGCCGGAAGCTGACCCGGTTCTGCAGCTGCTCGGCGATCGACTGCGCCACGAGCTTCGCGTCGAGCTCGGGCCGCTTGATCTCGTTGATGTTGATGTGGACGTTCTTGCCCGTGATCGAGTGCAGCTCCTTGCGAAGCGCATCGACCTCGACACCGGACTTGCCGATCACGATCCCCGGCCGCGCCGTGTAGATGTCGACCGTGATCCGCTGCTTGTCCTTGCGGATCAGGATGTCCGACAGGCCGGCATGGCCGAGCTTGCCGTTGATGTGGGCGCGGATCTGGACGTCCTCCAGGATGTACTGGGGGAACTCCTTCTTGCCCACGTACCAGTTCGACTTCCAGTCGTGGATGACGCCGACCCGCAGGCCGCCGGGATGGACTTTCTGGCCCATCAGGCCACCGCCTCCTTCTTCTTCTTCGTTGCGCGCGCGGCGCGCTTCGGCTTCTCAGCGGTCTCGGCAGGAGGCGATGCCTCGGTCGCGGCCGGCGCGGCTGCGCGACGCCTCGGGCGCTCGTCCGCCTTCGGATCCTCCCCGAGCAGGATCGTGATGTGACAGGTGCGCTTCAGGATCTGGCTCGCCCGGCCACGCGCGCGCGGACGGAACCGCTTCAGCGTCGGCCCTTCGTTCGCATAGGCCGCTGCGATCACGAGCTCGTCGCCGATCAGGCCGTGGTTGGCCTCGGCGTTCGAGACGGCCGAGTGGAGCACCTTCTCGATGTCGGTCGCGACGTGGCGCTGCGTGAAGCGGAGGATCGTGCGCGCCTCGGGCACGGTCCGACCGCGGACGTTCTCGAGCACGACCCGCGCCTTGCGGGCCGAGCTGCGAACCCAACGGGCCTCCGCCTTGACGGTCACGGTCGGAAGTGCCTGCTGCTTGGCGGGGGCCACTAGCGCTTCACCTTCGCCTGGCGGTCGCCGGAGTGGCCGCGGAACGTGCGGGTGGGAGCGAACTCGCCGAGCTTGTGCCCGACCATCTGCTCGCTCACGAAGACCGGCACGTGCTTGCGCCCGTCGTGGACCGCGATCGTGTGCCCGACCATGTCCGGGAAGATCGTGGACGAGCGTGACCAGGTCCGGATCATCCGCTTCTCGTTCGTGGCGTTCATCGCCTCGATCCGGCTCAGGAGCCGCTCCTCGATGAAAGGGCCCTTCTTGGACGATCTGCTCATCTAGCGCTTGTCCTTCCCGCGGCGACGGCCGCGCACGATCAGGTTGTTTGACTCCTTGTGCTTCGCGCGGGTTCGCTTGCCGAGCGTCGGCACGCCCCACGGGGTGACCGGATGCCGGCCGCCCTTCGACTTGCCTTCGCCGCCACCGTGCGGATGGTCGACCGGGTTCATCGCGGAGCCGCGAACCGCGGGCCGCTTCCCGAGCCACCGATTCCGACCGGCCTTGCCGATCGACTGGTTCTCGTGGTCGGCGTTTCCGACCTGACCCACGGTAGCGCGACAGGCGAGCAGGACGCGGCGCATCTCGCCGGACGGAACCCGGAGCACCGCATAGCCCGCGTCCTTGGCGACGAGCTGGACGCTCGAGCCGGCGGAGCGCGCCATCTTCGCGCCCTGCCCCGGCTTCAGCTCGACGTTGTGCACCATCGTGCCGGTGGGGATGTTCTCGAGCGGGAGCGCGTTCCCGGGCTTGATGTCGGCGGTCGGGCCCGACTCGACCGTGGCACCGACCTTGATCCGCGCCGGCGCGATGATGTACGACTTCGCGCCGTCGGCGTAGTGGAGGAGCGCGATCCGCGCCGACCGGTTCGGGTCGTACTCGATCGCGGCGACCTTCGCCGGCACGCCGTCCTTCGTCCGCTTGAAGTCGATCACGCGATAGCGGCGCTTGTGGCCGCCGCCCTGGTGACGAGTCGTGATCCGCCCGTTCGAGTTTCGCCCGCCCGTCTTCTTCAGCGGCTCGGTCAGGCTCTTCTCGGGCTTGGACTTCGTGACCTCCTCGAAGCTCGAGACGGACATGAAGCGGCGGCCGGGGCTCGTGGGCTTGTACTTCTTGAGGGCCATCAGACTTGGGCTCCTTCGAAGATCTCGATCGTGTGGCCTTCGCGCAGCTGGACGATCGCCTTCTTCCAGCCCGGGCGGGTTCCGACGGAGCGCCCGCGCCGCTTCGGCTTGGCCTGCACCTTGACGATGTTGACCGCCTGGACCTTGACCTCGAAGAGCTCCTCGACGGCCTGGCGAACCTGCGTCTTGTGGGCGTCCTTGTGCACCTTGAACGTGTACTTGCGATCGGTGATCAGGCTGTAGCTCTTCTCGGAGACGACCGGGGCGAGCAGGACTTCGTTCGGATGGAGGCTCATGTCGCCCTCGCTTCGACGAGCGGCAGCGCGCTCTCCGTGATCAGCACCGAGCGCGCCCAGACGACCGAGGCGACCTCGAGCTCGGAGGGAACCGCGATCAACGTCCGCGGGAGGTTCCTGAACGACTTGATCAGCGTCTCCTCCTCGTCGGTGGCGACGATGAGGAGCGGCGCGTCCTTGCCCCAGCCCTCGACGAGCGCCTTCGCCTGCTTCGTCGACGGAGCGTCGAACGAAGCGGCGGAGAGCAGCCCGAGCGTCCCACTCGAGGCATGGCTCGAGAGGGCGCCGCGAAGCGCCGAGCGCCGGGCCTTCCGGTTCACCTTCTGGTCGAAGACGCGACCGACGGCGAACGTGACGCCGCCGCCCGTGAACTGGGGCGCGCGGATCGTCCCGGCGCGGGCGCGACCGGTGCCCTTCTGGCGCCACGGCTTCGAGCGGCCGCCGGCGACGAGCCCGCGGCTCTTGACGCCACGGGTGCCCGCACGGCGAGCGTTCAGCTCGGCGCGCACCGTCTCGTGGACGACGTGGGGCTTCAGCTCGGCGCCGAAGATGGTCTCCTCGAGAGAGACGTCCTTGCTCGACGAGCCGCCGAGCAGCGGTGCCTTCGGAGCGGCCACGACTACCTCGCCTCCCTGATCTCGACGATCCCGCTCTTCGGGCCCGGGATCGAGCCCTTCACGAGCAGGAGGTTCTGCTCCACGTCGACGTCGTGGATCACGAGGCCGGGCTGGGTGATCCGCTTGCCGCCCATCCGGCCGGCCATCTTCTGGCCTTTGAAGACGCGAGCCGGCGTCGCCGACGCTCCGATCGAGCCGGGCTTGCGGACGTTGTGGGAGCCGTGCGAGACGGGGCCCCGGGCGAAGTTGTGCCGCTTGATCGTGCCCTGGAACCCCTTCCCGATCGAGATCCCGGCGACCTTGACCGCCTCGCCGGGCTCGAAGGCCTCGACCGTCACGGTCTCGCCCACCTGAAGCTCGCTCTGGCCGCGGAGCTCGACGAGATGCCGGTGCGGCGCGGCGCCCGCCTTCGCGAGGTGCCCGACCTCCGGCTTCGAGAGCTTCCGTTCGACGACCGGCTCGTAGGCGATCTGCACCGCCTCGTAGCCGTCCGTCTCCACGGTCTTCACCTGGACGACGGGACACGGCCCGGCCTGGATCACGGTGACAGGGGTGACCTGCCCGCTCTCCGGGTCGAAGACCTGCGTCATGCCGAGCTTCCTGCCGAGAATGCCTTTCATCAGAGCTTGATCTCGATGTCGACGCCGGCAGG
>CAVXIQ010000006.1:0-833044 GCA_963761905.1 uncultured Gaiellaceae bacterium | reverse complement strand
ATGTCGCCGACGAGGCGCTCGACGGCGTAGCGCTCCGGGACGCTCTCGCGGCCGGCCGCTCCCATCCGCGCCCGCAGCTCCGGGTCGGCGGCGAGTCGGGCCAGCCGCTCGGCGAGCGCCTCGACCTCTCCGGCCGGTACGAGGAAGCCGTCGACGCCCTCTCGGACGACATCGGGCACGCCGCCCACGCTCGTCGCGACGACCGGGCAGCCGGAGGCAAGCGCCTCGATCACGACGACCGGCGTTCCCTCGTTCGCCGAGGGGAGGATCAGCGTATCGAAGGCCTGGTACCAGTCCGAGACGTCCTCCTGATAGCCGAGGAAGTAGCAGTGGCGGATGATCCCGAGCTCGCTCGCGCGCTGCTCGACGTGCTCGCGATCCGGACCGTCGCCGACGAGCAGGAGCGCCGCGTCGACGCCGCCCTCGCGCAGATCGCGCCACGCTCTCGAGCACGTCGTCGGTGCGCTTGACGCCCGTCATCCGGCCCACCCAGCCGACCACGAACCGCTCGGGCGCGATCCCGAGCCTCGCGCGCGCGGCGGCACCGGCCACCTGCGTCTGCACCCGCTCGCCGAGCTCGATTCCCAGGCGGACGACGGTGAACTTCTCCGCCGGCGCGACTCCGAGCGAGACGAGGTCGTCGCGCACCTGCGGGCTGACGGCGACGAGCCGGGTCGTCATCCGCGCCAGCAGCCGCTCGAGCAGGCGAAACGCCTGCGACTTGAACGGGCCGAAGTACCCGTGGAGGACGTGGCCGTGGAACGTGTGGACGACGATCGGCGGCCGGGCGTCGCCGGCGAGGAGCGCGGCCAGACGCCCCACCGTGCCCGCCTTCGCCGTATGCGTGTGCAGGATCTGCGGCCGCTGCTCGCGGATCAGGCGGGCGAGCCGGAGCACCGAAAGCGCGTCCCGGATCGGCGAGATCTCGCGCGAGAGCGCGTCGAGCTTGACGACCTCGACGCCGAGCTCCTCTGCCACGTACGGCCATCGAGCCCTCACCGCGCGCGAGCGAGCCGGCGACGAGAGTCGTCTCGTAGCCTCGCTCGGCAAGCCCCGCCGAGAGGTAGGCGACGTGGAGCGCGGGGCCGCCCATGTTCAGGCGCGCGATCACGCGCAGGACGCGGATCGGCTCAGCCGGCAAGGGATTCGGCAGTTCGGCGGAGCCCGTCCTCGAAGTCGACGGCCGGCTCCCAGCCGAGGATCTCCCGTGCGGCCGAGATGTCCGCGTAGGAGTCGCGCAGGTCGCCCGCGCGCGGTGGCTCGAACCGCCGCTCCGCCGGCTTGCCGAGCAGCTCGCTGATCGTCTCGACGAGCGTGTTCACGCTCCGAGGCGACCCGGCGGCGACGTTGAAGATTCGCCCGTTCGCCCGCTCGGCCTCGGCCGCGCGGAGGTTCGCCTCGACGACGTTCTCCACGTAGGTGAAGTCGCGGGACTGCTCGCCGTCGCCGAAGATCGTCAGCGGCTCGCCGGCGGCGATCGCGGTCAGGAAGAGCGGCACGACCGCCGCGTACTGCGAATGCGGGCTCTGGCGCGGCCCGAAGACGTTGAAGTAGCGCAGCACGACAGTCTCGAACGACTCGTAGACCCTGCTGAACGAGACGCAGTAGCGCTCCGCGGCGAGCTTTGCGACCCCGTACGGCGAGATCGGATCGACGGGCGACGCCTCCTGCGCGGGCAGGGCCGCCGCGGAGCCGTAGACGGACGAGGACGAGGCGTAGACGACCCGGCGAACACCCTCGTCGCGGGCGGCGAGCAGCACGTTCAGCGTCCCCTCGACGTTGACGGCGCTCGTCGTCAGCGGATCCTGCACCGAGCGCGGCACCGAGCCGAGCGCGCCGAGATGGAAGACCACCTCGGCTCCGCGGACGGCGTTGTGGACGCGCTCGTAGCTCCGGAGCTCGCCCTCGACGACCTCGACGTCGACCCCGTCGAGGTTGTCCCGGTTGCCGGTCGCGAAGTTGTCGAGCACTCTCACCGTGTCGCCGCGTTCGAGCAGGCCGCGGACGAGGTTCGACCCGATGAAGCCCCCGCCGCCGGTGACGAGAACCTTGCGGCTCATGGCGCCACCGCGACGACGTGGTAGTTGGCGAAGATCGTGCCGGGAGTCGGCTCGCGGAGCGACTCGACCCGGCCGTCGATCGTCTCGGCGGCTCGGTTCACGCCCCACACGAGCGGCCGCACGACTGCGCGCAGGTTGGCGCGGCCGGCGAGGAGCTCGATGGTGTGGGTGAGCAGCATTCCGAGGCAGGCGGTCGTCCCGGCTCCGGGTCGCACCTCGAGCTCCGCCCAGTCCCCGTTCTCCCGGAAGAGCCGCTCGAGCCCCGCATGCGTCCAGCGCCAGAGGTCGTTGGGCGAGGGATGGTACACCTGCACTCCGTGGGTGGACGCGAGCACGCGGCCCCCCGACGCGACGGCGCGCCGGAGCTCGCGGACGGCCTGTGCGGGATCGTCGCAGTGCTCGAGCACCTGGTTGCAGAGGACGAGGTCAAAGGTGCCGTCCTCGACCGGCAACGCCTCGACCGGCCCGAGCAGGTCGGCCGCGGGATTCTCGACGACGTCGACGCCGACGTAGCTCGCCGCCGCGGCGAACCAGGGGTAGTAGGGCTTGACGCCGCAGCCGACGTCGAGCACTCGCTTGCCCGTGGCACCCGCGCCTTCGCGCTCCAGCCAGCGGGCGAGCGGCGCCCGGACGGCGTAGGTCGCCGATCCCGCCGACGGGTTCCGCCGGGTGGCGCCCGGCCACTCACCCATCGGTCAGAGGGTGAGAGATCGTGACCGCTACGAGCCCGACGCCGAACCACGTGAGCGCGTCGAGCGGCAGCCCGGCGACGAGCCCTTGCGCCGTCCACGCGCCCGCGCAGGCGAGGACGACGGCTGCGCCGGCAAGGGCGGGGCCCGGCGTCGCCGCGCGGCGGAGAGCGACCCTGACGCCGACGACGATCGGGATCGCGAGCGCCGCGAGGAAGAGCGCGAGCCCGATCGCGCCGAGATCCGAGAGCGCCTGCACGTAGGCGTTCTGCACCCCGTACGGCTCGGCGGGCGAAGGGAACGCCTGCGCCGCGACGTCCGGGAAGCGGCGGCGTGCGTCGGTGAGATACGGCTCGAGCGTCGCGAACTCCTGGGTCGCCTGCCAGCCGGCGCCTGTCACGGGGTGGTCGGCGAAGACCCGGAGGCCGAAGTAGCCGAGCAGCGTCCGGTGCGAGTAGGTCTGGACGTCCGCGCTCGTCGTCTCCTGGGCTTCGAGGAGACCGACGAAGCGGCCGAACTGCGCGAGGTCGCCGCCGCGGAGCGCGACGACGCCGACCACGGTCGCGAGCGTGATCGCGCTGACGGCGGCGAGCCGCCGGGCGGTCAGCGAGCGGAGCAGGATGGCGACCGCGACGACCAGCGCCGCCGCCGCGACGAGGCCCAGGGCTCCCCCGACGGAACCGGAGAGGACGAGCCCGAGCGCGCCCGTCGCACATGCGGCCTCGCGCAGCCGTCCGACCGGCCAGCGCTCACCGACGGCGAGCGCGACGAGCCCGATCGCGAGCGTCGTCGCACCGGCTGCCGCGAAGTCGTGATAGCCGATCCAGGACGGCTGACGCGCGCCGGCCACGGCGTCGCCGATCCCGGCGAACTGCGCGAGGCCGACCACGTCGAGCACCGCGAGCCAGCCGACGAGCGTCCAGAGCACGAACCGGAGCGCGTCGGGCGTGCGCAGGAGCACGGCCACGGCCGGCGCGAGCAGCGCGTACTCGAGGAATCCGGCCGCCGTCACGAGATGCGGGCCGAGCGCGTACGGCCGGTCCGAGATCGCGCCGACGACGACGCCCACGCCGATCCAGGCCAGGAGCGCGAGGACGGGTGCGAGGACGACGAGCGCCGGACGCAGCAGTCCGATCCCGTCGCGCGCGAGCGCAACGACCGCTGCCACCACGAGCGCGAGCACCGCCAGATCCGAGAGCTTGAGCGACGCATCGGTCCCGCCGAGCTCGAGCGAGACCTGCGGCTGGTAGTCCACGTGCAGCAGGAGGACGGGCACCGACGCCACGAGAAGAAGCGCGCCGAGCCGCGTTGCGAATCGGGCGACGGCCGGTTGCCGGACGTGCGCAGCCGTGCGGGAAAGGGCCGTCAACGCGGGCACTATACTGGCCCTCCTAGATGCCCTCGCGGCTTTTTTTGCGCCGTCTTGCGACCGCCGCCGGCCTCTATGGCTCCACCGCTCTCGGAGTGCTCGGCACGATCGTGGCCGCGCGATCGCTCTCGATCGAGGACTTCGGCCTCTTCGCGACCGTCTTCGTCGCGGTCGGGTTCTTCCAGGTCCTGCTCGACCTGACCGTCGAGGAGTCGCTGACGAAGTACGGCTTCCGCTACGTCTCGTCGGAGCAGTGGGGGCGCCTGCACGGGCTCTTCCGCGCGGCGCTGCGGCTGAAGCTGCTCGGGGGAGCGCTGGCAGGGCTGGCCCTCCTCACGCTGGCGCCCCTCGCGGACACGATCTTCTCCAGCTGACGGGTCTGACCTGGGCCTTCGTCGCCGCCGCGCCGCTGCCGCTCCTCCAGTCGCCGGAGAACGTCTCCGCCACGGCGCTCCTCCTGCGGGGCCGCTACGACCTGCGCGGGCTCTTCCAGACGGTCTCGACGGGGCTTCGGCTGATCGCGATCGTCATCGGGGCGCAACTCGGCGTCGTCGAGACGGTCGTCGCGATCGGGATCGCACAGGCGGTCGCCACGACCGTCGTCGGAGCCGTCGGCCTCGCGGCGTTCCGGCGCTTTCCGAGCGCGCCGGCTGAGCCGCTGGGCGAGGATCGCCCGGGGATCGTCGCCTTCGTGCTCCAGTCGAGCGCCGCGACGGGGTTGCTCTCGCTCCGCTCGGCGCTCGCGCCGCTCCTCCTCGGCGTCGCTGCCGGCCCCACCCAGGTCGGCCTGTTCAGGATCGCGCAGGCGCCGCAGGCCGGCCTCGCGGCCGCGAGCTCTCCGGTGCGGCTGATCCTGCTCACCGAGCAGACGCGCGACTGGGAGCGCGGCGACGAGGCGCGCGTGCTCGCAGGCGTCCGGCGCTACACCCTGCTCGCGACGCCGCTGATGCTCGTCGTCGTCCCCGTCCTCTTCTGGCTGATGCCCGACCTGATCCGGCTCGTCTTCGGAGAGCGCTACCTCGACGCGACCGACGCCGCCCGGCTCATCCTCGTCGCCGCGGGGATCCAGCTCGCGATCGGCTGGACGAAGTCGCTCCCGGTCGCGATCGGGCGGCCGAACCTGCGCCTCGTCACGCATGGGATCGAGACGGCCGTGCTGCTGCCGCTCGTCGTCGTGCTGGCGCTCGAATGGGGTGCGACGGGCGCTGCTGCCGCCACGCTCGTCGCGACGATCGTCTTCGCGCTCGCCTGGGCGGTCGTCTTCGCGCGGATCCGCCCCCGGATGCGACATGAGCGCGGCGGCGTGAACGTTCTGATCGTCAGCGGGATCTGGCCGCCCGACGTCGGCGGGCCGGCGAGCCACTCGCCCGAGCTGGCGGCGTGGCTGCACGCGCGCGGGAGCGGCGTAGAGGTGCTGACGACGGCTGCGGCGGCGCCCGAGGCCGCGCCGTATCCGGTGCACTGGATCGGACGTTCGCTGCCGCCCGGGGCTCGGCACGCGGCGTTCGCGCTGCGGCTGGCGCGGCTCGCGCGCCGGGCCGACGTCGTCTACGTCAACTCGGTGCTGACCCGCGGCGTGGTCGGCTCGCGCGCCGCGGGCCGGCCCGTCGTCGTGAAGCTGACCGACGACCCCGCCTACGAGCGGGCGCGGCGCTTCGGGCTCTTCGCCGGCGATCTCGACGGCTTCCAGCGCTTCGCCGGAGGGGCGCGGGTGCGCGCGTTGCGGACGCTTCGAGACGGTGCGCTCCGCCGGGCCTCGCTCGTCGTCTGCCCGAGCGCGTACCTGCGCGAGCACGCGCTCGGCTGGGGGCTCGAGCCCGACCGCGTCGTCGTCGTCGAGAACGCCACGCCCGAGCTGCCCGAGCTGCCGACGCGGGAGGAGGCGCGGTCGAAGCTCGACGTCGACGGCGCTCTACTCGCGTTCGCCGGTCGTCTGGGGCCGGCGAAGGCGCTGGACGTGGCGCTGACCGCCCTCGCAGAGCTCGACGGCGCCACGCTGCTCCTCGCCGGTGACGGCCCGGAACGCTCGGCGCTCGAACGGCGGGCGGCCGAGCTCGGGCTCGGCGAGCGCGCGCGGTTCCTCGGCGCGCTCGGCCGCGACGAGGTGCTTCGGCTCTTCCGCGCCGCGGACGCGTCCGTGCTCTCGTCGGCGTGGGAGAACTTCCCGCACACGCTCGTCGAGGCGCTCGCGGTGGGCACGCCGGTCGTGGCGACGTCCGTCGGCGGCGTCCCGGAGATCGTGCGCGACGGCGAGAACGGGCTGCTCGTGCCGCCCGGCGATCCTGCCGCGCTCGCCGCTGCGCTTCGCCGCATCCTCGGGGATGCGGAGCTCCGCGGGCGACTGCGAGACGGCGCGGCGCCCTCGGTCGAGCACCTGCATCCGGAACGGATCTACGGCAGGCTCGAAGAGCTGCTCGCCCAGGTAGCGTCGAAGCGATGAACGTCCTCGTCGTCAGCGGGATCTGGCCGCCCGACGTGGGCGGGCCGGCCAGCCACGCGCCCGAGCTGGCCGCGTTTCTGCGCTCTGCGCGGCCATGGCGTCGAGGTCGTGACGACCGCGGATGTCGCGCCGGAGTCGCCGGACTTTCCGATCCACGCCGTTCTGCGCTCCACGCCCGTCGGGGTGCGGCACGCGCGGGTCGCCGGCCTGATCGCGCGGCGCGCGCGCTCGGCCGACGTCGTCTATGCGACCAGCATGATCTCGCGAGCGGGGCTCGGAAGCACGCTCGCGCGGCGGCCGCTCGTGCTGAAGCTCGTCGCCGACGCCGCCTACGAGCGCGCGAAGCGCCAGGGGCTCTTCGCCGGCTCTCTCGCCGAGTTCCAGGAGGCCCGTGGCCCGAGGATCGCGGCGCTTCGGCTCGCGCGCGACCTCGCCCTCCGACGCGCGTCGCACGTCGTCTGCCCGAGCGCCTTCCTGCGGGAGCTCTCGCTGGGCTGGGGGCTCGCGACGGAGAAGGTGACGGTCGTCCCGAACGCGATCCCGCCGCTGCCGCAGCTGCGTCCGGCGGCCGAGGTGCGGGCCGAGCTCGACCTCCCGCAGCCGCTGCTCGCGTTCGCCGGACGGATCAACGCGCAGAAGGCGCTCGACGTCCTGCTCGAGGCGCTGGCGCAGGTCGACGGCCCGGCGCTCGCGCTCGCCGGCGACGGCCCCGAGCGGGAACGGCTCGAGGCGCGGGCGACGGAGCTCGGTCTCGACGGTCGTGTTCGCTTTCTCGGCGCCCGCACGCGGACCGAGGTGCTCGAGCTCTTTGCCGCAGCCGACGCCGCCGTGCTCACCTCCGCGTGGGAGAACTTCCCGCACACCGTCGTCGAGGCGCTCGCGGTGGGGACGCCGGTGCTCGGAACCGCGGTCGGCGGCGTGGCCGAGGTCGTGCGGGATGGCGAGAACGGGCTGCTCGTCCCGCCCGGCGATCCGAGCGCCTTCGCCGAAGCGCTACGACGCTTTCTCAGAGACGACGCGTTGCAGGGGCATCTGCGCGAGGCTGCCGCAGGCTCGGTCGAGCACCTGCAGCAAGAGCGCGTCTACGGCGAGCTCGAGCGGATCCTCGAGCGGGCGGCAGGCTCGTGAGGCCGCGCGTGCTGATGGTCGGACGGACGCGCTACCGCTTCCCGCTCTCCGAGGGCCTCGCCCGCAAGTTCGACGCGCTCGGCGAGCGGCTCGACCTCCGCGTGCTCGCGACCGGAACCCGCGGCAACCGAGCCGACCGCCCCGAGTTCCGGCTCCACCGCCCCCTGCGCGTCGCGCGCACTCGACGGCGTCGCCTTCTATGCGCGGCTGCCGTTCCGGATCGCTCGCGAGCTGCGCGAGTTTCGACCGGCGGTGGTGCTGGCGCAGAGCCCGTTCGAGGCAGCCGCGGCCTACGCCGGCCGGGCGCTCGCGCGGCGGCGCGTGCCGGTCGTCGTCGAGCTGCACGGCGACTGGGCGAGCTTCGCGCGCCTCTACGGCTCCCGGGCTCGCCAACCGCTCGCGCCGGTGCTCGACCGCGTCGCCGCGTGGTCGCTCCGCCGCGCCGACGCCGTCCGAACGCTCTCGCCGTTCACGACCGAGCTCGCGCGCCGCCACGGAGTCGAGCCCGCGGCCACGTTCACGACCTACACCGACCTGTCGGCCTTCGCCGATCCACCGACAGTCGCTCTCCCTGAGCGTCCGAGCGCGCTCTTCGTCGGCGTCCTCCAGCGCTACAAGAACGTGGACGGGATCGTCGCCGCGTGGCGGCTCGCCGCGCCGCGTGTGCCCGAAGCGCGCCTCGTCCTCGTCGGCGAAGGGCCGATGGCTGCCGAGGTGGAGCGGCTCGTCGCCGATCTCCCGGAGCAGACGGCGTGGCATCGCGGCGTCTGCCGACGCCCGAGGTCGTGACCGCACTCGACGACGCGTGGTGTCTGCTCCTCCCCTCCCGCTCGGAGGGGACGCCGCGCGTCGTTCTCGAGGCGCTCTGCCGGGGACGGGCGGTGATCGGCGGCCGCGTCGGCGGGATCCCCGATGCCGTGCGTGACGCCGAGAACGGCTTCCTCGTCGAGCCGGACGACGTGGCGGGGATCGCGGACGCGCTCGTCCGGCTCCTCTCGGATCGCGCGCTCGCCGAGCGGCTCGGCGCGCAGGCGCTCGAGGACTCCCGTCCGTGGCGCTACACCGCAGCCGAGTACGCCGACAACGTCGCCGCGCTCGTCGCGCGCGTCTCGCGATGAAGCTCCTGATCGTCGGCAGGACGCGCTTCACCTTCCCGCTCGGCGAGACGCTCGAGCGGCGCTTCGACGCGCTGTCGGCCGAGCTCGACTGGCGGCAAATGGGGACAGGGCGTACGAGCGACCCGCGCTTCGCGCTCGCGCCACCGTTCCCGCTCCGGCGGCTCGACGGGCTCGCCTTCTACGTCGCGCTGCCGTTTCGGGTGGCGCGCGAGCTCCGCCGCTTCCGCCCGGACGCGGTGCTCGCTCAGGGGTTGCAGGAGACCGCGCTCGTCCTGCTCGCGCGGCGGCTCGCCCGAGTGCCGGCGAACGTGATCGCCGACGTCCACGGCGACTGGCGCGCGCCGACGCGGCTCTACGGCTCGCGGGCGCGGCGGCTGCTCGATCCGCTTGCCGATGCGCTCGCGCGGATCGGGTTGAGACGCGCCGACGGCGTCCGCACGATCTCCGGATACACGAGCGGGCTCGTGCGGTCCGCCGGCCGCGAGCCCGACGCCGAGTTCCCGGCCTTCATGGATCTCGAGTTGTTCCTCGGCCCGCCTGTGCCGTTGCCGAAAGCACCGACTGCCCTCTTCGTCGGCGCGCTCGAGCGCTCGAAAGGGGTCGACGTCCTCGTCCAGGCATGGCCGACGGTGCTGGGCCGCGTTCCCGGCGCGCGGCTGCAGGTCGTCGGCTCGGGCTCGCTCCCGCCTCCGGGGGGAGAGGGGATCACGTGGAGCCAGTCGCTGACGACGGCCGAGGTCGCTGCCGCGCTCGACGCCGCGACCGTGCTCGTTCTGCCCTCGCGCTCCGAAGGAATGGGCCGCGTTCTCGTCGAGGCGTTCTGCCGCGGCCGCGGCGTCGTCGGCAGCCGCGTCGGCGGGATCCCGGACGTCGTCACTGACGGCGAGACCGGCCTGCTCGTCGAACCCGGCGATCCCGCGGCGCTCGCCAACGCGCTCGTCCGCGTCCTCGAGGATCCGGAGCTCGCCGGCCGATTCGGCCAGGCGGCACATGGGTGTGCATGCACATGGGCCGCCACGCCCATGCAGTTCGCGGCGCGCATGAGGGAGCTCGTCGAGCGGGTCACTAGACTTCCCGCGTGAGAGCCGAGCGCGCCAAGCAGCTGCTGAAGAACGCCGTCTACCGCACGATCGGCGAGACGACGACCACGCTCGCACCGACGAACGGAGCCGCCGACCGGACGCTGCGCGTGCTCATGTACCACAAGGTCAACGACCAGCTCGAGAACCCCGTCACCGTGCCGACGAGCCGGTTCGCGGAGCAGATGGCGCTGCTCGCCGAGTTCGGCTACACGGTCGTTGGGCTCGACGCCGTGCTCGGCCACTACGTCGACGGCGCCGCGCTGCCGCCGAAGGCCGTGCTGATCACCTTCGACGACGGCTACCGCGACAACCTCGAGAACGCGCTGCCCGCGCTCCAGAGGCACGGCTACCCGGCGGTGCTCTTCGCGCCGCTCGGCTACGTCGGCGACCGGCGCCCGCTCCCCCACGACGAGCATCTCGTCCCACGCGGGATCCTCAACCGGACGCTCGACTGGGGCGAGTTGCGCGAGCTCGAGCAGGCTGGTGTTCGGATCGAGTCGCACGGGATCTCCCACCGGCCGCTGGCGGAGCTCGAGATCGACGAGTCGGCGCGCGAGATCGCGATCTCGAAGCTGCGCCTCGAGGAGGCGCTCGGCCGGCCGGTGCGGGCGTTCGCCTACGTCAAGGGCTCCGAGGCGCACTACCGCCCCGTGCATCTGAGCCTGCTTCGCCAGGCCGGCTACGACCTCGGCTTCACGTCCGTGTCCGGGGCGAACGGCCCCGCGAGCGACCGCTTCCGGCTAAGGCGGTACAACGTCGAGCCGTATCCCCCGCGCACGTTCGAGCTCGTGCTCGCGGGCGCTTGCGACCTGATCTCGCTGAAGGACACCGTCGCCGGGACGCACGCGCGGCGGGCGCTGAACGCGGCGCTCGGCACGTCGTCGAAGTGAGCGACCGGAAGGCCGCGGTCGACCTGCTCGAGCGGGTCTGGGGCGAGCGGCCGCACGAGCGCGAGCTCGAGTGGTGGTTCGACGATCACCCTGGCGGTCCCGGCTTGCTCACCGTCGAGCGAGACGGCGAGCGCGCCGTCGGGCTCGCGTCGCTGAGCTTCCTCCGCTGCCGGGTCGCCGGCGAAGAGCAGCTCGTCGCGATGCCGCTCCAGGTCGCGACCGATCCCGCCGAGCGCGGCAAGGGGATCTTCGGCCGGCTCGAGCGCGCGAACGAGGAGGAGGCGGCGGCGCGCGGCTGCGCGCTCGGCGTCACCTTCCCGAACGACGCCTCGCGCCCGATCTTCCTCGAGAAGCTCGGCTGGCACGAGCTCTGGCGCGGCCGGATCTGGGTGCGCCCGCCGGCCGTCCCGAGCCGGCGCGGAGGGCTCCGGATCGAGGACTTGACCGTGGTTCCGAGCGAGGTGGAGCGGCTCCCTGCAACCGCGAACGGCCAGCTCGTGGACGCAGCGTTCCTCGAGTGGCGGTACGTCCGCTCGCCGCGCGCGTACTCGATCCTGGGCGCCTTTCGTGGCAACTCGCTGGCGGGGCTGCTCGCGTGGCGGCCCAGCCGCGGCCGCGTCGCAGTCGTCTGCCACGCGCTCGGGGAGATCGGGCAACTGCTGCGGGCGACGGGCTCGGCGAGGCCGACGATCGCGCTCGTCCCACCCGAGCAGCGTGGCGCGTTCCTCGCGGCCGGCTTCGTCCCCACGCCCAAGCCGATCCGCGTCCTCGCCAAGAAGCTCCGGCCGGAAGGCAACCTCGACGGCCCCTGGCAATTCCAGCTCGGCGACTTCGACGTGTTTTGAAGCTGATCTTCGTCACCCAGCAGGTCGATGCGGCCGACCCGGTTCTCGGCGCGACAGTCGCCAAGCTGCGCGCGCTCGCGGCGCAGGTCGACGAGCTCGTGGTGCTCTCGCTCGGCGCCGTGCCCGGGCTCGCTCCCGTCGAACTGCCGCGTCAAGACGTTCGGCGGCGGGAGCAAGGCGGCGCGCGGCATCCGGTTCGCGCGCGCGCTCGCCCCGGAGCTGCGCGACGCCGACGCCGTGCTCGCCCACATGTGCCCGATCTACGCGGTGCTGGCCGCTCCGCTTGCCCGCCCGCTCCGAGTGCCCGTCCTACTCTGGTTCGCGCACTGGCGCGCGAGCCCCCTCCTCCGCGCGGCGACGGCTGCGTCGACGAGCGTGCTCAGCGTCGATCGCCGCTCGTTCCCCCTCGAGACGCCGAAGCTCGTGCCGCTCGGCCACGGGATCGACTATGCCGCGCTCGAGTGCCGCGACCATCCCGGCGGAGGGGAGCTTCGCGCGATCGTCCTCGGCCGCACCTCGCCGGCGAAGGGGATCGAGACGATCCTGCACGCCGTCCGGGAGGTGCCCGAGGCGCGGCTCGATGTCTACGGCACGTCGAGCACGGCCGAGGAACGCGCGCACCGAGCCGCGCTCGAGCGGCAGATCGGCGAGCTTGGGCTGCAAGCACGGGCCGAGATCCACGATCCGGTGCCGCGCGACCGGATCGGCGAGCTCCACGCCGGCGCCGACGTCCTGATCAACAACATGCGCGCCGGCGCTCCCGACAAGGCCGTCTTCGAGGCGTGCGGGAGCTGTCTGCCGGTGCTCGCCTCGAACCCGTCCTTCGACGAGCTCTTCGCCGGGATCGAGCCGCGGCTCCGCTTCGAGCGCGAGTCCATCGACGAGCTCGCCGACCGCCTGCGGGCGCTCGTGGCGCTGAGCGCAGAGGAGCGAGCCACGATCGGCCGAACCCTGCGCGAGCGCGCCGTCGCGAGCCATTCCGTCGACTCGTGGGCAACAGGCGTCCTCGGGGTCGTCAGCGGATGAAGAACGTCCGCGTCCTCCACCTCGCCAAGGTCGCCGGGATCTCCGGCTCCGAGGCGCACCTGCTCTCGCTCCTCCCCTCGCTCGTCGAGCGGGGCTGGGACGTCCGCTTCCTGATGCTGCACGAGCACGAGCCGGGCGCCTGGGACTTCGCGCGCGCGCTCGGCTCCCAAGGAGTGCCGCTCGACGCGATCCCGCTCGGCGCCGACGTCGATCCGGCCGCCTTCCTCCGCCTCTGCGCCTACCTGGGGCGGAAGCGGCCGACGATCCTGCACACGCACCTCGTCCACGGCGACGTCTACGGCCAGCTCGCGGGGACGGCGACGCGCGTGCCCGTGCGGGTGAGCACGAAGCACGGCTTCAACGAGTTTCGCGAGGGTCGCGGGTTCGCGCTCGCCGACCGCTCGATCGCCGCGCTCTCGCACCGCCACATCGCGATCTCGCGCGGGCTCGCGCGCTACCTGAAGGAGACCGAGGGCTTCGCCGAGGAGACGTTCGAGATCGTCCACTACGGGATCCGCCCGCAGCCCGACGCGCGCCCTTACGACGGCGGCGTACCGCGCCTGCTCTGCGTCGGCAGGCTGATCCCGATCAAGGGCCACCTCGTGCTGCTGCGGGCGTTCCGGGATGCGCGCGCGGAGATCCCCGAGCTCGAGCTCGAGATCGCCGGCCGCGGCCCGCTCGAGCCAGCGCTTCGGGCCTACGCGCGCGAGCTCGGGATCGAGGACGCCGTCCACTTCCTCGGCCAGGTCAACCCGATCCAGACGGCGATCGAGCGGACCGCGATCAGCGTCGTCCCCTCGCTCGGCGAGGGCTTCGGGATGGTCGCGCTCGAGGCGATGGAGCGCGCTCGGCCGGTGATCGCGGCGGCAATCGGCGGCCTCGGTGAGCTCGTCGAGAACGGCCGCACCGGCCTCCTCGTCGCCCCGGGCGAGTCGGAGCCGCTCGCCCGCGCGATCGTGGAGCTGGCGTCGAACCCGGAGCGCGCGGCAGCGATGGGCCGGGCCGGCCGCGAGCGAGCGCTCGGCCGCTTCCTCGAGGATCGCTGCACCGACCGGACGGAGCTGCTCTACCAGGCGTCGCTGGACGGTTAGCGCCGATCATTCTCGGATCCCCTCCCGCCGACTCGAACGTATGCTCAACTCCGCCCGGGGGAGGAGGAACTTCGAGCATGGACGAGACAAGAGGGCGTCCTCGACTACCGGACGGTCGCACCCGACCACGCGGTCTTCAACCACTGCCCCCGGTGCGCCGGGTCTCTGCGTGATCACACCGATGCGACCAACTCACGGATCCGCCCAGTCTGTGAGACGTGCGGCTGGACGTACTATCCGACGAACCCGATCGGCGTCCTCGTTGTCGTCGAGGCCGGCTCGGGCATCGTCCTCGTCCACCCGCCCAGTGGGACGCCGGAAGCCCCGGCGTCGCTGCCTGGTGGGCTCGTGGAATACGCCGAGGCACCAGAGGCCGCCGCTGTTCGGCTCGTGCGCGAGCAGACGGGGCTCGAGATCGAGGTTGCCGAGGAGCTCGCGCGGTTCCTGCAACATGGAACGCCGTTCGGGCCTGTGCTCGATTTCGGTTTCGCCGCGCGTGCGGTCGGCGGCGAGCTTCGACTGGACGGCGCCGAAGGACCGGCTGCCGTCTATTCGCTCGACGACATGGCTCCGCTCATCCCGATCCGCGTCGCCAACCAGCGCGTTCTCGACCTCTACATCGCCAAGCGCGCGTAAACGGCAAGCGTTCGCTCGGCCATCGCGGCGACCGAGAACTCGGCGCGGGCGCGTGCGAGGCCGCGGGCGCCGAGGTCGGCTGGTTCGGCGAGAACGCGTTCGAGCGCCGCCGCGAGCGCGCGCGCGTCGTCCGGCGGGACGAGCACGCCGGTCTCGCCGTCGACGACGATCTCCGGGATCGAGCTGACGCGGGTCGCGACGACCGGGAGCTCGCAGAGCATCGCCTCGAGGAGCGCGAGCCCGAAGCCCTCCCAGCGGGCGGGATGGACGAGGACATCGGCCCGGCGGAGGATCGCCGCCACGTCGCCGACCCGGCCGGGCAGGAGCAGCCGGACGCCGCGCTCGCGCGCGAGCGCCTCGAGCCGCTCGCGCTCCGGCCCCTCGCCGAGGACGACGAGCGTCGCGTCGACCCCTGCCATCGCCTCCACGGCCACGTCGAGGCCCTTCTGCGGCACGAGCCGCGAGACCGCGACGACGAGCTTGCCGTCCGGCAGCTCGAGCTCGTTCGGCCCCCACGCCGCGGGCGGCTCGTCCAGCCCGTAGGGCACGACGACGAGCTTCTCGGCCGGCAGGCCGACCCGGTCGACGTTGAAGCGGCGCAGCGCCTCGGTGATGCAGATCACCCGCGCCGCGCGGCGCGTGATCGCCCGCTCGACGAAGCGGAACGGGCCGGTGCGGAACGGATCGTCGTTGTGCTTCGTCGAGACGAGCGCGCGGCCGCCGCGGACGAGCGCGCCGAGCACGTCGGCGTGGACGAGGTGCGTGTGCAGGACGTCGGCTCCGTCCGAGCGCGCGGCCGAGACCACGGGCCGAGCGCAGGCGCGCGTACGGCACCTCGCTCCGGTCGAGCTCGTCGTAGAAGGGCTGCGGATCCCAGCCGTCGAGGTCGTCCAGCCCGACGAAGCGCGCGTCGACGCCGAGCGCGCGCAGCGCGGGCAGGAGCGTCAGCAGATGCCGCTCCGAGCCGCCGATCCCGCGCATCCGGTGGACGTGGACGACCTTCATCGCGTCCGCAACCGCGTCCACAGCCGCTCGAGCGCGACCGCCGCGAGCAGCGCGAGCAGGAAGTCCCACGGCACGCGGTAGCGGACGTTGCCGACGAAGACCATCGCCGCGAGCGTGTTGTAGGCGAGGAGCGCGACCGCCAGCACGGCGAACGCCCGCGAGACGAGGAAGAGGCCGACGGCGGCGAGGACGTACAGCGCGGCCATGTAGAGCGGCTCGCCCCAGTCCTTCGCGACCCCGACGAGCCCCCGGCTCCGCTCCTCGCGCTCGACGCTGAAGGTCGGGTTCCAGAGCATCCCCGCCGCCTGCGACCGCGAGCCTCGCCTTCTCGCCGGGCTGCTCGCGCCAGAAGTCGGTCACGAGCCCGCGGTAGAAGCGCATCTGCGCGCACTCGTCGACCTCGATCAGCTCGCCGCGGTCGGCGTAGATCGCGGCCTGGAACTCGGGCGAGAGCTGCGCGCCGGGGATGTTCGGGACGTCGTCGATCCACTTGCCGGCGGCGAGGAGGTCGTACGTCGCCGGGTTGTTCGCCTTCCAGAGCGCGCGGGTGTCGGTCGTGATCGCGTAGCAGCCGACCGAGACCTCGTTCCGCACGACCCACGGCGCCAGGACGAGCACGATCCCCGCCGCCCCCGCAGCGCCGAGCGTCAGGAGCGTCCGCGCCGAGCCCAGTCGCCACGCGAGGTAGCCGAGGATGACGAGCGGCAGCAGCACGAGCCGCGAGTTGCCGAGGATCGCGAGCCCGAGAAGCGCGCCGAGGATCGCTCCCCACAGCAACGCGCGCCGCCAGAAGACCTTGTGCGCTTCCGACACGAGCTCGCCGCCGATCGGCGTCGCTTCGTCGCTCGGAGAGCGCTTGTGTTGGAACAACACAAGCCGCTCGGCGGCCACCAGCGTCGCGAGGACGATCGCCGCGGCGAGCAGCGTGTCCAGGATCTCGCGGTTCACGTGGACGTCGTGCCAGACGAGGTACGGGTGCAGCGTGGAGAGCGCCGCGGCGACGATGCCGACCCGCTGCGAGGCGATCCGGCGGCCGATCTCGTAGACGAGGAGCGCCGTCGCGACCGCGACGAGCGTCTGCGCGAGCCCGACCACGAGCCAGTGCCGCTCGAAGACCCAGTAGAGCGGCGCGAGGAAGAAGGTGTAGAGCGGCTGCGTGTACGCCGAGGGCACGCCCGGGATGAAGCCGACCGTTCCGCTCGCCACGAGCGTGCGCGCGAAGTCGTCGCTCTTCTCCGTGTAGGCGAGCAGGATCTCGCCGCGCTCGATCGCGACGACGACGAGCCGCGGCAGAGCGCAGACGGCCGCGACGAGCGCGTAGGCGCGGGTGCGCGACACCTCAGCGAGCGGCGAGCGACTCGACGCGCGTGTCGAGCGCCGAGGCCGGCGGAGCCTCCGACTCGACGTAGAAGCGCTGCCAGAGCTCGAGCATCAGCAGGCACCAGAGGCGATGCCCGTGGTCGCGCTCGGCGCTGACGTGCTCGTGGAGGAGCCGCTTCACCTCCGCGGGCCGGAAGTGGCCGCGGTCGCGGGCGCGGCGGTCGAGCAGGAGATCGGACGCGAGCTCGCGCAGGTCCTCGCGGAACCAGCGCCCGAGCGGAACGCCGAATCCGGTCTTGCCGCGGGCGGCGACGCGAGGCGGCAAGCTCCGCCGCGAACGCCCGCCGCAGGGCGACCTTGCCCTGCATCCCCTTCGACCGCAGCCGGTCGGGAGCGAGAGCCCGAGCTCGAGCACCTCGTGGTCGAGGAACGGCGAGCGGAGCTCGAGCGAGTGCGCCATCGAGGCGAGGTCGGCCTTCACGAGCAGGTCGCCCGGGAGGTACGTCTCGATGTCGTGCAGCTGGAGCGCTCCGATCCCGCCGCCGGCCGGAGCCGGCGGCTCGTAGAGCGCCGGCCGCGCCTCGTCCGTCCAGAGCCGGCCGCGCTGCTCGGGCGAGAAGACCTCCGTCAGGCGCGCGTACCGCTCGCCGGCACCCGCCGCCGCGACCTCCGCGAGCCGGGCTGCGCGGAAGGCCGGCGAGCGCGGCTCCGCGCGCCCCGACGGAAGCGCCCGCAACGCCCGTGCGCCGAGCCCCGGCAGCACCGGCACGCGCCCCAGCGCCGCCGCCAACCCGTAGGCCCGATACCGCTCGTAACCCGCGAACGCCTCGTCGCCGCCGTCGCCGGCGAGCGCAACGGTCACGTGCTCGCGCGCGAGCTCGGAGACGAGCAGCGACGGCAGAGCGGCCTCGTCGCCGAACGGCTCGTCGAAGGCCCAGGCGACCCGCGGCAGCAGCTCGGCCGCGTCGAGCTCGACCTCGAGCTCCTGGTGCCGCGTGCCGTAGCGCTCGGCGACGGCGCGCGCGTACTCGCGCTCGTCGTAACGCGCGTCCGGGAAGCCGATCGTGAACGTGCGCACCGGCTCGGCCGACGCCTGCGCCATCAGCGCGACGACGATGCTCGAGTCGATCCCGCCGGAGAGGAGCGCGCCCAGCGGCACGTCCGCGATCAGCCGCCGGCGCACCGCCGCGCCGACCGTCGAGCGCACGAGCTCGAGCCATTCCTCGTCCGTCCGCTCCGCCGGCCGCGCCTCCAGCTGCCAGTAGGGCTCGACCGTGATCGCGCCGTTCTCCCAGACGAGCACGTGACCGGGCGGCACCTTCTTCACCCCGCGCAGCGCGGTCGTCGGGCCCAGGCACGTACTGGAGCGCGAGAAACGCGTCGAGGCTGGTCGAGGTCGAGCTCGCGCGCCAGCGAGGGCAGCCGCAGCAGCGCCTTCAGCTCCGAGGCGAAGGCGAGCGTTCCGTCCGGCAGCTCGGCGTAGAGGAGCGGCTTCTTGCCGATCCGGTCGCGCGCGAGCACGAGCCGGTCGCGCGAGGCGTCCCAGAGCGCGAGCGCGAACATCCCGTGCAGCTGCCGCGGAAACGCCGTCCCGTGCTCCTCGTAGGCGTGCGGGATGACGGGCGTGTCGCCCGTACCGGGGATCCGGTGACCGCTCGCCGCGAGCTCCTCGCGGAGCGCCCGGAACTCGTAGAGCTCGCCGTTGAAGACGCAGGTGACGTCGCCCTGCTCGTTCGTCACGGGCTGGGAGCCGGTGTCGAGGTCGATCACCTTCAGGCGCCGGTGGCCGAGCACGCAGCGGCCGAGCGCGTCCACGCCGCCCTCGTCGGGACCGCGATGGCGGAGCGCGTCGATCATCCGCTCGACGAGCGCAGGGTCGGGCGGCGCGTGCCGCGATACTAGGCCGGCGATGCCGCACATCTGGGCCACAAGGTACGCGGTGGCCTCCTGCCACGTCGAACGACCGCTGGACGACCGGGTGTGGGCGCGCTTCTCGCGGCTCCAGGCGGCTCGGCCCGGCGGATTCCGGATCGCGGCGCTGATGCGGCCGCCCGATCCCGAGACCGGCGAGGACGAGACGATCTGGCTCGAGCGGGCGCGGACGGCCGCCGCTCACGGCCCGCTCGGCCACCACACGCACTGGACGTCGCCGACCCACGCGCGGCCGACGCCGGCCGCGGCCGACCCCGGCGAGCGCGTCCGCCGCGAAGGCGAGTGGCTCCGCGAGCAGGGCCTCCGCCCCACGCTCTTCTGCGGCGGCGGCTGGTACATGGACGAGTCGGTCGCCCGCGCCGTCGCCGAGCTCGGCTACGCCGACTGCACCGCGACGAGCTTCCGACCGCCGTACCTGGACGACGGAGCGCCGCGGCTCGCTCTCGATGCACCCGGTCGGCTCGCGCTCCCCGGCGGCGGCGAGCTGCTCGAGCTTCCGACGACGCATTCGCTCGGGATGGCGGCGCGGGCGGCGTTCAGCCGTCGCGATCCGCGCGAGCCCGTCGTCCACGTCTACTTCCACGACACCGACCTGCTCGACCGCCGCCGCGCGCTCGCGCTCCGCTTGGCGCTCGAGGTGCTCGGCCGCCGCCGCACCCCCGTCGATCTCGACGAGCTCGCCGAGCTAGCGGACGGCGATGTGCCGGTCGAGGATCTCGTTGTAGCGCTCGGCGAGAACCGCTCCAGTCGAGTGAGCGGCCGTAGACGCTCGCGGTCTCGGCGAGCACGTCCCGCGCGGCGTCGTTCTCCGCCAGCCGGACGACGGCGTCGACGAACTCCCGCGGCGAGTCGACGAGAAGGCCCGCAGCCGAGGTCGCGACCACCTGCGTCACGTCGTAGTCGTACGCGACGGTCGGCACCCCTGCGCCCATGTACTCGGCGATCTTGACCGACTGGATCCCCTGATCCTTCGTCCGCGGGTAGAGGCCGACATCGAAGTTGGCGACGTGCGCCAGCAGGTGCTCCCGCGGCACGCGGCCGAAGACGACGACGCCGCCGAGCGCGCGAGCCCGCTCCTCGATCGCCGGGCTCGCACCGCCGAGGAGCCAGAGCTTCGCGTGCGGGACGCGAGCCCGGATCTCGGCCCAGAGCTCGAGCAGGTGCTCGGCGTTGTAGAGCGGGTTGTCGCCGCCGCGGTCGCTCGCAGCGAGCAGCCAGGCCGCCGTGTAGCCGACGACGAAGTCACCCGGCTGTCGCCACCGCCGCGCGACGGCCTCGACGTCCTCCGGGTCGAACGCGGAGAAGTCGACGCCCTGCGGGATCACGTAGTGCGGCTTCTCGACTCCGAGCGCCTGGAAAGCGCGCGCTGCTCGCTCCTCGGTGACGACGTACGCCTGCACCTGCGGGCGGCCGAGCTGCTCGGCGTCGCGCTCGGTGAAGCGGGGGTCGTCGACGTCGGAGACGACCGGCCCGCTGAAGTAGGGGATCTGCTCGTTGTGGGTCGTGAAGAGGCCGTGGTAGCGCTTCGCCCCGAGCTGGACGAGCCGCGGCTCGAGCCGCGGGCGGAGCGGGCGGAGGAGCAGCCGGTACTGCAGGCCGCGGAGGGCGCGCCGGTCGGAGATCATCGCGAGGTAGGCGTCGACGCGGTGCAGGCGCGGCAGGAGCTCGGCGTAGCGCGGGTTGTTGTGACCCCGAAACCAGTGGCTGAGGAAGAAGATCCGATCGGCGGGCGGTCGCGCTGCCGCGAGCCCGCGAAAGCTCCGTCTGCGCATGCTCACGACGGCCAACCCTAGTCTCACGCGCAGAAGCAGCCGCGGCTGGCCCTACAATGGCCTGTCGTGGCGTTCGAGCCCACCTCGCCGGCCCAGCTCGCGAAGGAGCGCGGCGACCCGTCTCAGGTCGATCGAATCGAGCCGCCCGCGGATGTGCGCTCGGGTCGCCCCTACGCGCTGCTCGCCGCGCCGCTCCGGACGCTCGGCCGGCGGCTCCTCAGCATCGCGACGCTCGCCACCCTCGACATCGCCGGCCTCGCGCTCGGGATCTACGCAGCGCTCGTGCTGCGCGAGCTCGTCTACGGGAGCTCGGACATCCTCTGGAGCCTCCTCTGGGAAGGGCCGTCGACATGGCTTCCCTTCCTCGCGCCGATCACGGTGCTCGTCTTCTGGCAGGCTGGGCTCTATGCCTCGCGCGAGCGGCGCGCCGGGCTCGGCACGGTGGTCTCCTCGCTCGTCCTGATCGCGCTCGTGGTGCTCGCATTCGGGCTCGGCACCGACTACCAGTTCACGACCTCGGGCCTGATCCCGGCGGCGACGGCCTTGAGCGCCGTCGCGATCGGGCTCTTTCGCGCCGCCTACGGGTCGGCTACGGCAGAGCTGCTGCGCGTCTCCGGCGTGCGCCGGCGCGTGATTCTCGTCGGTCACGGAGAGGCGCTCGCGGCGCTGCACCGCTCGCTCGGCAGCGGGCGCGGCGGACATCGACTACGAGTTCGTCGGAGCGATCGCCCACGGGGGCGAGTCGGGCCTGCGCCTGCTCGGCGAGCTGGACGAGCTGCCCGAGATCCTCTCGCGCGAGCGCGCGGACGAGCTGATCCTCGCGGAGGAGGAGCTGGACGAGGAGCGCGTGCTGTCGATCGTCGAGGCGGCGCACAGCCGTGGCGTCCGCGTGCGGCTGGCGCCGAAGACCACAGAGCTGCTCGTGCAGCGGGGCGAGTACGTGCCGGGCCAGGGCGTGCCGCTCTTCGAGCTCCGGCCGCCGGTGCTCGCAGGCGCGGACTGGATCGTCAAGCGCACGTTCGACATGGTCGTCAGCCTGCTAGTCGTCATCCTCGGGCTACCGATCTGGCTCGCGGTCGCCGCCGCGATCAAGCTCGACTCTCGCGGCCCGGTCTTCTACCTCGACCGGCGCGTCGGCGTCGGCGAGCACGAGTTCGCGATGTTCAAGTTCCGGACGATGGTGCAGGACGCCGACCTGCAGCAGTCGCGCCTCGAGGGGCAGAACGAGGCCGAGGGTGCGCTCTTCAAGATCCGCGACGACCCACGGGTCACCCGCGTCGGCGCGGTGCTCCGCCGGCTCTCGCTCGACGAGTTGCCGCAGGTGCTGAACGTGCTCCGCGGCGAGATGAGCCTCGTCGGCCCGCGCCCGCTGCCGCTCCGCGACTACGACATGCTGGCGGGCTGGCACCGCAAGCGTTACCTCGTCCTGCCCGGAATCACGGGCCTCTGGCAGATCTCGGGGCGCTCGAACCTCTCGTTCGACGACCTCGTCCGGCTCGACTTCTACTACCTCGAGAACTGGTCGATCTGGCTCGACATCTCGATCCTCGTCAAGACGATCCCGGCCGTCCTCCGCGCCCGTGGGGCGTACTAGGGCGCCTGCTCATCGCGCGGCCGTGCAGGACGAGCGCGACGTAGCCGAGCGGTAGATACGGGAACGCGTTGAGCGCGTGGAGGACGAGGGCGAACGAGAGCGCCTGCTCGCGATCCACGCCGTAGGCCGAGAGCGCCAGCACCGTCGCGGCCTCGAAGGCGCCGAGTGCGGCCGGCGACGACGGCAGCACGAGCACGAGGTTCGTCGCGACGAGCACGAGTAGCGCCGCCCCGAATCCGGCTTCGATCTCGGTTCCGAGCAGCACGAACCACGTCGAGAGCGCCAGGGCGAGCCACGACGCCGATGTGACAAGAAAGCCTGCAAGCGCCATCCGAGTGACCCTGAGCGAGACGAGGCCGGCGAGGAAATTGGCTCCGATCCGCTCGATCCGCTCTGGGCCGACAAACGGGAGCCGGGCCAGGTGCCGCTTGACCGAGTCCGACGCGCCGCCCGATCTCTGCGCGAGCACGGCCACGGCCACGAGCCCTCCGAGGAGCAGTGCCCCGAGCACGAGGGCCGGCGTCCGCCAGGACACGGGAGGCAGGAACGGCGTCGCGCAGGCGAGCAGCAGCACCAGCACGATCACGTCGTAGGTGCGCTCCAGCACGACCGTCGCCAGCACCTGAGCTCGCGAGATCTCCGTCCGCCGGCCGAGCACCTGCACGCGGACGAGCTCGCCGGCCCGCGCCGGCAGGATCGTGTTGAACAGGTAGCCGATCAGCAGGGCGTTGAGGCAGTAGCGGTACCTCGGCCGAGAGCGGCGCTCGAAGAGGAGCTGCCAGCGCCAGGCGCGGAGGAGAACTCCGACGGCGAGCGCCGCGGCGGCGGGGACGAGGAAGACGTACTCCTGGCTCGAGAGCGCCCTGCGGAGGCCGAGCGGCGAGGTCGACGTCGCGAAACGCGAGGTAGGCGAAGCCGACGGAGAGCGCGATCCCGAGCCAGGCGAGAAGACGCGTCCGGCTCCGCCCATCGACCGCAGCCGTCACGGCCGCTCGTGCGGGCGCCCGAGCTCGGCGAGCAGCAGGGGCAGGAGGACGCCAGCGAAGACCATGAGCGAGGCCGCGACGCGATCTGCCGACGTGCTCACGTGCCAGACGACGTCGGCGTTGCTGATCCAGTACACGCTCGTCAGCCCCACGAAGGCCGTCGCGAGCGAGCCGAGGTAGAAGATGCCCAGCGCGCGTCGCCGAACGAGCACCAGCGTCCCCGCGAGGAGCGCAAGCGGCGCGATCAGCAGCCAGCGCTGCGGGTCGAAGGTGAGCCCGAGCAGCTCGCCCGCGGCGTAGGTCAGTCGGTCGAGGCGCTCGGCCAGGTAGGCGGGCCGAAGCGCGTCGGAGACGCTATAGAGCACCGAGCCGAGCGGCTGGTCATTCACCGCGAGCCACGCCTTCCAGAGCGAGAGCGCGAGGATCGGCGCAGCCGCGAGCAGCAGCACCGAGCGCCACGGCCGCCGCGGCCTCACGAGCGACGCCAGCGCCAGCGCGGCGACGAGGACGACGGAAAGCATGAACCCTTCGGTCTTGGTCAGCGAGGCGGCAGCGAGGAAGATCCCTGCCAGCCAGAGCGAGCCGGGCGCTTCCTCGAGCAACCAGAGCGCGCAGGCGACCGCTCCAAGCCCGATGAAGAACGCGACGGCGAGATCGGCGAGCGCGGCCTCGATGTAAAAGGCGATGTTGGGCGCGAGCGCGAGCCCGAGCAGGGAGGGCCAGAGGATCCAGCCTTGCACCCGCGTGCTGAGCAGCGCCCCCGCCGCGATGAAGAACGCTGCCCCGAGAAGCACGTGCTGGAACGGCAGCGCCGTCGTCTCGACCCCGCCTGCGAAGCGGAAGACGGCCGCGTCGAGCGCGGGCGCGGCGGGCGGGTACTCCGGGTTGTCGAAGCTCGTGAAGCCGCCGGAGCCGGTATCGAGGCCGCCGAAGAAGTAGATCGCCTGCGCCTTCGAGAGCCAGAACGCCCAGCTGTCGTAGTTGGTGTCGGCGGGGGCGAAAAGCGAGCGGAGGACGAGCAAGCCGAGATAGCTCGCGAGCACGGCGGCCGCTCCCGCGCCGAGGTATCGGCGCCAACCCTCGACCGCAGGCTCGGTCACGGCGACGCGACCGCCACGCTCGCGGTGGAGGAGCAGTGCCGCAACCGCAACTGCGCCGGCGAGAGCGACGATCTGCCAGACGGAGAGGGAGAGTCCGAGGACGAGCGCGACCGACGCGACGATTGCGAACACCGCCCAGCCGAGCGCGAGCGCGAGCCCCGCGGACCGGATCCGGCCGGGGACCCGAGCTCCCGTCGCACGCAGCACGGCCGCGCCGAGACCGAGGTAGACCAGGTCGAGGAGCACGATCCCGAGCGCGGCGCGGGTCAGCGCTCCACCTCCGCGACGACCACCCCGGGCGACACCTCGGTCTGTCGCGCTCCGACTCGAACGCCGAGGGTCTCGGTCGACGCGCCGTAGGCGACCACCCACTCGGCGTCCTCGAGCCGCTTCGTAGAGCGCCTCGGGAAGAGCCAGTACGCGTAGAGCGGCGCCAGCGCGACTTCCTGGTTTCCCTGGAAGGGGAGGTTCTCGCCGACGACCACGTGGTAGGTCGCGTCCGGCGGGATCGCCCGGGCGGCTCCGGTGAACGCCTCGACCGGCAGGTCGTTCGCGCGCACCGGGGCGAGCGAGCGCTCGGACTCGGTCGTCCCGTGGCGTGACGAGACGTCCCGGGCCGCGTCGATGAACGACTGCGGCGCCTGCCAGGCCACCGCCGCCACGACGACCGCGAGCAGCGCGGTGGGAAGCGTTGACCGGAGCGTCACGTCAGCCGGCGACGCGGACGCGGATCAACACCCAGATCGCCTTGAACCCGTCGCGCCAGGTGATCTTCTTCCCCTCCTCGTACGTTCGCCCGTAGTACGAGATGGGCAGCTGGTAGATGCGCAGGTTCCGCTTGCAGACCTTGGCGGTGATCTCGGGCTCGATCGAGAAGTCGTCCTGGCGCAGCTCGAGGCTGCGCAGGATCTCGCTCCTGAAAGCCTTGTAGCCCGTCTCCATGTCGCTCACGGTCGTGTTGTAGAGGACGCCCGTGAGGAGAGACAGGAAGCGGTTGCCGACGAGATGCCAGAAGAGATACGCCCGCTGAGGGCGTCCGCCGGAGAGCCGAGAGCCGAAAACGACGTCGGCGGCGCCGCGCTCGATCGGCTCGACGAGCGCGGGCACGTCGGCGGGGTCGTACTCCATGTCCGCGTCCTGGATGACGGCGATCTCGCCGTCGATCTGAGGGATCGCGGCGCGGACGGCGGCTCCCTTACCGCGGTTCTCCTGCCGAATCACGACGACGTCCTCGTGCGTCGCCTGCCACTCGCGGAGGAGGTCGATCGTGCCGTCGGTGGAGCCGTCGTCGACGACGATCACCTGCCGGTCGAGCCCGAGCGCCTCGATCCGCTCCAGAACCTCGCCGATCGTCGCTCGTTCGTTGTACGTCGGGATCAGGAACGAGATGCGCATGCGGGCCGCGGGCAGGCTATCTCAGCGTCCGGTCTGCGAACGGCGCGCTTACAGTGCCCTCATCAGCCCGCCGTAGACTCACGCCCATGAAGCCGCCGAAGATCCTCGCGGTCGCGTCTGCCGTCGATCTCGACTTTCGCTACGGCTGCACGCCCGCCTGGTGGCAGCTTTGGAAGGGGATGTACGAGGTCGGCGTCGATCTCGTCGTGACGCCCTACCGCGGCCGGCCGGTCGAGTCGCCGTGGTGGCGCACTGCGCCGAATCCGACCTACTACGAGGGCGAGAGCTTCGCCTCTGCCCGCGCCGGCCTCGCGCGACTCAAGGGCGACCGCTACCTCCGCCGCGCCGAAGATCGCCCCGAGGAGACGAGGCTCGACAAGGCGACACGCGAGACGATCTGGCGCTGGGTCACCCCGCGCTGGAAGCGTCATCTGACGAAGGTGCTGGAGCGCGAGCGCGACGTCGACGCCGTGATCGTCTTCACCGTCCCGATGGCGCACTTCCGCGGAATCCCGACCTACCTGCGCGAGCGCTTCGGCGTGCCGGTGATCTTCTACGACGGCGACGTGCCGATGAGCCTGCCCGAGTTCGGCGGCATGGACACGGGCTTCAACTACTACCACGGCGCCGACCCGTCCGAGTACGACCTCGTCGTCTCGAACTCCGAAGGTGGGCTGCCGCGGCTGCTCGAGCTCGGCGCGCGCCGAGCGGAGGCCGTCTTCTGGGGCGCCGACGCGGAGTTCTTCGCGCCCCGCGAGGTCGAGAAGGTGCACGACGTCTTCTTCTACGGCTACGGGGACAAGTTCCGGCGCGAGTGGATGGCCGCGCTCGTCGGCGAGCCGAGCCGCGCAGCGCCCGAGCTCGAGTTCGCGCTCGGCGGCCGCGACTTCCAGGGCGACACCGGCCGCGCCTGGACGATGGGCGACGTCCCGTTCAACACCTTCGCGCGGGCGATCTCCCAGGCCCGGATCAACCTCAACATCACGCGGCGCTCGCACGCGACGGTCGACGCCTCCTCGACGTGCCGGCCTTTCGAGCTGGCGGCGAGCGGCGCCGCGATCGTCTCGAACCCGCATGCCGGGATCGAGCGCTGGTTCGAGCCCGGCAAGGAGCTGCTCGTCGTCGAGAACGCCGACGAGGCGCTCGCCGCCTATCGCAGCCTGCTCGCCGATCCCGCTCAGGCCGAA
This sequence comes from uncultured Gaiellaceae bacterium, assembly GCA_963761905.1. Taxonomy (GTDB): domain Bacteria; phylum Actinomycetota; class Thermoleophilia; order Gaiellales; family Gaiellaceae; genus Gaiellasilicea. The sequence continues at coordinate 806,379 of CAVXIQ010000006.1, read as the reverse complement.
GCGATGGGAGCACGCGCCCGCGAGCGCGTCCTCGACGAGCACACCTACGCCCGCCGAGCCGAGCAGCTGCTCGAGCTCGTCGGCGCCGGCACGCCTGCGGCAGCCCGTGTCTGAGGCGCGGCGAATCGCGATCGTTCCCGCTCGGGACGAGGAGGGCGCGATCGGCCAGGTCGTCGCCGAGATCCGCGCCTTCGACCCTCACCTCGACGTCGTCGTGATCGATGACGGCTCGGCCGATCGCACCGCAGAGCGCGCTGCCGCCGCTGGGGCGGCAGTCGTCCGGCTCCCGTTCAACCTCGGGATCGGCGGCGCCGTCCAGACCGGCTTCATGTACGCGCTCGCGCACGGCTACGAGCTGGCGGTTCGCCTCGACGGCGACGGCCAGCACGACCCCTCGGAGCTGCCGAAGCTGATCGAGCCGGTGCTGCGCGGAGACGCCGACATCGTCGTCGGCTCGCGCTTCGCCGATTCCGGCGACTCGTACCGCCCACCGCTCGCGCGCCGCGCCGGCATCCGCTTCTTCGCGCGGCTCGTCTCGCTGCTCGTGCGGCAGAAGGTCACGGACACGACGTCAGGCTTCCAGGCCCTGAACGCGAAGGGGATCCGCCTCTTCGCCGACGACTACCCGCACGACTACCCCGAGGTCGAGGCGACGGTGATGGTCGTCAAGCACCGGCTCCGACTGCTCGAGGTGCCGGTCTCGATGCGCGAGCGCGAGCACGGCTCCTCCTCGATCACCGCGCTCCGCTCCGCCTACTACGTGCTCAAGGTGACGCTGGCGCTCCTCGTCGGCGTCTTCCGCCGCAAGGCCGTTCCCCTGGAGGACGCATGACTCCGGTGCGGGTCTCGATCGCGGCCTCGATCGCCTCGATCCTCCTGATCCTGATCGTCTTCGAGCTGATTCGGAGCCGACGCCTCCGAGAGCGCTACGCGCTGCTCTGGCTCGCGACGGGCGTCGCCCTCCTGATCCTCTCCGCCTGGCGCGGCGGCCTGAACACGATCGCCGGCTGGGTCGGCGTCTCGACCTACCCCCCGGCCGTCCTCTTCGCCGTCGCGACGGTCTTCATCCTCGCCGTGCTGCTCCATTACTCGACGGTGATCTCCCGGCTCAGCGACCAGAGCACGATCCTGGCGCAGCGGGTCGCGCTGCTCGAGCAGGCTCAAAGCGACCCGCCGATCGCTCCGCAGGACGGAGGAGCCGGGCTTCGCCCGGTTCCGACCGCATCGGCCAGGCGGAGCGAGCCCTAGAAGAAGGGGGCACGTGGGGGAAACATGGTTTCCCCCACGCTAAGAGCACGATCCTGGCGCAGCGCGTCGCGCTGCTCGAGCAGCAGCGGGAGAGCGCTCGAGGAGAGTGATCCCGGCGACGTCGCGCTGCTCGGGGAAGCGGGCCTGAAGCGCGGCGAGGACGCCCGGCTGGATCCGGAACGCGCGGCCGGCGACGACGAGCCGTGCACCTGACGCGTCTGCCGCGCCGAGCACGCACGCCGCGTCGAGCGAGCCCGAGCGGAAGCGGACGACCGACGTGTCGACGAGCTCGCCCGGCAGCGGCCGCTCGGCGAGGTAGGCGACGAGCGGGAGATCAGAGACGATCGCCTCGCCCGGCTCCGTGGCCGCCGCCACCGCCGCGACGACGGGCGCGAGGCGGGGATCGTCGCCCGGCAGCCGCTCGATCCGGCGCCACTGCTGCGCGTAGCCCGCCGCGAGCACGAGGGCGAGCGCGGCTGCGGCGACCCGCGACCGCCGCCGCGGGAGCCCCTCCAGATGCAGCGAAGCTCCGGCCGGGACGGCGAAGGACGCAGCGATCAGGACGAAGTGATGGTCGATCAGCGGGCGGTGCCAGAGGAGGAACCCGGCGGCGGTGAGGCCCCACAGCCAGAGTGGGAGGAGCAGCCGCGGGCGGCCGCGGCGGAGGACCCAGACGAGGAGCCCGGCGGCGACGAGCCAGAAGTAGACGAGCCCGCTGCGCAGGAAGACCTCGGCCAGCCGATCGGCGTTCGAGTCGACGCCGGGGACGCCTTGGCGCGCCTCCCTGTGGAAGCGGACCACGTCGTCCCAGATCGGCCCCAGGCTCCCCGCGTGGACGACAAAGAGCGCGAGGACGACGCCGAGACCTCCGGCGAGCCAGCCGAGCGCGAGCCGCCGGCCGGCGCGGAAGCCGACGAGAAGGCCGACCGCGGGCACGAGCGCCGTCGCGGCGAAGAGCTTCACCGAGATCGCAGCGGCCAGGATCGCGCCGGCGAGGACGGCGAGCGGCACGACCTCGCGGCGGAGCGCCCAGGCGAGGAGCGCGAGCCCGACGAGCGCCAACGCGATCGAGGCCGTGTCCGCGGCGACCCGGACCGACTCGGCTGCGTATGCGGGCGCAGTGAGCAGGACCGCCCCGCGAGGAACCCGCCCGTCGGGCCGGCGAGCGCCCGGCCCAGCCCCCAGGCTCCGGCGACGCCGACGACCGCCAGGCCGAGGAAGACCGCGCGAACCTCGTCGAGCGAGTCGCCGGGTAGGAGCACAACGAGCCGCAGGAGCAGGTAGAAGCCCGGCGGCTGCGAGGCGAAGACGTGCTCGCCGAGCGTCTCGCCCCGTGCGAGAGCCTCCTCGCTCGCCAGGTAGACGCCCTCGTCGTAGCTCGCCCCGAGCTCGAGCGAGCGCGAGCAGAGCAGCGCCGCGGCTGCGAGGAGCCCGAGCAGCCCGCCCGCTTCGAGCGCAGCCGGGGTTCGCCTCACGACTGCCCTGTCACGGGTTGGCGGCGAGCGGCGGGCTCAGCGCGATCACGTCGCCGCCCTCGGCGTCGTTCTGCCAGTTCGTCGCGACGCCGACCCGGTAGCGCGCGTTCGCCGGCGGCGAGCCGTCGCTGAAGACTGGCGCGCGCGTCGACCCGAGCGGCAGCATCTCGAGCCGACAATCGGGCGATCCCTCGGCCAGGCAGTCGAAGTCGGGCCCGTCCGCGGCGGTGCGGAAGACGCGGTAGAAGACCTTCGTGGCGCCGAAGTCCCGATGCGTCCAGGTGAGCGTCCGGCGGGCTCCGTCCGCCCGGACGTCGACCTCGATCGAAGAGTCGACCGGCGTCAGGATCGACCCGATCGTGATCGCCTCCGGCTGCTCGCGGGAGAGCGGCCGAACGAGGGAGATCACGAGCAACGGCAGCACGACGAAGGCGACCCCCGCTCCGGCGAGCACGCGCCGGGAGATCGCCGCCGGCCGGCCGGGCAGCAGCCGCTCCGGAATCCGGCGCGCGACGCCGGGGACGAGCAACGGCAACGCCGCCCCGAGCAGGAAGTAGGCCGGGTACGCCGGCATCAGAAGGCGGAAGAAGCTGCCGCTCTCGACGGTCGATTGCGGCGGCGTTCCCTTGACGAGGAGGAAGGCCGCGAACCAGCCGGTGAGGAGGCTCGCCAGCGGCACGCGACCGGCGCGCAACGGCGAACGCGCCTGCGAACGGCAGCCACTGGAGCACGCGCGCGCTCCAGAAGAACTCGCGCAGCTCGGCCATGTTGCTGCGGAAGTTCGTCCAGTCGAGATCGACGTAGCGACTGACGTCCACACTGACGCCGACCGGCGCCGCGAGCGTCGCGCCGGCCGCCGTGCGCACCTCCTCGAGCGCGAAGAGCGGCAGGTCGCCGAGCCCGCGCACCTTCCAGACGAGCAGCACGAGGAGCGGCGGCCCGAGCCCGGCGGCATACGGCAGGACGAGCCGGAAGCGGCGCGCGAAGAGGACGAGGAGCGCCGGCCCGAGGAGGAAGAGGACGTTGGCCGGCTTGATCGCGATCCCGAAGCCGGCGGCGAGACCCGCGAGTGCAGCGTTCGTCCAGTCGCCCGCATCGAGCGCGCGCACGGCGAGCCAGGCAGCGACGAGGAGACAGACCATGGAGGGAAAGTCGGCGAGCGCCGTCAGCCCGAGCGCCTGCGGCAGGAACTGCTCGACGTAGCGGTCGTGGTAGTCGGAGCGGAAGAACGGGATCGCCAGGAACGGCGCGGCGACCCAGAGCGCCGCGGCCCAGAGGCCGAGCAGGCGTCCGCCGATCCGGGCGGCGAGCGCGTAGACGCACGCGAGCGCGATCGGCCCGAGCACGAGCACGTTCAGCGCCATCGTGAAAGGCAGGTACGAGACGTAGTCGGCCTCGGCGAGCCACGCGAACGGAAGGAGCAGCATCGGCCAGCCGTAGCCGAGGATGGCCGGCGGGAGCAGCCCGTCCCCGAGCAGCCAGGCGTTCGTCGTGTAGTTGATCTGGTCGCCGCCCTGGTAGAAGACGAGCCCGTTGTGGCGCACCGTGAGCGCGAAGGCGAGGACGGCGAGCCACTGGACCGCCACGAGCGCGGCGAGGACGGGAAGCGGGCGGTCGGCGAGCCGAAGCGCCGCCTGCGTCAGCGACGCGCCGAGGTGGGAGAGCCCGTTCCACCCGCGTTCGAGCAGCTGCGTCTGCCCGGACGCGGCCTCAGGTGGAGACATGCGCCGGGGCGTTCTCGCGGTACCAGGCGATCGTCCGCTCGAGCCCCTCGCGAAAGTCGGTCTGCGCGCGGAAGCCGAACAGCTGCTCGGCGCGCGTCACGTCCAGGCGCCGCCGCGGCTGCCCGTTCGGCTTCGACTCGTCCCAGACGACCTCGCCCTCGAAGCCGGAGAGCTCGGCGACGAGCTCGACGAGGTCGCGGATCGCGATCTCGACCCCGGAGCCGAGGTTCACGGGCTCGGCGCCGTCGTAGCGCTCGGCGGCCGCGACGATCCCCTCCACCGCGTCGTCGACGTAGAGGAACTCGCGGGTCGGGGAGCCGTCGCCGAAGAGGACGATCCGCTCGGGCGACTCGTGCATCTTCCGGATCAGATCCGGGATCACGTGCGCCGTCGCAGCGTCGAAGTTGTCGCCGGGCCCGTAGAGGTTGACCGGCAGCAGGTGGACGACGTTCGACCCGTACTGGTCGCGATAGGCCTGACCGCCGACGAGCAGCGCCTTCTTCGCGATCCCGTACGGCGCGTTCGTCTCCTCCGGATAGCCGTTCCAGAGGTCGTCCTCGCTGAACGGCACCGGGGTCAGCTTCGGGTACTCGCAGATCGTCCCGAGCGCGACGAGCTTGGCCGTCTCGTGGAGGCGGGCTCTGCTCGAGCACGTGGGCGCCCATCAGCAGGTTCGCGTACCAGTAGCGGCCGGGGTTCGCGCGGTTCGCGCCGATCCCGCCGACCTCGGCGGCGAGGTGGAAGACGAGCTCCGGCTCGGCGTCGGCGAACAGGCGCGCCGCGTCGTCCATCGAGGTCAGGTCGTAGTCGAGCCGCCGCGCGACGAAGACGTCGTGCCCGTCGTCGCGCAGTCGCTCGACGAGGTGCGAGCCGAGAAAGCCGCCTCCACCTGTGACGAGCGCTCGCATCGGGGAGAGCCTAACCGGCTCCTATGAGGAGAGTGTTGACGGCTTGGCGGTCTGCCAGTCGACGCGCCCGAGCCAGCGGGCGCGGTTCTCGGCGTACCAGGCGATCGTCCGGAGGACGCCCTCCTCCCACGAGACCTGCGGCTCCCAGCCCGTCTCGCGGTGGAGCTTCTCGTAGCCGACCTTGAGCGCCAGCACGTCGGTGACGCCCGGACGCAGCCGCGACGCGTTCGTGACGACGTGGCGGTCGTCCGGCCAGTAGCCGTGCTCGACGCCCGTGCGCAGGATCAGGTCGCACCAGTCGGCCATCGAGATGTTCGAGCCCTGGCCGTAGACGTAGACGTCGCCGGGCACGCCCTTCGCGGCGACGGTGAGGTGCCCACGAACACCGTCGGTGCAGAAGCAGAAGTCGCGCAGCGGCTCGAGCGCGCCGAGCTCGATCTCGGGCCGCTCGAGCGCCTGCGTGATGATCGTGCCGGTGACGTAGCGCGGGTTCTGGCGCGGGCCGTAGTTGTTGAACATCCGCGTCACGACGCCCGGGACGCCGAACGCGTCGTGGTAGTTCATCGTCAGGAAGTCGGCGGCGACCTTCGCGGTCGCATAGATCGACTTCGGGTTGATCGGCGAGCGCTCGTGGAGGATCAGTCCGCCGGCGTCGTCGAAGTCGTGGTGATGCGCGACCGCCTCGCGCACGTTGCCGTACTCCTCCGAGGTGCCCGCGGTGTCGAACTTCTCCAGCTCGAGCCCCCAGTCGACCACGGACTGGAGCAGGTTCAGCGTTCCGATCGTGTTCGCCATCACCGTCTCGTAGGGCCGGTGCCACGACTCGCCCACGTGCGCCTGCGCGCCCAGATGGAAGATGTAGGGCCGATCCGAGGCGGTGTCGCGGAGCTCCTTGACGAGGTAGTCGACGGAGCTCTTGTCGGTCAGGTCGGCGAAGTGCACCTTCATCCGCCCGCGGAGGTGGCCGATGTTGTTCAGCGCGCCGCTCGAGGTGGCGCGGACGAACGCGTGCACGTCGGCGCCGAGCTCGACGAGCGCGTCGGTGAGGTGCGAGCCCATGAAGCCGTCCGCGCCCGTGACGAGCGTCGTCCGGCCCGCGTAGACGTCGGCGAACTCCCGACGGAGCTCGGCGACGGCGTTCTCGGGCCAGATCGAGTCGGATGCCATGATTTCGGGACGCGGGCGTAAGCTCTCGCGGCCGATGCAGCGTACCGACCCATCCCGCCGGAGCGCACTCGCAAGCGGCGCCCTCACGGCGGTCTCGCTCGCCGTCGTCACGGGCCTCTCCGCCGTCGTCGGCGTCGTGATCGCGCGGGAGTTCGGCCGCGGGCCCGAGACCGACGGCTTCTTCGCCGCCTACTCGGTCTTCCTCGTGCTCGTCCTCGTCGGGACCGCGATGCGCGTCGCGGTGCTGCCGCCGCTCGCCAGGGCACGGGCGGCCGGGACGTTCGAGCGCGAGCTCGGCTCCTACGCGGCTGCGCTCGCCGTGATCGCGGTGCCGGCGCTCGTGCTGACGCTCGTCGCGAGCGACTGGCTCGCCGGGCTGCTCGACGGGCGGGCTGCCGGCGGTCGCACAGGACACGGCCGCCGAGACGCTCCGCTACGTCGTCCCTGCGGCGATCGCCCAGGTCTACGCCGCGCTCGCCGCGAGCGGCCTGGCCGCCTTCGACAGCTACGGCACGGCGGCGGCGGGCTACGCGCTGGGCAGCGCGGCGGGAATCGGGCTGATCCTGCTCCTCGTCGACGAGCACGGGATCGCGGCCGTCGCGTGGGGGATGCTCCTGAACGGCTCGCTCGCCTTCGCGATCCCGGCCGTTGCGCTGGCTCGGCGCGCGTCGCTCAGCCGGCTCGGAGCAGGTGCGATCGGCCGCAGGCTCGCCGAGCTGGCGCGCGCCGTCTCGTTGCCGCTCGTCCTCCAAGGGCTCTTCGTCGTCTGCCTCCGCTTCGTCGCCGAGCTGGGTACCGGCGCCGTCACGACCTTCACGTACGCCTACCTCGTCGCGGCGAGCCTCGTCGCGGTCACGGCCTCGTCGCTCGGGCTCGTCTCGAGCGTCCCGCTCGCGCGCGGCGAGCTCGGCGACAGGCGAGCGACCGAGCACGTCGTCCGCACCTCGTGGATCGCGTTCGCGGCGGTCGCGGCCGCGGCGGGCGTCTTCGCGCTCGTCGGCGACCGCGTCGTCGGCGCCGTGCTGGGCTCGGAGTACGGCGGCGAGACGGGGAACGAGCTGGGGCGGCTGATCGCGCTCCTCGGGCTCTGGATGGCCGCCTCCGTCGGGGTCACGATCACGTTCCCGCTCCTCTTCGTCGCCGCGCGCGAGCGCCGGTTGCCGGCTGTCGCGATCGCGACGCTCGCGCTGCACGTGCTCGTCGCGTGGCTCGCGATCGACGCCTGGGAGCTGGACGGCGCCGTCGTCGCGCTCACCGATCACGACGCTCGCGATCCTCGTCGCGCTCCTGGCGCTGCTCTCGATGCCGGTCTTGACCGGCGTGGCTCGGGGGCTCGGGCTCGCCGCGCTTGCGACCGGAGGACTCGCGGTGCTCGCGTTCGGCGCGGCCGACGTGGTCGCGGGCGCGGTCGTCGCCTCGCTCGCCGGGCTCGCGCTCTTCGCCGCGCTGCTGGTCGCCACCCGCTCGCTCGGCCTCCGCGACGCGTGGGCCTATCTGCGGGCGCTCGACTAGAGTCGCGCCCGTGCAAATCGAGACGATGCTCCGCGAGCAGATCAAGCGCGCCGTCGCGCGAGCCGGCCGCACCTCGGCAGGGAAGAACCTGATCCACGCGGCCGTGCTCGACGATCCGGGTCGCGCGCGCTACTCGACTGTCGAGCGCTGGCCGGAGCGGCTCGCCGGCTTCGAGGATCTCGCGTTTCTCTTCTCCTCGAACCAGCTCAGCCACGGGATCGCCTCGCTCCAGCTCGACGAGGCGGCGCTCCTCTACCGGCTCGCGCGCAACGTCTCGCCCGGCGCGGCCGTCGCCGAGATCGGCCGCTTCAAGGGCGGGAGCACGCTTCTCCTCGCGAGCGCGTTGCCGGAGGGCGCCGAGCTCTGGTCGTACGACCTCCACGTCGCGCTGCGCGCCGACCTGAGCGGGCCCGAGCTCGACGCCGACCTGCGCGCGGCGCTCGAGCGCTTCGGGCTGACCGAGCGCGTCCACCTCCTCGTCGCCGACTCGCGCACCGCGGAGCCGCCGCCCCGCGCCCCCGAGCTCGTCTTCGTCGACGGCGACCACAGCTACGAGGGCGCGCGCGCCGACTACCTCCGCTGGCGAGAGCTCGTCGCGCCGGGAGGCAGCCTCCTCTTCCACGACGCCGTCGACACCCACGGCTACGGAAACCACTATCCCGGTGTCGTCAGGCTGATGAGCGAGGTCGGCGCCGATCCGGAGCTCGAGCGGCAGCCGGACGCGGGGTCGATCGCGCACTTCAAACGCCGCTAGTGCGGATCACGGCCGTCGTGCTGTCGTGGAACGGTCGCGAGGACACGCTGACGTGCCTGGAGTCGCTCGCCGGCGTAGAGACGGTGGTCGTCGACAACGGCTCAGCCGACGGCTCGCCGGAGGCGATCGAGGAGCGCTTCCCGGACGTCGAGCTGATCCGCGCCGGCGTCAACCTCGGCTTCGCGGCCGGCTGCAACGTCGGCATCCGCCGGGCACTCGACCGCGGCACGGACTGGGTCGTGCTCGTCAACAACGACTCGACCGTGGCGCCCGACCTCGTCGACGCGCTCTCGGCCGCGGCCGCGCGTCATCCGGATGCGGGCGCGCTCGCCGGCAAGGTCTACGTCGCGGAGCCGCCGGACGTGATCTGGTACGCCGGCGGCAGCTTCGAGCCCAGGGTCGGCTACAGCGGCCGCGTCCGCGGCTCCGGCAAGCGCGACGACGGCAGCTTCGACGAGGAACGCGACGTCGACTGGGGCACGGGAGCGCTGCTCGCGGTCTCGCGCGAGGCGATCGACCGTGTCGGCCTGCTCGACGAGGAGCTCTTCGCCTACCTGGAGGACGTGGACTGGTGCCTGCGGATTCGCACTGCCGGTCTCCGCGTCGTCTTCGTGCCCTCGGCGCGGTCGTGGCATCGCGTCTCGGCGTCCACCGGCGGCGCCGCCTCGACGACGAGCCTCTACTACCACTGCCGGAACATGCTCGCCGTCTGCGAGCGGCGACTGCCCCTGACGACGGGCCACACCGGCGTGCGGCGAGGAATCATCGTCTCCACGCACCTCGTCCAGGCGCTCATGCACCCGAAGCGCCGCGCTGCAGTCTGGACGGTGATCCGCGCCTGGCGCGACTACCGCCGCGGCCGGATGGGCCGCCGCTAGAGCAGCTCGGCCGCGTCCTGTGCGAGATCGACGCTGCCGGCGAGGATCACGATTGCGACGAACGCGAGCGCGAGCAGCTGCGGCAGCGCCCGTTCCGGCAGCCGGCGCAACGCCACGATCCGTCCGAGCGCCAGGGTCAGCCCAGCGCCCAGCAGGAGGAGCGGCGCGGCGAGCAGGCCGGGGAGAGCGGGCACGAGGAGCAGCGCGAACCACGGCGAGCAGCTCCAGGGCTCGACCTGCGCGCTGCGCTCGATGGCCCAGGCGATCGCAAGCGCGGCCAGCCCCGGCAGCGCGACGAAGCCGGCGATCGCGAACCAGCGCGGCTCGAGCACGTTGAAGTCGACTCCGTCGGTCTTGACCACCTGGCTCCCGACGATGGCCGCGCCCAGCAATCCCCAGAGCAGGGTGCGCCCGCGTGTGGGCAGTAGCCGTCGCGCCGCCACGTAGGCGACGCCGTTGAGCGCGCCTGCCAGCGCCATTCCGGCATACAACTGCAGGGAGTCGAACAGCGTGAGCTGCCCGATCGTGAAGCCGTCGTCGGAGACGAGCCCGCCGGCGTCGGAGGCGAGCCGCAGGACGAGCATCACCACCCGCCCGCCGACACCGCCGACGATCCCGCCGACGACCCCGCCGACGACGAAGCCAACGGTCAGCCACCAGGCGATGGTGCGGACGTCGTCGCGGATCGGCGGCAACGACTCGTTCGGTGTGGTCGAGCTCGGCACCGGCGCAAGATAGCGGCACGTGTCCACGTCGATCGCCCGACGAGAGTCGGCTTACAACGAGCGGTAGACGGCCTCGTGGCGGCGTGCGGTTTCGGCCCAGGTGAACTGCGCCACCCGCTCGAGCCCGGCCGCGACGAGGCGCTCCGGGCTCTCCAGCACCGCGGCGACGACCGCCGCGATGTCCTCGGCGTCGGTCGGGTCGAAGGTGGCCGCGGCATCGCCGACCGCCTCGGGAAGCGAGCCGGCGTTCGAGGCTGCGACCGGACAGCCGCACGCCATCGCCTCGAGCGGCGGGTAGCCGAAGCCTTCGTACAAGCTCGGAAAGACGAGGCAGGCGGCGCGCCGGTAGAGCGAGACGAGCTCGTCGACTGAGATCAGGCCCCTCACGGTGACGCCCTCCGGTACCGCGCGCCGCTCGTGACCGCCGCCCGTCAGGACGAGCTCGAGCTCGGGCCGCTCGCGTCGTAACAGCGCGAACGCCTCGAAGAGCCGCTCGTGGTTCTTGTGCGGCCAGGGCCGCGCCGGGTAGAGCAGGAACGCCTCGCGCGGCTCCCCCGTCGGGAAGAAGCGGTCGTGATCCACGCCGTGGGGAATCGAGTGCACCCGCTCGGGCGGAACGCCGAGATGCTCGACGATCCCGCGGCGGACGAACTGCGACGGCACGATCACGGCGTCCGCGCTCCGCACCGACGCCTCGTACGCGTGCCTGCGAAAACGGCGCTCGGCACGACTGAAGAGCTGCGGCAGGTCGAGGTGCTGGAGATCCTGGATCGTTACGGCCTTCGGGAGTCCCAGGCGCGGCAGCTGGATCGTCAGCGCGTAGTGGACGACGTCGAGCCCCTCGTAGCGGCGACGCAAGGGGCCGGGTCTCGCGGCGGCGAGGGCCATCGCCGCCATCCGCTCGCGCATCGTGCGCGCGGCGCGGTACTCCGTCACGACCGACTCCGGGAGGCCCTGTCCGGCGCCGGCGGCGACGGGCGGCACGAGGGCGAGATACTCGAGCGTGCCGACCTCGGCCAGCCCGCCGGCCAGCCCGCGCACGTAGGTCTCCGAGCCGCCGACCTCACCCGGAACGAGGGTGAGCAGGCTGATCCCGACGCGCATCGGGCCAGCCTATCCAGGTGGGCGGTACAATCGTCCGGTGCCCCAGCCGCTGGAGGAAAATGCGCGTTCTGCAGGGATTTCCTTCAACGGCGAAGTCGATGTGGCCGCGCTTTTCGAGCAGCTGAAGGAGGAGGTCCGGCGCTCGGGCGCAGCCCCGGGCGAGAGCGGCGCCGCCGGCGGCGACGAGGAGCGGCTCGCGGCTCGCGGCGAGGCCGAGCGCCTCTGGCCCGTCTCCGCCGATCGGCCGCTCCAGCTCCGCCCCGGCTTCAGCGGCAAGGTCGCCAACCCGGCCAAGGCGATCCTGCGCAAGCTGATGCGTTGGTACGTCGAGCCGCTCGCCTACGACCAGCGCTCCTTCAACGCCGCCGCGCTGCGCCTGATCGACGACCTCGAGGCCAGGGTGGCCGAGCTCGAGGCCGAGCTGAAAAGCAGCCGATGAGAATCGCCGTCTGCGCGCCGCAGGTCCCGTTCGTCCGGGGCGGCGCCGAGATCTTCACCGACAAGCTGGTCGAAGAGCTGCAGGCACGCGGCCACGAGACCGCGCTCGTCACGATCCCCTTCAAGTGGTATCCCGGCACGAAGGTGCTGAGCCAGGCGTTCCTCTGGCGCCTCGCCGACCTCGAGGAGTCGGACGGGACACCGATCGACCTCGTCGTCGCGACGAAGTTCCCGTCCTACTGCGTCCGCCATCCGAACAAGCGCATCTGGGTGCTGCACCAGTTCCGCCAGGCCTACGAGCTCGACCGAACCGATCTGGGCCAGTTCGGCGAAGAACCGGAGGACCGGGCCTTGCGGCGCTCGGTCCAAACCCTGGACCGGGTCGCCCTCGGCGAGGCGCGCCGGCTCTTCGCGACCTCCCGCAACGTCGCCGAGCGGATCGAGCGCTCGACCGGCCTCGCCGCCGAGGTGATGCCGCATCCGCCGCAGGAGCTCCCTTACCGCTGCGAGGAGTACGGCGACTTCGTCCTCTCGGTCAACCGGCTCGATCGCGCGAAGCGGATCGACCTCCTGATCGAGGCAGCCGCGCTCGATCCCGGATTGCGCGTCGTGATCACGGGCGAAGGTCCCGACCGCGGGCGACTCGAAGGGCTCGCGCGCGAGCGTGGGCTCAACGGTCGCGTCGAGTTCGCCGGGCTCGCCGACGAGAGCGAGCTCGCCTCGCTCTACGCGCGCTGCCTCGCCGTCTACTACGCGCCGGTCGACGAGGACTTCGGGATGGTGCCGTTCGAGGCGTTTCTCTCCCGCAAGCCCGTCCTGACGACGACCGATGCGGGCGGGCCGCTCGAGATCGTGAGCGACCGTCAGACCGGGCTCGTGACCGCGCCCGAGGCGCCTGCGCTCGCGGCGGCAGCCGGCTGGCTGCGCGAGCATCCGGGCGAGGCCGAGGCGTTCGGCGCGGCCGGGCACGAGCTCGCGGCGCGCGTCACCTGGGACGGCTGCATCGACCGCCTGCTCGCGTGAGGATCAGCTACTTCAGCCCGATGCCGCCGGAGCGCTCGGGCATCGCCGACTACTCCGCTCTCCTCCTGCCCGCGCTGCGCAAGCGCCTCGACGTCGAGGTCGTCAAGCGTGGCCGGACCCGGCCGGCTCGCGGCACCGACCTCGCGCTCTACCACGTCGGCAACAACCCGGAGGCGCACGGCTGGATCGTCGATGCGCTGCGGCGACGCCCGGGCGTCGTCGTTCTTCACGACTTCGTCCTTCACCACCTCGTCGCCGGCCTGACGATCGGGCGGCGCGACGGCCACGGCTACCTCGACGCGATGGAGCGCGAGGGCGGCGTCGTCGGGCGCCTGCTCGGGCACGGCGTCCTCGACAAGCGGATCCCGCCGCTCTGGGAGAGCCGGCCGCAGGAGTTCCACCTGGCCGGTGAGGTGCTCGGGCTTGCGACGGGATTGATCGTCCACTCCCACCACGTCGAGGATCGCGCGCGCGAAGCCGGCTTCGAAGGGCCGATCTGGCGGATTCCGCATCCGGCCTGGCCGGTGCCGGAGCTCCGGCCCGAGCGCCACGAGGGCTCGCCGCTCGTCGGCTCGTTCGGAAACCTGAACTCGAGCAAGCGGATCCCGCAGCTCCTGGAGGCGTTCGCGCACCTGCGACGCGACCGCCCGGAGGCACGGCTCCTGCTCGTCGGCGCGGTCTCGCCCGGCTTCGACCTCGACCGGCGCCTCCAGCGGCTCGGGCTCTCGAGCGACGGGATCATCCGCGAGGACTACGTCGACGAGGCACGGCTCTGGTCGCTGATGGCCGCCTGTGACGTCTGCGTCAACCTGCGCGCGCCGACGATGGGCGAGACCTCGGGCAGCGTGATCCGGCAGCTCTCGCTCGGCAAACCGGTCGTCGTCAGCGACGTCGGCTGGTTCTCCGAGCTTCCGGATGCCGTCGCACTGAAGATCCCCGTCGGCGCGGGCGAGACGGAGACGCTGCACGCCGCCCTCGAGCTGCTCGCCGGCAACGAGGACGCGCGCGTCGCGATGTCCCGCGCCGCGCTCGAGCTGGCCCGTCGCGAGCACGACCTCGAGCACGTCGCCGAGCTCTATGCCGCCGCGCTCGAGCACGCCGCAGGTGGCGAGGCGGTGGCGGACTCGGTGCTCCGCGACGTCGCCGGAGCCGCCGCCGAGGTCGGGATCGAGCCGGGCTCGCCGGAGTCGGCCGAGCTCGCGCGGCGTCTGGCCGAGGTCGAGCTTGGGCGATAGCCTGCGCCGCGTCCCGGCGTGGGCGTGGCTCGCGGGCATCGTGGCCGGCTCGATCGTCTTCCGCGCCTGGCTCGGGAGTCGGATGCCGGCGCCGTTCATCTTCACCGACGAGCTCCAGTACCAGGAGAACGCCCGCAGCCTCGCCGCCGGGGAGGGGATCAAAGTGCGCGGCGAGCCGTACGGGATCGTCAGCGTCCTCTATCCGCTGGTGCTTGCCCCCGCATACGTGCTCTTCGACTCGCTGCCTGACGCGTACGCGGCGGCGCGGGCGCTCAACGCGGTCGTGATGTCGCTCGCCGCGATCCCGGCCTTCCTGCTCGCGCGCCGGGTGCTGCCGTTGGGACTCTCGCTCTTCGCAACGCTGCTCGCCGTCGCGCTGCCGTCGCTGGCGTACACCGGGACGCTGATGTCCGAGAACGCGTTCTATCCCGCGTTTCTCCTCGCGGCGTGGGCGCTCGTCCGCGCGCTCGAGCAGCCGAGCCTCGCGCGGCAGGCCGTCCTGCTCGGCGCGTGCGGTGCCGCCGTGCTGGTTCGCGTGCAGGCGCTTGCGATCCTCCTGGCGGCGTTGACCGCGCCGCTGCTTCTGCGCTTGGTCGCGCGCCGGCCGCTGCGCCCGTTCCTGCCGCTCTACGCCGTCGTCGCCGGCGGTGCCGTGCTCGCGCTGGTGGCGCAGCTCGCGCGTGGCTCGTCGCTGAACGACCTCTTCGGCGCCTATGCCGTCGTCGGCGAGGGCGGCTACGACCTCGGCGAGGTGCTGCGCTTCCTCTTCTGGCACGTCGCCGAGCTCGACCTCTACGTCGGCATCTTCCCGGTCGCCGCGTTCATCCTCCTCGCCGCTCGCGTCCGCTCGCTCGACGCGCGGGCGCAGGAGCTCGTCGTCGCGACGATCGCGCTCTCGACCTGGACGCTCCTCGTCGTCGCCGCCTTTGCCTCCCGTTTCGCCGGCGCGATCGAGGAGCGGAACATGTTCGTCGTCGCGCCGCTGCTCCTGATCGCGCTGCTCGTCTGGATCGACCGTGGAGCGCGGCGGCCGACCGTTCTCGCGGTGGTCGCCGCTCTGGTGGCGGCCGTCCTGCCCGCGCTGATTCCCGTACGAGCGCTTCCTCCAGCTCAAGGTGCGCTCCGACACGCTGATGATCGTCCCGCTCTGGAACGTCCAGGACTCGGTCACGCTGCCGCGCCTCGACGACGTCGTGCTCGTCGCGGGCCTCGCCGCCGGCGCGCTCTTCCTGCTCGTGCCCCGGCGGTACGCGCTCGTCCTCCCCGCCGCCGTGCTCGGCTACTTCGCGCTCGCGATCCACCCGATCCACGCCGGCCCGCACGGGATGGAGCGAGCCGCCGCGGACGCGCTCTTCGAGGGGATCCGCGTCCCGGAACGCGACTGGATCGACCGGGCAGTGCCGGCCGGAGCCGAGGTAGCGGCGCTCTGGACCGGCCGTACGCACCGGTTCACGGTCAACCAGAACGAGTTCTTCAGCGGTTCGGTCGGGCCGGTCTACACGCTGGGGGGACCGATGCCCGGCGGCTTCCCGGAGACGGCCGTCACCGTCGACGAGGGCAGCGGCGAGGTGCGCAACGGAGACGACGCGATCAAGGCCGAGTACGCGTACACGGACGGCTCGGTCGCGCTCGACGGCGAGCCCGTCGCCCGTGACGAGCGGCTCGGGCTGACGCTCTACCGCACGAACGGGCCGCTGATCTCGACCACGAGCGTCGAGGGCGTCTACAACGACCAGTGGTCCGGGCCGGAGGTCACCTACCGGCGCGTTCGCTGCGAGGGCGGAACGCTCACGGTCGCGCTCGACAGCGATCCCGGCCTCTTCGACGAGCCGCAGACCGTCACGGCGACGAGCGGCGGGAACAGGGCTTTCATCAGGGTCGAGCCGGCGGAGGCGACGCGGATGACGGTTCCGCTCGCGTCCGAGAACGGCGTCTGCACCGCCCGCTTCACCGTCTCGCCAACGAAGGTGCCCGGCAACGGCGACGACCGCGAGCTCGGCGTCCACTTCCGCGCCTTCGAGTACGCGCCGTGAGGATCGTCTTCGACGTCTCGCCGCTCTCGCATCCGCTGACCGGTGTCGGCAACTACATCCGCGGCTCGCTCGGCGGGCTCGTCGAGGCCGCGGCCGGTCGCCACGAGATCGTCGCGTTCGCGCCGACGAGCCCCGCCGGCCGGAAGACGATCCCGCGTGCGCTCGCCGGCCTCGACGTCGAGCTCGAGCTCGTCCCGCTCCCGTTCTCCCAACGCTGGCGCGATGCCTGGAGCCGCCTCGGCCGGCCCTCGCTCGAGCGCGTCGTCGGCCCGGCTTCGACGTCTTCCACTACTCGGACTGGATGTATCCGCCGCAGGCGGGCGGGGTGCGCGCGACGACGATCCACGACCTCGTGCCGCTCCGCTTTCCCGAGTGGACGACCGACGAAGACGCAGTCGATGCACAACGCCAAGTACGCGGATACGGCTCGCACGTGCGACCTCGTCTTCGTCAACTCCGACTACACGGGCGCCGACGTGGTCGAGCGGCTCGGCGTCGCGCCCGAGCGCGTTCGCGTCGCGCGGCCGGGCCTGAAGCCGGAGTTCCGGCCGGACGGCGAGCGCTCCGAGCTCGGCCGGCCCTACGTCCTGACGGTCGCGACGCTCGAGCCGCGCAAGAACCTCGGCACGCTCGCGCAGGCGCATCGGCTGCTCGGCGGCAGGCTGCTCCTCGCGGCGGCGGGCGGCTCCGGCTGGGGCGAGCAGCCGCTGCTCGCCGGCCCGGACGTCGTCCGGCTCGGCTTCGTCTCCGACGAGGAGCTCGCGCGGCTCTACCGCGGCGCGGCCGTCGCCGTCTACCCCTCGCGCTTCGAGGGCTTCGGGATGCCGATCGTCGAGGCGATGGCCTGCGGCGTGCCGGTGGTCGCGTCGTCGCATCCATCGATGGACGAGGCGGCTGGCGCGGCGGCCGTTCGGGCCGATCCCGACGACCCGGCCGCGATCGCAGCCGCGATCGAGGAGGCGCGTCGAGCGGCGCGACGAGCTCGTCGAGCTCGGGCTCGCGCACGCAGCGGGCTTCTCCTGGTCGACAGCCGGCGAGACGTTCCTCGCGGCGTACGAGGAGGCTGCCGCGTGAAGGTGGGCATCGACGTCTCGCCGCTGCGCCAGACCGGCGCCGGGAACGGCGCGGCACGTGAACGGCCTGCTCGGCGCGCTGGCGACGCGCGACGAGATCGACGTGAAGCGACTCGCGTTCGGCGGGCCCGGCCGGCTCGCCTCCGTCGCGCGCGATACCGGCTGGTACTTCGCCGGCCTGCCGCTCGCCGCTCGCGGCCTCGACGTCCTCCACTGCACGACCTTCCGCGGGCCGCTGCGCTCGCCCGTGCCGTTCACGGTCACGATCCACGACCTCGCGCTCGTCCGCCATCCCGAGCTCTTCCCGCGCTGGCACCGGACGAGCGGGCGCCTCGCGATCGGGCCGGTCGCGCGCGCGGCGGCGCGCGTCCTCGCGGTCTCCGAGTTCACGAAGCGCGAGACGGTCGAGCTGCTCGGCGTGCCGGAGGAGCGCGTGCGCGTGATCGGCAACGCGGTCGACGCCGTCTTCACGCCCGACGGACCGGCCGCCGAGGGCGAGTACGTGCTCGCCGTCGGGACGCTCGAGCCGCGCAAGAACCTGCGCCGCGTCGAGGAGGCGGCTCGGATCGCCGGGCTCGAGCTCCGCGTCGTCGGCGCGCCGGGCTGGGGCGGCGTCTCGAGCGCGAGCTGGCTCGGCGCGGTCGCCGACGAGGAGCTGGCCCGCCTCTACCGCGGCGCGCTCTGCCTCGCCTTCCCGTCGCTCTACGAGGGCTTCGGGATCCCGGTGCTCGAGGCGATGGCCTGCGGCACGCCTGTCGTCACGAGCCGCGACGGCGCGACGGCCGAGATCGCCGGCGACGCGGCCGTGCTCGTCGACCCGCTCGACGTGGAGGCGATCGCCGCCGGGCTGCGCGAGGCGATCGAACGCCGCGCCGAGCTCCGCGAGCACGGGCCTCGCCCGCGCCCGCGCCTACACCTGGGACGGCGTCGCCGAGGCCACGGTCGCCGCGTGGAAGGAGATCGCGTGAAGCTCGTCGCGATCGACGCCGACGTGCTCGGCCGCCGCCGCACCGGCGACGAGACCTATGTCCTGAACCTGCTGCGCGCGCTCGCGCCGCTCGCTCCCGAATCCGGCCTCCGCTTCGCCGCGATCACGCGCCACCCGGAGCTCGTCCCAGCCGGGATCGAGCCGGTGAAGCTCTCGACCCCGTCGCAGGAGCTCCGCATGGCGGTCACGCTGCCGCGTCTCCTCCGCCGGCTCGGCGCCGACCTCGGCCACTTCCAGTACGCGCTCCCGCTGCGGCTTCCCTGCCCGGCCGTCGTCACGATCCACGACCTCTCGTTCGAGCGCGACCCGTCGCTGATGGGCCGCAAGGATCGGCTCGTCTTCAAGACGATGGTTCCGCGCGCGGCGCGACGGGCCGCGCGGGTGCTGACGGTCTCGGAGCGAACCCGCCGCGACCTGATCGAGGTCTACGAGCTCGCCGACGAGCGGATCGTCGTGACGCCGAACGGCGTCGACCCCGCCTTCTCTCCAGGGCCCGGCGCGCGGGACTATGCGCTCCTCGTCGGGGCGGTCCAGGAGCGGAAGAACCCGCTCGCCGCGCTCGCCGCCGCCGAGCACGCCGGCCTTCCCCTCGTCGTCGCCGGGCCGGCGAAGGACGAAGACCTCACGCGCGAGCTCGAGCGCCGCGGCGCGCGCGTGACCGGCTACGTGCCGCAGGACGAGCTCGTCGAGCTCTACCGCGGCGCCGCCTGCCTGCTCCAGACCTCGCGCTACGAGGGCTTCGGCCTGCCGGTGCTCGAGGCGATGGCCTGCGGGACGCCCGTCGTCGCCGTCGACGAGCCGGCGCTCCGCGAGGTCGGCGGCGACGCGGCGATCTACGCGTCCGAAGACGGGCTCGCAGACGCGATCCGGCAGGCGCTCGCCGAGCGCGAGCGAGCGCAGCGCAGCGGGAATCGCGCGAGCGCGCCTCTTCTCCTGGGAGGCCACGGCTCGGAAGACGCTCGACGTCTACCAGGAGGTGCTCCGCTGAAGGTCTCGGCCGTCGTCGTCTCGCACGGCCATGCGCGCAGAGCTCGAGCGCTCGCTGCCCGCGCTTCGGCCGCAGGTCGACGAGCTGCTCGTGATCGCGAACCTCCCCGAGCCGGTGCCGGACGGCGTGCGCGTCCTCCGGAACGAGCGCCCGCTCTCCTTCGCCGCGAACGTCAACGCGGGCGTCGCGGCGACCACCGGCGAGTACGTCCTCCTAGCGAACCCCGATGCCGTTCCGGAGCCCGGTGCGATCGCCGAGCTCGTCGCGTTCGCCGACGCGCATCCGCGCGCCGGCCTCGTCGGCCCGCTCGTCTTCTGGCCGGACGGCCGCTGGCAGCCGAGCCTGCGCCGCTTCCCGACCCTGCTCGGCACGCTCTGGCGCCGCACGCCGCTCCGGCTCCTCCGCACCCCGTACGAGCACCAGACCTCGCACTACGGGACGAGGCCGGCCGAGCCGGTGCAGGGCGACTGGCTCCTCGGCGGCGCGTGCCTGCTGATGCGGCGGACGATGCTCGACGAGCTCGGCGGCTGGGACGCCGGCTTCCGCCACTACGTCGAGGACATCGACCTCGCCTACCGCGCCGCGCGGGCGGGCTGGGAGCGCTGGCTCGTGCCGGCGGCGGTCGTCACCCACGACTACGCGGCGGTGATCGACAAGCGCTTTCTCTCACGGCACACGCTCTGGCACCTGCGCGGGATGGCGCGCTTCCTGCGCAAGCACCCCGAACGACTGCGGGCGCTATGACGCGCTGGAGCGACGACGACCAGTACGCCGACGCGCCGGCGTATTTCGCCCGCCGCGCGGAACTCGTCGTCTCGGTCGGGCCGCGGCTCGAGCCAGGCGACACCGTCCTCGACCTCGCCTGCGCCGACGGCCGCCTGGCCGAGTTCCTCGAGCCGTACGGGATCGCCTACCGCGGCGTCGACGCCGCCCCGGAGCACGTCGAGCAAGCGCGCGCCCATGGCGTCGAGGCCGAGGTCGGCGACCTGAACGACTACGTCCCGCCGGAGCCGGTCACGGCGACGCTCTGCTTCCGCGCGATCTACTACTCCCGCGACAGGGCTGCCTTCTTCCGCCACGCCGCCGGCTACACGACCGGCAAGCTCGTCTTCGACCTGAACCCGCGCCAGTACCCGCTCGAGACGATCCGGGAGGAGCTGCTGGCTGCCGGTTTCGCGCAGGTCGACGCGCGTCCACTCTTTGCCCCACAGCGGGTCAAGCTGCCGCGCGCGGCGAGCTGGGCGCTGCGCACGCTGGAACGATCAGGCCCGCTGGCCCGCCTCGCCCTCCGCTACCGCTTCACCTATGTCGTCGCCGCGTCACGCGAGCCATTCCGACGCGTTAGCTGACGATCGTGTTGCTGAGCCCCGCCGCGTAGCAGCTCCCGACCTGCGCCTGACCAAGCGTGACGCGGACGCGGAGGCCGGCCCGGATCGAGGAGCGGAACGAGGCGACGCTGACGACCGTGGGCGCGACTCCGGCTGAGCTCGCCTTCAGGAGCACGGTCTTGACGGGGACCCACCGGCGAAGGGTGCCGTTGTAGCGCTGGAAGCTTGCGTACTTCCCGGCGAAGGTCGATCCGGCGAGGACGCGGAGCGAGTAGCGACCGGCTCCGACTCTCGCGAGCCGCAGGCTCGGCCGGACGCGAACCGTGACGACGCTGCTCGTTACGGACTTGGCCTTCGTCGAATAGGCCGTGTTCCGAGCCGGCTTGACAGCCGCGCTGTAGGCGCCGCCCGCGATCGTCTGCACCGTCGCGGACTTCGCGGCCGAAGGTGCGCCGCACGGCTGGGCGAGAACGTCGACGTTTTCCCCGGTCTGCTGCGGCGAGAGCGTCCCGGCCAGCATGATCGTGGCGCCGTAGGTGACGAGCACGGGCTTCGCGCTCAGGCTTAGCGAGGCGGGCGCCGCGGTGACGGTGACGGTGCCGCGAAAGGTGTTCCCTCTCGTGTTCGGGTCCGAGTAGCTGAAGTTGCCGGCATTCGCAAACGTGCAGCTGCCGCTGAACCCCGTCTGGAGGACGAGCGGGCTTCCGGAGCAGGTGACGCCGCTCATCGACCTGAAGGCGATCTGGTGCACGATGCTGTCGCTGTTCGTGAACTGGACGGTGTCCCCCTGGGCGATCGTCACGGACTTCGGGACGAACCCGTCCCTGGAGATCGTCACGGCGACCGTCTTCGCAGCGGCAGACCCGACGGCCGCGACGAGCGCCACGACCACGACAAGCGGAATCACCTTGCGCATCGACGTTCTCCTTGCTCGGAGGCAATGCCTACTTCGTAGATGCAACCGGCGCTCAGTTCTTGCGCGCGTGTTCCAGGAATCGCGTGATCGCATCCTTGATGCTTGACATCGGACACTTGTGTCTGCTTTAGTAAGCCAGACAACCGTGTCCGATCTAGAGAGGGGAACGTCATGCACGGTACGACGAAGAAGCTCCACTCCGCTACGGCAGGCGCTCACTCGCCGCGGAAGACAACCAATCCCACGTGCCATCACCGGTTCCGTCACGGGCACGCGCCAGCCGAGGCTGCGAGCGGCTCCAAGCTCGTGCTCCTGGCTGTGCTGCTCGTTGCGCAGCTGATGGTCATCCTCGACATCACCGCGGTGAACATCGCCCTGCCGAGCCTCTCCCGCGATCTCGACATCAGCGGCAACTCGATCAGCTGGACGATCACGAGCTACTCGCTCATTTTCGGAAGCCTGCTCCTCTTCGGCGGCCGCGCCGCCGACCTGATCGGACGCCGCCGGATGTTTCTCACTGGGCTCGGCATCTTCACCGTCTCCTCCTTCGCCTCCGCGATGGCTGGCACAGCAGGAGCCCTTTTCGCCGCCCGAGCCGGCCAGGGTCTCGGTGCAGCGATGCTCTCCCCGGCGGCTCTCGCGATCATCATGGCCGCATTCCAGAGCGACCAGCGGGCGAAGGCTCTTGCTGCCTGGGGAGCGGTCGGCGGGGCCGGTGCTGCGATCGGCGTCCTCGTCGGCGGCTTGCTCACTGAGCTGGATTGGCGGTTGATCTTCTACGTCAATCTCCCCGTCGCAGCGGCACTCGCGATCGCCGCGCTGAAGATCATCCCGGCCGACACTCAGAAGCCGCGCTGGAAGGGACTCGACCTCCGCGGCGCCGGTCTTGCCACCGCGAGTCTCGGCGCAATCGTGTTCGCGATCACTCAGGGCGAGAGCGCCGGTTGGACGTCCACGCAAACGCACCTGATCGGCCTCGGCGGCCTCGCTGGGCTCGCCGCCTTCGCCGTGTTCGAGCGCCGCACCGAGACACCGCTGCTGCGGGTCGAGCGCCTGGTAGATCGCGCTGTCGGCGGCGGCGTCTTCCTGATGCTCGCCGCAGCCGGTTCGATCTTCGGCCTCTTCCTGCTCAGCTCGATGTATCTCCAGAACGTGCTCGGCATGGGCCCGCTGACGACCGGGCTCGCATTCATCCCCCTCGCCTTGGCGGCCGGAGTCGGCGCCCACGCGGCCGGTCACATCACGAGCAAGCATGGCGTCCGCGGCCCGCTCGCCGTGGCGTTCTTGATCGCGGCCGCAGGCATGACCCTCCTCGCCCACGTCGGCGAGAACGGAAGCTACGTCGCTGACGTCCTCCCCGGCATGCTCGTCGCCGGGTTCGGTCTCGGCATCGCCGTCGTCTCGGTCTCGATCGCAATCCTCACCGGCGCTCGCGAAGACGAGACAGGGATGATTTCC
Source organism: uncultured Gaiellaceae bacterium (assembly GCA_963761905.1). Taxonomy (GTDB): domain Bacteria; phylum Actinomycetota; class Thermoleophilia; order Gaiellales; family Gaiellaceae; genus Gaiellasilicea. The sequence goes on along the minus strand of CAVXIQ010000006.1, from coordinate 783,404 downwards.
GGCCTCAACTCGACCGGCCACGAGATCGGCGGCACCGTCGGGATAGCGATCTTTTCGACGATCGCGGCAGGGAGCGGCGCCATCGCCGGACCGTCGGCCGCCTCTGGAATCGCCAACGCGTTCGTCGCAGCCGGAGTGCTCGCTAGTGTCGCAAGCCTCGTCGCCGTTGCCGTCCTTCCGCGGGCGCGCCACTTCGTCCCCAAGATGCGGCTGAACCCGACCGCGATGCCGGCCCACTGATGGCGAAGAAGACGACAACCCCCGAGGCGCCCGTCCCCAAACGCCGTCGCGCCGATGCCGACCGTAGCGTCGCCGCGATTCTCGACGCCGCGCTCGAAGCGCTCGCGAGCGATCCCGATAGCAGCATGTCGGAGATCGCTCGCCGGGCAGGCGTCGTGCGAGCCACGATCTACGTCCATTTCCCGACGCGGGAGTCTCTGCTCGATGCGGTCATGGATTACGCGGTCGGGCAGGTCTCGGACGCAATGCGAGGCGCCGAGCCCCAGCGCGACGAGCCGGTGGAAGCGCTGGAGCGAGTTCTCCGTGCCACCTGGCGGCAACTCGCACAGTTCCACGGCCTGCTTGCACTCAACACGGCGCGCCTCTCTGCCGAGGAACTCCACCGCCGCCACCGCCCCATGCTCGACGAGCTGGAACCCTTGATCGAACGCGGCCAGAAAGAGGGTGACTTCCGGGGCGATCTCCCGGTTTCCTGGCTGCTCGCCGTGACGCGCTCGATCGTCCATACCGCAAGCCACGAGATCCGTGGCGGGCGACTCCCAGAGTCCGAAGCAGAGCCCGTCATGATCAGCACCATCCTCGGCGCGATCAGCGGCAACGGCGGTGAAGCGTGAAACGGCCTCCGAGCCAACGGGCACGCATGCGTGTCCGCAGTTCGGATCGGACAGCGTCCGCTCCGCTACAAGCGCGTCGTCGTCAGGCGACGATCCGGTACACCTGAAAGACCTCGGCGTACTCGCGATTCACGTTGATCCCGTGCACGCGCGCCAGGTTCCAGACGTACTCGGCGTTCGCGTAGCGCCGGTGCTGCTGCGAGGCGTAGCGCTCCAGCGCCGCCACCTTGCGCTCGATATGCGCCTTCTCGAGCGCGATGTACGCGCCGTAGGAGAAGTCGAAGTTGTTCCATGGGATCTCGTAGCCGAGCACCGTCGTCCGCTTGAACGCGCGCAGGCCCTCCTGCGCGATCGTCTGGTGATCCTGGTGGACGTCGTGGTGCGACGGCTGGAAGACCGCATCGGGCCGCAGCTCCTCCCATAGGCCGACGAGGAGCTCGAGGATGTCCTGCCGCCGCTCCGGGAAGGTGCGGACGTCGAAGTCGTGCACCCTCAACTGCGCCTCCGGAAGCCCGAGCTCGGTCGTCGCCTCGCGGACCTCGCGCGCGAGCGTGTCGGGCTCGAAGCCCTCCGGGAGCGACCGCGTTGCGATCGAGAAGGCCACGTAGTGCACCTCGACCCCCGCCGCGACGAGCCGCGCCATCGTGCCGCCGCAGCCGAACTCGCCGTCGTCGGTGTGCGGCGCGAGCACGAGCACGCGCTTCCAGCCCTCGATCAAGCCTCCTCCTGTCGGCGCCCGAGCGTCAGCGCGACGAGACCGAGCAGACCCCACGTCATCGGGTCTTCGAAGAGCGCGTTGTAGAAGAAGCTGTGCACGGCGATCGCGCCAAGCGTAAGCCCCACGGCGAGCGCGGCGCGACCTGCATCGCTTCGGTGCGCCCCGAGCAGCGCCGCGCCGAGCGCGGCCACGCCGAGCCAGCCGAGGAGCAGCAGCCCCGGGAGCCCTGTCTCGGCGGCGACCGTCACCGGGGTCGAGTGCGACGCCGCCTTCCGCGGCTCGCGGCCCTTCAGCCCGAGCCGGTCGGCGTAGGCGCGCTTGAAGCTCCCGACGCCCACACCCAGGACGGGATGGTCCGCGGCGATCCCGATCCCGTTCGTGACGAGGTTCGCGCGGCCGCTCGTCGCGTTGTTCAGCCCGGCGCGCGACTCCTGCAGGAGCTTCGCTCGCACCTGCGGAGTCGCGAACCCGACGCTGAGGAGGACGACCGCGACGAGACCGACGGCGGCGGCGGCCCGCCAGCGCCACACCACCGTCGCAGCCGCCAGCACGCCGGCGACCAGCGCGGCGAAGCTCGACTGGGAGAACGAGAAGAGGAGCCCGACCCAGATCGCGGCGATCGCCGCAAACGCGCCCACGAGCAGGCGCCCACGCAATCCGAGCAGCACGAACCCGAGTGTCGCGAGGATCGCGACGACGAGGTAGCGCCCGTAGATCGACGGGTCATAGAAGACCGAGTTGACGCGGTAGAACGGCGCGTACGCGTTCCCGACGATCACGGTCGGGTTCCAGAAGACGTCGCGCGTCGCCCACTGGAAGAGCCCGATCCCGGCGTAGACGAGCGCCGTCGAGAGCAAGCCGACGTAGAGCGCGACCAGTCCCCTGCGGCTCCACGGAAGCCGCGCGAACCCGATCGCGAGCAACCCGAACGGAAGCGCGAACGCGAGCAGGAAGATCGCGCCTTGCCGGAGGTCGTCGCTCCAGAGGAGGGAAAGCCCCGTCCAGGCGGCGAGCGCCGCGAGCGGCAGCGCCAGAGGCCCGAGCTCGCGCGAACGATCGTCGCCGCGCACGAGCTCCCAGCCGAGCGCCAAGGCCAGCGAGCCGATCACCGCGTAGAGCGGCAGAAGTAGGTTCGCTTCCTCGCCGCCGAGCTCGAGCGGGATCCGGACCGGAACGCAGACGAGCGTCGCGAGCGGCAGCACCCACGGCCAGCGCAGGAGCACGGCGGCGCCGGCTACTCCCAGCACCACACCACCCGCGGCGGCCGCTATGAGCAATCCGGTTCTGCCCTCCGGCGCAAGATAGAGCGCCAGTCCGGCGATCCCGAACGCCCACCCGCCGAGCCCGGCCAGCCGCAGCTCCCGCCGTGGCGCGAGGAGGAGCAGCGCGAGCCCGAGACAGCCGACCGTTCCCGCGATCCGGGCGAGCTCGCTCATCGCAGCGGCTCCCGGACGAAGATCGCCGCCAGCGCCGTGCGACCGTTCGCGGACACCCGCAGGGTGTACCGGCCCTTTTGGCGGGGCGCCCGGATGCGGAGCGTCCCCGGTCGCGCCAAGCCGCTGCGCCGCCCGAGCGTCCAGCGCACCCGCCGCGCGTCCGACGAGACGCGAATCGCGAATCGGCCGCCTGCCGTCGCGAGGACGCGATCGCGGCCGAGCGCCACGTAGCGGATCCGAACGGCGACCGGCTCCGTTCGCGTCGCGCGATTTCCCGCGCGATCCTGGGCGGAGAGCTGCAGCCGATAGATCCCCTCCGGCAGCGCCCTCCCATTCACCTTCCCGTTCCAGACCATCCGATCGTCCGAGCGAGGGAAGCGAGTCAGTCCGCGGCGGCGACCGTTCACGTAAAGCAGGCCTCGACCGTCCTCGTCGAGCTCGTAGCCCAGGATCACGCGATCGGCGCGCCGATCGCCGTCGGGAGAGAACACGCGACGCGAGAGCCGGAGCGACTCGACCACGGGCGGGGTCACGTCGATCTCGATCGGGTTCGGGAGCACGATCGTCCGCCGTTCCTCCCGCAGGTGGACGCGCGGGCGGTACTCGGCCTCGGGCAGGGGCGTCCCGTCGGCGTCGAGCCCGTCCCAGCGGATCACGACCCGGCCGCGCTCGAATCGCTCTCCCTGAACGGGTCGGGCGACGACCGTCCCGTCGGAGTCGATCAGCGCGACGTCCAGGATGTCCGCCTCCCGCAGCCGGAACGAGATCCTGGCTTCCTCGGACGGGCAACCACACACGGGCGAGAAGACCTTGTCGACGGCGGTGCCGAGAATCGGGCTCGGCTCGAGCTTCAGCCCCTCGGTGAGCGCGAAGGCCGTTGCGGTTGCCGCGAGCAGCGCGACCACGAGCACCATCGAGGCGAGTCGGGCCACGGAGCCTAGTCTAGAGCTTCCCTCCGATCACGTTCAGTAGCTATTTGCTACATACTTTGTAGTATTAACGCTACGTCGCTTGCAGCGAGAGGCTACTCCGCTTGGAGTATGATTCGGCCGATGGCTCGCGCCCAGAGCGCCGATCTCTTCCCGACCGACCTGCCGCTCCCGGCCAGCCTGCTGATCGGCCGGAGCGTCGACGTCCGCGAGATCGCGACGACGCTGATGGCCGGAGCGAACCTCGTCGTCGCAGGTCCTCGCAGAACCGGCAAGACGAGCGTCTGCGAGGCCGCGCTCGCACGCGCGCAGGCGGGAGGCTTCTACGTCGCGGCGCTCGACCTCTTCCGGATCGCAAACGCGGCGCAGCTCGCGGAAGCGCTCGTCGGAGCGACGATCGCGAACCGACCGCTCCTCCACCGGATCCTGCATCGGGCCCGTTCGGCCGGCAGGATCGTCGCCGATGCGGCCGGCACGACCGTCGTGCTCAAGGCGCAGGACGAGCTCGGTGACGAGCTGGAGATCGCGTTCAAGCCAGGCCTTGCCGAGCGCGACCCCGAGCGCTATCTCGAGTACGCGCTCGGGCTTCCCCAGCGGATCGCGGAGAAGGACGGGAAGCACCTGATCCTCTTCATCGACGAGTTTCAGGAGGTCGCGAACCCACGCAAGCCGTATGGGGATCCCGACGTGCTGACGAAGCAGATGCGGGCGATCTTCCAGCGCTCGCGCGACGTCAGCTTCCTCTTCGCCGGCAGCTACGAGCACATCCTGCGCGACCTGTTCGGCCAGGCGCGCCAGGCGTTCGGCCACTTCGGATCGATGTACGAGCTACGGCCGATCTCGGAGGCCGCATGGCGCGACGGGCTCGTCGATCGGTTCACGGTCGATTCCTGCACGATCAACGACGAAGCGCTCGACCGGCTGATCGAGCTCGGCGGCGGCCATCCCCGCGCCACGATGCTCCTGGCGCAGAAGACGCACCTGCAGGCGATCCTGACCGGCACGCATCAGATCGGCGCCACGCTCGTCGAGCAGGGTCTGCGCTCGGCGTTGCTCGGTGACCGCGCGACCCTCGAGCAGACGGTCGACCAGATCCGCCTTGGTCACCGGCACGCGTTCCTGATCGCCCGCCGGATCGCGCTCGGCGAGTCGCCCTACCACGATCTCAAGTCGGTCGAGGCATTCCGAGCGCTCAAGAGCCTCCAGCAGACCGGGCTGATCGTGCAGGACGGACCCCGACGCTGGCGGATCCTCGATCCGCTGCTGGCGCGCTATCTCCGCGAGCTCGAGCCGTACGGCTAGCGAGGATCGGGAGCGAGCGGCGGCCGGCGACGCGCGACGCGGCGGACTCCCGCGCCGACCAGCAGCACCCCTACCACGCCGAGAACGGCCAGGATCACGATCTCCGCGCCGGGCATCTCGACGAGCTTCAGCCCCGCCAGCATCAGCGTCGTCGCGAGGCCGAGGCGGAGCGCGCGGTCCGGCAGCTTCACGGAGATGTTGCTCCCGAGCAGCACGCCCGGGATCGAGCCGACGAGCAACGAGGCCGTCGCGGTCAGATCCACGTTGCCGGCGACGAGATGCCCGGCGCCGGCCACCCAGAGAAGCGCGGCCGCGTGGAAGATGTCCGTGCCGACGACCTTCGACGCGGTCAGCGGGAAGACGAGCAGCATCACGAGCCCGAAGAACGTGCCGCTGCCGACCGAGGTGAGCCCGACGATGAAGCCGCCGCTCATGCCGAGCGCGAGCGCGACCTTCTTGTCGCCGCGACTGAGCACGAACGGCAGGTCGCTCTTCACGCGGCCGGTGACGAACGTCTTGATCGCGAAGCCGACGCCGCCGGCGATCAGCGCCACGCCGAGGATGATCGCGGCCGCGTCCTCGAAGCCGTCGCCGTAGCGGTTCGAAAGCCACGTCGAGAGGGCGACCCCGAGAAGCGAGAACGGCGCCGAGCCGGCGAGCATCCAGAGAGTCAGCCGCGCATGAACCGTCCCGAGCTGCCGGTGCCGCACCGCGCCGAACGACTTGAAGATCGCTCCGTGGACGATGTCGGTGCCGATCGCGACGGTCGGCTTGAAGCCGAAGAGGAAGACGAGCATCGGCGTCATCAGCGAGCCGCCGCCCATTCCGGTCATCCCGACGAGCAGCCCGACGAAGAGACCGGCGATCGCGAGCTTCGGGTCCACCCGACGACTTTACCCGTTCCCGACTAATACTGTCGATTAGCTTGCGTTATGAAGTTCGCTAGTCTGCCTGGCGTGGCGACGAACGTCGAATCGATCGAGGCGCTCGCCGAGCGCTCGGAGAAGCTGAGCGCGCCAGAGCTGCGTCGCCGACCTCGTCGAGCGCTTCCACCCCCGCGTCGCCCTCGCCTGCTCCTTCCAGAAGGAGGAGACCGTCCTCCTCGACCTGCTCTTCGCCGTCGAGCCGAAGGCGCGCGTCTTCGCGATCGACACCCACTACCTCTTCCCGGAGACGCACGAGCTCTGGCGCGAGGTCGAGCGGCGGTACGACACCAAGATCGAGCTTTTCGAGGGCCCGAGCGCCGAGGAGCTGACGGCGAAGCACGGCGAGAAGCTCTGGGAGCACAAGCCTGACCTCTACCTCGCGGTCGCGAAGGTCGAGCCGCTCGCGCGCGCGCTCGGAGACCTCGACTGCTGGATCACGGGCGTCCGTCGCGACCAGTCGCCGACGCGTGCGAACGCGCCGAAGCTCGGCTGGGATGCGGCGCACGAGCTCTGGAAGGCGAACCCGCTCGCCGACTGGAGCGACGACGACTGCTGGGCCTACATCCGCGAGCGCGGGCTTCCCTACAACGCTCTGCACGACCAAGGCTACGCCTCGATCGGCGACACCCATTCGACGCTTCCGGGCGACGGCAGAGAAGGGCGCTGGGCCGGCAGCGACCGAACCGAGTGCGGCTTGCATCCGTCGTGAGCGCCGCGCAGATCCATCTCTCGCACCTCGACGAGCTCGAGGCGGAGGCCGTCCACATCATGCGCGAGGTCGCCGCCGAGCTCGAGCGGCCGGTGCTGCTCTTCTCCGGCGGCAAGGACTCGATCGTGCTCCTGCGGCTCGCGGAGAAGGCCTTCCGCCCCGGCAAGTTCCCGTTCCCGGTCATGCACGTCGACACGGGCCACAACTTCCCCGAGGTGATCGAGTACCGCGACCGCCGCGTCGCCGAGCTCGGCGAGACGCTGATCGTCGCCTCGGTCCAGGAGTCGATCGACAAGGGCCGCGTGGTCGAGGAGACAGGGCCGCGCGCCTCGCGGAACCAGCTCCAGACGACGACGCTGCTCGACGCGATCGAGGAGCACCGCTTCGACGCCGCGATCGGCGGCGCCCGCCGCGACGAGGAGCGCGCCCGCGCGAAGGAGCGGATCTTCAGCTTCCGCGACGACTTCGGCCAGTGGAACCCGCGCGCGCAGCGGCCCGAGCTCTGGAACCTCTACAACGGCCGCCTCCGCCGCGGCGAGCAGGTGCGCGTCTTCCCGATCTCGAACTGGACGGAGCTCGACGTCTGGCAGTACATCGCCCGCGAGGAGCTCGAGCTGCCGCCGATCTACTTCGCGCACGAGCGCGAGGTGTTCAAGCGCGACGGGATGCTCTACGCGGTCAGTGAGTTCCTGGAGCGGATGGACGGCGAGGATCCGTTCACCGTCTCCGTCCGCTTCCGCACGGTCGGCGACATGAGCTGCACCGGCGCCGTCGCGTCCGAGGCGCGCTCGCTCGAGGACGTCGTCGCCGAGATCGCCGCGACGCGCGTGACCGAGCGGGGCGAGACCCGCGCCGACGACCGCGCCTCCGAGGCCGCGATGGAGGACAGGAAGCGCGTTGGCTATTTCTAGCGCGATGCTCGACACCGAGCTCGTCCGCCTGGTCACGGCGGGCTCGGTCGACGACGGCAAGTCGACCCTGATCGGGCGGCTCCTCTACGACACGAAGCAGATCCTCGTCGACCAGCTCGAGCACATCGAGGAGACGTCGAAGCGACGCGGCGACGGCTACGTCAACCTCGCGCTGCTCACGGACGGACTGCGCGCCGAGCGCGAGCAGGGAATCACGATCGACGTCGCCTACCGCTCGTTCGTGACGCCGCGCCGCCGCTTCCAGCTCGCGGACGCGCCCGGCCACGTCCAGTACACGCGCAACATGGTCACGGGCGCCTCGACCGCCGACGTGGCGATCATCCTCCTCGACGCGCGCAAGGGCGTGGTCGAGCAGACGCGCCGCCACTCGTACATCGCGGCGATCCTCGGGATCCCGCACGTCGTCGTCGCGGTGAACAAGATGGATCTGATCGGGTTCTCGGAGGAGCGGTTCCGCGAGATCGAGCAGGAGCTCCGCGAGACGAGCGAGCGGCTGGGGCTGCGCGATGTGCGCGTGATCCCGATGAGCGCGCTGCGAGGCGACAACGTGGTCGAGCGCGGCGAGGGGATGGCCTGGTACGAGGGGCCGACGCTGCTCGAGCACCTCGAGACGGTCGAGATCGCGGGCGACCGCGACCTCGCCCATCGGCGTTTCCCGGTGCAGTGGGTGATCCGTCCGATCTCGGACGAGCATCACGACTACCGCGGCTACGGCGGTCAGATCGCAGGCGGCGTGTGGGCAGTCGGTGACGAGGTGGTCGTACTTCCGTCGGGGCGGCGGACGGCGGTCGCGGCGGTCGAGCCGGATCGCGGCGTGCCGGGAATGTCGGTGACGATCCGCCTCGAGGACGATCTCGACGTCTCGCGCGGCGACATGCTCGCCGATCCGGACGAGGCACCGCTGGTGGCGCGCGAGCTCGAGGCGACGGTCTGCTGGATGGCCGAGCGTCCACTCGAGCCGCGAGCTCGGCTGGTGGTAAAGCACACCACGCGCACGGTGCGCGCGATCGCGGACGAGCTGCTCTCGGTGGTCGACATCCACACGCTCGAGGATCAGCCCTCGCCGGAGCGCCTGGAGCTGAACGACATTGCCCGCGTGAGGTTCCGGCTGGCCGAGCCGCTGGCCGTCGACCCCTACGCCGAGAACCGCACCACGGGCGCCTTCATCCTGATCGACGAGTCGACGAACGACACAGTCGGCGCCGGAATGATCCTCTCGGCTTCCGCCTAGCCGCCGCCAGGCGAGAACACACTCGCTCATCTCAGCGTTACGTGGGTCGAATATCGCCGCAGGTCGACAGGCATGGCAGAGATGCGACGGGCCGACGAGTCAGATGTCGAGCGGACAACCCTACTAGTAGGGTCCAGCGAAACGATGTAGACGTTAATTCAAGCGGGTTCGGAGAGCAGCGCGGGTCCCGCCTACCTCAGCCGGAGCGGCAAAACACCTCACGCCTCTAGGCTTGCGGCATGAAGATCTTCAATCTCAACGCAGACGAGTGGGATCGCACGGAAGAGCGCGAGGGCTGGCGCTTCAAGGACGCCTGGGTCGGCGCGCACACCGACGCCGAGCTGATCGGCGCGAGCATGTACGAGGTCGAGCCGGGTAACAAGCAGGGGCCATTTCACACCCACCACGCGAACGAGGAATGGGCGATCGTCCTCCGCGGCGAGCCGACGCTGCGCACGCACGAGGGCGAGCAGCAGCTGCGCCAGGGCGACGTCGTCGCGTTCCCGCGCGGCAAGGAGGGCGCGCACCAGATCCGCAACGACACGGACGCGCCCGTCCGCGTCCTCATGCTCTCCACGCTGATCGCGCCGGACATCGTCGAGTACCTCGACACCGGCAAGATCGGCGCGCGGAGCGTCGCCGGCGAGCGGATCATCTTCGCTCGCCCGGGGCCCGAGCTCGAATATTGGGAGGACGAGGACTAGCAGGCCGGGCGTCATTGCCGCGCGCTGGCGCACCGAAGGGGCCCGTCGCCGGAGCCCCCTTCGGTGTTTAGGTCTTCGGGCTACTGACTAAGCCGGGACAGCCGCGCTCGGCAGTTCGGCTCCGGAAGCACGGGCCACCGCCCACTCCAACGCATAGTCGGCGACCGCCTCCCACCCGTCCGCACCACACGTCCAGTGGTCGCGGCCTTCGAACTCGAAGTACTCGGTGATCGCGTCTTCGCCCTTGTAGTGCTTCGCGTTCGACTTGTTCACTGACGGCGGCATGATGTGATCCTCGCTGCCGCCGATGAACAGGAGCGGCGCGCGGTTCGGGTTCTTGTAGTTCACCCACGTCTCCTGGTGGCCTGGCTTGAAGTTCGCGATCAGCCCGTAGGCCCAGATCCAGTTGCCGGGTGCAGGGATGTGGTATCGGTCATAGACCCTGCGCGAGTCCTCCTCGCTGAGCGTGTTCGTGAAGGCGTAGTGGAACTCGTCATGGGTGAACCCGAACGCCTTGTGCCGGTTCCGCGGATCTTTGAGGGCCGGGAACAGCGACTTGATCTGCGAGAGCGGAGAGACGCGAACGCCCTCCGTCGGTGCCGAGTCGATTGCCACGCCGGCCGCGCTGCAGCCGCGGTCCAACAAGAGCTGGGTCAGCGTCCCGCCGAACGAGTGGCCCATGATGATCGGAGGCGTATCGAGCTCCGTGATCGCTTCTGCGATGTGTGCGACGGTCGCCGGAACGGTCGCTGTGGCGATCGCTGTCGAATCCTCACGGAGCGCCTCGACCTCCACCTCGAAGCCCGGGTACGTCGGGGTGACGACCTTGTACCCCTTGCCCTCGTAGTAGGGAACCCACCGCTCCCAGCTCCTGGGTGTCATCCAGAGCCCATGGATCAGGACGATCGTGTCGGGCGCGGTTCCGTTCGACATGTTTCCTCCACGGCTAGTCAGTTGCGTGACACAACCGACCCTACAAGAGCCACTATCGTCATGCAACTAAGTGCGTATCCTAACGTCCGTGCTCAAGAGGGATTACATCGGTCAGGACTCGTGCTCAGTCGCGCGGACGTTGGAGATCATCGGTGATCGCTGGACCTGGCTGCTGATCCGTGACGCTTTTCTTGGGCTGTCGAAGTTCGCGGCGTTTCGAGAGAGCCTCGGCATCGCCCCGAACGTCCTTCATGACCGTCTGGCACGTCTCGCAAAGGAAGGGATCTTCGAGCGCGTCTTGTATTGCGAGCGCCCAGCACGGTTCGAATACCGACTGACGGAGAAAGGCTCTGACCTCTTCACCGCGCTGAACGCATTACGGCAGTGGGGCGATCAATACCTCTGTGCCGAGCCGATGCGTCTGTTGCGAGTCAAAGCCACCGAGACACCTGTGATCGCTGCGCTCGTCCCGCAGGGAACACCCGCTCTTGCAAACGAAGAGATCGAACTCGTTCCTGGGCCGGGTTTCCCTTCCGACTAGCTCCGCGTTCAAGGGACATTCGTGCACACTCGCGCAGGCCAGGGGCCCAGTCGAAAGCGGCTACATACCGGCCGCGGGCTTTTCGCGGAGCCGGAGGACGCGGAGCGCGCGTAGCGTGTTCCATCGACTGTCTTGGCCGGGCTTCTCCATTTCGACGAGCAGCGTTCCGGGGATGCGCTTCTGGAGGGGCCACCGTCCGTTCGGCTTGCGCTTCTCGCGCAGCAGATCGATCGGGTCCGCGAGTCGCCGATCGGAGAGCGCGGGTGTGAGGCGCAGGTAGTCGAGACCGCGCAGGAATGTGTAGTGCCAGTGCCAGGGATAGGTGAGCTGCGTGAACCGCTCCGAGATCACCGCTCCGGTGTGGTCGGAGCGATAGAGGCGATGCGCGAGCAGAAGCTCGACCGCCCGTCGCTCTGCTGCGGCGAACGGGCGCCTCGGGACGATCCCGCCCGTGGTCGCGATCCGCAGGTTCTCCAGCACGTTGAGGGTCGTGTGGAACGAGCTGTGCACCGTGTCTGGGTGGTTGCGCATGTGGCAGTTCCACCCGCCGTCCTCGAACTGCGCGGTCAACACCGCCTCGCCTAGCAGTGCGAGCCGCGGATCGTCTTCGACGAAATGCGCTCCGAGCCCGAGCCAGAAGCCGAGATGACACAGGTCGACTCGCGTCAGGAGCGATTCGACGTTCGCACCCTCGGGGACGAACTTGTCGAGGAGCCGCTCGATCGGCGCACGCCCGGCCGGATGCCCTTCGGGCAGCCCGAGCGCAACGAGCAGCAGCAAAGTCCACGTTGAGGCCGTCCAGCGCCCCGCCGGCCACTCGCCGTCGGCACCCTGGCGCTCGAGCAGGTCGGCAACCCAGCCGCTCCTCACCGTCTGGCGTCGCTCCCGCTCCCACGTCTCGTCCGACTCGTCCAGCAGGTCCCGCATCACCTGCCAGCGGATCGCAGGGTCGCCTTCGAGAAGCCATTCGACCACCGACTCTTCAATCGCCATCAAGCCGACCCATCTCCCTCATGAGTCGCAACGACACAACACGAAGCTGGGAGCCTCGGAGCAACCTGATCTCTCAGGGGACATTCCCGAACGCTGGCCCATACGAGCGGTCATGTCGATTCTTTGGTTGCTTCTCGTCCCGAGCTCGAGATGAACCGCTCGACCGCGATGCTGACGGCATTTGAGCGGATCGACTCGTAGAGATCGAAGTTGTGGTGGCCACCCGGTAGCTCGATGTACTCGGCCGGGACGCTCGAGCGGGCGCGCATTCGCTCGACGAATTCTCGGGCGTGTGACGGGCTGACCAGGAGGTCGTTCTCCCCGTGGATCACCACAATCGGTGGCCGCGACCGCTCCGGCATGAGGTCGCCGTAGTAGCCGTACCGGCCAACGATCCCGGCGATCCCATCCGTGCCAGCGTTGACCGCATCGATCGCGAGGTAGGCGCCGGCCGAGCTGCCGATCAGAAACATCCGTTCCGGATCGCCGCCGTATTCGCGCGCGTGGGACCGCACCCACTCGATCGCGGCTAAGCAGTCGGCGATCTGTTCGTCGTAGCCGACGTGCGGACGCAGCCGGTAATTGGCGCTCGCGCAGACCATGCCCTGGCTGACCAGATGCCCGATCAGCGGTCGCGCCTCACGGCGCTTGTTGCCCGAGTGAAAGCCGCCGCCGTGGAGGTGCAGTACCACCGGGACGCCGGCCGGACGGTCGCGGCGGTGGTACATGTCGATGGTGCGGCGCGAACCCTCACCGTACGAAAGGTTCCCGACCCGAACCACGGAACGCCGGAACGTAGGCAGCGGCGCTATCAGAATCCGACGCCAAGGCCGTCGCGGCGGCGTCGGATTGTGGAGCGCGGCGTCAGCGCGAAGCGCCCGCCGGACGATCACCACAAGCCCGAGAAGCTCGACCAGCACCACCACGCCGACGACCGCGCCGGCTACGGACTCCAGATCGCCTTGTGCCAGTGCAAGGACAGTTGATGCGATCAGCAGGTATCCGGCGAGGAACGGCAGCTCGTTGAGCACCAACGCCGGGACTCGCGCGACCCGGCCCAGCCGTCGCGAGGAGGTGAGCGCGCAGGCGCTTGCCCAGCCCACCAAGACGACCGGAACTACCAGACCGATTGGCATCAGGCCGTGCCTCGAACTCCCAACCGTTCAACTACGTCCAAGGCCTTCCCTGGCATCGAAGCCCCCAAGATCAACTGATGTAGACGAAGAGTCACGAACGGGTATCTCTGCCAGGCGTCATTCCCGAACGGCTGGCCCAAGCGAGGGTCGCCGCGCTTTGGGGTCGCGGCTAAGCGACGAGCGGTACTTCGAGTAGAACGATGCTCGCAGTGAGACCGAGGGCCGTCTTCTTTTCGCCGGAGGTCACGGTGATGGATCGCCACCGCCCAGGTGCGAGGGCACGTCCCGTAACGATGCACGCGCTCAGTCCGAGGCCTAGGCATGCCAGCAATGTGGGGAATAGCAGCGGGGACGGTGTCGGCTGAGCTAGGAGTTCGACAGCCTCGATCACGGCCTTGGCGACGGCGGTCGCCATGAGGAGAGGGCCGAGCCGTCGGGCGACATGTGGCTCGGAGCGGGCCAGGGCGCGCCACGCGACGAGGGCGAATCCGATCATCGCCAGGTTGATCAGCGGTACCCGTAATGCGATCACGGGTGACTTCGGCTCCAGCTGCCACCGGGATACCGGGAGCATCGCAGGGAGCGCCGGATACGCAATTGCCACCGCCACGCATGCGCAGACCCCGACCGCGATCGCGGCGGCGCCGACACGGGCGAGAGTGCCTACGGGGTGGGTTCGTCCTGCTGGCGGATCAGAGACGTGGTCGGAGGGCATCGGCGAAGTCTGGCAGAGGGGCATTTCGGGGACATTCCCGAATGCCCCGTCCGTCGGCGCTCGTGGCCACGCGCTACCGACCCTTAGGATCGTTGCGTGCCTCTCAGCAACAAGGAGAAGATCGAGCTCTTGAGGCGGATTCCGCTGTTCGCGGAATGCTCGAAGGCGGAACTCACCGAAGTCGCGCTCAGTGCGGACGAGCGAGAGGCGCCGGAGGGCGACAGGCTGACCGAGGAAGGCCGTCCCGGTCGGGAGTTCTTCATCCTCGTCGAGGGCGCGGTCCACGTCAGCCGGGGCGGCAAGAAGCTGGGCGAACTTGGGCCCGGCGGCTGGTTCGGCGAGATGGCGATCCTCCGGTTCAAACCGCGTACTGCGACGGTGACCGCCACCTCGCCCATACGGCTCCTCGTGATCAGCGACCGCGATTTTCGACAGGTTGTCGAGACGACGCCACGGATCGCGTTGAAGGTGCTCCGAAGCGTGGCTCAACGCCTCGAGGACGACGCGCACAGCTAAGAATCAGAAGGAATTAAGCGCTAGACCCCCCTGCGCTGGGCGACTCTCACCGCCACCGCGAGCGTGCCGACGATGAGCAGGATGCCGATGAGCGCGAGGCCCGGTGCATCGTCGGCTTCCCCGTGCATGGCGGCGGTGACGCCGAGTGCGACGACGGGGAGCGCCGCGGCAAGGATGACGAAGTACGTCTTCATCTATCTCCTTTCCTAGCAGGCTATGATACCTTGCAGATCTATGCATAGCACAACGAGCCATAGGAGCCGTCGGTGCACATCGACAAGGATCTGATCGCGGCCTCCGCGACGCCGCTCGTGCTAGCGATCCTGTCGGAAGGCGAGAGCTACGGGTACGCGATCCTGAAGCGGGTCCGCGCGCTCTCCGCGGGAGACCTCGAGTGGACGGACGGGATGCTCTATCCGCTGCTCCATCGGCTCAGTCGGCTCGGGTACGTGACGACGGAGTGGCGAACGCCGCCGGAAGTACGCCGCCGCAAGTACTACGCGCTCACCGACGAGGGACGGGCCGCACTTGCGGAGCAACAGCGCCAATGGCTCGCCGTCACCCGGGCGCTGAACGACGTCTGGCCAGGTGCGGTTCTTACGGCCGCCGGCGAGGCCTAGCCATGACAGCTCTGGAGTCGCAGATCGCGGAGTGGCGGGCCTATGTCGAGAACGCGCCGGGCCTCAACGGCCACGACGTCGACGAGCTGGAGGATCATCTTCGCCACCAGATCGCCGAGCTGAACGCGGCCGGCCTCACGGCCGACGAAGGGTTCCTGATCGCCGTGAAACGGCTGGGAGACGTCGACGGCCTGTCCCGGGAGTTCGCGCGCGAGCACAGCGGCCGACTGTGGAAACAGCTCCTCGTCGGAGGCGACGAAGAGCCGGTGCGCTCGGCGAGCGGCTGGGTCGAGACGCTCGTCTTCGCCGTGGCCGCGGCCGTCGTCGTCCAGTTTGCGCGCCTGGCCGCCGAAGCGCCCAGTGAGGAGCCCACGTGGCTGGTGCGGAACGCCGGCCTCTTCGTCCTGCCGTTCCTCGCCGGGTACTTCGCACACCGGCGCGGGCTCGACGCGCGGGGGTGGGCGCTGACGGCGGCGCCGTTCGTCCTGGCGGGGCTCCTGATCAATCTCTACCCGTACGACGCTGACTCGGCCACCGAGATCCTCGTCGCGCTCCATCTGCCCGTCGTGCTGTGGTTCGCCGTCGCGATCCCGTACATGGGCGGCACGAGCCGCTCGCACGAGCGGCGCATGGACTTCGTCCGCTTCACGGGCGAATGGTTCATCTACTACGTGCTGATCGCGCTCGGGGGTGGCGTACTCATGGGTCTGACCGCTGCGGTCCTCGAGCCCACGGGGGTCGACGTCGAGCGGATCGCCGAGTGGGTGCTGCCGTCAGGCGCGGCAGGTGCGGTGATCGTGGCCGCGTGGCTCGTCGAGTCGAAGCAACGGGTCGTGGAGAACATGGCGCCGGTGCTGACGATGCTGTTCACGCCGCTCTTCGCGGTGATGTTGGCGGGCGTCGCCGTCGTCTACGCCGTGACGGGGCTCGGCGGCGCGTTCGATCGCGATCTCGTCAGCGTCCTCGATGCGCTGCTCGTCGTCGTCCTCGCGCTCGTCCTGTACGGGATGTCCGCACGAGATCCGTCCACGTCGCCGGAGTGGATGGACGGGATCCAGCTGGTGGCCGTCGTCAGCGCCCTCGTGCTCGACCTGATGGTGCTCGGCACGATGGTCGCTCGGATCGGCGAGCTCGGGTTCAGCCCGAACCGAACGGCGGCGCTCGGCCTCAATCTCGTCCTCCTCGTGAACCTGGCGGGGGCCGCCTGGCTCTCCGCCCGATTCCTGATGCGCCACAGCAGCCTCCACCGGCTCGAGCGCTGGCAGACCACCTACCTCCCCGTCTTCGCCCTGTGGGCCGCCACGGTCGTGGTCATCCTCCCGCCACTGTTCGGCTTTGATTGATCGGGTCAGCGAACTCCGACTCAGAAACCATCGACCGAGCTTGCCACACTCGTGGTCTCAGCCTGAGAAAGACGGCGCGCAGGCCCGCCTCGACACAGGTGCGGTCGTCGTCGCCGCTCGCGCCACTCGCGCCGGCTGCACCCAGCACGACCTCGCCGCTCCGGATCACGATCGAGCCCGGGCCCGGGATGAGCGGTAGCCGGACGAGCCTGCCGACCGCATCGAAGAAGCCCTCGTGAGCCGCGCGGCTGGCGGCGAGCTGCTCGCCGTCGCGGTGCCACAGCGCCGTGCCGACCGCCTTCGCCTCGGCGATCTGCGCGGAGAGGGGGAACGCACCGTCCATCCGGCCGAGCGCCACGAGGTGCCCGCCTTCGTCGACGACTGCGACGGCGATCTTCCAGCCGTTGGCGGCTGCGTGGTCATTCGCGGCTGCGATCAGAGCCTGGGCCTGGGCGAGGGTCAACGGCATTCCTCGCCAAGTATCGCGGTACCCCGATACGGTGGCGCGGTGGCCCTCGAACTCTTCGCGCGCATCCGCGTCAGCGACTACGAGCTCGGCTTCGGCGGCCCGCCTTGACCACGCCGCGGATCACGACCGTGCCGGCGAACGAGGCGAGCTGGGAGGATCTGCAGGCCGTGCTCGGCCTGCGCGGCGACCCGCACCGGTGTCAGTGCCAGCGCTACAAGATGGCGCCGCGCGAGTCTTGGGCGTCGGTTGGTGGCGAGGAGCTGGCCTTTCGGCTCCGCACGCAGACCGAATGCGGTCACCCGGAGTCGGGCACGACGAGCGGCCTCGTCGCCTATCTCGACGGCGAGCCCGTCGGCTGGTGCGCGGTCGAGCCCCGCACGGCCTACCCACGTCTGCTGCTCAAGACCCGCGTCCCCTGGGAGGGCCGCGAGGAGGACAAGGCCGACGACAGCGTCTGGGCCGTGACCTGCTTCGTCACGCGCACGGGCTTCCGCCGGCGCGGGATCAGTCGTGAGCTCGCCCGCGCCGCCGTCGACTTCGCCCGCGCGCGCGGCGCCCGGGCGCTGGAGGGCTATCCGATGGTCGTGGAGCCCGGGCAGGAGATCATGCCCGTCGAGCTCCACGTCGGCAGCCGGAGCGTCTTCGCGGCGGCAGGGTTCACCGAGATCAGCCATCCGACCCTCCGCCGGGTCGTGATGCGGATCGACTTCTAGGTCGACGCGTCGGCGGCCGGACGGTAGGTCGTCACGTGCACGCCCGTGCCGCTCGTGGTCGTGGAGACCAGCTCGAGCGTGCGCAGCGACCCGTCGTCGGGGAAGATCGACTTGCCGCCGCCGAGGATCACCGGCATCAGCAGCAGCCTGAGCTCGTCGACGAGGTTCTCGCGGAGAAGCGTACGGGCGAGGGTGGGGCTGCCCATGACGAGCAGGTTGCCGCCTTCCTGCTCGCGCAGCTCGCGGATCCGCGCGAGAGCGTCGTCACCGGGGATGCGCGTCGTGTTGTTCCAGGTCAGCTCGTCGTCGGCCAAGGTCGACGACACGACGTACTTCGCGATCGCGTTCATCCGGTCGGCGAACGGATCCCCCGCTCGACCGGGCCACGCCGCGGCCATGGTCTGCCACGTCCGACGCCCGTAGAGCAACGCCTCCGCCTCGTTCAGCGCGCCGTCGAAGCCGCCGCCCACGACCTCGTCGAAGAACGGCTGCGACCAGCCGCCGTGAGCGAACCCGCCGTCGGTGTCCTCGTCGGCCCCGCCCGGCGCCTGCACGACGCCGTCGAGGCTCATGAACTCGATGATCACGATGCGCATGGGCTCACTTCTCGGTGTCGCGGTTCGCCACGTCAGTCGTAATGCTCCATCGCCGGCAGAGCCAACCACGGATGCCGACGTTCCTCCCAGACCGAGACGGTCGGCGCCGGGAAGGTCGGATCGGCGAAGGCTCCGATGGGAACGGCGATCAGATCGGGCGAGGACGAGGTCGTATAGAAGACCGTTGCCCCGCAGTCGGGACAGAAATGAAAGGTGCGAGCCTCAGCGCCTTCGTCCGAGGTGCGGACGAACTCGCTGGAACGACCCTCGATCCGGACGTGCGTGGCCGGAAACCGCGCCTGGATCCCGAAGGCGCTGCCCGTCCGCCGCTGGCAGGCAAGGCAGTGGCACATCGAGATCCGAACCGGCTCTCCGTCAGCCGTCAGGCGAAACTGACCACAGCTGCAGGCGGCATTGCGGCTAGGCATGATCGCCGAATCCTAGGACTGCCAGACGCGCAAAGGAGACTCATGGCCGCCTTCGAGGTCGCACGGCTCGACGAGATCGACGAGATCAGCGACGGGCGCCAGCCCTGGCGACCGATCCGGCACTACTTCGGGATCACCTCCTTCGGCGTCAACGCGTGGACCGCGCGGGACGCGGGCGACCGGATCATCAACGAGCACGACGAGTCGGACGACGAGCACGAGGAGCTCTATCTCGTCACCACGGGGCGCGCGACCTTCGAGCTCGACGGGGAGCGGGTGGATGCGCCGGCCGGCACGCTCGTCTTCGTCCGCCCGGCCGTGAAGCGGACGGCATTCGCCGAGGAGGCCGGAACGACGCTGTTGGCGCTTGGCGGAGCTCCCGGGAAGGCGTACGAACCCGACGGGTGGGAGCTCTGGGCCCCGCTCAGGCCGCTCTACGAGGCGGGCGAGTACGCCGAGATCGCGGATCGCCTCCGCGAGGTGGTCGCGGCGAACCCGCAGTACGGCTTGCTCTTCTACAACCTCGCCTGCTGCGAGAGCATGGCCGGCCGGACGTCGGACGCGGTCGAGCACCTTCGGCGCGCAGTCGAGCTGTCGGAGCGATCCCGCGCGTACGCGAAGGACGATTCCGACCTCGATCCGATCCGCGGCGAGCCCGCGTTCAAGGAGCTGATCGAGGGCGAGCCGACCGCGGGATGAAAAGCCGGATTCGCGTCTAGCGCTCTAGAGCGCCGCGTACAGATCGACCGGGACGCCGTCCGGATCGAGGAGCTGCGCGTAGCGCTGGCCCCAGACGGCGTCCCACGGTTCCTTCTCGCCGCCGAATCCGGCTGCGACGACCTGTGCGTAGACCTCGTCGACCTCGGCGGCGCTCTCGCACTCGAACGCAAGCGCGACCTGGTTGCCGGCTTGCCGTGTCCAGTCGGGCCGGAAGCTGCGGATCACGTCTTCGGAGTCGAGCATGAACCGGACGCCGTTCGGCAGGAACGCGTCGACATGACCCTCGTCCGGCGTGTCGGGGACGTCGAGCCCGAGCACGCGGTAGAACTCGATCGACCTGCCCATGTCCGAGGTGACGATCCCGATCGCGTTCAGTCGTGGCATCCACGAGAATCTAGTCGAGCGCCACTGCGCGTCAACAGCACCATGACCCCCGACGAGTACATCGAGCAGCTCGACGAGCCGAGGCGGAGCCAGATTCGCGAGCTCCACGAGTTGATCCGCGAGACGGCTCCCGAGCTGACCCCGCACCTGCAGTACGGGATGCTCGGCTACGGCAGCTACCACTACGTCTACGCGTCGGGCCGAGAAGGGGACGCGCCGATCCTGGGCTCGCGAGCCACAAGCGCTACATCTCGCTCTACGCGTGCCCCACGAGCGACGGACGCTCGATCCTGGACGACTACCGCGAGCGGCTGCCGAAAGCCGACATCGGCAAGAGCTGCGTCCGCTTCAAGGCGCTCGTCGATCTCGATCGGGAGACGCTGGAGGATCTGATTCGGAGGTCGGCGACCGGGCCGCTGGTGCGCGCCGAGCCATCAAGTCAGGATCAGCCTCGGCTCGACGCCGTAGAACGCGCCCACCCGATTCGACTCCTCCTCGAGCCGCTGCCGCTGTTCCTTCGTCAGCTTCCCGAACGGCTCGACGCGGAGCTCGACGGCTTTCGCGGTGCGTCTGCGCGACCAGGTGCCGGCGATCCGCGCCGTCGACGAGGAGCCACGAGAGCGCGCCCGGCCCTTCGAGCCGTCCTTTCCCGTGCGCCTTCGTCCGCGCCACTGCCTCGGGCGGAAAGAGGTGCTCGCGCTCGCGGAAGCCCATCACGTAGGCGTCGTACTCGGGGATCAGACGAACGCCTTCGGCCGGCGTCGAGCGGCTTCGGTCGTCCGCGAGCAGCCAGGCGCTGCTTCCCCTCGATCTCGACCTCGACGAGCTCGCCGGCGATCGAATCGAGCAGCGCCTTCGCGTCCTTCGCCTTGAGGTGCGAGCCCGCCACCCAGTCTGCGAAGTGGTTGTGGGTCGCAGGCCCGAAGGCGCGGAGATAGCGGCGCAGGATCTCGACGAGCGCGGCCCGCGGCTCCCACTCCTGCTGCGCTCCGAACCACTGGTCGGGCCGGACGAACGTGACGCGCGTCCCCTGTGGAGGCCCGTGGACGAGGACGCCGTTCAGCGCCGCCGGTCCGAGCACCGTTCCCCAACCGGAGCCGATGTGCTCGCGCGCCCAGCCGCTCACGTGCGGCGTCGCCGCCTCGACGAGCTCGTCGCGCGTCAGGCAGCGGCCGTCGAGCACATCCGGCGAGCGTGGCCAGGATCTGCCTCGCCTCCTTCGGGCGCACCTCGTTCGCGAAGTACCAGTCCCCGACGACGGCGCGACGCGCTGCCAGCCAGAGCCCGAGCTCGTCCGCCGCATGGAGGTGGAGCGTGCCGCGGAGTGTCCACGTCTTCACGAGCGTGCGCTCCTCCCACAGCGCTCGGGCGACGTGCTCCTGCGTCAACCCGCGCACCCGAACCGACAGCGCAAGCTCGGCAGCCGACATCACCTGGGCGTGGATTCCGCCGACCTCGCGGACGACCTCGACGAGCTGCGTCCGCGGTGCCGGCTTGACGAGCCGGTGCCGCCCGAGTCGTCGAACACGTACGTCGGCCCAGGTCGTCGAGCGCACGGCCAGAGCGTAAGCTTTGGGGCATGGAGGTCACGGTGGTCAGCGCCTCGACGCGCGAGCTCCTGACGTGGGTGACGGCTCGCCCGCGCACCTACGAGGACGTTCTCGAAGCGTGGAGAAGCAACTGCCCGCGCCTGGCCGTCTGGGACGACGCAGTCACCGCGGGACTCGTCACCGCGGGACGCGACGGCGTCACGCTGACCGAGCAGGGCGTCTCCGCCCTCGCCGCGTCGGGCTAGGTCGAGTCCGCCGGCACGTCTGCGAGCAGGATCTCCGCGAGCGTGTCGCCGCGCAGGCCGAGTCGCAGCGTCTCGAGTGGGATCACTTCCTCGGGCGGGATGTTGCCGAGGTTGACCTCGGGTCCGAACTGCTTCACGAACCAGGCTTGCGCTGCCTTCGACGGCGCCTCGAAGATCACGTTCTCGGTGCCGACCGCGGCGGCGATCTCGCCGATCAGCTCCGTCCGCATCCCGCCGCCGGAGTCGAAGATCCCGGCCGTGCCGCCCTCGCGCGCCTCGGTGATCACCTTCCACGCGCCCGCGGCCAGCTCCTCCCGGAGCCAGCCGGTCCACTCGGCGGCGCTGTACTCGACCGACGAGTCCTTCGAGCCGACCTCCGAGAGGACGGTGAAGTCGCGGGCGAAGTCGGCGACGAGCTCGAGCTTGCGCTCGCGCGGGATCTCGATGGTGCCGTCCGAGATCTCGACGTGGGTCAGGCCGAGCTCGCCGAGCCAGCGCTTGTAGTCGTCGAGCCGGTCCTTGACGTAGACGACCTCGAAGAAGGTGCCGCCGAGCACGACGGGCTTCTCCTTCAGCACGTCCAGCTTCCTGCGCAGGTTTGCCGTGACGTACGCCGTTCCCCAGCCGAGCTTGACGACGTCGATCAGGTCGCCCGCCACCTCCAGCACGTCCTCCCACCCGCGGGGGCCGAGACCCTTGTCGATCACGTGCGTCAGCCCGCTCCGGCGCTGCGGGAGCCCGAGGTCAAAGTCGCGCATAGAGCTCCTTCAGCTTCTCCTGGGCCGCGGTCTGGACGTCGTGGTAGAGCGAGTTGCCGTGAGCGTCGATCCCGACCGTGAGCGGGCCGAAGTCCTTGACGCGGAACTTCCAGAGGCACTCCGGCATCAGGTCCTCCCACAGCACGTCCTCGATCTCCTCGATCTGCGTCGTCTCGAGCGCAGCGGCGCCGCCGACGATCGCGAAATAGACCATCCCGAGCTCGTGCATCGGCGCGATCGCCTCGTCGGGAAAGCCGCCCTTCCCGCAGATCGCGCGGACGCCGTAGCGCCGGCCGAGCGGCTCCGTGAAGCGCACCATCCGAGCGCTCGTCGTCGTCCCGATGCAGATCTTCTCGTAGCGGCCGCTCTCGAGCTTCCGGACGTTCGGCGCGGTGTGGAGGAGGAACGCGCCGGAAAGATCGAGCGGCGGCTCGACGCCCTCGTCGAAGATCCGGATCTGGGTTCGGTCGCGGATCCCGATGATGTGGCCCTGGACGGTGACCTCGTCGCCCGCGCGCAGCTTCAGGATCTCCTGCGGGTCGGTGATCGGGAAGGTGACGGTGTGGCCGGCCATCCCTAGAATTCGCGGTCGAACTCGACCGAGCCGTCGGCGCCGACGTGGACGGACGCACGTCGCGCCGCCCAGCACTGGTAGTTGACTGCGACCGGGTTCAGGGTCATGTGCGTGTCCGCGTGCTCGATGTGGCACTGGAGCACGGTCACGTCGCCGCCGAGCCCCATCGGCCCGATCCCGGTCTCGTTCAGGAGCCCGTAGAGCTCGTCCTCCAGCTCGGCGACGAGCGGATCCGGGTTGCGCGTCCCGACCGGCCGCGTGATCGCCTCCTTGGCGAGGTACATCGCGTAGTCGGCGGTGCCGCCGATCCCGACCCCGACGATCCCGGGCGGGCACGGCTTGCCGCCCGCGCCGACGATCGACTCGAGCACGAACTGCTTGATCCCCTTCACGCCGTCCGCGGGCACGCACATCTTGAGGAAGCTCATGTTCTCCGAGCCGGAGCCCTTGGGGACGCACTTGACGTCGAGCCCGTCCCAGTCGGCGATGAACTCCCAGTGCACGATCGGGAGCCGGTGGCCGATGTTCGGGCCGGTGTGCTCGCGCGTGATCGTGTGCACGGCGTTCGAGCGGAGCGGGTGCTCGACGGTCGCACGGCCGGTGCCGTCGCGCAGCGCCTCGTAGATCCTGGCCGGGTGAAGCGGGAAGTGCTCGCCGACCCGGCAGGTGTAGACGGCGATCCCGGTGTCCTGGCAGACGAGGTTCTCCTCGGCGTCGGCGATCGAGACGTTCCGGTTGATCGTCTGGAGGACGCGCTGGCCGGTGACGGAGGTCTCTCGCAGGGTCGCCGCGGCGAGCGCGTCGCGGAGGTCCTGTGGGATGTCCTTCAGCGCCCAGACGTAGAGATGCGCGGCCGCGTCCTCGACGGACTGCTGGAGATCCGTCGTCGTGACCGTCGTCATGCGCTCGCACTTCTCTGCTGCCGCCCGGCCGGCGCGGCGCCCGAAGACGCAGCACTCGAGCAGCGAGTTTCCCATCATCCGGTTGCGGCCGTGCGTCCCTCCCGCGATCTCGCCGCAGGCGTAGAGCCCGTCCAGTGTCGTCTCCGCGTCGGTGTCGATCACGAGGCCGCCGTTCTGGTAGTGGAGCACCGGATAGGTGAGGATCCGCTCCTCGAGCGGGTCGATCCCGGCGCCACGGTAACGCCGCAGCATGTACGGCAGCGAGATCTCCGCGTCGTCCTGCGCGATCCGCGTGGTGTCGAGATACACCGCCGGGCGGCCGTCCTCCGTCTCGACGCCCTTGCCCTTCGCGACCTCGTCGAAGATCGCCTGGCTGACGACGTCACGCGGGCCGAGCGAGTCGGTGAACTCCTCGCCGTCGGCGTTCAGGAGGACGGCGCCGTAGGCGCGCGTCGTCTCCGGGATCGAGTAGCCCTGCATCGTCTCCGGCCATGCGCCGCCGTTCGGGTGGTACTGGAGCTCGTCGAGATCGCGCGCTCCCGCGCCGAGGGCGAGGGCGATCTGCGTCACCTCGCCGGTCGCGTTCGGGTGGTTCGTCGAGAGCTCACCGCGCTCCTCGGCGACCTTGAAGCAGCGGCCGCCGGCCGCGAGCACGACGGTCGTCGCGTCGAGCTCGTGCTCGCCGCAGCGGGCGCGCCAGCCGTTCTCGGCGGGCTCGAGGCTCTGCAGCGGGCTGTTGGCGAAGAGCGTGCCATCGCCGGCCTCGAAGGCCTCGCGGAGCGCCTTCGTGATCGCGTGGCCGGTGCGGTCGCCGACCTGGAGCAGGCGCTTCGCGGAGGCGCCGCCGCAGCGGGCGAGCCGATAGCCGCCGTTCTGGCGGGTGAACTCGACGCCGAGCTCTTCGACCCAGTGGATCGCGCTCTGGGCGTCGCCGGTCAGCGCCTCGACGAGCCGCATGTCGGCGGTCTCGTGCGAGCTCTTCCAGACGTCCGCCGCGTGCTGCTCGGGCGAGTCGTCGTCGCCGAACGACGCCTGGATCCCGCCCTGCGCCTTCGCCGAGTTGCAGGCCTGGATCGAGCCCTTCGTGGCGAGCGCCGTCCGGGCGCCCGCCCGCTCGGCGGAGACGGCAGCGGCGAGCCCGGAAGCGCCGCTCCCGATCACGAGCACGTCGAAGCCGGCCGGCGCGGTCACGGCGTCGAGGATACCAGCCGACGTAATTCGACTCATTAGCACCGCTTATTCGGACGTACGCAGATTCGACACAGATCTGTTGCAAAGCTGCGACGAATCGACCCGTCCCCATCGGCATGCTCGAAGAGACCGGCCTCCCGCAGACGGCGCTCCGCAAGCCCCGACTAGGCAAGCCCCGACCAGGCAGCCCCAGACCAGGCTAGCCCCGATGAGAAAGGACGAGCACATGTTCAACCGACTGACCGCAGAGCTGCTCGAGCTCACCGCGGAGACCAGAGGCGCGGGCAACGCGTTTCTCGCGCTCAACATCGACATCAGCTGCTGCAGCTGCTCCTGCTGCGCCTGCGTGGCGTTCTGCCCCTGATCGATGGTCGCCCTCGCCGTCCCGGAGCGGCCGCTCCTGAAACCGTGGTACCGGCTCGCAACGCTCGAGGATGCGGTGCTGCTCGAGCACGCCGGAACCGTCGTTCGGTTCACCGGCGCGGCAGCTCGGGTGCTCCTGCCCCGGCTTCTGCCCCTTCTTGACGGCAGCCGGACGACCGACGAGTTGGTCGAGCTCGTCGGTCGCCCGGTCGAGGCCGCCGTGACGGGGGCGCTCGACCTCCTGGCCGAGCATCGGCTCCTGGTCGACGGCCCCGCCGAGAGCCGGCGGCCCGACGCCGAGGCTCTGGCGGAGGTCGCATCCGTCCCCGTCTCGAGCATCGCGTCGCGCCTCGCTTCTTCCGAAGTCGCGATCGTCGGCCCCCTCGCACCGGCGGACGCGCTTGCGCGGCTCCTGCACGCGGCAGGGATCGGAACGGTGCGACGGCCGTGGCGAGAGTCGGTGGATCTCACCGTCGTACTCGCGACGACACCCTCCGAGGAGGATTCATTCGACACCTGGAATCGGCGCGCGCTCGACGAGGACATCGCGTGGCTTCCGGCGGGCGACTACGACGGGGCGACCGCGACGGTCGGCCCGCTCGTGATCCCACGCGAGACCGCCTGCCACGAATGCCTCGTGCTGCGGCGGCACTCGACGAGCGGCTGCGCCGCGGAGCTCGCCGAGCTGCGACCGAGCCGTCGAACGTGCCTCCTCCCGGCTGTGCTCGAAGCGCTCGTTCTCGCCGCGACCGCTCACGTGGTCGTTCGCTGGCTCGCCGTCCGCGACCCCGGACTTCCTGGCTCCGTGACCACGATCGAGACGAGTGGCGCGCTGACGATCGAGCGTCAGCTGCTCCTGCGCGTCCCTCGCTGTCCCGCCTGCTCGCACACGAGCCGCATCGCCTCGCCGCTTCCCTGGCACGAGACCGAGCGGGTGGTGCGTTGAGCTCGCTCCTCGAAGCGATCCCTGAGCGGCTGCGGCCCCTCGTCTCGCGTCACGTCGGCGTGATCTGCCGGCTCGACGAGACCCTCGCCGGCACCGACGAGCCTCCCTTGTTCCGAGTCTCGTCCGCACTCGCCGCCGGTGACGACGTGATCGGCTGCTCGCTCGATCACGTCGTCTCCGCCAATGGGACGGGGCGCTCGCGCCGCGAGGCGGCGGCCGCGGCGATCGGCGAGAGCGTCGAGCGCTACAGCGGCAGCTATCTGCCACACGACCGCTTTCGTCTGGCGACCGCCGACGAGCTAGGCGCGACTGCCGTGGAACCGGCTTCGTTTGGGCTCTTCAGCCCGGAGCAGTACGCCCGACCGGGCTTCCCTTTCGTGCCGTTCGAGCGCGATACCAGGGTGCGCTGGGTGGACGGAGTCGACCTCGCGTCCGGCGAGACGGCATGGCTGCCCGTCGAGCTCGTCTTCCTCGCGGACGCCGTCCTACCCGGCGAGCCGAGAATCGGCTACGCGACGAGCAGCGGGCTGGCCTGCGCGGACTCGGAGCTCGAGGCAACCGCGCGCGGCCTGCTCGAGTTGCTCGAGCGGGACGCGTTCATGCTCGTCTGGGCGAACCGGATCTCACCTCCCGTGCTCGACTGGGACGACGACCCTCGCCTGCGGGCGCTGGCTGAGCGTTACTTCGCACCCACCGGGCTCGAGTACGACGCCGTCGACCTGTCCGGGTTCCACGACCTCCCCATCGTGCTCGGCGTCGTGCGCGCGCCGGGGTCGGGCGCTGCGCTCGGCGTGGGAGCAGCCGCGGCCGCGACTCTCGAGCAGGCGTGGTTCAAGGCGCTCGCGGAGGCGTTCGCGACCCGCTCGGCCGCGCGAAAGCTCGCGCTCGTCGATCCGGATCGCACCTTCGCGATCGACGCGGCCGACGTTCTGACGCTGGAGGATCACATTCGCTTCTACGCCGATGACGGCCCAGCAGCCAACACCGGCTTTCTGACCACCGGCCCCAAGCGCGCGTCGTCGGAGGTCGCGAGCCTCGGACTCGAGTCGGAAGAGGAGCGCGTGGCGACGCTGGTGGGGCGCACCGCCGTTGCGGGCTCACGAGCCTACGCCGTCGATGTGACCGCCCCCGACGTCCGGCACACCGGCCTGCGCGTGAGCAAGGTTGTCGCTCCCGGCCTTTGCTCCCTGGACGTGCCGCACGTTGCCCGGTTCCTCGGCGCCGAACGGATGCACCACCTGTCCAAAAGAGACACGTTGACGCAGCCGAGCTCCCTCCTGCACGATCTGAACCCTCTACCGCATCCCTTTCCGTGAGCTCCCGAGCCCCTACCGTCCAGCTCGCTTCGGTCGTGTACGGCGACGGAGTTGCGATCGACGACCCGGCCGAGACGTACAACGAAGCCGCGAAGCTCTATCCCTCGTCTGCCGGAGCCGGTGCTCGCGGGATCCGCCTGCTCGAAGCCGCCCCCGAGCTTCAGCTCTCGGTTTCCCGAGCCGGGCGGCGGCATCCCCAGCGCCCACACCTTCCGCTCCCTGCCCCGGCCTGGCCACCCGTGCAACTCGGCCACGCCATCGAGAGCCGCTGCTCCCGTGCTCCGTCAGTCGATTCCCGGCTCGCACTCGCGGAGCTCGCGACCCTCGTGTGGGCGCTCAACGGGCGTCGCGAGGACGGCCGACGCACGATTCCCTCGGGCGGCGCCCTCTACCCGCTCGAGGTGTACGTCGTCGCGAACCGGATCGAGGGCGTTCCAGCGGGGATTCATCACTTCGATCCCTTCGGGCACAGCCTCGAGCTCCTCGCGGTCGATGCCGAACGCCTGTCGAGCGCGCTCGTCGACTCGACCCTTGCGAGCGCTCCCGCCGTGCTCGCGATCACGGGCATGTTCTGGCGCTCGCGCTTCAAGTACGGACAGCGCGGCTATCGGTTCACCCTGCTCGAGGCGGGTCACGCGATGCAGAACGCCCTGCTCACGGCGGCTGCGCTCGGTCTCGCGGCGCTGCCGATCGGCGGCTACTACGACGGCGTCGTCGACGAGATCCTCGGCCTGAACGGCGTGGACGAGTCCACGCTCTATCTGCTCGCCGTCGGTTCCGAGGCTCCGGCGTGACTCCGGCAGGCCTGTGGTCGCGAATCGGCCTCGGCGCGCTGCTGGCGACCGTCCTCCCGCTCGCCCTCGACATCCCGGCGCCGACGGATCTCCACGTTCCGGCGCCGCTCGCTCTCACGGTGGGACTCGCCGGCGGACTGGCGCTCTACTCCATCTCCGCGCACCGCCGTCCCGTCCCGATTCGTGCGATCGGGCTGATCAAGACGACGTTCCTCGTCGGCTGGGCGATCGTCGAGGAGATCCTCTGGCGCTGGCTGCTCCTCGGCGGGTTGGCGCTGAGGGTGCCGCTGGGCGTCGCCTTCGCGGCCGCGACCGCGGCGTTCGCGCTCGCGCACAGCCACGGCCGCCGCAGCCACCTCGTGGCGGGAGCGACCTTCGGCGGCCTCTACCTGTTGACCGGGGGACTCTGGGCGCCCGATCGGGGCGCATGTCGCCTACAACCTGCTCGTGGCGGGCTCGCTCAGCCCGGTCCGCGCCGAGATGCGGCCCGGATGACCGCCGTCGCCCGGCTCGAGGGAGTCTCGAAGTCGTTCGGGCAGGTCTGCGCTCTCGACGACGTCTCCTACGAGATCCCGCACGGCGAGATCGTGGCGCTCCTGGGCCCCAACGGGGCGGGGAAGACCACGTCGCTCTCGCTCCTCCTCGGCCTGCGCCGGCCGGACCGGGGTACCGCGCAGCTGTTCGGCCACGACCCCACGAGACCGGCGACGCGCCGGCGGCTGGGAACGACACCTCAGGAGATGGCGTTTCCGGGGACGCTCCGGGTGGACGAGGTCGTCGACCTCGTCCGCGCTCATTACGCCGAGCCGCCGAGCACAGAGTCGCTCCTCGGTCGATTCGAGCTCGGAGCTCTCGGACGGCGGCAGACCGGGGGTCTCTCCGGCGGCGAGCGGCGACGCCTAGCCGTAGCGCTGGCGTTCGCCGGAGCTCCCGAGCTCGTGGTTCTCGACGAGCCGACGACGGGGCTCGACGTCGAAGCTCGAGGCGCGGTGTGGCAGGAGCTTCGCCTGTTCGTCTCTTCGGGTGGGACCGTGCTCCTGACGACCCACTACCTCGAAGAGGCGGAGGCGCTCGCAACGAAGGTCGTCGTCATCGATCGGGGTCGTGTCGCCGCCGCGGGATCCGTCGACGAGATCCGAGCTCGCGCAGGTGCGGGCCGGATCAGCTTTCGGCGCGAGCCACTGCCCTCCAACCTGGCGGGAGACGTCAGCGAGGACGGCGATCGCGTGGTCATTCACGCATCGCATCCGGAGGAGGTCGTCCGACAACTCGTGCACACCGGCGCGCGACTGCAAGATCTGGATGTCCGGCCGCTCCCGCTCGAGGAAGCGCTCCGGCTCCTCCCCGGAGGATCGTGAGACCGGCGGATCGATGAGAGTTGCGGGCCTTCATGCCAGAGCGTCGCTCCGCGAGTTGATGCGCATGCCTGGGTATGTCGTGCCGACGCTCGGCTTCCCGACGATGTTCTTCCTCTTCTTCGCGGCGCCGGGTTCGGACGACGATGCGACGACGCTGATGGTCGTCTTCGCCGGCTTCGCGGTTCTCGGCGTCGCGTTTTTCCAGTTCGGCGTCGGGATCGCGACGGAACGCGCGACACCGTGGGAGCGGTACGTGCGCACGCTGCCCGTCTCGCCCACGCAACGCTTCGGCGGGCGCATCATCTCCGCGCTCGTCTTCGCTGCCGCGGCGGCGGCTCTCGTCCTCGTCGCGGCCGTCCTCACCACCTCGGCGGATCTGCGAGCACCGCAATGGGGACAGCTCGCGGTGGCGCTTCTGCTCGGCTCGATTCCGTTCGCGCTCTTCGGAATCGCCCTCGGCTACCTCGCGCCGCCACGGGCCGCGCTCCCAATCGCGAACGTGGTCTATCTCACGCTCTCCTACTGCGGCGGCCTGTGGACGACACCGGATGAGCTTCCGGACGCCGTCCAGCAACTGTCTCCATACCTCCCGACTCGAGCGCTGGCGGACACGCTTGTGGGGATCGCCCGCGGCGACCCTATTCAAAGGGAAGCCTGGCTAGTGCTCGCGCTCTACACGGGCGCCCTCTTCGCGCTCGCGGCCTGGGCCTACCGTCGTGACGAAGGAGAGCGCTATCGCTGAGCGAGCGCAACTCACCAGATCGAGCGGAGGAGCTCGGCCACCTCGGCGGCCGTCGCCGGACGAGGATTTGAGCGAGCGCCGGCGCGCACGATCACCGCCTCGGCGATCTCCTCGAGCTCCGACTCCGGCACGCCGAGGTCGCGCAGGCGCTCGAAGCCGGCGAGCCTTGCGAGCTCCTCCACACGCGCGGCCGGGTCATTCGCACCGATTGCCTGGGCAAACCGGGCGACAGCGACCGGAGCGGTCTCGGCGTTGAAGCGGAGCGCCGGCGGCAGACACAACGCGTTGAGGGCCCCGTGGGAGACGCCGTAGCGGCCGCCGAGAGCCTGTGCCATTGCGTGGCCGAGCCCAAGCATCGAGCTCGCCAGCGCTGCACCGGCCTCGCACGCACCCCGGAGCAGCTCGGTCCTCGCTTCGAGCCGGTCACCCTCCTCGGCAACCACCCGCGGCAACCAGGCTGCGATCAGCCGAGCGCCCTCGAGGGCATGCCGGTCGGCATCGTCGTTCCGCTCCTTCACGTAGAGCGCCTCGGCGCAGTGGGCGAGCGCGTTCAGTGCGGTGCCGACGGTCTCCGCCCTCGGGAGGTCGAGCGTCAGCTCGGGGTCGTAGACGATCCCGGCGAGGCGTGCCCCTGCGCCACCGCCCCGCATCCGCCGATCGGCATCGCGCACCCCGTAGAAGGTCGTCCATTCCGCGCCGGAGTACGTGGTCGGGATCGAGACGAGCGGCAGCGACGTCTCTGCCGAGACCGCCTTGCCCGTGTCGATCGAGCTGCCCCCTCCGAGCGCGACGAGCACGTCCGCGCCCGCGGTCGCAGCCGCGATCTCGGCGATCCTGTCGCTCGGGAGCTCGCTCCACCGCCCGTGCGCTCGGAGCGGCAACTCGGGCCGGCGAGGGCTCGCGAAGACGAAGGGCCGTGCGGCTCCGAGCTCGGCCAGCAGCCCGGCCAGCTCGCCGAGCCCCCAGCGGACGATCACGCCAGCCGCTCGCGCGCGAACGAGACGAAGGCATCGGCTGCCCGCGTCGCCGGCCGGCCGGTCGACCGGACGAGTGAGATCTCCCGGATCACGTGGATGCCTTCGACCCGGGCCGCGACGAGCGTTCCCGCCGCCAGCTCCGACTCGACCGCCGAGCGCGAGATGAAGGCAATCCCGAAGCCAGCCTGCACCGCGCTGCGAACGGACTCCTGGAGGCCGAGCTCGAGCCGGACGTCGAGATCGCGCAGGCGCGTCCCGGCGGCCCGCAGCTCGTCCTCCACGATCTGCCTCACCCCCGCACCTTCCTGCATCACGATCAGCTGCTCGGCACGCAGCTCGTCGAGCGTGACCGTGCGATCTGCGAAGTGGTGACCCGGGGGGCAAGCGAGGATCACCTCGTCCTCGAAGAACGGCTCGAACCGAACGGCTCGGTGCCTGCGCGCCGCACCCACGATCCCGAGTTCGAGCTCTCGCTCGGCAACGAGATCGACGACCGACTGCGTGTCGTGAACCGACAGCGCAACCTTGACGCGCGGATTCGCGCGTTGGAACTCGCAGAGCAAGAGCGGGACGACGATGGCCGCCGGCCCGGTCGACGCGCCGATCCGAAGCTCGCCCGCGATCTCGGCGCCCGCCTCGTCGGCGACCTCGTCGACGAGCTGCTCCTCGAGCGCGAGCAGCCGCTGGGCGCCTCGGTAGAGCCGGAGGCCGGCCTCGGTCGGCTCGACCCGCCGGCCCGAGCGATCGAGGAGCTGCGCCCCGAGCCGCTTCTCGAGCGCCCGGATCTGGAGGGAGACGGCGGGCTGGGTCACCCCGAGCCGCTCCGCGGCCTGCGAGAAACTCTTCCGCTCGACGACGGCGCAGAACGCGGCAAGCTGGCGCGTATCCATAAGCACAGCTTATCCATCGAGATCCGCCGCCAGGCCGCCAAAGCAGCCCGCGGTTGCGGAGTCCTTCCCGCTCGACCCCTAGACTCGCCGGGGTGCGGGTCTGGATCGACATCACGAACTCGCCGCACGTCCCCTTCTTCCGCCCGCTGATCGACTTGCTCGAAGCTCGCGGCCACGAGGTCGAGGTGACTGCTCGCAGCTACGCGCAGACGCTGGAGCTGCTCGAGCTGCACGGCATCGCTCACTACGTGGTCGGCCCGCCGCACGGCGGCGGCGGCCGGCTGGGCAAGGCCAGGGCACTTGCGGGCCGGCTCCGGGCGCTCTCGAGCTTCGCGCGGGCTCGAGACTTCGACCTCGCGCTCACGCACGGCTCGCACGAGCTCGCGCTCGTCGCGCGAAGCCTCGGCGTGCCGAGCACAACTGCCTTCGACTACGAGTACGCGTGGCTCCAGCACCAGCTCGGCTGCCGCGCGGCGACACGGGTCGTCGTCCCGGCGGCGATCCCGCTCGAGCGGCTCGCACGCTATGGAGCACGGCCTCCGAAGCTGCTGCGCTACGAGGGCCTGAAGGAGGAGTACTACCTGGCCGGCTTCGAGCCGGCACCCGAGCCGGTCGAAGGGCTCGACCCGAACCGCGTGCTCGTCGTCGTGCGGACGCCGCCGGAGGTCTCGCTGTACCACCGGCACGGGAATCCGCTCTTCGCCGGCGTGCTCGATCGCCTCGGTCGCGACGAGACCGTCCAGGCCGTGATCCTGCCGCGCACGGACGAGCAGCGGGTCGCGCTCAGGCGCCTGGCGCTGCCCTCGCTCGTCGTCCCCGAACGCGCCGTCGACGCGCAGAGCCTGATCGCGGGCGCCGATCTCGTCGTCTCCGCGGGAGGAACGATGAACCGCGAGGCCGTGGCGCTCGGCGTCCCCGTCTACACCACGTTCGCCGGCCGGCTCGGCGGCGTCGACGAGCGCCTGATCGAAGAGGGGCGCCTGATTCGCCTGACGGACGCCACCGCGCTACCGCTCCGCAAGCGCGATCCGGGCAGCTCGCCCCGCGTCCGCCGCGAGCCCGCGCTCCTGCTCGATCTGTTGCTAGACCCGCTGCGCGGGGCATGGTAGGACTTTCAGCGCACGTTCACATTCCAGGGGGAAAGAGGGGAACTGCATGCGGAACTTCAGAAAGGCGGCGGCATTGCTGATGCTCGTCGGCGGCCTCGCGACCGTGCTCGTTGCGGGAGCAGCGAGCAAGGGCTCGCCCGGCTTCAAGACGGCACAGGGCCCCATGCTCGACGGCGTGGCGGGCTCGTCGTACGAGCCGATCATCAGCGTCGGCGACACGCTGCACGGCGGCTACATGTTCGAGTCGATCCCGGACGGGATCGCGTTCACGAAGAACGGCAAGGGCACCGTTGACGTCTTCGTCAACCACGAGACATCCACGGTTCCGTTCCCGTTCACCCCGGCGACCGGAGTCGGGTTCAACGACTTCACGAATGCGATGGTCAGCGAGCTGCGGCTGAGCCAGAA
Source organism: uncultured Gaiellaceae bacterium (assembly GCA_963761905.1). GTDB lineage: Bacteria > Actinomycetota > Thermoleophilia > Gaiellales > Gaiellaceae > Gaiellasilicea. The sequence goes on along the minus strand of CAVXIQ010000006.1, from coordinate 749,433 downwards.
CGGGGGCGGCGTGCTCCGCGGGCGCTACGCGATCCCGTCGGAGGCGAACTTCCAGCGCTTCTGCTCGAGCTTCCTCGCGACGGCGGAGCACGGATTCGATCGGGAGCTGCTGTTCACGAACGAGGAGGCGACCGACTGGGTGTTCCGCACCGGCATCGCGGTTCCCGGCCCGGGGCTCGTGCCACCGGGTACGCCCGGTGCCGAGCAGGCGGGGCTCGTCGTCGCGTATGACGCGCGCGCCGACGCGTACAAGCCGATCTACGGCATGGGCCGCCACAACCACGAGAACTCCGTGGCGATCCCCGGCTACGGCCATCCGGTCGTGCTCTCCGGCGACGACACGTTCACCACGAACCCGGCGCAGTCGCAGCTCTACTCGTACATCGCCGACGACGCGGACGCAGTATGGAACGACGAGGGAGACCTGTACGGCCTCGTCCTCGACAACGCGGCGATCAACGACTACTACGACTTCCCGATCAACTCGGCGGCGTCGTACAGCGGCACGTTCAAGAAGATCGCCAAGGCCGACGCAGTCGGCGACCAGACCAGGCTGGAGACGGCCTCGGACGCGCTCAACGTGTTCCAGTTCGTGCGGGTCGAGGACGTCGCCTACGACCGGACGAACGAGAACGTGGTCTACGTCGCCGACAGCGGCCGTGGGTTGGTCGGGGCGACCGGCCCCGGGATCTCGACGAACGGCCGGATCTGGAAGCTCGTCCTCGATCCGAGCGATCCGACGAAGGTGCTGAGCCTCTCGATCCTGATCGAGGGCGACGACGCGCCCGTCAAGGCGCCCGGCGAGATCCACCAGCCGGACAACCTCGAGACGACGGCGGCGAGCCTGCTCGTCACCGAGGACCCGGGCTCGAGCCAGCAGTTCCCGTTCGGATCGACCGATCCGAACGCGACGACGGCCCGGATCTGGAAGCACACTCTCGCGACCGGTGCGAACAGCGTCGTCGCGAAGGTGAACCAGTCCGCTGACGAGGGCCCGACAGACGTCGATGCCGCAACGACGCGCGGCAACCTCGGCGCCTGGGAGTCGAGCGGGATCATCGACGCGTCCGAGATCTTCGGGCCGGGAGCGTTCCTCGTGGACGTTCAGGCCGGGACGCTCGCGGTCGACGAAGAAGTGCGCGGGACGCTGACCTACCAGAGGGACGGCGGCCAGCTCGGGATCCTGTGGATCCCGGGCGCGTAGCGAGCTAGACGAGCTCGGAGCGTGCGGGCGCTGCTTCGGCGGCGCCCGCACCGAGCTCGTTCAAATTGGCCTCCTCGGCGCCCAGCCGCAGCGGCTCGCGGACGATCGCGGCGAGCTTGCCCACGAGCTCGAGCGTGTCGCCTTCCTCGACGAGCTGCTCGAGCTCGTCGAGCCGGCCGTCGAGCCACGCACGCTCGACCGGGGAGACGTCGAGCGCGACGATCTTCGGATGCTCGGTCGGCTGCCAGGTCTCGCCCTCGGCGAAGAGCTCCTCGTGGATCTTCTCTCCCGGCCTCGCGCCGATGAAGACGATCTGGACGTCGCGGTCGGGCTGCTTCCCCGAGAGGCGGATCATGTTGCGGGCCAGGTCGAGGATGCGTACGGGCTCGCCCATCTCGAGCACGAAGATCCTCCCGCGGCCGCCGATCGAGCCGGCCTGGACGACGAGCGCCACCGCCTCGGGAATCGTCATGAAGAACCGCGTCATCTCCGGGTCGGTGACGGTGACCGGCCCGCCGCGCTCGATCTGGCGCCGGAAGCGGGGGATCACGCTGCCGGCGGAGTTGAGGACGTTGCCGAACCGGACGGCGACGAAGCGCGTGGGCACGTCGTCGCGCTCGCCGTGGGCGCCGACGATCCACTCGCACAGCGTCTTCGACTGGCCGTAGACGCTGTTCGGGTTGAGCGCCTTGTCCGTCGAGATCAGGAGGAACCGCTCGGCGCCGTGGGCGACGGCGGCGTCGGCGACGACGCGCGTGCCGATCACGTTGTTCCGCACCGACTCGAGCGGGTTCGCCTCCATCAGCGGCACGTGCTTGTAGGCGGCCGCGTGAAAGATGACCTCGGGCCGGTAGCGCTCGAACACCTGATTGACCCGCGTGCGGTTGCGGACGTCGGCGAGCACGGGGACGCCGGCCGAGAAGCCGCGCTCGTCGACGAGCTCGCGCTCGATGTCGTGGAGCGCGCTCTCGGCCTGCTCGACCATCACGATCCGCTTCGGGCCTGCCCGCGCGATCTGCCGGCAGAGCTCCGAGCCGATCGAGCCGCCGGCGCCCGTGACGAGCACGGTCTTGCCGGCGAGATAGGAGGAGATCGCTGCGACGTCGACCTCGACCGGCTCGCGGCCGAGCAGGTCCTCCACCTGGACGGGGCGGATCTGGTTGGCCAGGTCGACGTCTCCCGCGATCAGCTCGTAGAGGCCCGGGAGCGTCTTGACGGCGACGCCTTCCACTTGGGCGACGTCGACGATCCGCTGGCGCACCTCGCCCGACGCCGACGGGATCGCGATCAGGAGCTCGTCCGGGCGCCGATCGCGCAGGATGTGCGGTAGCTCGTCGGTCGTTCCGAGGACGCGAATCCCGTGCACGCGGAGGTTCTTCTTGCGCGGGTCGTCGTCGATCAGGCCGATCGGCGTATAGCCCATCGCGGGCGTCCGGAGCATCTCCTTGATCATCAGCTGCGCGGCGTCGCCGGCCCCGACGATCACGACCTCCTTGCCGCGCGCGACGAGCGAGGACGTCTGCGGCCGCTCGATGATCGTCCGGGCGAGCATCCTCGACGCCGCGACGAAGGCGAGACAGAGGAGCCAGTCGAGGATCCAGACGACCCGCGGCACGGCGACGATGTGGACGTCGAAGAAGCTGAAGACGAGGAAGGCGGAGAGGGACGCTGCGGTGACTCCGCGGAACGCTCCCCACATGTCGCGCGTCGAGACGTAGCGCCACCAGCGGTTGTAGAAGCCGGCGAGCGCGAACACGGTGAGCTTGATCGCGACGAGCAGACCCAGGATCGCGAAGTCGAAGTAGCGGTCGTAGTAGACCGGGATGCTCGGGTCGAAGCGAAGCTGGAAGGCGAGCAGCCAGGCCGCGAGGACGATCGCCAGGTCCGCCGCCAACTGTGGCAGGCGATGCCTGGTGATCGGGAATCTCATGCGGCCGCGGGCGCGCCGACGGCGCTGCGCACCACGTCGACCACGCGCTCCTGCTGCTCTGCGGCGATTCCGGCCCAGAGCGGAACCGAGAAGTTGTCGCGCGCAACCTGCTCGGTCACCGGCAGGTCTCCCTCGGCGTAGCCGAGATAGCGGAGTGCGGGCTGGAGATGGAGCGGCGGAAGGTAGTACTGCGCGTTCCCGATCCCGGCCTCGCCGAGCGCGGCTCGAATCTCTTCGCGGCGCTCGGAGCGGCAGACGAAGAGGTGGTACACGTGGCCCGGCTCGTCCTCGGGAGCGACGCAGAGCTCGCCGATCCCGAGCTCGCGATACCGCTCGGCGGCCTCGCGGCGCAGCTCCGTCCAGCGGTCGAGCTCGCGGAGGAAGATCCGGAGGACCGCCGCCTGGATCTCGTCGAGGCGGGAGTTGCGGCCGATGAACTCGAACGTCGTCTTCGCCTTCGAGCCGTGGAAGCGGAGCATCCGGATCCGCTCCGCGAGCTCGGGATCGTTCACCGCGACGAGGCCGCCGTCGCCCAGCCCGAAAAGGTTCTTCGTGGGATAGAAGCTGAACGTCGACGCGACTCCGTGGGCCGCGATCGCGGGCGACCCGAAGGCTTGCGCGGCGTCCTCGATCAGCGGCAGCTCGAAGGCTGCAAGCGCGTCGAGCGGCGCCGGCCGGCCGAAGAGGTGGACGGGCATGATCGCCTTCGTCCTCGGGCCGAGCTTCCGCTCGACCTCGGCCGGATCGAGGTTGAGCGTCTCCGCGTCGATGTCGGCGAAGACGGGAGTCGCGCCGGAGCGGGCGATGGCCTCGGCAGTCGCATAGAACGTGAAGGCGGGACAGATCACCTCGTCGCCCGGCTGCACCTCGAGCGCGTTCAGGACGAGCTCGAGCGCGTCCGTGCCGTTCGCGACGCCGATCGTCTCGCGCGTCCCGAGATAGGCGGCGGCCTCCTCCTCGAACGCGGCGACGTTCGGGCCGAAGACGAACTTGCCGTCCTCGAGCACGGCGTCGAAGGCCGCTCTGATCTGCGGCACGAGCGGCGCGTACTGCGCCTTCACGTCGACGAGTGGGATCTGCACGGAGGCGAGTTTAGCTGGCGTCTGCCGCCGGTTTTCGGCGTCGCGAGACGAGCTTCCAGCCCAGATAGCCGATCCCTGCCGCGACGATCACGGCCACCGCGATGTCGACGTAGCGGAAGGCGTGGTGGAACTCCTCCCAGCGCGAGCCGAGGGCCCAGCCGGCGCCCGCGAAGGCGAAGGCCCAGATCGCGGAGCCGAGCAAGGTCAGCAGGACGTAGGGGCCGAACGGCATCCGGAAGACCCCGGCGGGGATCGAGACGAACGAGCGCACGACCGGCGTGATCCGGCCCAGGAAGACGCCCCAGTTCCCCCAACGGTCGAACCAGCGCTCGGCCCGGTCGAGCTTCGCCGGGCTCAGATGGAGCCAGCGGCCGTGCCGCTCGAGGTAGGGCCTGCCGGCGCGCTTGCCGATCCACCAGCCGCCGATCGAGCCGACCGTGTACCCGATCGTCCCCGCGAGCGCCATGCCCAGATAGGCAGGCAGCCCCGGTTCGAGCGTCTCCCCGAAGAGGACGACGTCCTGCCCTGCGAAGGCGCCGGCCGCGACTGCGCCGGCGTAGACCATCACCGCCTCGCTCGCCGCCGGCAGGACGGCGTCGACCAGCATCAGGGCGAAGACGGCGTAGAGCCCGTAGTCCCCGATCAGCGTCGTCAGCAGGTCGGTGAGCTCGCTCAGGATGGAGCCGACGAGCATGGAGGCGACGGGCACCGCGTGAGCCTAGCCGGGACGGTTTCTGCGGCTTTCTTCTTGACCGGCGCCATCGGGACGACGGACAGCGGCTTGCTTGCCAGCTCGACCGTTCCGAGCTCGTTCGTGGCGGAGAAGCGGATGACGTAGAAGCCGCCGTAGACGAGCGCGCGCCCGCCGCGGGTCGTCCCGTTCCACTGCACGAGCAGGCGCCCGCGCTGGACGCTGCGGCTGGCGATCGTCGCAACCCGCACGCCGGAGCGGGTCTCCACCGAGACGGTCACGCGCGCCGGCCGCGTCACGTCGACGCCCGCCTGGACGCTACGGGTGCCACCGAGCCGGGCGACGAGGCGCGAGGCCGAGAGGCGAACAGCGCCGAGCGTGTTGTTGACCGCGAACGTCTGTCGCGTTGTCGAGGTCTGCCCCTGGTCGTCGGTCGCCGTGATGTCGAGCCGCCACGTTCCCTCGGCCGGCGGGAGCACCGGCGCCGCCGGATCGAGCGGTGCGGGCGGGAACGTCACGGGGTACGTGGCGGGCGTCCGCGCGCCGCTCTCCGAGTACGCGACCAACCCGCCGGGCGCCGTCAGCGTCGCCGTCACGGTCGAGGGCCGGACGACCTTGTAGGCGAGTCTCTGGCTCTCGGCGATACCGTCGCCGTTCGGTGAGACGACCGGTTGGACCGCCGGAGCGTAGACGCCGTAGTACATGAGCTGGAGCGAGGTCGAGACGTCGCGCTCGCCGCGGGGATCGGACGGGCGGTTCAGCAGGGCCCCGTCGAACGCGAGCGTCGTCGAGCCGCCCGCGTCGAACGCCGAGCCGGTGACGGCGCCGAGGCGCACGAGGGTCTGCGCGAGCTCGAAGTTGGTCATCCCGACGCTGTAGCCGGGCTGTCGCCCGTCCGTCGCGACGAAGAGGATCCGGCCGTCCGCGAGCTGCCCCACCGCAGTCCGCGGAGTCCGCGGGACGAGCTGGTCGGCCGAGAAGGCCTCCAGGGCGCGAAAGACGGGCTTGCGATCGCGGACGAGGACAGGGCCGCCGCCGATCGCCTGGGTGATCCCGGTCCAGTCGGGGCGGAAGATGATTCGCAGCGCCAGGGTCGTTCCCACCGGCGACTCCTCGGTCAGCTTCTGCGCCGCGGTTCCCCGAGCGAGGAGCACGGCGCCGCCGGCCGGGATGGGCGTGCCGCCCCCGGCGAGCTGGATCACCGGGCCGGTGAGGTCGGTGTTCGGCGTCACCGGCGGAAACGGCGCGATCACGGCCGCCACCGAGCCAGGCTGAGCGGGAGTCGCAGGCCCGTAGCTCGAGGTGAAGAGCGAGACGCCGTTCGGGCCGGGGAGCTGGTTGAGATCGTTGATCGCGCGTCGCTGGCCGAGCCCTCTCCAGGTCCCGAAGAACTCGATCCGGCGGACGTCGAGCGTCCCGTCGGATGCGAGCCCGACGCTCGAGCGGTCGCCGTAGGGCGGGCTGTCGACGATTCCGTCGCGAAGAAGCACGCCGCTCGGCCGACCCGTCCCGAGATTGAAGAAGTCGCCGTTGACCCCGACCATCGTGGCGCCGGACGAGAGCCGCTTCTGCATCGCGGTGACGCGTTCCGTTCCGGAGATCGTCTCGTTCGAGAGCACCGGACGGAGCGCGTAGAGGCCGGTGGGGCGCGGCCCGACGACGACGTGGAGCGCGACCGGGCCGTGCGAGGTGAACTGGACGGCGCGCTCGTAGCTGACGCCCGGCATCAGGGTCTGCGTCTGCGCAGCCGCGGGCGCGGCGCCGAGTAGCGCCAGCACGCCTCCGATGATGAGCAGCCTGCGCAGCACGGACTCGCTCGACCCTACCGAACGCGCATGTCGTCTTTGCAGGGATTTACCGAATCCGTACAGCGCCCCGCCCGGCCACGTCCCTTCGAGACGCGTCTGGGGACTGTCCCCGGACGCGTCCGAAGGAGACATGGCTCAATTGCAACAATTCCCCAACTCTTCATCCACAGCGGCAGAGCGGCCGCTGCCGCTAGGTTGACCGTGTGAGCGCGACGGCGTCCGGCTCCAGAACCGAGCTCCTGGAGGGGCTGCTGGAACGGTTCCCGCACATCCCGCCCGAGGCGGTCGTGAAGGAGGATCTGCTCCGCACGGGAATCGCCTTCGACGGCTCGGCGCTGACGGACAACCTCGACGGCGCGGTGAAGCCGAAGTCGTACTTCATCTTCTCCTTCGACCAGAAGCCGCTTGCCGAGCTCGGCGAGGCCGCGCTCCGACGCCCGCCCGAGGAGATCGCGCTGACCGGCGGGCCGTACGGGCTCCGCCGCACGATCGTTTCCGTCCGCGTGAATCCCACCTCCCCGTACAGCATCGCCCGCCGGGACGCGGGCGAGCTCACGCTCTCGCTCGAAGGTCGCCCGCTCGCCGACGTCGGCCTTCCGCCGATGCCCGAGTACTACCGCCACCCGCTCGCAAACGGGAAGACGGTGATGGAGACGGCGCCGACGATCCAGTGGGGCTACCTGATCTACCTCACCGTGCTCCGCCTCTGCCAGTACTTCGGCGCCAAGGAGGAGTGCGGCTTCTGCGACATCAACCACAACTGGCGCCAGCACAAGCGGGAAGGCCGGCCGTACACCGGCGTGAAGCCGGTCGAGGACGTGCTCGAGGCGCTGGCGCTGATCGACCGCTACGACACCGACAGAGCGAGCAAGGCGTACACGCTCACCGGCGGCTCGGTCACTTCGACCGTCGACGGGCTCGCCGAGGCCGATTTCTACGGCCGCTACGCGCAGGCGATCGAGGAGCGCTTCCCCGGTCGCTGGATCGGCAAGGTCGTCGCGCAGGCCCTCCCGCGCGCGGACGTCCAGCGCTACAAGGACTACGGGATCACGATCTACCACCCGAACTACGAGGTCTGGGACAAGCGGCTCTTCGAGCTGATCTCCCCCGGCAAGGAGCGCTACGTCGGCCGCGAGGAATGGCACCGTCGGATCCTCGACGCGGCGGAGGTCTTCGGCCCGCGCTACGTGATCCCGAACTTCGTCGCCGGGGTCGAGATGGCCGAGCCGTTCGGCTTCCGAACGATCGACGAGGCGATCGCGTCGACGACGGAAGGGCTCGACTGGTTCATGAGCCGCGGGATCACGCCGCGCTTCACGACCTGGTGCCCCGAGCCGACGACGCCGCTCGGCCGCGACAACCCGAACGGGGCGCCGCTCGAGTACCACATCCGGCTGCTCGAGGCGTACCGGGCGACGCTCGAGCGCCACGGCCTGAAGCCGCCGCCGGGCTACGGCGTCGCCGGCCCGGGCAAGGCCGTGTTCTCGGTCAGCTCCTTCATGGACACGCTCGCGCCCGAGGAGGTCACGGTCGAGGAAGCGGTGCCGGCGTGAGCAGGATCACGGTCGACGAGGCGCGGGAGCTCTGGCTCCAGGCGAGCGACGCCGAGCTGAAGGCGCTGGCGCAGGACGTCCGCGCGCGCTTCCACGAGCCCGGCCGCGCCACCTACATGGTGATGCGGATCGTCAACTACACGAACGTCTGCGTCGCCCAGTGCGACTACTGCGCGTTCTACGTGCTCCCGAACCAGGAGGGCGGCTACGTCCTCTCCCGCGAGGAAGTGTTCGCGAAGATCGACGACCTGCTCGCGGTCGGCGGCGATCTCGTCGCCTTCAACGGCGGCTTCAACCCGAAGCTCCCGCTCGAGTTCTACTGCGACCTCTTCGCGGCCGTCCGCGAGCGCTACGGCGACCGGGTCGAGTTCTACGCGCTCACGATCGCCGAGTTCGTCTACCTCGCCGACCGCGCGAACCTCACGCACGCCGAGGCGGCAGCGCGGCTCCGTGAGGCCGGCGTGCACTGGGTCACGGGCGGGGGCAGCGAGATCCTGACCGAGGACTTCCGCAAGCGCCACGCCAAGTTCAAGTACACCGTGCGCGAGTATCTGGAGGCGCAGCGCGCGATCGTCGAGGCCGGCCTGAGGACGACTGCGACGATGGTGATCGGCTTCGACGAGACGCTCGACGAGCGGCTCGAGCACCTGCAGCGGACGCGCGACCTCCAGGACAAGCTCAACGCAGACGGCCTCGACGGGCTCTTCTCGTTCCTCTGCTGGACGTACAAGCCCTACGGCACCGCGTTCGGCGGCCGTGAGATCCCGCCGCAGGAGTACTGGCGCTGGATCGCCCTCTCCCGGATCTTCCTCGACAACGTCAAGCACGTCCGGACCTCGGTGCTGACGCAGAACGAGGAGGCGTTCCGCGCGCTCGACTACGGCGCCGACGACTTCGACCTCCCGATCGAGGACGAGGTGACCCAGAAGGCCGGCGCGACCATCGAGCTCGATCTCGAGGCGCTCCTCGCGGTGCCGCGGAAGCTCGGCTACACGGTCGAGTACCGCCGCGCCGAGCGCCCGGCGGCGCTCGTCTAGTCGGACACCGGAGCACGACGCCGCCGAGGGGTCCAGGGCTTGCGCAAAGTCCTGCCGAAACGAGCATCCTTCCCTGCATGTCGATCCCACAGACGAGGTATGCGAAAGCGGGTGACGTTCACGTCGCGTACCAGGTCGTCGGCGAGGGCCCGCCCGATCTCGTGCTCGTCTCCACGTGGTTCAGCCACGTCGAGGCGCGCTGGGACTTCCCCGGGTTCGCGTACTACCTCCGCCGCCTGGCAGCGTTCAGCCGGTTGATCTCGTTCGACAAGCGTGGAATCGGGCTCTCCGATCCGATCCCCCTAGACCGGCTGCCGCTTCTGGAGGAGTGGATGAGCGACGTCCGGACGGTCATGGACGCCGCAGCCATCGAGCGCGGTGTCGTCATGGGCGCCAACGAAGGGTCGATGATGGCAGCGCTGTTCGCCGCGACGTACCCGGAGCGGGTGAGTGCTCTCGTGCTCGCGAACGCGACGGCGCGACCGGCTTGGGCACCGGACAACCCCGACGGAGTCCGCCCCGAGGTCATAGACGGCCTGATCGAGACCGTTGATCGGGCCTGGGGAGACGGCCTCACCTTTGCCGCCGTGAACCCGACGCATCGCGGGGGACGACGAGGCCGTGCAGCGCTGGGGCCGTTTTCTCAGGCTCGCCGCCAGCCCGGCTGTTGCCGCCGCCGTGATCCGGATGATCTTCGAGCTCGATGTTCGGGCCGTGCTGCCCACCATTCGCGTACCCACGCTCGTCGTCTCTCGCCGGGACGCTGTCTTTTCTGCGGGAAGCGGCCGCGTCGTCGCGGACCTGATTCCCGGAGCCGAGTTCGTCGAGGTCCCAGGTGTCGACTACGGGCTTGCCGTCGGCGACGTCGACCCGGTCATCGACGAGGTCGAGGCGTTCGTGACCGGAACCCGGCGCCCACACCATGGCGACCGAGTCCTCGCCACCGTCCTCTTCACCGACATCGTCGACTCGACCGCGCGGGCGGCGCGGCTCGGCGATCGCGACTGGCGGTCGCTGCTCGACGCGCACGAGGAGATCGCGCGCAGTGAGGTACAGGCGCACGGCGGCCTGATCGCGGACTTCACCGGCGACGGTCTCCTGGCGATCTTCGACGGCCCCGCGCGCGCGGTCCGCGCAGCGCTGGCTCTCCGAGACCGCGTTCACGCCCTCGGCCTCGTGATCCGAGCCGGCCTCCATACGGGAGAGATCGAGAAGCGAGGAGGCGACGTGGCAGGGATCGGCGTTCACATCGCTGCCCGGGTGATGGCGATTGCTGACGGCGACGAGGTTCTCGTCTCACGCACGGTCAAGGATCTCGTCGCCGGGTCCGGCCTCACCTTCGAGGAGCACGGAACGCACGACCTCAAGGGCGTGCCCGACGCCTGGCAGCTCTACCGCACCGCTTCGTAGGTGACCCGGCCGGTGCGATCGACCCGAGTCTCGAGCCTCAGCAGATCTGAGCCAGCCGCCCGGTGTCGACGTCGTAGAGGAAGCCGCCGACCCGCAGCCCCGTGAGGTACGGCCACGAGCGCACGCGCTGGACGTCGGCGCGCAGCGTCGCCTCCTGGTCGTCGGTGACCAGGAAGGCCAGGCTCTGCGTGTCGGGTCCCCCGGCTTCGCTCACCGCAGCGTGCACGTCGTCCTCGTCGCCGGCCGCCATCCGGCAGTTCGTGTGGGCGACGACCATCGCGCGGTCGACGCCGAGCAGGTAGGTCGCCAGCACGAGCGTGCGCAGGACGTCGTCCGTGACCCGCGCGCCGGCGTTCCGCAGGATCTTCGCGTCGCCCGGAGCAAGCCCGAGCATCTCGAGCGGCTCGATCCGCGAGTCCATACACGTGAGCACGGCGAGGCCCTTGGCCGCCACTGGCTCGAGGCCGGCGAGCCGAAAGTCGCGCGCGTACGACTTGTTCCCGGCCAGCACGTCCGCGAAGGCGGAATCGCCGCTCGCCGCGTCCATCGCTCAGACCGCGGCCGGAGCCGCATTGACGAAACGGAGCTCGGGCACGTGCTCGAGCTCGCCGACGTCCCTCGCCATCTCCAGGAAGGTGTAGAGCCCAGCCTTCTCGCGCGGCCCGAACGAGTAGCGCAGCTTCTCGAAGTAGCGCGCGAGATAGCCGGCGGGATAGCCGTAGCGCTCGCTGGCCTCCCGCGCGAGCACCTCGGGCTCCGACCGGGCGAGCCGGACCGAGGCGACGAGCGCATGCTCGAGCTCGGGGAGTCCCTCGACGACCGGCTCCGGCGCCGCCCAGACCGCGAAGACCATCGGCAGGCCGGTGCGCTCGAGCCAGAGCTTGCCGAGATCGTAGTGCGGCGTCGGATCGGCAAACGCGCTCTGGAGCGCCGCGTCCCCGATCAGGAGCTTCGCGTCGGCGCTCCCCTGGCCGAGCTGCGGATCGAGCGGCACCTGGGTCGCGTGAGGAAGCAGCACCTTCGTCAGCACGACCGAAGTAGCGCTCTCGGGAGTGACCGCGACCGAGCGGATCTGGGTGAACGGCAGCTTCGAGACGAGCTGGATCGACTCGACCGCGCCCTCGGAGGAGACGCACATCCGCGGCAGGATCCGCAACGACGACGCGTGGCGCGCGTACTCGATCGAGGAGATCGGAGCAACGTCGAGCTGCCCGTCGAGCAGCTTGGCGTTCAACTCGGTCGGAACGCCGGTCACCTCCTCGACCTCGGCGACGAGCCGGTGGAAGACCGGTGCCATGTTCACGTAGGAGATCCGTCCGAGCCTGATCACGACTCGACCCACGTGAAGAATGTGACGAGATTCCCGTCGCGGTCCAGCGTCGCGAACTCGCGAGTGCCGAAGTCGGTGTTGTCGACCCCATCGCGCGAGACCGGGTGGAGCACGTCGTTCGCTCGCAGCTCCGCGTAGAGCTCGTCGACTCCTTCGACCTCGATCCGGCAGCTCGCAGTGCCGGCAAGGAACGATTCCGCGCCGGAGCTGACGGGCTTCTCGCCTGCCGTGCGCTCCGTCCAGCTCTCGTCGTCGGCCTGCCAGAGGTGGATGACCGAGTCGTCGCGGCTGAGGACGGCGAAGCCGCCGTCGTGGTGGAGCGTCGCGAAGCCGAAGCCGTTCCCGGTAGAGCTCGACCGACGCGGCGACGTCGACGACGGGGAGCGCCGGGATCGTACGACCGAGGCGCACCGCGCTCATGAGTCGCGGTTCACCACCGAGTCGGTGAGCGCCTCGAGCTCGCCCCGCCGGGGCCCGCCGCCGAGGCTCTGGCGCGCCTTCTCGGCGTAGTCCTGCGCGAGCTCTCGAGACTGCTCGAGCGCGCCTGTCGCGGCGACACGGACGAGCGCGCCTTCGAGCGAGCCGCCCGCGAGCGCCGCCCGCACGACGTCGTCCTGCCGCGCCGCCAGAAGCAGCGGCAGCGTCGGCGTTCCCTCGCGCAGATCGGTGCCTGGAACCTTTCCGGTCTCGGTCGCCTCGCCGACGCAGTCGAGGATGTCGTCGGCGATCTGGAAGGCGATCCCGAGATTGAGCCCGAACCGGCCGAGCCGCTCGTCGCGCGAGCCGAGCAGGCAGGCCGCCTCGAAGAGCTTCCCCGTCTTCAGAGAGATCCGCTCCACATACGCGTCGATCGTCGTCTCCGGCCGATGCCGCTGCTGCCGCTGCACCGCTTCTCCCGCGCACGAGCGCGAGGCAGGCGTCGGCGAGTATCCGAACGCCGTCGAGATCTCCCGCGTCGGCGAGCTCCGCGAAGCCTCGCGAGAAGAGGTAGTCGCCCGTCGTCAGTGCGGCCTCGTCGCCGTCCGTGCTCCACGCAGTCGGGCGGCCGCGCCGAAGCGGCGCCCGATCGATCAGGTCGTCGTGGACGAGCGTCGCCGTATGGACGAGCTCGATCGCGACGCTCGAGCGGAGCGCCCGCTCGCGGTCGTCCGTGACGAGCTGGATCAGCAGCGGCCGCAGCCGCTTGCCGCCGGCATCCACCGCGGCGACTCCGAGCCGTTCGACGAGCCCGGGATACGCAGAGACGACCTCGCGCAGCCGCAGCTCCACCTGCTCGAGATACGGCTCGACCGTGGCGACGCTCATGCGGCCGTCCCCGTGTGCAGCGCGACGATCCCGCCTGCGAGCCGGCGGAAGTCGACGTCGGCGAAGCCGTGCGCCTCGATCAGCGCGGCCAGGGTCTCCGGGCCGGGGAAGCGGCGAACGCTCGCCGGAAGGTAGGTGTAGGCCTTGCCGCCGGGGAGGATCCGCCCGGCGAGCGGGATCAGGACGTCGAACCAGAGCCGGTAGAACGGCTTCAGCAGGCCGCGCGGCGTCGTGATCTCGAGAATCGCGAGCCGCCCGTCCGGCCTGAGCACGCGGCGGAGCTCGGCGAGCCCTCGCTCGAGGTCGGCGACGTTGCGGACGCCGAAGCCCACCGTCGCGGCGTCGAACGACGCGTCCTCGAAGGGCAGCTCGAGCAGATCGCCCTGGATCCACTCGAGCTCCGGCGCCTTGCGCCGCGCCCGCTCCAGCATCGCCGGCGAGAAGTCGAGCCCGACGACGTCCGCGCCGGCACGCTGCGCCGCGATCGCGAGGTCGCCGGTGCCACAGCAGCCGTCGAGGACGCGATCGCCCGGCCGGACGACGAGCCGGACGGCGAGCCGGCGCCAGCGCTGGTCGAGCCCCAGCGTCATCACGCGATTCATGACGTCGTAGACCGGCGCGATCCGGTCGAACATCGAGCGGACTCCCTCTGCCGGCAGCGTGCCCGGTTTCGTGCGTCATCGGCTTGTCCGTCATTGCCCCCACCGAGCCGCCAGCGTGTTGTCGAGACCGAGCTGGTCGAGGATCCGGGCGACGACGAAGTCGACCAGGTCGTCGATCGTCTCGGCGCCGTGGTAGAAGCCGGGCGCCGCGAAGAGGATCGTCGCGCCCGCCTGCTGCAGCGTCGAGAGCCCGCTGAGATGAATCGCCGAAAGCGGCGTCTCGCGCGGGACGAGCACGAGCTTCCGGCTCTCCTTCAACGCCACCGATGCTGCTCGGTGGATCAGGTTCGCCATCGCCCCCGTCGCGAGCGTCCCGACGGTGGACATCGAGCACGGGCAGATGACGTAGGCGTCGACCTTCGCCGAGCCGGACGCATACGGGCTCTTGTAGTCGTTGACGGCGTAGACGGTGACGCCGTCCGCGTCGCCGACGAAGCGCGCGAGAACCTCCTCCCGAGGCAGGGACGCGTCGCCGTAGAGCTCGGTGGCGAGCACCTCCACGCCCGCGGCCGACGCGGCGATCCCGACCTCGCACCCCGAGTCGGCGAGCGCGCGCAGCAGCCGGGCGGCGTACGGAGCGCCCGAGGCGCCCGTCACGCCGAGGAAGACATTCATTACCCGCCCTCGGGACCCTTGGAGGCGTCGAGGAAGACGCCGAGCTTCTGCAGGTTCTCCTCGCCGAGCGCGGCGTACGGTGGCATCACGTTGTTGCCGAACTGGGCCGGGTTCTGGACGTACCGCGCGAAGTAGTCGGCCCCACGGTCGCTCGCGCCGACGTCGGTCAGCTCGGGCGCGCCGAGGTTCTGCGAGCCGGTGCCGAGATAGAGGTGACACTGGGCACAGCCGGCCTGCGCGAAGATCTCTGCGCCCGCGACCGCGTCCTCGTTGTCGGCGAAGCCCTGTCGCTCCGCCCAGACCGGGACGGCCTCGATCAGCTCGGAGCCGAGCGACTCGCGCGCGGTCGCGCCCTTGTAGGTGAGCACGCCCATCGAGAGGACGACGAGGATCAGCGCGACGAGCGCGACGGGACGGCGCAGCAGCCGCCGCTCCCGGCGGACGTCGAAGAACGGAAGCCCGAGCAGGAGGACGAGGCAGATGGTCGGGATCCCGACCGTTCCGATCACCACGGACTCCGGCCACTTGAAGATCCGGAGCAGGTAGAAGAGGAAGTAGAAGTACCAGTCCGGCCGTGGAATGAAGTTCGTCGTGCCGGGATCGGCCTCTTCCGTGTAGTGCGGCCCGAGGAAGCCGGCCTCTGTCCCGTCGGCATCGAAGTACCAGATGACCGCGAGCCCGATGATCACGCATACGACGACGAGGCTCATCACCGTGTCGTGGAACATCGCGTGCGGGAAGAACGGCTTGCCCGTCCGGTCGACGTCCTCCTTGTAGCGCTTGTGCTGCGCCTGCCGCTCCTCGATCCGCCTACTCGCCATTCGACCCTCCGCGGCCCGACGGCCGAACGAGTCCCGCGCGACCGTTCGTGGAGGGCGGCTCGGGCTCGCGGTCGCGACCCGCCTCGACCGGCGACCACGGCGGCGAGCTGACGCCGAGCCGGATCACGAGGTAGAGGTGGAGGGCGATCAAGCCCGCGATCGCGCCTGGCAGGACGAGCATGTGGATCGAGTAGAACTTGCTCAGGGTGTCCTCGCCGATCGCGGCGCCTCCCTGGAGGAACTGCGCGATGAACGGCCCGAGGAACGGCGCGGTGCCGTTGATGTTGATCCCGACGACCGTGGCCCAGTACGCGGTCTGGTCCCAGGGAAGCAGGTAGCCCGTGAAGCCCTCGCCCATCCCGAGCGCGAGCAGGAGGACGCCGATGATCCAGTTCAGCTCGCGCGGATACTTGTACGCGCCGAAGAGGAAGACGCGCGCCATGTGCAGGAACATCAGGATGATGAAGACGCTCGCGCCCCAGCGGTGCATCCCGCGGACGAGCCAGCCGAGGGTCAGGTCGTTCGTGATCGCCTGGATCGACGCGTACGCCTGGTCCGGATCCGGCTTGTAGTAGAAGGCGAGGATCACGCCGGTGATCGCCTGGACGATGAACGCCGTCAGTGTCGCCGAGCCGAGCGTCTGCATCCAGTTCGTGTCGCGCGGGACCTTGCGGAAGAGGAAGTACTTGATCCCGCCGACGAGCCCGGAGCGCTCCTCGAGCCAGTCGAGCGGATAGAGCGCTGCCGCCTCGATCTGGGCGCGGCGCGGGCTCTTCCGGTTCGCGGGCGCGGTCGCCATTACTCGGTCGGCACCTCGATCGGGTAGAGCCACGCCTCGGGGCCGTCGACGTGGACGCCCGGCACGGCCCGGCCGTACTTCATGATCCGCGCCTGGGCACCGGTCGACTCGACGTTCCCGACGCTGTAGAAGCTGCCGAGCCAGAGCTTGCCGTTCCGAATCGAGAACTGGGCGCGATCCAGCGAGCGGACGGGTGGGCCGGCGGTGCGGTTGCCCTCGGTGTCGTACTGGCCGCCGTGGCACGGGCAGCCGAAACCGATCACGCGCGTGGGCGTGAGCTCGACGTTGTGCTTCCCGACCGTCTTCTTCTCGTCGTCGAAGATGAGGCCGTTCGGCTGCACCGGACAGCCGAGGTGGACGCAGCGCGAGAAGAGCACCGTGTAGCTGGGCTGATCCTCGAGCAGGCCGTTGTAGCGAACGAACACGGTTCGCCGCGTCACCTCGCCGATCTCGGGGTCCTCCAGATAGGTGGCGATCACGAACTCCCCCTCCGGGAAGTCCTCGAGCGGGCCGAGCTCGACGTTCTGATCCTCCTGGTTCGTGAACGACGGGAGCACCGCGAAGCCGAGAACGGGGACGGTGATGATCCCCCCGATCACCGCGCCCAGGCCGAGCGTGGTGGCCGAGAGGAAGGTGCTCCGCGGATAGGCGGCGACCTCCTCCTCGCTGATCTGCGGCATCGCCGGGCGGCCTTCGAGCGGCTTGGCGGAGCTCGTCTCGACCACGGCTCGGCTCTCCGGCTCGACTGGGGGCGCGGGCTCGCGAACCGAGCCCGTGACGTCGCGGATCCAGAGGAATCCGAAGACGACGACGAGCACGACGCCCACTGCGACCGCCGGCCAGCTCACGACGAGCCCGGTCAGGATGCACGCGATCCCGATCGCGAAGCCGATCGGCCAGAGGCTCGGCGGCGGGACGTGTGGTTTCTGGTCGGGATTCACGTCGTCTCCTCTGGATCTAACCCGTCAGCGCGAGCGCATGTCAACGACGTACCAGCTGCCGCAATCGCTTGCCCGCGCCATTCTGCACCACCCCGCCGCCGCCCTGCACCGACATCGGCGCGGGGATCCCGTACTCGCTCCAGCGCCGGTCGACGAGGGCCTTTACCTCGGCGCTCATCTCGATCTCCTCGGGCCACTCGCGGGCTCCCTCGGCGGGGCTCTTGGCGGTCGCGTCGATCCCGAGCTTGCCGCCGAAGAACTGCAGCGTCGGCGCGTGGTCGAGGTGGTCGAGCGGCCCTTCGGTGAGCACGAGATCCCGCTTCGGATCGACGTTCGCGCAGACGTGGAAGAAGACCTCCTCGTAGTCGTGCACGTTCACGTGCGCGTCCACGATCACGACCGACTTCGAGAGGCTGAGCATCCCGAGCCCCCAGATCGCGTGCATCACCTTGCGGCCGTGGCCGGGAAACGCCTTCTTGATCGAGACGATCACGCAGTTGTGGAAGGTGCCGGCGACCGGCAGGTCGTAGTCGACGATCTCGGGCACGGTCAGCTTCACGGCGGGCAGGAAGATCCGCTCGGTCGCCTTCGCGAGCCATTGATCCTCCTGCGGCGGCTTCCCGACGACGATCGAGGGGTAGATCGCGTCGCGGCGCATCGTCACGGCCGAGAGCCGGAAGATCGGGAACTCCTCGGGAGGCGTGTAGTAGCCCGTGTGGTCGCCGAACGGGCCCTCGATCCCCGTCTCACCCTGCTCGATGAAGCCCTCGAGCACGATCTCGGCGTTCGCGGGCACCTCCAGGTCGACCGTCTTGCCGCGGACGAGCTCGACAGCCTCCCCGCGGAGGAAGCCCGCGAGCATGAGCTCGTCGATGTGCTTCGGGAGCGGCGCGCTCGCCGAGTAGGCCGTGATCGGGTCGAGCCCGAGCGCGACGGCGACCGGGATCCGACCCTCGGCGGCGAGGTAGTCGGCGCGGCCGTCCTTGTGGAGCTGCCAGTGCATGTAGGTCGAGCGGGCATCGAGCTTCTGCATCCGGTACATGCCGACGTTGCGGCCGCCGGTCTGCGGATCCTTCGTGATCACCGCCGGGAGCGTGATGAACGGCGCCGGATCGCCGGGCCAGCAGCGCTGGATCGGGAGCCGATCGAGGTCGATCTCGTCCCCGGTGAGCACGATCTCCTGGCAGGCGCCGCGGGAGACCGTCTTCGGCCGCGAGTCCGCGATCGACTTCAGCTTCTTGAGCCCGCGCATCTTGTCGACGAGCCCCGCCGGCGGCTGCATCTCGAGCACGCCCTCGAGCTTCGCCGCGACGTCGTCGAGCCGCTCGACGCCGAAGCCGAGGCACATCCGCCGCTCGGTTCCGAACTGGTTGATCAGGAGCGGGTGGCGCGCGCCCTTCGGGTTCTCGAAGAGGAGCGCCGGCCCGCCGGACTTGACGGTCCGGTCGACGATCTCCGTGATCTCGAGGTCGGGATCGACCTCGGCGCTCGACGCGAACGAGCTCGCCCTCGCTCTCGAGGAGGCGGATCCAGTCGCGGAGATCCGAGGGCGGAGCCATCAGTCCGAGTCTACGGAGAGGGCGTAGGCGACCGCCTCGTCGAGTGTCAGCCGCGACCCTTCCATACGAGCACGCGTGAACTCGAGGCTGTCGAGCGGGAACACACGCTCGGCGGGGATCAAGTCGTCGAGCTCCCAAGGGAGCGGGTGCCGGACCACCTCTGCCTCCAGCGCGCCCCAGATGCGACCGGCTCGCTTCTCGTCACGACGCTCGGCGACGGCCCGCGCAACAAGCGCAAGTGAGTACACGCGACGCATGCGGTCGCCCATCTGGTCGGCGAGCTTCAAGGCCTCGAACGAGCAGCTCTCCGCCTCGAGGCTCCGCCCGCATGCGAACAGTTGCTGGGTCAATCCCTGGAGCGCCACGATCTGCCACCAGCTGAAGCCGATCTCGCCGGCGCGACGTGCGCTCTCCTCCAACAGCGCTATTCCTCTCTCGTAACCCCCGGCTTCGCACAGCAGCGTTCCCTTGATCGTCAGCGCCTGTACTTCCTCAGTCACGAAGCCATTCCGCCGGGCCACTTCGAGACTCTCGTCGGCGAGCGTCTCGGCGGTGCCTCGGTCGCCACGCTCGTGTGCGCTGTGCGCCAGCCGCATGAGCAGGTGCGCGATCCCCCACTCGTCGCCGAGCTCGCGGTAGATGCTCAGGCTTTCCTCGTAGCAGCGCTCGGCGAGCTCGGGTTCGTTCGCTTGATTCGCGGAGCTGCCCACCGCGCGCAGCCCGGGGGCGCGCAGCTCGGGCGTCTGCACACGGTCGAGGAACGCGCGAGTGCGCTCGACCCCCTCACGCGGCCCGTAGCTGACCCAGAAGTGCTCGAGCGCGACGACCAGGCGCAGACCCGCTACGGGCTCCGCGGCCAACGCCCAGTCGAGTGCGGCCCTAGCATTGTCCTGGTCGGGCAGAACAAGCTCGAAGCGTTCCTCGGCGAAGCGCTCGGCGGTCAGGCCCGCCGCCTCCGCGAGGTTGAGAAAGAACTCGAGGTGCCGCTGCCGCACCGCACCCGCTTCACCCGACTGCTCGAGCCGTTCCAGCGCGTACTCCCGGATCGTCTCGAGCATCCAGAAGCGGCCCTCGTCCCGGACGCGGACGAGGCTCTTCTCGACGAGCGACTGGAGCGTGTCGAGCTCGGCGCC
The DNA here is from genome assembly GCA_963761905.1 of uncultured Gaiellaceae bacterium. Lineage (GTDB taxonomy): Bacteria > Actinomycetota > Thermoleophilia > Gaiellales > Gaiellaceae > Gaiellasilicea. Next base: position 729,553 of record CAVXIQ010000006.1, on the reverse strand, counting down.
GCAGATCTGCCTCGGCGGCCTCGAGCGTGCAGCCGCCGGCGAAGACGGCGAGCCGGGCGAAGAGCCGCTGCTCGTCCGGGTTCAGGAGGTCGTGCGACCACTCGATCGTCGCGCGCAGCGTCTGCTGTCGCGTCTCGGCGTCGCGGCCGCCTCTGAGCAGGTCGAGCCGGGTGCCGAGCCGTTCGAGGAGCTGGTCGCTGGAGAGCATCACCGTTCGCGCCGCGGCAAGCTCGAGCGCGAGCGGCAGGTCGTCGAGGCGCTCGCAGAGCAGGTCGAGCGCGTCGTCGGCCGGAAGTCGTGGCCGTGAAGTCCGGCCGCACGGCTCTGGCCCTCGTCGAGAACAGCTCGCGCGCCTCGGCGCGCGCGAGCACGGGGACAGGGTAGACGTTCTCACCCGCGATCCGGAGGCGCTCGCGGCTCGTCACGAGCAGATCGAGGTTCGGGCAGGCGACGAGCAGCTCGGCGAGCGCGGGCGCCGCCTCGATCACGTGCTCGAAGTTGTCCAGCAGGAGCAGCAGCCGCCGGTCTCCGATCGCCGCTGCCAGCTCTCCGGGCGCTCCGAGCGCGCGACTCGCCGCGTCGAGGACGGCTGCAGGGTCGGCGACGGCGGCGAGCGGAACCCACCAGATTCCCTGCGGGTACTCGTCCGCGGCGGCGCCTGCTGCCTGCAACGCGAGTCGGGTCTTGCCACTGCCGCCCGGGCCGGTGAGGGTCAGCAGCCGCGTCCGCGCGAGGAGCTCGCCGACCTCGCTCAACTCCCGGTCGCGCCCGAGGAACGGCGTCGCCGGTACGGGCAGGTTCGTCTGGTAGAGCGTCTTCAGCGGCGGGAAGTCGTCCGCTCCGAGCTGGTAGACGCGTTCCGGGGCGGCGAGGTCCTTGAAGCGGTGCTCGCCCAGATCGCGCAGCTCGGCTCCGTCCACGAGGCCCGCCGTCGTCGCCGAGACGAGCACCTGCGCCCCGTGCCCGGCCGCCGCAATCCGCGCCGCCCGATGCACATCGACGCCGACGTAGCCCTCCTCCGCGACGAACGGCGTCCCCGTGTGAACGCCGACCCGCACCCGGATCGGCCCGTCGGCGAGCGCGTCCGTCAGCTCCGCGGCCGCCGCCAATGCCCCCGGTGCGGTCGGGAAGGCGACGAAGAACGCGTCGCCCTGCGTGTCCACCTCGACCCCGCCATGCGCCGTCGAACGCGGCCCGGAGCGCGCGCCGGTGCTCCGCCAGAGCAGCCGCATACGCTCCGCCCCAAGCTCGTGCAAGAGCCGCGTCGAACCCTCCACATCCGTAAACAGGAACGTGACCGTGCCGCTGGGCAGCTCGCGCACGCCTCCAGTGTGGAGGGATGGCGCGGCAGCGTCTAGTAGTGACCGCGGCGCCGGCGGCGGAGCGCCTGCGAGGTCTCGCCGAGCGCGATCACTGCGATGAAGATCAAGCCGACGATCAGCATCCCGGTGATCACGTTGCGACCCTCTTCGGCGGCGTTCGCCAGCAGCCAGGCAGTCATGCGCGCGAGCTTAACCGAACCGCTTCGCGTGAGCCAGCAGAGCTGCCGACACGGCGGCAGCAGTCGCCTCGCCGCCCAGCCGTCGCGCCGCCGCCGCCCACGCCTCGCCGTCGCCGGGAGCGCCCTCGGCCTGCAGGTGCGCGCAGGTCGAGATCAGGTCGGCAAGCGTCGACACCGCGTCGAGTTCGCCGGTCGCTGCCACGCGGACGAGGCCGTGGGCGTAGAGGTAGTCGCCGAGCAGAATCGCCTCCTCGGCTTCGGGATCGGCGAAGAGCCTCGGACGGCCGTAGTGGACGAGGTAGCCCTCGTAGATCGTCTCGAGCGAGAGGGCGAACCGCTCCGGCGCCAGCGGCGAGAAGATCGGCGCGAGCTCGCGCTCGCCGTCGGGCAGGAGCGCCCGCGCCCAGAGCGGGCTCTCCGCGGCGGCCTCCGCCGCCAGCGTCTCCCAGAGCTGGGGCGACGGCTCAGGAGGCGAAGAAGTCAGCAACGGCTTCGATCGTCTGGTCGATGTGCTCGTCCTCGTGCGCGAGCGAGACGAAGAGGCACTCGAACTGGGAGGGCGCGACGTAGATCCCCCGCTCGAGCAGGTGGCGGAAGAGGGCGCCGTAGCGCTCGGTCTCGCTGCCGCTGGGCGTCGGCGAAGCTGCGGACGGGGCCGTCGGCGAGAAAGAACGTCGCCATCGCGCCGACTCGTTGCACCCGTCCGAACGGGGCGATGCCGACCTCGAGCCGGGCGCCCTTCTCCTCGAGGCGCGCATACACCTCTGGATCGCGAAGCCGGCGGAGGACGGAGATCCCCGCCGCCGTTGCGAGCGGATTCCCGGAGAGCGTGCCGGCCTGGTAGACGTCGCCCGACGGGGCGAGCCGCTCCATCACGTCGGCGCGGCCGCCGAACGCCGCCGCGGGGAGGCCTCCGCCGACGATCTTGCCGAGAACGGTCAGGTCGGGGATGACGCCGAAGCGCTCCTGCGCGCCGCCCCGGGCGACACGGAAGCCGGTGATCACCTCGTCGAAGACGAGCAGCGCGCCGGCGGCGTCGCAGAGCGCGCGCAGTGCCTCGAGGAAGCCGGGCTCGGGCGGGACGACGCCCATGTTCCCGGCGACCGGCTCGACGATGATCGCCGCGAGCCCCTCCCCGTAGCGCTCGACGGCCGCACCGACCGCATCGACGTCGTTGAAGGCCGTCACGATCGTGTCCGCGGTCACGCCGGTCGGCACGCCGGGGCTCGAAGGAATCCCGAGCGTTGCGAGACCGGATCCGCCGTCGGCGAGCAGTGCGTCGACATGGCCGTGGTAGCAGCCGGCGAACTTGAGGATGCGATCGCGGTGGGTGAAGGCGCGCGCCAGCCGGATCGCGCTCATCGCCGCCTCCGTGCCGGAGCTGACCAGACGGACGAGCTCGACCGACGGGACGGCGTCGACGATCTCGGCCGCGAGCTCGACCTCCGCCTCGGTCGGCGCGCCGAAGGTCGTCCCGCGGCGGGCGGCGTCGCCGATCGCCTCGAGCGTCTCGGGATCGGCGTGGCCGAAGACGAGCGGCCCCCAGGACATGACCCAGTCGACGTAACGCCGGCCGTCGACGTCCTCGATGCAGGCGCCCTCGCCCGCGCGCATGAAGACCGGCTCGTCGAGCCCGACCGCGCGCATCGCCCGCACCGGCGAGTTGACGCCCCCGGGAATCAGCTTCGTGGCGCGGCTCCAGAGCGCCGACCGTGTCCTCAGAGCCAACGCGCGAGCTCCTTCGTCCAGTAGGAGAAGACGAGATCGGCGCCAGCGCGCTTGATCGCGGTCAGCGACTCGAGCGCCGCCTGCCGCTCGTCGAGCCAGCCACGCGCCGCAGCGGCCTTCACCATCGCGTACTCGCCGGAGACGTTGTACGCCGCCACCGGGCAGTCGAAGCGCTCCCGCACGGCTCGGATCACGTCGAGGTAGGGGAGCGCCGGCTTGACCATCAGCACGTCGGCGCCCTCGGCGAGATCGAGCTCGCACTCGCGCAGCGCCTCGCGAACGTTGGCCGGATCCATCTGGTAGCCGCGCCGGTCGCCCTCCTGCGGCGCCGACTCGGCGACGTCGCGGAACGGGCCGTAGAACGCGGATGCGTACTTGGCGGCGTACGAGACGAGCGGCGTCTCGGGGAGCGCCTCGCGGATCGCACCGACCCGGCCGTCCATCATGTCGCTCGGGGCGACCGCGTCGGCCCCGGCCTCGACGTGGCTGGCCGCTGTGCGCGCGAGCAGCTCGAGCGTCTCGTCGTTCTCCACGACCCCGTCCACGAGGACGCCGCAGTGGCCGTGCGAGGTGTACTCGCACAGGCAGACGTCCGTGACGAGCACGAGCTCCGGCTGATCGGCGGTGAGCGCCCGGAGCGCCTGCTGGACGATCCCGTCCTCGATCCACGCGCCCGAGCCCTCGTCGTCCTTCTCCTCTGGGATTCCGAACAGCAGCACGGCCTTGACCCCGAGCGCGGCAAGCTCGCCGGCCTCCGCCACGAGATCCTCCACTGAGTAGCGCGACATCCCCGGCAAGTCGTCGTTGACGACGGTCGTCGGCCCGACGAAGAGGGGTTGGACGAAGTCGTCGAGCTCGAGCCGCGTCTCTCGCACGAGCGAGCGGAGCGCGTCCGTGCGCCGCAGCCGGCGCAACCGCGTGGCGGGAAAGGCGCTCATCGACGAACAGGGTACGTCAGCCCGGACGAGAGAAAAGCGTGTGTTGCAACGACCGAGCTCAGGCCGGCAGCCGCGCGACAACGAGCCGGGCGAGCAAGCCGTAGGCGAGCGTCAGCCCCACGAGCCACGCCGACTCGCGCAGGAGCACCGTCGTTGGATCGAGGTCGAACAGCGCGGCCGTGAAGAACCGGACGCCGTGGGCAAAGGGAAACGCGTTGCTGATCGCGGCCGCGGCGGGTGCGACCTCGCGCGGGACGAGGCCGAGGAAGACGATCGGAAGCACCGCGAGGATCGCGACGAGCGACGCCGTCCGGCCTTCGCGGGCAAGGCCGCCGAGCAACGAGCCGAGCGCGCCGAGCGCCGATCCGGTGAGCGCCAGCCCGAGCGCGAGGAGTGGGAGCCGCGACCAGGGCTGGCCGCCCTCGACGTCGCCCAGCTCGATGATCGCGCCGAAGGCGACCGCGATCCCGAGCCCCACAGCAAGCGCGGCGAGAGCGGCCAGCGCGGTCTTGGACGCCACCAGCTCGCCGGGGCCGACGAGCCCGCGGCGGAGCCGTCCGAGCACCCCTTCGTCACGCTCGCCCGCCAGCGCGGCTGCGGCGAGGAGCAGCGCGAGGAAGGAGATCGTCAGCGCGAGCGCATAAGACTGCACCTGCGCCGACAGCGCCCACGTGCGGCCCGAGTCGCGCGACTCCACGAGCTCGATCGGGCTTGCCGTGGCCCGGAGCGCTTCGTCGGTCTCCCCGAGCGCGAGCTCGGCGGTGCGCACGAACTCGCGGATCCTGGTCAACCGCGGCCCGGGCGGGAGCTCGTCGAGCAGGTCGCGAACGCCCTGGAGCCCGAGCACGTCGATCTGCTGGCCGAGGAACTCGCCCTCGCCCCCCTCGAGCAACAGGGCGATGTAGCGCAGGTTCGCCTCCACATACGCATCCGACAGCTCGCGGTTGAGCTGGTAGACGAGCGCCTGCACCTGCTGGGTGACCCGGATCGAGAGCCCGCCCTCGGTCGTCTCGAGCTCGAGCCGAGGGCTTCGAACCATGCCGCGGAGGTCGGCGACGAAGCCGCGTGGCACCACGAGCAGCGCCACGATCCGGCCGGATGCCAGCTGGCGCTCGGCCTCGTCGCGGTCGAGCCGGACGAGCGTCACCTCCTCGGCGACGCGATCGATCGTCTGCTCGATGTGGAAGGTTCGATCGCCGATCTCGAGCGAGACCGGCAGGCGATCCTCGTCGACGAGGGCGACCCGCGGCTTCGCGTTCGCGTAGCTCGCGACGAGGCCGACGAGGGCCGCGACCACGAGCGGGTACGCGAGCAGGGTCACGAGCGCGAGCGGCGAGCGCCCGAGCACGCGCAAGTCCTTGCGCACGATGCGCGCGATGCGAGCCGCCCGATTCACCGGAGCGTCAACCGACCGTCCTCGATCAGCCCCACCCGATCCGCGCGCTCGACCTCCTCCAGGTTCTGGGTGACGAAGCACACGGCTCCGCCACCGTCGACAAGCGTTGCGAGACGCTGCCACAGCTCCTCACGCCGCTCCGAGTCGAGGGACGCCGTCGGCTCGTCGAGGAGCAGCACGGAGGGCGCGCCGAGCAACGCGAGCTCGAGGTTGAGCCGCTGACGCTGCCCCACCGAGAGCTCGGCCGCAGGCCTGTCCGGCAGATCTGTGCTCGTCGCCGCCACCTCGGCGAGGGCCGCGAAGAGCTCCACGTTCTCGCGCGGCGTCAGCTTTGCGTAGAGCGCGGGACGCTGCGGAGCCCAGCCGACCGCGACCGTGCGCTCGACGCCTCCGCTCGACGGGTCGAGCGCTCCGGCGAGGATCGAGAGCAACGTCGACTTCCCGGCGCCGTTCGGCCCGACGAGCGCGACGGTCTCGCCGGCGGCGAGCATCAGATCGCACGGCTGAAGCACGATTCGGCCGCCGAATCGCCGCGAGATCCCCGTGGCCGACAGGAGAGGCGCCGAGGGCGACTGCGACGCGGCCATGGGGCTGATCGTAGCCCCGTCCGGCTGGATGCTCCGTTATGGTGGCCCGATGGCTTCGGCCCGACAACGCGATGCTGCGCGCCTGCGCGCACGTCGCCGCCGCCCGCGCAGCTACCTGGATCGGCACGCTGGACGCATCGTCCTGACCGCCCTCGTCTCGGCGGTCATGCTGCTGACCCTGCTCCTGACGGCGTTCGGGACGACCTCCACTCAGCTCGTCGCGGCGCCGCTCGCCAACCCGGGCGTCCTGCTCGGTGGGCGCCCCGAGCCTCAGGTCGTCGCGTCCGCTGACGCGCTCCGGCTCCAGCTTCCCATCGCGCAGAGCGCGGTCACCGCGATCGGCTATCACCGGGCCGGCGGCTCGGCGCTCTCGCTCGAGCCGGTCGGACATCAGGGCAACGCGGGGCTGCTCTCGAGGCTCTGGCACCGTCTGGCCGGCGTGCGCGACGGTCGCCTCGTCTGGTACCAGCTGAGCGGCAGCCGCGGGCCCGGCACATCCGCGTTGAACATCGGCGCGGCTCCGGGAACGGACGTCTACTCCCCCGTGGACGGCACCGTCGTCGGGATTTCCGACTACGTGATCTCGAACCGCGTCCAGGGCGCCCGGATCGACGTGCGGCCGTTGACCGCGCCGTCCGTCGTCGTCTCGCTCATCCACCTGCGCCCGGACCCCGCGCTCACGGTCGGCTCCGCGGTCGCCGCCTCGCGCTCCAAGCTCGGCGTCGTGCTCGACCTGTCGAAGGTCGAGCGGCAGGCGCTCGCGCGTTACACCCAGGACGCCGGCAACAACGTCTCGCTCGAGGTTCGCCCCGCCGCGACCCTCTCGCTCCGCTGAAGATCCTCTTCGTCGGAGACGTCGTCGGCGGGCCGGGCCGCCGCGCCGTCGAGGAACGGCTGCCGGGCCTGCGCAAGGAGCTCGACGTCTCGTTCTGCATCCTCAACGGCGAGAACGTCGCCGACGGCGTCGGGATCACGCCGAAGCTCGCCGAGCGGCTACTCGCCGCCGGCGCCGACGTGATCACGCTCGGCAACCACACCTGGCGGCGCAAGGAGATCAACCCGTACCTGACCGGCTCCGAGCGCGTGATCCGCCCGGCCAACTTCGCCTCAGGGGCGCCCGGCCGCGGGCTCGCGGTCGCCAACGCAACGGACGGGACGCCCGTCGCGGTGATCAACGTCATGGGCTCGCTCTTCCTCAACGTCGCGCACGATCTCTTCGAGACGATCGATCCGCTCGTCGAAGAGGCGAAGCGCGCCGCTGAGATCGTCTTCGTCGACGTCCACGCCGAGGCCACGAGCGAGAAGGTCGCGCTCGCGCACTGGCTCGACGGCCGCGTCACGGCGGTGCTCGGCACGCACACGCACGTCCAGACCTCCGACGCGCGGATCCAGCGCGGCGGAACCGCCGCGATGACGGACGTGGGGATGACCGGCCCGCACGACTCCGTGATCGGCGTCAAGGCGAATCTCGCGATCCACCGGATGCGCACGGGCATGCCGGTCCGGTTCGAGGTGGCCGACGGCGACGTCAGGCTCGAAGGTGCGCTCGTCGAATGCGACGCGTCGGGCCGGGCTACGGCGATCGAGCCGGTTCGCGTCCTGATCGCCTGACGAGAACGACGAGCAGGGCGACGAGGGTCAGGTCGCGGGCGAACACGAGCGCCGACGGCACGGCATCGAACCGCAGCGCCAGCTCCCAGTAGTCGGCCGGGAACCAGAGCTGCGTCAGCACGAGCGCGACCACGAGCAGGAGCGACGCCCACAATCCGCGTCTCCCGGCGACGAGCGGCACGAGCGGCGCGAGCCAGATCAGGAACTGCGGCGAGAGCACCTTCCCGAGCGCGACGAAGGCCACGAGCGCGGCGGCGCTCCAGCGCACGAGCTCCGCGCCCGTCCCCGGTCGGCGAAGCCAGATCCACGTGAGCGCCCCCAGCTGAACCGCGGTCAGCAGCGTCGCGACGATCACTGGGAGCGTCCCGTCGAGGTTCTGGGAGCCATGGCTCGAGCGCATCTCGAGCTCGAGCCCGAAGAGGTGGTGCGCGGCGAGGAGGAACGACGAGCCGAGGCTCTCGACCTGGAGCGGCCGTCCGAGCTGGCGGCCGAGGCTGTAGGCGACGCCGTCCGCGCCGAGGACGACGAACGGGAGGAAGACGAGCGCGACCACGCCCACGAGGACTCCGAGGCAGATGAGCGCCTCGCGGCGGCCGCGCCGCTGCCAGACGTACGACAGCGCGAGCGGCACGAGCACCGCCGGGAAGAGCTTGGCGGCGACGGCGAGCCCGAGAATCCCGAAACCGAGCCGGTGGCGCTCCCAGAGCAGCGCCGCGAGCGCAGCCAGGACGAGCGCGATCGGCCAGAGGTCGAAGCGGGTCAAGACGACCGAGCCGAGCAGGAGCGGGAAGACGGCGATTGCGGCAAGGACGGCGACGACCCTCGTCCGCGTCGCCCCGAGCGCGGCCAGGATCAGGCCGGCGCACACGATCGCGAGCGCGCCGCAGAGCGCCATCGTCCCCTCGAAGGCCTGTCGGAAAGCGGGCTGGTCTCCCCTGTCGCTCAGGAGCGCCGGGAGCACGAACATCGGCAGCGCCGCGGGCGGATACTCGAGCCGGAAGTCGCGGTATGGGATCGAGCCGCCCTCGATCGCGTTCCCGTACGTCTCGTACACCGGCAGGTCGATGATCTCCGCGTCGTCGTACCAGCCACGGTGCAGAGCGGCGAACGTCGCCACGAAGAAGAGAGCCGCCGCGAGCGTGGCGAGGCTAGTGAACCGGCGCGACGCGATCACGAGCGCTCAGGACGGCGAAGGCGACGAAGGGGAGAAACCAGGGGATGTAGAGATAGAACCAGTGCGTTAGGACGAGCTCGAAGCCGATCAGAACGGCGGCCGTCAGGGCCGCGAGCTGGAGCGGCGAGCGCCGCCGGGGGACGAAGGCGAGCGCCACCGCGCCGGCGACGAGCAACACCTCGAGCGCCTGCTGGACGAGGTGGAGGTCCGGGACTCCCGCCGCGTGGTACTGCCCCCAGCCCCAGAGCGAGAAGGGCGACTCGCGGTCGAGCTGGAAGCCAAAGGTGCGCTCGCCAAACACCCGCGCCGCGTGGAGCGGATCGGGCTCGAGCAGAAGGATCGCGAACGCGGCCAGCGTGGCGACGGCGAACCCCCCAGCCCAGCGCCACGCGGTGCCGTCGAGGCGCGGCCGGCCGGAGCGGAACGGCCGGCCGAGCGCGTTCGGATAGGCGAGCCAGAGCGGCGCGAGCAGGAGCGCGGCGAACTTCGTCCAGCCGGCGAGGGCGACGCCGGCGCCTCGTGCCCACGCGGACGAGGCGAGCCAGAAGCCGAAGATCAGGAACGCCGGCATGATCGCGTCGTTCGTATTCGAGTTCGAGGCGTACAGCGTGAACGGATACGCCGCCCAAGCGAAGGCGAGCGTCGCGGCGAGCCGGTTGCCGCCGAACCGCCGCCCGACGAGCGCGAGTCCGGCGAGGCAGAGCCCGTCGAAGAGGAGCGAGGTCGCGTGTGCGGCCCAGAGCTCGTCCCACTTGCCCGTCCAGCCGAAGACGAGGTAGCCGGGGACGTACGCGAGGTACGAGACCGGACCGTAGGTGTCCCCGCGTGCGTTCGAAGCCTCGCAGCGGCCGTTCGTCTGGATCCGCTCGCGCACCTCACCGCTGGCGTCGGCCGGCCCGCACTCCTTCAGATCGCCCTGCTCCGGCATGTTGCCGTAGGGAGCCTGGCCGTTCACGATCCGCTGGCCTCCGATCACGCCCGCAAAGCCGACGTCGATCGTGCTCCGCGGCGCCTCGATGTTCAGCCCGACGCGGAAGCCTGCGAGAAACACCGCTGCGGCGGCGAGCACCCACACCGGCCACAGCGGCTTCGACGCTCGCGGCGGTCGATCCCGGCGGGCGATCCAGAGGCAGCGCACGAGCAAGTAGACGAGCGGCGGATAGGCGAGCGGCACGCTCCAGAAGATCTCGCCCTCGTTGAAGAGCCGCAGCGAGACCGTGAAGGAGAGCAGCGCCAGCAGATCGAGATTGCGGAGCGAGCGCGGGCGGCGGAGGTCGGCAAGGCCGAGCAGGAAGGCCCCGCAGAAGAGGAGCCAGACCCAGGCGGTGTTGATCGTCTTGCCGCCGAAGGCGCCGGCGCCTCCGCGTGCCATCGTCCACGCCACCTGCGGGCCGGTCCACGCCTCGACGACCGTGCCGGTTCGATCGTCGACCTTGCCGAGCGCGATCTGGCCGGCCTCGCCCGACCAGACCTTGAGCGTCCATTGCCCGGCCTCGGCGTCGAGTTCGGATGCCGTCGTGGGCTTCGGCGGATAGCGCTCGAGCCACCCCGCCACCTTCGCGTCACGAAGGAAGATCTCGAGCGCTTCCCCCTCCGTCAGCCGGGCGCCGCCCGAGTCCGGCGCGAACGGCGTCTGCACGAGCCGGCCCTGGTCGTCGTAGACGGGATTCGCGGGCGGCGTCGCCGCTCCCGCCGGAGCGGCCGCGACGAGGAGCGCGGCCGTGAGCGCCAGCGCGAGCCCTCCTAGCGCTCTCGGAACGACCAGACCTTGTTCCCGACGAAGTTGAGCGGAGTGACCAGCATGATCGCGAGCGCCTGCGCGAGCACCTCGCCGAGCCCGACCCGAACGAGCACGTGCAGGATCACGAGGTTCGCGGCGAGGGCGCACGTCGAGACGACCAGGAACCGGAGCCCCTGGTAGGCCACGTGACCTCGCTGACCGCGGAACGTCCAGAGCCTGTTCCAGGCGTAGTTGTTCGTCACGGCAACGAGGAACGAGCACGTCGCGGCAACGAGATAGTGGATCCCGAACCCGTGGACGAGCAAGCTGAAGACGACGAGGTTGACGACGTAGCCGCTCGCCCCGACGGCGCAGAACTTGGCGAGCTGGAACCAGTTGTGGCGGCGACCCAGCGCTCCTCGCGTGCGGGCGAGCGCGCCCGAAGGGCCGGCGTGTGAGGAGCGCTCCATGAGACGCGGGCGAGCCTAGCAGCGGGTTGCGGCGGGTCAGGAGGTGGGATGCCAACCCGACTCGTCGTCGAAGCCGCCACTGCCGACGAGCGGGACGAAACGGCAGGCGACCGAGCGCTGGACGTGCTGCTTGCCGTCCAGGGCGCGCACCACCTCGAGCCGCTGACCGCGCCGCCCGCCGACGGGAACGACGAGCCTTCCCTCGGGCGCGAGCTGTGCGAGCAGCGCGGGTGGAGGCGCGGGCGCCGCGGCCGCGACGGCGATCGCCTCGTACGGCGCCCGTTCGGCGACTCCGAGCGTCCCGTCCCCGACCCGGACCTCGACGGCTCCGTAGCCGGCCTCGGCCAGGGCCGCGCGCGCCTGCTCGGCGAGCTCGGGCACGCGCTCGATCGTCACGACGTCGCCCCCCAGCTCGGCGAGCACCGCCGCCTGGTACCCCGATCCCGTTCCCACGTCGAGCACGCGCTCCCCGCCTCGCAGCTCGAGCAGGACACAGATCGCGGCGACCATGAAGGGCTGCGAGATCGTGGCGCCGTAGCCGATCGAGAGCGCGCCGTCCTCGTAGGCCCGGTTGCGGAGCTTCTCCGGCACGAAGAGCTCGCGCCGAACCCGGCCGATCGCCCCCAGCACCCGCTCGTCCGAGAGGCCCCGCCGGCGCAGGGTCTCGACGAGCTCCCTGCGCGAGGTCATGCGACCGACGGGGATCGTGTGTAGGCGGGCCGTGGCACGCCGAAGTGCCGAAGCGCTGCCGGCATCACGTCCGTGATCGAGCGCGGCTCGACGTCGAGGCCGACCGTCAGCATCGGTACCTCGGAATCGCCGATCACGAGCGAGCCGTGCGAGCCGCCGCCGGAGTGGTGGCGGCGGGCCAGGTCGCTGAACTCCCAGCCGGACGCGGCCGAGACGAGCAACTCTCCCGCGTTCGGATTCGCGAGCGCCGCCCAGGCCCGCTCGAGTCCGTCCGGATGGTCGAGGATCGCCGCGTCGCCGCTCGTCGAGAATCCGTCGGGCCCAGGGGAAAACCGCAGCTCCTCGCCGTCGCGGCGCGCGACCGCCTCGTCCGCCTCGCGGTAGAGGAGGACGTCGACGGCCTCGTGTCCGTCCAGGCGGGCCGCCAGCGGCGCGAGCTCGCCGTCGGCGTAGACCATCCCGGCTCGGTTCGAGGCGGTGACGCGCAGATCGGGAAAGACGTCCTCGAGCCGGGCAACCTTGCTCACCGCGGTCTGGCCGTGGTCGGCGCAGAGGATCACCGCATAGCGCTCGAGGAACTCCTCCTCACCGCCGGCTGCCGCGATCAGCGACGCCACCGCCTCGTCGCAGCGCCCGAGCTCGCCGTGGGCCGCGTCGGGGCCCTGTGCGTGCGAGGCGTAGTCGTAATCGGAGAGGTAGTAGACGAGGAAGTCGAAGCCGTCCCTCGTCACGAGCCAGCGCGCGACGGCTCCGGCGTACGCGTCGATCGTCCCGGCCGGCCTGTTGCGCACCGAGAGCGGAGCGCCGGTCACGTCCGACTCGAAGAGGTTGTAGAAGAAGAAGCGCTTCGGGCCGTAGGCCGGCCGCGCGAGGATCGGCACGGTGGGCAGGTGCGGCGTCCGGCCGCGGTAGCAGGTGATGTTGACGGCGGCTGCGGTGAGGCCGGCGTCCTCGAGCGCCTCGTAGACCGTCACGGCACGCTTCCCGAGATGGCTCGCGTTCAGCTCGTAGACCGTGTCCTGGAGCGAGCGTCGGGTTCCGGCGGCCCGGACTGCGCCGAACGAGGAGCCGTACTCGACGAGTCGCTTCTCCCCGCGGTGGTACCAGACGAGGTGGGGGATCTCGTGGACGTCAGGGTGAGCGCCGGTGACGAGCGAGGAGAGGCAAACGGGCGTCAAGGACGGAAAGGTCGAGATCGCGCGGCGATAGCTCCCGTGCGAGGCCAGGAACGCCAGGGCAGGCGCCGAGCCCTCGCCGACGACCTGCTCGAACATCGACGGCGTCAGCCCGTCGATCACGATCAGGATGAGCTTCTTAGTCGCGGGCAAGAGAACGCAGGCCGGCGTACCGGTCGGCCTGGGTCCGGCGCAGCCTGACGGCGACAGCAGGAAGCGCGACCGCCACGAGATAGCCGACGACCGGAATGAAGGCCAGCAGGGCGAGGACGATCGCGACGCCGGCCACGATCAGCGCGAGACCGCCGCGTGTACCGCCCCGTCGCAGCGCTCCGGCGACGACGACGACGGCAGCCGCACCCCCTGTCAGTCCGGCGAGCGCACCCGCGACGAGCTCCTCGGCATCGTCGATGGCGAGGCCGGCCAGCGCGCCGGCTGCGCCCGCGAGCACGATCGCCGCGATTCGGCCGAGCGGCGTCGCCGAGAGCAGTCCCGCGAACAGCGCGCCGAATGCGGCCCCGACCCCGAGCGCGATCCCGATCGAGTACCAATCGCCCATCGTCGCCTCAGTCTAGAGAGGAGCGTCAGTTTGGATCAGCTGTTTGCTGGACATACAACACTGACCCCGCTGTTCGAACGCACGATTCAGGAGGAGACCGTGACCGAGGATCTGCGCCCGCTACTCGTGTTCTTCTGGTCTGAGCGCTCAGGGCCCGCCCGTCGGATGGAGAGCCTGCTCGCGCACCTCGCGCGGAAGGAGCGGGCGCGCCTCCGGATCCGCCGCGTCGACATCGACGCGAGCCCGGAGCTTGCCGAGCGCTTTCAGGTCGAGATCGTCCCGACCCTCGTCCTCGTGAAGGACAAGCGCGCGGTCGCCCGGATCGACGGTCGCACGAGCGCACCGCGCATCGATGCGATGCTCGAGCCGCACCTGCCGGCTGAGCTCGCCGTCGCCTGACGCCGCCTCGGAAAACCGAATCCTGCGTCCCGCCGTAGAGGTGAAGGCCACTCGTAGGCCACTCACGGGGAACGAAGGAGGACAGGTATGCGGAAGCTCGTGCTCTTCGCCGGTCTGGGCGGGGTGCTCCTGCTCGGGCTCGGCTCGTTCGCGCTCGCAGACGGCGGCTCGAAGAACGCCCGCGGGAAGCTGATCGGCTATCAGGAGGTGCCGTCGGTCTCCTCGCGAGGCTCGGGTGAGTTCGAGGCGAGGATCGTCGACAACTCGAGGATCGAGTACACGCTCAGCTACCGGGATCTCGAGGCGGCCGTCCTGCAGTCGCACATCCACTTCGGACAGCGGTCGGTGAACGGCGGCATCTCCGTCTTCCTGTGCAGCAACCTCGGGAACGGGCCGGCTGGAACCCAGGCGTGCCCCCCTGCGCCCGCGACGATCACCGGGACGCTCGTTCCCGCGAACGTGATCGGGCCGACAGCGCAGGGCATCGCCGCGGGCGAGTTCGCGGAGTTGCTCTCCGCGATCCGCGCGGGGAAGACCTACGCCAACGTGCACACCTCGATGTTCCCCGGCGGCGAGATCAGGGCGCAGCTCGGCAAGAGCAGCGGGAAGGACGACGACTAGGGAGAGAGGCCGGACTCGAGGCGCGCGATCACGCCGAGCGTGAACGCCGCCGCCCGTGCCCCGTCGACGACGCGATGGTCGAAGGTGACCGAGACGTTGCCGATGTGGCGGATCGACGATCTCCCCGTCGCGAACGACGGGGCGCGGGCCGATCCGGTGGATCCCGAGGATTCCGACCTCGGGGTGGTTGACGAGCGGAGTGACGAGGATGCCGCCGAGCTTGCCGGCGCTCGTGACGGTGAAGGTGCCGCCGCGGAGCTCCTCCGGCTTCAAGGCGCCGGCTCGGGCCGCGTCGGCGAGGCGCGCGGTCTCGGCTGCGAGCTCGTCGAGCGTCCGGGTGTCGCAGCCTCGGACGACCGGGACGACGAGGCCCTGCTCGGTCTGGACGGCGATCCCGAGGTCGTAGCGCTCGAGATAGACGAGCTCGTCGTCCTCTCGAGCCGAGCGTTCAGCTCCGGGAACTCCTTCAGCCCGGCCGCGGTCGCCTGCAGCACGAGCGGCACGAGTCGGCCGAGGTCGACGTCCGTGAAGTCGCACTCCTCCGCGAAGGTGACCGCCGGAACCTCCTGGTGCGCCCGCGTGAGTCGCTCGACGATCTGGCGCCGGATCCCGCGAATGGGCTCCCGGCGTTCGAGAGGCTTGTGTTGCTCCGACACAAGCTCCTTTCCGCCGGCGCCGCGGACATCGGCTTCGATGATCCGCCCGTTCGGCCCGGAGCCGCGCAGCGAAGCCAGATCGACGCCTAGCTCCTCCGCCAGCCGGCGCACGAGCGGCGTCGCCTGAACCCGCTCCGAGGAAGGCTTGTGTTGCTCCGACACAAGCTCCTTGTCGCGCTCCGCCACGGGCGCGGGCTGAGGGTCGGCAGCGCCGTTCTCGCCGATCACGACGAGCACCGTCCCGACGGGAACGACGTCTCCTTCCGCGACCAGGATCCGCGCGACCTTGCCCGCCGCGGGCGACGGGATCTCGACCGTCGTCTTGTCGGTCTGGATCTCGACGAGCGGGTCGTCCTCCGCGAGCTCCTGTCCCTCGACGACGAGCCAGCGTGCGATCTCGCCCTCGGTCAGGCCCTCGCCGAGGTCGGGCAGCTTGAACTCGTACGCCACGGAGGCGCAGGATACTGAGCAGCGTGAACGTCACCGCCCGGCACCTCGTCGGCAGGGAGGACGAGCTCGCGGCGATCGTCGAGCTCCTCGACGACCCCGAGCAGCTTCCCGGCGTCGTCGTGCTCGCCGGTGAGGCCGGGATCGGCAAGACGACGCTGTGGGCGGCGGGAATCGAAGCGGCGATCGAGCGGGGTTACCGGGTGCTTTCCTGCCGGCCGTCGGAGGCCGAGACCCGCTATTCGTTCGCAGGGCTGACCGACTTTCTGGGCGCCGACGCCGACGAGATCATCGCGGAGCTGCCGCCCATCCAGCAACGCGCACTCGGAGCTGCGCTTCTCCGCGGCGACCCGTACGACGAGGCCGACGAGCGCGTCATCGCCGCCGCGTTCCTCGGTGCGCTGAGATTGCTTGCGAGCGACCGGCCGCTGTGCGTGGCGGTAGACGATGTCCAGTGGCTGGACGCCGCGTCGCTTGCCGCGCTCCGCTACGCGCTTGCCCGCCTGGATGAACCGGTCGCCGCCCTGATCGCCGCACGCGGCGAGGTGCCCGCCTGGCTGCGCCGCGCTGTGCCGGAGGAGCAGCTGCGGGCAATGGAGGTCACCGGGCTGAGCGTCGGCGCGCTTCTGAGGTTGCTGAGCACCCGCCTCGATACGACCTTCCCGCGCCCGGCCCTGATCCGGATCTGGGAGACCTCCGGCGGCAACCCGTTCTTCGCGCTCGAGCTTGCCGGCGCGCTGCGGCGGAGGGGCGGAACGCTCGCATTCGGCGAGGAGCTGCCGATCCCCGCCAACCTCGACGAGCTCGTGCACGAGCGGCTCGACGGCCTCGGCACGCCGGCGCTCGAGGTTGCGCGCGTCGTCGCCGCGCTCGCCGACCCAACCGCCTCGCTCGTGGAATCGGCACTCGGTCGTCGCTTCGACGCAGGCCTGGCAGAGCTACTTGCCGCTCGGATCGTCGAGCTCGACGGAGACCGGCTGCGCTTCACCCATCCGCTGCTGCGATCGGCTGTTGCGGCTCGACAGACGCCCGCGCGCCGGCGATCCCTGCATGCTCGACTCGCGAAGATCGCTCCGACCATCGAGGAACGAGCTCGTCATCTCGGGCTTGCCACGTCCAGGCCGAGCCGAGAGGTCGCCGCCGTGGTCGAGGAGGCTGCTGAGCGCGTCCACGCGAGCGGGGCGGGCGCGGCCGCCGCCGAGCTCGCCGAGCTGGCGCTCCGGCTCACGCCTCCGGGCGATGTCGAGGACGAGCGCCGGCGCCTCCTCGTCTGCGCCGAAAGGCACCGCGAGGCGGGCGACGGGCGCCACGCGATCGCTCAGCTCGAGCAAGCGTGCACGACGACGCCCCCTGGAGCCGCTCGGGCCGCGGTTCTGGTCCGCCTCGCCCGCACGGTGTCGATGGTCGTCGGCCCACGGGAAGCTGTTCCGCTCTACCAGGAGGCGCTTGCCGACGCCAAGGGCGACGCCGCAACCCAGGCCGAGATCCACCTCAGCCTTGCCGATGCCGTCTCCGAGACGGAGAGCCGGAGCAGCGGCCTGGCCCATGCCGAGCTGGCCGTTCAGGCTGCGTCGCGCGTCGGCGACGATGCGCTCAGGCGCAATGCGCTGGCGGCGTTCGGCCTCCTCCACTTCAGCACGGGGCGAGGCATCCCGCGCGAGCGGATGGAGGAAGCGCTCGCGCTCGAGCGGTCACTGCCTCAGTGGCCGGCGGGACCTGCGACGTGGAGCTTCTCGTTCCAGCTCGTCTGGTCCGGGGAGCTCGATCAGGCCCGGGCACTCCTCGTCGAGGCGCGCCAAGCCCTGAGCGCGCGCAACGATCCTGAGGAGGCGCAGACTCTGTGGCTGCTGAGCATCCTCGAGTGGCGCGCCGGAAACTGGGACCTGGCGGCTCGCCACGTGGCAGACTCGCTCGCGTTGCGGGAACAGTTCGGCCTCGGCGGCCTGCAGCCCGTCATGGAGATGCCTGCTGCGATGATCGCCGCGCACCAGGGTCGAGTCGAGGAAGCTCGAGCTCGCTCGGAACGGGCGCTCGCGCGCGCGGAGGCGGACGGGGTTCGCATCGCGCAATCGGGCCATCGCTGCGTGCTCGGCTTCGTCGAGCTCTCGCTGGGAGACGCAGCCACGGCGCTCGGCTTCCTCGAGCGCGCGTGGGAGATCCGCGACGACGTCCAGCTCCTCGAGCCCGGCCACCGCCTGGAGCTCGCGGACACGCTCGAGGCACTGATCGCGGTTGGCAGGCTCGACGACGCCGAGCGCAAGCTGATCACGTGGGAGGAGCGTTCGCGGACGCTCGACCGCTCCTGGGCGCTGGCGATCACCACTCGTTGCCACGGACTCCTGCTCGCGCGCGCGCGGCGACTTCGAGGGCGCGTTCGGGAGCTTCGAGCGCGCCCTCGCCGAGCACGCCCGCAGCACCGATCCGTTCCAGCACGCACGGACGCTGCTCGCGCTCGGGCGGACGCAGCGGCGGGCGAAGCGACGCGGCGACGCGCGGCGGACGCTCGAGGACGCGCTCGTCCGCTTCGAGAGGCTCGGCGCGCCGCTCTGGGCCGACCAGACCCGCGCCGAGCTGGCGCGGATCGGCGGCCGGGCGCCGTCGAACGGGGAGCTGACCGAAGGCGAGCGTCGGGTTGCCGCGCTCGTCGCCGAAGGGCGGACGAACCGGGAGGTGGCGGCGGCGCTCTTCCTCGGCGAGCGCACCGTCGAGACGCATCTCACCCACGTCTACCGGAAGCTCGGCATCCGCTCGCGCGCCGAGCTCGCGCGTCACTACGCTCCGAGCTGAGCCCGCGCCGAAGGGCGCTCGGCACCTTGAACTCGGACGCCGTGGCTGCGCAGGATGCCGAGAGACGTGTCCACCACGACCCGGCGCCTACTCGGCCGGGAAGCGGAGCTCCAGGCGATCGTCCGGTTCCTCGACGCCCCAGAGCAGCTTCCCTGCGTCGCCGCGCTCGTCGGCGAGGCCGGGATCGGCAAGACGACGCTCTGGTTGGCCGGGATCGAGGCGGCGGCCGAGCGCGGCTATCGCGTCCTTTCGACTCACCCCACAGAGGCGGAGACGAGCTACTCGTACTCCGGGCTCACCGATCTGCTCGGCGAGATGGTTCGCGACGTCGTGCCGGAGCTACCGCCGATCCAGCGGCGCGCCCTCGAGGCTGCCCTTCTTCTCGGCGACTCCGGCGGCGATGTCGACGACCGCGCGATAGCTGCCGCCTTCCTGGGTGCATTGAAAGTGCTTGCGAACGAACGACCGCTTTGCGTGGCCGTCGACGACATCCAGTGGCTGGACGCGGCATCGCTCGCAGCCCTTAGCTTCGCCCTCGCCCGTCTGGACGCTGAACCCATTGCCGCCTTGCTGGCGGTTCGCGGCGGGCTGCCGGAGTGGCTTCGCAGGGCTCTGCCAGAGGAGCGACTGCGCGGGATCGAGATGGACGGCCTGAGCGTCGGTGCGATCCATGAGCTGCTCCGCACGCGCCTCGACGCGACGTTTCCCCGGCCGACACTGGTCAGGATCTGGGAGACCTCTGGCGGCAACCCCTTCTTCGCCCTCGAGCTCGCGAGTGCGCTCCTGCGTCGGGGCGGGACACTCACACCAGGCGAGGAGCTCCCGATCCCAGCCGACCTCGACGAGCTTCTGCACGAGCGCCTCGACCGCCTGGGTGCTCGCGGCGCTCGATGTCGCCCGTGCCGTCGCGGCGCTCGCCGAGCCGACCGTACCGCTTGTCGAGTCTGCCGTCGGTCGACGCTTCGACGCCGGCCTGGCCGAGACGCTCACTACACGAATCCTCGAGCTGGATGGAGAGCGGCTGCGGTTCACCCATCCGCTACTCGGATCTGCGGTCGCCGCCCGACAGACACCGAAGCGCCGCCGGTCACTTCACGCCCGGCTCGCAACGATCGCTCCGACAACCGAGGAACGAGCTCACCACCTCGGGCTCGCGGCGTCCCAGCCGAACGGCGAGGTCGCCGCGGTCGTCGAGCGGGCGGCTGAGAACGCGCGCGCGCGAGGAGCGCCGGCGGCCGCCGCCGAGCTGGCCGAGCTGGCAGTCCGGCTCACGCCCGCCGAGGACGTCGACGACGCGCGGCGCCGCGTCCTGGAGCTCGCCGATCGGCTGTCCGCGGCAGGCGACGCCGACCGCGCGATCTCCCTCCTCGAGCAGGCACTTGAAGGCGCTCCTGCCGGACCGATGCGCGCGGCAATGCTCACGCGCCTCGCAGGCGCGGTGGCGAGCCTCGACGACCTGCGCAGTGCGATCGATCTATCGCGCGAGGCGCTCGCGGAGGTCGAGGGCGACGCGGCCCTCGAGGCGGAGATCCACCTCAGCCTCGCCGGCCTCGTGTCGATCACAGAGGAACACCACAGCGGCCTCACGCACGCGGAGCTGGCCGTCGAGGCTGCGTCCCGTGCCGGGGATGACGAGCTCCGCTGCAAGGCGCTGGCGAGCTTCGGGCTTCTGCATTTCCGCGGCGGGCGAGGTATCCCCCGCGCGCAGATGGAGGAGGCATTTGCATTGGAGCGGACCCTGCCGCAGGGACACGCGCTCGGCGAAGCAACGGCCGTCCTCGCGTTCCAGCTCGTCTGGTCGGGCGAGCTCGAGCGCGCCCGTGGACTTCTCGAGGACCGGCTCGCGACCCTGAACGCCAGGAATGACCCGGATGAGGCGAACGCGCTCTGGCTGCTGAGCGTCCTGGAGTGGCGTGCCGGCAACTGGGAGCTGGCCACCCGCTATGCAAACGAAGCGCCCGCGGTCGGCGCGCAGTTCGGCCGCGAGGAGCGGCCGATCTCCGAGCTCCCGGCCGCGTTCATCGCCGCGCACCGGGGCCGGATCGAGGAGGCTCTCGATCGGTCCGAGCGGGCGCTCGCGCTCGCGGAGGCGGACGGCATCCGCATCGGGCAGTCGGGCCATCGCTGGGTGCTCGGCTTCATCGAGCTCTCCCTCGGCGATGCAGCGGCGGCGCTCCCGAACCTCAGAAGGTCGTGGGAGATCCGCGACAGCGTCCGCGTGCTCGAGCCTGGCCATCGTCTCGACCTGGCTGACACTCTGGAGGCGCTGATCGCGGTCCGCGAGCTCGACGAGGCCGAGCAGAAGCTCGTGCCGTGGGAGGAGCGCGCCGGCGCGCTCGACCGCTCGTGGGCGCTCGCGATCACGGCGCGATGCCGAGCGCTCCTCCTCGCCGCACGCGGCGACAACGAGAGCGCGTTCGCGAGCTTCGAGCAGGCGCTCGCCGAGCACGCGCGCACCACCGATCCGTTCCAGCACGCCCGGACGCTGCTCGCGCTCGGCCGGACGCAGCGGCGGGCGAAGCGGCGCGGGGACGCGCGGCGGACGCTCGAGGACGCGCTCGCGCGCTTCGAGCGGGTCGGCGCGCCGCTCTGGGCCGACCAGACCCGAGCCGAGCTGGCGCGGATCGGCGGCCGCGCCCCGTCGCGCGACGAACTGACCGACGCCGAGCAGCGGATCGCCGCGCTCGTCGCCGAGGGCCGCACGAACCGCGAGGTCGCGGCCGCGCTCTTCGTCACCGAGCACACGGTCGAGGGCGCGTTGACGCGCACGTATCGCAAGCTCGGCATCCGCTCGCGCACGGAGCTCGCGCACCGGCTCGGACACGAGCAGTACAGCGCTCTTCGCAAACTGTAGGGATCTCCAGCTTTCGGATGGGGCGGCCCGAGGCCAGGCTTCCCGCTGTGACTTCAGCGAACAGAAGGGAGCGGGCGATGAATCTCCAGCGGAGACTCGGCCTCGCCGCGACCGGGATGGCGATTCTCGCCGCAACGGTCGCAACGATGGCGCTCGGAAGTCCGGCGGCCAATGTGAAGGCGGCCAGCGCGAAGGCTTCGCAGACATCGGCGGAGCACCCGAACCAGGTGCTGGACTGGAATCAGATCTTCGTCGAGACGTTGATCGCGACGAACACGCCGAACTCGTCGAGCCAGCGGCTCGGGGCCATCGTCCACACGGCGATCTTCGATGCCTACAACGGGATCGAGCGCCGCTACACACCGATCTTCGTCCAGAACGTCGACGGGAACGGCGAGAGCCTCGTTCCGCCCGGAGCGTCACGGCGGGCGGCGGTCGTTGCTGCCGCGTATACGGCTCTGGTCGGACTTTTTCCGACACGAGCGACGCAGCTCGGCGAGAGCTATGCGGCCGCGCTCGCGGCGCTCAGCGACGACGGCGGGGACGGCGGACGGTCGCGGGAGCGCGGGATCGCCTGGGGCACGGAGGTGGCGCAGGCCGTCCTCGCCTGGCGCGCGGCCGACGGCTTCGGCACGAGCCGACCCCCATTCATCGGCGGAACCGCGGTCGGCCAGTGGCGTCCGATCGCGCCCGCCACCTCGATGAGCGCGCAGGGGTTGGCGTTCGCCGCGCCGTTCGTCGTCGAGAGCAACACGCAGTTCAGGCCGGGTCCCCCACGAGGGCTCGCAACCGCGACGTACGCGGACGACCTCGATGCGGTCAAGGCGCTCGGTCGGCGGACCGGCTCGACCCGCACCGACGTGCAGACCGAGCTCGCGCCGTTCTGGGAGGGCAACGCGAGCGTCCACTGGAACCAGGCGGCCAACCAGATCGCGCGCGCCGAGCACCTGTCGACGTCCGAGAGCAATCGGCTCCTCGCGGTTCTGAACCTCGCGATGGCGGACACGGCGTTCACGATCTGGAGCGCAAAGCGGTACTACGGCGCCGATCCGGCTGTCGTGACCTGGCGGCCGCTGACCGCGATCACACTGGCAGAGACGACGCCGGATCCGAGCTGGCTCCCGCTCGTCGGGACACCGTCCCACCCGGAATATCCGGCCGGCCACCCGGCGTTGAACGGCGCCGCCGCGACCGTGCTCGGGAGTCACTTCGCCGACGACCAGATGTTCACGCTGACGACCTCGCTCCTGCCGAGCCAGACGTATGCCGAGATCTCGCAAGCGCGCGCCGACGGGAACAACGCCCGGGTCTGGGGCGGGATGCACTACCCCAGCACGGTTGCGATCAGCGATGCGGTCGGCGAGGCAATCGCAGGGTACGTCGATGCGAGCTCGATGCAATCGCTCCACGGTCGGCCATAGCGGCTCGAGGTTCTTGTACCGAGCTGAGACTGGAGGGTGAGCGTTCCGGCTCACCCTCCCGCGGAGGTGTTGTGTAATGCAGAGCTACCTCGTCGAGGCGTATCTACCACCGTTCCAAGCCGACGAAGCCCGGTCCGCCGGCCGCCGTGCCCGCGCCGCGGCCGAAGAGCTCTCGCGGGAGGGGAGGGCGGTTCGCTACGTGCGCACAACCTTCCTGCCGGATGACGAGATGTGCTTCCACGTCTTCGAGGCGGCCTCGGCAGATGTGGTCGAGGAAGTCAGCCGCCGCGCCGCCCTCGGCCACGCGCGCATCGTGCCGGCTATCGAGGCGTCCCGAGCCAGGCGTCGGCCGGCGCGATGAGCACACGGAGACCGCCGTCGACCCGCCACAGCGAGAGCGCCTGCTCGTCGCCGGCGAGCTCGGGCGCGATCGCCGCCGGGACGTAGCCGAGCTGGAGCGCCCGCTCCTCGTTCCAGATCCCGACCGCGTTGGGATCGTGCTCGTTCTCCGGCTCGGGGACGAGCGCGAGCCGCCGGCCCGGATCGAACGAGGGGTCGTCGAGCGCCTCGATCCGGTACGAGACGCCTGCCACCGGCACGACCCGGATCCGCGGATCCTCCCAGCGCACCGGTTCGCCGGTCGCCGCGTCGCGAAGGTAGAACCCGCTCGCGCCCCGCTCGAGCCAGAGCCGAAGCCGCTCGGCCACGACGCCGCCTAGAAGGCGAGCAGCCGCCGCGCCGCGTCCACGACCCGCGCGACCGAAGGCATGTACGCGTCCTCGATCGTCCAGTACGGGTACGGCACGTCGTAGCCCGTCACCCGCAGCACGGGGCCGCGCAGGTCGAGCAGCGCCTTCTCCGCGAGGATCGCCGCGAGCTCGGCGGCGTAGCCGCACGTTCGCGGGGCCTCCTGGACGAGGACGACGCGGCCGGTCTTCGCGGCCGACGCGAGCAGCGCCTCCTCGTCGAGCGGCTTCAGCGAGCGGAGGTCGAGGACCTCGACGGATGCGTCGAGCTCGTCGGCCGCGCGCTCGCAGACAGGGACCATCGCGCCGTAGGCGACGAGCGTCAGGTCGCCGCCCTCGCGCGCGAGCCGCGCTTTCCCGAGCGGGACGACGTGCTCGCCCTCGGGCACCTCGCCGCGCTCCGTCCGGTAGACGAGCTTCGGCTCGAGGATCACGACCGGATCCGGATCGCGGATCGCCGCCGCGAGCAGGCCCTTCGCATCGGCGGGCGTCGAGGGGATCGCGACCTTGATCCCGGGCGTGTGCACGTAGTACGTCTCGGGCGAGTCGTCGTGCAGCTCGGGCGCGCGGACGCCGCCGCCGTAGGGCATCCGGATCGTCAGCGGGAAGCTCATCTTGCCGCCGGTGCGCCAGCGGTAGCGGCCGACGTGGGTGATCAGCTGGTCGAGGCACGGATACGAGAAGGCGTCGTACTGCATCTCGCAGACCGGACGGAAGCCGGCCATGCAGAGCCCGACCGCCGAGCCCAGGATCCCCGCCTCGGCGAGCGGCGTGTCGACGCAGCGGTCGGCGCCGAAGCGGTCGCGCAGACCGGCGGTCGCGCGGAAGACGCCGCCGGCGCGGCCGACGTCCTCGCCCAGCACCATCACGTCGGCGTCGCGCTCCATCTCGACGTGCAGTGCGTCGTTGACCGCTTCCACGAGGAGCTTCTCAGCCACCGAGAATCCGCCTCAGCTCCGCCAGATCCGTCGCGAACGATGCCGGCGGATCGACGAGCGCGTGCTCGAAGAGCAGCCCAGGGTCCGGCTTCGGCTCCGCCTCGGCGGCTGCGATCCCGGCGCGCATCACGTCCGCCACCTCGGCCTTGATCTGCTCCGCGAGCGCGTCGTCGAGCAGCCCCTGCCGGCGGAGGTAGCGCTCGTAACGGCCAAGACATTCGTTCGCGCGCGCCTCCTCGACGCGCTCGGGATCGATGTACGCGCTCGGATCGTCGGCCGTCGCATGAGGCGCCGCGCGGTAGGTCACCGCCTCGATGAAGGTCGGCCCCTCGCCGGCCCGCCCGCGCGCGACCGCCTCTCGCGTCGCGTCGTAGACGGCGAGCACGTCGCCGCCGTCGACCCGCGCGCTCGGAATCCCGTAGCCGATCGCCTTGTCGGCGAGCGCCTGCGCGCGCGTCTGGTCGGAGACCGGCGTCGAGATGGCCCAGCCGTTGTTGTTGCAGAAGAGGATCACCGGAGCCCGCATCACGGCGGCGAAGTTGGCGCCCTCGTGGAACGCCCCCTCGGAGGTGGCGCCGTCGCCGAAGTAGGCGATCGCGCAGGCGTCCTCGCCCCGCAGGCGCTTCCCCCAGGCGAGACCCGCTGCATGAGGCACATGCGTCGCGATCGGGACGCAGATCGAGGCGACGTTGTAGTCGGCCGGGTTCCACCAGCCGGCCGGATGGCCGCGCCACCACGAGAGGATCGTCGCCGCCGGCATCCCGCGCAGGAGCCCGATCGCCGACTCGCGGTAGCTCGGGAAGATCCAGTCCTCGTCGGCGAGCGCATGGAACGAGCCGGCCTGCATCGCCTCGTGGCCCCAGTAGATCGCGTAGGTGCCGATCCGGCCTTGCCGGTGGTAGACGACCGAGCGCTCGTCGTAGGTGCGAAGCAGGACGAGCGAGCGGTAGAGCGCGAGAAAGTCTCGCTTCGTCGAGCCCGTCGACCTCGCCGTCCGGAACGCTCGCGCCGTCGCCGATCACGCGGCGGAGTCCGCGCTCCGCAGGAATCGTGCTCGCCATCGCGGCCGCAGTCTATTTCAGCGCGAGCTGCGCGACCGAGCCACGCGAGCCGCTCGTCCTTCGAGCGCTCGCCGAGCTCGTGGCCCGCGTCGTACCAGCGGATCTCCTTCGGCTCGCTCGTCGCGGCGTAGAGCTGCTCCATCTCCTCCCGCGGGATCACGACGTCGCCCTTGCCGCCCTGGAGGAGCACCTTCGCGGGTGCGAGGTGCGGGACGAAGTGGATGGTGTCGATCGGGCCGAAGAGCACCTCCCATTCTGCGTCGCCCGGGGTTCCCGACGGATAGGCGCGGCCCGCCATCAGGACGACCGCCTTGACGCGTGCGTCGAGCGAAGCGGCGAGGGCGGCGGGCTGCACGCCCATGCTGTAGCCGACGATCCCGAGCCGCTCCGGCGAGACGCCGTATTTCTGCACGAGCAGGTCGAAGCCGCGGACGAGATCCTTGACGTTGCGGATCATCAGCTCGCGCGTCACCGGCGGCAGCGCCTGACCGGCGCGGACCTCGGGCTTCTGCGAGCGGCTGAACGGCGAGTCGATCGCGAGCACGGCGACACCGCGCTCGGCGAGCACCGCCGCCTCGTCGATGAAGTCGATCCGGGAGCCGCCGGCTCCGTGCATGAAGACGACGCCGGCGCGACCCTCGACCCGCCGCTTCGGCACGACGACGATGCCGGAGACGCGGTCACCCCCGGGGCTCGCGTACGACATCCCCTTGATCACGATGCCCTTCTGCTTCACGGTCTGCCCTTCCGAGGAGTCGAACGCCGCCTCGCGATCGAACTCGAAGAGCCGCGCGGTCTTCTCCGCGACCGGGTCGTCCTTCTCCGGGCCGGCGTCGCTGCCACCGCAGGCCCCGAGGAGGAGCAGCAGCAGGATCAAGACGGAAGCCCGGCGCACACTGCCTGAGACGCGCGGATCTGCGATCGGTTCAGCGGGGTTGGTTAAGACTGCGAGAAGACGGTGACCGCGTCCCGCTCCGCCTCGAGCACGACCTCGGTCACGTCGCCGAGATCCTCGCCATCGACCTGGAGCGGCTGCGGCTCGCGGGAGCGGATCTCGATCCGGTCCAGATCGTGGCCGTAGATCACGTCGCGCGCGCGCTCCTGACCGCGGCCTCGAACGGCATACGCGGCAAAACGGGGCCAGGTCCTCGCCTTCACGTCGCGCGGCGCCACGAGGTCGAGCCCGCCTTCGAAGCTCGCCTCGGGCGTCAGCCGGAGCGGAATCGGGCCGGCGTACGTGTAGGGATTCGCGTTCCCGACGAGCGCGAACGCGGCCTCGCCCGCGGTCGGCGATCTCGAGCACCGGTTCGAAGCGGCCTCGATGACGGGCGAGGGCTGAGACGGCAGTCCACGCGAACACGAGATCGCCCGGACGGCGGCCGCTCGCGTCTCGCCCGCGTTCGTCCAGCAGCCGGATCAGCTCCGCGTCGAGGCCCACGCCGGCACTGAAGGCGAAGCGGCGGCCGTTCACGCGGCCGAGCGAGATCCGGCGCGTGCGGCCGGACGCGATCTGCCGAGCCGCGGCGAGCGGATCGCGCGGGAGGCCGAGCGCGCGTGGGAGCACGCTCGTGCCGCCACCCGGCACGAAGCCGACGGCGACACCCGGCCGGACGCCGTTCAGCACCTCGTTGAAGCCCCCGTCGCCGGAAAGGACGACGATCGCGTCGGCGTCTGCCTCGCGTGCGAGCTCGATCGCATGGCCGGCTCGCTCCGTCCGCAGCGTCTCCACCGGCTCGAGCACGTTCTCGACGCCGTCGATCAGCTCCTCCGTCACCCGGCTCGCATACGGGTTGACGATGAGGACGGCGCCTCTCAACGGGTCGCGTACCCGCGGATCCCGTCGACGAGGATCGCCGTGAAGCGGTCGGCGAGCTCGTCGGTGTCGCGGCCGGGCTCGAGCCAGGTGTAAGCCCAGTTCGCCGCCGAGAGCGCGAGCAGCGCGGCCGCGCTCTCGTCCAGGTCGGAGCGGAGCTCGCCGCGGTCGCGGCCCTCGCGGAAGAGCGCGCGCAGGCGCTCCTCGTAGCGACGCCGCTCCGCCCGGATCTCGTCCCGCCGCTCCCCCTCGAGGTAGCGCCACTCGCGGATGAAGACGGTCGCGACGTCGAGCTGTTCCGCGACGATGCGGAGGTGGGAGCGGAGGGCGAGGCGGATCTTCTCGCCGGCGGGCAGCTCGTCCGGAATCGCATCGAGTCCCGCGTGGAATGCGACCGCTCCTTCTCGCATCGCCTCGTAGAGCAGCTCCTGCTTGGAGACGGTCAGCGAGTAGAGCGAGCCCTTCTGAACGCCCATCGCCACCGCGAGCTCGCCCATCGAGGTGCCGTGATAGCCCTTCTGCGCGAAGAGGCGCGCGGCCTGGCGCGTGAGCTCGAGGCCTCGCGGCGTTGGCGGACGTGTGGCGATACACTCAATGCTAACGACCGGTAGGTAGGGAGGCCAGATGACCGACGCGCGCACCGCCGAGTTCCTCGAGTTCGTCCAGGCCGGGGGACAGGTCGAGACGGACGACTGGATGCCCGACGAGTACCGGAAGCGGCTGATCAAGTTCATCGAGATGCACGGCAACTCGGAGCTCATGGGCGTCCTCCCCGAGCGCGACTGGATCCTGCGCGCCCCCACCCTGCAGCGGAAGCTCGCGCTGACCGCGAAGATCCAGGACGAGGTCGGCCACTGCCAGCTGATCTACCGCGTCGTCGAGGATCTCGGCAAGCCGCGAGCGCAGTGCCTCGACGACCTGATCTCGGGCACGTCCAAGTTCCACAACGTCTTCCACTACCCGACGAAGAGCTGGGGCGACGTAGGCGTGATCGCCTGGCTCGTCGACGCGGCCGCGATCATCAGCCAGAAGGCGCTCCTCAAGTGCTCCTACGCCCCGTACGCGCGTGTGATGAAGAAGGTCTGCTGGGAGGAGTCGTTCCACATCCTCCACGGCCGCGACACCGTGCTTGCGATGGTCACCGGGACGCCGGAGCAGTTCGAGCTCGTGCAGGAGGCCGTGACGCGCTGGTGGGAGCCGCTGATGCACTTCCACGGGACGCCGATCCCGGCCGACGAGGATCCGATGGTGCACTGGCGGATCAAGAGCCAGGGGAACGAGGAGGCGCGCCAGCAGTTCCTCGACGGCTACGTGCCGCAGATCCTCGAGCTCGGGCTCGAGCTGCCCGATCCGAAGCTGGCGAAGAACGACGAGGGCGTCTGGGAGTACACCGAGCCCGACTGGGAGAAGCTGACCGCCGTCGTCACCGGCCACGGGCCGGCGTCGCAGGAGCGGCTCGCGTTCCGGCGGCTCTCGCGCGCCGAGGTGGACTGGGTCTCGAAGGCGATGCTGCCCGAGGCCGCTTGATCTACGAGGTCTTCAGGCAGGAGCGGAAGGGCAGCCGTTCGTCCACGGCGGCTCGTTCCACGCGCCCGACCAGGCCTTCGCCGACGCCTACGCGCGCGAGTTCTACGCCCGGCGGCAGGAGTCGGTCGCGCTGTGGGTCGTGCCGCGCGAGCAGATCCTCGAAATCGACGAGTTCCCGGACGAGTTCGACCTCAAGTACCGCCGCGTCGACGGCTACTCGATCAAGGCGCGGCTGAAGGAGGCACGTGAGCGAGCGGGCACAACTGCTGCTGGAGCTGGCTGACGACGAGCTGATCCTCGGCTGGCGCGACTCCGAGTGGACGGGGATCGCGCCGTTCCTCGAGGAGGACGTCGCCTTCTCGTCGATCGCCCAGAACGAGATCGGCCATGCGCGCGCTCTCTACGAGCTCGCGGCGCGCGAGCTCGGAGGCGATGCGGACTCGCTCGCGTTCGACCGCCGGCCCGAGGAGTACCGCTGCGCTCCGCTCGTCCAGGAGCGGCTCGTCGGCGACTGGGCCGGGACGATCGCGCGCCACTTCCTCTACGAGGCGGCCGACGCGACCCGGCTGGAGGCGCTGAAGCTCTCCGACGACGCGGAGCTCGCCGGAGTGGCAGCGAAGATCGACCGCGAGGAGGTCTACCACCGGCTCCACGCCGAGATGTGGTTCTCGAAGCTCCGCGAGGAGCCGCGCTTCCTCGACGCCCTCGAGCGACAGTGGCCACTGGCGCTCGGGCTCGTCGCGCCGGAGCAGCGGCCGGCGCTCGCCGCGCGGTTGGGCCGAGAGGAGGTCGAGGCGGTCGAGCGGGTGGCGCCGGGGGCCGAGTTCGCGGAGTTGTGGGACGAGATGACGATGGTGCGCCGCTCGGCGCCGGCGGGCGCGCAGTGGTGACCGAGGCTGCGGTCTGGGAGGCGCTGGCGGAGATCCCCGATCCCGAGATCCCGGTGATCTCGCTCGTCGACCTCGGCGTCGTCAAGAGCGTCGAGATCGACGGCGAGCGCGTGCGGATCGAGTTCACGCCGACGTTTCTGGGCTGCCCCGCGCTCGAGACGATGAAGGGGCAGATGGAGGCGGCGATCGACGAGCTCGGCGCGGAGCCGCAGGTCGACGTCGTCCTCGACGACTCGTGGTCGACCGACCGGATCACCGCCGAGGGCCGCGAGAAGCTCCGCGAAGCCGGCTTCGCGCCGCCGACAGCCGCGCGCCGCCGGCGCGACGACGCTCGTCCAGCTCCAGTCGAAGGCGTTCCGCTGCCCGTACTGCGGCTCGAGCGAGACGAGGCTCGACAACATCTTCGGCCCCACGCCCTGCCGTTCGGTCCGCTACTGCGAGAGCTGCCGCCAGCCGTTCGAGCAGTTCAAGACGATCTAGGGAAGCGGCTAGCGGCTGGCGCGTAGCGCTTCGAGCAGCTCCTGGTGGCGGCGCTCCTCGTCGGGCATGCCCTCGTCGATCGGCTCCTTGCCCGTTCGCTTCATGATCGCCTGCATCGGCTTGACCACGAAGAAGAAGACGGCCGCGGCGATCGCGACGAACTGGATCGCGTCCGTGATGAACGCTCCGTACCGGAAGACCGCGTCGTTGATCGTGAACGTGAGGTCGCTGAAGTCGGGCTTGCCGATGATCATCGCCACGATCGGCATCACGAGGTTGTCGACCAGCGAGTTCACGAGAGCCGCAAATGCGAGGCCCATCACGAACGCAACCGCGAGTTCGACGATGTTGCCCCGAAGGATGAAGTCCTTGAACTCCGTGATCATGGCACTCCTCCTGGCGACGAGTTGGCGTCGGATCGACGGGCTAGGCTACAACGGGCCTCGGAATAGGGCGACAATCCCCCGATGACGGTTGTCCAGACCTCGGCCAACCAGCCGCCCCCGCTCGTCGACTACGACCTGTTCTCCAAGGACCGGGCGCTCGCCGAGGCGCTCCAGCGTGAGGGCGGCAGCGCGTTCGAGTCTCGCGTCTCCGCGTTCGGACGCGTGCTCGGCGGCGAGCCGCTCGAGTGGGGGCGGCTCGCGAACGAGCACCCGCCGCGGCTCCGCACGCACGACCGCTACGGCGAGCGGATCGACGAGCTCGAGTTCCATCCGGCCTGGGATTCGCTGCTGCGCCTCGGCCTGGATGCGCAAGTGCAGTCGCTGCCGTGGGTGACCGAGGAGCCGGGCGCGCACGTCGCCCGGGCGGCGCTGTTCATGCTGCTCGGTCAGGTCGAAGCCGGCGTCGGCTGCCCGCTCTCGATGACGTTCGCTGCGGTGCCGGCGCTGCGCGCAGAGCCCGAGCTGGCAGCCGACTGGATTCCGAGGCTGACGAGCGGCAGCGCGCTCTGCGGGATGGCGATGACCGAGCGACAGGGCGGCTCCGACGTCCGCGCGAACGAGACGACAGCGCGGCGGAACGGCGAGACCTGGGAGCTCGACGGGCACAAGTGGTTCTGCTCTGCGCCGATGTCCGACGCGTTCCTCGTGCTCGCCCAGGCACCGGCCGGGCTCTCGTGCTTCCTGCTCGAGCGGCCGCAGCCGGGCTTCCGGATCGAGCGGCTGAAGGACAAGCTCGGGAACCGCTCGAACGCGTCCGCGGAGATCCGGCTCGAGGGCGCAGAGGCGCGGCTCGTGGGCGAGGAGGGTCGCGGGATCCAGACGATCATCGAGATGGTCGTGCACACGCGGCTCGACTGCGTGCTCGGATCGACGGCTCTGATGCGGCGAGCGGTCGCCGAAGCGACCCACCACGCCGCGCACCGATCTGCCTTCGGCCGCCTGCTCGTCGAGCAGCCGCTGATGGAGAACGTGCTCGCCGACCTCTGCGTCGAGTCCGAGGCCGCGACGGCGACGGCGCTCCGCCTCGCGCGCGCCTTCGACGAGGGCGATCACGCCTTCCGCCGGCTCGCGACGGCGGTCGCCAAGTTCTGGGTCTGCAAGCGGACGCCGCCGCTCGTGGCCGAGGCGCTCGAGTGCCTCGGCGGGAACGGCTACGTCGAGGAGTCGCAGCTGCCGCGGCTCTTCCGCGAGAGCCCGCTGAACTCGATCTGGGAGGGCTCGGGGAACGTGAACGCGCTCGACGTCCTGCGCGCGGTCGGGCGGGAGCCGGAATCGGTCGCCGCCTTCCTCGCGGAGGTCGAGCTCGCCGCCGGCGCGGACGCGCGGCTCGATCGCGCGGTCGCCGAGCTGAAGGACGAGCTGGCCGATCCGGACGACGCCGAGCTGCGCGCGCGCCGTCTTGTCGAGCGGCTTGCGCTCGCGCTCCAGGGCTCGCTGCTCGTCCGGCACGGCGATCCCGCCGTCGCGGACGCCTTCTGCGCCTCGCGGCTCGGCGGCGGAGGCGGCGTCTTCGGAACGCTCCCGCGCGGGCTCGAGCTCGGGGCGATCGTCGAGCGCCACCGCCCCCAGCTCTAGGACGATGGCCTCGAAGGCTAGGCTGCGGCGATGGCCGTCGAGATTCACTACTGCCCCACCTGATCGAGCTATGACGTCCGGGCCGCGAGTCTCGCGGCCGAGCTGAACGCGAACGGGCTCGATGCCGCGATCGTCGAGGGGTTGAAGAGCCAGTTCGACGTGATCTCGGACGGCGAGCTCGTGTTCTCGAAGCAGCAACGCGGGCGCTTCCCTGAGCACGCCGAGATCGTCGCGGCGCTGACGACGTAGAGTTCAGTGCGGCTCCGGTGGTCTCGCCACCGCCGGAGCCAACTACGTGCCGGTGAAGCTCGGCGGGCGCTTCTCCAGGAAGGCGGTCACGCCCTCGGCGAAGTCGGCGCTCTCCGTCGCGGCGCCCTGGAGCTCCGCCTCGAGCGCGAGCTGCTCCTCGAGCGAGGCGTCGTAGGCGTGGTCGAAGAGCCGCTTCGTCATCCCGATCGCGCGCGTCGGCGCCGCCGCCCACGTGGCGGCGAGCTCGGCGGCGCGCGCCGCGAGCTCGTCGGCTGGGACGACCTCCGAGACGAGGCCCCAGGCGTGCGCCTCCGCCGCCGTCAGCTTCCGGTTCGAGCTCATCCACTCGAACGCGCGCGCGAACCCGAGCAGGCGGTGGATGAAGAACGAGCCGCCCGAGTCGGGAATCAGGCCGATCCCGACGAAGCCCGGGACGAACGTGGCGGCGTCCGAGGCGATCCGGATGTCGCAGGCCGAAGCCAGCGAGAGCCCCGCGCCCGCGCACGGGCCGTTGACCGCGGCGAGCACCGGCTTCTCGAGCGCGCGGATCGCGCGGATGTTCGGGTGGTAGGTCTGCTCGAGGCGATCGCGGATGGAGCCAGGCGCCTCCTGGAACTCCTTCAGGTCCTGGCCCGCGCAGAAGCCGCGCCCCGCGCCCGTGAGCACGACCGCGCGGACCTCCGGCGCCGCCGCCTCCTCGAGCGCGGCAAAGAGCGCCGCGTGCAGGGCGGCATTGAAGGCGTTGAACACCTCCGGCCGATTCAGGGTGATCGTGAGGACGGCACCGTCCCGCTGCGTCAGCACCTCGGACATGCGCCGAGCCTAACCCACGTCCGGCGCGCGCAGCGCCGCAAAGTCGGCCGCGGTCAGCTCGTAGAGCTCGTCGTCGAGCTTGCGCACACCCGGCGCCTTCGCGACGACGCGCAACGACTTCGCGTTCTCGGGATCGACGCCGGCGTAGACCCGCTCGAGCCCGACCCGCTCGAAGAGATCGGCGGCGACCGCGAGCCCGGCCTCGCCCGCGAATCCCTTGCCCCAGTGGTCGGGATGCACGACGACCCCCAGCTCGATCTCGTCCGGATCGACGCCGCTCCCCTCGCCGATCGGCGCCACCTCGACGAACCCCGCAGGCTCGCCGTCGAGCAGGATCAGCCACGAGCCGAGCCCGCGCTCGCGCCAGGACTTGGCCCGGCGCTCGAGCTGACCCGCCATCCGCTCGCGGGGAAGCGGCTCCCCAGTCGACGTCGTCGCGACCACCTCCGGCTGCGTTCCGGATCGCGAGCATCGTGTCGAGATCGTCCTCGGTCACCGGCCGCAGCACGAGTCGCTTCGTGCGCAGCTCCACTACTTCTGGCGGTCGAGGAAGGCGCGGACTGCGCCCTGGGCCTCGTCGCCGAGCATCGACATCGAGAGCCAGTCGCGCGCATGACCGACCGTCTCGTGCCAGGAGACGTCGCGCCACCAGTTCAGCTGCTGCTTGGCGTAGCGCGTCGTCTCGGGCAGCTTGCGCGCCAGCTTCTCGACCCAGTCGTCGACCACCCCGTCGAGCTCGGCGGCGGGAACCGCGCGGTTGATCAGCCCCCAGTCGGCGGCCTGGGGCGCCGGGATCTCCTCGCAGAGCAGGATGATCTCGCGGGCTCGCCGGTCGCCGACCATGATCGGGAGCCACTGAGTTGCGCCGCCCGCCGGGACGGAGCCGTGTTCGAGCCCGACGTGGCGGATGAACGCGTCCTCGACCATTACGGTCAGGTCGCAGCCCATCTGGAGCTCGTTGCCGCCGCCGACGGCGATCCCCTGGCAGCGCGCGATCGTCGGCTTCCCGATCTCGCGCAGCCGGTCGTGCATGTCCTTGAAGGCGCCGAACCACTTCCAGTAGGCGCGCGAGTTGCCGAGCAGGTCCTCGCCCCAAGTGCGCAGGTCGGCGCCGACGCAGAACGCGCGGCCCGTGCCGGTGACCACGACGACGCGGATCTCGTCGTCCCAGGACGAATCCTCGAACGCCCGCGCGAGCTCGCGCAGCATCTGGAAGTCGAACGCGTTCAGGACGTCTGGCCGGTTCAGCCGTCACGGTCGCCCGATGGCCCGCCTTCTCGTAGACGATCGTCTCGAAGCCGAGCTCGTCGGGCGAGAGCGGCGTCGGCTGCTTCGGCTCCGCCACTTCTAGCGCAGCTCGACGAAGGTCGCCGTGAAGGGGATTCCCATCTCCATTGCGTCCTTCCCGCTCGCCGCGAACGCTTCCGAGCCGGCGGTCGCCTTGAACGCGTCCATGTCGGCCCACTCGAATTCGGCGTAGTACGCGAAGGCGGGTTTGTCGAACGGTGATCCGAACGCCCTTCCGTGGCGGAACGCTTGACAGTCGACCTTGCTCACGAACTCGTCGACATGTCGCTGATATCGGTCGGGGTCTACCTCACGCTCGTAGAGGACGGCCATTCTCACCATCGTGGACTCCCTTCGGGTCGAGGACGGCGGGAGCGTATAGCTTGCGCCCGTGTCGGGAGCAACGGCTGCAGTGGTGGCGCTGGCGCTCGTCGCGGGCGTCGCGGGCTCGATCCAGGTGGCCGTGATGGGCCGTTTCGGAGAGCGGATCGGCTCGATCGAGGCGCTCGTCGCGAACCTCGCGTTCTCGACCCTGCTCGCCTCGCTGCTCCTGCTCGCCCTGCGCCAGGGTCTCGGGGAGCTCGGCGGCGCGTTCCGCTCGCCGTGGTGGTTCTGGCTCGGCGGCGGCGGGATGGGCGTGCTCGTCGTCTTCTCGATCACGGTCTGCGCGCCGCAGGCTCGGCGCGACCGCGACGATCGGGCTCCTGATCGCAGGCCAGCTCGCGATGGGCGTCGTGATCGACCGCTTCGGCCTCTTCGGCGTGGACGAGGTCGCGCTGACCTGGCCGCGGGCGCTCGGTGTCGCGCTGCTCGGGATCGGCGCCGGGCTCTCGCTCTACAAGAGCTGATGAACCCGCTGACGGTCGAGACGCGTCACGGACAGGCGAAGGTGCACCTGCATCCGGCGGAAGCGCCGTGCGCCGCGCTCGTGCTCGGGCACGGGGCCGGCGGCGGAGTGAGCGCCCCGGATCTGCTCGCCGCGACGGCTGCCGCGCTCGCAGTCGGCGTCAGCGTCGCGCTCGTCGAGCAGCCCTACCGCGTCGCCGGCCGGCGCTCGCCTGCTCCCGCGCACCAGCTCGACGCGGCCTGGATCGATGTGATCGACCAGCTGCGCGCAGGCGAGCTACGGGGGGTGCGGCTCGTCGTCGGCGGCCGCTCGTCGGGCGCGCGCGTGGCGTGCCGCACTGCGGCGACGACCCGTGCGGTCGGCGTTCTCTGCCTCGCCTTCCCGCTGCAGCCTCCGCCCCGCTCCGGCTCGCCCGCATCGCTGAGTCGTCTGCCCGAGCTCGACGCGGTTTCGGTTCCGCTGCTCGTGGTGCAGGGTGCGCGAGACCGATTCGGGATCCCGCCCGCGGGGGTGCTTCGCACGGTGGCGCAGGTCCCCGGCGACCACGGTCTGAAGACGGATCTCGAGGCGGTGGCGGCCGCCGTCCGAGCCTGGCTTCCCGGCATTGTGGCGCAGACCTCTAGCTGAGGCCGACGATGTCGTCCGGCCGCACGGGCACGCGGGTCAGCTCGCGGCCGGTGGCGTCGCGAAGCGCGGAGACGATCGCAGCGGTGGAGACGACGGTCGGCGGCTCGCCCACCCCCTTGACGCCGTAGGGAGCGCCGGGCTCCGGATCCTCGACGAGCACGCTCTCGACCGGCGGCATGTCGAGCGTCGTGGGGATCAGGTAGTCGGTGAAGCTCGCGTTCGTGATCAGCCCGTCGCGGGTTTGGATCTCCTCCATCAGCGCGAGCCCGAGCCCCTGCGCGGTGCCGCCCTCGATCTGGCCCTCGACCGCAAGCGGATTGACGGCCTTGCCGACGTCCTGCGCCGTGCCGATCCAGACGACCCGGGTGAGCCCGAGCTCGACGTCGACCTCGACGACGACGCGCATCGCCGCGACGGCAAAGGCGACGTGAGCGCGATCGCCCGTGATCTGGCCGGTCTCCGGGTCGAGCGGCGTCGTGCGCGAATGGCGATAGATCCGCTCGAGGTCGACTTCCCCGCCGCCGGCGCGCTCTCGCTCGTCGAGCGCTGCGCGGCACGCGAGCTGAACGGCGCCTGCGGCCATCCAGGTCATTCGTGAGGCGGATGCCGAGCCCGCCGAGGCGACGCCGGCGGTCGCAGGGGAGGCGAGGGTGACCTCGTCGGTGCCGAGCTCGGTCCGGGCGACCTGGAGGATCACGTCGGTGACGCCCTGGCCGACCTCGGACGCGGCGCAGTGGATCTCGGCGGAGCCGTCGGCGCAGAGGATCACGCGCGCGGCGGTCGAGTCGTCGAAGCCCTCGGAGTAGCAGATGTTCTTGAAGCCGACGGCGAAGCCGACGCCGCGCTGCACGCCCTCGCCGCGCGTCGTGTTGCCGGCGCCGCCCGGCAGCCGGATCGCCTCGCGGGGGAGCCTCTCGGCCGGCGGGACCGGGAGCGCGGCGGCCTGTCGGATCACCTCGGCGACGGGAAGCGTTCCCTCGATCGCCTGGCCCGTCGGGAGCACGTCTCCCGGTGCGAGCGCATTCAGCAACCGGAGCTCGATGGGATCGATCCCGAGCTCCGCGGCGAGCTTGTCGAGCTGTGCCTCCGCGGCGAAGCACGTCTGGACGGCACCAAAGCCGCGCATCGCCCCGCAGGGCGGGTTGTTCGTATAGACGCACGTCGACTCGATCAGCGCGTTCTCGACGGCATAGGGCCCGAGGGCAAAGGAGGCCGCGTTCGAGGTGACGGCCGTCGAGCTCGAGGCGTAGGCGCCGCCGTCGAGCAGGATCCGCATCCGGACGTTGACGAGCTTCCCGGCGCGTGTTGCCCGGTGCTCGCACCAGATCCGGGCGGGATGCCGGTGGATGTGGCCGACGAACGACTCCTCGCGGTCGTACACGATCTTGACGGGGCGGCCCGTGCGCAGCGCGAGCAGTGCGCCGTGGATCTGCATCGAGAGATCCTCGCGGCCACCGAATGCGCCGCCGACGCCGCTCAGGTGGATCCGCACCATCTCCGGCGGCAGCGCGAGGCACGGCGCGACCTGATCGCGGTCGACGTGCAGCCACTGCGTGGCGACATGGATGTCGACCCCGCCCTCGCCGTCG
The DNA here is from genome assembly GCA_963761905.1 of uncultured Gaiellaceae bacterium. Classification (GTDB taxonomy): domain Bacteria; phylum Actinomycetota; class Thermoleophilia; order Gaiellales; family Gaiellaceae; genus Gaiellasilicea. Next base: position 691,931 of record CAVXIQ010000006.1, on the reverse strand, counting down.
GGAACGGCCAATCCCGACTCCGGCCCGAGGAACGCCTGATCCTGGATCCCGATCTCGTAGACGCCGGAGACGGCGACCTCGCCCTCGGCCTCTGGATCGCCGTGCCGGATCAGCATCGTGCGGACGACGTTCGGACGTGGATCGTCGCGATAGCCGTGACTCCCGCCTCCCGTCGGCATCGTCGGGCGATCCGGATGAAGCGGCTCCTGCTCGAACGCCCGCTCCATCTCGGTGACCGGCTCGAGCGGCTCGTAGACGACCCTGACGGCGGCGGCGGCGCGGCGCGCCTGCTCGGGCTCCTCCGCGGCGACGATCGCCACGGCCTCCCCGAAATAGCGGACGCGATCGGAGGCGAGCACCGGCTGGTCGGGGAACTCGAGCCCGTAGGTCTTCTGGCCCGGCACGTCCTCGTGGGTGAGGACGACGTGGACGCCGGGCAGACGAAGCGCTTCGGAGATGTCGAGCTCGAGGATCCGCGCGTGCGCGTGCGGGCTGCGAACGGTCTTCCCCCAGAGCATCCCCACCGCGTGGAGGTCGCTCGAGTACTGGAACTCGCCGGTGACCTTGGGAATGCCGTCGTGACGCGTGACCGGATCTCCGACTCGGCCGCGCTCGAGCTCGCGACTGCGCGGGGCGCGGGTGGCCTTTCGGGTGGGCATCGTGCTCATGAGAATCGGCACGCTTTCGACACGTCGGTGTTGCAAACGGCAGGGGTCGCGAGCGATACGCTCGCAGCGGGGAGGAGGAGCGGTGGCCCCCAAGGACGGGCGGCGCCGCTTTCGGAGGACGTGTCTCGTCGAGCCATGTCTCGCCTCACGCCCTCGCCGCCAGGCGTACCGCGTCGAAGATCTTCGCGTACCCCGTGCAGCGACAGAGGTTGCCGGAGAGCGCCTCCCGCAGCTCGTCGTCCGTCGGACTTGGGTTCGCGTCGAGAAGCGCCACGGTCGCCACCACGAGCCCCGGCGTGCAGAAGCCGCACTGGACGGCGCCCGCCTCGACGAACGCGCGCTGGACACGGTGCAGCTCGTCGCCGTCGGCAAGGCCCTCGACCGTCGTCACCTCGTGTCCGTCGGCCTGCGCGGCCAGCACGAGGCAGGCACAGACGAGCTCACCGTCGAGCAGCACCGAGCACGAGCCGCACTCGCCCTGCTCGCAGGCGTTCTTCGAGCCGGGCAGCTCGAGCGTGTCGCGGAGCGTCGTCAGGAGGCTCTCGCCGGGCCAGACGTCCGCCTCGCGCGGCTCGCCGTTGACGGTCAGGTCGATCTTCATGCCAGGCACCGCTTCAACGCCCTCGCCGCGAGAACCCGGAGCGCGTGCCGCCGGTACGCCGCCGTTCCGCGAACGTCGTCGATCGGCGACGCTGCCGCCGCCACCGCGTCGGCGAACGCGTCGGCGTCGGCGAGCGGCGCGGTCACGAGCCCCACGACCGGCCCCGACGACCCGTACGCAGCCCGAAGCTCGCCGCGCTCCCGGTCGGCGACGAGCGCAAGGGAGCAGACCGCGATCACCATCGCGTTCCGCGGTCCGACCTTCATGAACGTCTGCGGCTGGCCGCTCGGCGTCAAGCGCACGGCCAGGACGAGCTCGTCCGGCTCGAGCGCGTTCCGCTTCGGCCCGACGAGGAACTCGGCGAGAGGCAAGACGCGCACCCCTCGGATGCTCCCGAGCTCGACCTGCGCGCCTTCGACGAGCAGCGGCGGCAGCGCGTCGCCGGCGGGTGAGGCCGTCCCGAGATTGCCCCCGATCGTTCCCTCGGTTCCGGATCTGCGGCGAGCCGACCGTCCGAGACGCCTCGGCGAGCGCCGGCATGAGCTCTGCCAGCGGCTCTCGCATCGCCTCGGCGTAGGTGAGCGCCGCGCCGAGTCGCACTTCGCCGTTCTGCCGCGACCACCCGCGCAACTCCTCCACCTCGGCCAGATTGAGGATCGTCTCCGGCCGTGCGCGGTCGAAGTTCAGCTCGACGAGGAGGTCGGTGCCGCCGGCGATCGGGCGTGCGTCGGGGCGCTCGGCCTTCACGCGGAGCGCCTCTTCGAGCGTGCGAGGGGTGACGACCTCCACGGCTCGGAAGAGTACGGTAACGGGCGATGAAATCCCTGCTCGCGCACGCGCATGTCGTCACGATGGACGACGCGGGCACCGAGCACCCCGATGGCTGGATCCTCGTCGAGGACGGCGTCCTCAGCGCCCTCGGCTCGGGCGAGGAGCCCCCGGCAGACGAGCGCAGCGACCTCGCCGGCGCGGTCGTCACCCCCGCGCTCGTGAACACGCACCACCACCTCTACCAGACCCTCACCCGCGCCCGCGCGCCGCAGGGCACGCTCTTCGAGTGGCTCGTCGAGCTGTATCCGACGTGGGCGCGCATCGACGCCGAGGCCGAGTACGCGGCCGCCCGCACCGGCCTCGCCGAGCTTGCGCTCTCCGGTTGCGGCACGGTCTTCGACCACCACTACGTCTTCCCGCACGGTGAGCAGGGCCTGATCGAGGCGGAGCTCCAGGCGGCGCGGGAGCTCGGCGTCCGGCTCGTCGCCTCGCGGGGCTCGATGGATCTCGGCGTGTCCGACGGGGGCCTGCCACCCGACTCCGTCGTGGAGCGACTGGACGCGATCCTCGAGGACACGAAGCGACTTGCAGCGCTCCACGAGTCGAGTCCCGGGGCGCGCGTGCAGATCGCCGTCGCCCCCTGCTCTCCCTTTTCGGTCACGCGCGAGCTGATGACCGAGTCTGCGGCCCTCGCCCGCGAGCTCGGGCTCCAGCTCCACACGCACCTCGCGGAAACGGTCGAGGAGGAGGCGTTCTGCCGCGAGCGCTTCGGCTGCTCGCCCGTCGAGTACCTCGAGCAGCTCGGCTGGCTCGCGGACGACGTCTGGTGCGCGCATTGCGTCCACCTCGCCGACACCGAGATCGGCCGCTTCGCCGACACCGGCACCGGCGTCGCCCACTGCCCCAGCTCGAACCTGCGCCTCGGAGCGGGAATCGCGCCGACCCGACGACTGCTCGACGCGGGTGTTCGCGTCGGCCTCGGCGTCGACGGGTCCGCGTCGAACGAACGAAGCGACCTCTTCCTCGAGGTGAAGCAGGCACTGCTCGTCGCACGGGGCATCGGCGGACCAACCGCGCTCAGCTCGCGGGAGGCGCTCCGGCTCGCCACGCGCGGCGGCGCGGCGGTGCTCGGCCGCGACGACATCGGCGAGCTCTCGCCGGGCAAGTGCGCCGATCTCGCGGTCTGGCGGACGGATGGCCTGGAGCTCGCCGGTGCCGCCGATCCCGTCGACGGGCTCGTCCTCTCCGGGCCGCACCGGGTCGACCGGCTCTACGTCGGCGGCGAGCTCGTGGTCGACGGCGGGGCGCTCGTCCGGGCCGACGAGCGAGAGATCGCGCGCCTCCATCGGGTCCAGGCGCGAAGATTCGCCGCATGACCTCGCTTTCGACTCATGTGCTCGACACCGGCGCGGGCGGGCCGGCCGCCGATGTGCCGGTCGAGCTCTACCGCGGCTCGCGGCTCGTAACAGTCGCCCGCACCGACGAGGACGGCCGCGCCCGGCTGGCCGACGAGCTCGAGCCCGGCGCCTACCGGCTCGTCTTCCATCCGCCCTCGCCGTTCTTCACCCGCGTCGAGCTGGAGGTCGAGCTCGGCGACGGCCACTTCCACGTGCCGCTCCTCGTCTCGCCCTACTCGTGCGCGAGCTACCGCGGCAGCTGAGCGCCGACGAGCTCGCGCCGCTCTTCTCGGGGCGCACGCGGCTCGTCGACGAGCTCGCGGCCCGCGAGAACCCGCTCGCGATCGCCGAGGAGGTGGCGCTCGGGCTGCCCGACGAGGATCAGTTCGCCGCACTCGCCGCACATCCGCGGATCGGCGAGCGCTCGCCCGAGCAGCACGGCGGCGACGCCGAAATACTCGCCGAGCTCGCCCGCCTGAACGAGGAGTACGAGCGCCGGTTCGGCTTCGCATTCGTCGTCTTCGTGGGCGGCCGCTCGCGCGAGGAGCTCCTGCCGGTGCTGCGGGAGCGGCTCGGCCGGAGTCGCGAGCAGGAACTCGAGACCGGGCTCCGCGAGCTCTGCGCGATCGCAAGGAATCGGTGGACGCGGACTACCTGAGAGACGTCGCCGACCTCGTCCTGCGCTTCCTCCACGTCGTGGCCGGGATCGCCTGGATCGGCGCGTCCTTCTACTTCATCCGGCTCGACCTCGGCCTGGCGCCGCCGAAGGAGCCGAAGGAGGGCGTCGCCGGCGAGTACTGGGGCGTCCACGGCGGCGGCTTCTACCACTCCCAGAAGTACAAGGTGGCGCCACCGCAGCTGCCCGAGCACCTGCACTGGTTCAAATGGGAGGCCTATACGACCTGGCTCTCCGGCTTCGCGCTGCTCGTCGTCCTCTACTGGACGGATCCGGACGCGCGACTCGTCGACCCCACGGTGGCCGACCTCACCGGCTGGCAGGCCGCGGCGCTGTCGGGCGGCGGGCTCGTGCTCGCCTGGCTCCTCTACGACGCCGCCTGCCGGATTCTCCGTGACGACCGCGCGGTCGCGACCTTCACGATCGCGCTCGTCGTCGCAGCGGCCTTCGCGGCGGGCGAGCTCTTCGCCGCCCGAGCCGCCTACCTCCAGGTGGGCGCGATGCTCGGCACGATCATGGCCGCCAACGTCTTCTTCACGATCATCCCCGCGCACTGGGAGCTCGTCCGCGCGAAGGAGGAGTTCCGGGAGCCGGACCCCGCGCCCGGGCTGCGCGCGAAGCAGCGGTCCGTCCACAACAACTACCTGACGCTGCCGGTCGTGTTCACGATGCTCGCCGGGCACTTCCCGATCGCCTTCGGGAGCGGCCAAGCCTGGCTCGTCCTGCTGGCGCTCTTCGCGCTCGTCGCCGCGATCCGGCACTTCTTCAACCTCTGGCATCAGGGACGACGCGCCTGGTGGATTCCGGCGGCGGTTGGGGCCGGCGCGATCGCGCTGGCCGTCGTCCTCGCACCGGAGGACACTCCTGCGGTCGCGAGCCAGGTCACGGACGCCGAGGCCGTGGCGATCGTGACGGAGCGCTGCACCGCGTGTCACGTCGGCGCCTCCGCGCCGAACGGGGTCCGCCTCGAGACGCTCGACGGGATGCGCGCGAACTCCTCTCTGATCGAGAGCCAGGTCTCTGCTCGCGCGATGCCGCCTGGGAACACGACCGGGCTGACGGATGACGAGCGCGCCCAGCTCGTCGCCTGGGCGGCCGCGGCCGGGTAGGTTCTCCGCCATGCTCGAGATCACCGCCGCCGGAATGCGCTTCCTCGCCCGCTGGGAGGACGAGCTGGCGCCGCAGACCGTCGCCGCGTTCAAGGCGATCCTCCCGCTCGACGACCGGATCATCCACTGCCGCTGGAGCGGCGAGTCGAACTGGATCCCGTGGGGCGACCGCGATCTCGGGATCGGCCCGGAGAACGCGACGAGCTATCCGCATCCCGGCGAGCTCGCCCTCTACCCGGGCGGCGAGAGCGAGACCGAGCTCCTCTTCCCCTACGGCTACTGCAGCTTCGCGAGCAAGGCGGGCCACCTCTGGGCGAACCACTTCGCCACCCTCGTCGAGGGCCAGGAGCAGCTGAAGGAGCTCGGCCGGCTGACCCTCTGGGAGGGCGCACAGCAGATCTCGTTCCGCGAGGCCTGACGTGGCCGCGGTTCGGTACCTCGTCGACGACGTCGACGCCGCCGTGACGTTCTACGTCGACCAGCTCGGCTTCGAGCTCGAGCAGCGCATGGGTCCCGCGTTCGCGATCGTGACGCGAGACACGTTGTCGCTTTGGCTGAGCGGCCCGCGCAGCTCGGCGGCGCAGCCCATGCCGGACGGCCGCAAGCCCGAGCCTGGCGGCTGGAATCGCCTCGTCGTCGAAGTCGAGGCGATCGACGAGCTGGTGACGAGTCTTCGCAGCGCCGGCGCTCGCTTCCGGAACGACATTCTCGACGGCGTCGGCGGCAAGCAGATCCTCGTCGACGACCCGTCCGGGAACCCGGTCGAGCTCTTCGAGCCTGCGTAAGTCGCGGACGGCCGGAAGGCCGTGGTCTCTAGCTCTCGAGCCGGAGGTCGAAGCCGGCGGGCGCGTGGACGTTGACCATCCGCACGACCGCGTCGCCGTCGTTCGCGAAGGTGTGCTCGACGCCCGGGGGAACGAGCACGAACGTTCCCGGGCCGGCGACGACCTCCTCGCCCTCGACGCCGAAGGTCAGCTCACCCTCGAGGATGTAGAACGCGTCGTCCTCGGCGGCGTGGGCGTGTTTCGGGGGGCCGCCCCGGTGCGGCTGGATCTCGATCACGGCGAGGTTGAAGCGCGGCGTGTCGGCGCTCCGCGCGAGGAACTCGACGTTGCCGACGCGATGTCCTTCGCCGGGCCTGACGACGACCGCTTTCATCCAACCCTCCTCATTCCGGCGGCGGCGCGGCCAGCACCCGCTCGACGAGCTCGTCGAGTCGGCCCGTCGCAAGGCAGATCGAGGTGTCGGCGGCGCCGTAGTAGAGGCGCAGCTCTCCATCCGGGGCGACGATCAGGCCGCAGGGAAAGATCGCATTCGCGACATCGCCCTGCCGCTCGTACTGCTCGAGCGGCCCGAAGATCCAGTCGGACGCACGGCGGAGCACGCGCGTCGGCTCCTCGAGGTCGAGCAACGCCAGCCCGAGCCGATAGATCGCGCCGGACACTGTTTCCTTGACGCCGTGGTAGATGAGGAGCCAGCCGTGCTCGGTCTTCACGAGCGGCGGCCCGATCCCGATCCGGAGCGAGTCCCACCACGCGCCCGCCCTCGGGTGCATCACGTCCTCGGCCGAGCTCCAGCCCCCGAGATCGTCCGAGCGCGAGAGTGCGATTCCCGCGTGCGAGACGCCGCCGAACCCGGTCGTCGGGCGGTGGAAGAGGATCCACTTGCCGTCGATCCGCTCGGGAAGAACGGCGGCGTTCTTGTCCTCGGGCGCGACGATCACCCCATGGCGCTCGACGGAGACGAAATCCTTCGTGGTCGCGAGATAGACGGCCGGGCCGGCGGGGCCGTACGCCGTGCACGTGATCACGAAGCGATCGAGCTCGTCGACCCAGACGGCGCGGGCATCCTCGAAGCCCCACTGCTCGGTCTCGATTCCCTCCGCCGCCTCGAGCAGCGGCTCGGGATCGACTCTCCACCCGTCGACGCCGTTCGCCGAGCGTGCGACCGTGAGGTGCGATATGCCGGTCTGCGCCTCGACGCGCGCGAGCAGGATCGTCTCGCCGCCGACGATCGCCGCCGCCGGGTTGAAGACGACGTTGACCGGAGTCGGCCAGTCCTCGGCGCTCAGGATCGGATTGCCGGGGTGACGACGGAAGAGCTCGCGCTGCTCGCTCCGCACGCGCGCGCCGGTGGCGCTGCTCCCGCTCACGCCGCCACTCCACGTCGCGCCGGGCGCCGGAGCACGCGTGGCAGGCCGGCCGCCTCGAGCACGTGCTGCGCACGGTGGAAGGCGAGCGTCGACTCGGCGCCCTCGTTCGCGTTCACGGCCTCCTCGCCGAGCCCGTCGCTACAGCCACCGGTGGCGAAGTCGTAGAGCGGCAGGCCCAGCCGATTTCGCCCCAGGAACCATTCGAACGCGCGCTGGGCGCGGGCCCCGTGCTCCGGATCGTGCGTGACGGCGAAGGCGCAGAGCTCCGCCTCGACGATCGCCGAGGCATCGAGCGGCTGCTCGTCGCCGCCGCCCGGCGCAGGCTCGCCGCGGCGCCGGCCGAGATGCCCCGGGAGCCGCAACACGCCCTCACCGAGCCCGCACTCGTCGCCAAGCCAGGCGAGCGACTCGAGACCGACGTCCACCGCCGAGTCGCGGCCGATGGCCATCCCGCCGACGATCAGCGCATGCGGGAGCCGGGCGTTGTCGTAGGTCAATTTGTCCTCGAACCAGCGCCAGTCGTCGCCGGCGGTCGCGTCGTATGCAGCTTCGAGCTGCGTGACGCAGCGATCGAGCAGCGACGCGGCTGCCGGATCGAGCCGATCCTTGTCGAGTCGGGCGAGGCCGAGGATCGCGTAGGCGGCCGTCCGCACGGAGAGCTCGGTATCGAGCGAGCCGACGAGCGCAGCGAGCAGGCGCCGCGAGGGCTCGACCGCCGCAGGCACCCACGCGGTCGAGAGGATGTCCCCGAGCGCCCAGACGGCGCGGCCGACGTGGTCGCCGACGTGCGGCTCGTCGAGCCACTGCCGGTCGTATCCCATGAAGTTGCGCATTCCGGCCGTACCCGCGCCTGTCGGCGGCGTCGCAGAGGAACGCGAGCGAGCGATAGACGATGGGCATCCAGGCGCGGTCGCCGGTCCGCTGCTCCAGCTCGAGCGCGACGACGAGCAGCCGGGCGACGTCGTCGACGCAGTAGCCGGTTCCGCGATTCGGAATCGCGCCGTGGGCGTGCTGGACGATCCCGCAGTCGTCGACGAGCGTCAGCAGGTGATCGGTGCGCGTCTCCGCGAGCTCGAGCTCGACGTCGGGAATCGAGGTCCGCCGGGGAGCGGCCTCCGTCGCCTCGAGCAGGACGGCGGCCGTCGCCTCGGCGACGGACGGCCAGGCCAGCTCGCCGCCCAGCCGACGCGCCTCCTTGCGCGCCGCGGTGAGCGCCTCCGGTGACTCGCGGTAGTGGCAGACCGCCTCGGTGAGAGCCGCCGCGTCACCGAACGGCACGAGCGTGCCGGCGCCCGACGCGAGCATGTCCGTGGCGTACCAGTACGGCGTCGAAACCGTCGCGCACCCGGCGGCGATCGCGAACGTGAGCGCACCGGAGGCGATCTGCTCGCGGCCGAGGTAGGGCGTCACGAAGACATCTGTCGCGGCGAGGAGGTCGGCGAGCTCGTCGATCGAGAGGAAGCGGTCGTCGAACTCGACGTGGTCGTTCATCCCCAGATCGACGACTCGCCGCTCGAGCTTCAGGCGGTACTCCTCGCCCGCGCGCCGGGCAACCTGCGGATGCGTGCGGCCGGCGATCAGATAGAGCACTTCGGGATGCCGCTCGACGAGCTCGGGCAGAGCGTCGATCATCGTCTCGAGGCCCTTACCCGGCGAGATCAGGCCGAAGGTGGAGAGCAGGAAGCGCGACTTGATGTGCTCGTAACCGCCGCGAACGGGAGCGACGTACTGAGGCCGCCGACCGGCCTCCTGCTCGGCTCGCCGCGCTCCGAGCTCGACCGGCGCGCCGTGCGGGACGACCCGGATCTTCTCGTCGTCGCAGGCGCCGAGCCCGGTGAGGAGCCTCCGCGCCGTCTCCGTGAGCACGATCACGCGCTCGGCCTCGTCGCAGAGCGCGGTCAGCACCTCGAGCTGGTGCGCGGTCGGCTCCGACAGGACCGTGTGCAGGGTCACGACGAGCGGCTGAGCCAGCTCGCGCGCGAACGAGAGCACGTACTCGCCGTCGCGACCGCCGAAGATCCCGTACTCGTGCTGGAGCAGGACGACGTCGACGTCGGTGCGGCTGAGCATCCGGGCGGCGCGAACGTAGTCGCCGCGCGTGCCTTGCGAAACGGCGCGAAGGATCTCGGGCCGCTGCGGAGCCCGCGGCTCGTCGACGACCGCGAGCGGATCGACGTCGTCCACGCTCGGCGACGTCGAGGAGGGCCGTCCGCACGTCGAACGCGAACGTGCCGATCCCGCAGGCGCGTGGCGGATAGGTCGAGAGGATCGCGATCCGCATCGCGCGCATCATGCCCGGAACGGCGCCGGCCGGCTCGCGACAAGGGCTCTATACTCGGTGCTGCCCCAGAGGAGGTAAGCCGCCGTGGAAATGCTGGACGAGACCCTGTACGCGCGCGTCGACGAGCTGATCAGCTCGCACAAGGGCGAAGAGCTGCGCTCGACGACGGGTTCTCGGACCCTGATCGCGGAGCTGGCCGCGCGCAACGAAGGGCTCGAGAAGGCGATCCGGGAGATCGCGCTCGAGGTGCAGAGGCTCTCGGAAGAACGGGTCGGCTGAGCTACGAGTCCGTGAGGCCTACCAGTCCGTGGGCCGGTAGTCCTTCAGGAACCGGCCCCAGACGTGCTCTCCCGTGGTGGCGCCCGCGATGATCGGGTCGACGATGCGGGCGGCGCCGTCCACGATGTCGAGCGGCGGCCGGAAGCGATGCTCGACCGCCTTCTGCTCGGCGATGTGAGCCGGATCCTCGTCGCTCACCCAGCCCGTGTCGACGCTGTTCATGTGAATCCCGTCGGCGTGGTAGTCGGCCGCTGAGGTGCGCGTCATCATGTTCAGCGCCGCCTTCGCCATGTTCGTGTGCGGATGCCGCGTGGTCTTGAAGCGCCGGTAGAACTGGCCCTCGACGGCCGAGACGTTGACGATGTGCTTGTCGCGGTTCGGCGTCCGCAGCATGAGCGGCTTCAGGCGGGCGTTGAGGACGAACGGCGCGACCGCGTTGACGAGCTGGGTCTCGAGCAGCTCGACTGACGAGACCTCGTCGAGGAGGAGCCGCCACGAGTTGCGCTCGCGGAGGTCGATCTGCTGGCGGTCCTGGTCGAGCCGGCCCTCGGGAAAGAGATCGTCCTGGCCCGTCAGATCCTCCGGGAGAAGCGGGAGCTGTGAGAGCTCGGCGGCTCGCGCGATCCCGACGAGCGGCTCCTGCACCTGACCCGCAGGCAGGAGGTCCGAGCGTCGCAGGCCCTCGTACTCGCCGAGCAGGCTCCGCGCAGGAGCGGCAAGGGTGCGCTCCGAAGCCGTCTCCGCCTCGAGCATGTGCCGGTAGAAGTCGGCGGGCCGGCGCACGGTCTGGCAGGCGTTGTTGACGATGAAGTCGAGGCGCTCGCGGGTCGCGCCGAGATGGCGGCAGAAGCCCTCGACGCTCGGCGTGTGGCGGAGATCGAGGCCGAAGATCTCGAGTCGCTCGCCCCACTCGTCGAAGCCCGGCTCCGCGGCGTAGCGGGCGGCCGCGTCGCGGGGGAAGCGCGTCGTCACGATCAACTGCGCGCCGGCGCGAAGCAGCTTGATCCCGGCCTGAAAGCCGATCTTGACGCGGCCGCCGGTGAGCAGTGCGACGCGGCCGGACAGATCCGCGGTCTCGGAGCGCTTGGCGAAGTTGAAGTCCCCGCAGGCCGGGCAGAGCTGGTCGTAGAAGGGATGAAGCTCGGAGTAGTCCTCCTTGCAGACGTAGCAATGCTGGGGCTCGAGCAGCTCGCGGAAGTCGGCGTCGTTCTCGATCTCCGCCTGCTCGAATGCGGTTCGGCGGGAAGACGTTCGGCGTCATGAAGACTGGTTGCGCGCGGAGGACGCGGATCCCGGTCTCGGCGAGCGTCGACTCGTCGACGCGCGTCTTGGCGTTCTTCTTCTCGCGGCGGACGACCTTGTTCAGTCGCCGGCGCGCGACGACGTCCGGGTTGTGGACGTCGGCGGCGGCGGTGAGGAGGCGCGTTCGCTCCTCGAGCGAGAGCGCGCGCAGGAGGCTGCGGTCGCGGACGATCTCCTCGAGCGTCTCGGTGACGGCGTTCAGCCGCTCGGCGGTCGCGGCCAGCTTCTCCTCGCTCGACCCTTCCTCGCGCGACATCCGTCGAGGGTACCGCGCCGCCGGCGCTAGTCCGTCGCGGCGAGCCGCTCGGCGAGCGGGCGCTCGGCGTCTGAGACGGGCCGCTCCCCGGTGCGGAGCACGGCGCAGCCCGGCGCGTCCTGGAGCGCGCGCCCGATCTTGGCGCGCACCTCGGCCTCGTCGGCCGCCGGCGCGACGAAGAGCGTTCGGAACCTCGCGACCGCCGCGGCGGAGTCGATTTCGTTGTTGTGCGGCCAGCGGCAGGGGCCGTCGTGCTCCCAGTGGCCGCAGAGGACGGTGGTGACGGCCGCGCCGACCGCAGCGGGATCGGCGCCGGCGTCCAGCCGCAGTTCCGCTTCCTGCACGTAGGCGTGACGGTCGCCTGTCATCGAACCGACCCTAGCCGAGGGCAGAGCCAGTAGCTTTCCCTCGTGGCCAGAAATGTCCTCGTCGTCAGCACCGTCGAGCAGGCGGACGATGCGATCCGTGCGGAGATCGGCGACGCCGACACGGTCAAGGTCGTCGTACCGGCGGTGCGTCAGGGCTTCCTCGACTGGCTCGCGAACGACCAGCAGGCGTTCGATCGAGCCGAGGCCGTCGCGGAGCAAACCGCCGACGCGCTCCCCGGCGAGACCGTCGAGTCCGGCGCGGGCGAGGCGGACGTGGCGCTCGCGATCCGCGATGCGCTCGCGACCTTCGAGGCCGACGAGATCGTGGTCGCGATCCGGCCCGAGGAGCAGGAGGGCTTCGTCGAGTCCCTCGCGACCGACGCTGCGCCGAAGCACTCCGTGGACGGCGTGCCCGTCCGCTTCGTCGTCATCCGCTAGCGAGCGCTATCCCGCAGGACTAGACTCGCCGCTGTGCCGTCTCCTGCGTAGCTGATCCTGGTTTCTCATGGCCCCGCCGGCGCGCTTCCGCGCGAGCCGACGTGGGCTGCCTGACAAGCGCTGCCAAATACCGCCCGCCGGCGACATCCGTCGCTGGCCGGCGACGAGATCAAGCTGAGGAGGAGAACATGGTCACCGAAGCACGCCTTGAACGCGTGGCGTCCGGACTGGCGCCCGTCACCCCGGGATGGTTCGTCGTCAACACCGCCGACGCCGCCTGGGTCAACAACGAGTCGATGGGCGGCGTCTGCATCTTCGAGTCCGACGACTTCGTGTTGCGCGGCCGGCCCGATCTGACGGAGTACGTCAAGCCGGAGGCCGGGTTCACGATCCGAGTGCTGCCGCCCGGGCGAGGGGGTCTTTACCACGCCGAGTCGGTTCAAGAGGACTTCCTGATCCTGATGGGCGAGTGCCTGCTCGTCATCGAAGACCAGGAACGGCAGCTCCGGACCTGGGACTTCGTCCACTGTCCGCCGATGACCGGGCACACGTTCGTCAATACGGGAACGGGGCCGTGCGTGTTCCTCGCCACGGGAAGCCGGCGCGACGATCACGAGCGCGTGTACCCGCGATCCGAGGTCGCGCTCCGCCACGGCGCGGGATCCGAGGTCGAGACGACAGAGCCCGAACGGTGGTGGGGGCCGTGGGAGGTCGAGCGTCCAGCGCGGTGGGACGAGCTCCCGTGGGCCGACCGGACGTAGTCGGGATGGGCGCGCTGCGGCGTTCAGGCGAAATGCCGCAGCGCGCAACTGCCTGTTTGCAGCTGAGCTCTGCGAGCTCGACGATGTCAGACCTTCGCCGACTCCTGCGGTTCGGATCCACCCCAGTACACCCAACGCCAGCGGCCGGCCTCGAGGCAGAAGACTCCGGTAGTCCAGTAGGGGACGAGCTCCGACGTACCGTCTCGGACAACCGAGACGGACCCGAGGATCTGCGCCCAGGCGGCGTCCCCGTGTCGCCAAATGGTCACGGTGTCCGCGCTCCAGCCGAAGCCCCAGGACGAAACCACGGTGGCCGCGGCCACCGCATCCTCCGGGCCGGTCCACAACTCTCCCTGCCCTGAGCCCGCGATAGCGATGTCGGCTGCAGCGAAGATCTCGGCGACGTTCGACCCCGGCGTCGACATCGCGTCGTACGTCTCGTCGATCAGCGTCTGGATCTCTCGTCGGGTCTTCTCGTCGGCGATCATGGCAACCCTTCGCTGGTTGGAGCGTTCTCGAGCTCTGCCCTCCGCGGGACGATGCTCTCACACTCCCGGGCCGGCGTTCGGCCACGGGACAGCTGGTCGTGCCGGTGAAGGCCCTCGAATCTGAACCGACGCGGGTAGCCTGCGCGGGCGAGTCGAGCAGCGGTTCCTGCACACCCACCACCGACGGTAGGTCAATGAGCACCCAGACGCACATCGCAGTCCCGGCCGAAGGCGAGCGAGTCCGCCCCGGCGAGCCGACGCCCGACCAGCCGATCATCCCGTTCATCGAGGGCGACGGGATCGGCATCGACATCACGCCCGTGATGAAGGCCGTGGTCGATGCTGCCGTCGCGAAGGCCTACGACGGGGCGCGCGAGATCAAGTGGATGGAGATGTACGCGGGCGAGAAGGCGACGCGCCTCTACGGCAGCGACGTCTGGCTTCCCGACGAGACGCTCGAGGCGGCGCGCGACTTTTCGGTCTCGATCAAGGGGCCGCTGACGACGCCGGTCGGCGGCGGGATCCGCTCGCTCAACGTCGCGCTCCGCCAGCAGCTCGACCTCTACGTCTGCCTCCGGCCGGTCCGCCACTTCCCCGGTGTGCCCAGCCCGCTCCGAGACCCGTCCAGGACGGACATGGTGATCTTCCGCGAGAACAGCGAGGACATCTACGCGGGGATCGAGTGGGAGGCGGGAACCGACGGCGCCCGCAAGGTGATCGACTTCCTCCAGGACGAGATGGGCGTGCGCAAGATCCGTTTCCCCGAGAGCTCGTCGATCGGGGTCAAGCCGGTCTCGCGCGAGGGCACCGAGCGGCTCGTCCGGAAGGCGATCCAGTACGCGCTAGCAAACGGGCGCGACTCGGTCACGCTCGTGCACAAGGGCAACATCATGAAGTTCACCGAGGGGGGCTTCCGCGACTGGGGCTACGCCCTGGCGGCGAGCGAGTTCGGCGCGACGCCGATCGACGGCGGGCCCTGGCTCTCGCTCGAGCACGAGGGCCGGACGGTCACGATCAAGGACGCGATCGCCGACGCCTTCCTCCAGCAGATCCTGCTCCGGCCGGCCGAGTACGACGTGATCGCGACGCTGAACCTGAACGGCGACTACATCTCGGACGCGCTCGCGGCGCAGGTGGGCGGGATCGGGATCGCGCCCGGCGCGAACATGTCCGACGAGGTGGCGATGTTCGAGGCGACCCACGGAACGGCGCCGAAGTACGCCGGCCAGGACAAGGTCAACCCCGGCTCGCTGATCCTCTCCGCCGAGATGATGCTGCGCCACCTCGGCTGGGTCGAGGCGGCTGACCTGATCATCGCCTCGCTCGGCGCCGCGATCGCCGACAAGGTCGTCACCTACGACTTCGCGCGGCTGCTCGACGACCCGACCGAGGTCTCCACCTCGGCCTTCGGGCAGGCCATGATCGCGCGGATGTAGCTAGCCGACGAGGCGGAAGAGCACGAGGCTGCGATTCGGGTTGCGTGCGATCCGGGTGATCGTGACCGTCCCACGGGCGTTGTCGTAGAGCCCCGTTCCGCCGAGCACGGCCAGCTCGTAGAACTGCGGGAAGATCAGCGAGCCGCCCACGACGAGCTTCCCCTTCGGTAGGAAATACGTGCCGCGGCAGCTTCGAGAGTTCCCCACGACGAACGTGCACACGAGCTCGACGTGGCCGATCGAGCGCACCGTGAGCCTGCGGTTGTAGAGCGTATGACGCATGATCTGCATGTCGCCCGCGCTGCGACCGCGCGGGCCGAGATCGACGCGGGTCGTCGCGATCTCGCGGTCCGTGATCCTGATCTCGGCGGGGCCGACGACAGCCTCCGCGCTCCCGCCGGCGGGAATCGCCAGCAAGAGCCCGGCGACGAGCCCCCCGAGGAGCAACGCGAGCCGTTCTGCCTTCTGTCGTAGCCTCATGAGTGCGTCTCCTTTCGCTCGCTACCGGCCTGTCCCTTCCTTGTAGCCTCGGCGCCGAAGCCGGCGGCCGTCGGGAGCTCGAGCCAGAACGTCGAGCCCGACCCCGCCGTGCTGCTGAACCCGATCCGCCCGCCGTGCGCCTCGACGATCTCGCGCGAGACCGCCAGTCCGAGCCCGGTGCCGCCGATCCCGCTCCGACTTGCCTCGCCGCGGAAGAACTTGGTGAAGATGCGGCCTTGCTGGTCTGAGGCGATTCCGAGACCTTCGTCCCGGACGCTCACCCTCACAGCGCCGTCCTCGCGCGCTCCGGCGAGGGCGACGACGCCACCCTCCGGCGAGTACTTGATCGCGTTCGACAGGAGGTTGCCGACGACCTGGGCGAGCCTGTTCGCGTCGCCTCGAACCGGCAGGGGCTTCTCGGGCAGCTCCAGCCTGAGCCGGTGCTTCGGGCTCTGAGCGCGATAGAGCTCGACCTGCTCGCCGAGCAGCGCGGCCATGTCGACGAGATCCTGGGCCAGCTCGAGTCGGCCGTCCTCGATCCGCTGCACGTCGAGGAAGTCCTCGAGGAGCGCGGCGAGCCTGCGTGCCTGGGCGTCGATGATCCCCAGGTAGTGCCGCCGCGCCTGCGGGTCGAAGTCGCGCTGGAGCAGGAGCGAGGTGAAGCCGAGGACGCTCGCGAGCGGCGTCCGCAACTCGTGCGAGACGATCGTGATCAGCTCGGTCTTGAGCCGCTCGCTCTCGCGGAGCTTCGCGTTCTGGAGCTCGAGCTCCGCGTTCCCGCGCTCCAGCTCCTCGGCCATCGTGTTGAACGAGTGCGTGAGCTCACCGATCTCGCCGGGCCCCTCGGTGGGAAGCCGGAACGAGAGATCGCCCTTCGCCAGCCGACGGGCGCCGGCAGCGACGGCCCGAACCGGCCTGCCGACAGCACGGCCGAGGAGCACGCCGAAGAGGAGGATCAGGAGCGTGGAGGCGGCGACCCCGACGGCGCCGACGGCGATCGCGCGGTCGGAGCGACTGTCCGCCGTCTCAGCGGCGCTGCGTGCGAGCTGCCGTTCCTCGGTGAGGAAGCGATCGAAGCGGCTGCGGATCGCGTCCGTCTGACGCTTTCCTTCGATCGTCACAGGCCCCGAGCTTAGCGGCAGCGGGGCTCTCCGGCACCAGCCCGATCACGGGCCGCGCGTATTCCGCGATGTAACGGCTGATAAGCCTGGTGATCTGCGTGGCTCGGCGAAGCTGCTCGGAGTCGATCGAGGCGCGCTCGAGAAAGATCCATTGCCTGTCGGGCAGCGCTGCGACCGCCGCGGTATAGGGCTGCAAGAAGCGGCGGTTTCCCGTGATCGTGAAACCGCGAAGCCCAGTCTCGAGATCGACGACGAGCTTCTGGAGTTGAAGCGTCGACTCGGTCACCTCCTTCGAGCGTGCCTCGCGCTCGTTGGCCTCGCGGAGCGTCGAGACCGCGAAGATCAGCGCCGCAAACGCGCCGGCGACGAGCACGGCGAGGACGACGCTCGCCACGAGCATCCGCCTCCCGAGCGTCACGAGAGCAGCTCCTCGACGGCTGCGGTCAGCTCGTCCGGGTCGAAGGGCTTCGAGACGAAGCGATCGGCGCCTGCCGTCCACGCGCTCGACTCGGCATGGCTCCACGCCGTCATCACGATCACGGGCACGCCCGCCAGCCGCTCGTCGGAGCGGATCTCCTCGAGCACGGCGATCCCGCTCATCACAGGCAGCATCAGGTCGAGCACCACGAGGTCCGGAACGATGTCGTGGGCCAGCGCGAGAGCGGCTTTGCCGTCGGCCGCCTCGATGAAGCGATAGTCCGGTCCGAGGACGGCCCGCACGAGCTCGCGCAGGCTCGGCTCGTCGTCGCAGACGAGGATCGTCGCGCCGGCAGGCTCGGCACGCGGCCGTGGGTCGGTGGGTGTTTCGGCGGCTTCCATCTTTCGCTGGGAGAGGCGATGGAGCTCGGCTGCACCGTCGACGGACCTCGTGGGTGGGCCGGCGTCGGCGTCGGGGCTTCGACCCCCCGCACAGGAGTGTAGTCGGCCGAACGGCGGGCAACCGTGTCCCCCATTCGAGGGAGAGCAGGCACCGTGAAATCCCCGATGCTAGAGGCGGACACGGCGACGACGCTCACGATGGAAGATCCCGCCCGCTCAGACCTCGACCGCGCCGGCAAGCTGATCCGGCTGGTTGCGGCTGACCCCGTTTCGGCCGACAGGAGCGCCGTCCCCTCCGAGGACGGGCTCGTCGATTCGTACCGCCGCCTCGCCGACGTCTACCACGATCTCGTCTCCGAGCAGAGCCTCGACGCCCTGCTCGACCGGATCGCCGACGCCCTGGCCGAGCTGATCCCCTACGAGGCCCTGCACGTCTACGAGGCGGATGAGGTGCGGCGCGAGCTCGTGCCTCTGCTCGTGCGGAGCGAGTGGGCGAACGAGATCCTCAGCGAGCGCTTCCCCTACGGCGAGGGGATCACGGGCTGGGCCGTCGAGCAGCGGGAGCCGGTGCTGGCGAACCAGGCACACCTCCATCCGCTCGTGCGGTTCGTCCCGGGGACACCGGTCGAGCCGGAGGCGCTGATCGTGATCCCGATGATCGCGCGGGGCCTGCTCAAGGGGACGTTCAACATCTATCGGATCGGCGACGACGCGTCGTTCGGCGAGCAGGAGTTCGAGCTCGCGAAGCGCTTCGGCGACGCGGCGGCGCTCGCACTCGACAACGCGCACATCCGCGAGCGCCTCGAGCACCAGGCTCAGACGGACTCGCTCACCGGCCTCTTCAACCACCGCACCTTCCACGAGCGGCTCCGACGCGAGCTCACGCAAGCATCGATCGAGCACACGTCGGTGGCCGTCGTGATGCTCGACATCGACGACTTCAAGAAGGTGAACGACGTCTACGGCCACGGCGTCGGTGATCTCGTGCTGGCGGAGCTCGCCGACCACCTGCGCGCCTCGGTTCGCGCATCCGACGTCGTTTGCCGGATCGGCGGCGAGGAGTTCGCGGTGATCGCCCCGGGCAGCGAGGAGGAGCAGGCGGTGGCGCTCGCGACCCGGCTCTCCCGGCGCCTCGAAGAGGTCGAGCTCGATCTCGCAGGTTCGATCTCGGTCTCGATCGGGATCGCGCATGGACCTGAGCACGCTGCGAACTCGCGCGAGCTCGTCGCCTGCGCCGAGGCGGCGATGATGACGGCGAAGGCGCGCGGAAAGGGTCAGGTCGTCCTGTTCGACGAGCTCGCGAGCGAGCGTCCGGGTGAGCCGGACGTGCGGCGCGAGGACCTTCGCTCGATCGCGCACATGAAGCTGCTCCAGTCGCTCGTCGGCAAGCTCAACCGCCTGAACGGGGTGCGCGAGATCGGGATTGCGATCGCGAACGAGCTGCGCCTCCTGATCGACTACCACAACTGCCGCATCTTTCTCCGCGACGGCGACGATCTGCACCCGATCGCGTTCCAGGGCGATCTCACGGGCTCCGGAGGAGCCGCCCTCGACATTCTCGCCGCGAAGGTGGGCGACGGGTTCACGGGCTGGGTCGCCGAGCATGGCGAATCGCTGCTCCTGCCCGACGCGTCCAAGTGCGAGTTCGCCGTCGAGATCGAAGGGACCGAGTCGATCGAGGAGTCTGTGATCGCGGTCCCGCTCAACCTCGGCAGCCGTGTCCTCGGCGTGATCGTCGTCTCCAAGCTCGGAATCGGGCAGCTCGACGACGACGACGTCCGGCTGCTCGACGTCTCTGGCGGGACATGCGGCCGTCGCACTCGAGAATGCACGGCTCTACGAGGCGGAGAAGCGGGAGGCCCAGAGCGCCCACGCGCTGCTCGAGTTCAGCCGCGAGCTCGCCGCCGCCGAAGGGCTGGAGAGCGTGTACGCGCGCGTCGTCGAAGGGTCAGCCAGGATGCTCGGCGCCCCGCAGGCGTCGCTCTGCCTCCAGGAGCTGGGGAGCGGCGATCTCGTCTGCTGCGCCTCGACCGGCGCCCAGCCGGGAGACGAGCAGCGCCGCTACGACGCTCGGACGATTGCGCCCCTGACCGCCCGGACCGAGCCGTGCCTGCTCGCACCCGCCGATTACGCGGCCTTCGCCGATCCGCCGCGGGAAGGCTCCGGCATCCTCGCCATCGCTCCCTTCTCCGTCGACGGGCGCTGGGGCGCGATCGCCGTGGCCGCCGACGACGAAGCCGCCTTCGGTCACCGTGAGCTCGAGCTGCTCGACGGGCTGGCGCATCAGGCCAAGCTCGCGATCGCGAACGCGACGAGCTTCGAGTCGCTCGAGCGAACCTTTCTCTCGACGGTCGAGGCACTTGCGAACGCGCTCGAGGCGCGCGACCACTACACCTCCTCGCACGCGCGCTGGATCACGGACAACGCGCTCAGGGTCGGCCAGGAGCTCGGGCTCGACGGCGACACGTTGAAGCGGCTCGAGCTCGGGGCGCTCTTCCACGACATCGGCAAGATCGGGATCCCGAACTCGGTGCTCCTCAAGCCGGGCCCGCTCACGGAAGAGGAGCGAGCGCTGATCGAGACCCATCCCGAGCTCGGCGAGAAGATCCTGGCGCCGATCGACCAGCTCGAGGACGTCTGCTCGATCGTCCGCGCCTGCCACGAGCGCTGGGACGGGCGTGGCTATCCAGATCG
Source organism: uncultured Gaiellaceae bacterium (assembly GCA_963761905.1). GTDB lineage: Bacteria > Actinomycetota > Thermoleophilia > Gaiellales > Gaiellaceae > Gaiellasilicea. Next base: position 671,834 of record CAVXIQ010000006.1, on the reverse strand, counting down.
GAAGGCGGGCGAGGCGATCCCGCTCGAGGCGCGGATCATCTTCGCCTGCGACGCCTTTCACGCGATGACGACGGATCGTCCCTATCGGGCAAAGCTCGCGGTCGACGAGGCTCTGCGCCGCCTCGAGGAGGCGAAGGGGACGCAGTTCGACCCGCAGGTGATCGACATTTGCCTCCGCCTGCTCGAAGCGCCGCCGGACTAGGGCCGGCCAGGACAGGGACGTTCCGGACACGTCTGGGGACTGTCCCCCGACATGTCCCCGCGGGACGGTTGGGGAGCAATCGTTGCGGAACTGTTGCGACTTGCACGTCCGGTTCGGTCAGATGCGCTCGGCGAGGCGGAGGTGCGGGGCTCGGAAGACGTCGCGCCAGTCGCCGTCGACATCGAGCTCGCGAAGCTCGCCCCGCACGGCGACGGCGACGAGGACCTCGCCGCCGCGCACGAACGCACAGGTGTCGGCGCCCGCGTCGAGCGGCTCGTAGCTGCCGGCGAACGCGGCCGGCCGGCGCGCGCGAAGGGCCAGCGTCTGGCGGATCAGCTCGAGCTTCGGCGGTGGCTCGGCCGAGTCGAGGGCGGCACGCAATCCCGGCCAGTCGACCGGCCGGCGGTTGTCGGGATCGACGAGCGCGAGGAGCTCGACCTCGTCGCCACCGTAGATGTCAGGCACCCCGGGGCTCGTCAGCTTGAGGAGCACCTGGCCGAGCGACACCTCGCGGCCACGCGTCGCCACCCGCTCGGCGAATGGCACGAAGTCGGCGAGGAACGCCTCGTCCACGAGCAGCCCCGTCGCCCAGGCCTTGACGCGGCCCTCCCACTCCGAGTCCTGCTCGATCCAGCTCGTGTTCACCTTGGCCTCACGCAGCGCCTTCTCGAGATACCGCTCCAGCCGAGCGGCGTCGATCGGCCAGGCGCCGACGAGCGTCTGATAGACGAGGTACTCCTCGCGCGGATCCTCGAGCCCGCCGGTCAGCTCGTGCCAGCGGCGCACGCGCTCGCACCACTCGTCCGCCATCGAGGCGAGCGCCCCGATCCGTGCCCGCACGTCGGCGCTGCGCTTCGTGTCGTGGGTCGTCGTCGAGAGCAGGTGAAGCGGGAACCGCACGCCACGCTCGAGGTTCGCTCGGTGGAACTCGTCGACCGACAGCGAGAACCGCGCAGGATCGCCGCCGACCTCGTTCAGCGCCACGAGCCGGTTCCAGCGATAGAAGGCGGTGTCCTCGACGCCCTTCGCATGGACGGGCGGGGTCGCCTGCTGGAACCGCTGGACGAAAGCGTCGTGGCCGCGCTCCTCGAGGAGCAGGATCCGTTCGAGCTCGGGAGGAAGGGCCGCGGCGCGGACGGCCTCGACGTCGGCCGCCGAGACAAGGCCCGCATCGACCTCGACGTAGGTGCGGTAGACGTGAAAGGACGCGAGTGCCTCTGCCAGATCCACCTCGAACGGCAGCTTCGCCGCCAGCTGTTCCGCTTCGTCGGCGAAGGTCGTCCGCGCCTCCTGGAGCTTCGCCGCCGCCGCGTGCTCGGCGAACGAGAGCCGATCTCCCGTGAACGCCTCGTAGAACCGCGTGAGCGGCTCCTCGCCGGCCGGGTCGACGAAGAGCGCGCCGACGTCGTTCAGGAACTCGTAGCCGACGGTGCCTTCCACGGGCCAGTCGCGCAGCCGCTCGCCGGCCTCGAGGATCTTCTCGACCCAGACGTGCTCGATCCCGGCCTCGCGCAGCCGCTCGAGGTAGCGGCGCGGATTCGCAAGCCCGTCGGGGTGGTCGATCCGCACGCCGTCGATCAACCCCTCCCGCGCCAGCTCCACCGCCTTCGCGTGCGTCGTCTCCCACACCTCCGGATCCTCCATTCGCACGCCCGCGAGCTCGCCCACGTCGAAGAAGCGGCGATGCGCGCCGGTGCGCCAGTCGAGGTCGAAGAACTTGGCGCGCCAGAGCGGATCGCGCCAGAACGGGTTCTCCTCGCTCGCGGCCATGTGGTTCGGGACGAGGTCGAGCACGACGCCGAGACCGGCTTTCCGAGCGGCAGCGCACATCGCCCGAAACGCATCCTCGCCGCCGAGGTCCTCCGAGATCCGCGTCGGATCGACGACGTCGTAGCCGTGCGTGGAGCCGGCGCGGGCCTGGAGCGACGGCGAGAGGTAGAGATGCGAGACGCCGAGATCGCGCAGGTACGGCACGAGCTCGCGCGCCTCGTCGAAGCCGAGGCCGGGCCCGAGCTGGAGCCGGTACGTGCACCGAAACGGAGCCATCAGGCGATCCGACGTAGGACGATCAGCGACCGCGACTCGACGGGCACGACGCCGCGCGCGGGATAGACGGCCGCGCCCGCCTCGAGCTCGGGCTCGGCCGTCGAGAGCTCGTTCGCCCAGCGCTGCCCGAACGAGACGGCCGGCAGCGTGAAGACAACCGCCTCGTGAAACGCGTTGAAGAGGATCAAGAAGGTGTCGTCGCGCACGGGCGCTCCCTCGGCGCTGACCGTCGGGATCTCGGCGCCGTTCAGGAAGACGCCGAGCGTGTGCGTGTCGCCCGCCTGCCAGTTCCGCTGCGTCATCTTCCGCCCGTCCGGCCGGAACCACCAGACGTCGGGCGAGCCCGAGCCGAGCGTCTCCTCGCCGCGGAGGAAGTCGGCGCGCCGGAAGACGGGATGCCGCGAGCGGAAGTCGATCAGCCGCTTCGTGAACGCGAGCAGCCGCTCCGCGCGGTCGTCGAGACTCCAGTCGAACCACGAGACCTCGTTGTCCTGGCAGTAGCCGTTGTTGTTCCCGCCCTGCGTGCGCGAGAGCTCGTCGCCGCCGAGCAGCATCGGCACGCCCTGCGAGAGGAAGAGCGTCGCGAGGAAGTTGCGCTGGGAGCGCTCGCGCCGCTCGTTGATCTCCGGATCCTCGGTCTCGCCCTCGACGCCGTGGTTCCAGCTCCGGTTGTGGTTCTCGCCGTCCTTGCCGTCCTCGAGGTTCGCCTCGTTCCGCTTCTCGTTGTAGGTGACGAGATCCCGCAGGGTGAAGCCGTCGTGGGCGGTGATGAAGTTGATCGACGCGAACGGGCGTCTCCCGTCGTGCTGGTAGAGGTCGCTCGAGCCCGTGAAGCGCGAGGCGAACTCGGCGACGGCCTTCTCGCCGCGCCAGAAATCGCGCATCGTGTCGCGGTACATCCCGTTCCACTCCGTCCAGAGCACCGGGAAGTTGCCGACCTGGTAGCCGCCCTCGCCCACGTCCCACGGCTCGGCGATCAGCTTCACCTGGGAGAGGATCGGATCCTGGTGGATGATGTCGAAGAAGGCCGAGAGCCGGTCGACCTCGTGGAACTCGCGGGCGAGCGCCGAGGCGAGGTCGAAGCGGAAGCCGTCGACGTGGCACTCGATCACGAAGTACCGGAGCGAGTCCATGATCAGCCGCAGCACCGACGGATGCACCGGATTGAGCGAGTTGCCGGTCCCGGTGTAGTCCATGTAGAACCTCGGCCGATCGGCGTAGGTCCGGTAGTAGGAGAGGTTGTCGATCCCCTTGAAGGAGAGCATCGGGCCGAGCTGGTTCCCCTCGGCGGTGTGGTTGTAGACCACGTCGAGGATCACCTCGATCCCCGCGCGGTGAAGCGCCTTGACCATCCCCTTGAACTCGCGCACCTGGTCGCCGGTCGCGGCGTATCCCGCGTGCGGAGCCAGATAGCCGATCGAGCTGTAGCCCCAGTAGTTCGAGAGCCCCTTGGAGACGAGGAGCTGCTCGTCCGCGATGTGGTGGATCGGCAGCAGCTCGACGGCCGTGACGCCCAGCTCCTTCAAATAGCCGAGCGCGGTTTCCGACGCGAGCCCTGCGTAGGTCCCGCGAAGATCCTCGCGGACACCCTCGAGCTGCTTCGTGAAGCCCTTGACGTGAACCTCGTAGATCACCGTCTCGTGCCACGGCGTCTCCAGGTGGCGGTCGCCCTCCCAGTCGAACGACTCGTCGATCACGACTCCCTTCGGGATCGCGGCCGCGTCGTCTTCGTCGTCCCGCTCGAGATCCTGGCTCGGGCTGTCCGGCACGTACGGGAGCGTGTTGGCGCGCTCGAAGCGCACCGGGCCCTCGATCGACTTCGCGTACGGGTCGATCAGCAGCTTGGCCGGGTTGAAGCGATGGCCCTCGTCCGGGGCCCAGCGGCCGTGGACGCGGTAGCCGTAGCGCTGGCCGGGCCCGACGCCGGGGAGGTAGCCGTGCCAGTTGAACGCCGTCCGCTCGGTCAGCTCGTGCCGCGTCTCGGCGTCGTCGGCGTCGAAGAGGCAGAGCTCGACCCTCTCGGCGTGCTCGCTGAAGAGGGAGAAGTTCGTGCCTTCTCCGTCCCATCTGGGGCCAAGCGGGAATGGTCGCCCGGGCCAGACTTTCACGAGAGGTCCACCGTCTCTCTCGCGAAGTCGACGTGCAGGGTCGTCGAGCCCCGGCGCAGCTCCAGCCGCCGAGCCGCCTCGTCGAAGCTGACGTCGAGCTCGCGGGGCAGCTCTCGGCGCAATCGCAGGAGCCGCGCGACGAGCTCGTCGGCCGGCCGGGGAGAGAGCCGCGAGCGCTCGAACGTCGAGCGCGCCTGGGGATCCGGCACCTCGTCCGCGGCGTAGCCCTTGAACCCGGCGAACTCGCGTCGCCGGCCCTCCCGGGTCGCGTCGGCGATGAGCGGGTCGACGTGGTCCGTGAAGAACTGGAACGGCGCCGTCTCGCCGTACTCCTCGCCCTGGAACAGGAGTGGCGTGAGCGTCGAGAAGAGGACGACGGCCTGCGCGAGCCGGAGCTTCGCGGCGGGCAGGCGGTCGCCGAGCGCTCGGTTGCCGACCTGGTCGTGGTTCTGAGCGCAGGCGACGAGCCGCGATCCTTCCTGACGCGAGAGCTCGCGGGCGATCGATGCCATCGAGCCGTCGAAGCCGGCGTAGTAGCCGTCGCGCTCGCCGGTCAGCGCGACGTGGAGCTCGTGATGGAGCGAGTCGAGCCACATCGCGTCGTGCCCCCAATCGCGCAACGGCCGGAAGTCCTCCTGCCCCATCTCGCTGATCACGAGCGCGTCGGGCGCGGCGGCGCGAACGCGGCGCGCGAGCTCGGCGAGCACATGTTCTGGCGAGTCGTCCTCGACGGCGTGGACGGCGTCGAGCCGGAGCCCGTCGAGCTCGTACTCGCGCACCCAGAGCTCGGCGTTCTGGATCGCCCATTCGCGCACGCCCGGCTCGCCGTAGTCGAGCGCCTCGCCCCACGGCGACTCGCCGAAGCGGTCGGTGAAGTAGGGGCCGAAGCAGCGGAGCGCCTCGTTCCCCGGCCCGACGTGGTTGTAGACGACGTCCAAGAGGACGCCGAGGCCCGCTCGGTGGGCCGCGTCCACGAGGCGGGCGAGCTCCTCCGGGCCGCCGTACGCCTGATGCGGCGCGGACGTGTAGAGGCCGTCGTAGCCCCAGCCGCGCTGCCCGGGGAACGTCGCGACGGGCATCAGCTCGATCGCAGTCACCCCGAGGTCGCGCAGCCCGGCGAGCCGCGGGATCACGCCGGCGAACGTCCCCTCCGGCGAGAAGGTGCCCACGTGCAGCTCGTAGACGACGAGCTCGTCCAGCCGAAGCCCAGGACCGGGCGCGATCTCGAAGCCGGCGGCATCGACCACGCGCGACGGGCCGCGGACGCCTTCGGGCTGGGAGCGCGAGCAGGGATCCGGCCATGCCTCGCGGCCGTCCAGCACGAAGCGATAGTCGTCGCCCGGGCGGGCTGCGACCTCGCCGGCCCAGAAGCCTCCCTCCTCCTCGGCGAGCTCGTGCGCGGCGCCGGCGCCGATCTGCACCGCGAGCGAGCGCGCGAACGGGGCCCAAGCTCGGAACTCGACCGTCCCCCTGCTTCCTCGTCCGGGCTCGGCCACGAGCGCGCCGAGCGATCTCTCAGCCACGATCGCCATCCGCGGAACCTACCCAGGCCGGCTACGGCCTCGAACGTCCTACCCTGCCGCCTCTGCCGAGCGGAGGCCGCGCATCGCCCAGAAGGCGAAGCCGCCGATCAGGCCGAGCGCGAGGCCGAACGCGAGCAGGACGTCGACCGCGTTCCCCGCGAGCAGGCTCCGCACCGCCTCGAGCACGTACGTGATCGGGTTGAGCGTGGCGAGCACCTCGATCCAGCCCTCCAGCAGGACGAGCGGGACGTAGACCGGGGCGAAGAAGAGCGCCAGGAAGACGGGCATCTGCATCACGGGGCCCGCCTGCATCGTCCGGAAGCGCATCGCGACCCCGGCCGCCCAGAGGAGCCCGGCGATGTTGATCAGGAGCGCCAGCACGTACATCCCGAAGACGTCGATCGGGCCGCCGAAGACGTTCATCCCGGCGAGCAGGGCGACGACGGTGAGCATGGTCGCCGTCAGCGACCAGCGCACGAGGGCCGCGATCGCGTAGCCGAGCACGATTCCGGTGCGGTTCGGCGCCGCGAGGAGAAGCCGCCGCGCGAAGCCGTACTCGAAGTCGCGCGCGATCCCGAAGCCTGTGAAGACGCCGCCGAACGCGGCCGACTGGACGAGGACGAAGCAGAACTGGAACGCGGTGTAGCCGGGCGGGAAGTCGAAGCCGGGGACGTTCGCGACCTGGGAGAGGCCGCCTGCGAACGCCGTGAAGAAGAAGAGCGGGAAGATCAGCGACGGGAAGAGGAGCGACGGGTTCGTGAACACGACCTTCAGCGTCCGCCACGCAACCCCCGAGGCAACCGGCCAGAGCCTCATGTCCAGAGCCTCATGCCAACCATTCCGCGCCAGCCGTTGCCGGAGCGTGAGGCTCGCGAGCACCGTCGCGACGATCCCGATCAGCACGGCCAGCCCGAAGCCGAGCAGGAGAGCCTGTTCGTCCCAGCCGGTGATGATCAGGCTCCGGACGCACTCGATCAGGTACGAGACCGGGTTCAGCGTCGCGACGACGCGGAACCACTCGACCTCGACCAGGTCGCGAGGCGTGTTCATCGAGGACAGGAAGAGGAAGACGAAGAGCAGCGGGAAGAGGCCCTGGATCGCCTCGCTCGAGCCGGTGCGGAAGGCGAGGAACGCGCCGAGCGCGCCGAAGCTGATCGAGATCACCGCGGCGAAGCAGAAGAGGACGAGGATCCCGAGCGGCCCGGACGCGAAGTCGACGCCGACGACGAGACCGACGGCGACGTAGAACGCGGCCTGGACGAGGCCCATCACGACGACCCCGGCGAGCTGGCCTCCGATCAGCGCGACGCCGCGCATCGAGGTCAGCGAGAGCCGGTTCAGGAAGCCGGTCTGGATGTCCTTGGCGAGGTCGGTGCCGGCGTTCATCGTCGAGAAGAGCGCACCCTGGATGAACGGCACCGCGAGCGCGAAGGCGACGAAGGAGTCGGTCGGGAAGCCGGGGAGCTCCGTCGACGCGTCGAGCCCGCCCGAGTTCACGAGCAGGAGCATGATCGGGAAGATCAACGGAAAGATGACGGCCGCAGGCTGGCGGACCGTGCGCAGGATCGAGCGGCGGGCGAGCGCGCTCACCTGGGCGGCGAATGCCGAGTTGGGACTCATGCGGTCGGCTCGGACGCGTCGGCCTCGCCTTCGCCCGCCCCCTCGAGCGAGCGGCCCGTCTTCGCGAGGAAGACGTCGTCGAGCGACGGAGCCTGGATCTCCAGGCTTGCGAGCGTCAGGCCGGCGTCGTCGACCGCGCGGATGACGGCTGGAAGCCCGGCCAGGCCCTCGCGGAGGCGGACGGCGACGTCGCGGGAGCCGTCGCCCAGGGGCTCGCCGAACGGGGCGAGCTCGGCGACGAGCCGCGCCCGCTGCTCCTCGTCGGCCGGGACCGCGTGCACGCTCGGAAGGCCGATCTCGGCCTTCAGCGTGGTCGGCGTGCCCTCGGCGACGATCCTCCCGTGGTCGATGATCCCGACCCGGTCCGCGAGCACGTCCGCCTCCTCGAGGTACTGCGTGGTCAGGAAGACCGTCACCCCCTCCTCGCGGGCGAGCCGGGCGACCTCGTCCCAGAGCGCCGTCCGGCTCTGCGGGTCGAGCCCGGTCGTCGGCTCGTCGAGGAAGAGGATCCGCGGCCGGTGCACCAGCGCGAGCGCCAGGTCGAGCCGGCGCTTCATCCCGCCCGAGTAGCCGCCGACCTTGCGGTCGGCCGCCTCGCTCAGGCCGACGCGCTCGAGCAGCTCATTCGAGCGCGGTTTCCGCTCGGCGCGGGCGATCCCCTGGAGCGTCGTCTGGAGCCGGAGGTGGTCGCGGCCGGTCAGCATCGGATCGAGCGCCGCCTCCTGCAGCGCGGCCCCGATCACCGAGCGCACCTTCGGCCCCTCCCGGACGACGTCGTAGCCGCCCACCCGAGCGGTTCCGGAGGTCGGCGGCAGGAGCGTCGTCAGCATCAGCACGGTCGTCGACTTGCCTGCTCCGTTCGGCCCGAGGAAGCCGTAGATCTCGCCGGGCTCGACGCGGAGGTCGATCGCATCCACCGCTCGCGGCCCCTTCTTGAACTCGCGCACGAGCGCCTCGACGACGATCGAGTTGTCAGCGGCCACCACCCTTCAACCCTACCGAGGGCGCTTCGTGCGGCCCTCGACTCCTCGCCAGGGCACGACGATCGTTCGCGCCGAAGGATCGACGACGGCGACGGCCGGCAGCGAGATCGCGGCCCACTCGTCGAGGTCGACTCGCTCTTGGCCCCGAAGCCAGGAGAGGTAGAGGCTGAGGACGGTCCCGTGCGAGACGAGCGCGAGGTCACCGCTCGATGCGGCGAGCAGCCGCTCGATGCACCCGACGATCCGCGCCGCCGCGAAATCGCGCTCCTCCCAGCCGGGCACTCGGGTACCGCCGAGCCAGGCGTCGACGCGGGCGACGAACGCCGCGCGGTCGTCGACCGGCGCCGCGCCGCGCTCCGCCTCGCGCAGATCCGGATCGACTCGTAGTTCCACGCCGGCCGCCGCTGCGATCGGCTCGGCGGTCGCGCGCGCCTTCGGCTCCGGGCTCGTCACGACGGCCGCGATACCGTCGAAGACGTCGAGCCGAGCGAGCCGCTCCGCGTCGGCCCGACCGTCGGCCGTCAGCTCCCAGCGCTGCGGCGGGAGCTCGGGATCCAGCCGCACCTGCGCGTGGCGGACGAGAACGAGCCGTCGCACGAACTCAGCGTTGGGGCGGCACTACGACTCGGGCACGAGCCAGATCGTCGCGAGCGGCGGGAGGGTCACGAGCGCCGACTGCTCCTGCTCGTGGCACGCCCCGACCTCGGTCTCGAGCCCCCAGCCGTTGCCGACGTCGGAGCCTGCGTAGTAGCGCGAGTCGGTGTTCATAACTTCCCGCCAGCGGCCCGCAAGCGGCAGACCGAGCCGCCACTCGTCCCGCACGACCGGCGAGAGGTTGCAGACGCAGACGAGCCACCGTCCGTTGCCGTCCGTGCGCCCGAAGGCAAGCACGTTCTCACCGGCCGCGTTCGGCTCGAGCCAGCGGAACCCCTCCTGCGAGAAGTCAGCTTCCCAGAGCGCAGGCTCCGCCTTGTAGGCGCGGTTGAGGTCGCGAACGAGGGTCTGGATGCCGGCGTGATCGGGATCGGCGAGCAGGTGCCAGTCGAGCGACTTCGCGGGCTCGCTCCACTCGCGCTCCTGCGCCAGCTCGCAGCCCATGAAGAGGAGCTGCTTGCCGGGATGCGCCCACATGTAGCCGTAGAGCGCCCGCAGGTTGGCGAGCTGCTGCCAGCGGTCGCCGGGCATCTTCCCGAGCAGCGAGCGCTTGCCGTGGACGACCTCGTCGTGGGAGAGCGGCAGGACGAAGTTCTCGTTCCACGCGTACACGAGCGAGAACGTCAGCTCGTGGTGGTGGAAGCGCCGATGGATCGGATCCTTCGTGAAGTACTCGAGCGTGTCGTGCATCCAGCCCATGTTCCACTTGAAGCCGAAGCCGAGCCCGCCGAGATAGGTCGGCCGCGAGACGCCCGGCCACGCGGTCGACTCCTCCGCGATCGAGACGACGCCGGGCTCGCGGTCGTGCAGCACCTCGTTCAGCTCCTTGAGGAACGAGACGGCCTCGAGATCCTCGCGCCCGCCGAAGGCGTTCGGCACCCACTCGCCCGGCTTGCGCGAGTAGTCGAGGTAGAGCATCGAGGCGACGGCGTCGACGCGCAGCCCGTCGGCGTGGAACTCGCGCACCCAGTAGAGCGCGTTCGCGAGCAGGAAGTTCCGCACCTCGTTGCGGCCGAGGTTGAAGACGAGCGTGCCCCAGTCGGGATGGGCGCCGCGCCGCGGATCGGCGTGCTCGTAGAGCGCCGTCCCGTCGAACTGCGCGAGCGCGAACTCGTCGCGCGGGAAGTGCGCCGGAACCCAGTCGAGGATCACGCCGATCCCCGCCTGGTGCATCGCGTCGACGAAGGCGCGGAAGTCGTCGGGCGAGCCGAGCGTCGACTCGGTCGCGTAGAAGCCGGTCACCTGGTAGCCCCACGAGCCCGAGAACGGGTGGTGCATCACCGGCAGGAGCTCGACATGCGTGAACTCGAGCTCTGCGGCGTAGTCGACGAGCTGCTCGGCGAGCTCCTGCCAGCCGAGCCCGAGGCGCCAGGAACCGGCATGAACCTCGTAGATCGACATCGGCCGGCGCAGCGGCTCGGCGGTGCGACGGGCGTCGAGCCAGTCGGCGTCGCCCCACTCGTAGGTGGAGGTGAAGACGACGGACGCGGACTGCGGCGGCACCTCGGCGGCAGCCGCGAAGGGATCGGCCTTCAGGCGGAGGACGCCGTCCGCGCCGACGACCTCGAACTTGTACCTCGCTCCCTCGGCTGCGGCCGGCACGACCCCCTGCCAGATTCCCGACGAGGCCTGCGGCTCGAGCGGGTCGGCGTTGCCGTCCCAGCCGTTCCAGTCGCCGACGACCGCGAGCTTCCGCGCGTTCGGCGCCCAGACGGCGAAGGAGACCCCGTCGGGGGTGACGTGCGCGCCGAGCCGCTCGTAAATCCGCTCGTGGCGGCCTTCTCCCGCAAGATGGAGATCGAGCTCGCCGAGCTTCGCCATCATTCGGCCTCGAGCATGCGGACGATCCCGGCGACCGGGATCCCGACCCAGTCCGGGCGGTTGTTCAGCTCGTAGCGCAGCTCGTAGACGGCCTTCTCGAGCTCGAAGACGGTCAGCAACCGCTCGATCGCCTGCTCGCCTGCGGGCAGGAGCGCCCCGTCAGCGGTCGCGAGGTAGCCCGCGAGGAAGCCGGCGCGACATTCGTCCTCCCAGCGCGCGGGCGGCTCGACCCCCCGCTGGAGCTGCGACGCGGAGGCGGCGTAAGCGAACGAGCGCAGCATCCCCGCGACGTCGCGCAAGGGCGAGCGCTTGCGCCGCCGCTCGGGCACGCTGCGCGCCGGCTCGCCCTCGAAGTCGAGGATCAGCCAGTCGTCCTCCTTCGTCCAGAGCGCCTGGCCGAGATGGAAGTCGCCGTGGTGGCGGATCACCTTGCCGACGTTGCCGATCTGGGTCAGCAGGCGCAGCCGGTCGCGCACCTCCTCGCCACGGCCGACGAGCGGGGCGAGCGCCTCGAGGTCCGGCAGCGTGGCGAAGACGCCCTCGATCTCCTCGTCGATCGAGGCGGAGAGCAGGGCCAGGCTCTCCGAGCTCGGCTCCTCGGGCGAGAAGTGTGGATCGGCCGGGTCGGAACCGAGGGCGTTGTGTAGCCGCGCGGTCACCTCACCGAGACGGCGGGCGCGCGCGGGCAGCCACTCCGGCTCCGAGGCGATCGTGTCGAGCGCGAGCCTCCAGCCGTCGCCGTGCGAGGGCACGAACCGCTGCAACAGCGCCAGCGTCGTCTCGAGCGGGCGACCCGTGTAGGCCGCGTAGCCCTCGAGCGCCGCGATGTGCTCGAATCCTCGCTCGGTGAGGAAGCGGAGGAGCTCGAGCTCCGGGTTGACGCCCGGCTCGATCCGGCGATAGAGCTTGAGCGCGAGCCGCTCGTCCAGGACGACCGAGCTGTTCGACTGCTCCGCTCCCATCGGCCTGATCGACGCGAGCTCGCCGGCGCGATCGGCGAGGCCGTCGGCGCCCCAGAAGTCGATCGTCGTCTCGTCGAGCCGCAGCGTCGAGCCGGAGCGCATCAGCCCGACGATCTCGCGCACGAGAGCCGGATCCGCGATCGCGTCGTAGACCGTCCAGCCCTCGACCTCCGCGATCACGGATTCGCGCCAACCCTCGTCGGCCGGCCGGAAGCCGAGCGGGAGGTGGTAGAGGTCGTGGCTCTGGAGCCCGTAGCGCACCTCCACGATCCCGAAGGCGAGGATCGGCGGACCGCCGGCGGCGATCCCGGCGTCGAGCACGCGGGCGTCGAGCACGTCGCGTGACTTGCCGCCGAACCAGCGCTGCGAGGCGATCGTCCCGAGGAGGACGAGCCCGTCGAGGAAGCGGAGGTCGCCCGACTCGATCTTCGTGCGCAGCTCGGCGCTCATCTGTGGGCCTCGTCTGCGGGATCCTGGAGCTGGAACCAGAAGAAGCCGCGCGGGCCGAGCGTGAGCAGGTACGGGAGCTCGCCGATCCGCGGGAACTCGGTATTGCCGAGCAGCTCGACCGGGACGCGCCCCTCGAAGGAGGAGAGGTCGAGCTCGACCGCCTGTGCGGTGCGCGCGAGATTGTGGACGCAGAGGACGATGTCCTCCGAGAACGAGCGGATGTGGGCGAAGATCTTCGGGTTGTCCGGCCGGAGCACGTGCACGTCGCCGAGCCCGAAGACGGGATGCTGCTTCCGAAGCTCGATGAAGCGGCGGAGCCAGCGGAGGAGCGAGGTCGGCGTCCGAAGCTGCGCCTCGACGTTCACCGACTGAAACCCGTAGACGGGATCCATCAGCGGCGGCAGGAACTGCTGCGCGAAATCGGCGCGCGAGAAGCCGCCGTTGCGGTCGCCCGTCCACTGCATCGGCGTCCGCACGCCGTCGCGGTCGCCGAGGTAGACGTTGTCCCCCATCGCGATCTCGTCCCCGTAATAGAGGACGGGCGAACCCGGGAGCGAGAAGAGGATCGCGTGCATCAGCTCGATCTCGTCGCGGCCGTTGTCGAGGAGCGGGGCGAGCCGGCGGCGGATCCCGACGTTCAGCTTCATCCGCGGGTCCTTCGCGTACTCGGAGTACATGTAGTCGCGCTCCTCGTCCGTGACCATCTCGAGCGTCAGCTCGTCGTGATTGCGGAGGAAGAGACCCCACTGCGCCGAGCTCGGGATCGCGGGCGTCCGGTCGAGGATGTCGATCATCGGCAGCGCCTCCTCGCGGCGGAGCGCCATGAACATGCGCGGCATCACCGGGAAGTGGAAGGCCATGTGGCACTCGTCGCCGTCGCCCTCGCCGAAGTAGGCGACGACGTCGTCCGGCCACTGGTTCGCCTCGGCGAGCAGGACGCGGTCCGGGAAGCGCGCGTCGACCTCGGCGCGGACGCGCTTCAGGTACTCGTGCGTGCGCGGCAGGTTCTCGCAGTTCGTCCCCTCCTCCTCGAAGAGGTACGGCACGGCGTCGAGGCGAAAGCCGTCGAGCCCGACGTCGAGCCAGAAGCGGAGGACCTCGAGCATGGCCTCCTGCACCTCCGGGTTCTCGTAGTTCAAATCCGGCTGGTGGCTGAAGAAGCGGTGCCAGTAGTACTGGCCGCGAACGGGGTCGAACGTCCAGTTGGACGTCTCCGTGTCGACGAAGATGATCCGGGCGTCGAGATAGCGGTCGTTCGTGTCCGACCAGACGTACCAGTCGGCTTTGGGGCCGTTGGCGTCGTTGCGCGACTCCTGGAACCACGCGTGGTCGGACGAGGTGTGGTTCATCACGAGGTCGACGATCACGCGGATCCCGCGCTCGTGCGATGCCTCGACGAACGCGCGGAAGTCCTCCACGGTGCCGTAGTCCGGGTTGATCCCGTAGAAGTCGGCGATGTCGTAGCCGCCGTCGCGAAGCGGCGAGGGGTAGAACGGGAGCAGCCAGATGCAGTCGATCCCGAGCCACTGGAGGTAGTCGAGCTTCTGCTGGAGGCCGCGGAAGTCGCCCGAGCCGTCGTCGTTGCCGTCGAAGAACGCGCGCGTGTGGATCTCGTAGAAGACGGCCGTCTTGAACCAGAGCGGGTTCTGCTCGAACCAGTGGCCGGGCTCAGACACGACCCCTCGTTCCTGCGACCGTCTCTGTCACGAAAAGCGGCTTGTAGCTCATAAAAGCCTGCATTTGCCGGGTCATGAGGCGAGCTTCAGCACGTGGCTCTGGCCGGGCGCGAGACCGACGTAGTTGCGTCCGATCCGCCAGCGGTACCGCTCGCCCGAGAGGAGATCCGTCACCGCGAACTCCGGCGGCAGGCCGAGCTCGGGCCGGACGATGACGACGTCCTCGCGGGGCGCGAACGGATCGAGATTCACGACGACGACGATCTCACGTCCCTTCAGGTAGGCGAGCAGATGCTCGCCGTGGGTCTCGAGGAGCCGCACGTTCTCGAACCGCTGCAGCGCCGGTTCCTCGCGCCGGAGCTCGTTCAGCCGCCGGACGAGCGGCAGCAGCGGCCCGTCCAGCTTCCGCTCCTTCAGCTCGTACTTCTCCGAGTCCAGATATTCCTCGCTGCCCTCGCGGAGCGGCACGTTCTCGAAGCTCTCGAAGCCGGAGTAGATCCCGTAAGTCGGCGAGAGCGTCGCGGCCAGGACGAGCCGCGTGGCGAAGGCCGGCGGGCCGCCGCGCTGAAGGTACTCGTGGAGGATGTCCTGCGTGTTGACGAAGAAGTTCGGCCGGTAGTACGGAGACCAGCCGACGAGCAGCTCGATGAGCTCGACGAGCTCCGCCTTCGTGTTCTTCCAGGTGAAGTACGTGTACGACTGGCCGAAGCCCACCTTGGCGAGGGTCGTCATCATCGCCGGTCGCGTGAACGCCTCGGAGAGGAAGATCGCGTCCGGGAACTCGCTGCGAACCTCCCGGATCAGCCACTCCCAGAAGCCCACCGACTTCGTGTGCGGATTGTCGACGCGGAAGATCCGCACCCCGCGCTCGCACCAGCCGAGCACGATCGTGCGCAGCTCCTCCCAGAGCCCGCGCCAGTCCTCCGAATCGAAGTTGACGTTGTAGATGTCCTGATACTTCTTGGGCGGGTTCTCGGCGTACTTGAGCGTGCCGTCGGGCCGGCGGTTGAACCAGTCGGGATGCTCGACGAGCCACGGATGGTCGGGCGAGCACTGGATCGCCAGGTCGAGCGCGATCTCGACGCCCGCCTTCCGACCCGCCGCGATCATCGCGTCGAAGTCCTTCCACGTCCCGAGCTCCGGATGGATCGCCTCGTGGCCGCCCTCCGGACTGCCGATCGCCCACGGGCTTCCCGGATCGCCTTCCTCCGCGACGAGCGTGTTGTTCCTGCCCTTCCGGTTCGTCGTCCCGATCGGGTGGACGGGCGGCAGGTAGACGACGTCGAAGCCGAGCTCCGCCAGCTCGGGGAGCGCCGCGGCGACGCCCCGGAATCCTCCCCAAGAGCGCGGAAAGAGCTCGTACCAGGAGCCGAAGCGGGCGCGCTCGCGCTCGACGTCGACCTCGAGCGGGCTGCCCAAGGACGCCTTCCCGTGCCGGTCCTTCGCGCCGAGCGCCGGCGCGGACTCGCGCCACTCGGCAAGCTCGCCGCCGCCGAAGAGCACCTCGCCCTCCGAGAGCTCGCCCGAGAGGTCGACCTGCCGCGCCTCGAGCTTCCGGTCGAGCTCGTCGAGGTAGCTCGCATAGCGGTCGACCCAGGCCTCGACCGTGAACTGCCAGCGCCCGCACTCGCCGACCTCGAACTCCCCGGCCCAGTGATCGTTCCCGAGCGGCTCGAGCGGACGCTCCAGCCATTTGCGCGTTCCGACCGGGCGATAGCGCACGACCGCGCGCAGCACCTCGTGGCCGTCCTTGAAGATGTCCGCTGTGACCTCGACGCGATCGCCGACCGTGCTCTTCGCGGGATACCTGCCGCAGTCGACCTGCGGCCAGACGTTCTGGATCTGGATCCGCGGAGGCGGCTGCTTCGAGGTCGGTAGGGGCATGCTCCCGAGACTTTCGCGCTGGCAGAACGGTAAACAGTCGAGGCGGTGCTGACGGTGCAGCTTCCCCGATCGAGCGGGATCGTGCTGCACCCGACGTCGCTTCCCGAAGGCCGCCTGGGGCGCAGCGCCTACGAGTTCGTGGACTGGCTCGCGGACGCCGGCCAGAGTTGGTGGCAGGTGCTGCCGCTCGGCCCGCCGGACGACGTCGGCTCGCCGTACGCATCGGCGTCCGCGTTCGCGGCGTGGAGCGGCTTCCTCGCCGAGCCGAAAGCCCGCGTCACGAAGCTCGAGCTGGCCGCCTTCCGGAAGGAGCAGGCCTACTGGGCTCGCGACTGGGAGGAGGCGGGCGGCGACCTCGCCGACCAGGTGCGCTTCCAGCGCGAGTGGGCGGCACTTCGGGAGTACGCCCGCGAGCGCGAGATCCGGCTGGTCGGCGACGTCCCGATCTACGTCGCCTGGGGCAGCGTCGACCACCGCTCGCATCCCGAGCTCTTCCTCGAGGGCGTCGTCGCCGGCGCTCCACCCGACAAGCTCGGCCCCATGGGCCAGCATTGGGGCAACCCGCTCTTCGACTGGGACGCGCTCGCACGGCAGGGGTATCGCTGGTGGATCGAGCGCCTGCGCCGGACGTTCGAGCTCTTCGACCTGACCCGGCTCGACCACTTCCGCGGCTTCGCCGCCTTCTGGGCGATCCCCGAGGGATTCGCTGGACGCCCGCGAGGGTCACTGGCTTCCAGGCCCCGGCGACGCGATGTTCCGCGCGGCCGAGCGGGAGCTCGGCCCGCTCCCGGTGATCGCCGAGGATCTCGGGCTGATCACCCCGGACGTCGAGGCGCTTCGCGACACGCTCGGCTTTCCCGGCATGGTCGTGCTGCTCTGGGCCTTCAGCGGGGCGAAGACCAGTCCACACCGGCTCGAGAACCACCGCGAGCGGCAGATCGTCTACACGACGACCCACGACACGGACACCTTGCGCGGGCACTTTCCCAGGCGCAACCCCCGACGGCTGATCGAGGTCGCGCTCTCCTCGCGCGCGGCGATCTGCATGATCCCGCTCCAGGACGTGCTCGGGCTCGGGAGCGAGGCGCGGATGAACCGTCCCGGCGAGCGGTACGGGAACTGGGGCTGGCGGCTCGAGCCGGGCCTGCTCACCGCGGGGCTCGCGGCCGAGCTTCGCGCGGCGACCGCTGCCGCAGGCCGCCTCCCTCAGTCCGGTTCGAGCGGCAGCCCGCTCGCGACCGTGCGCCGGCCCGCCGCCTCGTAGACGACGTCCACGACGTCGTTCTGCCTGTACGTCCCCGCGGCGCCGACGAGGAGCGAGGCCCAGCGCCAGAAGCCGAGCTTCCCCTCCTGACGCAGCTCGCGCGGAAAGACGAGATCACCGTCGACGACGCGATAGTCGCGGCCCTCGACCTGCACGACCCCGTTCACGTAGACCTCGAACGGCCGCCCGATCGCCGCCGGCAGGGCGACGCGGGTTCGGCTGCGCACCGCCTCGGCCACGTTCATAGAATGCCTGCGGCCGTGCGTCGACCTCTTGCCTTTGCCGTTCTGAGCGCGCTGCTCGTCCTCGGCGGCGTCCTCTCGGAAATCGCGCTGGCGGGGAACGGCGGCTTCGCGCCGGTCGAAGGCGCCTCTCCGAACTCCGACCGGATCAACGAGGCGTACACCTGGGTCTCGGTGTTCACCGGTGGGGTCTTCCTGCTCGTCGAGGGCTCGCTGATCTGGCTCATCGTCCGCTACCGCCGGCGCCGGCGCGGCCGAGACGAGGACGGCGCCCAGATCCACGGGAACACGAACCTGGAGATCGCGTGGACGCTCCTGCCCGTCGTGCTCCTGGTCGCGATCGGCGGGATCGTCTTCTACAAGCTCCCCGGCATCCAGAACGTGCCGAGCGCGAACGCCGCCGGCGGACGCGTCGACGTGCAGGTGAAGGGCTACCGCTACTACTGGAACTTCGTCTATCCCAACGGCGTGATCGCGGTCGACAACCTGCGCGCGCCCGCCGGCCAGACCGTGAAGCTGAACATCAGCGCCCCCAACTTCGAGGTGATCCACTCCTGGTGGATTCCCGCGCTCGGCGGCAAGTTCGACGCGATTCCGGGCGTCACGAACGAGTCCTGGTTCCGCGCGAGGGCGCCGGGGATCTACCGCGGCCAGTGCGCCGAGTTCTGCGGGATCCAGCACGCCGCGATGACGGCGCAGGTGGAGGCGCTCCCGCGCGAGGAGTTCGAGAGCTGGCTTGAGGAGGAGGCGGAGGCCCAGGAGGCAGGCACGTCCGACCTCGGCGAGGAGACGTACGCCGGCGCCTGCGCGAAGTGCCACGGGCTCGCGGGCGCGGGCGACATCGGCCCCGGCCTCGTCGGCAACAGCCTGCTCCAGGACGCGAGGGCGCTCGAGAACGTGATCCGGAACGGCCGCGGCGCGATGCCGCCCGTCGGCCAGGACTGGACCGACCGCCAGCTCGACGCGCTGACCGGACTACCTCGAGGACGGCTTCAGTGGCGGTTAGAGCAGAGAAGCCCGTTCCCGCCTGGCAGCGCGGCCGCGTCGCGAGCTGGCTGACGACGGTCGACCACAAGCGGATCGGGATCCTCTACATCGTCACGTCCGGCCTCTTCTTCGTCGCCGGCGGGATCATGGCGCTCCTGATCCGGACGCAGCTCGCCCAGGCGAACTCGGACTTCATCACGCGCGACGGCTACAACGAGCTCTTCACGATCCACGGCACGACGATGATCTTCCTCGTCGTCGTCCCGATCCTCGCCGGCTTCGGCAACTACCTCGTGCCGCTGATGATCGGCGCGCGCGACATGGCCTTCCCGCGCCTGAACGCGCTCTCCTACTGGCTCTTCCTCTTCGGCGGGATCATCCTGCTGCTCTCGTTCTTCGCCGAGTACGGCGCCGCGCGGGGCGGCTGGACGAGCTACCCGCCGAACTCGGTGTACATGGAGGGGAACGGCCAGGACCTCTGGATCCTCTCGCTCCACATCCTCACGGTCGCCTCGCTCGCGGGCGCGATCAACTTCGTGGTCACGATCCACAACATGCGGACGGCGGGCATGAGCTGGACGCGGCTGCCGCTCTTCGTCTGGTCGATCGACATCTACGCCGGCCTGCTGATCCTCGTCCTGCCGGCGCTCTCGGCCGGGCTGACGCTGCTCCTCCTCGACCGGCAGGCGGGCACCAACTTCTTCGTTCCGAGCGAGGGCGGGAGCGCGGTGCTCTACCAGCACGCCTTCTGGTTCTTCGGCCACCCCGAGGTCTACATCATGATCCTGCCCGTCTTCGGGATCATCTCGGAGATCATCCCCGTCTTCGCGCGCAAGCCGATCTTCGGTTACAAGGCGATCGCGTTCTCGACCGTCGCGATCGGCTTCTTCTCGCTCCTCGTCTGGGCGCACCACATGTTCACGGTCGGGATGCCGGCGTTCCTGAACGGCTTCTTCATGGTCTCCTCGATGGTGATCGCGGTGCCGACGGCGATCAAGATCTTCAACTGGCTGGCGACGCTCTGGCGCGGCAACCTCCACTTCGACACGGCGATGCTGTTCGCGCTCGGCTTCGTCTCGGTGTTCACGATCGGCGGCCTCTCGGGGATCTTCCTCGCCGCGTTCCCGATCGACTGGCAGGTGCACGACACCTACTACGTCGTCGCCCACCTCCACTACGTCCTCTTCGGCGGCTCGATCCTGGGGATCCTCGCCGCGCTCTTCTACTGGTGGCCGAAGATGTTCGGACGGCTGCTCGACGAGGGGCTCGGCAAGGCGTGCTTCTGGTTCACCTTCGTCGGCTTCAACCTGACGTTCTTCCCGCAGCACATGCTCGGTCTGCTCGGGATGCCGCGCCGGGTCTACACCTACGAGGACACCGGGCTCCTGCAGGAGTACAACCTCGTCTCCTCGATCGGCTCGTACGTGATGGGGATCGGGATCCTGCTCTTCGTGATCAACGCGTTGAAGACGCGGAAGACCGGGAAGCGCGCGGGCAACGATCCGTGGCTCGCCGACACGCTCGAGTGGTACACGACCTCGCCGCCGCCGCCCTGGAACTTCGAGAAGGTGCCCTACGTGACGAGCGCGCGACCGCTGTACGACCTGCGCCGGAAGCTGAAGGAGCGCGGTGCGCTCTAGCAGCTCGAGACCCGGCTTCTGGCTGCAGCTCGCTGCGCTGCTCGGCGTGGCGGGAACGCTGCTCGCCGTCGTCTCCGGGACGCTCGGGCTCGGGCACGAGTACGTCTCGGCGCTCGCGGTGCCGCCGCTCGTGGCCGTCGCCGTGGCCGCGTGGATCGCGCACCGGCAGCTCCTCGGTCCCGCACTGGCGGCGCTCGTGCTCTTCGGCGCTGCCGCAGCGGTGACCCTGCCAGGCCTGCACGTGGCGCTCGCCTCGGCCTCGCTCGCCGCCGCTTGCATCTCGGCCGTGCAGTGCTTCCGAGGCTCGGGCGTGGAGGCAGGTCCGTGGCGGGACTACGTGACGCTCACGAAGCCGCGGATCATGTCGCTCCTGCTCGTGACCGGCGCGGCGGGGATGTTCGTCGGCGCGCAGGGCGTGCCGCCGCTCGGGCTCTTCGTCGCGGCGATGGTCGGTCTCGCGCTCGCGTGCGGCGGGGCGAGCGCGCTCAACCACCTGCTCGACCGCGACATCGACCGGCTGATGGGCAAGCGGACAGAGAAGCGGCCCGTCGCCGCTGGCCGAGTGCCGCCGGCGCGCGCGCTCGAGTTCGGGCTCGTCCTCTCCGCGCTCTCGTTCGTGCTCCTCGCGAGCGTCGTCAACGTCTTCGCGGCCGCGCTCGCACTCGTTGGCGGCCTCTTCTACGTCCTCGTCTACACCCGTTGGCTGAAGCGGACGACGTCGCAGAACATCGTGATCGGCGGCGCGGCGGGCGCAGTCCCGCCGCTCGTGGGCTACGCCGCCGCGACGGGAGACCTGGCTCTTCCCGCGCTCTGGCTCTTCCTGATCGTCTTCCTCTGGACGCCGCCGCACTTCTGGGCGCTGGCCCTCCTCCTCAAGGAGAGCTACGCGGCAGCGAAGGTGCCGATGCTGCCGGTCGTGCGCGGGGAGAGCGAGACGACGCGGCAGATCGTCGTCTACTCGGTCGTGCTCGTCGCGTTCACGCTCGTCGTCGGCTTCTGGTTCGGTCCGGTCTACGTCGCCGCTGCCGCCCTGCTCGGAGGGCTCTTCCTCTGGCTTGCCTGGCAGCTCCGGCGCGAGCCCAGCCGCCGCCGCGCAGGCCTCCTCTTCCACTACTCGCTCCTCTACCTGGCGCTGCTCTTCGTCGCGGCCGCCGTCAACCCGGTCGTGCTCTAGATGGACCACGACGCCATGGAACTGACGCCCGAGCAGGAGCGCAAGAACCTCGTGCTCGGCTGGCTCCTCTTCGCCGTCTTCCTCGTCCTCTTCGCCGGCACCGTCGGCGTCGCGCTGCTCTACCTCGCGCTCGATTAGCGCCGCCGTCATGGGTGACGGGATCTTCCTCGCGCGGCCGGCCTCGGTCGGGCCGGGAATCCGCCTGGCCGTGAAGGACCTCTTCGACACCGCCGGCCTCGCGACGACGTACGGGTCCGGCATCTTCGCCGAGCACGTCCCGAGCGAGACGGCGCCCGCGGTGGCCGTGCTCGAAGCGGCCGGCTACGCGCTCGTCGGCAAGACCAACCTGCACGAGTTCGCCTACGGCACGACCTCCGAGAACCCGCACTTCGGCGCCGTTCCGAATCCGGCCGCGCCCGGACGAGTCGCCGGTGGGTCGAGCGGCGGCTCGGCGGCGGCGCTCGCGGCCGGGCTCGCGGATGCGGCGCTCGGCACCGATTCGGCGGGCTCGATCCGGATCCCCGCGGCCTGTTGCGGAGTCGTCGGCTTCAAGCCCAGCCATGGGCTCGTCTCGCTCGAGCGCTGCTGGCCGCTCGCCGCGAGCTTCGACACCGGCGGGCCGATGGCGCGGGACGTCGCCGGCTGCGAGGACATGCTCGGCCACCTCGTCGGGAGCTTCGACCCGCGCCTCCTCGAGTCGCTCGAAGAAGTCGAGGTTGGGGTCGCCTGGGCAGAGCTCGCCGATCCGCAGGTGCAGGCGCGAGTCGAGGCAGCGGCAGCGTGGTTCCCGCGGCAGCGAGCGATCGAGCTCCCGTTTCCCGACCAGGCGGTGTACGCGCCCTTCATGCGCGAGGTCGCCGACGTTCATCGCGAGCTCTTCGCGCAGAGCGCCGACGGCTACGGCGAGGACGTGCGGGTCAAGGTCGAGCGCTGCCTGGAGGTACGCGATTCCGAGGTCGAGCGCGGGACGCGCCTGCGCTCCGAGTACGCGGAGCGGGTGAGCGAGGCGCTCGACGGGGTCGACCTCGTCCTCACGCCGACGCTGCCGATCGTCGCGCCCCTGCTCGGCGCGGGCGGCGTCGGCGACCTCGACGTGCGCGAGTCGCTGATCCGGTTCACGTTCCCCTTCTCGGCGCTCGGCTGGCCCGCGCTGGCGCTCCCGTGCGGGGTGACGGAGGACGGTGTGCCGACCTCCGTCCAGCTGGCGGGCCGCCCCGGCGCGGACGCGCTCGTGCTCGCCGCCGGCCGGCTGCTCGAGGCGGCGCTGTGACCCCCGAGCTCGAGTTCGCGCTCTCGCTGGCCGACGACGCCGATGCGATCACGCTCGCCCGGTTCGGCGCAAGCGACCTCCGCGTCGAGACGAAGCCCGACCTGACGCCCGTCTCGGAGGCCGACCGGGCGGTCGAGGAGCGCCTGCGCGAGCGGATCGCGGCCGAGCGGCCCGGCGAGCGCGTGCTCGGCGAGGAGTACGGCGCCGATGAGGGCGACGGCGAGCGCTGGATCCTCGATCCGATCGACGCGACGAAGAACTACGTTCGCGGGATCCCGATCTTCGCGACGCTGATCGCGCTCGAGGATCGCGTCGCCGTCGTCTCGGCGCCGGCGCTCGGCAGGCGCTGGTGGGCCGTCCGCGGCCAGGGTGCGGTGGCAGACGGGCGCTCGCTCCACGTCTCGCGCATCGAGCGAATCGAGGACGCCGTGCTCACGTACACGAGCCTGCACGGAGCCGACGAGCGCTTTCTCGCGCTGGCGCAGCGGAGCTGGGCGCCGCGCGGCTTCGGCGACTTCTGGCAGTACATGCTGCTGGCCGAGGGCGCTGTCGACCTCTGCGTCGAGTCGACGGCGAATCTGTGGGATCTGGCGGCGCCGAAGCTGATCGTCGAGGAGGCGGGCGGGAGGCTGACCGATCTTTCCGGAGTGGATCGCGCCGACGGCGGCAGCGCGCTCGCCTCGAACGGCTTGCTGCACGACGAAGCGCTCAGCGCGCTGAACGGCTGAGCGCGCTCGAATCCCGGACGCGGCCCGTTCAGGCCCGTCGGGCCGGGACGGTGGCCGGCGTTGCGCGCTCCAGGCGGTAGACCGCGTCGAACGGGCGGTCGAGCGGGCGCACGGACTGTTCGCCGCGCGAGTAGCCGGCACCCTCGCCGAACTCGAGCGCACCGTTGGCGAGGCCCGGCAGCGCGCGTTCGAGGTGGACGAACATCGGCTCGAATCCGTCGAACGGCGTGCGGGACGCGTGGAAGTAGCCTGGCACGACCAGCATCGGATCACCGGGCCGCCGGTGCGCGAGGAGCCGCTCCGCCATGTCTATCTCGCGGTCGACCACGAGCGGCGGCTCCTCGTCGAGCCGGTCGATCGGGACGACCGCGGTCAACTCGCCCGACTGGATCTGATGCTCTAGCACCCGCACCAACTCTGCGGTGAAGCGGCCGTCGCCGGCGAAGAGATCGCCTCCGGCGGGGATGCTCCAGATCGCATCGAGGTCGAATCGTCCCGTCCTCATGAGCTCCTCGAGCACGGCTCCCACCTCGTTGAACGACCACTCGAGGCCAAGAACACGCACGCCGAGCCTCCGCACCAGCGTCAGGATCGCGCTCGCCGTCTCGGCGATCCCGTGGAACTCGCCAAGGACGAAGAGCTCGGTTCGCTCGAGCGAGCCGCGGGCGACGTCGAGCGCCGCGTCGTCGAGCTGCACCTCGTCGAGCCGAAACTCGCGGACGGCGTGCTCGAACTCGGCCCGACCGGCCTCAGGCAGCCTCGACCGCCGCCTCGTAGATCGGATCGCGGCCGAAGACGTCGAGCTCGGCGGAGAGCAAATCGCTCGCGGTCGGCGCTCCCGCTCGCGGAGGGTCGACGACGACACCGTCCACGGCGACACGCGCGAGCTCCTCCGCCGAGCGCCGGCTGAGCGCGACCTCCCGCCGAAGGCGCGAGCGGAGCCAGCCGGCGAGGAGGGTCGCGTCCGCCTTCGGGCCGGTCACGGACAGCCGCTCGGCTTTGCGGATCTCCGGCCAGAGCTCGGCCAGGCGGCCTCGCCAGTCACGCCCCCGGGCCCACGCGATGTCCGAGACGGCCACCCGGGCGAAGAGCGCCGCCAGATTCTCGTAAGCGGCCGGAAGCCGCGTCCACTCGGAGGAGTCGACGACGAGCCGGTCGCAGACGTCGACGAGCTGCTCGAGCTCGGGCTTCCCCCAAGGCGGCTCGCCGCGCCAGCGGCAGAACGTGGGCAGGTCGGAGATCAGGAGCGGCTGCACGATCGAGGCCGGCGCCCGGGCGCGCTTGCCCCCGAGCCGGAGCTCGATCACCTCCGAGCACACCTCATGCGAGACACCGGCCATGCGCGAAGCACTGCATCGTCACCGCCACGTCGACGCCGTCCCGCCCTCGCGGCTCGGGGAAGAGCAGGATCGTCCGCGACGGATGGCGCTCCTCGAGTCCCGCGAGCGTCCGGCGCGCGGCGGCCGCCCACTTCGGCGGCGCCCAAGCGATGTGGGTCATCACGCTCGTCCGCAGATCCGGCGCGCCGTCGGCGCCCTCCAGCATGCGCAGCTCTTCGAGTTGCCGTTCGACATCCGACACGACACTCAATGCCGCCTCCAGCTCCGCCCGTCCCGATGGATCAGCTCGTCGGCACTGCGCGGGCCCCACGTGCCCGACTCGTAGTTCGGGAAGTTCGGCCGGTCGCGCCGCCAGGCGGCGACGATCGAGTCGACGAGCTCCCACTGCTCGTCCACCTCGTCCGAGCGGGTGAACAGCGTCGCGTCGCCGAGCATCGCGTCCAGGATCAGCCGCTCGTACGCCTCCGGAAGCCCGGTGCGGAAGGCGCCGCCGTAGAGGAAGTCCATGTGGACGGTCCGAATCGACATCCCTTGCCCCGGCACCTTCGCCCCGATCGCGAGCGAGACACCCTCGTCCGGCTGGACGTGAATCAGGAGCACGTTCGGTCGGAGACCGTCGCCCGCGATCTCCGCGAACGGCGGGTGCGGCGCGCGCTGGAACTGGATCGCGATCGCGGTCTCGCGCCGCGCCATCCGCTTGCCGGCGCGCACGTAGAACGGCGTGTCGGCCCAGCGCCAGTTGTCGACGTAGAGCTTGGCGGCGATGAACGTCTCGGTGGTCGAGTCGGCCGCGACGCCCGGCTCGTCGCGATAGCCAGGAACCTCCTCGCCTTCGACGAATCCCCGCCCGTACTGGCCGCGCACGACCGATTTCGGCCCGGGCGTATGCAGCGAGCGGAGCACCTTCACCTTCTCGTTGCGGACCGAGTCGGCGGTGAAGTCGATCGGCGGCTCCATCGCCGTCAGCGCGATCAGCTGGAGCAGGTGGTTCTGGAAGATGTCGCGGATCACTCCGGCGGACTCGTAGAACCCGGCGCGCCCCTCGACTCCGATCGACTCGGCGACGGTGATCTGGACGTGATCGATGAACTGGCGGTTCCAGATCGGCTCGAAGATCCCGTTCGCGAAGCGGAGGGCCAGCATGTTCTGCACCGTCTCCTTGCCGAGGTAGTGGTCGATCCGGAAGACCTCGTCCTCGGTGAACCACTGCTTCAGGATCGCGTTCAGCTTGTCCGCGGAGGAGGCGTCGTGGCCGAACGGCTTCTCGACGATCAGCCGCGTCCAGCCCTCGCTCCCGCGCCGCTCGCCGAGCTCGTTGACGATCGTCTCGAACGCGGCGGGCGGGACGGCGAGGTAGTAGACGCGGTTTCCAGCCGTGCCGCGCTTCTCGTCCAGCGAGCGCAGCACCTCGACGACCGCATCCTCGCCCCGGTCGTCGGCGAAGTCGGTGGCGACGTAGTGCATCCCCTCGGCGAGCGAGCTCCAGACGTCCTGCTTGAACTCGTCCCGGCTGTGCGTCTGCACCGCCTTCTTCATCGCCCCGATCCACTCCTTGGTCTTCTGCTCGCTGCGAGCGACGCCGACGATCCCGAACTGCTCGGGGAGCAAGCGCCTGACGGCGAGCGAGTAGAGCGCCGGGAAGAGCTTGCGCTGGGTCAGGTCGCCCGACGCGCCGAAGATCACGAGCGCGCACGGCTCCGGCGTGCGGCGGAGTCGCAGCCCTTCGAGGAGGGGGTTCTCCGCGGAGCTCACGTGGTCGCCCGGGGATCCGGGCTCGCCTTCGCCTCCTCCACAGCCTTCACCGCATGGCCGCCGAACTGGTTGCGCAGCGCCGCCTGCACCTTGGCGGAGAAGTCGATCTCACGGCGGGACGCGAACCGCGCGAACAGCGCCGAGGTGATCGCGGGAAGAGGCACGTTCTCGTGGATGGCCTCGTTGATCGTCCAGCGCCCCTCGCCGGAGTCCTCGACGTAGGGCGCGATGTCGTCGAGGTGGTCGCCGTGCTGCTCCATCGCCGCACAGAGAAGCTCGAGCAGCCACGAACGGACGACCGACCCGTAGCGCCAGATCCCTGCGATCTCGCTCAGGTCGAGGTCGAACTCCGAGTGGTACATCAGCTCGAACCCCTCGGCGTAGGCCTGCATCAGGCCGTACTCGATCCCGTTGTGGACCATCTTCGTGAAGTGACCGGCGCCGGACGCGCCGACGTGGGCGAAGCCGTTCTCCGGCGCGAGCGCCTCGAAGATCGGAGTGAGCCGCTTGACCGGCGCCTTGTCGCCGCCGGCCATCAGGCAGAAACCCACCTCGAGCCCCCAGATCCCGCCCGAGACGCCCACGTCGACGAACGAGACCTTCTGCTTGCGAGCCTCCTTGTAGCGGCGCTGCGAGTCGCGGAAGTTCGAGTTGCCGCCGTCGACGATCGTGTCGCCCGGCTCGAGGATCCCGAGCAGCTTCTGGACGGTGTCCTCGGTGATCTTGCCCGACGGCACCATCACCCAGACGTGCCGCGGCGGCTCGAGCTGCTTGGCGAGCGCGCGGAGCGACTTCGCCGTCGACTCGACGTTCGGATCGTAGGTTGCGAGCTCGTGCCCGGCCTGCTCCAGCCGCTCCGTCATCCCCGCGCCCATCCGGCCGAGGCCGACCATCCCGATCTTCATGCGAGCTCCTCCAGTCGTAGTCGGATCACGCGCCGGCCGTTCTCCTCGAGCGCCGCGAGGTCGCCCGCGGCCTGCGAGCGGATGAGGCGCGCGAAGCCGAACTCCCGCCCCGGAATCGGCAGCTCGACGCCGGTCTCGTCGACGACCTGGACGAAGAGGCCCGTGTTCGGGCCGCCCTTGTGGAGCTGTCCGGTCGAGTGGAGGTAGCGAGGGCCGAGCCCGGACGTGACGACGCAGCCGGTCGCGTGCGCGCGCTCGAGGAGCGGCGCGAGCTCGTCCTCGCGCGCCGGATCGATGAACGCCTGGACGCACACGTAGTCGCCGTCCCGCGCCTGCGCGAGCAGCTCGTCGAGCGAGCCACGTGGCTCGACGTCCGGCTCACCGGCAGCGAGCACCTCGTTCGTCTTGTCCTTCGCCGCCTGGACGTTGGGCTGGTCGAATGGATGGATCTCGAGGACGTGGCCGGCGACGGCCGTCGCGAACTCCCAGCGGTAGAACTCGGCGCCGAGGTCGTAGGGATCGTCCAGCCGGAGCTCGCCGCGCTGGCGGTCGGGGCCGTCGGGCGACTCGCCTGGCGCCGGGATCAGGCCCTTGCCCTGCTTCCCGGTCGACTCGGCGAGGAGCTGCTCGGCCCAGAGGCCGAAGCCCGTCGTGCGTCTCGTCGAGGCAGACCTTGTCGCGGCCGTCGCGCCAGCCCTCGCCCAGCCGGAGGCCGAGCTCGAGCCCCGGGTTTCCCTCCTCGCCGCGACATGCCTCGACCATCGCCTCGGCTCGCTCCAGGAAACGGACGAGATCGACGCCCAGCAGCGCGGCGGGCACGATCCCGAACATCGAGAGCGCCGAGTAGCGGCCGCCGATCTCCGGCTCGCCGGCGAAGACGGCCCGGAAGCCACGCTCGCCCGCGACGCGCTCGAGCTCCGAGCCGGGATCGGTGATCGCGACGAACTGGGCGCCGCGCCCGCCGGTCTGCTCCCAGAAATATTCGAGGTGCGAACGCGTCTCGAGGGTCGACCCCGACTTCGAGGAGACGACGAAGAGCGTCCGCTCGAGCTCGAGGCTGGCTTCAAGACGCCGGATCGCGGCCGGATGCGTCGTGTCGAGGACGTGGAACGACTCGACGTCGAACGCCCGGCGGAGCACCTCGGGCGCGAGGCTCGAGCCGCCCATGCCGAGCAGCACCGTGTGGTCGAACTGCTCGCGCGCGCCGGCCGCGAACGCGTTCAGCTCGTCCACCTGCGGCCGGATCCGGGCGACGACGTCGAGCCAGCCGAGCCAGCGATCCTCGTCGCCGCCGGTCCAGACGGAGGCGTCGTGGGCCCAGATCCGCTCGACGAGCGACGCTCATGCCGTCGCGAGCTCGCTGCGCTTGGCGCGGATCCCGTCGAGCAGCTCCTCGAACGAGTCGGCGAACTTCTGCACGCCCTCGCGCTCGAGCGTGTCGGTCACGTCGTCGTAGTCGATCCCGGCCTCCCGGAGCGAGACGAGGAGCCGCTCGGCCCCCTCCACGTCGCTCGTGAGCGAGTCGCGCTTGACCTCGCCGTGGTCCTGGAAGGCGACGATCGTCTCGGCCGGCATCGTGTTGACGGTGGCCGGGCCGATCAGCTCCTCGACGTAGAGCACGTCGCGGTAGGCGGGATTCTTCGTCGAGGTCGACGCCCAGAGGCAGCGCTGCTTCGTCGCGCCCTTGGCGGCGAGCGCCTCCCAGCGCGGCCCGGAGAACGCCTCGAGGTAGTGCTGGTAGGCGAGCTTCGCGTTCGCGATCGCGAGCTTGCCCTGCAGCTCGGTGTTCCCCTGCTCCTCGAGGCGACGGTCGGCCTCGGTGTCGACCCGCGAGACGAAGAAGCTCGCGACCGACGCGACGGGCGCGGGGTCGCCGCCTGACTCGACGAGCCGCTCGAGCCCGCGGAGGTAGGCCTCGACGACGGCCTTGTAGCGGTCGAGCGAGAAGATCAGCGTGATGTTGATCGACTTGCCCTTCGCGATCGAGTCCTCGATCGCGCCGAGGCCGGGCTCGGTGGCGGGGATCTTGACGAACAGGTTGGGCCGGTCGACATCCTCGTGCAGGCGCATCGCCTGCTCGAAGGTGCGCTCGCGGTCGTAGGCGAGCGTCGGATCGACCTCGAGCGAGACATAGCCGTCGAGGCCCTTGCCGCGATCCCACACCGGGCGCATCAGGTCGCAGGCGCGTTTGATGTCCTCGATCGCGAGCTGGAGGAAGATCTCGGTCGGGTCGTCCTCCGTCTTCACGACCTCCTGCAGCTGCTCGTCGTACCACTCGCCGGTCGAGAGCGCCTTCTGAAAGATCGTCGGGTTCGACGTGACCCCGACGACGGCGTCCTCCTCCATCAGTCGCGCCAGCTCGCCCGTCTCCAGCATCTCTCGCGAGAGCGAGTCGATCCAGACGCTGACGCCTTGCTCGCTCAGCTCATGCAGTCGTGACTTCGCCATGCTTCAGCTCCTTCTCCATCGCCTCGACCTTGCGCAGGCGCGCGACATAACGCTCGCCTCCGTCGAAGCTCGCTTGCAGAAACGTCCCGACGAGGTCGGCGGCCAGCTCGGCGCCGACGATCTCCGAGCCCAGGCAGAGCACGTTCACGTCGTCGTGCTCGACGCCTTGGCGCGCCGAGTAGGCGTCGTGACAGACCGCCGCCCGGACTCCGGCGAGCTTGCAGGCCGCGACGGAGGCTCCGACACCCGAGCCGCAGACGAAGATCCCGCGCTCGGCCCGCCCCTCCGCGAGCGCGGCGCCGACCTCGCGCGCCTTGTCCGGATAATCGATCTTCGGCGCGTCAGTGTCGGTGCCGAGATCGACGAGCTCGTGCCCACCCTCGGCGAGCGCCTCGAGCACGCGCTCGCGCAGCTTGACCCCCCGATGGTCGAATGCGACCGCGACCCTCATCGCTCGCTACGTTACGACAAACGACGAGCGAGGAGCCCACCATGGACGAGCGCGAGCTCTGGCGAGAGCTGGGACAGCAGCTGAGAGTCGACGCGGTGCGGGCGAGCGCCAAGGCGGGCTCGGGCCATCCGACTTCGTCGATGTCGGCGGCCGACCTCGCAGCCGTGCTGCTCGCAGGGCACTTCCGCTACGACTACGAGCAGCCGAAGAGCCCCGCCAACGACCGCCTGATCTTCTCGAAGGGTCATGCGTCCCCGCTCGTCTACGGCCTCTTCCGCGCGGCCGGCGCGATCACGGAAGAGGAGTTCATGACCTACCGCCAGCTCGGCTCGCGGCTGGAGGGTCACCCGACGCCCGTGCTGCCGTGGGTGGACGTCGCGACCGGCTCGCTCGGTCAGGGCCTCCCGATCGGCGTCGGCCTCGCGCTCGCCGGCAAGAAGCTCGACCGGCTGCCCTTCCGCACCTGGGTGATCTGCGGCGACAGCGAGCTGGCGGAGGGCTCGATGTGGGAGGCGCTCGACGCCGCGTCGTTCGAAGGGCTCGACAACCTGACGGCGATCGTCGACGTCAACCGGCTGGGCCAGCGCGGCGAGACGCGGCACGGCTGGGAGCTCGACACGTACGCCGATCGATTCCGCGCCTTCGGCTGGCACGCGATCACGATCGACGGGCACGACGTGGACGAGATCCACCGCGCCTACGAGGAGGCGGAGCAGACGTCCGGCAAGCCGACGGCGGTGATCGCGCGAACCCTCAAGGGCAAGGGCTACTCGAAGATCGAGGATCAGCCGGGCTGGCACGGGAAGGCGATGTCGGCCGAGGACGCGGAGGAGGCGCTGCAGGAGCTCGGCGGCGTGCGCAACATCCGGGTCGACGTGCCGGCGCCGGCCAAGGGCACCGCGCACACGTTCGAGACGGGCGGCGCGGAGCAGCCGAGCTACGAGGTCGGCTCGAAGATCGCGACGCGCAAGGCCTACGGCGAGGCGCTGGCCGGCCTCGGAGCCGCGGATCCGCGTGTCGTCGCGCTCGACGGCGAGGTCGACAACTCCACGTACTCGGAGTTCTTCGGCAAGGCGTTTCCGGAGCGCTACTTCGAGATGTACATCGCGGAGCAGCAAATGGTCGGCGCGGCGGTGGGGATGCAGATCATCGGCTGGAAGCCCTTCGCCGCCACGTTCGCGGCGTTCCTCTCGCGGGCCTACGACTTCGTGCGCATGGCCGCGATCTCGCAGGCGACGATCAAGCTGTGCGGCTCGCACGCCGGGGTCTCGATCGGCGAGGACGGGCCGTCCCAGATGGCGCTCGAGGACATCGCGTCGCTCCGGGCGATCAACACGTCCACGGTGCTGTACCCCTGCGACGGCAACCAGACCGCAGCGCTCGTCCGGGCCATGGCCGACCTCGACGGGATCTCGTACCTCCGTACGACCCGCGCCGACACCGAGGTGCTCTACGCGGCCGACGAGGACTTTCCGATCGGCGGCTCGCGGACGCTGCGCGAGGGCGACGACGTCACCCTGATCGGCGCCGGGATCACGCTCCACGAGGCGCTGAAGGCGGCGGAGACGCTGGCCGGCGACGGGATCGAGGCGCGAGTGATCGACCTCTATTCGGTCAAGCCCGTCGACGCCGAGACGCTGCGCGCGATCTCGTCGCCGATCGTCACGGTCGAGGATCACCGGCCCGAAGGAGGGCTCGGCGACGCCGTGCTCGACGCGCTCGCAGACGTCGAGGAGCGGCCGCGCGTCCTCAAGCTCGCTGTGCGCGAGCTCCCGCACTCCGGCAAGCCGGCGGAGCTGCTCGCCGCTGCCGGGATCGACGCAGCGCATATCGCGGAGGCGGCCCGCGGGCTCGTCCGCGAGGAGAGTCAGGTCACGGTCTCGTAGAGCCGGCGCTGCCGCTCCCGGGCGGCGCGATGCGCCTCGAATCGCTCGGGACGCGGCTCGAACCGACGGCCGAGGGGCGCCGGCGGCGGTGAGACTCCAAGCCGCTCGAGCGCGAAGACCGCCGCTCCGCGCGCCGACGCCTCGTCGACGGCCGAGAGCGTCACCGGCCGCTCGAGCACGTCCGCGAGGATCTGCGCCCAGTCCGGGTTGCCGAGCAGCGCGCCGCCGCTCCCCACGATCTCCTCGACCTCCGGCAGCAGCTCGCCGATCTCGGCCAGCCGATGCGCCACGCCCTCGAGCGCCGCTCGGACGAGATCGCGCGGCGTCGTCTCGAACGAGAGGCCCGAGACGATCCCGCGCGCGGCCGCGTTCCAGCCGGGGCTGCGCTCGCCGCCGAGCAGCGACAGGAAGTCGAGCGGCGGCGCCTCCTCGTCCGCCATCCCGGCCGTCTCCACCGGTCCGACGAGCCGCTCGAGCCAGTCGAGCAGGTTGCCGCCGTCGGAGATCGACCCGCCCTCGCAGACGCGCTCGCCGTCGACTCGGTAGAGGAAGAGGCCGGGCCGCGGGGCGGTCGGCTCGTGCACCGTTCGGAGCGCGCCCGAGGTTCCGATCGTGAGCGCCGCCCGCTTCCGGCCCAGCGCCCCCGAGCCGAGGTTCGCAGCGGCGCCGTCGCCGAGCACGAGCTCGTCCGCGAGCTCCGGAAGCTGCTCCTCGCGGACGCCCAGCGCCTCCAGCAGCTCGCCGTCCCAGCGGCCGTCGAGTCCCAGCAGACCGGTGCCGCTCGCCATCGAGAGGCTGGTGCGCCCCTCCGTCAGAAGATCGGAGAAGGAGAGGTAGCGGGCAGCGCGCACGCCGCGCGCCTGCAGGCCTGCGATCTTCATCGGCCAGAAGCTCGGGTGGAGCGGGCAGCCCGTCCGTGCATGGACGGCGGCCGAGTCGAGCGGCACCTCGCCGGCGAGGTCGAGCTCCCGCCACGTCAGGAGCGGGGTGATCGGCCGGCCGCTCGCGTCGACGCAGACGAGGCTGTGCCAGAACGACGAGATCGCGACCGCATCGACCGGCTCCTTCGATCCGCGCTGCGCTTGCCCGAGCGCGTCGCGCGCCACCGCGAGCAGCTCGTCGGCGTCGAACTCGCCGAGTCGGCCGGAGTGGCCGCGCGTCGCCGTGTAGCGCTCCTGGTGCCCGAGACCTGGGATGCACTCCGCCCGCTCGTCGTAGACGCGTGCTCGAGCCGAGGACGTGCCGATGTCGAGGGCCAGGACTCGCACTACCCTTGCAGCATGGCCGTTCTCATTGCCTCCTCGCTCCGCAAGGAGCACTCCGGCGACCCGCTCTTCGACGGCGTCTCGTTCAAGGTGGAGCGCGGCGACCGGCTGGCGCTGGCCGGGCCGAACGGCGCAGGCAAGACGACGCTGCTGCGGGCCGTGATGGGCGAGACCGAGCTCCAGGGCGGCGAGCTCGCCTGGGAGAAGGGCGCGCGCGTCGCGCTCCACGACCAGCGGCCGCCGCGGCTGAACGGCCAGACGCTGCGCGAGTACGCGCTCTCGGGCGCCGCGGACCTCGTCGCCGCCGAGCAGGAGCTCCGCCGCCTCGAGGAGGCGATGGCCGGAGGCGATCACACGCCGGAGACCCTGCGTCGCTACGGCGAGACCCAGGCGCGGCTCGAGCACGCAGGCGGCTACGGCTGGCGCGACCGGGCTACGAGCGTCCTTCGCGGCCTCGGGTTCGCCGACCCGGATCTCGAACGCGACCTCGAGACGTTCTCGGGCGGCGAGCTCACCCGCGCCTCGCTGGCGCGCGCCCTCGCCGGTCAGCCGGATCTGCTCCTCCTCGACGAGCCGACGAACCATCTCGACATGGCCTCGATCGAGTGGCTCGAGCAGGAGCTGACGACGCTCGACGCCGCGATCGTCCTCGTCGCACACGACCGCTGGTTCCTCGAGTCGGTCGGCACGGCCGTGCTCGAGCTCGAAGGCGGCAAGTCCGTCTACTTCCCCGGCAAGTGGCACGTCTGGCGGCAGGAGAAGGCGGCTCGGCTGGCGATGCAGGCGCGGTTCGCCGAGCGCCAGGCCGAGGACATCGAGCGGCTCGAGCGCTTCGTCGCGCGGTTCCGCTACGGGACGAAGTCGCGGCAGGCGCAGGCGAAGCTGAAGCAGATCGCGCGGATCGAGAAGGTGCGGGTCGAGGCGCCGAGCGCCGGCCGGCGCACGCTCGGCTTCGAGTTCCTGAAGCCGGCCCGGAGCGGCCGGACGGTCGTCGAGGCGCCGCGGATCGACCTCGCCGCCGGCGACAAGCAGCTGCTCGAGGACACGGAGCTCGTGCTCGAGCGCGGCGAGCACGTCGCCCTGATCGGCCCGAACGGCTCCGGCAAGACGACGCTGCTCGAGGCGCTCGTGCACGGTCGCGTCGGCCGCTTCGGCCACGGCGTCGAGCTGGCGTACTTCTCGCAGCACGACGTCGAGCTGGACGAGCGCGGCAGCGTGCTCGAGTGCGCGATGGGCGCGACCGGGCTGCAGCGCGCGCAGGCCCAGGCCCTGCTCGGCCGCTTCCTCTTCTCCGGCTGGGACGACCACGAGAAGAAGGTCGTCTCGCTGTCGGGCGGCGAGCGCCGGCGCCTTGCGCTCGCGCTGATCGTCGCCTCCGGCGCGAACTTCCTCGTCCTCGACGAGCCGACGAACCACCTCGACCTGGAGAGCCGCGAGGCGCTCGAGGCGGCGCTCGAGGCGTTTCCCGGGACGGTGCTGCTCGTCTCGCACGACCGGGCGGTGCTCGACGCCGTCGCCGAGCGAATCGTCGCGATCGAAGACGGGCGGCTGCGCTCCTACCCCGGCGGCTGGGCCGACTACGCACGGATCCGCTCCGGCGAGGACGCGCCGCCACCGCCGGTCAAGGAGTCGAAGCCGAAGGCTGCGAAGCCGGCGCCGACGGTGACGCGGCCGAACGAGCTCCAGCAGGTCGAGACGGCGATCGACGAGCGCGAGACCGAGCTCGCCGAGCTCGAGCGCAAGCTCGCCGAGGACTGGAGCGACGTGGCGACACTCGCGGCCCACAAGGCCGCTCGCGACGAGCTGCAGACGCTGCTCGGCCGCTGGGAAGAGCTCTTCGAGGCCGCCCAAGTCGACCGCGTGTGACGAGCCGGAGTACGGCGGCGTAGATCCCGTGTGCAGGCGATGACGCTCTCCGCGCGTGGGGCCCCGGCGATTCCGGTCTCGTTCTCGGCGACGGCGGAGGCGCACCTCGACGACGTCTACGGCTACCTCGTCTACCTGACGCGCGACCGGACGCTCGCCGAGGATCTCGCCGCCGAGACGTTCGAGAAGGCGCTCAAGCTCTGGAAGCGGTTCGATCCGCGCCGCGCGAGCGCCCGCACGTGGCTCTGCCAGATCGCCCGCACGACCGCGCTCGACTGGTTCCGGTCCGAGGAGCGGCGGCACCGGCGCGAGCAGGCCGTGGCTCGACCCGACCTGTCCGAGACGGCCATGCCCGAGGGACTGTCCCCCGAGCTCGAGGCGGCGCTCGTGTCGCTCTCCGCCGGCGAGCGCGAGGTGATCGCCCTGCGTGTCCTGCTCGAGCTCGACGGCGAGGAAGCCGCGCGCGTGCTCGGGATCAGCCCGACTGCCGTCTCGACCAGGTTGTCGCGGGCGCTGACGAAGCTCGAAGAGAGGATGACCGTTCATGTCTGAGCAGTTGCTCGACCAGATTCGCGAGGCGAAGCCGACCGCGTCGGAGGAGCTGCGCGAGCGCGTCCGCCTGATCGCCGTCGAGCAGCCGGCGCGCGAGTCGCTGCTCCACCGCTTTCGACCGCGGCGGCTCCTGCTCGTGGCGCCGGTCGCCGTCGTCACGGTGCTGCTCGCCGCGGGCGTGATCGCGAATCTCCCGGAGACCGGAACCCGAGGCGACGCCTCGGTGGCCGTGGGAGTCGACGACCGTCGAAGCGGCGGCCGACTCGGCGCAGCCGTCGACCAAGGAGGCACTTCCCGCCCAGACGTTCGGCACCGACGGGCTCGGGCGCGCTCGCTCCGTCCCCGGGCCGGCTGCAGCGCGTCCAGGCCGAGATGCGCCTGCGCGTGGCCGACGTCGAGGAGCTCTCGGCGGCGACGAAGAGCGCGATGCGGATCGCCCAGTCGCTCCGCGGCTACGTCGTCTCGGTGCAGTACGACGCGCCCGCGCAGGGAGTCGGCGGCGCCCAGATCGTGCTCCGCGTCCCGACCGCGCGCGTCCAGACGGCGCTCACCCAGCTCTCCGCGCTCGGCACGATCCTCGGCCAGCGGATCGGGATCGAGGATCTCCAGCAGCCCGCCGACGACCTGACGGCGCAGATCGAAGACACGCAGCGCGAGATCGCCCTGCTCCGCCGCCGGCTCGAGAACCCGAACCTCGCCGACGAGGAGCGCGCAGTCCTCCAGGCCAGGCTCGCCGACGCGCGCCGCCGCCTCTCGGACCTCCGCGCCTCGCTCAGCGCCACGCGCGCCGAAGCGCGCTTCGCGACGATCTCGCTCGACCTGACGACGGAGCGGATCGAGCCCGCGGTCGTCGAGGACGGCCGGCTCGACGACCTGAAGGCGATCCTCGCCTGGGAGGGCACGGCTCTGCTCTACATCCTTGTGGTCGCCGGCCCGTTCGTCCTGCTCGGAATCCTGATCTGGCTCGGCCTCCGCTTCCGCCGCCGGCAGTCGGAGACGCGCCTGTTGGAGCAGAACTAGGCGAGGACTGGCACGTCGGCGGTCAGGATCTCGGCGCCGTCGCGGGTGACGAGGACGTTGTGCTCGATCCTGATCCCGCCGAAGTCGAGCATCCGATCGACTCGGCCCCAGTCGACTGCGCCAGCGTGCGCTCGGCGGCGCTCTTCGTCCTGCAGCAGGGCGGGGACGAAGTAGATCCCCGGCTCGACCGTGACGCAGTGGCCGGGCTCGAGCGGCAGATCGACCCTGAGTGGCGGGAAGCCGGGTCGCGTGCCCGAGCGGCCGCGGAGCACCTCGCCGGCGTCGCGGACGCCGAGCCCGACCATGTGGCCGATGCCGTGAGGGAAGAAGAGGGTGACCGCACCGGATTCGACGAGGTCGTCAGGCTTGCCGCGGAGGAGCCCGAAATCGACGAGCCCCTCGGCGATGACGCCGGCGGCAGCGGCGTGCACGTCGAGCCACTCGCGTCCCGGAGCGCACTGCTCGATCGCCGCATTGCACGCGGCCGCGACGAACGTGTGCAGGGCCTGCTGCTCCGGTGCGAACGAGCCGGAGGCGGGATACGTGCGGGTGACGTCACACGCGTAGCCGCGGACTTCGGCGCCGGCGTCGACGAGGACGAGCTCGCCGTCTGCGAAGACGCGCGACGTCGGCGCGAAGTGGAGCACGGCGGAGTTCGGTCCGCCTGCGACGATCGTCTCGTAGGCGCACCCATCCCCGCCGTTGCGGAGGAAGGCAGCCTCGATCTCGATCTGCAGATCCCGCTCGCTTCGACCCGGAGCAATCAGCTCCGCCGCGACCGCGAACCCAGCCCTGGTCGCACGCTCCGCCTGCCGCATCCGCTCGAGCTCGACCTCGTCCTTGACTCGGCGGATCCGGTTCAGCTCATAGCGCAGGTCGGCTTCGAGACCGACGTCGGACTCGACGCCTTGCACGGCCGCACCGAGGTTCGCGATCCGCTCGCCCTTGCGGGACTCGAGCCAGCGCGGCAGCTCCTCGGTCGAGACTCCCGGCTCCGCCGCCGAGGCGCCTGACCAGAGCAACTCCTGAACTGTCGCGTTCGGGACGAAGTCGACCCAGCCGTCGACAGGGTCGAAGGCGAGAACCGACCCCGGACGCTCGCGGTCGGTCAGATAGAGGTACTCGGAATGCGCGAAGAACCGGTAGGTGCGATCGCCGCGGCCCGGCACGTGGATCGACGTTCCGGCGCCGATGACGACGGCCTGACTCGCGTCGAGGCTCCAGGCTTCGGCGGCTGCGCGCCGTCGGCGTTCGAGCTGCTCTGCCACCTTCGACTGGTCGTCCGCCGCGGTCACGTCTCGCCGGCGTCGAGGGTCGCGACGACCGCCTCCGCCACGACCTTGAGCGGGCGTCCGGAGACCTGGCTCGCCTTGCGCAGCCGCGCGAACGCCTCCTGCTCGGTCAGCCCTTCCTTCGTCATCAGGAGGCCCTTGGCGCGCTCGATCGACTTGCGGGCAGCGAGCGCGTCGGCGAGGGACTCGGCCTCCTCGCGCAGCGCGGTGAGCTCCTCGTGCCGGGCGCGCGCCGTCTCGATCGCGGGCAGGAGGTCTGTCTCGCGGAACGGCTTCACGAGATAGCCGAAGACGCCGGCTTCGACGGCGCGCGAGACGAGCTCCCGTTCCGCGTAGGCCGTGACCATCACGATCGGGATCGGCCGCTCGTCCAGGATCCGGCGCGCCGCCTCGATCCCGTCGAGCCGCGGCATCTTGACGTCGAGCACGGCGAGATCGGGGAGCTCGGCACGCGCGAGCGCGACCGCCTCCTCGCCGTCGCGCGCCTCAGCACACACCTCGAACCCCGCAGCCTCGAGCAGGGCCCGCAGATCCATGCGGATGATCGTCTCGTCCTCGGCGATCAGGATCCTCACGCCGGAAACACGACCTCGGCGCGCAGGCCGTCCTCGCTCCTGAGCTCGAGCCTGCCGCCGAGCTCGTCGCGGACGAGTGCCCGGACGATCGAGAGCCCGGTTCCGCTCGCGTCGCCATTCAAGCCGGCGCCGTCGTCCGCGATCGCGAGCGAAACAGCGCCCTTGCTCGCACTCAACTCGATCCGCACCGTCGAGCCGCCGTGCTCGAGCGCGTTGCCGAACAGTTCGCAGAAGACGAGCGCCAGCGCGGTCGCTCGCCCGCCCGCCAGCGAGACGGATGCCAGCTCCGACTCGACCTGCTTCCCCACGACGAGCCCCTGGACGAGCATCGCGCGCAGCCTGTCGATCAGCTCGCCGAGGTCGACGTCGTCCTCGCGATGCTCGGTCAGCACCTCGTGGACGGCCGCGATCGCGAGGATCCGGTTGACCGAGTCGTCGAGCGCCTTGCGGGCGTCGGTGTGAGGCGCTCGCGCCTGCAGCCTCAGGAGCGACGCGACAGTCTGGAGGTTGTTCTTGACCCGGTGGTGGATCTCCTGGGCGAGCACGCCGCGCATCACGGCGCGCCCGTGCTCGAGCGCCACCGCCGCATGATGGGCGATCGCCTCGAGCAGCTGCCTGTCCTCGTCCGAGAACGGCGTGTCGCGGTCGCAGACGAGCTCGCCGATCTGGCGGCGCTTCCAGCGGAGGGGGAGCCGGACGGCATGGACGCCGGAGCGGCCCTCGGGCCAGGCGACGGCGCCGTCCTCGAGCACGAGCGCAGCTCCCGTCGCGCCGACGGCGGCAATCGTCGTCTGGACGATCGCCTCGAGCGACTCCTCGAGGTAGAGCGACTCGGAGACGGCCTCGGAGATCCGCGCCAGGGCCTCGAGCTCGTGCACGCGGCGCTGCGCCTCGGCGTAGAGCTTGGCGTGCTCGATCGAGTGCGCGACCTGGGAGGCGATCGCGACGAGCAGGTCGATCTCGGCCCCGGTGTGCTCGCGCGGCGCGCGCGTGCGGACGTTGAGTGCCCCGGCGAGCGTGTCCCGGGCCAGAATCGGCACGGCCAGGATCGACTCGTACTCGTCCTCGGGCAGGTTCGGGAACTGCTTGAAACGCGGATCGAGGTGCGCGTTCGTGGCGATCGCGATCGCGGTGCGTTCGGCGGCCGCGGACCCCGTGATTCCCTCCCCGGGCCGGAGCCGCGGGCGCCTCGTCATCTCCTCGACGCTCGTGCCGTGCGTCGCGCGGAGGACGAGCTCGTCCGCGCGCTCGTCGTAGAGGTAGACGAAACAGGCGTCGGCGGCGAGCGCGTCCGCGACCTTCGAGGCGACGAGCGCGAGCACCTCCTCGAGGTCGAGCGTCGAGTTGACCGCCGCGATCGTCTCCGTCAGCAGCCGAAGATGACGGGCGGAGGCGTCCACGGCCCGATTGTAGGTCTGGCCGTCCCTAACAAAGTCCTTACTTCGAGGGTGGGAGAAACTTCAAACGCGACGAATACGTTCCCATCCAGATGAGCAGCGTCGCCTTCGATCTCCGCAGCGTCAAGGGCTTCCTCGTGGCCGACGCTCGGGGCCGGGTGGTCGGCCGGGTCGAGTCGCCGATGTACGGCACCACCCCCGACGTGCCCGACGCGCTCGCCGTTCGCTCGGGCTTCATGCGCGGCCGCCGGCTCGTCCCGGCCGAAGCGATCGGCGCGATCGACAGGTCGACGCGCGTGATCGGCCTCTCGGTCGTCCGCGAGTCGATCCGCAAGTTTCTCTAGGACCACCGCCTCCCCCGAGCACGAATCGTGGCTCTCGGCCGCCCATCGGCTGACGTTCCCCCGAACGACTGCAGGCTCTCCGAAGAGAGCCTGCGTCGGCCGTCAGTTGAGGTCGCAGCGCTCGCCTTGCGCCGCAAACCTGCACGCCGGATTCTGTCACGTCGGGCGGTGTTATGTCTACCCGATGTCCCTTAGAGCACCCGCAGGTAGCGGTCGAGCTCCCACTGCGTCAGCTGGATCCGGTAGTCGTCCCACTCCTTGCGCTTGAGCTCGACGTAGCGCTCGTGGATGTGCTCGCCGAGCGCGCGCCGCATCAGCGCCGAGCCGGCGAGCTCGTCGATCGCCTCGCCGAGCGTCTCGGGGAGCGCCACGATCCCCTGCTCGCGACGCTGCTCGGGCGTCAGGTGGTAGAGGTTCGTCTCCATCGGCGCCTCGAGCTCGTAGCCCTGCTCGATTCCCTCGAGCCCGGCGTGTAGGAGAGCAGCGAAGGTCAGGTAGGGATTGCAGGCCGGATCGGGGCAGCGGATCTCCGCGCGCGTCGCCTGCTCCGAGCCCGGCTTGTAGAGCGGGATCCGGATCAGCGCCGAGCGGTTGCGCTGCGACCAGGCGACGTAGACCGGCGCCTCGTAGCCCGGCACGAGCCGCTTGTAGGAGTTCACCCACTGCGCGAAGACACCGGAGAGCTCGCGCGCGTGCCGGAGCAGCCCGGCGATGAACGCCTTTCCGGTCGCCGAGAGGTTGTACTCGTCGTCGCCGTCGAAGAACTGGTTCCGCCCGTCCGTGAAGAGCGACATGTGCGTGTGCATCCCCGAGCCGTTCTCGCCGAAGAGCGGCTTCGGCATGAACGTCGCGTAGACGCCGTTCTTCGCCGCGATCTCCTTCACGATCAGCCGGTAGGTGATCGTCGCGTCGGCCATCTCGAGCGCAGGCGCGTAGCGCATGTCGATCTCGTGCTGCGACGGCGCCACCTCGTGGTGGTGGTACTCGATCGGGATCCCGACCGATTCGAGCGCCTGGATCGTCTCGTTGCGGAGCTCGGTCGCCGCGTCGAGCGCGGTCATCGCGAAGTAGCCGCCCTCGTCGAGCGTCTCCGTGCCCTTGTTGTCCTTGAAGAGGAAGTACTCGAGCTCGGGGCCGATGTTGAAGGTGTCGAAGCCCATGCTCTGCATCCGCTCGATCGCCTTGCGGAGCATGAAGCGGGGATCGCCTTCGTACGGCGTCCCGTCAGGCCTGACGACGTCGCAGATCATCCGGCCGACGACCGACTCGCCGGCGCGCGCGGGCATCACCCGGAACGTGTCCGGATCGGGAATCGCGACCATGTCCGATTCCTCGATCGCGTTGAAGCCGGTGATCGACGAACCGTCGAAGCCCATCCCGTCGTCGAGGGCGGTCTCGATCTCGCCCGGAGTGATCGCGAAGCTCTTCAGGTGCCCCTCGAGATCGGTGAACCAGAAGAGGACGTACTCGACCTTGTCGTCCTTGATCCGCTTCAGCACGTCCTTGCGCGCCGCGGGATCGGACGTCGCCCGGTGCTTGCTCTCGATCATCGCCATCCAAGCTCTCCTCTCGTGAATCCAACAGAAAGAGGCCCCGGGCGGACACGACGAGTCGTGCGCCCGAGGCCTCGTCGCCTCGAAAGACCCGGCGAGTCTACACGACCGCCGGGTCGGCCTCCAACTCCTCGATCCGGCCGTCGTGCCGGGCGGCTCGGCCGTAGAGCCACAGGGCCGGCGCCATGCAGAAGGCGCCCGCCGCGAGTGCCGCCCGGATCCCGAACACGTTCCCGAGCCCACCGAGAAACGGGCCGCCCGTCCATTGCCCGACTGCGTCGGCCTGGTTCGTGATCGAGAGCACCGTCGCCCGAGCGTCCGTCTCGCCGATGCTTCGCTGCACCCAGGTGTCGAAGACGGGACCTGCCACGTTCCGGGCGACCCGCGTCGCCCAGAATGCACCAACGGCAAGCCAGAGCGAGCCGGCCAGGGCGAACACCAGGGCGCTCGCGAACAGGAACGCATCGAGGCCGAAGAGCACCCGTGCTGCTCTCGCCTGGCCGGCGTGCTCCAAGCGCTTGCGAAGCGGTACCGCGAGCGCGATCGCCAGCACGACGCTACCGGCGTTGAGGATCCCGAACCAGACGACCGGATCGAGCTCGCCGATTCCCGGGAGGCCGACGTTCTCGAGGAAGTGCGCCTCCCACAGACGGTCGAACGTCTCGCTCCACATCCCGCCGAACGCGGCGATCCCGAGGATGGCGAGCAGGACGGGCCGGCCGCGGACCGCACGGACGCCCTCGCGGCCGGTCGCCTTCATCGCCGCGAGCTGGCCGCGTCCCTCGCTCGGCCTCGGCCGGAAGCCGGTCTCGGGCATCGCGACGAGCAGGAGCATGCCGAGAGCGATCGTGCCGGCCCCGGCGACCAGGATCGGCAGCCGGAGATCGACCTGCGCGAGCCCGACGCTCACCCCGATTCCGAGGAGCCCGGCGACGCGGTCGATCTGCGCACCGCGGTGGTAGACGCTCGCGAGCCGCTCCTCGCCGACCTCGTCGGCGAGCCAGGCGTCGAACGCGCCCGAGAGGAACGTCCAGCCGAGGCCCCAGACGGCGTAGGCGGCGATCACGCCGACCGCCGCCGTCGAGACTCCGACCAGGAGGTAGGAGCCTCCCAGGACGAACATCCCGATCACGACCGAGCGCTTGCGCCCGTAGGTGTCGGCGACGATCCCGGTCGGGACTTCGAAGACGAAGACGGCGAGCTCCATCGCCGTCCCGACGAGCACGAGCTCGAGCGGGCTGAGGCCCAGCTCGAGCACGAAGAACACCGCTGCGACGGTGAACGACAGCGTCCAGAAGAACGAGGCGACGGCCTCGTAGGCGAACCAGGTATGGGTGGCCGATAAACGGCGCATGCAGCAGCTCCAGTCGGTCGAGAAGTAGCGAGGCGCTGAGCAGGCCGAAGCACGAGCCTCCCGCTACGGGAGGCCCTTCCGAGCCCGCTATCAGACCGAGGCTGGCATTACGCGCGGGAGCCTACTCGCCGTCTGGCTGCGGCACAAGCTCCCGCCGCATGCTGAGGCTCACCGTCCGCGTCACGTAGCCGAGCTGCTCGTTGACGCTGCGCATGCCCTCGTTCCCCGTCTGGGTCCAGGTGACGAGCTCGCGGATCCCATGTGCCGCCGCCCAGGCGATCTGCCGCCGCTTCAGCGCGGTCGCGAGCCCGCGGCGCCGCCACTCGCGGTCGACCGCGGTGAGACCGTGCTCGGCTCTCGTGTCGTCGTCGTTCCAGGACAGCAGCCCGGCGTAGCCGACGACACGATCGCCGTCCAGGGCGGCGAACGATCCGGCGGGCAGTGTCGCCTCGTCGCGGAGCCACTCGTTCAGCGGGACCGTGATGCCTCCGGAGGTGAGCGCGAGGTCGGCGTAGCCCTGTGAGGCCACGGCGTAGGCGCGCTCGAGCAGCGTCGAGTCTTCCGCAACCGATGTGAAGACGACGCCCTCGTACGGCGACGGCGCCGGCTCCTCCGCGCCAACGACGCGCACCTGCTCCACCTCTCGATCCGATTCGACGAACCCGTGCCGGTGCGCGAACTCGATCGCAGCCGGCTCGACCGCGTGCGCGACCGCCGAGTCGAAGCCGGAGGAGCGCACGTGCTCGAGCAGCCGCTCGAGCAGCGCGCTGCCCACACCGCGGCGGCGGTGCTCGGGCAGGACGCGAGGTGCCACGAAACCGCCGCCCGTGTCCGAGCGCGCGGCGAGCCCGCTCCCTGCGAGCTCGCCGTCCCGCTCCGCCAAGAGGCACAGCCGCTCGGGCGCCTGGAGCGCGCGCATCTGCTCCATCGTCACCGCCGGCTCGTTCGGGATGAACTCGGCCGCCGGACAGCGATCCAGGCCTCCAGATCGCCCTCCGACTCTCACTGCTCGCACGCCCGATCATCCCGACCGCTTCAGCTTTCCGTGCTTCTTCGCGTGCTGCTCGCCGCGCCGGAAGATCGCGAGCCCCACCGGAGCAGCCACGGCGCCGATCACGAGCAGCGGCCAGATCTCGTCCCACATCGTCGAGAGGCCCTCGCCTTCCAGGATCGCGCCGCGAATCCCGTCGAGCGCGTAGGT
Organism: uncultured Gaiellaceae bacterium; assembly: GCA_963761905.1. Taxonomy (GTDB): domain Bacteria; phylum Actinomycetota; class Thermoleophilia; order Gaiellales; family Gaiellaceae; genus Gaiellasilicea. Next base: position 627,399 of record CAVXIQ010000006.1, on the reverse strand, counting down.
CGCCGGCGAGATCACGGAGAGCCACTCCATCCACTGCGGCAGCACCTCGACGGGGTAATAGACGCCCGAGACGACGAGCAACATCCCCTGGGCGACGAACCCGAGCTGGGCCCCCTTCTCCGGCGAGATCAGCGGCAGCACCGCCGTCATCACGCCGATCCCGATGAACGAGAACGAGGCGATCACGAGCACGACGAACGCGGCGACGAAATTCGCCTGCGGCAACTCGAGGTCGAAGAAGAGCGCGACGATCGCGAACAGGATCAGAGCTCGAATTAGCCCGTAGAGGACAGCGAAAAAGCCCGCTCCCGCGAGGTGCATCGCCCGCGAGAGCGGAGCCATGAACGTGTACTCGATCGTCCCCTCCCAGCGCTCCCACGCGACCGTCTCCGTCATGAACTCGAAGAGGATCCCGAGGTAGGCCCAGACGACCGCGCCGATCAGCAGGTTCGTGGTCGCCCGGTTGACGTCGATCTCGCCGCCGGTCGCCTCGATCCCCTCCGCGATGAAGACGATCGTGAGCGTGTTCGCGATCGTCCAGACCATGAAAGCGACGTCCCACCAGATGTAGCGGCGGGTCAGGTAGACGTTGCGCTCGACCACGCCGCCGAGCCCGATCAGCTCGGCGCGCATCGTCCCTGCGAGAGCACGCATTACGCGAACACCTCCCGATCCTCGTCGTCGTCGTCGTCCTCGTGCTCGGCCTCGAAGGCGCGGCCGGTCGCAGCGAAGAACGCCTCCTCGAGCGTCGTCACCCCGAAGCGCTCGCGGATCTCGGGAACCGTCTCGAGGAAGAGCAGCCGGCCGCGGTCGAGCATGCCGACCCGGTCGGCGAGGGCCTCGGCCTCGCTCAGGTCGTGGGTGCAGAGGAGGATCGTCGCATCGTGCTCCGACCGGATCTCGCGGACGAACTCCTGCACCTCGAGCTTCGAGCGAGGGTCGAGCCCGGTCGTCGGCTCGTCGAGCAGGAGCAGGACCGGCGAGGTGAGGAGCGCCCGCGCCAGGGCGACCTTCTGCTGCATCCCTCGCGAGAGATTCTCCATCGGCTCGCTCCGCCTGTCGGAGGGAAAGCCGACCCGCTCGAGGATCTCCGGGATCCGGTCCTTGGTCTGCCGCGGGCTCATTCCGTAGAAGCGCGCCGCGTAGCTCAGGTTCTCGCCCGAGGACATCTTCTTGAAGAACGACGCCTCGACCGAGACGCGGTTCACGAGCTTGCGCACCGGCCGCGGGTCGGCGAAGACGTCGTGGCCGAAGACGTGAGCGCTGCCTCCGTCGTGGAGCAGCAGCGTCGAGAGCAGCCGCACGAGCGTCGACTTCCCGGAGCCGTTCTGGCCCAGGATCGCCACGCACTCGCCCCGCTCCATCGTGAACGTGACGCCCTGCAACGCGGCGCGGCGCTTGCGCGCGAAGCGGCCGGCCTTCTTGTCGCGGCGCACGAACTCCTTGCGGAGATCGCGCACCTCGACCGCGGGCGCGGGACGGGACAGCTGGATCACCTCACTCATTCGGAACCTCCATCGACACACGAGAACTCCAGGACAAAGCACGCGACACCCGCACAGCGGCGGGGCGCGGCAACGGATGTCCTAGACGTCGAAGAGGAGTCTCACGAGGACGACGATACCACCGGCTCCTCGTCCGAGGCAACTGCCGGATTGCGGATCCCGAGCGGCCGACGAGCCCGCCGGTACCGACGAGGCCGCCGCCCGAATCCTCCTCGATGGCGGGCAGCGACGCGCGCGCGTTGCGTCCATCCGTTGTCGATGCTACGTTCCGAACCAGGCTCTGCCGGCGCAGGCGGAGCCGAGGCTACGGCGCCTCGCGACTCGAACCAGAAGGTTTTGGTGACGACGTTGCGGGCGCTTTTTTCGTGGACCGACGCAGGAGGGGAGCACATGCTGAAGATCGAGGCGGTTGTGACTCGGGATCGGGTCGAGCCGGTGATGGACGCGGTCACCGAGCGGACGGGGCACGTCGGCGTGACCGTGCTCGAGGCGGTCGGGCACGGCCGCCAGCCGGGGATCACCCACGAGTACCGCGGGCGCGTCTTCGAGTCGCGCTTCCTCCCGAAGGCGCTGCTCGTCTTCCTCGTCGAGGACGAGCTCGCCGACGCGGTCGTCGAGACGATCGTCGACACCGCGCGCACGGGACACGAGTCCGGCGACGGGATCGTCTGGACGACACCGGTCCTCGAAGCCCGGCACAACCGCACCGGGCGCGCGCTCGAGGCGGTGGAGGCATGACCAACGCGCAGCTCGCGATCGCCGCCTCGACGATCTGGGTCGTCGTCGCAGCGATCCTCGTGATGTTCATGCAGGCCGGCTTCGCCTTCCTCGAGTCCGGGCTGACGCGGATGAAGAACGTCGGCCACGTCGCCGCCAAGAACGTGCTCCTCTTCGGGCTCGCCTCGCTCGTCTACTACCTCGTCGGCTTCGGGATCGCGTTCGGCGACGGGGGCAACGGGGTCTTCGGCGGCTCGGGCTTCCTCCCGGATGTGGACGATCTGCTGGCGGTCGGGTCGGCGCCGTTCTCCTGGTTCTCGACGGTGCCCGCCGGCGCCGCGTACCTCTTCCAGGCGGTCTTCGCCGGGGTCTCGCTCGCGATCGTCTGGGGCGCGATGGCCGAGCGGACGAAGCTCTGGGTCTACTTCGCCTTCGGAGTCGTCTTCACGCTGATCTACTCGGTCGTCTCGCACTGGATCTGGCACCCGGACGGGTGGCTGTTCGCGCTCGGAATGCAGGACTTCGCCGGCTCGACGGTCGTGCACTACCAGGGCGCGCTGGCCGCGCTCGCCGGGCGCGCTCCTGCTCGGCCCGCGGCTCGGCAAGTACGGCGCCGACGGGAAGCCGAACGCGATTCCGGGCCACAACATGGCCTACACGACGCTCGGCGTTCTGATCCTCTGGTTCGGCTGGTTCGGCTTCAACGCCGGCTCGACCCTCGGAATCGCGAGCGGCGAGCACGTGGGCTACTTCGCCTACGTGGCGCTGACGACGAACGTCGCGGCCGCCGCCGGGGCGCTCGGCGGCGTGCTCACGTCATGGCTCGTCGTCAAGAAGCCTGACCTCTCGATGCTCCTGAACGGCGTGATCGCGGCGCTCGTCGCGGTCACGGCGGCCTCGGGGTTCGTCGCGCCGTGGGCGGCGATCGTGATCGGCTTCGTCGCGGGCGCGCTGGCCGTCGGCGGCGTGCTCTGGATCGAGTCGCTCGGGATCGACGATCCGATCGGCGCCGTCGCGGTACACGGAATGGCCGGCGTCTGGGGAACCCTCGCGACCGGGCTCTTCGCCGTACCGGCACTCGCCTCGAACCTCGCCACTGGCACCGGAGGCTTCTTCTATACCGGCTCGTTGCGGCAGGTCGGAGTGCAAGCGCTCGGGCTCGTCGCGGTCGGTGTCTTCACGTTCACCGCGTCCTTCGGAGCCTTGTGGGCGATGAAGGCGCTCGCGGGGATCCGCGTCGAGGAATCGGTCGAGCGCGCCGGGCTCGACGTCGCCGAGCACGGGATGTGGGGCTATCCCGAGTTCTACATCCCGGTTCCCGGCGGCTACGGGACGGAGTCGCACGGCGCCGCCGTCTCGCCGGGCCTCCGCCACCAGGCAACCGCACCCTCGCCCGCCCTCGATCCGGCGTGAGCGCGCGGGTCGTCGGGCTCAGCTGTTCATGACCGACAAGCAGAACCCGAGCGCGGTCGCCGCGCCGGCGAGCGATCCCCCGCGCTCGAAGGAGAAGGGGATCAGCGAGTTCGTCAACATCGCGAGCAGGCCTCCCGCGGCGAGAGCCGCTGCGCGCTCGCCCTGCACGCCCCCCGTCAGGTCCGTCGCCAGGTAGCCGAGGGCGGCGGCGGCGCCGCACGCGAGCACGACCAGCAGCCAGAGCCCGCCGAGTTTTCGCGGGCTCCAGCCGCCGGCGGCGAGATCCGCCGAGGGCGCGATCGCCTGCGGGATGTTCGAGATGAAGACCGCGGCGACGAAGCCGAGACTGATCGCCAGCCCGGTTCCGACCTGGATGCCGAGAATCATGGATTCAGGGACGCCGTCGACGACGGAACCCACGACGATTCCCATCGCGCCGCCGGCTCCTTCGGAGCCGAAGCGCCTCTCGACGATCCTGTCGGCAAGGAGGAAGACGGCGACACCCACCATCATCCAGAGGCCCATCTGCCATGAGTCGAGGTCGGCCTGCGCCTCCGGAAGCAGGTCGAAGGAAACTGCGGCGATCATCGCTCCGGCACCGAACCCGCCAAGGATTCCGATCAGCTTGGTGGGCACCGTGACCCAGCACACCACCAGTCCGGCGACGAGCAGCGACGACTGCGCGAGCAACCCCCAACCGAGCGCTTCCAGCATCTGCGGCGATCCTACGGATCGTGGATCCCCAGATCCACTTCGTCAGCCGGCTCCGCGCCGAGCCGAGCGGAAGGCAGCGATGCTTTGCGCTCGACCCGGCGTGAGCCTCCCGTCGATTCAGGAGGCGGCGAAGGTGACGGTGACCGAGGCGACGATCTCCTGCTCGCCCGGCTCGATCGGCGTTCCCGACTCGGCGGACGCCTTCATGGCGTCGTACGCGGGCGACGGAGCGGAGCCGCCTTCGACGATGGCCGTGATCCGGCCGAGCGTCAGGTTGGACGCGGCTGCGAGCGCCTGCGCGCTCGCGCGGGCGTCAGCCACGGCTTCCGCCAGGGCCCGGCGGTAGAGGTCGTCCCGGTCGCCGCCGGAGAGGTCGGGTCCGGAAACCTGGTTCGCCCCGGCCGCGACGGCTGCGTCGATGAGCGCACCGGCCTTGTCGAGCGCGCGGATCGTGACTGAGACGGAGTTCTGCGCGACGTAGCTCAGGACCGCGGGCTGGGCGCCTCCGTCGGGCTCGCCGTAGCGCGGGTAGAGGGACACGGCTTGGGTCTGCAGGTCGGTCGCGCCGGCAGTCTCGAGCGCGGCGATCACCTTGCGCATCTCGGTGCTGTTCGCCGCGAGGGCGGCCTTCGCGGTCGCGGCCTGCGTCTCGACGCCGAAGGTGAGCCGCGCACGGTCGGGAACGGAGGTGACGCTGCCGCTCCCCTGGACGGTGATTCCATTGCCCGGCTCGCTCTCGGCGGCCGGCGCGTCGCCTGCGCGCGTGACGGCCGCGACGGCCGCGAGCGCGAGCAGGCTCGTGATGATGATCGTGAGTCGTCTCATGTCCTTCATACGGCGCTCGGGGACGCTTCGTCACACTTCCCGCATGGAGACGCGCTTCGTCGACTGCCGTGACGGCGACGCGTATCTCGCGGGCCACATTCCGGGCGCCGTCCACGCCGACCCGGAGCGCGACCTGACCGGGGCTGACGGGGGCGGGCGGCATCCACTTCCGACGGCCGCCGCCTTCGCCGAGTGGGCGTCGGCGGCGGGAATCGGATCGGAGACGCTCGTCGTCGGCTACGACGCGGGAACCGGCTGGGCCGCACGGCTCTGGTGGCTCCTGCGCCACTTCGGCCACGACCGCGCCGCGGCGATCGACCTCGCCTGCTGGAACGGGCCGCTTCGCTCCGATTCCGAGGAGATCGCACCGGCCGAGTTCGTCGCCCCCCTCGAGGTCCGACGACCTCGCGAGCGCCGGGGAGCTGCTTGCCAGGCTCGGCGATCCGCGCCTCGTCCTGCTCGATGCGCGGGCTCCCGAGCGCTACCGCGGCGAGGTGGAGCCGATCGACCGGATCGCGGGCCGGATTCCGGGTGCCCGCAACCTCCCGTTCACGGAGACGGCGCCGCTGCCGGCCGAGTTGCTCGAGGCGCCGGAGCTCGTCGCCTACTGCGGCTCGGGCGTCACGGCCTGCGTGAACGTCCTCGCGCTGACGCTCGCCGGTCGCGACGACGTGCGCCTCTACCCGGGCTCGTGGAGCGAATGGTCGGAGCTCGGGAACCCGGTCGAGCGCGGATGAGCCGCGCGGTCAGGCGTGGAGGAGCAAGCCGGCGATCTCCTGGACCCGGGCAACCGTGATCCCCGTTCGCTGCTCGCGCGCGAGCGGATGATCGTCGTCGTCGGCAAGCACGATCGACGGGCGTAGCTCGAGCGCGCTCGTGATCACATTCGCCCGCAGGTTCAGCGTCTCCGGATAGCCGGGGATGCTGTTCGAGAGCCAGCTGAAGAATGGTGGATCCTCGACGCGCCTCGGATCGTCCCAGTGATCGAGGAGCTGCTGGAAGCTCTCGGCGCTGAGCGAACCCCAGACCCCGTAGACGAACTGCTTCCCAAGCTCGGGCACGGGCAGCGAGAGGACGCCTCGGACGAAGTACGAGCGCTCGCCGCCGTCGTCCGTCCAGACGCAGAGATCCGAGCCGAGGAAGTCGTCGTCCGCTCGTCCGCCGTCCCAGTAGCTCGGCTCGTCGAAACCGAAGTCGAGCGGAAGCCCCTCGTGCTCCTCACCGCACGAGGCGCAGACCCAGCTCACGCCGCGGCCGTCGAGCCTCGCGGCAGGTACTGCTGCCACTCGGAGGGGATCGACGGAGTTGCGAGGTGGATGAAGAGCACGGGTGCGGGCGGGCGCGGCGGGCGGTGCAGTGTCAGGCCGCTCTCCTCGAGCAGGCGGTTGCCCTTGCGCAGGTTGCACGGCGAGCAGGCGGTGACGACGTTCTCCCAGACGGACTCGCCGCCGCGCGAGCGCGGGATGACGTGGTCGAGCGTCAGCCGCCCGCTCGACGTGCCGCAGTAGACGCACCGCCAGCCGTCGCGGGCGAACAGCGCGCGGCGGGAGATCTTGCGCTGGATCGCCCGCGGCACGCGCACGTACTTGACGAGCCGGATCACGTGGGGCCAGAGGTAGGTGTCGGTCGCGGAGTGAAGCGCCTTCGGGAGGCTCTCGAGGATCTCCGCCTTCCCCTTCCAGACGAGCACGTGAGCGCGCCGCACCGAGCAGACGTTCAGCGGCTCGTAACTCGCATTCAAGACGAGGACGTGTTGCAACGTGGCACGAAGCGTACCAACGGGCGTCGCGGTTTCTCAGCGGGCCATTGCCCTGTCCACGGCTTCGAGCTCCTCGGGCGAGAGCGCGATCGGAGCCCGGCCGCGGTCGAGCTCCTTGACGTAGAGGCGCGCATAGTCGCGCCCCTGGATCGCGGTGACGACCGTGCCGGTGCGATTCGCGTCGAGGAAGGCGAACGACGCCGACTGGTGGCCGCCGGTCCCGGCGTAGGCGTCGTAGCGGACGACCGAGGTGTTCGTGATCGAGCCGTCGACGCGCCGATCGACGCGCGAGAGCGCGGCGGCGATCTGGTCGACCGCCCGGTGGAGGTCGTCGATCCGCCCCTGCAGCGAGACGGCGAAGTCGACGAGGTCGGAGCGGCCGCCGCCGAGGAGAACGCGTTGCGCATCGCGGAGCCGCTTCACCCTCAGCCACAGCCAGAAGCAGAGCGCGACGGCGACCGCGGCAGCCGCCGCGGCGGCGATCGCGACGGCGAGCGCGGCGGTCACTCGACCGAGAAGATGACCTTGTACTCGGCCGAGTTGTTCTCGACGATCTTCTCCTGCGGCACCGGATCGACGTCGATCCGGAGCGTGCGCAGCTCCCCGAAGTCGATCGACGGGAAGTCGCGGAACACGACGCGCTTCGTCTCGCCGGGGTTGATCAGGTCGATCGTCTGCTTCTTCGTCACCGGCGTCGGGCTCTGCTGGATCGTGAGCGTGACGTCGATCTTCACTTCCTGGTTGTCGCCGCCGTTCCGAACGCCGACGTCGAAGGCCAGATCCGTCGACGCCACGATCGTGTTCTCGGTCGTGGTCGAGAGCTGCTGGCCTCCCGGCTGCGCCTGAGTGCCGATGATGTTCGTGCCGTGGATGCCGGCGCCGACGCCACCTCCCGGGCGTCGTCGTGCCGTTCAGGCGCTGCCAGATCGGCACCATCGAGCGCGTGCTCGCGAGGTCGGGCGTCTGGACGAAGTTCGAGTCGGGAACCTCGACGCCCGTGATGTCCTGCTCGCGCAGCTCCGTCACCACGGCGGCCTTGAAGAGGTCTTCCCAGATCACGTCGCTCGCGGTGAGCCGCTGCGCTCGGGCGGCGAGGAGCGCCCCGGATGCGGCGGCATCCTTCGAGCCGCGGGTGTTGCGGAACTCGGCCGCCAGCCCCTGCAGGCCGTTGACGCGGAACTGCAGCGCCTCGGTCACGCTCCGGTTGGCGCGTCGCAGCGGCCCCGGCGCGTCCAGCTCCGCGGCGCGGTCGGCACCGATCTGCTGCTGCTGGACGAGCCCGGCAAGCTGCTGGTCGAGATCGGCCGGCTTGATCCCCGGCGTCGTGAGCACGTCGTTCAGCTCCCGCCCGAGCCGCTCCGAGTCGCGCGCCACCGCGGCCACGTCGCCGAGGTAGCTCCGGTAGGCATCGCGGCGCTGATCCTCCTGGCAGCTCTGCACCCAGAGCACGAGCAGGACGACGATCAGGATCGCGAAGGCGACGAGGCCGACGAGGCGGGCGAGCGGCGTGAAGCCCGCCGCCGGGCGGATCGGGCGCCGCGGCCCGCGCGGCTCCTTGGGACCGCCGCCGAGCGGGCGCCGGAGCGATCGTTGCCCCGAAGCCTCCTCGGTGGGAGGCTCGTCGAAGAAGTCGAACTCGAAGTCGGGCTCGCGGTTGCTCATGCTGTAGGCGGGTCGATTCGCGCCACTGTAACCATTGCGTCGGCCGGAAAAGGATTATCCCCGGACGCGGCCAACCCGACGGGGACGTGTCGTCCGCACTGCCCGTACTCCCTTCGCGGGAGCTCGTTCTCGACCGGTACCGCCCACTTCGCCCGCTCGGCACCGGAGCCTCCGGCTCGGTCTGGCTCGCGCGCGACGAGCAAACCGGCCTCGACGTCGCGCTCAAGATCGTCCCGCGCGAGGGCAAGGCGGCGCACCGGGCCGAGCGCGAGGCGGAGGCCGCCGCGCGGCTCCGGCACGAGCGCTGCCTCCGCTCGTACGGATTCGGCGCCGATCCCGGCCACGTCTACATCGCGTACGAGTACGTCGGCGGTCGCACGCTCCGAGAGGCGATGCGGGCGGGAGAGCTGACGGACGCGCGAGCGGTCGAGGCGGCGGCGCAGATCCTCGACGGGCTCGCGCATGCCCACGGCCTGGGAATCGTGCATCGTGACGTCAAGCCGTCGAACGTGCTCCTGCTCGACGAGGAGAAGGTGTCGATCCGACTGCTCGACTTCGGGCTCGCGCGGTTCGACGAGGCGGAGACGCTGACCGCCGTCGGCGACGTCCCCGGCACGCTCGCCTACATCTCGCCGGAACGGCTGCGCGGCGAGGAGGCCCGGCCGGCGAGCGACGTCTGGGGGGTCGGGATCCTGCTCTGGGAGTCGCTCTCGGGCAAGCATCCCTTCTGGGGCACGCCGCTCCAGCAGATGGCGGCGGCGATCGAGACCGGCGCGCCGCCGCTCCAGCTCGAGCGGCCCGACCTGCCGAAGCGGCTGCTCGCCGCGATCGAGCGCGCGCTCGCGCCGGATCCGGCGCGGCGACCCTCGGCCTCCGCCCTCGCCCACGAGCTGCGCGAGGCCGCGGCCGGCCGGCGGTCGAAGCCGCGAGCGCGCAGACTTCGTTTCGGAGCACCACAACGTCCGATCTCGACGAGCGCCCTCTCGACGAGGCCTCTCGACGAGCACCGCCGCGCGCGCGCTCCCCGCCGCCGCGGCCGGGCTCGCGACGCTCGTCGGCGGCAGCATCCTGCCCTTCTTCCCGACCGGCTGGACGCTGGCGCTGGCACTCGCCGCCGCGCTCGCCGCCGCGACCCGGCCGCGCCTGGGTCTCGCGCTCGCTCTGGCAGCGCCGGTCTTTCCCCTCGGCAACCTGTCACTTGGCCTCGCGCTCCTCTACACCGCGACCGCCGCCGCCTGGCTCGCGCTGTCGTGGCGCGAAGCCCGCACCGGCCTCGCGTTCCTGGCCGGCCCCCTGCTCGCGCCGCTCGGTCTGCTGGCGCTCGTCCCGCTCGCTCTTCAGCCGGTCCGAGGATCCGTCCGTCGCGCTCTCCACGCGATCGCGGCCGTCGGCGTCGCCGCGATCGCCGCCGGGATGCGCGGCACGAGCCTCCCTTTCGGCACGACGGCCTCGACGCCCGACCTCGCCGGTGTCGAGAGCCCCGTCGAGGCGGCGCGCATCCTCCTCGGCGCGCTGCCTCCGGCGGTGGGGCTCGAGGCGCTGGCGCTGGCGGCAATCGCGGTGGCGATCCCGTTTGCGACGAGCCTTTGGCGGATCGCCGCGCTCGGCGCCGGAGCGCTCGCGACGACGCTCCTCCTCGCGCCGACCGCGCCGGCGCTTCCCCTGATCGCGGCCGCGTGGCTCACGTGCGGTGCGCTCGCCTGGCGTCACGAGCGCCGGAGTCGATCCGACTAGACTCGACCCCCGGGGAAGCACCCCGCCCGGCATGAGCGTCCTCCGAACCATCGAGCAGAAGATCGAAGGCCTCTTCGAGGGGATCTTCGGCCGCGCCTTCAGGACGCACGTCCAGCCCGTCGAGCTCGCCCGCAAGCTCGCAAAGGAGATGGACGAGCACAGGACGATCTCCGTCTCCCGCGTCTACGTCCCGAACGAGTACTCCGTCTACCTCTCGAGCGCCGATCGCGAGCAGTTCACCGGGTACGAGGGCTCGCTCGTGGGAGAGCTCCAGGATTACCTCGTGGAGCACGCGCGGCGCGAGAGCTACGCGACGCTGACGTCGCCGCGGGTGCTGATGAAGACCGACGACGACCTCTCGATCGGCGAGTTCGGGATCGCGACCCGGATGGTGCAGCCGGAAGGCCGCAAGGCACCGCGTAGCGACGAGCCGGCCGAGCAGGTCGAGCCCGGGATGACGATGGTCTACAAGGCGAAGGCGCCGCAGCCGACCGAGGCCGCATCGCCGGTCGAGCTGGGTGTCGAGCGCGAGCGCTACACGCTGACGATGAACGGCAAGGGATACGTGCTCGAGGACGCGCGGGCCGTGCTCGGCCGCTCGAAGGAATGCGACGTGCAGGTGCCCGACGCGAACGTCTCCCGGCGGCACGCCGAGCTTCGCGAGGAGGGCGGGTCGTGGTGGCTCGTCGATCTCGACTCGACGAACGGAACCGAGCTGAACGGCAAGCGGGTGCAGCGCGCGAAGCTCGCCGACGGCGACCGGATCGGGCTCGGCGACCTCGAGCTCGTCTTCGCGCGCGATCGGGCGAGCGGTGCATGAATGAGATCTCGGTCGACGAGGCGCTCCTCGTCCTCAAGATCGCGTTCATCGTCCTGCTCTACCTCTTCATCTGGCGGATCGTCCGGAGCGCGAGCCGCGATTTTCGCGAAGGCGGCGCCGGCGCGCAGGAGAGCATGATCATCGCGCCCGGTCGCGTGGATGCCGGTCGAGTCGACGACGGCCGAGCAGCAAGCGTGGCCGGCGACTGCGCCACCGCAGGGGCCGAAGCGAGCCCGGCTCGTCGTGCTCAAGAGCCCGGCCCTCGCTCAGGGCGAGGAGATTCCGGTCGACACCGCTCCGGTCTCGATCGGGCGCGGCGGCCAGAACGACATCCCGCTCGACGGCGACGAGTTCTCGTCCGCCCGTCATGCCCGCTTCGAGCGGCGCCGCGACGGGCTCTGGGTCGAGGACGCCGGCTCGACGAACGGGACCTTCGTCAACGGAGCGCGGGTGACGACCCCCCGACGACTCGTCGCGGGAGACGTCGTGCGCGTCGGCCAAACCGATTTCAGGATCGAGCTATGAGCGGCCAGCCGAAGGTCGAGCGATGAGTCTCGGAAGCTCGATCGGCGTCACGGACACCGGTCGGCGCCGGCGCCACAACGAGGACTCGTACGTCTGCGAGCCCCCGCTCTTCGCGATCGCGGATGGGATGGGCGGCGCCCAGGCAGGCGAGGTCGCCTCACGGCTCGCCGCCGCCGTGCTCAACGAGGGATCGCACGTCGACCTCGAAGGCGACGGGCTCGGCGAGACCCGGCTCGCAGAGCTGATCCAGGAGGCGAATCGGCGCGTCTTCCAACGCTCGAACGAGGACGCAGCAGCCTCCGGGATGGGCACGACGATGACCGTGGCGCTCGTCGACGGCGATGCCGGAACCGTCGCGATCGGCCACGTCGGCGACTCGCGCGCCTATCGGGTCCGCGCCGGCGCGCTCGAGCAGCTGACCGAGGATCACTCGCTCGTGAACGAACTCCTGAAGAGCGGGCGGCTCTCGCCGGAGGAGGCGTTGAGCCATCCGCAGCGCTCGGTGATCACCCGGGCGATCGGGACCGAGCCTGACGTCGACGTCGACACGTTCACGGTCGACGCGCAGCCGGGCGACCTCTTCCTGCTCTGCTCCGACGGGCTCACCGACATGATCACGGACGAGGAGATCCTGGGGCTCGTCGAGCGGAGCGACGGCAAGCAAGGGCGGAGCGAGCGCGATCTCGAGTCCGCAGCACGGCGGCTGGTCGAGGCCGCGAACCGAAGCGGCGGCGGCGACAACATCACGGTCGTCGCTTTCACGATCGCGGAGGGCGCTCAGAGCCCGGCGAGCGAGACGCAAACGCCGGTGCCGGCGACCGACGACGAGGACACGCTCTCCGGGCTCGAGGGGGTGCCCGTCGTCGACACCGCCGTCCTCTCCGCCGCCGACGTGCGCGAGCACCTCGAGGCGCCGGCGTCCGTCGAGCCGGCCCAGCAGCCCAGGCGCCTGCTCCCGCTCCTCCTGCTGATTCTCCTCCTCGTCGCGATCGCCGCGCTCGTCGTCTGGGGGCTCTACCGCTGACCGAGCGAAACCGCGAGCTGCTCACCCTGGTCGCGGTTGGCCTGATCACTGCGATCGGCTTCGCGAGCGTCTACATCGCCCGTTCCGAGGTCGTCTCGACGGCGTCGCTGACCTACGCGGGGATCTTCCTCGGCCTCTATCTCGCCTCACACCTCGTTGCGAGGGCGACCGTGCCGTACGCCGACCCGTACCTCCTGCCGCTCGCGGCGCTGCTGACTGCGGTCGGCGTGACCGAGATCTACCGGCTGGAGCCGGACGACGCCTTCAGGCAGGCCCTGTGGGTGATCATCGGGGTCGCGGCCTTCGCGGCGACCCTGATCCTGCTCCGCCGCGACTACCGGCGCGTCGAGATCTACAAGTACCTCTTCGGTCTCGGCTCGCTCGTACTCCTCGCCCTGCCGGCGCTGCCCGGGATCGGCCAGACGATCAACGGCGCCCGGCTCTGGGTCAAGCTCGGCCCGCTGCAGTTCCAGCCCGGCGAACTCGCCAAGATCCTCCTGATCGTCTTTCTCGCCGGCTATCTGCGCGACAAGCGCGAGGTGCTCGCTCAGGGTCGGTTGAAGGACTTCGGGCCGCTGCTCCTGATCTGGGGCGCCGCGATGCTCGTGCTCCTCCAGACGAACGATCTCGGGAGCGCCCTCCTCCAGTTCGGGATCTTCCTCGCCATGCTCTACATCGCAACCGGTCGCGCCTCGTTCGTGGCCGCCGGGTTGGCGCTCTTCCTCCTCGGTGCGGCCGCCGTCTACCAGGTCGTCGACCACGTCCAGCAGCGGGTGACGATCTGGCTGCAGCCGTGGACCGAGGATCCGGTCTACTGCGCCCAGACCGGCGCGCAGGCGCTGCGCCAGGACTGCGACTCGTTCCAGCTCGTGAAGAGCCTCTACTCGATCGGGAACGGCGGCTTCGGCGGCACCGGGCTCGGCCAAGGCACGTTCACGACGACGTCCGGCGATCCGATCATCCCGTTCCTGAACACCGACTTCATCTACTCCGCAATCGCCCAGGAACTCGGGCTCGTCGGCTCGGCCGCGCTCCTCCTCGTCTACATGCTCTTCGTCGCGCGGGGGATGCGGGTCGCCCTGCGGGCCGACGACGGCTTCTCGAAGCTACTCGCCGCCGGGCTCACGTTCGGCTTCGCGCTGCAGACGTTCATCATCGTCGGCGGCGTCCTGCGGGTGATCCCGCTGACCGGGATCACGCTTCCGTTCGTCTCTTACGGCGGCTCGAGCGTCGTCGCCAACTTCGTCCTCCTGGCCGGGCTCCTGCTCGTCTCCAACCGGGCGAACGCCCAGCGCGCGCTCCGCTAGACATGAACGACCAGATCCGGAAGCTCGCGCTGGTAGGGACGACGATGATCGTCGTGCTCGTCGTCGCGACGACGTACTGGCAGGCCTGGGCTGCAGGCGACCTCGCCGACCGTCAGGACAACCAGATCCAGCGCGTCGCCCAGTTCACGATCGAGCGCGGCGAGATCATCGGCAGCGCCGGACGTCCGCTGGCGAAGAACCTGGAGCGGGAGGTCGCCGGGCGCACTCTCTACTTCCGCGCCTATCCGCAGGGTGGCCTTGCGACCCACGTCGTCGGCTACTCGACCCAGTCCCGGGCGCGTGCCGGGCTCGAGCGCTCGATGAACGACTACCTGACGGGCTCGAACGCGAATCTCGGCTCCGTGCTCGACAAGCTGACGGGCTCGACGGTGACCGGGAACTCGCTGCACCTGACCCTCGACCTAAAGGCCCAGCGGGCGGCGCGAGACGCCCTCGACGGGCGCTGCGGCTCGGTCGTGGCGCTCGAGGCCCGGACCGGGAAGGTGCTCGTGATGGCGAACATCCCGACCTACAACCCCAACCTGATCGAGGACGACTTCGAGGAGATCGCCTCGATCCAGGCGCCCTGCCGCCCGGTCGCGCCCCTGATCAACCGCGCCACGAACGGCCTGTACGCGCCGGGCTCGACCTTCAAGGTGGTCACCGCCGCAGCCGCGATCGACTCCGGCAAGTACACCCCGACCTCGAAGTTCGTCGATCCCGGCTACTGCGAGGTCTACGGCCGGCGCGTGAACAACTACGACACGACGAGGCCCTTCGGCGAGCTGAACCTGCGAGACGCGCTCAAGTACTCGGTCAACTCCGTCTTCTGCAACATCGGCAAGGACCTCGGCTCGAAGCGGATCGTCGAGTACGCGAAGCGCTTCGGGTTCTACTCCACGCCGCCGCTCGAGACGCCGTCGAACGAGCGCGCGCCGAGCGGCCTCTACAAGGGAACTGAGCTCTTCGACCCGGAGCTCGACAGCGACGTCGATCCGGGCCGCTTCGCCTTCGGCCAGGAGCGGCTGCTCGTGACCCCGCTGCAGATGGCCATGGTCGCGGGCACGATCGCCAACGACGGCATGCTGATGCGTCCGTACGTGATCAGCGAGATCCGAACTCCGAAGGGCCGGGTCCTGACGCGGACGAAGCCGGACGAGCTCGGCCGTGCCGTCGAGCCCGAGACGGCGCGCGCGGTCGGCGCGATGATGCGCGGCGCCGTCGAGTTCGGAACCGGAACCGCGGCGAAGATCCCCGGGCTCCCGGTCTCGGGCAAGACCGGAACGGCGGAGACCGGCGTGCGCGGCCGCAACACGACCTGGTTCATCTGCTTCGCGGGACGGGGAGACCGGCAGGTCGCGCTCGCGGTCGTCGTCGAGCAGCAGGCCTCGACCGGCGGCCAGACCGCCGCGCCGATCGCCCGCGAGGTCTTGCAGGCACTCTTCGACCGGACGCCGAACTCCTAGGGACTCCGGATGGTCGTCAAGGACCCCCTCCTCCACACGCTCTTCGACGGGCGCTACCTGATCTCGCGCAAGCTCGGCTCGGGCGGGATGGCGAACGTCTATCTCGCCGAAGACCAGGAGCTCGGGCGTCGGGTCGCGATCAAGATCCTGGACGACCGGCACGCCAGCGACGACCAGTTCGTGGAGCGCTTCCGGCGGGAGGCCCAGAACGCGGCGGGGCTCTCGCATCCGAGCATCGTCTCGATCTACGACCGCGGCGAGGCGGAGGGCACGTACTACATCGCGATGGAGTACGTCGAGGGGCGGACGCTGAAGGAGCTGATCGTCGCGCGCGGCCCCTCCCCGATCGGGATCGCGATCGACTACTCGCGCCAGATCCTCTCGGCCCTGCGCTTCGCGCACCGCAGCGGGATCGTCCATCGCGACATCAAGCCGCACAACGTGATCGTCGACAGCGACGGCCGGGTCAAGGTGATGGATTTCGGGATCGCGCGCGCCGGCACGAGCCAGATGACGGAGGCGGGCTCGATCATCGGGACGGCGCAGTACCTCTCGCCGGAGCAGGCGAGAGGCGCGCCCGTCGACCAGACCTCCGACCTCTACTCGACGGGCATCGTGCTGTACGAGCTCCTCACGGGCTCGGTTCCGTTCAACGGCGACACCCCCGTCGAGATCGCGATGAAGCATCTCTCGCAGACACCGGCCGCGCCGTCGACTCGCCGGCCGGAGATCCCACGCGACCTCGACTACGTGATCCTCCGCGCGCTCGCGAAGGATCCGTCCGAGCGCTACCACTCGGCCGAGGAGATGAACTCCGACCTGGAGCGGATCGGTCGCGGAATCGGCGTCTCGGCCGAGACCGCTGAGGCCGCGACCACCGTGCTCTCGCGCGACGACGTCGACGCCCAGACGACGATCCGCCCTGCCCAGACGACGACCGCGTACACCCCCGGTCGTTACTACGAGTACGACGAGACGCGGCGCCGCCGCTCGCTCTGGCCGTGGCTGCTGGCGGTGCTCGCACTCGGCCTGGCGGTCGTCGGCGGCTACTTCGGCTACCAGCAGCTTCAGGAGCAGTTCAGCGCGGCGGAGCCGGTGACGGTTCCGGACGTGGAGGGGATCATCGAGTCGCTGGCGGTCGCCCAGATCGAGGCGGAAGGGCTGCAGGCGAACGTCCGCCGCGAGGCGCGCTCGGACACGCCGATCGGGATCGTCGCCGAGCAGGATCCGGAGCCGCCGAACCGGATCGAGAAGGGCAACTTCGTCACGATCGTCGTCTCCACCGGGAAGCCGAAGGTGCGGGTGCCCGGGGTCGTCGGGAGCCGTCGCGACGACGCCGTCGTGGCCCTGCGCGATGCCGGCCTGACGCCGCGGGTGGTGGAGATCAACTCCGAGAGGCCGGCGAACACGGTCACAGCGCAGGCGCCGAGGGCGGGAACGGTGCTCGTCGAGGGCTCGACCGTGCGGATCAACGTCTCGATCGGGCCGAAGCCGATCTCGGTTCCGAGCGTGATCGGGGTCGCCTACGAGTCGGCCGCCTCGCAGCTGCAGGGGATCGGGTTCGGGGTCGCCCGCACGAACGTCGAGTCGGACGAGCCCGCCGGGATCGTGGTCGGGCAGGATCCCGACGCCGGCGCGTCGCGCGCCAAGGGCTCGACGATCACGCTCCAGGTCTCCGAAGGGCCGACGACCTCGGCGATTCCGGACGTCACGAGCCAGCAGGAGGATCAGGCGCGGAGCCAGCTCGAGGGCTCGGGCTTCCGGGTCCGCGTCGTGCCGCAGGACACCGAGGATCCGCTCTCGGACGGGAACGTGATCTCCCAGGATCCACCCGGCGGGCAGGAGGCCAAGCCCGGCACGACCGTGACGATCTTCGTCGGCCGGTTGGTCGAGCCGCCGCCGCCGACGGACACCGTCCCGGCGGATACCGGGCCGACGGACACCGTGCCGCTCGACCCAGCGCCGATCGACCCAGCGCCGCTCGACCCGTGAGCCGACGAATCCGCGTGGCTGTGCTGGCCGGCGGCCGCTCCAGCGAGCACGAGATCTCGCTCGCGTCGGCGCGCTCCGTTCTCGGCGCCCTCGACCCGAGCCGCTACGACGTGGTCGAGATCGAGATCGGCCGAGAGGGACACTGGGAGCTGGGGGAAGGCGTTCCTCCGACACGAAGTCCGATCGAGACGCTGCCGGTGCTCGCCGAGTCGAGCTCGCCCGCGCAAGCGCCCAGCACACCTGCGCAAGCATTGGGCTCGGTCGACGTCGTCCTGCCGATCCTGCACGGCCCGTTCGGAGAGGACGGCACCGTCCAGGGGCTGCTCGAGCTGGCCGGGGTTCCGTACGTCGGCGCGGGCGTCGCCGCTTCGGCGCTGTGCATGGACAAGGATCTCTTCAAGGCGGTGCTCCGCGACCGCGGGATCCCGGTGGCGCAGAACGTGACCCTCCGGCTCGGCGATCCGGTCGAGAACCCGTTCGGCTACCCGGTCTTCGTCAAGCCGGCGCGGCTCGGCTCGTCGGTCGGGATCTCCAAGGCGCATGACGAGGCCGAGCTCGAAGCGGCCGTCGCGCTCGCGCGTCGCCACGACGAGAAGGTGCTGGTGGAGGAGTTCGTGTCCGGAACGGAGGTCGAGTGCGGAGTGCTCGGCAACGTGACGCCGGCCCCGCTCGCATCGGTCGTCGGCGAGATCGTCCCGCACGCCGAGTGGTACGACTACGACGCGAAGTACGCCGCCGGCGGCTCGGACATCGTCGTGCCCGCTCGCATTCCGGACGCGACCGCGGCGCGCGTGCAGGAGCTGGCGGTCGAGTCGTTCCTCGCGACCGAGTGCGAGGGAATGGCGCGGGTGGACTTCTTCGTCCGCGAGGACGGCGAGGTGGTCGTGAACGAGCTGAACACGATTCCGGGCTTCACCGAGACGAGCGTCTACGCGCGGCTCTTCGAGGCCTCGGGGATCCCGTACGTGGAGCTCCTCGACCGGCTGATCTCGCTCGCGCTCGACCGGCACGAGCGCCGGCGCGGGCTCGAGTACTGACGCGCCGAACGCTCGCGACCCTCCTCACTCGAGCGCGTGCAGGACGTAGGCGTTGAGGAGGTTCTCCTTGCCTTTGAGCTGCAGCCCGGTTCGGGCTTCGACGAGGGCGCCGTTCGGCAGCTCGTCGTAGGTCTTCGCGCCGATCAGGACGCCACCTGGAGGAGCGAGGCTCTCCAGCCGGGAGCCGGTGTTGATCGTGTCGCCGAGCAGCGTGTAGGCGACGTGGCCGGCTCCGCCGACCTCGCGGAGCATGGCGTCGCCGCTGTTGATGCCGATTCGTAGCCGGGGCCAGTCCGGATGCGACGCGACGAGCGC
This sequence comes from uncultured Gaiellaceae bacterium, assembly GCA_963761905.1. Classification (GTDB taxonomy): domain Bacteria; phylum Actinomycetota; class Thermoleophilia; order Gaiellales; family Gaiellaceae; genus Gaiellasilicea. Next base: position 608,584 of record CAVXIQ010000006.1, on the reverse strand, counting down.
CTCGACGTCGCGCTGGAGCGCGAGCGCGGCACGCGACGCCCGGAGCGCGTGGTCCGGCTGGTCGCCACGACTGTTGAAGGTCGCGACGATCCCGTCGCCGATGAACTTCTCGACCTCCCCGCCGAACCGACGGGTGAGAAGCGGCGCGGCGGTACCCCAGTAGGCGTTGAGCACGGTTGCCACCTCGGCCGGCGTCGACCGTTCGGAGAAGCTCGTGAAGCCGACGAGGTCGCCGAAGAGGACGCTCACCTCCTGACGCCGCTCGCGGGTCGTCGGCAGATAGAGAGCCCGGAAGCGCTCGTCGCGCCATTCGTGACGGGCCGCGAAGCCGATGATCAGGTAGGCGAGGAGGATCAGACAGTGCCATTCCCACCAGCTCGCGTGCCACTTCCGCTCGCCCGTGACCGCAACCCCGATCATCGCCTCGGAGAGCAGGAGGAAGCAGGCGATCACCGCGGTCGGGAGGAGCTTCGGCCCGTGCCGGAAGAGGTGCCAGTACCGAACGGCGCTGACCGCGTAGACGATCGTGCCGACGAGCGCCAGCCCGCCGAGGACGGAGCCGGTCGCCGCTTCGCTGTTCGGCCCGCGGAGCGGCGGCAGGTTCGCGAGTGTCCAGAGAAACCAGACGGCCATGACGAGCAGCACCGCTCCACGGAGCGTTTCGCGTTTGCGAATCACGAGTGGCGCGAGCCCCGGATGCACGTCGACGAACGCCGACGCGGCTGCGAAGAAGGCGCTCACGAGCAGGCCGATCGGGATCGCGATCTGGAAGCCGGCCCGGCTCTCCGCGAAGAGGACGCCCTGCGTCCCGAAGGCGTGCAGGCCCATGAAGCCGCCCGTCGCCATGAACGCCAGCGAGAGGAGCAGGACGCGCGCGTCTCCGCGCCGCTTGGCCGCCTCCCCCGCCGCATAGCCGAGCGTGAACGCGATCCCGCCCGCGAGGCCGAAGATCACGAAGTGCGCCTGGTGATTGTGGAACTGGGGGTCGAGCTGCGAGCGAAGGAGCAGCGAGACGAGTCCCACCAGGGGCAGGAGGACCGCGAGCAGCCCGGCGCCGACGACCGCCGCCGATCCCGCACCGGGCTGTCTCGAGGTCGCGTCCATCTCAGCGGGTGACCGCAATGGACTCGGTGTAGGTCGCAGGGATCGCGATCGCGTCGCCTCCGAGCCGGTCGGATCGGCGTGCGAGCTCGACGAGGTCGCGCTCGAGCGCCTCCTGTCCGGCCTCGTCGAGGGCCGCGAACGCCTTCAGGGTCGGGCCGTACCACTCGCGGAAGAAGGCGACCATGCCCTCCGCCGACGTGAAGCGCCAGGTGTACGTGCGCTCCGTGACCTCGAGCGAGGCGATCCCGTCGCCGAAGAGCTCGCGGAGATGGGCCTCCGTCCCCCAGAGCATCGGCGAGGCCACACCTGCCGGCGGCGGCACGTGCGCGGCGGTCGTGCGGAAGAGATCGCCGATGAAGCCTGTCGGCGTCCAGCTCACGAGGGCGATCGTGCCGCCCGGACGGCAGACCCGGAGGAGCTCCGCGGCCGCCTGGTCGTGGTCGGGCGCGAACATCGAGCCGAAGACGGAGGTGACGGCATCGAAGGAGGCATCCGGGAACGGCAGTGCCTCGGCGTCGCCCTCGACCAGCTCGACCTCGAGGCCCTCGACGGCCGCGCGCTCGCGGCCCTTGGCGAGCAACGCCGGCACGTAGTCGACGCCGACGGCCGCGCAGCCGAGCCGCGCGGCCGCGATCGCCGCGTTGCCGCTGCCGGTGGCGACGTCGAGGACGCGCCAGCCGGCGTGGAGGTCGGCGGCATCGCAGAGCTGCTCGGCGACGATCTGGATCTTGGTCGCGACGACGGCGAAGTCGCCGCTCGACCAGGCCTGCTGCTGCCGCTGCTTGATCGCCTCCAGGTCTGGAGCCGGTGCTGCGAGTGTGTCTGTCATCTCGGTTCCCTTCTCGTTGTCGGGTTCCCGCCAGGATTCGCTGGACGGGGCGGTCTCGGCGAGGTGGTCGTAGGCGAGCCCGGCGCGGCGGGCGGCCACGCTGACGGCCTCGAGCGACTCGGCCTCGTACAGGAGCAGGCATGTCTCGTCGGCGGGCACGAAGATCGACCGCAGGAAGCGAACCTGAGTGCCGTCGGAGGTCAGCTCGACGGCGGCGCGCCGCGCGCGCTGGGAGGTACTCGCTACAGCGGTGGGATCTGAGCCCGAGAGGTAGAGCTCGATGAGGAATTCGGTCATGCAACGACGGTAAGCCGGCGGCCCCCTCCCCGAAACTCCGGAAGCCCCCAGTCTTTGGGGCCTACCGACCCTAGGGCGGTTTTCCGCGACCCCAGTACGGTTTTCCGCACCCCGAGCCTCTGTCGCGCGCTACTCGATGGGCTCGAGCCGACCGGCGAGCTGGGCGCGCCCGCGAATGCCGAGCTTCGCGTACGTGTTCGAGAGGTGGAACTCGACCGTGTTGACCGTGACGACGAGCTCCTGCGCGATCTCCTTGTTGGCGAGCCCCGTCGCAGCGAGCTCGGCGACACGACGCTCCGTCGGGGTCAGCTCGCCGGCTCCCTGCGTGCGCCGGGCGCCGACGCGGGAGAGCTCGGCGCGAGCGGCGTCGGCCCAGCCCGGTGAGCGGAGCTCATCGAAGCGGGCCGCGGCTCGGTCCAGCGTCTCCCGCGCGGCACCCCACTTCCTCGCCCGCCGCTGCGCTCGGCCGGCGCTCAGGAGCGACCGCGCCTCGTCGAACGCGAGCCCGAGCCGCGCAAACTCGCCCCCGGCCCGCTCGAGCAGCGCGACGGCGTCGTCGTCATACCCCCGGTCGAGCTGAACGAGCGCCGCGCAGCGCCGGCCGGTCGCAGACCCCCAGGGATGCTCCTGCTCGCGGGCGAGCTCCTCGATCCGGTGCGTGATCGCCAGCGCCTCGCCGAGATCTCCGAGCTCGACAAGCGCCTCGACGAGCTCGGGGGCGACGGGGAAGGCGCCGGGATCGCGGATTCCCTCGCGCTCCGTGTGGGCCCAGACCGCACGCAGGTGCTCGGCCGCGCGCCCCGGCTCGCGCGCGAGGAGCTCGGCGGTCCCGAGCGCTCGCAGCGCCTCGAGCTGATCCCACCGGACCCCGGTCGCCTCCGCGCGCGCCTTCGCCTCCTCACCCCAGCGCCGCGCCTCGTCGACGAGTCCTCGTCCCGAGGCATGCAGGGCGCGGCAGCGCTCGTACATCGGCCAGTGGAGCAGCTCCCGGTCGGCGGACTCCTCCCATTCATCCAGGAGGCGCTCGGCTGCGTCCCACCTGCCGGCGCGCAACTCCAGCTCGCAGACGTGCAGCCGTTGCAGCGCATACGAGGAGGGCTCGCCCCGCTCGTCGGCGGCGGCCAGGAGCCGGGTCAGGGCCACCCGCGCCTCGTCGAGCTCACCGCGCCAGACGAGGCGTTGGCCGGCGACGCGCTCCGGCGAGCCGGCGATGTAAGAGGGCGCAGGCGAGGCGGTCCGGAACCGCTCGCAGAGGTCGTCGATTGGCCGCCCCTGGAGGCTGCGCGTCCAGGCGAGCCCGAAGAGCGCGTGCCGCTCGAGCCGGGGCTCCGCGCCCGGAGTCGCAGGCAGCGCCTCGAGCGCCCATGTCTCCGTCTCGGCGATCCGCTCCACCCTCACGGCCGCGACGTTCTCGGTCATCGCGGCGAGCACGGACGCGCGCGCCGAGGTGTCGTCGCCGCTCTCGGCCAGCGCCCGCTCCAGATACGTCTGGATCGTGTCGTTTCCCTGGATCTCGCCGCTCGTGAGGAGCAGGTAAGCCCGCACGCGGGCGGCCCCGGGAGGAAGCGAGAGAACCGCCGGCTCGAGCAGCGTCGTGATCCGCTGCTTCTCGCCCGCGACCTCCAGGTAGCCCGTCAGCTCGAGCAGGCGCTCGTGGCGAGCGTCATCAGCCTGCGGCGTCAGCCGGAGGGCATGCTCGGCCAGCTCGACGGCCGCCTGCGGCGCCCCGCGCGCCGCCGCACTCGTCGCAGCGGCGGCGACGGTCACGGCGAGAGCCGCGTCAGCTTCCGCAGCGGCCAGAGCCAGGTGGCGCGTGCGCAGCTCTCCGGCGGAGAAGACCTCCGCGAGCTCGCGATGAAGCTCTCGGCGCTCGGCCGCGCGAGCATGGCGAGTCGCGGCCGCGACGAGGAGAGGGTGCGAGGCCCGAACCTGCTCGCCGTCCACGACGAGGACTCCCGCCTCGACGGCGAGATCGAGCGTGTCGGGGTCGGTGAGCGCGGAGAGTTGGCCCAGGCGAAGGTTCGGGCTCAACCCGACGGCGAGGAGCAGCCTCCGCACGTCGCCGGGCAGGGCCGCCACCCGCGTGCCGAGGAGATCCTCGACCGCGTCCGGAACGGGCAGGTCGTCGCCGATCGCCGGCAACCCGGAGTCGACGAGCTGGCGTCCCATCTCGAGCGCGAACAGCGGATTCCCGAGGGTGGAATCGAAGATCCGGCGGAGGAGATGCCTCGGCAGCGTCAATCCGAGCCGCCCGAGCAGGATGCGCCGCGTCGCACCGAGGCTCAGCGGACCGATGTGCAGGGTTTCGAGCCCACCCGGCTCGAGCGCCTCCTCGAGGGGGGACGACGTCCCTGCGCGCTTCGCGAGCAGCACGCGGACGGGGCTCTCGTCGAGCCGTCGCGCAGCGTACGAGAGCGCGTCGGCGGAGGGCGGATCGAGCCACTGGAGGTCGTCGATCGCAACGAGCAGCGGCGCCGTCGCAGCCAGGGCGCGCAGCGCGCCGAGGAAGCCGACCGCGATTGCCTGCGCCTCCGGGGGCGGCCCCGTCGGGGCGGCACGGAGCAGCGCCACCTCGAGCGCCTCGAGCTGCGGAGCGGGCAGAGCCCCCAGCTCCTCGCTCCCGACGCCGTCGAAGAGGTCGATCAGCGCCGCGAACGAGAGCTGAGCCTCGGCGTCGCTCGCCCGAGCCGAGAGAACGCGCAGGCCCTGGTCGCGAGCGGCAGCGACGCCGGCCTCCCAGAGCTTCGTCTTCCCGAAACCCGGCGCACCCGCGAGAACGAGGGCGCGCGGGCCCGCTTCGCGTTGCAGGAAGCGACGCAGGGTGTCGAGCTCGGCCTCGCGCCCGACGATCGTTCCGCCCGCCCATGTCGTCGTCTCCGGCACCGTCCTCAGCCCCGGAGATACCACAGCCCCCGCCGAGCCGCAATCTGCGGCCCGGACCGGGACGACTCTTCGATCCGAGCTTGACATATTCTTATATGGGTATACGATTGGTTCATGGCACGAGCAGCGACGACGGCGGATGCGTTCAACGCGGTCGCCGAGCCTCGACGGCGGCAGATCCTGGACGTCTTGGCCGGCGGGGAACGGCCCGTGAACGACCTCGTCGACCTGCTCGGGCTGGCTCAGCCGCAGGTGTCCAAGCATCTTCGGGTGCTCCGGGAAGTAGGCGCGGTGGACGTCCGCGAGGACGGACGCCGGCGCGTCTACCGGCTGAACGGTGAGGCGCTCAAGCCGATTCACGACTGGGTCAAGGGCTACGAGCGTTCGTGGACGGAGCGGTTCGACCGGCTCGATGCCGTGTTGGAGGAACTCAAACAGAAGGAGGCAGGAGATGGAGACGATGACGAGTAGCGGTACGGCGAAGGTGACGCTCCCCGCGGACGACCAGATCCTGATCACGCGCGAGTTCGCCGCGCCAAAGCACCTGGTCTACAAGGCGTGGACGACGCCCGAGCTGGTCAGGCGCTGGTGGACCGCCCGGCGCGGCGAGATGACGACGTGTGAGATCGACCTGCGGGTCGGCGGCATGTGGCGCTACGTGATGGTGGCGGACGGCGGCTTCGAGGTCGCCTTCCATGGCGAGTACCGCGAGATCGTCCCGAACGAGCGGCTCGTCTCGACGGAGGTCTACGAGGGGATTCCCGACGCCGAGGAGAACGCGGCGCTGAACACCCTGACTCTCGCCGAGGCGGATGGGCGCACCACCCTCACGGTCCTCGTGCAGCACGCCACCAAGGAGGGCCGCGACGCGCACATCGATTCCGGGATGGAGGCAGGCATGCAGGACGCGATGGACCTGCTGGAGCAGGTCGCGATCTCGCTTCGCTGAACAGGCGATTCGCCGGGCCGCCGAGTCATCGCTGCGGGTGGCTCGGCGGCCCGCGATCGCAATCAGCCTGCCGCCGTCACCTCGTTGACGTGGGCGCTCCCCGAGGCGAGCTCGGTGATCCAGAGGACGAGAAAGCGCGCGTCGGTGTCGTCGAGCTCGAAGGTCGTCCTTCGGGCGACCGTCTGCGCGGCCGAGATCGGATCGCCGAACGACGTGCGGGAGTCGCCGGCGCGGATCTCGGCCGTGAAGCCGGGGGTATCGGTCGTCACCGTCAGCGTCTCGACCGTGGAGCCGCCGGTCGCGAGCACGAGACCGACCCCGGACTTGATCAGGCTGAGCTGGGCGTCGTAGCGCTCGGTTCGCCAGAAGGTGGAGAGATCGCCGTCGGTGGCGAGGCCGGCTTCGTCGTCGTGCTCGCCGTCTCCGCCGTCGGGGTCGAAGGACGCGACACCCCGAAGGCTCACGGGCTCGCCCCCGCCCGAGGTCGTCGCGTCTCGACCCTCGTCGTCGCGCAGGAGCACGACTCCGAGAACAGCGGCGGCCAGGAGGGCGAGCGCCAACCCGACCATCGCGAGCGTGCGGGTCGAGACCCGGCGCGAGCGGGAGCGCGTTCGCTCGGGCTGGGAGGTCTGCGCAACCGGCGCCCTCACGATCATCGTGGCCTCGGTGTCCGGGCTATCGAGCTCGGCGAGACACGCCTCCAGCTCGCCGACGACATCCTCCATCGAGCCGGGACGGTCGCTCGAGCTCTTTGCGAGGCACCGCTCGACGAGCGCCACGAGACGGAGCGGCGCCTCCGGTCGTGCGGCGAGAACGCTCGGAACCGGTTCGTTGACGTGCTGCAACGCGACCGTGAGGAAGTTGTCGCCCGCGTACGGCACCTCCCCGGCGAGCAGCTCGTAGAGCACGACCCCGAAGGAGTAGACGTCCGTCTGGGCGTCGACGCGCTCGCCTCGCGCCTGCTCGGGCGCGATGTAGTGGCTCGTGCCGAGCACGGTGCCGGTCTCCGTGCGGCCGCCGACCGCCTCGAGCGAGCGGGCGATTCCGAAATCGGTCACCTTGGCCCGCCCGTCGCCGTTCATGAGCACGTTCTGCGGCTTCACGTCGCGGTGGATCAGACCCTGCTGGTGAGCGAAGGCGAGCGCGCGTCCGACCTGCAAACCCACGTCGAGCACGCGCCGGATCGGCATCGGCCCGCCCCGGACGACGAGATCCTTCAACGTCTCGCCCTCCACGAACTCGAAGACGATGAACTGACGGCCGTCCGCCTCGCCGCGGTCGATCACGGTGACGATTCCGGGATGCGAGAGCTGGGCGGCGGCACGAGCCTCGTGCCGGAAGCGGGCGACGTAGTCGTCGTCCTCGCTGAAATGCTCGTGAAGGATCTTCAGCGCGACGTTGCGCTCGAGTTGCGTGTCGTACGCGCAGTAGACCGTCGACATCCCGCCCTTGCCGACGGCGTTCCTGAGCTCGTAGCGCTCCGCGATCCGTTCCTCCACGGGCGCCACGGTACCGTTCCCCTGCTCGCGGAACGGTGCGCTAGAGGGTCGCGGCGAGTGCCTCTTCCCAGACCGCCAGCGCCTCGTCGAGCTCGGCGTCCGTGATCACGAGCGGGCAGAGAACCCGGATGCAGTTCCCGTACGTGCCGGCTTTGAGCAGGAGCAGGCCGCGCTGGAGCGCCTCGTCGATCACCGCTTGTGCAAGCGCCGGGGCCGGCGCCTTCGTCGCGCGATCCTCGACGAGCTCGAGCGCGAGCATCGCGCCCCAGCCGCGTACGTCGCCGATCGCGGGAAAGCGTTCCTGCCAGGCGAGCATCCGAGCGCGCATCGTCTCGCCGATCGTGTTCGCCCGCTCGACGAGTCCCTCGTCGTCGATCACGTCGAGGACGGCGAGCGCTGCGGCCTGCGCGACCGGGTTGCCGACGTAGGTGCCACCAACCGCCCCGTCGTGCGCCGCGTCCATGATCTCGGCCTTGCCGAGCACGCCCGAGAGCGGCAGGCCGGCTGCGATCGACTTGGCGACGACGAGCAGATCCGGCTCGACCCCGGAGTGCTCGATCGCGAAGAACCTGCCGGTCCGGGCGAAGCCGGTCTGCACCTCGTCCGCGATCAGGAGGATCCCGTGCTCGTCGCAGAGCGCTCGCAGCGCGACGAGGTACTCGTTGGGTGCCGGATGGAAGCCGCCCTCGCCCTGCTGCGGCTCGACGATGATCGCCGCGACCTGCGCGGCGGCGACCTGGGTGACGAAGAGCCGCCGCAGCTCGTCGAGCGCCGTCTCCGTGTCCGGCCCGCGATAGGCCTGCGGGAACGGCGCCCGGTAGACCTCGGGCGCCAGCGGGCCCATCCCGAGCTTGTAGGGATGCGGCCTCGAGGTGAGCGTCATCGAGAGCAGGGTGCGACCGTGGAACGCGCCCTCGAACGCGATCACGGCCGGCCTGCCCGTGTAGAGCCGGGCGAACTTGACCGCGTTCTCGACGGCCTCGGTGCCCGCGTTGAAGAACGCGGCCTTCGCCGGACCGGTGAACGGCGCGCGGGCAATCAGCTTCTCCGCGAGCTCAACGTAGGGCTCGTAGGGGACGACCGTGAAATCGGTGTGGGCGAACCGGCCGAGCTGCTCCTGCGCCGCCTCGACGACGCGCGGATGCGAGTGGCCTGTGTTCAGGCAGCCGACCCCGCCGGTGAAGTCGATGAAGACGTTGCCGTCGACGTCGGTGAGCGTCGCGCCACGGCCCTCGTGCGCCACCAGGGGCAGCACGATCGACTTCGCGTTCGCGATCACGGCCTGCTTCCGCTCGAGGATCGCCTGCGACCGCGGCCCGGGGACAGCCGTTCTCAGCTCTATCGTGCGCGTCGTCGCCACGGCCGCAGGATAGCTCAGGAGCCGGACTGTTGCATACATGAATACAGTCGATTCAGTGATGGGCGCTCCCGATCCGTTGCTCCAGTTCGAGGCCTGGTTCGCGGATGCAGCCGCTGCTGGAGTCGTTGCCCCGGAAGCGGTGGCGCTCGCGACCGCGACCCTCGCCGGGCGGCCGTCGGTGCGAATGGTGCTCCTCAAGCACGCCGACGTGGAGGGCTTCGGCTTCTACACGAACCTCAGCAGCCGTAAGGCCGATGAGCTCGCGGCGAATCCGCACGCGGCGCTCCTCGTGTACTGGCAGGCGCTCGGCCGCCAAGTGCGGATCGAGGGCCCCATCAAGCCTGCTACCCGCGAGGAAGCGGCCGGGTATTTCGCGACCAGACCCCGCGGAAGCAAGCTCGCGGCGTGGGCGTCGCCCCAGAGCCGGGCGATTGCCGACCGCGCAGAGCTCACACGACTCGTCGAGGAGGCACGAGCGCGCTTCGAGGGAACCGAGGTTCCCCTTCCCGAGCACTGGGGCGGCTACCGGCTCCGTCCCGAGTCGTACGAGTTCTGGCAGCACGGCGACGATCGTCTCCACGACCGCGTGCGCTACGTCCGCGAAGGCGCCGGCTGGCGCTCCGAGCGACTCGCGCCCTAGCTCGTTCTCCTAGCCTGCGGCCGGAGCGAGCGCGCCGGGCGTGTAGACACCCGCCGCGTTCCAGAGCAGGTAGCCGCGCGCGCCCTGCTTCCGGGCGGCGGCGATCTGGGCCTGCACGTCCGCGAGCCCGTAGGTGCGGCCGTAGGAGAAGTCCTGCAGCCACGGGATCAGCTCCGCCTTGCTCGCCCGGAGCTCGCGCCGGAAGTGCGACAGCGAGAACTGGACGGTCTCGCCGGGCGCGGCATTCGGATCGTCGAGCCCGTACTCGCCGGGCCCATAGTGCGACGGGTAGACCATCGGGTAGACAGCGTCGACGTACTTCGAGATCCGCTTCGGGAGCTGCCCGATCCCGAGGTCGCGCGTCGCCGCGAGCCCGAAGACGTCGGTCGAGACGCGCACGCCGAGCGGCTTCAGCCGCTTCGAGGCGTAGTGGACGAACTCGGCGATCACCCACGCCGGCGGCGTCGCGGTCTTCCCGGGATAGACGATCCCCTCGATGTCGCCGTCGGTCGGGAAGCGCACGTAGTCGAACTGGATCTCGTCGAAGCCGGCGCGCGCCGCCACCTCGGCGATCGAGACGTTGTAGTCCCAGACCCGCCGGTCGTACGGGTTCGTCCAGCCGAGCCCGGCGTCGTTGCGCCAGACGGCGCCGCCCGGCGTCTTGATCGCGAGGTCCGGTCTGCCCTCGGAAAGCCGCGGATCCTCGAACATCACGACTCGGCCGATCAGGTAGATGCCACGTGCATGCGCGGCCTTGGCCACCTGGCGCGGCTTGTAATACGGGCGTGCCGCACCGACCTTCGTCGCGAGCGGGACCGCGGAGGCGACGAACCCGACCTCGCCGTTCTCGTCCTTGATGTCGAGCTCGATCGTGTTCAGGCCCTCGCGAGTCAGGTCGAGGTACTCCTTCAGCTTCCCGTCGAGCGACGCGAGCGCCATCGTCACGTGGACGCCGCGCACCTCCCGTGGGAGCGGCCGCGGCTCGAGCGCGACCGGCTTCGGCTTCGCCACGGGCTTCGCCGTGGCCGGGGCGGCCGCCTGGACGCCTTGCTCGGCACCCGTGATCACCTTCGCTCCGGCCGCGAGCCCGAGGAGGCAGGTGAGGAGCAGCGCGACCGCGATCGACCTGCGTCGCCGCTGCCGCCGGCGCGCGGCCTCGCGTCGCGCACGAAAGCGCTCGTTCGGTTCCAGCGGTTCGAACAGCATCGACACGGGCGCGGGAACGGTACGCGTTCCGGGCGGTTCGTGCTCCGGCTCGCCGTAGAATCGCGCCGTGGTGCTCTCCGACCGGACGATCCGCCGCCAACTCGCCGAAGGCCGAATCGGGATCGATCCGTACGACGAGTCGCTGCTGCAACCGTCGAGCGTCGACGTTCGCGTCGACCGCTACTTCCGGGTCTTCCGCAACTCGCGCTATCCGTACATCGACGTCAAGCAGGCGCAGGAGGAGCTGACCGAGCTCGTCGAGATCGATGACGAGACGCCGTTCATCCTCCACCCGGGCGAGTTCGTGCTCGGGTCGACGCTGGAGAGGATCCGGCTGCCCGACGACCTCGTCGCCCGGCTCGAGGGGAAGAGCTCGCTCGGACGACTCGGCCTCCTGATCCACTCGACCGCCGGCTTCATCGATCCCGGATGGGACGGTCACGTCACGCTGGAGCTGTCGAACGTGGCCAATCTCCCGATCACGATCTATCACGGGATGAAGATCGGCCAGGTCTCCTTCGTCCAGATGAGCGAGGCGGCAGAGCACCCCTACGGCTCGGGAGGATTGGGCTCCAAGTACCAGGGGCAGAAGGGGCCGACGCCGTCCCGCTACTGGAAGAACTTCGAATGATCCTCGTCACCGGCGCAACCGGCTTCGTCGGCCCTCACATCGTCCACGCGCTTCGAGCCGAGGGCCGACAGGTACGCGTGCTCGTACGCGAGGAAACCGACACGACCCGGCTCGCCACCTGGGGCTGCGAGCTCGCCGTCGGCGACATGACGGACGCCGCCAGCCTCGAGCGCGCGGTCGAGGGCTGCGACGCAGTCGTTCACCTCGTCGCGATCCTCACGGGCAAGCCGGCGGAGTTCGAGCGGGTGATGACGCGCGGGACGCGCGATCTCGTGGCCGCTGCGAGCGCCGCCGGGGTACGCAGATTCGTGCTCATGTCCGCGCTCGGCACGACGGAGGAGACGAAGGAGCTCGTTCCCTACTACCGGTCGAAGTGGGAGATGGAGCAGACCGTGAAGTCGTCAGGGCTCGAGCACGTGATCTTCCGGCCGAGCTTCATCTTCGCCGAGGACGGCGGTGCGCTCGCCCAGTTCCGGAAGATCGCGAAGCTGGCGCCGGTGACCCCGATTCCCGGGCCTGGCACCCAGCAGATCCAGCCGATCTGGGTCGAGGACGTCGCCGCCTACTTCGCCGCCTCGATCGACAAGGCGGAGGCGGCGAACCGCACGTTCGAGCTCGGCGGCCCGGACGTCGTCAGCTGGAACGAGTTCTGGGCGCGGCTGAAGGAGAGCCTCGGCACGAAGCGCCCTTCCATCCACCTTCCGTTCGGGTTGATGCGGCTGCAGGCCGCGATCCTCGAGCGCCTGCCGAACCCGCCCGTCACGCGCGACCAGCTGAAGATGCTCCAGGCCCCCGACAACGTCGTCACGAACGAGGACGCCGTCAAGACCTTCGGGCTCCCGCTCGTCCCTCTCGACGAGCAGCTCCGCCGCGCGACCTGAGCCGTCCCGAGAAACGAATCGGGGGCCCTTTGCAGGACCCCCGAGACCGGTGACTAGCTTGGAGTAGTAGGGGCGTTCCGGGCCGCTTCCTCTGAGCGGCGGCGCGTAACGCGTAGTCCCCCACGCTGGCTAGACGATTCCCCTTGCAGGTACCGGGGACACGCCCCTACCCGCTAGTACCTCCACTGCCCGTACTGGAATCTGTCACTACCGGACCACCTCCTTTCCGCGGTACGCGGAGTGTAGCGACTCCGTCGGCGGCTGCTCTCGGGGAGCGCTCGCCAACTCTTACGGCCCTCTTAGGACGGCTCGTTACCGTCCCCGCATGGACGCCAACGATCATTCCGAGACAACGCGCACCACCCGTCGAGGCTCGCTCCTCAGCCTCGGCGGCCTCCTCGCCACCGGCCTCGGCTGGAAGGTGGCAGGCGCCGACGAGGCCGACGCCGCGGGCGTCGGTCCGGCCGCCGTGGCGGCCGGCCTCGTCACCTGCATCCTCACGCCCGAGCAGACCGAGGGCCCCTACTACATCGCGAACAGCCGGCTTCGCCGAGACATCCGGGACGGCCACAAGGGCGCCCGGCTCGACCTGCGGACGACCGTCGTCGACGCCTCGACGTGCAAGCCCGTCAAGAACGCGCTCGTCGAGATCTGGCACTGCGATGCCGCCGGTCTCTACTCCGGCTTCGGCGGTGGCTCGTCGAGCCGAACGTTCCTCCGCGGCGGGCAGCGGACCGACGCGAAGGGCCTCGCCCGGTTCACCACGATCTATCCCGGCTGGTACCAGGGACGCACCGTTCACATCCACGTGAAGGTGCACATCGGCGGCAGCGTCGTCCACACGGGCCAGCTCTACTTCAACGACGCGGTAACGGACACCGTCTACCGCAAGGCTCCGTATCGCTCCCGTGGCGTTCGGACGACCCGCAACGCAGACGACTCGATCTTCAGAAACGGTGGCAGCCGCTCCCAGGTGCGCCTCGCGAAGGCCGCCGACGGCAGCTACGTCGCGACGATCGCGATGGGAGTCACTCGGTAGGGACGTCGACCTTGACCCAGCCGTCCTCGACCCGCACCGGAAAGGTGTCCACGGGCTCGAAGGCCGGCAGGGTCAGGGCGCTGCCGGTCGTGATGTCGAAGCGGGCGCCGTGCCGCGGACAGATCGCGACGCAGAGTTCGGGCTCCCAGTCGCCTTCCGCCAGCGGCCCGTCGTCGTGCGAGCAGCGATCCTCGATCGCGTAGAGCTTGCCGCCGCAGTTGTAGACGCCGATCCCCACGAGCCCGGCGTAGACGATCTTGACGTGGCCGGGCGGGAGCTCCGCGACCGGGCAGACGTCGACCGTCAACGAAAGCTGAGGTCGTCGCTGCTCGTCCACTCCTCGGGCAGCGGCGTCCCCTTCCCCTTGTTCAGCGCCACCTTGAGGACACCGAGCCCGAGCAATGCGCACTTGAGCCTGACGGGCGTGAGTGGGATCCCGATCTCGTCGAGCAGCTCCTCCTTCGGCAAGCGCGCCACCTCCGCGGCGTCGCGGCCGACGACGAGCTCGGTGAGCATCGACGTCGCGGCCTGCGAGATCGCGCAGCCGCGCCCCTCGAAGCGGACGTCCGCGATCGTGTCCCCGTCGAAGGCGAGCGAGATCGAGATCTCGTCGCCACAGAGCGGGTTCTGACCTTCGGCCTCCGCATCGGGGTGCTCGAGCACCCCGTGCCCGCGCGGGTTCCGGTAGTGGTCGAGAATGACTTCCCGATAGAGCTGGTCGAACTCCGAGCTCAACCGAGGCTCTTCTTGACCTTCTCGAGCCCGGCGACGAGGCGGTCGATCTCCTCGGGCACGGTGTAGAGGTAGAAGCTCGCGCGGTTCGTCGCGATCACCCCGAGCCGGTGCATCAGCGGCTGCGTGCAGTGGTGGCCGCCGCGGATCGCGACGCCCTCCCAGTCGAGGATCTGACAGACATCGTGGGGGTGGACGCCCTCGACGTTGAACGAGACGATTCCGGCTCGGCGCTCGACCGGCGGTCCGTAGGTCTCGACCCAGTCGAGCTCGGAGAGCCGAGAGAGCGCGTACTCCGTCAGCTCGTGCTCGTGCCGCTCGATCGAATCGAGCCCGATTGCGCTCAGGTAGTCGATTGCCGCCCCGAAGCCGACGGCCTCCGCGATCGGCCCGGTGCCCGCCTCGAACTTGTACGGCAGCGCGCCCCAGGTCGTCTCCTCTGCGCTGACCGTCCGGATCATGTGGCCGCCGAGATTGAACGGCGACATCCTCTCGAGCAGCTCGCGGCGGCCCCAGAGCGCCCCGACTCCGGTCGGCCCGCAGAGCTTGTGGGCCGAGATCGCGAGGAAGTCGCAGCCGAGCGCCTGGACGTCGATCGTGCGGTGCGGCGCCGCTTGGGCGGCGTCGACGACCATGATCGCGCCCTGCTCGTGCGCCCACTCCGTCAGCTTCTCGACCGGATTGATCGTGCCGAGCGTGTTCGAGACGAGCCCGGTCGCGACGACCTTGACCTGCCCGGCCGCTGCGAGCCCGTCGAGCGCCTCGAGTTGCAGCTCGCCGTTGTCGTCGATCGGGATCGTCCTGAACTCGGCGCCGGTGCGGCCCGCGATGTACTGCCACGGGACGAAGTTCGAGTGGTGCTCGAGCTCGCTGACGACGACGAGATCGCCCGGGCCGAGGTTGTCGAGCCCCCAGGCGTAGGCGACGAGGTTGAGCGCCTCCGTTGCCTGCCGTGTGAAGATCACCTCGCGCTCCGACGGCGCGTTCACGAACGCCGCCACCTTCAGCCGCGCGCCCTCGTACGCGTCGGTCGCCCGCTCGGCGAGTCGATAGACGCCACGGTGGACGTTCGCGTAGGAATGCGAGTACAGCTCGGTCATCGCCTCGAGGACCTGGCGCGGCTTCTGCGCCGAGGCCGCCGAGTCGAGGAAGGCGACCGGCAGGCCGTTCTGGAGCTCCTCGAGGTAGGGAAAGTCGGCGCGCAGGCGCTCGGCATCGAGCTTCGCGGCGGCGGTGACGGCCATGTCGGCCATGGTACTGGCCGCGTTCGCCATGCCCTCCCTCAGCCGCGTCCTCAGCCTCGGGGATCGACCTTGCCGTTCGAGGCCGCGCGGCCGGCGATCTCCTGCTCGCGCTCGACCGCCTGAGCCGCGCCCTCGAGCAGGTCGGCGAGCACCTTGACGCGCTCCCGCTCGGAGGTGATCTGGAGGAGCCGCTGCTTCAGCTCGGGCGCGAACTCGAATCGGCCGGCCAGCTCGAAGGAGAGCTGCTCGCCGCCGGCAGCCGGCTCCTCGACCTCGGCGCCGGTCAGCTCGACGAGCTTGCGGAAGAGCTCGAGCGCACGCTCGGCATCCGCGTTCTCGGCCGGATCGTCGATCTCGTCGAGCGGCTCGACGAGGCCGGTCTGGAAGCTTCGGCCGCCCGTCAGCTCGAGCAACCGGAAGCGCTCCCGGCCTTCGACGACCACGTTCATGCGTCCGTCGTCGAAACGATCGAGAACCTCGGTCACTGCCGCCCGCGTCCCGACCTCACGGAGGCCGTCGTCGTCTGCGTAGATCAGGCCGAACTCCCGCTCGTCCGCGAGGCACTCGCCGATCAGCTCCTGGTAGCGATCCTCGAAGATGTGGAGCGGGATCTGCTCGGTCGGCAGGAGCACGATTCCGAGCGGAAAGAGTCCGAGCTCTGACACGTGACGAAGGTTACGCGCGCTCGAAGGCGGCGATCCGGAAGAGCGGGCCGTCGCGCTCGGAGGCAAGCGTCAGGCCGTGCTCCTCAGCGGCGCGCCGAAGCGCCTCGGGCGAGTGGACGAACGCGCGGAAGCTCCGGCGCCGGGCCCGCATGAAGCCGTTGCCCACCGCCAGGAAGAAGCGAGTCCACCAGACGTCGCGCGGAAAGCTGAGCACGAGCGTTCGCCGCGCGAGCGAGGCCGCGATCCCGGCCAGCTCGACGCCGTCGGGCGTGCAGCAGACGACCTTGTTCAGGACGACGATGTCGGCTTCGCGGCGCGCCGCGGGATCGGCGACGAGATCGGCGGTCCGGAAGGTCGCGCGCTCGCCGAGGCCCGCTTCGGCGGCGAGCGTCCGCGCATGCGACTCGTAGCTCGGCACGAGCTCGACGACCTCGCCTGCGCTCGCTCCGCCGTTCAGCAGCTCGAGCAGGACCTGGCCGATCCCGCCGCCGACCTCCAACACGGTTGCGCCTTCGAGCCCGCGCGCTGCCGCGCGGCGAGCGAGCGCCCGCGCCATGGCATCGGCCCCCTTGCGCCGGTACCGGCGCGCCGCCCGCTTCGCGAAACGGTCGCCGAAGAGCTGCTCCTGCCCGTGCCGGGCGCAGCAGCCCGTCACGACTGCCGACCGAAGAGTCCGCGCGAGACCATCGACATCACGATGACGTCGTCCTGGTTGATCATCTCGCCGCGGATCCGGATCGTGCCGCGCTCGGGCCGCCGCTCGGACGGCGTCGTCTCGAGGACCGTCAGCCGTCCCTTCAGCGTGTCGCCGGGCCGAACCGGGGCGAGCCAGCGGAGCTCCTCGATCCCGGGCGAGCCCATGCTGGCCGCGCCGCCGAGCAGCGAGTCGACGTAGAGCCTCATCCACATGGCTCCCGTATGCCAGCCGCTCGCGATCAGCCCGCCGAAGCTCGACTCCCGCGCCGCGTCGGGATCGACGTGGAACGGCTGCGGATCCCACCGGCGCGCGAACTCGACGATCTCCGCCTCGGTGACCTCGCGCTCGCCGAGGTCGTAGACCTGGCCCGGCTCGAAGTCGTCGAAGGTCAGGTCGGGCATCACCGAAGCGTATGGCTATCGTGGCTCGACATGAACGAGTACGTCTACACGATGTATCGAGCCGACAAGTTCTACGGCTCGGACCGGCAGGTGCTCGCGAACATCTCGCTCTCGTTCCTGCCTGGGGCGAAGATCGGCGTGCTCGGCCCGAACGGCGCCGGCAAGTCGACGCTGCTGCGGATCATGGCCGGGCTCGAGGAGCCGTCGAGCGGGATCGCCGAGCTTGCTCCGAACGCGACGGTCGGATTCCTTCCGCAGGAGCCCGACCTCGACTCGGGGAGGAACGTGCGCGAGAACGTCGAGGACGGCGTCCGCCCGATGCGCGACCTGCTCGACCGCTTCAACGAGATCTCCGCGCGCTTCGCCGAGCCCGACGTCGACTTCGACGCCCTGCTGGCCGAGCAGGCCGTGGTCCAGGATCAGATCGACCGGCACGACGTCTGGAGCCTCGACGCGACGCTCGACCGGGCGATGGACGCGCTCCGCCTCCCCGACGGCGACCGCGACGTGACGACGCTCTCCGGCGGCGAGCGCCGCCGGGTCGCGCTCTGTCGCCTGCTCCTCTCCTCGCCCGACCTGCTCCTCCTCGACGAGCCGACGAACCATCTCGACGCCGAGTCCGTGGCCTGGCTCGAGCGCTTCCTCGAGTCGTACAAGGGCACCGTCGTCGCCGTCACCCACGACCGCTACTTCCTCGACAACGTGGCCGGCTGGATCCTCGAGCTCGACCGCGGGAAGGGGCTGCCGTTCGAGGGCAACTACTCCTCCTGGCTGGAACAGAAGCAGGCGCGGCTCGCGATCGAGGAGAAGACGGAGTCGGCGCGGCGCCGCACGCTCGCGCGCGAGCTCGAATGGGTGCGGATGAGCCCGAAGGCGCGCCACGCGAAGTCGAAGGCGCGCGTCCAGGGCTACGAGAAGCTGCTCGCCGAGGAGCAGAACGTCCGGCTCGACAAGATCGAGATCCACATCCCGGCCGGCCCGCGGCTCGGCGACGTCGTCGTCGATGCGAAGAACGTCGCCAAGGGCTTCGGCGATCGCCTCCTCTTCGAGGAGCTGACCTTCTCGCTCCCGCCCGGAGGGATCGTGGGCGTGATCGGCCCGAACGGCGCCGGCAAGACGACCCTCTTCCGGATGATCGCCGGCGAGGAGAGCGTGGAATCGGGCGTCCTCACCGTCGGCGACACCGTCGAGCTCGCCTACGTGGACCAGTCGCGTGCCGGACTCACGCCGGAGAACACGGTCTGGAAGGAGATCTCGGGCAACCTCGACACGATCGAGCTCGGCAAGAAGGAGATCAACTCGCGCCAGTACGTCTCGTGGTTCAACTTCCGCGGCTCGGATCAGCAGAAGCGGGTCGGCAACCTCTCCGGCGGAGAGCGAAACCGCGTGCACCTCGCGAAGCTGCTCCGCTCCGGCGGCAACGTGCTCCTCCTCGACGAGCCGACGAACGACCTCGACGTCGACACGCTGCGCGCGCTCGAGGAGGCGCTCCTCGACTTCGCCGGCTGCGCGGTCGTGATCTCGCACGATCGCTGGTTCCTCGACCGGATCGCAACCCACATCCTCGCCTTCGAGGGCGACTCGCAGGTGACGTGGTTCGAGGGCAGCTATCAGGAGTACGCCGACTGGGTCAGAGAGACCCGGGGCGCTGAGGCGCTCGAGCCGCACCGGATCAAGTACAAGCCGCTCGTTCGCGCCTAGCCCGGCATGCTCGTCGCGCGAGGATTGGCTGCAGCGATCGTCGCCTCGCTCCTGCTGGCGCTCGTGCCAGGCGCCGACTGGGGCTTCCAGCTCGTCTATCCCCTCTTCTTCGCGCTCGGTGCGGCGACGACGACGTGGTGGCCGATCCTGCTCGCACTCGCTGCTTTCGCCTTGGGCTGGGCTCGACTACGCGATCGAGCCGTATGACATCGCCCAGAACGATTCGGCCGACAGTGCCGCCGCCGCCGCGCTCTATGGGCTCTTCTACGCGACGCCGATCGCAGCTGTCGCCTTCGCGGTGGGCAAGCTCCTCCGCGCTTTCGCGCTGGCCCTCGGCTCGCACAACGCACCGCCGGCCTGATGGAGCCCGCGCGGCAGCATTACAACGTCACGCTCGGGATCCTGACGCTCGCCGGCATCGCGTTCTCGCTTCAGCAGACGATGGTCTTCCCCGCGCTGCCGACGTTCCAGGAGGAGTTCGACACCAGCACAGCCTGGGCGACCTGGGTGCTCACGGGCTTCCTGGTCTCGGCCGCGGTCACGACCCCTATTCTCGGCCGCCTCGGCGACCAGTACGGCAAGGGGCGGCTGCTGCTCGTCAGCCTCGGGCTCTTCCTCGCGGGGTGCATCGGCGCCGCGGCGGCGTGGAGCATCTGGTCGCTGATCGGCTTCCGGATCCTCTCCGGCGCCGGCGGCGCGCTCTTCCCGCTCAGCTTCGCGATCATCCGGGACGAGTTCCCGCCGGAGCGGGTGAAGGTGGGGATCGGCCTGCTCTCGGCCGTGTTCGGCGTCGGCGGCGGACTCGGGATCGTCCTCTCGGGCCTCATCGTCGACCACGTCTCCTGGCGCTGGCTCTTCATCCTCGGCTCGATCCCGGTGGCGGCCTCGCTCCTGCTCGTCCGTCGCTTCGTCCCCGAGTCGCCCGTGCGCTCGCCCTCGCGGGTGGACTTCCCGGGAGCGCTCCTGCTCGCGGGTGGCTTGATCTCGCTGATGCTCGCGCTCACCGAGGGCGAGAACTGGGGCTGGGCGTCGCCCGCGATCCTGGCGCTCGCGGCGGGATCGGCCGTCCTCTTCGCGCTCTGGGTGATCGTCGAGCTGCGCTCGAGCCTCGCCGATGGTGGACATGCGGATGCTCGCGCATCGACCCGTGCTGCTGACGAACACGGCGACGATGGTCTCCGGGTTCGCGCTCTTCAGCTGCTTCGTGCTCGTCCCGACGTTCGTCCAGACTCCGACCTCGAACGGCTACGGCTTCGGAGCGAGCGCGACGCAGGCCGGTCTCTTTCTGCTGCCGACGTCGCTCGCGATGCTCGTCTCCGGCCCCGCCGCCGGGCTGATCGGGCGACGGTTCGGCTCCAAGTGGCCGCTCGCAGGCGGCATGCTGATCGTCAGCGCGGCCGCGCTCGCGCTGGCGCGAGCGAACGACGAGCCGTGGCAGGTGATCGCTGCCAGCACCGCGCTCGGGATCGGCGTCGGATTCGCCTTCGCCGCGATGGTTGCGCTGATCGCCGAGAACGTGGACGCGACCGAGATGGGAGTCGCGACCGGGATGAACACCGTCGTCCGGATGATCGGGGCGGTCGTGGGAGGCCAGGTCGGAGCCGCCCTCTTGACCGCGCGGACGATCGGCGACAGCGGCGTGCCTGCGGAATCCGCGTTCACGACGACCTTCGCGCTGAGCGCGATCGCGGCGCTCGTCGCCTCGCTCGTGGCGCTCTCGATCGTCAGCAAGCCGCTGCGGCCGCTCGTGCCGGCCCGCGCGCCGTAGTTCTCTCGGAGGGGGTCGGATCGTCCTCGAGGCGGACGCGATTTCGACCACCCGGCCGATGCGCGGAGCCGTGCCGTCGAAGCACCATCTGCCTCGACCCCCGACACGTGGAGATTTCGAGATGACAGAGCAGCTGAGAGAGACGCGCGCGGCCGGATTGGATCTGCGGCCGCTGCGCGAGAACCTGGACGGCGACGCGATCGGGCCCGACGATCCGAGCTGGGACGAGGCGCGACGCGCGTGGAACCTGGCGGTCGACCAGCGGCCCGCTGCCGTGGTGCTGCCGGAGTCAGCCGTCGACGTGGTCGCGACGGTCTCGTTCGCGCACGAGCAGGGGCTGCGGATCGCTCCTCAGGGCACCGGGCACGGCGCCGCGGCGCTCGGCGACCTCGAGGGCACGATCCTGCTCAAGACCACCCGGATGCGCGGCGTCGAGATCGACCCGCAGGCCCGAATCGCTCGCGTCGAAGCCGGCGCGCTCTGGATCGACGTCGTCGAGGCGGCCGCCGAGCACGGCCTCGCTGCTCTCGCCGGCTCCTCCCCGGATGTCGGCGTCGTCGGCTACACGCTCGGCGGCGGGCTCTCGTGGCTCTCGCGCAAGTACGGGATCGGCGCGAACCAGGTCACGGCGATCGAGGGCGTCACGGCCTCGGGCGAGCGCTTCCGCACCGATCGCGACAACGAGCCCGACCTCTTCTGGGCGCTCCGTGGCGGCGGCGGCTCCTTCGCGATCGTGACCTCGATCGAGTTCAACCTCTTCCCGATTGCCGAGGTCTACGCCGGGATCCTCTGGTTCCCGGTCGAGCGGGCCGCGGAGATCCTGAAGGCGTGGCGCGCCTGGACGACCGACCTGCCGGACGAGATGACGTCGGTCGGCCGGATCCTCCAGTTCCCGCCGATCCCGGAGATCCCGGAGCCGGTACGCGGCCGATCGTTCGTCGTCGTCCAGGCGATCTGGCTGGGCGAGCACTCCGAAGGCGACCGTCTGCTCGAGCCGCTGCGTGGCCTCGGGCCGGTGATGGACACGATCGCACCGATGCCGATCGCCGAGCTGAGCCGCCTGCACATGGATCCGGAAGGGCCGGCTCCGGGAGTGGGCGACGGTGGCATGCTCTCCGACGTCGACGACGAGTTGATCGACGGCTTCGTCGAGCGCGTCGTCGGGACCCCGATCCTCTCGGCCGAGCTCCGCCATCTCGGCGGGGCGGTGGCGCGCCGCTCGTCGCTCCACGGCGCGATCGATGCCTGGGAGGCGCCGTACATCACGTACGCGCTCGGGATCGCGCCGACCCCCGAGCTCGGCGCCGCGGTGCACGGCTTCGTCTCGCAGCTCATGAGCGCGCTCGAGCCGTGGGAAGCCGAGCACAGCTACCTGAACTTCGCCGAGACCCGGCGCAAGCCGACGACCCTCTTCTCGAGCACGTGCTACCACCGGTTGCGTCAGATCAAGGCGATGCTCGACCCGCACGACGTGATCCGCTCGAACCATCCTGTGCCCGCCGCTCGGTGAGCGTCCGACGGTCTGCCTGAACGGCCTCGAGCTCGACTAGCCGGGGAGCCAGCCCTCCTGATACAGGACCGGCAGGTCTTCTGCGAACCCGGCGTACGCCTCGTCGGGCTCCGGCGTCGACGTCGCGACTCCCGCGCCGTGGCGCTGTGCGAGCTCGGATTCGGGGTAGATGACTCCCTTGTTCCCGCGCGTTCCCACCGCGAGGATCGCGCACGGCCCGTCTCCTGCGCCCACGAAGACGTGCTCCGTCCACGCCGGGCAGTGGACGAAGTCCCAGGCCTGGAGCGCCCGCTCCTCGCCCTCGATCAGCAGCAGGCACTCGCCCTGGAGGACGAGGAAGTCCTCCTGCTCGTCCTCGCCGTGGTACATGCACGCCGGCTGGCCGGGCTGAAGGACGCCGATGTTGATCCCGAGCTGAGGGAACTTCGCCTTCGCGCCCTCGAAGCGCGTGAACGCGCCGAAGTCGCCGTCGAGCCAGCGCGCCTCCTTCGCGTTCAACACGAACCAGCCCTCGCCTCCGGGGACGAGGCCGCCGTCACTGCGCTCGAGGGGAGCCTCGGGAACCACAGCCGCAGTCTCGCATGCGGCGCTAGCCTCCAGTGAGATGGATGCCGACGCGGTCGAGATTCGCGTCCTCGGCTGCCTGATCGAGAAGCAGCGGACGACGCCGGACGTCTACCCGCTCTCGCTGAACTCGCTGCGGCTCGCCTGCAACCAGGCGACGAACCGCGAGCCGGTGGTCGACTACGACGAGCCGACCGTCCGCGCCGCGCTCGAGAAGCTCTCGCGCCGCGGCTGGGTGCGGCTCGCAACCGGCCCCGGCAGCCGCACGGCCAAGTACCGGCACCTGCTCGACGAGGCACTCGGACGCGTCCCGTCGCAGATCGCGCTCCTCGCCGTTCTGATGCTGCGCGGTCCGCAGACGCCGGGCGAGCTGAAGTCGCGCGTGGAGCGGCTCTACCCGTACGCGTCGCTCGAGGACGTCCAGAAGGCGCTCGAGGCGCTGATCGACGCCGAACTCGTCGCGCAACTACCCCGTCGCCCCGGCCAGAGCCAGGATCGCTTCGCGCAACTTCTCGGCGGTGATGAGGAGGCGGCCGAGCGCCGAACGAGAAAGTGTTGCTCCGACACAAAGTCCGCTCGAGGAGCGCGTCGCCCGGCTCGAGGAGCAGGTGGCCGAGCTTCGGCGGCTGCTCGCCGAGCGATGATCGTCGCCGACCCGTGGTTCGACTACCTGGCGCTTCCGGTCGCGCCGCTCGTCCTCTTCCTCCAGTTCGGCACGCTCTTCCTGCCACGGGTCTGGCAGCGCGCGGCGGGAGCCGCCGCCGGCCTCGGCGCGATCGGCTGGATGACGTACTACGTGCTCGACGTCGAGGTCGCGCCGGACGAGGGTGCGAGCATCGGCGGCGGGCTCATGATCTTCTGGCTCGGGGCCTCGCTGCTCCTTGTCGTCGCGACCGCGATCGGCGAGGTCGCGCGCATCGTCGCTCGCCGGAACGGACTGGTTCGCGAGGACGCCTGACCGCCCGACCGGCGCTACCGTGCGCGCGTGAACCCACTCGACGACATTCGCGCCGGCGCACGGATCGTGAGGGAGCAGCTCCGCCGCACGGCCGGCCCGGACGTGGAGGCGATCCTCTCCGACAGGTTCGGCTCCCGAGCCGAGGCCAGGCCGCTCGCCGAGCTTCAGGCAGAGCTCGACGCGCTCGTCGGGCTCGAGACCGTGAAGGAGCAGGTCCGTGCGCTCGTCGCCTTCCTCCAGGTGCAGGCACGGCGGCTCGAGCACGGCCTGCCCGAGGTCGCGACGAGCCAGCATCTCGTCTTCCTCGGCAACCCGGGAACCGGCAAGACAACCGTCGCACGCCTGCTCGGGGAGATGTACGGCTCGATGGGACTGCTCGCGAAGGGTCACCTCGTCGAGGTCGACCGCGCGTCGCTCGTCGGCCAGTACGTCGGTCAGACGGCGATCAAGACGGACCGCGCCATCCGCCGGGCGCTCGATGGTGTGCTCTTCGTCGACGAGGCCTACGCGCTCACGCCGGGCGAGGGCGACAGCCGGAACGACTTCGGCGCGGAGGCGGTCGAGACGCTGCTGAAGCGGATGGAGGACTACCGTCACCGCCTCGTCGTGATCGTGGCCGGCTACCCGCGACTGATGCGCGGCTTCCTCGACTCCAATCCGGGTTTGCGCTCGCGCTTCGCGCGCGAGCTGACGTTCCCGGACTACTCGAACGGCGATTTGCTCGCGATCACGCGCAAGCTGGCGGCCGACGCGGAGTACGAGCTCGGGCCGGGCGCGGAGGAAGCCCTCGAACGGATCTTCGCCCGCGCGAGCCGCGGCGAGGGCTTCGGCAACGCACGCTTCGCCCGCACGATCTTCGAGCAGGCGCTGAACCGCCAGGCGCTCCGGCTCGCGGCTGTCGAAGGCTCCGAGCTCGCCGAGCTCGACCGCGACGACGTGATCACGCTCACCGCCGACGATCTGCTCGAGGCCGCCCGCTCGCTCGGCGAGGAGATCGAGGAGCCGCCGAGACGCAAACGTTGGCTGGGCATCTGAGCCGTGTCGGACGCCGAGAACGCCGACCAGGCGCTGAGCCAGATCCGTGAGGTCTGTCTGGCGCTGCCCCACACGAGCGAGCGACTCAGTCACGGCGCGCCGACGTTCTTCTTCAAGGGCAAGCGAGCGTTCGCGATGGTGCTGAACGACCATCACGGCGACGGACGCTTCGCGATCTGGTGCGCCGCCGAGGAGGGCCTGCAGGCGACGCTCGTCGGTGCCGACCCGGAGAGCTACTTCGTGCCGCCCTACGTCGGTCACCGCGGCTGGCTCGGAGTTCGGCTCGACCGCGACCTCGAGTGGAACGAGATCGCCGGCCTCCTCGAGGACGCCTACGCCGAGGTCGCGCTCTGACCGGCGCGGATTGACGGACGCCGCCGCTCCTGTTTTCATCGGCGGTGTCGGTATCCGCCCCGCGACGAGCGCCTGCGGCGCGGTGGGACCGCTTCGAACCGCTTCCGACCCGGCGAAAGGACGCGACCCATGGCCCTCTCGAAGCTGCTCACCACGACAGCGGCCGCACTCGACCGGCGCTTCGGCTGGGACCGCCTGCCGCGGCCGCTCGGCGTGATCACGCTCGTGGGGCTGCGGACGCGCCTGCGCCAGCTGAACCTGCACGACACCGGCACGATCGAGTCCGTCCGGCCGCGTCCCGAAGGCGACAGGCATCTGCGAACGCGGACGCTCGACGGCAGCTACAACGATCTCGCGGTGCCGACGATGGGGACGATCGGCGCCCGCTTCGGCCGCAACGTCCCGGTCGAGCGCACGCATCCCGAGCCTCTGCCGGCGCTGCTCGAGCCGAACCCTCGCCTCGTCAGCCGGGAGCTCCTGACGCGAACGGAGTTCAAGCCGGCGACGATCGTCAACGTCCTCGCCGGCGCCTGGCTCCAGTTCGAGGTGCACGACTGGTTCAGCCACGGGAAGAACGTCGAGGAGAAGCCGTTCGAGCTCGAGCTCGCCGAGGACGACGACTGGCCGGAGCGGCCGATGCGGATCCAGCGCACGCGCCCCGACGCCAGCCATCCCGGCGACGGCTCGCCGCCGACCTATGTCACCGCCGACTCCCACTGGTGGGACGGCTCCCAGATCTACGGCAGCGACGCGAAGCTCGCAAGCGCGCTTCGCTCGAAGGAGGGCGGCAAGCTCCGCCTCGACCCCGACGGGCAGCTCCCGCGCGACCTCGAGTCGCTCGTCGACCTCACCGGCGTCGCCGGCAACTTCTGGCTCGGGCTCGCGCTCCTGCACACGCTCTTCACCCGCGAGCACAACGCGATCTGCGACCGCCTCGCCGAGGAGCAGCCGGACTGGTCCGACGACGAGCTCTACGACCGGGCCCGCCTCGTCAATGCCGCCCTGATGGCGAAGATCCACACGGTCGAGTGGACGCCGGCGATCATCGCGCACCCGACCACGCGCTACGCCATGCGCGCCAACTGGTACGGGATCCTCGGCAAGCGGCTCGGAAAGCGCAGCTCGAACGAGGTGCTCGGCGGGATTCCCGGCTCGCCGACCGACCACCACGGCGTTCCCGTACTCGCTCACCGAGGAGTTCGTCGCCGTCTACCGGATGCACCCGCTCCTGCCGGACGACTTCACGTTTCGCTCGCTCGAGACCGACGAGGTGCTCGAAGAGCGGAGCTTCCGCGAGCTCGGCGCCCTGCACACGCGCGCGCGCCTGGACGAGCTGGGGTTGCCGAACGCGTTCTACTCGCTCGGAATCGCGCATCCCGGCGCGATCACGCTGCACAACTATCCGCGCTTCCTCCAGCACTTCGAGCGTCCCGACGGGACGGTGATGGACCTGGCCGCGACAGACATCCTCCGCGTCCGCGAGCGCGGTGTCCCGCGCTACAACGAGTTCCGGCGGCTCTTCCACCTGAAGCCGGCAGACGAGCTTCGAGGAGCTGACCGACAACCCCGAGTGGGCGAAGGAGCTCGAGCGGGTCTACGGCGACGTCGAGCGAGTCGACCTGATGGTCGGGCTCTACGCCGAGCCGCTGCCGAAGGGCTTCGGCTTCAGCGACACCGCCTTCCGCGTCTTCATCCTGATGGCGTCGCGCCGCCTCAAGAGCGATCGCTTCTTCACGCGCGACTACAACGCCGAGACGTACACCCAGGCCGGGCTCGACTGGATCGAGGAGAGCACGATGATCGATGTGCTGAAGCGGCACTACCCCGAGCTCGAGCCGGCGCTGCGCGGGGTCGAGAACGCGTTCGCGCCCTGGACCCGGGTGGGCTCGTGAGGGAGCTCGCCGAAGGCGTCCACTGTCTGGGCGGGACGAAGGGCGGCCGCGTTCGCGCGTTCCTGCTGGACACGGGCGGCGAGCTGACGCTCGTCGACACGCTCTTCGAACCGGACGGCGCAGGTGTCCTCGACGCGATCCGGCGGCTCGGCCGGAGCCCGAGCGACCTGAAGCGGATCGTCCTTACGCACGCTCACCGCTCGCACCTCGGCGGGCTCGCGGCGCTGAAGCGGGCGACGGGAGCGACGGTGCTCGCGCACGCCTGGGAAGCGGACATCGTCGCGGGTGAGCGGGTGGCGCAGTCGGTCGGCCTCAAGCCGACGCGTCCGTTCCGCACCTATCCGTTCCAGGTCGGGATCTTCCTCGGCCGGCCGAAGCACGCACCGTGCCCGATCGACGAGTCGGTGTCGGACGGGGCCTCGATCGGCCCGCTCGAGGTGCTGCACCTACCCGGCCATTCGCCGGGCCACCTCGGCTTCCACTGGGCCGAGCGCGGCCTCGTGATCGCCGGCGACGCAATCGCGACGTGGCCCCGCTTCGAGGCGGGCTGGCCGGCGTTCAACCTCAACATCGAGCAGCACCGCGAGTCGATCCGCCGGCTCGCGAGCCTCGACGCGAGCATCGTGGGCGTGGGACACGGCGATCCGGTCATCCAGGACGCGTCCGAGCGCGTCCACCAGCTCGTCGGCTAATGGGCTGGCGGCATCTACCGCGGCCGCTGCTGCGTCGGCTCGCGCCCGCGTGGGCCGATCGGGACTACCTCGCCAGGCGCTTCGAGCAGGACGGACCCGTCGTCACCTACCGCGAGCTCGGCCGTCAGGTCGTGGCGATCCGCGGAACCGCACGCGGACGAGACCTGCTGACCGAGGCCGCCGGCCGGCTGACGTCGCCGCCGCTCCCGTGGTCGCACCTGATCCCGCACGGCTTCATCCGTTTCATGACGCCCGAAGCGCGGAGCAGGTATCGGCCACAGCTCGCTGCCGGCTTCACGCCGCGGGTCGCAGCGGCACACGGGGACGCGCTCGCCGCCGCCTGTCGGGCGACGATCTCAGGCCTCGACGACGATCGAGACCTCCGGGTCGCGCTGCGGGACCTGGCCCTCGACCAGCTCGTGTTGCTCACATCCGGCCTGCCGGCCGGCGATCCCGACGCCCGGCGCCTACGCGAGTGCACCCTCGCGCTTCCCATCGGTCACGGGCCGGTTCTGGCGCGCGGCCGAGCCCGGAGGCGCCTGGCCGAAGGAACGGCGCTGCTCCGCGCGCGCTGCCGCGGTGGCGACCCGTCGTTCGCCGGCGAGATCCTCGCACGGGCTGCCGAGCTCGACGACACCGTCGCCGGCAATCTCGTCTACGTGATCCGCCTGGCCGCGAACGACGTCTCGGGCGCGCTCCACTGGCTCGTCTTCGAGCTCGCGCACCACCCTCGGTGGCTGGGCCGGATCGCGGCAGGCGAAGCTCACGTGGCAGACGCGGTCGTCGCCGAGACGCTGCGGCTCCACCAGAGCGAGTACCTGCTCCGCCGCGCCGCCGGCGAGGTCGACTGGCACGGGATGCGTCTACCCGTCGGTCGCCGGCTCCGGATCTGCATCGCGGAGAGCCATCGTGAGCACGCCGTGTTCGCGTCACCGGAGACGTTCGACCCGGCGCGGTTCCTCGCAGAGCCGCCGGGCGCCGACGTCTACCGGCCGTTTGGCGGGCCGCACACGTTCTGTCTCGGCGCCGGTGTGGCGCTCGCGCTTCTCCGGATCTTCGCCTGCGAGCTCGCGCGGTTCGAGGTGTCCGTGACCGCAGACGGGCCGTCCGAGTACGACGACTGGCACTGGCGGCCGTCTCGTGGCTTCCGGATCGGCCTCTCGGCGCGTGACGGATCTCCTAGGCGGTGGCGGTGATCGTGATTCCGCCGCGCGCCTTCTGGACGAGCGTCACGCTGACGCGCTCTGGCCCGAGCTCGAGCGCCTTCGCGACGTCGTCGCGGATCCGCACGGCGAGCGCCTCGCAAAAGACGCCCTCGTTCCGGAACGAGGCGAGGTAGAGCTTCAGCGACTTCGACTCGAGGCAGAGCGCGTCGGGCTCGAACTCGATCGTCGCGACGTACATGTCCGCCTGACCGGTGATCGGGCACACCGCGACGAGCTCGTCGCTCTCGAGCTCGACGTGCGCGACGCCGGGATTCGGGAACGTCTCGAGCCCGGCGTAGTGCTCGGAGCCCGCGTGACCGAGCGCGACGAACTCGGGAAGTGAGTCGCTCATGGCCCGTATCGTAGACCCGTGCAACGCGTCTACCTCGCAGGCCCGCCGTTCGCGGAGGAGTACCGCCGTCGCGCCGCCGAGCTGCTCCGAGCCGCCGGCCACGAGCCGGTCGACCCGATGCGGCGTGACTTCCGGGGCGCCACCGAAGGCCGCGAGCGCGAGATCGTCGAGGGCGATCTCGCCGACATCGACTCCTGTGCCGCCGTTCTCGCCGACTTCACCCGTCCGGACGAGGGAACGGCGATGGAGGCGTGGTACGCGCACAGTCGCGGGATCGCAGTCGTCGCGTACACCGGCGGGCAACCGGCGCATCCGTGGACGGTCTACGTGGCCGACAGCGTGCACGCCGACCTCGCCGCCGCGACCGCGGCCATCTAGCCTGCCGGCACGCAGGTTCGACCGGGCAGCGGCCGGACGCGGCGGATGTTCTGCCACGGGCTCGCCGGCGGGAGCAGCCCGAACTGCGAGAGCGCGAGCGGGAGCCCCGTGCGGGCTCGCATCTCGGCGGAGTGGATCCAGAAGCCGACGAACGCGTCGACCGTCGCGCCTTCGTTCAGCCGGCGGAGCTCCCAGAAGAACTTGCCGGTTTGCGACTGCTGGTCGACGACGATCTGGTCGGCGACGCTCCACCAGAGCTGCAGCGGCACACACGAGCGCGCGATCGCCCGGACGTAGGTCATCGGACTGCGCGCCGCGTACGCGCCGGCGGCCGTGCCTGGGCCACCTCCCATCTCGCGCCGGGCGAGCTCGCGGAGGCTCGCGCCGAAGGGCTTCTTGCCAAGCAGCGTCCGGCAGGCGTTGTTGCAGCGGAGCCGGGTGAAGTTCCGGTACTGGAGCCCCATGTCCGTAACCGCGGAGAACGCCGCGGCGCCCGCCAGCAGCTTGGGATGGCGCGCGACCAGGAGGAGCGTCTCCTGGCCGCCCATGCTGCCCCCGAACGCGTACACCTTCCGCCGGTCGATCCGGAGCCACGGCAGGGTGGTGCGCAGGATCTCGGGCATCCGCGCGAGGTCGGCGATCTGGCCCGCGTAGCCCCATGAGTGGCCGGCGACCCGCCGCCCGCGCGCATCCGGGTTGACGACTGCGAAGGTGCCGCGGCCGGGAAGGTTGCCCCAGAGGATCGAGTTCGAGCGCCCGCTCAGGCCACGGCCGTGAGGAGAGATCACGAGCGGCAGCGGCGGGTTCGCGGCCGGCCCGTACCAGGATGGAAGCACGACAAACGCGCTGCTCGGCCGGCCGTCGTGGGCGATGTAGCGGATCTGCCAGCGCCTGACGGCCGTCACTCCGGCGGACGAGGCCGGCCGGCTGCTGCCGTAACGGACGACCAGGTCGAGCCGACCGCTGCGACCGGAGAGGTCGATCGTCTCGCCTGCGCTTCTCCCGCCCGGCGGCGGCTCGACCGGCACACCGCCGATCGTCACCGACTCGATCCGCTGGCCGCGCGGCAGCCTCAATCTCAGCTTCAGAGACTCGGGAACCGGCCGCTTCGGCACGTCCACCGTCGCGAGAATCGTGTCGCTCCGCGCCTCGAGCGAGTACGACACCGCCCCGAAGCTCGTCGCCGCACGCTTGACCGCGATCCGCCGGCCGGCGCGAAGCCACGGCCGGGGCGTCGCGAAAGCGAGCTCGAGCCCTGTCGGCGCTCCCTCCGGATCCCGGGTCTCGTGGACGAGCAGCGAGCGCAGCGTCTCGAGGAAGGCGGCGTTGCTGGCGCCGTTCGGCGGCAGGTACATCGAGCGGAAGTAGCCGCCGCGGAGCGGCGCGACGCTCGCCGCTTCGCCGGAGACGAACGTGTTCGGCGTCATCGCGGTCCCGAGCGAGCCGTAGAGGCTGAGCACGAGCTGATCGGCGGCGTCGTTATCCGCGAGGAAGCGTGCCGCATTGATCCCGTAGACCTGATCGGTGCCCGACGTCGGGAAGACCGGCTTCTCGTAGAGCGCGTAGGCGCCGGCGCGGACGACGCCGGCGAGGCGGGAGCCGTGGCGCAGCATGTAGCGGAGCGCACCCGTCGCCTCGGGGCTGCCCGGTGCGAAGAGCCCAGACGCGAGTGCATACGGGACGACGAGGTTCCAGTAGCTCCCGAGCCGCGCCCGGGTGAGCGAGTCGTACGGACGCTCGCCGTCGAGTAGGCGGGCGGGGATGAACAACGAGCCGTCGGCCAGACGCCGCTGCGACGAGCCGAGCGCGCGACGGAGCCCGGTCTCCAGCCTTTCCGCGAGCGCCTCGCAGCGGCGCGCGAGCTGCGCCTCCCCGACCTCCGCCCACGCGCGCCCCATCGCTCGAAGCCCCTGCCAGACCGTCGCCTGCGAGTGGAGGCCGAGCACCTCGTCCGGGATGTCCGACGAGTAGCGCTCTCGGGCAAGGAGCCCGGTTCCGCTCTCGTCGAGCTGTCGGCCGACCTCCTCGACGTAGCCGCGCAGCGTCGGTGTCGCTCCCTCGAGATACGCGCGGTCGCGCGTCAGGCGGTAGTGCTGCGCGGAGCCGATCAACCGCTTGCCGAGCTTCCAGTTCGGATACGGCGTGTCCTTCCGCGTCAGCGACGTGCGCAGGATCGAGCGCGACACGCCGGCGTACCCGAGCGAGCCCATTACCTCCGCGACGTCGACGCTCTCGGGAAACGAGAACTGCTCGTACGGGTTGCCGATGCTGTAGCGCCACGTAAGGAGGAGGTTCTGGATCAGCAGGTTGCGATAGGCGTCGTTCACGCGCTGCTCGGGGACGACGATCTGCGTTCCCTCGGTCAGCCGCTTGCTCCAGTAGGCGGCGACGGAGCGGCGGGCGGTCTCGTAACGGGTCGAGTCGATCGCGAGGCTCTTGCCGGCCGGGTAGTTGATCCAGGCGAGATAGACGGTGCGGCGCGTGCCGCGCTTGATCCGATACGTGAGGACGGAGCCCTTGACGACACCGCCGGGGCTGAACGCGAGCGACTGCCGCAGCCTCCGAACGGACGGCTTCAACCGCAGCTGGACGACCTTCGCCGAGCTTCGCGTCGCGTCGGCGTCCAGCCGGACGAAGCTGACGAGCGAGCCCGTCTCCGACGTCTGCGCGGCGAACGACTCCTGCCGGTAGCGAGCGCCCGCCGTGTCGGTGTACGTCGTCGTCAGTATCGGCTGGTAGCCGCCGGCGAGGCGCGCCTGTCCCAGGCGGGAGACACACGAGCCGTAGCGCTCGCGGCCCTGGGCGCCGACGAGGATCGTCAGCCGCCGCCCGCCGACGCGCTCGGCGATCACCTGGCTCCCGTCCGCGACGTGGAGCGCGACCGACCCCGCCCCACGCGCGTCGATCGGCTGGCCGAACGGGAGGTAGTAGACGCCCGACTCGGTCAGCGGCCGCTTGCCGGGAGCACGGGCGAAGAGCAGTGGCGGCAGGAGCTTTCGGGCGGCGGCGTAGCTCGGCCCGTCGGGAGCCGCGAGGAGCGCGTTCCCCCAGACGTCGTGGTGCGTCCTCAGGACGCGATCGACCCTGCGCGTGTGCTCGGACGAAGCCTTCCGAGGTTCGCAACCGGCGGCCCTCGGCGGCGCCGTGTCGGCTTGTCCGACCGCGAGCGCCGCGCCGAGCACCGCAGCCGCCAGCACGAGGCGAGGCGCGCCTCCCCGATGTCGAGCCGCCCGCACACTCCGATTGATACCGGAGCGGGATCGCCGGCGCTTCTCCGCCCGACCGACGGCCGGGTCGCACAGATCGAGACCGAGGAGCCCGCATGCGCAAGCGCGGCAGAGGTGCAACCGGTTCCGGAATACGATTTCAGCGGTGGCGACACGCGACCGAGCTTCCACGAGCGCCGAGCTGATCGCGCGAAACGCGGAGCTCGAGCGTGAGCGCGAGCTCCTCAACGCGATCGCGAACCATGCACCGAGCCTCCTCTGCCTCGTCGGCGCGGATGGGCGCGTCCGGCCCGCGGCGACGAACATCGCGTTCGAGCGCCGCCTCGGCTACGACCCGAGCGAGACCGGGGGCGACTTCTTCTGGGAGCGGTACGTGCCGCCCGAGGACGCGGCGATCGCTCGCGAGGTCATCGAGGCAGCGCAACGCGGCGAACCCCCCGTCGAGCAGGACGGATTCTGGCTGACCAAGGCCGGCGAGACCGTCAGCGTCGCCTGGTCCTGCACCGAGCTGCCGATGATCGAGAGCGGTCCGGTCTACCTGATCTGCGGCACGGACATCTCGGATCGCAAACGGCACGAGGAGGAGGTGCGGACGTCACGCGCACGCATCGTCGCCGCAGCCGACGAAGCGCGGCGGCGCCTGGAGCGGGACCTGCACGACGGCGCTCAGCAACGTCTCGTCGTGCTCCTGCGGCCGGCAGCGGACTCCTCGGACTCGCTGATCGGCTCGCGGCGGTGAGCGGCAGCTTCGAGGTCGAGAGCAAGCCGGCCGCCGGAACGCGGGTCCGCGCCGAGATCCCGCTTTCCTGAGGCTTCGTCTTCCGACAGCTCAGGCTTCGAGCGCGCGCTGCACAGCGTCCTCGAACGAGGTCAGCTCGAACGGGAGCAGCTTCCGCAGCCGCTCCTCACGCACGATTGTGGGGCTGCGGAGACCCTCGACCAGCGGACGGGCGACCGACGCGTTCACGGGTGTGACGAGCTCGAGCCAAAGCGCCGACAGGGCGGGCGTGAGCACCGGCACCTCGACGATCCGCGGCTTCCGGCCGAGGAGCGCCGCGATCCGCTCGATCATCTGGCGGTAGGTCATCACCTCGTCACCGCCGGCGTCGAACGCCTTGCCGAGGGCCTCGTCGTTTCCTGCCACGCCGGCGAGATAGCGCGCGATGTCGGCGAGCGCGATCGGCTGCGTCGGCGTCGAGACCCAGCTCGGCGTGATCATCACGGGCAGCCGCTTGACGAGGCCGAGGATCGTCTCGAAGGCGGCGCTGCCCTTGCCGACCACCATCGCGGCGCGGAGCGTCGTCACGGGCACGCCGTCCGCGGCGAGTCGTTCGCCGGTTTCCCGCCGGCTGCGGAGATGCGCGGATGCGCCGGGGTCGTCACCTCCGAGCCCCCCGAGGTAGACGAGCTGCCGAACTCCGGCGCGGGCGGCCTCGCGCGAGACGTTCTCCGCCGCCTCGCGATCCTGTCGCTCGAAGTCGCGCGCGCCGAGGGAGTGGACGAGGTAGTACGCGACGTCCGCGCCGTCGAGTGCTTCGGCGAGTCCCTCACCCGAATGGACGTCGGCAACGCTCCACTCGATCCGGTCCTCGGCAGCACGCGACTCGCGCGAGACGGCGACGACCTCGTGCTCTGCCGCGAGAAGCGGCAGCAGCGCCCGGCCGACGACTCCCGTCGCCCCGAAGACCGTCGCTCTCACGTCGCGCTCCCCCGCACGAGCAGCTCGAAATAGCGGCGGCTGACGGCAGCATGGAACGGGCTCTGCCCCTTCGCGTAGAGAGCGCCGGTCCACCACGGCGCTCCCGCTCGCGCAGCCAGTCGCGGCAGGTACTCCTCGACAGTGACGCTCAGCTCGTACTCGCCGTCGTCCGTCGGACGCTGGGCCAGGGTCACTGAGCCGCCCGGCCGCAACGCGAGCAGACCGCCCGCGATCGCGTAACAGGACGAGACGAGATCGTCCTCGTAGCGAAGCTCCGGCGGTCCGAACGTGAGCAGAGTCACTCCGCCGAGCAGGCGCAGCCGCCCGCCCTCGTCGCTCCAGCTCGCGCGCACGCCGCCGCGGGTGAAGCCGTCCACGGCCTGCCAGTACGTGATCCCGAGCCAGCGCGCGCCGGCCTCCGACGCCTCCGCGACCGGCTCCGGCACGAGCACCCGCTGCCGCGACTCGAACCCGCCGGAGTCGAGGATGCGCTCGTTCGTCTCCCAGCCGTGAAGACCGCTCATGGGCTCTAGGCCTGCGGAATCCGCGCTTCGAGCGCGGCGCCGAGCGCCTCGCGTACGGGCTCGAGCTCGATCCGGTCGAGCACGTCCTGGAAGAAGCCGCGGACGATCAGCCGCTCCGCCTCGTGGCGCGAGAGGCCGCGGGCCATCAGGTAGAAGAGCTGCTCCCGATCGACCTGACCGAGCGTCGCACCGTGGGTGCAGCGAACGTCGTTCGCCAGGATCTCCAGGCCGGGAATCGAGTCGGCGTGCGCGGTCTTCGAGAGAAGCAGGTTCCGGTTCTCCTGGTAGGCGTTCGTCTTCTGGGCGTCCTTCTCGACGCGGATCATCCCGCGCCAGACCGCGCTCGAGTCGTCGCGCAGCGCGCCCTTGAAGGCGAAGTCGGAGGTCGTGTTCGGGGCGATGTGCTCCTGGAAGGTGTCGTAGTCGAGGTGCTGCGTTCCGTCGGCGAAGTAGGCGCCGGTCACCCGCGACGTTGCGCCCGGCCCTGCGAGGTCGTTCTGGATCCGGATCTTCCCCCGCTTCGAGCCGAAGCCGCCGGCGACCCAGTCGAGCTCGGCGTCGCGCTCGACCCGGGCATGATGCGTGCCGAAGTGCCACGTCTCCTGCGAGGTCGACTGGACCGAGACGTACTCGACCTTCGCGCCCTGCTCGACGACGATCTCGACCGCCGCGTTGACGTAGCCGGACAGCTCCGGCGAGGTGGAGACGTACTCCTCGATCACCGTGAACGAGCTCTCCGGCTCGGCGACGACGAGCAGCCGCCAGAAGAGAGATCCGCCCTCGACGGAGTTGACGATCCGCACGTAGAGCGGCTGCTCGAGGTGCACGCCCTTCGGCACATGGACGAGCAGGCCGTTCTCCCACATCGCCGCGTTGTGGGCGGCGAACTTCTCGTCCGAGCCGACGAGCTCGCCGAGCCGCGGATGGTCGGACAGCTTCTCGAAGCGGATGCCGTCGGGAACGCGCTCGAGCTCGATACCGCCCTCGGACACTCGGACGATCCCGGCCGCCTCGAGCTCGAGCATCCCCGCGGCGCTCGCCACACCCGTCGCGCCGTTCGCGTCGAACGAGGCCGGGTCGAAGCCCTTCAGGTTCGTGAAGCGCCACGACTCGTCCGAGGTCGTCGGCATCGGCAGCGCGTCGTAGAGGCGCCGCGCGTCCTCCCGCGAGGCGACCATCAGAGCGCCCTCATCCTGTTGTTGCGCGGCTCGTGCGTGAGCTCGGCCCGGCCGAGCGCCTCGAGGAGCGGCGGCACGTACATCGCGAACCGGCCGCGGTAGCCCTTGCGCAGGCCGTACCAGCCTCCGAGCGGGTTGTCGGCGGAGCGCGCCCAGGTCTCCACCGTGCCCTCGGCCGCGGCCTTCTGCTCGTCGGCAGACACGGCTACGAGTCGCCCGAGGGAGGCGCGTAGCGGCGGTGGAGCATGAGCGCGTTGCCGTCGGGATCCTGGAAGAACGCCATGTGGCACACCCCGGTGTCGAGTGTCTCGCCCTCGAACGCGACGCCCTTCGCCTCGAGCGCCTCGCGGGCTGCGGCAACGTCGGCGACGCGGAGTGCGATCTGCGAACTGTGAGGGGCGGTGAACTCCTGTCCGACGTTGGTCGGGTCGATCAGGTACAGGCTCACATTCTCGCCGAGCTGGTACTCCGGCCAGCCGCCCTCCGGGTCGCCGACGGGCGGCAGGCCGAGCGTCTCGCCGTAGAACTGGCGGGCCCGCGCCATGTCCGCGACCGGCACGGACACGAAGTCCGTCCGCTCGACGGTGATCACGACTCGCCGGCCGCCTCGCGCGGCGTGTGACGGTGGTGGAGCATCAAAGCGTTGCCGTCGGGATCCTCGAAGAACGCCATGTAGCAGACGCCGGTGTCGAAGGTCTCGCCGGCGAACTCGACGCCCTTCGCCTCGAGCTCTGCGCGCGCGGCTGGCATGTCGTCGACGTGCAGCGCGAGGTGGGCGGTCTTCTGCGGTGCGAACTCCAGCCCGAACGTCGTCGGCTCGTAGATCCCGAAGCACGTCTCGCCGACCCAGAACTCCGCGTCGCCGGTCTCATCGGGGCGGAGCCCCAGCGTGTCGACGTAGAAGGCCCGCGATCGCTTCCAGTCGGTGGACGGGACAGCGACGAAGTCGACGCCCGTTACCGGGCTAGCCAACGCTGCCTTCCATCTGGAGCTGGATCAGCCGGTTCATCTCGACCGCGTACTCGAGCGGGAGCTCCTTCGTGATCGGCTCGACGAAGCCGGAGACGATCATCGCGCTCGCCTCCGCCTCGGTCAGGCCGCGGCTCATCAGGTAGAAGAGCTGCTCCTCGCCGATCTTCGAGACCGTCGCCTCGTGGCCGAGGTCGACATCGTTCTCGTCGACGCGGATGTACGGGTAGGTGTCGGAGCGCGACTCATCGTCGAGGATCAGCGCGTCGCAGACGACCTTCGACTTCGCGCCGACGGCGCCCTTCGCGACCTCGAGCAGGCCGCGGTAGCCGGCGCGGCCGCCGTTCTTCGAGATCGACTTGGAGGTGATCACCGACGTCGTCTTGGGCGCGACGTGGACGACCTTGCCCCCGGCGTCCTGATGCTGGCCCTTGCCGGCGAAGGCGATCGAGAGCACCTCGCCGTGGGCCCGCTCGCCCATCAGCCAGATCGCCGGGTACTTCATCGTCAGCTTCGAGCCGAGGTTGCCGTCCACCCACTCCATCGTCGCGTCCTCGTAGGCGACGGCGCGCTTGGTGACGAGGTTGAAGACGTTGTTCGACCAGTTCTGGATCGTCGTGTAGCGGCAGCGCCCGCGCGGCTTGACCACGATCTCGACGACCGCCGAGTGGAGCGAGTCGGACGAGTAGATCGGCGCGGTGCAGCCCTCGACGTAGTGCACGTAGGCGTCCTCGTCGACGATGATCAGCGTCCGCTCGAACTGGCCCATGTTCTCGGCGTTGATCCGGAAGTAGGCCTGGAGCGGCAGGTCGATCGAGACACCCGGCGGGACGTAGATGAACGAGCCGCCCGACCACACCGCCGAGTTCAGCGCGGCGAACTTGTTGTCGTTCTGCGGGATGATCGTCCCGATGTACTGCTTGACGATCTCCTCGTGCTCGCGGAGGGCGGTGTCCATGTCGAGGAAGAGGACGCCCTTCGCCTCGAGGTCGGCCTGGAGCTTGTGGTAGACGACCTCCGATTCGTACTGGGCGCCCGACCCCGGCGAGGTACTTCTTCTCGGCCTCGGGGATCCCGAGCTTGTCCCAGGTGTCGAGGATGTCGGCCGGGAGGTCCTCCCAGTTCTGGGCCTGCTTCTCGGTGGGCTTGATGTAGTAGTAGATGTTGTCGAAGTCGATCTCGGCGACGTTGCCGCCCCAGGTCGGCAGGGGGCGGGCCAGGAAGTAGTCCAGTGACTTGTGCCGGAACTTCCGCATCCAGTCCGGCTCCTGCTTGTGCTCGGCGATCGCCTCGACCACCTCGTGCGAGATCCCACGGCCCGACTTGAAGAAGTAGTTCTCCGCCTCGTCCGAGTTCTTGAAGCCGAACTGGTACTCGTCGCGGATCCCGCGGACGATCTCGGTCTCGGACGAGCTCATGCGGCCACCTCCTTCGGCATCCAGGCCTCGTAGCCCTCGGCCTCGAGCCGCTGCGCGAGCTCCGGGCCGCCGCTCTCGACGATCCGGCCGCCCACGAAGACGTGCACGTGGTCGGGCGTGACGTAGTTGAGGATCCGCTGGTAGTGCGTGATCACGAGCGCGCCCATCTGCTCGCTGACGAGCTCGTTGACGCCGTTCGCGACGATCCGCAGGGCGTCGATGTCGAGGCCGGAGTCGGTCTCGTCGAGGATCGCGATCTTCGGCTGGAGGAGCGCCATCTGAAGGATCTCGACCCGCTTCTTCTCGCCGCCCGAGAAGCCGTCGTTGAGGTAGCGCGACGCGAGCTCGCGCGGCACCTTCAGGCGCTCCATCGCGGCGAGGATCTCGGTGCGGAACTCCTTGACCGGGATCGGATCGTCCTTGCCGCCGTTCTTGGCCTTCCGGATCGCGTTGATCGCGCTCCGCAGGAAGCTCGTGACGGTGACGCCCGGGATCGCGTGCGGGTACTGGAAGGCGAGGAAGAGCCCCTTCTGGGCGCGGACGTCGGCGCCCTCCTCGACGATCGACTCCCCGTCGAGCAGGATCTCGCCCTCGGTGATCTCGTAGGAGGGGTGACCCATCAGCGCGTAGGCGAGGGTCGACTTGCCGGAGCCGTTCGGGCCCATGATCGCGTGCTTCTCGTTCAGGTCGACGGCGAGGTCGACCCCCTTGACGATCTCGGTGCCGTCCTCGAGCGCGACGTGGAGGTTCTTCAGTTCCAGAAACGCCAAGCTTGTGACTCCCCTTTTCGCAGCAGCAAGCCGGATTCAGCGCCGCTTCGTGACCTCATGGTAGCCGATCGCCAACGCAGCGACGGGGCCGGCGAGGGCTGCGATCGAGCCTACCTTGCCGAGCCGGAGCCGGGCCTCGGTCCAGCCGCTCCCGGAGCGCGCGCACTCGTCGAACCGGCCGCGGGCGCCCGGATCGCCGGGGATCGACGCGTACAGATTGTCCGGCGAGTCGACCGCCTTCGGCTCGCCCGTCGTCTGCCCCTTCCAGCCGTTCCGCAGGAGGACGAGGTCGCCGGCGCGCGGTGAGAGCTTCTGCCCCCAGAGCAGCTTCTGGGCCGCCCACGTCACCGGCAGCTCCCGCTCGGGCCGCTCGCAGCAATGGAGCACCGCCTCGGCGACGACCTCCGGCTGATAGATCGGCGGCACGGGCTGCGGCTGAAGGCCGCGCTTCTGGCGCCCGCGATCGAACTGCGGCGTGTTGATCCCGCCAGGGAGGATCAGGCTGATGTCGACTCCCGTCCCGTGCTTCTCCTGCTCGGTCCGCGCCGATTCGAAGAAGGCGCGTCCTGCCGCCTTCGAGGCGCAGTAGGCGGCCTGGAGCGGGATTCCTCGGTAGGCGAGGCCCGAGTTGACGTCGACGAAGGTTCCGCGCGAGCGCTTGAGGTAAGGGAGCGCCGCCCGGTAGGCAAGCGCTCGACCGAGGAAGTTGACGTCCATGACCCGCCGGAGCTCCTCCGCGTCGAGCTGCTCGACCTCGGCGTAGACCGTCACCATCACCGAGGCGACGAACGTGTCGATCCGGCCGAACCGCTCGACGGCGCGGGCGCAGAGCGCTTCGAGGTCGGCCTCGCTCGTCGTGTCGGTCACGACCGCGATCCCCTCGGAGCCGGCGGCTTCGACCTCCCTGACCGCCGCGGCCAGCGCTTCCTCGTTCCGCGCGGCCACGACGACCCTGGCTCCCCGCCTCCCGGCGGCGCGCGCCGTCGCCCGTCCGATCCCGCTCGAAGCACCGAGAACGACGACGACCTGATCGGCGAGCGGCGTCTTCATCCGGCCCGGATGCCCGGAGTTGAAGTGGGACAAACGGTGGTAGAGTCGAGGCCATGCCATTCGGAATCGGCGTCACCGAAATGATCATCCTCCTGATCGTGCTCCTCGTTTTCTTCGGGCCGAAGCGCCTCCCCGAAATGGGCCGTTCGCTCGGCAAGGGGATGCGGGAGTTCAAGGATTCGATCTCCGGCAAGGACGACGACGACGAGCCGATCCACAAGCGCTACTCGACCGAGCTCCCGCCCGCCGAATCCGCGGATGACGCTCCCGAGTACGTCGACGTCGAGCCTCCCGAGCGTGACCGCGTCACGCGCGAGCGCGACACCATCACCTAGCTTCCAGCGAGATGATCCGGAAGCGTTTGCCGCGGCGCCTCGGCCACGGCGAGGAAGCAACGCTGGTCGAGCATCTCGGCGAGTTGCGGACGCGCCTCGTGATCGCGCTCTTCGCGATCGTGCCGGCATTCGCGGTCTCCTTCGCCTTCCACGACCGGCTGATCGACTGGCTGACCCGGCCGCTCCCCGACGACAAGAGCCTCGTCACGCTCGGCGTGACGGAGCCGTTCACGACCGCCGTCAAGGTGAGCCTGGCCACCGCGGTCGCGATCACGCTGCCGATCCTGCTCTACCAGCTCTGGTCGTTCCTCGCTCCTGCGATCGAAGAGCGGATGCAGCGGACCGTCTCCGTGTTCGTCGCGCTTTCCACGTTGCTCTTCGTCGGCGGAATGGCCTTCTCGTACTTCATCGTCCTCCCGCGGGCGCTCACGTTCCTGACCAACTTCGGCGAGGAGAACTTCCAGATCGAGATCCGCGCCAGCTACTACTTCTCGTTCGTCACCGTGACGCTCCTCGCGAGCGGCCTGGCGTTCCAGATGCCGATCTTCATCCTCGCGCTCGTGCGCCTGCGCGTCCTGACCGCCGCCAAGCTGCGGAAGAACCGGCGGCTCGGCTACGTGCTGATGGTCGTCTTCGCGATTCTCCTGCCGACGGTCGACCCGGTCTCACTCGCGCTCGAGGTCGCGCCGCTCCTCCTTCTCTTCGAGCTCTCGATCTGGCTTTCGAGCTACATGGAGCGCCGCTGGGCGCTCGACCCCGACTCGGACGAGTTCGCCGGCCTGTTCCCCCACCGCGAGTAGTAACCGCCGCTGACTGACGCTGGATGGGCGGCTTCGGGGCGGAGAGCGGCGTGGGACGTTCTAGAGTCAGCCCCGTGGCGCGGGTGCTGTCAGCGGACTGGGTTCTGCCCGTCGAGGGCGCGCCGATCGAGAACGGTGCGGTGGCGATCGAGGGCGACCGGATCGCGGCCGTCGGAACGATCTCGGAGCTCGGCGCGGGGGAGCACTTCGCGGACGCCGCGATCCTCCCGGGGTTCGTCAACGCCCACTCGCACCTCGAGTACGCGGTCTACGCCGGCTTCGGCGACGGCCGGTCGTTCGCGCCGTGGCTCGGGCTCCACATCGAGCGCAAGGCGAGGATCGGCCGCGAGGAGATGGAGGCGATCGCCCGGCTCGGGGCCGCGGAGTGCCTCGCCTCCGGGATCACGACCGTCGGCGACGCCGCCTTCGCGGGCGCCAGCGCGCACGCGTGCGCCGAGCTCGGATTGCGCGCGATCGTCTATCTGGAGGTCTTCGGCGCGGATCCGGACGAGGCGATGCGGCAGTTCGAGGAGAAGCTCGAGTACGCGCGTCCCGCTCTCTCCGAGCGCGTGCGCGCCGGCGTCTCGCCTCACGCGCCGTACTCCTGCTCGACGGAGGTGTACGCGGCCTGCCTCGAGCTCGGCGTCCCCGTGATGACGCACTTCAACGAGAGCCAGGACGAGCTCGACTGGCTGGAGCGCGGCGA
The DNA here is from genome assembly GCA_963761905.1 of uncultured Gaiellaceae bacterium. Taxonomy (GTDB): domain Bacteria; phylum Actinomycetota; class Thermoleophilia; order Gaiellales; family Gaiellaceae; genus Gaiellasilicea. The sequence continues at coordinate 566,442 of CAVXIQ010000006.1, read as the reverse complement.
AGGGCCGATGCGACCGGTGGCGGAGTTCCTGATCGAGCCCGACGGTGAGACGGGGATCCGGCGGCTCGCCGCGGCAGGCCTCCTAGGAGCCGAGATCGTCGCCGCGCACTGCGTCAAGCTGGCCGACGACGAGCTCGAGCTGCTCGCGCGATACGACGTTGCCGTCGCCCACTGCCCCCGCTCGAATGCGCTCCTCGGCTGCGGGATCGCGCCGCTCGAGAAGCTCCGAGCCGCCGGGCTCCGGGTCGGGATCGGCACCGACGGGGTCTCCTCGGTGCCGTCCCACGACTTCTTCGACGAGCTCCGGGCCGTGCTCGCTGGGGCGCGTGCTCGCTCCGAGCGCGCCGACGCCCTCTCGCCGACCGCCACGCTCGAGCTGGCGACGCTCGGCGGCGCCCGCGCGCTCGGCCTCGCCGAGGAGATCGGCTCGCTCGTCCCGGGCAAGCGCGCCGACCTCGCCGTGATCGGCCTGACCGAGTCGGCATATCTACCATGGGAGGACCCGGCGGCTGCGGTGGTCTTCGGAGGCAGTCCGCAGCGCATCCTGGCTACCCTCGTCGACGGCGAGACCCGCTACGAGAAAGGAGGAGACCGATGGCACGAGCTGATCGACGCCGCAGCGCGCGCGCGAAGTCGGCTGCTGGGCCGCGAGCCCACGCCCGCAACGTGAATCAATCGCAGAGCGCGAAGCAGCAGAGCATCGAGGACACGATGTTCTTCGTCCGGATCCGCCGTCACGCCAAGTGGGTCTTCGTCTTCCTCGCGCTCACCTTTGCCGTGACGTTCGTCGTGTTCGGTGTCGGCGCGAACAACGCCGGCACGGGCATCGGCGACATCCTCTCGGGCAGCGGCTCCGACGGCGTTCCCTCGATCTCCGACGCGCTCGATCGGATCGAGGAGAACCCCAAGGATGCGGACGCGCGACGCGATCTCGCGACCGCGTACCAGGCGGATGGCCGAAACTCGGAGGCGATCGCGGCGCTCGACGCCTACATCGTGCTCCGCCCGAAGGATCAGGATGCGCTGCGCGAGCTCGCCGGCCTCCATCTGACCGACGCGAACCTCCGCCAGCAGGAGGCCGAGAACGCGCAGATCCGAGCGGCCTATCTGAGCGCAGGCTCGACCTTTGTCGAGCCGCTGAAGCTCGGCAATGACGGCGCCACGCTCGGCGAGGATCCGATCACCACGGCGATCACGACGGAGGCGAACGAGGCGATCAACGCGGCGCTCGAGAGCGCGCAGACGTCCTACACCGACGCGGTTCAGACCTACGAGCAGCTCGTCAAGGTCGTGCCGAGGGATCCGAACGTGCAGCTCGAGCTCGCCCAGACGGCCGAGGCCGCACGGGACTATCCGAAGGCGATCGCCGCCTATCAGCAGTTCCTGAAGCTTGCTCCCGACGACTCGAGCGCGGAGATCGTCAGGGCTCAGATCAAGCAGCTCCAGGCGGCTCTGCAACCGTCGCCGTCAGGCTAGACTCACCCGCGTCCGACAACTTCGTTCACAACTGACGGCCAGACGGGGGCTCGCATGAATTTCGATGTCAAGACGGAGAAGCTGAGCGAGGAGCAGTACGTAATCTCGCTCGCCGGCGAGGTCGATCTCTATACGGCGCCCGAGTTCAAGCAGCAGTTGCTCGAGGTGATCGACCAGGGCGGACGCGACGTGATCGTCGACCTGAGCGACACGACGTTCATCGACTCGACGACGCTCGGGGTTCTCGTCGGCGGCGTCAAGCGCCTGCGCACGAACGAGGGCCAGCTCTCGCTCGTCTGCAGCGACCGGAACATCACGAAGATCTTCGAGATCACCGGCCTCGATCGCGTCTTCACGATCCACGAGACCCGGGACGCGGCCGTGGCCTCGCTCGGCTCGGGCTCGACCGCCTAGCTTGGTACGCGCGCTCGCCGGCGGCTGCGCGATCCTGGTCGCGGTTCTCGCTGCGAGCGGCTGTGGCACCGTCGGGCTCTCGGAAGCGGGCGAGGGGAACGCGACGAGCGGCAAGGAGTTGTTCGTCCAGAAATGCGGCTCGTGTCACACGCTCGCCGACGCAGGCACGAAGGGCCAGATCGGGCCGAACCTCGACGACGCATTCCTCCAGTCACGGGCGGACGGGCTCGGGGAGTCGACGATCCAGTCCGTCGTCCGCGGTCAGATCGAGTACCCCGTGGAGAATCCGTCCACGGGAGCTCCCGGCATGCCCGGCCCGGACACCCTGCTCCCGGAGTGCGAGGAGGGACGAACGGACGAGCCCAAGGGCTGCGTGGTCGACCAGAACGAGGCGGCGGAGGACATCGCCGCCTACGTCGCTTCCGTCGCGGGCCTGCGGACGGCCGCGAGCGCAGCCGCGCCCAAGGTGGGCGGAGGCGGCGGCGGACCTGACGGCGAAGCCGTCTTCGCCGCCGCAGGTTGCGGCGGCTGCCATGCGCTGGAAGCAGCAGGGTCGACCGGGAACGTCGGTCCGAACCTGGACGACGCAAAGCCGCCCAAGGAGCTCGTGATCGACCGAGTCACGAACGGCAAGGGCGCGATGCCGTCGTTTGCCGACACGTACAGCCCCGACGAGATCGCGGCCGTCGCCGACTACGTCGTCGTCTCGACAGGCGGATAGAGGGCTAGCGTTCGAGGTCGACGATCACGTGGGTGATCGGGACGTCGAACCGCTCCCTCGCCTGACTGACGACGCTGCGCTCGAGCCAGTGGGAACGACCCTCGGGATGGGTCGAGATCACGATCTCGTCGGCGCCGAAGGTGCGAAGCGCGTCCTCCATCGCCTGCAGCGGGTCGCCGTCGCCGACTTCGCCTCGCGCGTCGATCCCCTCGCGGGCAAGCTGAGCGAGGCTGTCGTCGAGCCTGTGCTGCGCGGCCGCGCGGGCGCCGTCCTCGTCGGAGGCCCAGTGGCGGAGCGGCGAGTTGAGCGCCGGCGTGACGACGAGCACCTGCTCCCGCACGCCCTCGGCCTTCGTGCGGAGCACGTCGAGCAGCTCGCTCCCACCGACGGTCTCGTTCGCGACGACGAGGATCCGCCGCTCGTTCTCGCCGCCGCGGTGCGGAACGCTCGTCCGCTCGGGCGGCTCCGCTGCTCCCGAGCGCGTCCAGCGCCACAGAGCCAGACCCGTCAGAAGGAGGAATGCGGCGAGCCCGACCCAGCGGTCGATCGCCGCGGCGGCGACGATCAGCGCGAAGTAGCCGACCGTGAGCAGGACGAACCGGAACGCCTCTGCCTCGCTGCGGAGAGGATTCCTGGCCACCAAACCGCCTCTAGATCAGGTAGATCGTCGCGTACACCACGATCCACATTACGTCGACGAAGTGCCAGTAGATTCCCGGAATCTCGACGCCGTGGTGGTGCTCCGGCGTGTAGTGGCCCCTGAACGCCCGCACCGTCGCCACCGCGAGCAGGGTCAGGCCGACGAAGACGTGCGCCCCGTGCAGCCCGGTCAGCCCGAAGAAGATCGTCCCGAACGCCCCGTCGGACGGGTTGAACCCGATCCGGGCGTACTCGAGCATCTGCGTGATCAGGAACGCGAGCCCCATCAGCAGGGTCAGGACGAGACCCGCCTTCAGCCCGGCGCGGTTCCCGCGCTTCACGGACTGTGAGCGCCCAGTGCATCGTGAAGCTCGACGTCACGAGGATCGCCGTGTTGACCCCGGCGACGAAGACCGGCAGGTGGAACGGCTCGAGCGGCCACGGCTGCGCCTCGGGGTTGACGACGCGGACGAAGAAGTAGGCGGTGAAGAAGGCGCCGAACAGCATCGCCTCCGACGCGATGAAGAGGAACATCCCGAGCACGCTGGCGCTGACGCGCGAGCTCTGGTTGGCGATCGGCGGGCCGTGCCCATGGGAGTCGACACTGCCGGCATGCGCGCTCACGCCTCGACCTCCTCGGGCTGCACGACGATGTGCTCGACGGGCACGTTCGCCTCGCTCTGCAGCCGCGAGACGAGGTCGCGCCGCAGCCACGAGGAGCCGCGCTGCTCGGGGAAGGTCGAGACGAGGATCGAGTCGACGCGCTCGTCGCGCACCGCGTGCATCGCCGCCGTGAACGGATCCGGATGGGCGACCTGCCCGTGCGCGTCGATCCCTTCGGCCCGGAGACGCGCGAGCACCTGCCGGAGCCGGCGCTCGGCCTCGGGATGCTCGGCCTGCTCGGGATCGCTCTGCGGACAGATGATCAGGAAGCTCGGCTGCTCACTCTCCTTTGCCTTCTCTCGGATCCTCTGGAGCAGCGGCTCGCCGACGACGGTCTCGTTCGCGACGACGAGCACGTTCTCGGCACCGGTGCGCGCCGCGACGTCCGAGGTCACGTGCTCGACCGGGCGGTCGCCCGCGACCTTGGAGATCTCCTCGAGCAGGTTACGACGCCGCCAGCCGGACTTCGCCTCGGGGTGGGTCGAGACGATCAGCTCGTCGGGATCCTCGAGCGCGATCGCGTCGCGCACCGCCGTGAGCGGATCGTTGTCGACGACGTTCCCGAGCGCCGGGATCCCCGCCTCGCGAAGCTTCGCAAGCGTCCGGTCGAGCCGCCGCCCGGCGGCCGCGCGCCTGGTGTCCTGATAGACCACGTACCCCTCGCTCGGCGCGCTCACCGGCGCGATCACGCTGACGAGCACGTCCGAGTCGCCGGCTCGAGCCCGGATCGCGTCGATCAGCTCGTCGCCGGTCAGCGTCTCGTTCGCGACGACGAGGAGCTTGCGCGGCCGAGCACCCACCGGCTCGACGCTCACCGTCTGACCTCCTCGTGCACCTCGGCGTGCCCTCCGCCCAGCACGGCGTGCCGCGCGCCCGGAACGCCGTACTCGTACGGCCCGGCGACGACCTGCGGGATCTCGTCGAAGTTGAAGACCGGCGGCGGCGAGCTGACCTGCCACTCGAGCGTCATCGCCCGCCACGGGTTGCCGGGCGCGATCGGGCCGCGATGCCAGCTCTGGATCATGTTGTAGAAGAAGATGATCGTCGAGGCGCCGAGCAGGAACGAGAACAGGGAGATGACCATGTTCCAGTTCCCGAACTGCTCCGCGTAGTCCGAGACGCGCCGCGGCATCCCCTGCAGCCCCACCCAGTGCATCGGGAAGAAGGTGCCGTTGAAGCCGATGAAGGTGAGCCAGAAGTGGAGCTTGCCGAGCCGCTCGTCGTACATCCGGCCGGTCATCTTGGGGAACCAGTAGTAGACGCCCGCGAAGATCGTGAAGACCGAGCCGCCGAAGAGCACGTAGTGGATGTGGGCGACGATGAAGTAGGTGTCCGAGGCGGCGATGTCGATCGGCACCGACGCGAGGAAGATCCCGGAGAGGCCGCCGAGCACGAACATCGAGAGGAACCCGAGCGCGAAGAGCATCGGCGTGCGCAGGTGGATCCTGCCCTCCCACATGGTCGCGAGCCAGGAGAAGATCTTGATCCCGGTCGGGACGGCGATGATCATCGAGGTGACCATCATCGGCACGCGCAGCCACGGCGCCAGGCCGGCCACGAACATGTGGTGGGCCCACACGGAGAAGCCGAGCACGAGGATCCCCATCAGCGAGAGCGCCATCAGCCGGTAGCCGAAGATCGGCTTCCGCGAGAAGACCGCGATCACCTCGGAGATGATCCCGAAGCCGGGCAGCATCATGATGTAGACGGCCGGGTGCGAGTAGAACCAGAAGATGTGCTGGTAGCCGAGCGTGTAGCCGCCCTCGTCGACCCGGAAGAAGTTCGTGTGCATGATCCGGTCGAACATCACGAAGAACTGCGAGCCGGCGATGAACGGCGTCGCGATCACGACCAGCAGTGACGTCGTGAAGTTCGCCCAGACGAGGAGCGGCATCCGCCAGAACGTCATCCCCGGCGCCCGCATCGTGATGATCGTGACCAGGAAGTTGAGCGCGGTCATGATCGAGCTCGCGCCGGCCCACTGGACGCCCATGTTGAAGAAGACCTGGCCGAGCGGCTGGTCGGACGCCAGCGGCGCGTAGCTCGTCCACCCCGTCGCGAAGGCGCCTCCGGGAACGAGGAACGCGGCGAGGAACATCAGCCCTGCGATCGGCAGGAGCCAGAACGAGAGCGCGTTCAGGCGCGGGAACGCCATGTCCGGCGCCCCGAGCATGAGCGGCACGGCGAAGTTCGCGAGCCCGGCGAAGGCGGGGATGATGAAGAGGAAGATCATCAGCGCCGCGTGCTCGGAGATCAGCCCGTTGAAGGTCTGGGTGTCGACGAACTGCAGGTCCGGCTTCGCCAGCTCGGCGCGGAAGATCATCGCCATCAACCCGCCGATCACGAAGAAGAAGAACGTCGTCACGAGGTACTGGACGCCGATCACCTTGTGGTCCGTGTTGACGCGGAAGTAGTCCTTCCAGCTCGTCGCGCCGTGGCTCGAGTGATCCTCGGGCCGGGTCGGGCGGCCCGAGACGTAGTAGGCCCAGTAGTCGAAGGCGCCGATCCCGGTGAGGAAGCCGAGAGGAGCCAGCGTCAGGGAGGCGACGACCGTGATGATCGTCCAGTCGACGATCGGCTCGTAGTGGGCGAGCCAGCGGAAGAAGACGACGAGCCCGAACCCGAACGCCCAGAAGAGGGGGGTCGTCCACGCGGCACGCAGATAGCCCGGCGCGCGCAGGCGGGCGAGCCCCTGCGGCGGCGCGCGGTGCTCTGGCGCGTGGTGCTCCGGCGGGCTGTGGACGATCTCGGTCACGCTGGTTGCGTCTCCATCTCTATTCGGCCTTGCCCTCGGCGAGATACTGCACGAGCGCGTCGAGTTGCTCGTCGGACAGGGACGAGCCATAGGTCGTCGGCATCACGCCGTCCTGGTAGCCCGGCGCGAGAGTCGCGCTGGGATCGACGATCGCGGCGCGGATCGATGCCGGGTCTTGCTCGAGCTCGTCCAGAGAAGGCCCGACCGCTGCGTCCGTGCCGGCGGGCTCGAAGGCGTGACAGCCGCCACAACCTGCCGAGGCGAACACCGCCGCGCCGTCGTCGGCTCCGCCGGGCGCGCTCCCGCCGCCGGCGGCCGCGCTCTCGAGGAACGCCTCGTACGCCGCCCGGTCGACCACCTGCACGCGCGCTCGCATCGTCGCGTGCCCGAGCCCGCAGAGCTCGGTGCAGACGACCGAGTAGTTGCCGATCCGCGTCGGCGTGATCGTCAGCGTCGTCTCGATCCCCGGGACTGCATCCGACTTCTGGCCGAACTCCGGCACCCAGAAGGAGTGGATCACGTCCAGCGAGCGCAGGGTCAGCTTGACACCCTGGTTGACCGGAAGCACGAGCCTCCCAGAGGTCGTCTCGTCCGGATACTCGAACTTCCAGGCGAACTGCTGCGCGGTGACCGCGATCCGGAGCGGGTTCTCGCCGACGTCGTCGTTCTTCGCGAGCACGACGGCGCTGACGACGGAGATCGCGGTCACGAGCACCGCCGGGATCGCCGTCCAGACGATCTCGAGCCCCGTATGGCCGTGGATCGGAGGGCCGTCGCGCTCGTCGTCGTCGGCGGCTCTGAACTTGAGCACCGAGTACGTGATCGCTGCCGCCACGATCGCGAAGATCGCGATGCAGATCACGGTCGTGAACCAGAAGGTGAACTCGATCCGGTCCATTTCCTCCGAAGCGGAGGTGGGCAACCACGGAACGAGAACGGCGACGAGAGACGCCAGCGTGCCCGCAATGACGCCGTAGATCGTGATGCGGACGATCGAGCCCCTGCGCACCGCGGCGAGCCTACACGACGCCGTATCCGCGACCGCCCGTCATCCGTTCGATAGACGTCCCTGATCTCGACACACCTGACCGGGGCATACCCCGCAGATACCAAGGAGGACGACCGTGGGCGTTGGAGTGAGCATTCTGTTGATTGCAGTCGGGGCCATCCTGACCTGGGCGGTGAACGCCACGGTCTCCGGACTCGAGATCCAGACGATCGGCGTGATCCTCCTGATCGTCGGGATCGTCGGGCTCGTGCTGTCCCTGATCTTCTGGTCCTCGTGGGGTGGCGTCGCCAACGGCGGAACGCGCCGGCGGACGACCTACGTGGACGACGGCCCCGTCTGAGCCAGAGGAGCTCAGCGGCTTGACGAGAGGCGGCCCGAGGGCCGCCTCTCCTCGTTCTGGCGGCTGCGGACCCCGGTCACGGAGCCAGAGGGAGCTCGAAGGCGAACGTGGAGCCGCGACCCGGATCGGACTCGACCCACAGCCGACCGTCCATCCGGCGGACGATCTCCCGACAGATGTAGAGGCCGAGCCCCGTGCCGCCGACGCCCCGGGTCAGGTTCGGATCGACCCGGTAGAACTTCTCGAAGATCCGTCCGTGCTCGCTCGCCGGGATCCCGAGCCCCTCGTCCACTACCGAGATCCGCAGGCGTTCGCCGGCGGTCGCCAGGACCACGGACACCCGTCCGCCGTCCGGCGAGTACTTGATCGCGTTCTCGACGAGGTTGACGAGGACCTGGCGAACCCGCTCGGCGTCGGCCGAGATCGCCGGGACGCCGTCCGGGATCTCGCTCGAGAGCTCGATTCCCGTCGGCAGGTGCGCCTTCGCGGCCGCGAGCACTGCGCCCACGAGCTCGGCGGGGTCCGTGCGCTCGATCGAGACGTCCACCAGGTCTGAGTCGAGGCGGCTCGCCAGGAGGATGTCGTTGACGATCCTCGCCAGACGCTCGGACTCGCCGGCGACGACGCTCATCATCCCGTCGCGCTGCTCGGGTGAAAGCGGCACGTCCTCCCGCTTGAGCGTCATCGCCGCGCCGTAGATGGCAGCGAGCGGCGTGCGAAGCTCGTGGGAGACGGTCGAGACGAAGTCGCTCTTCAGCCGCTCGATCGCCCGCTCCTCGGTGAGATCCCGGAACGCGTAGACGATCCCTTCGCCGAAGGCGACACCGGAGATCGAGAGCCAGACCTCGCGTCCGTCCAGCTCGAGCGGCAGTGTCTCGGCGCGGACCACGCCGCCGTGCCGCCGCTCGGCGACGGGCGTCAGCCGCTCGACGTCCGCCCAGCCCGGGATCGCGTCGACGAGCCGCCGCGCGAGCACGTCCGCCTCGCGCAGCCCCGTGATCGCCTCTGCGGCCGGGTTCCAGAGCCTGACGACGCCGACCGAGTCGAGGAGGAAGACCCCGTCGCCCACGAACTCGAGCGCGCGCGACGCCTCGGCCCGCCGCTCGAGCTCGACCTCCGTCTGCTTCGCGGCCGTCACGTCGCGGAACGACCAGAGCCAGCCGTAGTAATGCCCGTCGGGCCCGCGAACCGCCGCTCCGTACCGGTCGAAGACGCGCCCGTCCTTCAGGAGGATCTCCTCTCGCGCGATCTCCTCGGGGTGCGCGTAGAGGTACTGGACGCGGGCGATGAACCCCTCCGGATCGTCCACCTTCTGCATCGCCGCGGCGAGTGCGGCCCCGTCGTCCTCCGCGGCGACGAGCTCCTCGGAGAAGCCCCACAGCTCTGCGAAGCGGGCGTTGTAGGAGAGCATCCGCCCATCCGGCGAGACCAGCAGAAGGCCGTCGAGCGACGCTTCCTGCTGCGCTTCGAGAACCGTCGTCCGGAACGAGACCTCGCGAAAGAGCCGCGCATTGTCGACCGCCACGGCGGCACGGCCGGCCAGCTCGACCGCGAGCGCGAGATCGTCCTCCGAATACCGTCCCGGCACGCGCGACCCGATCGCGAGGACGCCGAGCGACTCGCCGCGGGCGACGAGCGGCACGAGCATCAGCGAGCTCGAGCCGATCCGATCCAGGAGCCGCCGATCGGCTCCGAGCCTCGCGAGCTGGTCGTAGAACTCGGTCGAGACGTTCGAGAAGAGCATCGGCTCGGCCCGCTCGAAGGCTGCGACGACGGCTGCGGGCGAGTCGGGACGGAGGGCGTAGGAGAGCGGCAACGCCTCGAGGAGAGGTTGGAGCTCGGGGTCGGCATGAGCGCAGGCGACACGTTCCAGCGAGCCACCCGCAGCCAGGAAGATGCTGATCGAGTCTGCCAGCCGCGGGACGACGACCTGGGCGATCCGCGCAAAGACGGCGTCCGCGTCGAGCGAGGAGGCGAACAGCGCTCCCGCCTCGGCGAGTACGCGCAAGCGCTCGTCGGCCTTCCGCTGGCCGGTGACGTCCATGATCACGGCGCCGACGCCGGTGATCCGACCGTCCTCGGCGCGCACCGGGTAGTAGCTCGACAGCCAGTGCCGCCGGTCGCCCGATCTGAGGCCGGCCTCGTCGGTCGACTCGTTGTGGATGACGGGCTCGCCGGTCTCGAGCACCTGCCGATACAGCGGCTCGAGCGTGGGCGCGAGCTCGGGCTTGATGTCGGCGAGCGACTTGCCGGCGTGCTCCGCCGCGGGTAAGTCGTTGATCTCGGCCAGCGCTTCGTTGACTCGGACGAAGCGAAGGTCGCGGTCCCAGAACCCGATCCCGACCGGAGCGGAGATCAGGAGCGTGTCGAGCTGCGCGTACGAGGACTGGACCTCCGTGTAGAGCCTCGCATTCTCGATGCCGAGCGCAATCCGGCTGGCGACCTCTGCCGCGAAGAGCGCGTCGTCGGCCGTGTACCGCCGTCCCGATTCTCCCGTGCCGAGCGAAAGCGTCCCGAGCGTGCGGCCGCGAACGATCAGCGGGACGACGACGTACGAGGATGGCTCGAGGCGGCGATAGAGATCGAGGTGGCGCTCGTCGAGAGCCGCGGCGCTCAGCACCGCGTCGTCGACGTCCTCGATCAGGAGAGGCGCGCCTCCCGCGAGCACCTGCGAGGCCGGGTGCCGCGGATTGCCGTCAGGTGGATACAGCCGCCGGATCGTGCGCAGCAGCGTCTCCTTCTCCGGGTCTGTGTGCCTGAGCACCGCCTGGCGAAGCGGCTGTCCTTCCTCGACGAGGTCGATGATGCAGTAGTCGGCGACCGCCGGGACGATCACGTCGCCGAGCCGAGCCAGCGTCAGCTCGAGATCCAAGGTCGAGGCGAGGACCGCGCTCGCGCCCTCGAGGAACCGCACGCGCTCGCCGGCGCGTCGGTGCTCGGTGATGTCGTGAAACGTGTTGATCGCAAGCGTGACCGCGCCTTCCTCGTCGCGCACGGGTGTCGCCCGCACGACCGACCAGCGCTCCTCCCCCGTCTCGTGCAGGCGGTAGCAGACGGTTCGTTCCTCGGAGCGCCCGGTGAGCAGGGCGACTCGGCCAGGTAGCTCTTCGAGCCGCAGGGGACGCCGCTCCTCGTCCAGGAGCTCGAAGCGGGCGAGCAGCTCCTCCAACGGCAGCACCAGCAGCTCTTCTGCGGAATCCACACCGAGGAGCTGGGCGGCCGCATCGTTGGCATAGACGAGCCGTCCGGTCACGTCCTGCGCGGTAATACCGTCCGCGATCGCTCCGACGATCGCCTCGAGCCTCCGCAACTCCTCTGCGGTGCCGCGCGGGACGGCCTGCTGGACCGAACGCTCCTGGCCTCGCCGAACGGACACGATGTTTCGACCCCCTTGGGCGACTTGCGCGATGTTAGCGGCGTGCGCGGCCCGCACTTGTGGCGGCCGGCGCGGTCGAGAGGCGCCGGAGTCCTGCTAGTGGGCCGTGAAGGGATCGAACCTTCGACCTTGGGATTAAGAGTCCCCTGCTCTACCAGCTGAGCTAACGGCCCGAACGGCTGACTAGTGTAGCCGCGCATGAAGGTGCTCACCGTCGTCGGAAACCGGCCTCAGTTCATCAAGGCGGCGCCGCTCTCGCTGGCCCTGCGAAAGGCTGGAATCGAGGAGGTCTCGCTCCACACCGGCCAGCACTACGACCGGACGATGTCGGCCGTGTTCTACGACGAGCTCGGGCTGCCCGAGCCGCTCTACTCGCTCGATCTCCGATCCGCCGACACCGCGCTGATGCAGCCGGAGATCCTGGCCGTGCTCGAGCGCGAGCGACCCGACTGGGTGCTCGTCTTCGGCGACACGAACTCGACGCTCGCCGGAGCGCAGGCCGGAGTCGAGGCCGGGATTCCGGTCGCCCACGTCGAGGCGGGGCTCCGCAGCGGCGACCTTGCGATGCCGGAGGAGCGAAATCGAATCGAGGTCGACCGGATCTCGACGCTCCTCCTGTGTCCCGACGACGGATCGCGCGAGACGCTGGCGGCCGAAGGCGTGCCCGGCGACGCGGCGGTGGTCGGCGACGTGATGGCCGACGCCGCGCGCCTCTTCGCGCCGCTCGCCCGGGAGCGGGTGTCGATCGAGCGCGAGCCCGGCACCTACCTCGTGGCGACGGTGCACCGCGAGGCGAACGTCAGCCCAGCCACGTCTCGGGCGGATCGTGGAGGGCCTGAACAGGCTCGAGGAGTCGCTCGTCTTTCCCGTCCATCCGCGCACGCGCGCCGCGCTCGAGCGCGAGAGCCTCGAGCTCGCGGCTCATGTCGAGGTGCTCGAGCCGCTCGGCTATCTCGAGCTCGCGGCACTCGCCTCGCAGGCTCGCGTGATCCTGACCGACTCCGGTGGGCTCCAGAAGGAGGCGTACTGGTACGGCGTCCCGTGCGTCACGCTCCGTCCCTCGACCGAGTGGGTCGACACCGTCGCCACCGGCGCGAACGTGCTCGTGGACGACGATCCCGACCGGCTCGTCGAGGCCGTGCGCACCGCCCGTCTGCCCGCCGGACTCCCCGCGCTCTACGGCGACGGCCACGCCTCGGAGAGGGTGGCGGAAGCGCTCCTGGGTAGGATCGGCGGCCGTGACTGACGTCGCCATCGTCGGAGCCGGCTACGTCGGCGTCCCGCTCGCCCAGGTCTTCGCCGAGGCCGGGCGCTCCGTCCTCCTGCTCGACGTCGACGCCGAGCGGGTGGCGATGCTGAACCGCGGCGAGAGCTACATCGAGGATGTCCCGGCGGAGACGATGAAACGGCTCGTGGATCAGCACGGGCTCCGCGCGTCGACCGACTTCGACGAGCTGCGCGAGTGCGACGCGATCCTGATCGCCCTTCCGACGCCGCTCTCGAAGCAGCGCGAGCCGGATCTCTCGATCGTCAAGCACGCCAGCCGCGAGATCGGCAAGCGTCTCCGCAAGGGCCAGCTCGTGGTGCTCGAGTCGACCACCTATCCGGGAACGACGCGCGAGGAGGTGCTGCCGATCCTCGAGGAGGAGAGCGGGCTCACGGCCGGCGACGACTTCCACGTCGCCTTCTCGCCCGAGCGGATCGACCCGGGCCGGACCGACTGGACGACGAAGACGGTGCCGAAGGTCGTCGGCGGAATCAACGAGACCTCGACCGAGGCGGCCGCCGCGCTGTACGGGAGCGCGATCGAGAACATCCACCGCGTCTCCACGCCCGAGGCGGCGGAGCTGACGAAGCTGCTCGAGAACATCTTTCGCTCGGTCAACATCGCGCTCGTGAACGAGCTCGCGATGCTCTGCGACCGGATGGGGATCGACGTCTGGGAGGTCGTGGACGCGGCGGCGACGAAGCCGTTCGGCTTCATGCGCTTCGAGCCGGGACCCGGCCTCGGCGGCCACTGCATCCCGATCGACCCCTTCTACCTCACCTGGAAGGCGCGCGAGTTCGACTTCACGACGCGCTTCATCGAGCTGGCGGGCGAGGTCAACCAGAACATGCCGTACTACTGCCGCTCGGTCGTCTCGCAGGCGCTGAACCATGGCGCGGGCACGTCGCTCGCGAGCTCGAAGGTTCTCGTGCTCGGCGTCGCCTACAAGGCGGACATCGGCGACATGCGCGAGTCGCCGGCGCTGAAGCTGATCGAGCTGCTCCAGAACGCCGGCGCCGACGTCTCGTACCACGATCCGCACGTGCCCGAGGTCGAGGAGCACGGGCTCTCGCTCCGCTCCGTCGCTCTCGAGCCCGCCGCCTACGACGCCGTCGTGATCGTGACCGCCCACTCCGCGATCGACTACGAGCAGCTCGTCGCCGACGCCAAGCTCGTGATCGACTTTCGCAACGCCACCGGCCGAAACGGCGTGGCGAGCAGCGACAAGATCTGGAAGCTCTGATGCCCACCGTGGGTCAGGTCGGGCTCGGCTACTGGGGCAAGAACCTCGTCCGCAACTTCGACGACCTGGCAGAGCTGACGTGGCTCTGCGACGCCTCCGACGAGCTTCGGGCCCAGTTCGCGCCGCGTCATCCACAGGCACGCGTCACCGCCGACGTCTCCGAGCTCCTCGCCGATCCCGAGCTCGCCGCGGTCGTGATCGCGACGCCGGTGCCGACGCACTACGAGCTCGCAAAGCAGGCGCTCGAGGCCGGCAAGCACGTCTTCGTCGAGAAGCCGCCGGCGATGAAGGGCGCCGAGATGGAGGAGCTCGTCGCTCTGGCCGAGGAGCGCGGGCTCGTACTGATGCCCGGTCACCTGCTGCTCTACCACCCGGGCGTCCGGAAGCTGAAGGAGCTCGTCGAGACGGGGGAGCTCGGCGACATCCTGTGCGTCTACTCGAACCGGCAGAACCTCGGGATCATCCGCCGCGACGAGAATGCGCTCTGGTCGCTCGGCGTCCACGACCTCTCGGTGATCCTCTATCTCGTGGGGGAGGAGCCGGAGGAGGCGGTCGCGAACGGCAACGCCTTCCTCAACCCCGGCGTCGAGGACGTCGTCTTCTGCTACCTCCGCTTCCCGAGCGGGAAGATCGCGCACATGCACCTCTCCTGGCTCGACCCGCACAAAATGCGGAAGCTGACCGTGGTCGGGAACGAGAAGATGGCCGTTTTCGACGACATGGAGCTCGAGCGCAAGGTGACCATCTACGAGAAGGCGCCGTGGGAGCCGGCGGGCACCTACGGCGAGTGGCGCACGCGCACGGGCGACATCTTCAGCCCGAAGATCGCGAACGACGAGCCGCTGCGGCTCGAGTGCGAGCACTTCCTGCGGCTCGTGGCGGAAGGGCCGGGCGACCACCGCGAGGCGCGCGACGGGCTCACGGTCGTGCGCGCCCTCGACCGGCTGACGGAGTCCCTGAGAGAGCCGGCAGAGCGTGGCTGAGATCCACCCGACGGCGACGGTCTATCCGGGCACGGTGCTCGGCGAGGGGGTCAAGGTGCTGGAGAACGCGGTCGTCGGCAAGCAGCCGACGCTCTCACCGCGCTCGACCGCGAAACGCGAGCCGCTCCCGCCCGCGACGCTCGGAGACGGCACGATCGTCTCGACCGGCGCGATCGTCTTCGCCGGGACGACAGTTGGAGCTCGCGTGATCCTGGGCGACCAGTCCTGCATCCGCGAGCGGGTGGTCGTGGGCGACGACGTCGTCGTCGGCCGCGGCTCGCTCGTCGAGAACGACACGACGATCGGGGCGCTGACGAAGATCCAGGCCGAGGCCTACATCACCGCCTACTCGACTCTCGAGGACAACGTCTTCATCGCGCCGTGCGTCGTGACGACGAACGACAACTGGATGGGCCGGACCGAGGCGCGTTTCGGGAACATCAAGGGGCCGACGATCCGGCGCGGTGCGCGGGTGGGCGGCGGGGCGATCCTCTGTCCGGGCGTCGAGATCGGCGAGGAGGCCTTCGTCGGCGCCGGCGCCGTGGTGACGAAGGACGTGCCGCCGCGCGCGCTCGTCGTCGGGAACCCGGCCCGCGTCCTGCGCGAGGTACCGGAATCCGAGCTACTGGACGAGTGATGCCGCGCGGCTAGAGATCAGAGCTCGATCACGGGCTTGAAGCCGCCAAAGATCATCCGCTTCGCGTCGAAGGGCATCGTGCTCATGTCGCCGTCGAGCCTCGGGTCGGCCATCACCTTCTTCATGATCGCGTCACGGTCGCGCTTCGACTTGTACGTGATCCACGAGAAGATCACCGTCTCGCCCTCCTTGAGCTTCACCGCCTTGGTGAAGGACGTCAGCTTCCCGACCGGTACGTCGTCGCCGACACACTCGACGTAGGAAAGCGCCCCGTGCTCCATCCAGATCTTGCCGGCCTTACGAGCCAGCTTCTTGTACTCCGTCAGCTTGTCCTCGGGAACTGCGACGAGAAACCCGTCGACATACGGCATAGCGTCAGCCCTCTCTCGGGGTCGTGGTTGGCTCCGTTGATGTAACACGAACCGAGACTCGCAAGCCGTTTCGACCGGTTTACGCCTTGACGATCGTCAGCTTGTAGCGGCCGCTGCCCCGCGAGCCGAGCTTGACCTGGACGTAGTAGATCCCTCGCGCCGGGGCTCGGTACTGGAGGTACTCGCGCGCGCCCGGCCGAGCCGACTGAGCGGCCATGCGGCCGAGCGAGGCGAAGCCGTCGATGCTCTTCGCGCCCGGCCGCCAGATGACGAGGTTCGTGTCGGTGCCGGCAGGCCCGCGCACGCTGGCGTAGAACGGCTGCCCGCGCCGGAGCCGGATCGCGTAGACGTCGTTCTGGTCGTCCCAGTAGTCGAGCGTCGCCTGCAGCCGCTGTACCCGCCCCCAGACCGGCGCTGCTTCCGCGCCCAGGTCGTCGTTCGGCTCGCGCGTGTCCGCGGGCGGCAGTGTTCCGGCGAGCGCGCGAAGCGCCGCGGTCACGTCGAGCCGCCCCCAGCCGGTAAGCGCGTCACGGCGGAGCGCGCAGGCTCGGCAGCCGGTTCCGGCGTTGACGTCGGCCGCCGTTCCGGTCAGGAGCGCGGTGACCTGCTCGGGCCGGAGCAACGGCCGGACCGCGATCAGCGCGGCGGCGGCGGCGCTCACCTGCGGCGCTGCGAACGACGTGCCCTCGGCTTCCCGGTAGTCACTCGGCCCGCAGCTCGAGTAGCCCTGCTCGGCGCACTCCTTGAACGGCGCCGTCAGGGCACGCGGGAAGGTGGAGAGGAGGCTCTGGCCGGGAGCCGCGAGGTCGTTGAAGATCTTGTCCCGGTTCGAGAACGCCGGAGAGGAACCGTTCCGGGCGAGCGCGCTGACGCCGAGGACGTGCGGAAGCGCCGCCGGGTAGCTCGCGAACGGCCAGGGCTGGGCCGGCGCGGTGTCGCTGTTTCCAACGGCCGCCACGACGACGACCCCCGTACGAGTCGCGTAGCCGATCGCCGCCTCCTCGAGCGGCGAGTACGTGTCGCGGCTCGCATCGCGAGGATCCCTGACGCCGCCGAGGCTCATGTTGATCACGCGAGCCCCCTGGTCGACCGCCCAGCGGATCGCGCGCGCCTCCGACTCGATGTCGATCGAGCCGCTGTCGTCGACGACCTTGGCGATCAGCAGCTCTGCCGACGGCGCCATGCCGGCGACTCCCTCGGCGTTGTCGATCGTTGCGGCGATCAGGCCGGCGACGAACGTGCCGTGGCCGGTCAGGTCCTCACGAACCGACGAGCCGACGAAGCTCTTCGCCTCGACGATCCGGTCTCTGAGCTCCGGATGGCCCGCGTCGATCCCGGAGTCGATCACCGCGACGCGGACGGGCGGCAGGAGCGGTAGCTCCGGCCAGAAATCGAAGGCGCGGTTCGCGGTCAGGTGCCACTGCTCGCGCGCGAGGGGATCGTTGGCCTCAAAGGCGAGGCTTCGGCTTCCGAGCCGCTCCACGTACGTCGCGCCGGGTAGCGCGCGCAGCCGGGGGGCGACCGCCCGCTCGACGACCACGGCGGGGAGCGGCGCAAGGCTTTCGCTGCCCGGGCCGAGGGCGCGTTGAAGCGCGGGGATCGCAGCGGGCGTGGCGACTCCGATCGCGAACCGCGCAGCGGCCGCTGGTGCCGGCAGCGCGACCGCGACCGCAAGCCCGACGAGCGCGGCGGCGGCGAGCCGGGCGGCTCATCCGAGCCGAAGCCGGGGGCTCAACCCCTCGGCGAAACCACGGGCAGGAGCGACTCGAACGCGATAGGTGCCCGCCACGGTCTCGAGCTCGGCGAAGAAGCTCCCGACGTCGTCGGCGATCGCCTCAGCGGCGGGAAGCCATTCGTCGCCCTCGAGCACCTGCACCTGGATCTTCGTTCCGGCCCGGGCGGGAAGGACGGTGCCACCGATCCCGCCCTCCTGCCGCGTCGCCGTGACGAGCGGCGCGACCGGCACCTGGAGCACCGGCCCGGCAACCGTCCCAGTCGAGAGCCGGAAGCTCGAGGGACCGAGCAGCTTCGCGGTGAAGGTGAACGCGCCACCCGCCGGCCGGGTCGCAACCTGGGTCCAGCTGCCGTTCACCTGCTGGGCGAGCACCACGTTCTTGAGACCGCTCGCGGCCGCGCGGATCGTCACCCCGCGGCCGTAGGTGACGGGGACTCCCGGTCGCGTCAGCGAGAGCGTCGCGAGCGCGGTCACCCACGTCGAGCGCAGCCCGAGGGCGCTACGAAAGGTGCCAGCCGGCACCAACTTCGAGCCGGTCGCAGTCTTGATGGTCGCTGTGCGAACCCGACCAGATTCGGCTCGCGCAAGCTGGACCCCGAGGACGGGGCCGGCAAGCGCGAGTCCCTTCCGAATCGCGGCTTCCGGAACCGCCGTCGGCCCCCAGCGGTCGACGGGAGAGAGCGCGCTGTGCGGATCGTCCGCGGCCACGAGGTACGGAACCGAGGATCCGAACGCCTCGGCCGCCGACACCGTTCGCCCCCCGGAGGTCGAATGGAAGAGCGCGTCGACAGGCTTGCCGTCGTAGAGGAGCACTCGGCCCGCCGTTGCCTTGATCGCGGCGGTCGTCCGAAGATCCTCGGCCGCGATCCCCCCGTACACCTGGCTTCGGACATCCGCGTAGAGATCGAACGGCTTCCCCGCCAGCCGGTGTGCGAGCGCGTACGAGCGCGCGGCGACGGCCTGGGCCTTCAGCGCTTCTGCAGGCCAGGCCGCCGGCATCTCGCGCGGAACGACGCCCGCGAGGTAGTCCTCCAGCCCGACGAGGTTGATCGCGGTCAGCTTCTTCGCCGCGAGAGCGACCTCGAGCCGGCCACGGTAGGCGAGGCCGCCCAGCTCGAGCGGCGAGCGGCCCGGGATCAGGACGAGAGGAGCGTTGAACGGAGTCGGAACGCCGTTCACCACCACCTCGAGCTTCGGCCCGAGCTCGAGCGACCCGGCGGGATGCGCGTGGATCCTCCCGAAGACGTCGCGGATCCGAAACGGCGCCTTCGTGGAGACGGTGAGCGCTGGCCGTGCCTCCGCCAGGAGCACCCGCACTTGCGCGACCGGGGCCGGACCGAGCGTCGCGCCCGCATAGAAGTGGCTCAGGATCTGCTGGTGCGTCCGGCCCTCGTTTGCGAAGCCGAGCGCCCCGTACTGGCTCATCCCGACCCCGTGACCCCACCCACGACCGCTCAGGAGAAAGGTCGTCGCGGTGACCGGTGCCGGCGCGGCCGAGCCGGTCCGAGCACGCGCGTCGACCGCTGCGCCCATGAGCGCAGCTCCGATCAGTCCTGAAGCGATGAGAGCGAGAAGCGTGCGCCGCATGGTGAGTCCTCCGCGGCTGAGGCTAGCGCAAGGCATCTCCGCCTCCAGGCTTCTTTACCGAACCTTCAACTCATGCTTGCGCCTCGTTCCAGGCGTTTTCCTCTCGGGCGGCAGGGGCACCCACCCTCGATGAACGAGATCCTGCCCCCGCGCTACCGGCAACCGGAGCGGATCGCACGCGGCGGGATGGGCGAGATCTACCGGGCCGAGGACGGCGTGCTGGGAAGGATCGTCGCGGTCAAGGTGCTCGCCGAGCGCTTCGCCGACGACGAGGGGATCAGGAGACGCTTCACGCACGAGGCTCTCGCGGCGGCAAGGCTTTCGAACGCGCCGAACACCGTCACGATCTTCGACGTCGGCGAGCACGAGAGTCGCCCGTACATCGTGATGGAGTACCTCCCGGGCGGCTCGCTGGCCGACCGCGTGTCGGCCGAGGGAGCCCAGCAGCCCGGACGAGCCCTCGCCTGGCTGCGGCAGACGGCCGCCGCACTCGACGCCGCCCATGCTGCCGGCATCGTCCACCGAGACGTCAAGCCTGCCAACCTGCTCCTGGACGATGCGGGGAAGGTTCGAGTCGCCGACTTCGGGATCGCGAGCGCCGTCGGCCTCGACTCGTTCACGGCCGCCGGCACCGTGCTCGGGACTGCCGGCTATCTCGCTCCCGAACAGGCGCGCGGGGAGCAGGCGACTCCCTCGAGCGATCGCTACGCGCTCGCCGTCGTCGCGTTCGAGCTGCTCACCGGGCAGCGTCCGTTTGCCATGGACTCGCCCACGGCAGAGGCAGCGGCGCACGTCCAGGGCGAGATTCCGAACGCCTCGACGCTCAATCCGGAGCTGCCGGCCGAGGTCGACGACGTGCTCGCACAGGGGCTCGCGAAGGAGCCCGGCGACCGGTTCGCCGCCTGCGCCGATCTCGTCCACGCGCTGAGGGAGGCGCTCGACACAGCCGCCGGCCGAACAGCGATCGGACACGTCCCTCCTGCGATCGTGCCGGCGCGGTCGCGGAACCGGCTGCCGCTCGCCGTTGCAGGACTCGCCGCGCTGATGCTCGCCGGGATCGGGTTCGCGGCGGTGCTCGGAGACGACGATCCGCAACAGAGCGCCGACACCTCGCCGCGTACGATCAAGGAAACGGTGACGCTCGAGGGCACGACGATCGTGGAGACGGTGACGACCGCGGCCGAGCCCCAGCCCGAGCCGACAACGCAGCCGGAGCCGACCACCCAACCCGAGCCGACCACCGAGCCCGCGCCGACGACGGAGCCGCCTCCGACCGAGCCGGAGCCCACGGTGCCGAGCGGAAGCCCCACGCAGCTGAACGATCAGGGCTTCGCGCTTATGCAGCAAAGCGAGTTCGAGCGAGCGCTCCCGCTTCTCGAGGCATCGGTCGCCGGGCTCGCGGGCTCCGGCAGCATCACCGAGGCGTATGCGAGCTACAACCTCGCGTTCACGCGCTTCGCGCTCGGCAACTGCGACGGCGTGCTCGCTCTGCTCGATCGCTCAGAGGCTGTGCAGGGCGAACGGAAGGAGATCACTCGGCTCCGCCGCGAGGCCGCGCGAAGCTGCGGCGACGGCTAGCGAACCGCCCAGGCCGATTCGACGATCGGGGCACGACCCTTCATCGCCTCCCACCACTCTCGGTGGGTCTCGTACCAGCGCACCGTCTGCTCGAGCCCGGCTTCGAACTCGATCGTCGGCTCCCAGCCGAGCTCGGAGCGGAGCTTGGACGAATCGAGGAGGTAGCGGCGATCGTGCCCGGGTCGATCCGGCACGATCGTCTTCAGACTCTCGGGCTTTCCCGTCAGCTCCAGTACGAGCTCTGCGATCTCCCCGATGCTCTTCTCGACTCCTGAGCCGACGTTGTACGTCTCGCCGATCCGGCCGCTCTCGAGCACGAGCTCGATCGCGCGACAGTGGTCGAGCACGTGCAGCCATTCGCGCTTGTTCGCCGTCGACTCGTACATCGGCAGCGGGACGTCGTCGAGCGCGTTGGTGACGAAGAGCGGAATCACCTTCTCGGGAAACTGGTAGGGCCCGTAGTTGTTCGAGCAGTTCGTGATCGTCACGGGGAGGCCGTATGTCTCGCTGTAGGCACGAACCGCATGGTCGGCGCCGGCCTTCGAGGCGTTGTACGGCGTGCGCGGCTGGTACGGCGTCTCCTCGGTGAAGACCTCGTCGCTGTCGAGCGCGAGGTCGCCGTACACCTCGCAGGTCGAGACGTGATGAAAGCGCTCGATACCGTGCTGCCTCGCCGCCTCGAGCAGGATCTGAGTCCCGAGCACATTCGTGCGAAAGAACAACGTCGGATCGAGAACGGCCAGGCTGTTGTGCGACTCGGCCGCGAAGTTCACGATCGTGTCGATCTCGTGCGTCCTCAATGTGCTGCCGGCGAGCTCGGCGTCACCGATGTCGCCCTGGACGAAATCGATCCGATCTCCCAGATCGGCGAGATTCGTGCGATCGCCGGCGTAGGTGAGCAGGTCGTACACGATCACGCGATCGTCAGCGTGGTTCTCGCACCAGTAGCGAGCGAAGTTCGAGCCGATGAAGCCGGCACCGCCGGTGACGAGGACGCGCATCGGGGCAGCCTAGCGACACGCGGAGGTTGCGAATCCGGCACAGATCTGTGACCCGGCGCAGCACTCTTGGTGGATAGCGTTCCGAGTGGGGGCCTCGCTCCCCCGTTGGGGGCTGGTGGACCGACGCGGCCTCGCGGAGGAGCTACCTGCAGACGAGCAGCTTCGCCCCGAGCAGCCGCGCGAGGCCGCGACCGCCGTTTCGCATCACGTGATCGTGGCTCCAGCGGAACACGGGCCGCCCGAGTGGGGCGATGGCGTTCATCCATGGAATCGTGGTCTCGACCTCCCATTCGTAGGTGACTGCGGTGCCATGCCCGGCCCAGAGCCGCCAGCGACCCGTCCCGCGAAGCTGACCGTCCGCGTCGCCCTCGAGGAGGAACGGCGGCTCGACGCGGGTCGTTCGCATCCGGAACTCGATGTCGTACGGCAGCCGGCTCCGCCAGACGTAGCGGTGAACCGACCCGACCCCGTCGCCCGCGCCGTCCAGTGACCCGCTCCGCAACCTTGACGCCGGCCCACCAGTCGGGCCACTGCTCCGTCGCGTGAATTGCCTCCCAGACCTCCTCGAGCGGGGCGTCGAGCCCCCAGGTCGTCAAGAACGAGTAGCGGGCCACCGGAACCGCTACGCGAGCCGGTCGAGGCAGGCGCGGAGCCCCTCTCGCCAGTGCGGGAGCGCCGGCGCGTCCTTCTCGCTTCGCAGCACCGAGAACGCCGGACGAGGCGCCGGTCGACCGAGCTCGGCGGTCGTGATCGTCCGCACGCGGCAATCGAGCCCGGCCTCCGCGAAGATCGCCGCGGCGAACTCGGCCCAGGTGCATTCCCCCTCGGCGGTGACGTGCCAGATCCCCGGTGGTCGCTCGAGCAGCTCGCGCGTCGCGGACGCCAGATGCCCGACGTAGGTCGGCGAGCCGTGCTGATCGTCGACCACTGAGACCTCGTCGCGCTCCGCGCCAAGCCGCAGCATCGTCCGGACGAAATTGTGGCCGGTCGGCCCGAAGAGCCAGGAGCTGCGCACGATCCACGAGCCGTCGCCCGCCGCCGCCTCGCCGTGGAGCTTCGAGCGGCCGTAGGCAGAGATCGGACTCGGGCCGTCCGATTCCACGTACGGCTCGCGCTTGCGTCCGTCGAAGACGTAGTCCGAGGAGAAGTAGACGAGCGGCGCACCGAGCTCTGCGACATTGGCGGTGCCCCCGACGTTCACCGCCGCGGCGCCCTGCGGATCACCCTCCGCCCCGTCGACGTCCGTCCAGGCCGCCGCATGGAGGACGATGTCGGGCCGCACGAGCGACGCCGGAGCCGGCAGGGCGACGTCCCACTCCGCCCGGGTCAGCGCAACCGCGTCGGGAAACTCCTCCCGGAGCGCCGTACCGAGCTGCCCCCCGGCTCCCGTGATCAGCAAGCTGCGAGGTCGCGCGGCGAGAGGATCGGCGTCGGCGTGCTCCAGAGGTGCTTCACGCGTGGATCGGCCCAGCAGAGCCCGTGCTCGTCGGGATTGTCCGCGTCGTATTCCTCGGTCACGTGGTAGAGGAAGAGGCAGTCGGTCAGCGCCTCGTAGCCGTGAGCGTGGATCCCCGGGATGTAGATGCCGACGGGATTGTCGTCGCCGATGTCCTCGGTGAACGTCTCGCCGCTCTCCCGGTCGAGCACGACGACGCGCACCATCCCGCGCACGCACGCGAAGAGATCGTCCTGTCCGCGCTCGTGGAAGTGCAGCCCGCGCACGACCCCGCGTCGCGACGAGACGAGGTTGGACTGGCGGAAGGGCTTCGGGAAGGCTCCGGCGCGCATCAGCTCGGTGAACCAGCCCCGCTCGTCCTCGAAGCGGCGAAGCGGGATCCTGAGGATGCCCTCGATCATGCGACCTTGTTGACGCCGGTCCGGGCGATCAAGGCGCCGATCTCGGGGAGCGACTCCTGGGTCCCGGCGTCCTCCCACCAGCCCGTGACGCGATGGGCAGCCAGGGTTCCGCGCTCGGCGTAATGCCGGTTCACGTCCGTGATCTCGAGCTCCCCGCGGGACGACGGCCGCAGGTCGCGGATCAGGTCGAAGACGCCGCCGTCGTAGCAGTAGAGCCCGACCACGGCATCGCTCGACGGAGGGGCGTCGTAGCGGGTGTCGACGACGCCCGCCTTCTCGACGACGTCCGTCACGCGTCCATCGTCGCCGTAGACGACGACGCCGAAGCGCTCCGGATCGGGCACCTCCTTGACGAAGACCGCCGCATCGTCGTCTCCGTCCACGAACGCGCGGAGCGCGGCGACCTCGGCGTACTCGAAGATGTTGTCGCCGAGGCAGACGATCAGCTTGTCGGTCCCGGCGAAGCTCTCTGCCATGCCGACGACCTGGGCGATCCCTCCCGGCTCGACCTGCACCTTGTAGGTGAGATCGAGGTCGAAGAGCGGCTCGCTCGAGCCCCGCTGCGGCATCCGCCCGTTCCCGAGCAGGTCGATCACCTGGCCCGCATGCCCCTGGCCGGTGACGACGAGGACGTCGTGCACCCCGGCGAGCTGGAGCAGCTGGAGCGGGTAATAGATCATCGGCCAGCCCCCGACCGGGAGCAGGTGCTTGTTCACCACGCGCGTCAGCTCGCCGAGCCGCGTCGCCTCGCCGCCCGCGGCGATCAGTCCTTTGACGCTCACGACGGCGATGCTACTGCGGGACTAGCTGCTGCGGGATTGGCGAGGGGCGTCCGCTCGAGCAGCCAGAACGAGAGCTCGACCGCCGGCCCGATCCCGAGCGCGAAGACGAGCGTGCCGATCCCCGCCGTCCCGCCGAGCGCGAAGCCGACCGCGAGAGCGAGGATCTCGATCACGGCCCGCGCCGATCCGATCCGCAGGCCGAGCCGCCGGGAGGCCACGAGCATCAGCGAGTCGCGCGGGCCGGCGCCCATGCTCGGCGCGATGTAGAACGCGGAGCCGGCCCCGAAAGCGGCGAGCGCGAGCGGGAGCAGAGCGATCCGGACCGGCAGCCCCTCGTCGGAGAGCGCCGCGATCCCGTCGAGCGCCGAGAGCACGATCACGAAGCTGCCGACGAGCAGCGCGTTCAGGAGCGTGCCGAGGCCGATCCGGGCCCGCAACGCCCACGCGAGCAGAAGGACCACCGCGGACACGATCAGGTTTGCGACGCCGAACGAGACGTCGAGCTGCTCGGCGAGGCCTTGGTGGAGGACGTCCCACGGCGGGAGGCCGAGCTCGGACTCGAGAAAGAGCACGATTCCCACCGCGCACAGGAAGAGCCCGAACACGATCGACATGAGCCGCGTCGCGAAGCCGCCGCGCAGCTCAGGGGGCGTGTGCACGCCTATGAAGCTAGCGAACGAAGAGCGCCGCGCCGTTGCTGCCGTCTCGACTCGCGACCGTTCGTACGAGCGAGCCTCGCGCGGCGGGAACCGCGATCGTCAGATAGCCCCTGGCGTCCGTCCGCCGCGTGCCGCCGACGAACCGCCACACCCCGCCGGTGCGCACCTCCACGCGGTAGCTCTGCGCGCCCGCTCCCGGACGTACCTGCCCCCAGAGCACCACCCTGTCGCCGTTCCTCCCCGCCTGCACGAGCGGCAGCGGAAACGCGAGCGAAGCGAGCTTCGGCGTGCCGGTTGGCGAGAAGAGACCGCTCTGAAAGCGTCCGCTCGTCGGCTCGTCCGCAACGAGGTAGTGGATCAGGAGGTCGACCCTCGGCACCTGGAAGACGCGGAGGGCAGCCTGGCCCAGCAGCTCCGCCTGCCGCTGCTGCGAGACGCCGCCCGGGCCCGTCTGGTACGCGTACTCGGTCAGCCAGATCCGCTTGGCGCCGAACGCCCGCTTCACCTCTGCGAGCAACCGCTCGATGGTGGCCATCGTGATCGTCTCGCACCCCGCCTGCCTGCAACCGCCGCTGAATGGGCTATCCGTCGGCCGGCCCGGATACGGATGGTGGGCGTACGCATCGAGCCGCGCGCCCGCCGCGCGCATCCCTCGGATCCACTGCACCGGCGAGACGCCCGCCGAGCCCGCGCGCGGAGCGGTGACGCCGCCGCCGACCTTCGACTGCGGGCTCGCCGCGTGAATCGCAGCGTAGGCGGGGTTGAGCAGCGAGCGGACGTAGACGGCCGGCGTCGTCGGCTTCAGCCAGCGGGCCTGATTCGGCTCGTTCCAGACGAGCCACTGGCGCACCCACGAGTAGCGGGCGGCGGCCGCGCCTGCGAACTCCGCGAAGCTCGCCGCTGCCGGCGCGTAGTTGGGAGCACGACCACCGTTCGCCCAGCGCGGCGAGCCCACGAGGCCGACGAGGGCGCCGATCTTCCGCGCGCGCAGCCCCTCGAGGACGGCATCGCTCGAAGCCCAGTCCGGCGATCCGCGAGTCGTCTCGATCTCGTTCCAGTGCAGGTTGAAGCGGACGACGTCGACGCCGAGGCTCTCGAGTCGGTCGAGCCTGCTCTCGAGCGAGCCGGGGCCATGCGCGAGCCACGCGTCGTCCTGGATCCCGAACCGGACGCCGCCGGCCGCACCGGCGGCGGGAGCCTCGAAGCAGATCAGGGCGCAGAAAATCGCGAGCGGGAGCAACCGGCGCATGAGGGTCGGTGTCCCCGGCGCTCCGACACGCCACACATCAGGATTCCGTTAAGGGCTTTTTCCCTGGACTTGACGCTCTTTGCGTTGCCAGCGGAGACGGCGCGACCCGGATCAGGCGCGCGACGCTCTCGGGCAGCCACCAGTTGTAGCGGCCGAAGAGCCGCATCAATGCAGGCACGAGCACGGCCCTGATCAGGGTCGCGTCGATGAAGATCGCGATCGCGAGCCCGAGCCCGAACTGCTGCAGCCCGACGATCGAGCCTGCGGCGAAGCCGGAGAAGGCCGCGACCATCACGATCGCCGCCGCCGTCACGATCCGGCCGGTTCGCTCGAGCCCGTGGGCGACCGCCTCCTCGTTCGTCTCCCCCGCGTCCCAGAACTCGCGCATCCGCGAGACCAAAAAGACCTCGTAGTCCATCGAGAGCCCGAAGAGCATCGCGAAGAGGAAGATCGGGATCCATGCCTCCACCTGGTCGAGCTGGTAGAGCCCGAGGAGCTCCGCCCCGATCCCGTACTTGAAGACGATCACGATCAGCCCGTAGGTCGCGGCGATCGCGAGCAGGTTGAGCACGACTGCCTTCAGCGGGAGCAGCAGCGAGCGGAAGGCTCGCATCAGGGTGAGGTAGGTGAGGAGCAGCACCGCGAGCACGAGCCAGGGGAACGCGCCGTAGGCGCTGTCGATGAAATCGATCCCCTGCGGCGGGCCGCCGCCGGCGAGCACCGTCGCGCCTTCCGGGAAGCCGACCGCGGGGATCAGCTTCTCGCGAAGCCGGCGGGCGAAGTCCTGAGCCGCGAGAGCGCCGTATTCGTGTCTGCCGGCGACGCTGAGATAGGCGTACCGGCCGGTTGCGTCGACGTAGGGAGGCGCCACGTACGGCGGCCCGGCGGCGAAGTCGACGCGCACGACCTCCGGATCGCGGCGCACGGAGGCGATCAGCTCGTCGATCCCGTTCTGGATCGCCGGCGCGCGGATCCCGTTCGCCCGGCCGGAGTCGACGAGGATCTGGGTCGGGGCGAGCGCGCCGGGCCCGACGGCCTCGCGGAGGACGTTGAAGCCCCGGATCGATTCCGGCGACTGAGGCGTGCCAGACGCGGAGCCCGGCGTCAGCTGGAGATCGAGCACCGGTGCGGCCACGGCGAGGAGCGCCGTCGCTCCGGCGGCGAGGTAGAGAAGCGGCCGGCGCATGATCGACCGCGCGAGCCGAGCCCAGAGCCCCTGCTCGGCATCGGCCGTGCCGGCGAAGCGAGGCACCGGCAGGCGCAGCCGGCTGCGGAGGAAGTCGGCGACGTGCACCCGCCTCGTCCCGCGCCGCCCGAAGAGCGACAGGAGCGCGGGCTGGAGCGTTATCGCCGCGACGATCGACAGCAGCGGGATCAGGAAGCCGCCCACTCCCATCGACACCATGAAGGGGAGCGGCATGAAGAGCAGCAGCGCCAGGCCGATCGCGACCGTCACGCCCGAGAAGACGACCGCCCGGCCGGCGGTCTCCATCGTCCGCACCACCGCTTCGTCCTTCGAGTCGCCGCGCTCGAGCTCTTCCCTGTAGCGGTAGACGATCAGGAGCGAGTAGTCGATCGCGATCCCGAGCCCGATCAGCTGGACGAGGTTCGTGACGTAGATCGCCATCGTCATGTAGTGCGCGACGATCCAGACGATCCCGAGCGTCGCCATGATCGTCGAGGCGGCGACGATGAACGGCATCAGGACGGCGAACGAGAGCCCGAAGACGGCGAGCAGCACGAGCAGGGCGATCGGAAGCGCGATCGCCTCGCCCTTGAGCAGGTCCTCCTCGAAGATCGGGTCGAGATCGGCCTGGATCGCCGGCGTCCCGCTCACGAACGCCTCCGCGCCGCGGGGCCGGCCGATCGCCTCGCGAACGCCGGCCGTCGCCTTCTTCGCCTCCGTGAGCTCGAGCGGCGAGCCGATCGTGCCGAAGATGACGTCGCGACCCGCCGTCTGGAGAGGTCCTGCTCGGCCGCCTTCGACGGCCGCCGCGCCACGCACGAGCGCCGCTTCGAGTGCGGCCCTCGTCTCCGGATCCGTTGCGTCGTCCACCTGGAAGACGACGAGAAACGAGCCGTCGTCGCGCTGGCCGAACCGCTCCGCGAGCACGGAGCGAACCTCCTCCGAGTCCGTTCCGGGGGTGGTGAACTCGTTCGAGAGCAGCTTGCTCAGGCCCGAGCTGAGCACGCCTCCGGTCACCAGCACCGCCGC
Source organism: uncultured Gaiellaceae bacterium (assembly GCA_963761905.1). Lineage (GTDB taxonomy): Bacteria > Actinomycetota > Thermoleophilia > Gaiellales > Gaiellaceae > Gaiellasilicea. Next base: position 537,885 of record CAVXIQ010000006.1, on the reverse strand, counting down.
CCACAGCCCAACGAAGAGCCAGCGATGCCGCAACACGAATCTCGTCCAGCCCTCCATCCCGCGCGAAGTACTACCCGCTGGGCGACCTTCTCCGGGCCCGTCTCGCCGCCTTGCGTCGCTTCACCGTCGGGGCGTGCCCCACGGCCGCGTACCAGACGTAGACGCCGAACGCGAGTCCCGCCGCGAGCAGCCGGAGGATTCGTCGAATCGGCGCCACGCGTCGAATCCTATGTCGAGGGGTAGGCTGCCGTGGCATGGCGCGGCGCGACATCGACCGCCTGCAGGAGGAGATCGAGGAACTCTTCGCCGACCTCTGGCAGGTGCCCCGCTTCGCGGGGACGCGACACGGCTTCCGGCCGGCCGTCGACTGCTTCCATACCGACGACCCGCACGAGCTGACGATCGTCGTCGAGCTGCCGGGAGTCGACCCGGAGACCGTTCGGGTCGCCGTCGAGGATCGCTCGCTCACGATTGCGGGAGCGCGTCCGCGACCTCGCAGCGAGGGACAGGTCTATCAGCAGGTCGAGATCGAATATGGACCGTTCCAGCGGACGATCCAGCTCACCGAGGACGTCGACGTCACTGGAGCCAGCGCCGGCTACGAGCGCGGCCTGCTGACGATCAGGCTGCCGATCGCGGAACGCCCTGCGCGGATTCAGCCGGTCGCGATCGTGGTTCGGATGAGCGGATGAGCGAGAGCGACGCCACCGAGCCCTCGGGCGGAGCCGCGGCCCTCGACGCCCTCCTCGAAGTCAGCGCGATGCCCGCGCTGCCCTCGCGCCTCCCGGTTCTGCCGCTGAAGGAGACGGTGATCTTCCCGGAGTCGATGACGCCGCTCGCCGTCGGTCAGGAGCGGTCGATCAAGCTGATCGACGACGTCGTCGCAGGCGAGCGGATGTTGGCGCTCGTGACCGTCAGGAACGCCGAGGCCGAGCAGCCCGGCTGGGACGACCTCTACGAGGTCGGCACGGCAGCGCTCGTCCACAAGATGATCAAGGTGCCCGACGGGACGCTGAGGATCCTCGTGCAGGGCCTCCAACGCGTCCGGCTCCGAGAGCGGGTTGCCGACGAGCCGTACCTGGTGGCCGAGCTCGAGGAGATCGAGGACGCGATCCCCGACTCACCGGACGTCCAGGCGCTGACCCGGAACGTCCAGGCGCAGTTCGCGCGGATCATCGGAATGACGCCGTATCTGCCCGAGGAGCTGCAGCTCGCGGCGGCGAACGTCGAGGATCCGAGCGCGCTCTGCCATCTCGTCGCCTCGACGCTCCGGTTGAAGACCGGCGAGCGTCAGGCGCTGCTCGAGACGGTGGACGTGCTCGAGCGGCTGCGCGCCGTGTCGGTGATCCTCGAGCGCGAGCTCGACGTCTCCGAGCTCGGCACGAAGATCCAGACGCAGGTGGCCTCGGAGATCGAGAAGGGCCAGCGCGAGTACTTCCTCCGCCAGCAGCTGAAGGCGATCCAGGAGGAGCTGGGCGAGGGTGACGAGCACCAGGCCGAGGTGGCCGAGCTCCGCGAGCAGATCGCGGCGAAGGGCCTCGAGGGCGACGCGCTCAAGGCGACGAACCGGGAGCTCGGGCAGGCTCGAGAAGCTGCCGCCGGCGGCGGCCGAGTACGGGGTGATCCGCACCTATCTCGACTGGATCCTGGCGCTGCCCTGGAACGAGACGACCCAGGACGACCTCGATCTCGACCGGGCGCGCGAGATCCTCGACGAGGATCATTTCGACCTCGACAAGGTCAAGGAGCGGATCATCGAGTACCTCGCCGTCTCCAAGCTGAAGAACGATCTCTCAGGCCCGATCCTCTGCTTCGTCGGCCCGCCTGGCGTCGGCAAGACCTCGCTCGGCCATTCGATCGCGCGCAGCGTCGGGCGGAGATTCGTCCGCATCTCGGTTGGAGGCGTTCGAGACGAGGCCGAGATCCGGGGCCACCGGCGCACGTACATCGGCGCCATGCCGGGCACGATCATCCGCGCGTTGCGCGACGCCGAGTCGCGAAATCCCGTTTTCCTGATCGACGAGATCGACAAGCTCGGCTCCGACTCCTTTCGCGGCGATCCGGCGTCGGCCATGCTCGAGGTGCTCGACCCGCACCAGCACTCGACGTTCCGCGACCACTACCTCGATCTGCCGTTCGATCTCTCGAAGATCCTCTTCATCTGCACCGCGAACACGCTCGACACGATTCCGGGTCCGCTGCTCGACCGGATGGACGTGATCCACCTCTCCGGCTACACCCACGACGAGAAGCTCGGGATCGCCAAGCGCTACCTCGTCCCGAAGCAGCTCCGGGAGCACGGGTTGACCAAGTCCCGGGTCGCGCTCGGCGACAAGTCGTTGAAGCTGACGATCGCGGAGTACACGCGCGAGGCGGGCGTGCGGAACCTCGAGCGCCAGATCGCGACCCTCCTCCGCAAGGCCGCGACCCTCGTCGCGCGCGGCGAGAAGGGAAGGATCAAGATCGACGAAGCGCAGGTTCGCGACTGGCTGGGCCCGCGCCGCTTCTCCGGCGAGGCCCGCAAGCGGACGGCCGACCCGGGCGTCGCCACAGGGCTCGCCTACACCGCCGTCGGCGGCGACGTCCTGTTCATCGAGGCGACGGCGTTTCCGGGGAAGGGACGGCTGCAGATCACCGGCCAGCTCGGCGAGGTGATGCAGGAATCGGCGCATGCCGCGCTCTCGTGGACACGCTCGCACGCCGCTCGCGTCGGGCTCGAACCGGAGTGGTTCGCGGAGCACGACATCCACATCCACGTCCCGGCCGGCGCTGTGCCGAAGGACGGCCCATCGGCCGGGATCACGATGGCGACGGCGATCGCCTCGCTCGCTCGGGGCGAGCCCGTGGCCGAGGACGTCGGCATGACCGGCGAGATCACGCTCACCGGCCAGGTGCTGCCGATCGGAGGCGTACGAGAGAAGGTGCTCGCCGCACAACGGGCCGGTCTGAAACGGGTGATCGTGCCGCGCGAGAACGAGCCAGACCTGGAGGAGCTGCCGCAGGAGACGCGCGACCAGCTCTCCTTCGTGCTCGTCGACTCGATCGAGGACGTGCTGGCGCATGCCTTTTCCGGGGATGCGCTTGCCTCCCGCCGGCGGACTGCCTCGCGAGAGCGGCAGGCCGCGGCGCCTGCACGCTGACCTCCCGTTTGGGAGCATCCCCTGACGGCAACAATGAGCCGGCGACTACGACTCCGAAAGGACACCAAGATATGGCCAAGACCAAGGACAGGCTCTACGACACAGCCGACACGATGCGCCCGTACGTCGATCGCGCGCTCCACGACGAGGATCTCCGCGGCAACCTGAAGGAAGCCTTCATGGCGGCCAGGGACGTCTACGCGGACGTGCTCGGCGGCCGCAACAACCTGACGGCAGCCGCGACGCGGGTGGCGACCGACAAGGACATCCAGGACAACCTGAGGAAGACGATCGAAGAGTTGAAGTCGGCGGCCGACCGAGTTCAAGGGAAGAAGGATCACGGCGCGCGGAACACGATCATCCTGTTCGCCGGGATCGCGGCCGCGATTCTCTTCAACCCGATCACCGGCCCTGCCACACGCGCCTGGATCATGGAGAAGATCACCGGCGAGAGCTCGAACGACTTCGGCTATTCGTCGTCCGACTCGAGCACGACCTCGGGCAACTCCGGCACCGCCGCCTAGCCCGAACGAAGCAGTGCGCCGTCGCCCTCGGCTGAGACCGGGGCGACGAGCGCCCGCTGGAGCGACCCCGGCTCCAGGCCGCTGGCGCTCGAGATGTCGGTCGAGCCGAGGAGGAATGCTCCCGGCCGCGGCGCGGTCGCCGAGGCGGGCACGGGCGGCGCCCAGCCACGACCGGCGGCGAACGAGACGTCGACGAGTCGCCGCCACGCCGTCAGGTAGGCCTGGGGGTTCACGACCCCGTCGTAGCCGAGCGGCAGCAGCGCGACCGGGTGGATCTCGAAATGGAGGTGGTACGGGGTGCCCTGGGCATCACCGGTGTTGCCGACGAATCCGATCACCTGCCCGGCCTTCACCTCTCTGCCGTTCACGGCGAGCGGCGAGAACGCCGAGAGGTGCGCGTAGTAGAACTGGTTGCCGGAACGATCCCGCAACCAGAAGCGGTAGCCGCCGATGTCGTTCCAGCCCACGGAGAAGACGGTGCCGTCGGCGATCGCCAGGATCGGCGCTCCGAGAGGGGCGAAGATGTCGGCACCGTGATGCCACGTCACGACGGCACGAGCCGCGCCGTACGTGTCGGAGAAGGACGACGGCCCGTAGACCGGGAAGACGTAGCCACCGGGAGAAAGCGGCGCGGAGATATCCGTCGGCGGCGTGCGCACCTTGGGAACCGGATCCTTGGTCGGCTCGGGGGGCTTGGGCAGCTTCGTGTTGCCCTTGCCGGTTCGGCCCGGCGTCGCACGAGGCTTGGCGGGTTGTGGCTTCGCCGTGGTCGTCGTCGTCGGCTCGGCCGTCGGCGCAGGCGCTGCGATCGAGGTCTCGGCGTGCCCGATCAGGATCTCGGTTCCCGCCGGCAGGCCGGCATGCTCGGCACTCAGCGAGACCCGCACCGCCGTGACCGACGCGCGGCCGGTGATGGTCGCGCCCGCCGAGCGCTCGGCGCCGCCTTCGAGGAGGACGAGCGTGCCCCAGTCGCCGAGCGCGACGCGCTGGTTCGGAGCCACGCCAACCGCCTGGCCCAGGGCGACCACGTTCGACACGGCAGACCCGCTCGTGTCGGCGGCGAAGGTCGAGGCCCGAGCTCGACCGGCGACGCTGTCGATCGTGATCTCGCCGTTGAAGAGGCTGATCCCGAGCACATCCGTCACGGCGAACGAGGCCGCGCCGGCATCCGTCAGGGCTGAGGCGCTCGACGAGAGCGCGCCCGTGCGTGCGACCGAGCCGTCGGCGGGATAGGCGAACGCGTCGCCGACGGAGGTGTCGGCAGCGCCTGGGGCCGACGCTCCACCCGCGCTCGCGCCGCCCTGACCCGGCACGACGACGCTGATCGCGTACGCGCTCGCCGATGCCGTGGGCGTCTCGGCAGTGCTGCCCGAGCCCGCGCCGAGAGCGGCGAGCGCCAGTGCCAAGACGAGCAACGTTGCGAGCCTGCGATTCACGATCCCCCGGGACGCTGGACATCCGACACCAACAAGTCGGCCCAGTGTAACGGAGCTGTAGATGAGAATGAGAATCGCTCTCATGTAAGATCGCAACTCCGATGTCCGTCGACCCGACTCACGCGAACCTTGCACTTCCGCACGGGACCCGCCTCACCTCCCAGCGCCGCGCGCTGCTGGGTCTCGTCGCCGGGTGGCGCGGCGGCTTCACCGTCGCCGATCTCCACGAACGCGCGCGCCAGGACGAGCCGGGAATCGGACTGGCAACGACCTACCGGACCGTCGAGCTCCTGCGCTCGAGCGGCGCCGTCCAACCCTTGCTCGGCCATCCGCTCGCCGGAGAGGGCCAGCACGTCTACGTGCGCTGCCGGCCCGAGCACCACCACCACCTCGTCTGCACGAGCTGCGGCGGAGTCGAGGAGACGGAGCTCTGCGCCGTGCCTCCCGCCGAGGACCTCCAGCGGCTGCACGGGTTCCGGCCCGCGGGACACGAGCTCGACATCTACGGCACGTGCGAGCGCTGTAGTTGATGGGGAGCTGGGTCGCGATTCCGCTCGCCGGCTTGACGGTCGTCTCGACCTTCGCGGGTGGGTTCGTGGCCCTTCGGCTCGCGAAGGAGCTGACGACGGCGATCGCGCTCAGCGGAGGCGTCGTCGTCGCGGTGGCGCTCTTCCACGTGCTTCCGGAGTCGATCGAGGCGGTCGACGACCCACAGCGGGTCGGGCTCCTCGTGGGAATGGGGTTCCTGTTCTTCTTCGTGGCCGAGCGACTGCTCGTCCTTCACCACCGCGACGACGCGGAGCAGGCGAGGGCCCATGCCCACGTCGGCGCGTTCGGCGCGGCGGGCCTCTCGCTGCACAGCTTCATCGACGGCCTCGGGATCGGGCTGGCGTTCGACCTCTCGCCGTCGACCGGCTTCCTCGTCTTCGTGGCGGTGGTCTCGCACGACTTCGCGGACGGCCTGAACACGGTCGGTTTCGTGCTGCGCCAGTCGGGCGACCGCGCCCGCGCCGTGCGGTGGCTCACCGTCGATGCCCTCGCGCCGCTCGCAGGGGCGATCATCGGCTCGACGCTCTCCGTCTCGGAGGCGCAGCTCGGCGCCGCGCTCGCGGTGTACGCCGGCTTCTTCCTCTTCATGGGCGCGACCGACCTGCTTCCCCACGCGCACGAGCATCCCTCGGGGAAACGCGTGCTCCTGACCGTTGGCGGATTCGCGGCGATCCTGCTCACGAGCCTGATCGCGAGCCATTGAGCGTCTAGTGCTTCTCGAGCTCCCGCCGGGCGAAGGTGCGAAAGCGCTCTCGAGCGTCCTCGTCGGGCCCGAGCGACTCCTCGCGGACGTACCTCGGATCGGCTGCGATCTCCTCGGCCACCGCCCGCACCTCGTGCGCCACGGCCGCCTTGTGCGCCGGATCCTTGAGCAGTAGCTCGATCCAGGTCTCGGTGCCGTCGTAGGGAGGCAGGTCGCTCTCGACGAGCAGCTCCCCGAGCTTCATCCCGACCCGAATGTAGGCGAAGGTGCGAAACGCCAGGATGCGCTGGGGCGAGCCCACGAGCCGCGCGATCTCCGGATCCTCGTCCTGGAGCTGGGCGACGATGCTTCCGATCGGCTCGTCGACGAGCGGGAGCCAGATCTCCTCGTGCTCATCCGTCATCGGACGCAGCATAGGCCGCAGGGCGACGCGAGCGCCAGGCGAGTTGGGCCGCGACGACCAGGAGCAGCCCGGCGAAGAGGCGTCGGAGCGTCGCTTCGGAGAGCGCGGTGGCGATCTGAACTCCGACCTCCACACCCGCGATCGACGCGAGCCCGACGACGGCCGCGGTGCGCCAGCGGACGTTGCCGTACTGACGCTGGCGCCAGGTGCCGGCCGCGACGGTGGGGAGGATCGCGAGGAGGGACGTCGCCTCGGCGTCGAGCTGCCCGAGCCCGAGCCCGACGAGCGTCGGGACGAAGAGGATCCCGCCGCCGACCCCGAAGAGGCCCGCGAGGATCCCGGCGCCGAAACCCAGGAGCAGCGCGAGCGCGATCGTGGTCGCGCTCACACGAGCAGCCAGACCGCGAGCGAAGCGAGCAGCACCGCGAAACCGAGAGTCAGCGGTCGCGCGTCGAGCCGCTGCGCGAGGGTTGCGCCGACAACCGCCCCGGCCGCAGCGGGCAGGCCGACAAGAGCGGCGTGGCCGATGTCGAGATGCCCTTCGAAGCCGTACCGCGTCGCGCCGGCGAGGGCCGTGATCCCGATCGCTGCGAGTGAGGTCGCAGTGGCGACGTGAGCGGGCAGAGCGACGAGGAGGATCAGGAGCGGCACGATCACGGTTCCACCGCCGACGCCGAGCAGCGCGCTGAAGAGACCCGCGACGATGCCGATCAGGATGAGCCGCGGCATCGTCGTATCCTAGGCCGGTGGCCGGAGCCGACCTGATCGCGCGGCTGGCCCAGGAGCCCGAGCGGACAGCCCTCCTCCTGGACGTGGACGGAGTGCTGGCCCCGATCGTGGACGTGCCGCACGAGGCGACCGTGCCGGAGGAGACGAGGGCCGAGTTGCGCAGGCTGCACGCCCGAGTACGCGCTCGTCGCCTGCATCAGCGGTCGCGCCGGGACGGATGCTCGACGCGTCGTCGGGCTCGACGAGCTCGTCTATGTCGGCGAGCACGGGCTCGAGCTCGTCCCGGAGGCGTCTGCGTGGAGCGAGAGGCTGCTGGGGCTCGCAGCGACGGTCGACTGGGAGGATGTCGAGCGAAAACCGCTGACGGTCACCTTCCACTACCGCCGGGCGGAGGACGAAGCTGAGGCGCTGCGCATGCTCGAGGCGATCGCGACCCGCGCCCGTGCGGAGGGCTTTGTCGCCCGCTTCGGCCGTAAGGTGCTCGAGCTGCGGCCGCCGGTCGCCGCCCACAAGGGCACGGCCGTCGCCCATTTGCTCGGAGAACGACGGCTCGAGCGGGCGCTGTATGCGGGCGACGACACGACCGACCTCGACGCGTTCCAGGCTCTCGCCGGACTCGAGCTCGGCGTTGCCGTGGCGGTGGCGTCCGCCGAAGGCCCGCCGGAGCTGCGCGAGGCCGCCGACATCGTGGTCGGCAGCCCCGCGGAGCTCCTCGAGCTCTTGCGCTTGCTCTAGACGGAATCGAGCGCGGGGACGGCCTCGACCGTGGGCTCGTCCACGAGCTCGTCGCGGCGGATCAACGTGATCGAGGCGACGATCCCGAGCATGGCGACCACGGCCGCCGCCCAGAATGCACCCTGGAAACCGTCGACGAGAGCCACCGGCTGGGCCGCGCCCCCCTCGACCGCGTCGGTCGTCAGGTTGATCGCGACCGCGGAGAGCGCCGCGATCCCGAGGGCGCCTCCGATCTGCTGCGAGGTGTTGATCAGGCCCGACGCGAGACCTGCCTCCGCCGGCTCGACACCCGCCAACGCCGCGATCGAGATCGGGACGAACGAGAACCCGAGCGCGACCCCGATCACGAGGAAGCCGGGCAGGAGGTCGCCGACGTACGTGCCGTCGACCGACACCTGCGTGAAGTAGAGGAGCCCGGCCGTCAGGAACGCCATCCCCGCGACGAGGACGGGCTTGACGCCGACCTTCGTCACGAGCTGGGCGGCGACCCCCGACCAGAGGATCGCCGTTCCGGCGACCGCGAGATACGCGATCCCGGTCTTCATCGCGGAGTACCCGAGCACCTGCTGCATGTAGAGCGTCAGCATCAGGAACATCGCGAACATCGCCGTCCCGAGGATGAAGCCCGCGACGTTGGCGCCCAGGATCGTGCTGGTCCGGAGAATCGCGAAGCGCATCAATGGCTCGGGGTGACGCCGTTCCCAGGCGACGAAGGCAGCGAGGAGCGCCAGCGCGCCGGCGAAGATCGCCCACGTCGTCACGGAGCCCCAGCCGAAGTCGTTCGCCTTCGTGATCCCGTAGACGAGCGCCATGAGCCCGGAGGTCACGAGCACGGCGCCGGGCACGTCGAAGCGCCGGACGGCGGCGTCACGGCTCTCGCTGAGCAGGAGCGGGGTCAGCGCCAGGCCCGCCAGGCCGACGGGGATGTTGACGAAGAAGATCCACTCCCAGGAGAGAGCGTCTGTGAGGATGCCGCCGAGCAGGACCCCAGCGGCGGCGCCGAATCCGCCGACGGCGCCCCAGACGCCGAGTGCGGTGTTGCGCTCCTTGCCCTCGGCGAACGTGGTCGTGAGGATCGACAGCGCCGCCGGCGAGATGATCGCCGCGCCGAGTCCCTGCAGCGATCGCGCTGCGATCAGCGAGGCTTCGCTCCACGCCAGACCGGCCAGCAACGACGCGACGGTGAAGAGGATCAGGCCGGCGACGAAGATCCTGCGCCGGCCGAGGATGTCGGCGAGCCTGCCGCCGAGGAGCAGGAACCCGCCGAAGAAGAGCGCGTAGGCGCTGATCACCCACTGCAGGTTCTCCTGCGAGAAGCCCAGGTCGACCTTGATCGACGGGAGGGCCACGTTCACGATCGCGATGTCGAGGACGACCATGAACTGCACCGCGCTCAAGAGCGCCAGCGCGAACCATTTCTTGTCAGTTGAAGCGGCCATTTCTTCCTTTCCGCGATACCATCTACTTGCGAAGTCGTTGTGCGAGCTTGCGAAGCTACAGGATCTACTTGCAAAATGCAAGTGCGAGATGTAGATTGTGAAGTGTCGACCGCGAGGACGTGACGTGAAGCGCTACGACCAGTACTGCCCGATCGCCCACTCACTCGGCCTCGTCGGCGAGCGCTGGTCGCTGCTCGTTGTCCGCGAACTGATCGACGGGCCGAAGCGCTACACGGATCTCGTCGACGGCCTTCCCGGGATCGGCACGAACATCCTCGCGTCGCGCCTACGAGATCTCGAGGCCGGCGGAATCGTCCAGAAGACGAAGCTGCCGCCGCCCGCGGCATCCACGGTCTACGAGCTCACCGCGTGCGGCGAGGAGCTCCGGCCCGTGCTCCACGAGCTCGCTCGCTGGGGAGCCCGCACTCTCGGCCCACCGCCGGACGAGGCGCTGCGGCCGGGCTGGCTGCGGAACGCGCTCGAGATCGCGCTCTCACCTGTCGCGGGATCCGGCCGGATCGCCTTCCGCGTCGGCGAGGAAGAGGCGTCAGTCGTCGCCGGTCACGCGACTCCCGGGATCGTCGAGGACTACGACGTCCTGGTCGAGACCGACGCGAACGGCTTCTACCGCCTGCTCGTGGACGGCTCGTACGACGGCGTGCGGGTCGACGGCGATCGGGAGCTGCTCGCCCGCGCGATCAACGCGGTGGCGACAGAGCCGCTTCCCGTCTGAGCACGTCCCACGCAAGGCGGACATCTGCCTCGGTCGTGCGGGCGCTGCCGACCGCGAGCCGGAGCACATAGCGGCCGTTCAGCCTCGTGTGCGAGATGAAGATCTCGCCGCTCGCGTTTGCGCGCTCGAGCAGCGCCTCGTTCTCCTCGTCGGAGCCTTCCCGCCGGAAGCAGACGAGCGAGAAATGCCGCGGCGCGGCGAGCTCCCAGCCAGGCTCGTCCCGGATCCAGCCCTCGAAGAGCAAGGCCAGCCGGATCGCCTCGCGGATCCGCTCCTGTAGCCCCTCTCGGCCGTAGCAGCGGAGGACGGCCCAGAGCTTCAGCGCACGGAAGCGGCGGCCGAGCGCCGGGCTGTACTCGGAGAGGCTCGCGACCTCCTCGCTGACGCGGAGGTACTCGGGCACGAGGCTGAAGGCGGCGCGAAGGTCGTCCGGGCGGCGCGTCCACAGCGTCGAGCAGTCCATCGGCGTCACGAGCCACTTGTGCGGGTTGACGACGATCGAATCGGCTCGCTCCCAGCCCGGCGAAGTGGTGGCGGAGCTCAGGACAGACCGCCGCCGAGCCTGCGTAGGCCGCGTCGACGTGGAGCCAGACGTCCTCGCGCGTGGCTGCCTCGGCCACCGCGGCCACCGGGTCGACCGAGCTCGTGGACGTGGTTCCGACCGTCGCGACGACCGCGCACGCTCCGGTGAGATCGAGCGCGTCTGCGCGCAGGCGAAACTCGTCGTCCACGGGCGTCGTGCGCGGCTCGAGCTCGAGCAGGCGGCACGCCTTCTCGACCGACGAGTGCGCGTGCTCGGAGCAGACGACGACACGTGCGCCGGGCTTGGCGTGGCGAGCTGCGGCGAGCGCTGCCATCGTCGCGGTCGAGGCGGTGTCTTCGATATGGCCGTGCAGACCTGGCGGCAGGCCGAGAAGCTGCGCGAGCCAGTCGAGTGTCACCTCCTCCAGCTCCTGCAGCGCCGGCGAGGTGCGCCAGAGGATCCCGACCTGGTTCAGCCCCGCGATCAGGAGCTCGGCCAGGATCCCCGGCTCGGAGGCGGTGCTGACGAAGTAGGCGAAGAAGCGCGGGCTCTGCCAGTGGGTCAGGCCGGGCAAGAGGACGTCGTCGAGGTCGCGGAGGACGCTCGCGAACGGCTCTCCCTGCTCGGGCGGCGAAACGGGCAGCCGCGCGCGAATCTCGCCCGGCTCGACTTGCGCGAGCACCGGCAGCTCGCCGACGCGCTCGAGATACGAGGCGACCCACTCGAGCGCGGCCGCGCCGTCTTCCCGAAACGTCACTTGCGGAGCTTCTCGATCTCCGCCCAGGAGCGCGTGTTCAGGATCTGCTCCTTCGAGAGCCACGCGCGGCGGGCCTGCGAGATCCCGAGCTCGAGATAGCCGAGTGCGCCCGTCGAGTGGCCGTCGCTCGAGATCACGAGCATCAGGCCGGCCTCGCCGGCGAGCCGCGCGTTCGCGTCACGCAGGTCGAGCCGGTCGGGCTGCGCTCGACCTAGCGAACGCACGAACAACACGAATACGACACCAGACGCGCGCGTCGCAGATCGCGACGGCTCGAACGTGCGAGCGATCGCGAGCTCGCGGCGTCAGCTCGAGCGCGCCACCGTACGGCGGGCGTCCGGGTACGCTCGCCCACAGCGCGTCGCTCAGCGTCTTCAGCTCGCCGTCGGGCTCGGGCGCGACGTACGCGACGTCACCTCGGGGAACTCCTCGACTCGCGCCGAGCTCGAACTCGAGCGGCCGCGCGTCGGCGAGAACCGCGCAATCCGCTCGACCAGCTCGGCGTGACCTCGCGCGCGCGACGAACGGGTGAGCAGCGTCAGATGTGCAGCCGATCCGCGCGGCGCCCGCCGGATCGAGCTCGGCGCGCGCCGCGCGACGCGCGGCGCTCGTCGCAGCATCAGCGACGATCGCCGTCCGCTAGCAGCGGCTCGCTCACCTCAGGAGCTTCTCGATCTCGGCCCACGGTCGCGTGTTCAGGATCTGCTCCTTCGTCAGCCACGCGCGCCGCGCCTGCGCGATCCCGAGCTCGACGTAGCCGAGCGCGCCCGTCGAGTGGCCGTCGCTCGAGATCACGAGCGTCAGGCCGGCCTCGCCGGCGAGCCGCGCGTTCGCGTCGCGGAGGTCGAGCCGGTCGGGCTGCGAGTTGATCTCGAGGAAGGTGCCCGTCGCGAGCGCTCCCTCGACGATGCGCTCGACGGCGATCGACGACGGCAGCCGCTTGCCGATCTTCCGGCTCGTGAGATGGCCGATGCAGTCGACGTGCGGGTTCTCCATCGCCGCCAGCACGCGTCCGGTCGGATCGTTCTCGAAGCTCGCATGGACGGATGCCATCACCCAGTCGAAGCGTGCGAGCACCTCGTCGGCGACGTCGAGCTCACCGCTCGCACGGATGTTGACCTCGATCCCCTTCAGGATCCGGAAGGGCGCCAGCCGCTCGTTGAGCGCGTCGATCTCCTCCCACTGCCGCTCGAGCCGCCCCTCGCGCAGGCGCGGCGAGTGGTCGCACATCGCGAGGTAGTCGTGGCCCAGATCGCGCGCCGCGAGCGCCATCTCCTCGAGCGTCGCCTTTCCGTCCGACCACGTCGAGTGGGAGTGGAGGTCGCCACGCAGATCGTCGCGCTCGACGAGCAGCGGCAGCTTGCCCGTCGCGCGCAGCCGCCAGCTCGCCGCCGTTCTCGCGCAGCTCGGGCTCGATGTAGGCGTAGCCGAGGTGTGCGTACACCGCCTCCTCGTCCTCGGCGCTGAAGACCTCGCCCGTCTCGGTGGTCGTGATCCCGTACTCGGAGACGGAGAAGCCACGGCGAACCGCGTCCTCGCGGAGCGCGACGTTGTGCTCCTTCGAGCCGGTGAAGTGCTGGAGGAGGTTGCCGTACGACTCGGGCGGGACGACGCGGAGGTCGAAGCGCAAGCCGTCATTCGAGATCACCGTCGCCTTCGTGTCGCCCTTCGCGACGACGTCCGCGACCCAGCGCGAGCTTCGTGAAGTAGTCGATCAGAGCCGGCGCGTCGGTCGAGGTCGCGATGATGTCGAGGTCGCGGAACGTCTCGCGGCGGCGGCGCACCGAGCCGGCCTCGGAGACCTTCACGGCCGCTGGATGCTCGCGGAGAACCGAGACGACGGCGAGTACCGCCGGCAGCCCCTGCCCGAGCAGCCGGCGCGACTCGCGCGGATCCTTCGGCGTCTCGGCGAGCGCCTTCAGGATCTTCGTCTCGGTCGTCGCCCCGAGGCCGGAAAGGGTGCGCACTCGCTCGCTCTCGGCGGCGGTCTTCAGCTCGTCCAGGGTCGTCACCCCGAGCTCCTGCCAGATCCGGCGCGCCGTCTTCGGGCCGAGCCCCGGCAGCCGCATGAACTTGACGACGTCCTCGGGAATCAGCGCCTTTCGCTTCGTCAACGCCTTCATCTCGCCGAGCTCGACCACCTCGACGATCTTGCCCTCGATCGTCGCGCCGATCCCGCTCAGGCTTTTCGCCTTGCCGTCGAGCGCGAGCTGCGCGACCGGGCCGCCGGTCTCACGGATCCGCGTCGCCGCGCGGCGGTAGGCGAGCACCCGGAACGAGCTCTCTCCCTCGAGCTCGCTCAGGTCGGCCAGCAGCTCGAGCTGATCCGCCAGCTCGTCGTTCCTCGGCAGAGTCGACACGTGCCGCGATGATACGGCCGTGAGAGCGATGCTCTGCCTGCCCACCTACGACGAGCGCGAGAACCTCGAGCCGATGCTGCGCGCGCTCGGCGAGGTGCTCGGCCCGGACGACCGCGTGCTCGTGATCGACGACAACTCGCCCGACGGAACCGGCGAGCTCGCCGACCGGCTGGCGGCGGAGCTCCCGTTCGTCGACGTGCTTCATCGCGAGCGCAAGGAGGGGCTCGGGCGCGCGTACATCGACGGCTTCCGGATCGCGCTCGAGCGCGGCGCCGAGCTGATCCTGGAGCTGGACTGCGACTTCTCGCACGACCCCAAGGACGTGCCGCGGCTGATCGCGGCGGCCGGCTCGGCCGACCTCGTGCTCGGCTCGCGGTACGTGCCGGGCGGAGGCGTGCGCGACTGGGGAACGCTCCGCCGGCTGATCTCGCGTGGGGCGTCCCTCTACACCCGCCTTCTGCTGATGCCGGTCCACGACGCGACCGGCGGCTTCAAGTGCTTCCGCCGCGAGGTGCTCGAGCAGCTCGACCTCGACGCGATCACCTCGCGCGGCTACATGTTCCAGATCGAGACGACGTTCCGGGTCCGGCGCGCCGGCTTCCGGGTCGTGGAGATCCCGATCGTCTTCTCGGATCGCGAGGTGGGCGGCTCGAAGATGTCGCGGGCAATCGTCGCCGAGGCGATCTGGAAGGTGCCGGCCCTTCGCCTGGCGGCGCTCGGAGGCCGGCTGTGAGGCAGGCGACCGATGCGAGCTTCGCGGCCGACGTCCTCGAGGCAAGCGAGCCGGTGATCGTCGACTTCTGGGCGCCGTGGTGCAAGCCGTGCAAGGCGCTCGAGCCGATCTTGGAGGCGATCTCGGTCGAGCACGGACTCGGCCTGGTGGGACTCAACATCGACGAGCACCTCGGTGTGCCCTCCCGCTACGGCGTCCTCTCGCTGCCGACCGTGATCCTCTTCCGGGGCGGCGAGCCGTGCTCGGAGGTGATCGGCGCTCGCCCGCGCTCCCATTTCGAGCGGGAATGGGCGTCCTGGCTTACGGAGAAGTAGCCGGCGACCGCTCCGGCTGACGTCCCTGCTTCGCGCGTTTCGGTGCGCGGTCCGTCGATGTCTGGATGTGCCGGACTCGCGGGTCGAGCAGCGGGTAGAGCAGATCGACGATCAGGTTGAAGATGAGGATCACCGTCGTCACGAGCACGACGATCCCGAGGATCACGGGCAGGTCGCGGCGGGCGAGCGAGTCGAAGAGGAGCGGCCCGATCCCCGGCAGCCCGAAGGCCCGTTCGACGAAGATCGCGCCGCTGAAGGCGATTCCGATGTCCATCCCGAGCATCGTCACGATCGGCAGCATCGCGTTCCGCAGCACCTGCGTCTGCAGGATCCTCCACTCGCCCATTCCGAAGGCACGCGCGGTGCGGACGTGCTCGGCATCCATCGTCTCGATCATGCTTGCGCGGATCATCCGCGCGTAGATCGCCGCGAAGACGAACCCGAACGACATCCACGGCAGGATCAGGTGGTAAGCCCACTGAACCGGCCCACCGCAGCTCTCCGTTGCCGTGAAGACCGAGCAGTAGCCGCCGATCGGGGTCCACGCGAGCTGGAAGCCGAAGATGTACGCGAGGATCAGGCTGATCCAGAGCGGGTGCGCCGAGATCCCGATCAGGACGAACACCATCCCCGCTCTGTCGAGCAGCGAGCGCGGCCGCAAGGCCGAGAGGATCCCGATCGGGAAGGCGAGGAGGAGCCAGAAGACGAACCCTCCCAGGATGAGCGAGCCGGTCACGGGCGCCGCCCGGCCGATCAGTTCCGTGACGGGCTCGCGGGTCACGCGCGAGGTGCCGAGATCGCCGTGGACGAGACTCCAGACGAAGGTGCCGTATTCGTTCACGAGCGAGAGCTGCTCGTCGCCGGAGGTGTCGTTCCGGAGCGAGCCCGGAGCCTGGATCGAGCGGAAGCCGCGACGCACGGTCTGGTTGTTGCCGGGGAGGATGAAGAAGAGGACGTACGTGTACAGCGTCACGATCAGGAAGAGCACCGCGGCCCAGCCGAGGCGCCTGATCAGGTAGCCCAGCACCGTCGTCCTAGCTTTGCGGTTCGAGGCTCGTGGCGCAACCGAGATTCGATCCTGCTAAACGAGGCCGCGGCTAGCATCGGACGATGAGCCGGCCACGCGACGACGACCATGCGAAGTGGTACGAGGAGCTCGCAGGCTCGGATTCACGATCGCTCGTCGCGGCGAACGTCACCTAGACGGCGCGTCCGGTTGGACGTCGCTTGCTCCCGCTCCGTGGCTGCAGATCCTCGAAGGCGAGGAGCTGGCCTATCTCGCCACCGAGCCAGCGCGATCAGGCCGTTCCGAGCCCTTTCCCGACGACCTCGATCCTCGAGTCGCGCTCCGCGCTCGTCGGGCTCGGGATCACGTCGCTCTGGCGCCACCAGGCCGAGGCGTGGGAGGCGGCGCGGGCCGGCGGGAACCTGATCGTCACGACCGGCACCGCGAGCGGCAAGAGCCTCGCGTTCAACCTGCCCGTGCTCGACCTGCTCGCGCGCGAGCCGAAGAGCCGCGCGCTCTACCTCTATCCGACGAAGGCGCTCGCGCAGGATCAGGCGCGGGCGCTGCAGGCGTTCGGGCTGAAGGGCGTGCAAGCCGGCGATCTACGACGGCGACACGGAGACCGAGAAGCGCTGGCAGATCCGCAAGTGGGCGAACGTGCTCCTGACGAACCCGGACATGCTCCACGTCGGGATCCTGCCGCGGCACGACCGCTGGGGCGACGTGCTCTCGAACCTCCGCTTCGTGGTCGTCGACGAGGCGCACGTCTATCGCGGCGTCTTCGGCTCGCACGTCGCGAACGTGCTCCGGCGGCTGCGGCGGCTGGCGCGGGTCGTACGGCGCCGAGCCGCAGTTCGTGCTCGCGTCGGCGACGATCGCGAACCCGGGTGAGCTGGCGGCGTCGCTGCTCGGCGAGCCGGCGACGGTGATCGAGGGCGATGCGGCGCCGCGGGCCGAGCGGACGATCGCCCTCTGGAACCCGCCGCTCACCGATCCCGAGCTCGGGTTGCGGGCGAGCTCGCTCGGCGAGGCGTCGCGGTTGCTGGCCGGCTTCACGCAGCGCGGCCTGCGCACGATCTGCTTCGCGAAGAGCCGCAAGGCGGTCGAGCTGATCCACCGCTTCACGGTCGAGCGGGTGGACGCGGCGACCGCGAAGCGGCTCGCGCCCTACCGCGCCGGCTACACGCCCGCGCAGCGGCGCGAGATCGAGGGACGGCTGATGGCCGGCGAGCTGCTCGGCGTCACCGCGACCGACGCGCTCGAGCTCGGGATCGACATCGGCGCGCTCGACTGCGCGATCTCGGTCGCCTTCCCCGGCACGGTTCGTCGCTGCGCCAGCAGTGGGGCCGGGCGGGGCGCCGCGGGCACGGCGTCGCCGTCCTCGTCGCGAGCGAGGACGCGCTCGACCAGTTCTTCATGCGCGATCCCGAGGCGCTCCTCTCCCGCACGGTCGAGGCGGCGATCCTCGACCACGCGAACCCGCGCGTCCTGGACGGGCACGTGCTCTCGGCGGCGTTCGAGGGGCCGATCGACGAGAGCGATGCGCGAGACGCTCGGGCCGGAGGCGCTCGAGCGGGCGGCCGTCCTTCCCGAGCTGAAGCCGAGCAGCGCCGGCTGGATCTGGGCGGGCACGGACTATCCGGCGGCGCGTGTCGGCCTGCGATCCGGCGAGCCGGAGTCGTTCACCGTCGTCGACCGTGAGACCGGCTCCGTGCTCGGGCTCGTCGAGCGCTCGCGCGCGTACTCGACCGTGCACGAGGGCGCCGTCTACCTCCACCTCGGCGAGCAGCATCTCGTCCGCGAGCTCGACCTCGAGGCGCGCACCGCTCTCGTCAGCACTGCCGCGGTCGATTGGTACACGCAGGCGAAGAAGGAGACGCAGACGGCGATCGAGGAGCCGCTGCGGCTCGAGCGGCGCCTCGGGCTCGAGCTCTTCTTCGGCCGCGTCTCCGTGACGGAGCAGGTCGTCGCCTACCAGCGCAAGTCGATCAGCGGCGGCGACACGCTCGAGACCGTGCCGCTCGACCTACCGGAGACGAGCTTCGAGACGGAGGCCGTCTGGTTCTCGCCGACGGCGGGGCAGCTCGAGGGGCTGGAGGAGATGCCGAAGCTCCTGTCCTCGCTCCATGCCGCCGAGCACTCGCTGATCGCGCTGCTGCCGCTCTGGGCGATGTGCGACCGCTGGGACATCGGCGGCCTCTCGACGAACGTCCACTTCCAGACCGGGCGGCCGACGATCTTCGTCTACGACGGCCACGCCGGCGGCGTCGGGATCACCGAGCGCGGCTTCGAGCGCTTCGAGGGCTGGGTCGAGGACACGGCCCGGATGCTCGCCGGCTGCCCGTGCTCGCGCCGGCTGCCCGAGCTGCGTCCAGAGCCCGAAGTGCGGCAACCTGAACGAGTTCCTCGACAAGGCCGGGGCGCTGCTGCTGCTGCGCCGGCTGCTCGACGACGGTTGATGCACGCACGGCACGGTCTCGTCACACACTCGTGACGAGATCCTCGATCAGCGTTTCGGTAGGGACACCCGGCGGTGCCCCTGGGGAGCTCGCGGTCGAGCGCGTACGTCGCCGGTGTCGCACTCTGTCGACCGGCCGCCCGTTCGTCTACCATGGTGAAATCGACCGACAGAGGAGGCTCGATGCAGTACCTGGCGATGATCTACGGCCGACCGAGGGCCGGTGGGAGGGGCGCTCCTCCGACGACGAGCGCGAGCGCCGATCTACGCCCGCTACCCGCGTTCGCCGACGATGCCCGGGAGGCCGGCGTGCTCGTCGACGGCGCCGAGCTCGCCGCCGACGACGACGCCACCACGGTCCGCGTCCGCGACGGCGAGACGCTCGTCACCGACGGCCCGTTCGCCGAGTCGAAGGAGGCGCTCGGCGGCTACTTCCTGCTCGAGTGCGGGTCGTTCGACGAGGCGCTCGACTGGGCCGCGCGGATCCCCGGCGCCGAGCACGGCGCGGTCGAGGTTCGGCCCGTGCTACGTCGACGAGCCGAGGAGGCCGCGGCATGAAGTACGCGCTGCTACTCCACGAACGAGCCAGGACGATCGCCAGCGCTGGGAGACGATGAGCCGAGGACGAGCCGGCGGCCGCCCGCGCCGCCGAGATGCCGAAGTGGATCGCGCTCTTCGGCGAGCTCGGGGCGAGCGGCAAGCTCCTCTCCGGCAGCGAGCTCGACGATCCGGCGACCGCGAAGACCGTGCGCGTCGCGCGACGGCGAGCGCGTCGTCACCGACGGGCCCGTTCGCCGAGACGAAGGAGCAGATCGGCGGCCTGATGGTGATCGAGGCGACGACCTCGACGAGGCGATCTCGATCGCCGCGCGGATCCCCGTCGCCGAGCGCGCGTCGGTGGAGATCCGCCCGCTCGTCGAGCATTGAGAGTCGAGCCGCGTCTTCCGCGAGGAATGGGGCCGTGCCGTCTCCATCCTCACCCGCGTCCTCGGCGATCTCGCCCTCGCCGAGGACGCGGTGCAGGACGCCTTCACGATCGCGCTCGAGCGCTGGCCGCGCGACGGCACCCCGCGCGAACCCCGGAGCCTGGCTCGTCACGACCGCCCGCAACCGCGCGATCGACCGGATCCGGCGCGAGCAGGTCTTCGCGCGAAGACGGAGCTGCTGGCGCGGCTGGAGTCGCTGCCCGCCGAGGAGGACGACGTGAGCTCGATCCCCGACGACCGGCTCGCGCTCGTCTTCACGTGCTGCCACCCCGCGCTCGCCGCGGACGCGCGCGTCGCGCTGACGCTCCGCGAGGTCGCCGGCCTGACGACGACCGAGATCGCGCACGCCTTCCTCGTCGCCGAGCCGACGATGGCGCAGCGGCTCGTGCGGGCGAAGCGGAAGATCCGCGACGCCGGGATCCCGTTCCGCGTCCCGCCCGACCACGTGCTCCCCGACGGCTCCGCTCGGTGCTCGCCGTCCTCTACCTCGTCTTCAACGAGGGCTACTCGGCGAGCGGCGGCGACGACGCACGTCCGCGCGCGACCTCTGCGAGGAGGCGATCCGGCTCGCGAAGCTGCTCGCCGTCCTGATGCCCGACGAGCCGGAGGCGCTCGGCCTGCTCGCGCTGATGCTCTTCCACGACGCGCGGCGCGAGGCCCGGACGGCGCCGACGGCGACGCTCGTCCTGCTCGCCGAGCAGGACCGCCGCCGCTGGAACCGCGAGCGGATCGCCGAGGGAGTGCGCGTGCTCGAGCGGGCGATGTCGCTCCGCAGCCCCGGGCCGTACCAGCTCCAGGCCGCGATCGGTGCGCTCCACGTCGAGGCCGACGGCCCGAGGACACGGACTGGGCGCAGATCGCCGGCCTCTACGCGGCGCTCGCCGCAGCTGGACGCCGTCGCCGATCGTCGCGCTCAACCGCGCCGTCGCCGTCGCGATGGCCGAGGCCCGGAGCGACGGGCTCGAGCTGGTCGACGCGATCGACCTGCCGGGCTACCACCTCCTGCCACGCGACCCGCGCCGATCTGCTCCGCCGGCTCGACCGGCTGGACGAGGCCGCGGTCGGCCTACGCCGAGGCGCTCGAGCTCGAGATGAACGCGGCCGACCGCGCGCTACCTCGAGCGGCGGCTCGGCCGAGTGACGCGGCACGAGAATGACGCGCATGCGCGTCTCGGCCAAGGTGGACTACGCCCTCCGCGCGACTGGCCGAGCTGCGCGGCCAGCGCCGCCGGGCCCGGTCAAGGGCGAGCGGCTCGCGACGGCGCAGGAGATCCCGCTCAAGTTCCTCGAGAACATCCTGCTCGAGCTGCGCCGGCGCGGGATCGTCGCGAGCCAGCGCGGCGCCGAGGGCGGCTACTGGCTCGCGCGCCCGGCGGACGAGATCACGCTCGCCGACGTGATCCGCGCCGTCGAGGGCCCGATCGCGAACGTGCGCGGCGCGCGGCCGGAGGACGTCGCGCTACACCGGCGCCGCCGCGCCGCTGCGCGACGTCTGGATCGCGCTGCGCACGAGCATGCGCGGCGTGCTCGAGACGGCGACGCTCGCCGACCTCGTCGACGGCGGCTCGCCGACGAGGTCGCGGACCGCACTACGGCGAAGACGCGCTCGCTGCGCCGGCGCGCGACGTAGACGATCTGCCCGGCCGCGAGCTCGAGCTCCTCGCCTGCGTCGCGCGTCATCTGCGCCCAGAGCTTCTCGCCGTCCGCGCGGACGAGCTCGACGCGCACCTCGAAGCCGAGGTGGACGACGCGCTCGACCATCGCCTCCTCGGCGCCGTCCGTCCGGCTCGAGCAGGAGCTCGAGGTCGTGCGGCCGCACGAACGCGTCGCCGAGCCGGTTGACCGGGCCGACGAAGCTCATCACGAACTCGTTCGCCGGCTCGCTCGTAGAGCTCGCGCGGCGCCGCCGACCTGCTCGATCCGGCCGTCGTTCATCACCGCGATCTGGTCGGCGACCTCCATCGCCTCCTCCTGGTCGTGCGTGACGAACACGGTCGTCACGTGCACCTCGTCGTGGAGGCGGCGCAGCCACTCGCGCAGCTCCTCGCGCACGCGCGCGTCGAGCGCGCCGAACGGCTCGTCGAGGAGCAGCACCTTCGGCTCGACGGCGAGCGCGCGGGCGAGCGCCATCCGCTGCCGCTGGCCGCCCGAGAGCTGCGCCGGGTAGCGGTCGCGCGAACCGCTCGAGCTGCACGAGCTCGAGCAGCTCGTCGACGCGCGTCGCGGATCTCGGCCTTCGGCCGCTTGCGCACCTTGAGCCCGAACGCGACGTTGTCGCGCACGGTCATGTGCTTGAACGCGGCGTAGTGCTGGAAGACGAAGCCGACGCCGCGCTTCTGCGGCGCGAGCGTCGGTCGCGTCCTCGCCGCGAGATCACGACTCGCCCGCGTCGCGGCTGCTCGAGGCCGGCGATGACCCGCAGCAGCGTCGACTTGCCGCTGCCGCTCGGGCCGAGCAGCGCGGTCAGCGAGCCCGCTCGGCGACCTCGAGCGAGACGTCGTCGAGCGCGACGAAGTCGCCGAACCGCTTCGATGACGTCGCTGGGCGACGATCGACATCAGCGGCTCTCCTCCTTCGGTCTGGATCAGGGTCATGAGCGAGCAGGACGAGCGATCGGCGATCAGCGCGAGCACGAACGAGATCGCGTAGGCGCCGGCGAGGTCGAAGCGCTCGTAGCGCTCCTCGACGCGGAGCGTCGCCGTCTCGCGTCTCGCCCTGCGAGCCGCCCGGAGACGACCGCGACCGCGCCGTACTCGCCGAGCGCAGCGCGCCGTCGTCAGGACGACGCCGTAGACGACCGCCCAGCGGATCGCGGGCAGCGTGATCCGCCAGAACGTCTGCCAGCCGCGAGGCGCCGAGCGTCCGCGCGGCCTGCTCCTGCTCGTCGCCGATCTCGCGCAGCGTCGGCACGACCTCGCGGGCGACGAACGGCAGCGAGACGAAGATCGTCGCGAGCACCATCGCGGGCAGCGCGAAGAGGACCTCGATCGCCGTGGTCGGCGAACCAGCCGCCGAACCAGCCCTCGCGGCCGTAGAGCAGGAACGAGCGAGAGGCCGACGACGACCGGCGAGAGCGCGAGCGGCAGGTCGACGAACGCGTTCACGAGCCCCTTGCCGCGGGAAGCGGCTGCCGCACGATCGCGAGCGCGCAGACGATGCCGAAGACCGTGTTCAGCGGCACCGCGATCGCGGTGATGAGCAGCGTCAGCTTGAACGCGTGCATCGTCTCGGGCGTCGTGAGCGCCGTCCCAGGCGGCGCCGAAGCCGTCCTCGAACGTGCGCCAGAAGACGATCGCGAGCGGCCCGACGAGGATCGCCGCCAGGTAGCCGAGCGCGACGCAGCGGAGCGCGAGCGCCTACGCACGGTCGTGCCTCGTCGCGAAGCTGGCGGATCGCGCCGATCCCGAGCAGGACGGCGAACGAGATCACGAGCAGCACGACGGCGACCGCGGCGGCGCCCGCCGGGTCGCCGCTCTCGATCCGGCCGAAGATGATAGACGGACGCGACCTCGGTCTTGAACGGGAGGTTGCCGGCGATCAGGACGATCGCGCCGAACTCGCCGACCGCCCGCGCGAACGCGAGCGCGACGCCCGACAGGATCCCCGGGAGGATGTTCGGGAAGACGACGCGCCGGAAGGTCGTGCGAGCTCGGCGCGCGCCGAGCGAGCGCGCCGCCTCCTCCATCTCGCGTGTCGAGCTCGAGCAGCACCGGCTGCACCGTGCGGACGACGAACGGCAGCGTCACGAAGAGCAGCGCGAGCACGATCGCCGCCCGGGTGAAGGCGACGTCGATCGCCGATCGGGCGAGCTGCGGGCCGTAGAGCGCGAGCAGCGTCAGGCCGGCGACGATCGTCGGCAGCGCGAACGGCAGGTCGATGAGCGCGTTCACGACGCCTTGCCGCGGAAGTCGTCGCGGACGAGCACCCAGGCGATGATCGTCCCGAACACGGCGTTGACGAGCGCCGACGGCGAGCGAGACGACGAGCGTCAGCTTCAGGGCCGCGACGGCCTGCGGGGTCGAGACGACGTCCCAGAAGCCGGCGCAGCCGTCGCCGCGCGACTTCCACAGACGAGCGCCGCGATCGGGAGCGACGACGATCAGGTCAGATAGGTCGTGACGAACCCGAGGGAGAGAGCCGTCGTGGCCCTCCCCCTGCGGCCGCGGTCGGCGCCGGCAGCGCGGCGCCGCGAGAGCCGCGTCAACGCTGCCAGTCGGTCGCCGCCGACCTGCCGCTCGATCCGCGGCCATGATGCTCTTCTTCGGGTCGAAAACCACTTCTTGTCGACCTTCGCCCAGCCGCCGAGCCCGAGCTCGTCGATCGTGAACTTGCCCGGCGCGGACCGGGAACTTCGTCGTGAACTCGCTCGAGCGCGCTCTTGATCGACCGGGCGGTAGCCGTTCTCGGCGAAGATCTTCTGCGCGGCCGGCGTGCGGAGGAACCGCGAGAACGGCGTTCGACTCGGCCTTGTTGCTCGCTCTTCTTCAGCGACCGCGATCGGGTTCTCGATCAACATCGTCTGGCGCGGGATCATGAACTGGACGTCTTCCCGTTCTTCTGCGCGAAGATCGCCTCGCTCTCGTAGGTGAGCAGGACGTCGCCCTTGCCCGCGAGGAAGGTGTTGTAGCGCGTCGCGGCGCGCTCTTGTCCTGCGACGACGACGTTGCTTGAAGAACTCGGCAGGTAGTCCTGGCCTGCTTCTCCGTCTTGCCCGAGCCGCCGCTGCGCGCCGTACGCGGCCAGGATGTTCCACTTGCGCCGCCGGAGGTGAACGGATTCACCGTCACCGCCTGGACGCCCGGCTTGACGAGGTCGTTCCACCTCTTGATCTTCTTCGGGTTGCCGTTGCGGACGCCGAAGACGACGACGCGAGTTCCAGACGACGCCGTTGTAGCTCTGCTTGTCCCAGTTCGCGCCGATGAGCCCCTTGTCGACGAGCGTCGTTGATGTCGTGGCCGGGTCGAGAGCTCACGACGTCCGCCGTGAGGCCGCTTGAGGCACGCGCCTGGCCCGGGCCGAGGCGGCCGTACGACTGGCCGAACGTTGATGCCGTCCCCGCCGGCGTCTTGCGGAACTCTTCGATCAGCTGGTCAGCAGCCGCGCGCGGAGTCGAATAGCGCCACGAGGTTGAGCGTGACCGCCTTCGCACTCCTCTCGGCTGCTGTGGCCGAGCCGCAACAGCCGTTACGACCGCCACAACAGGCGACGAGGAGCTACTTCGAGCATGAAGTCTACTCGAGTCGTGGACCAGCCACCGGGCCGAGCCCGACTCGCCGAATGACATTTTGATCGACAAGGTCTAGCATGAGGAATTGGATATCGTAATAAGCATATGCGACTGTCAATTGCGAACCGTCGTCGTCGTCGTCGTGGTAGGATCTCCGATGACGGCGACGCGGAAGGCACGCAGCGGGGTGCTCATCGCAGGTGGCGGCTTCGCCGGCGGCTACGTGGCTCGCCTGCTCGGTCGAGCCGGCGCGACCATCGTCAGCCCCGAGAACTTCATGCTCTACACCCCGCTCCTGCCCGAGGCTGCGTCCGGGACGCTCGAGCCGCGTCACGTCGTCGTGCCGCTACGGCAGATGTGCCCGCACGCAGAGCTCCTGCTCGGACACGTTCGGGCGCTCGACGAGGAGCGCCGCGTCGTCTCGGTCGAGACGACCGGCGCCGGCTCGTTCGAGCTCTCCTACGAGCACCTCGTCCTCGCGCTCGGCTCCGTGGCGCGCACGCTCCCGGTGCCGGGCCTCGCCGAGCACGCGGTGGGCTTCAAGGATCTCGCGGACGCGATCCACTTGAGGAACCGCGTGCTCGGCCAGCTCGAGACGGCGGCGGCCCAGCTCGACGACGCGGAGGCTGCGAACCACCTGACGTTCGTCTTCGTCGGCGCGGGCTACGCAGGAGTCGAGGCGCTCGCCGAGCTCTCCGATCTGGTCGCCGACGCGCTTCGCTTCTACCCACGGCTTGCCCGAGTCCGACAGCGTTGGGTGCTCGTCGACGGAGCGCCGAAGATCCTGGCCGAAATCCCGCCCCGGCTCGGCGACTATGCGGCGCGCGAGCTGACGCGGCGCGGGGTCGAGATCTACGTCGGGACGACGCTCGAGTCAGTCGGCCCCGCCGAGGCCGTGCTCTCGAACGGGCTCCGGATCCCCACGCACACGCTCGTGTGGACGGCGGGCGTGAAGGCTCACCCGCTCCTCGGCGAGCTCCGACTGCCGCTCGACGCGCGCGGTCGAGTCGTCGTCGACGCGTTCCTCCACGTCGAAGGGCGCGATCGCCTCTGGGCGCTCGGCGACGCGGCGGCGGTGCCGAACCCGTGCACGCCGGCACGCGTCGACCCGCCCACCTGCCAGCACGCCCTTCGGCAGGCACGGCGGCTCGCGAAGAACCTCCAGGGACACCCCGAGCCCTACAGCTACAGAATGCTTGGCCAAGTCGCGACGCTCGGGCGCCATCGCGGGATCGCGGACGTGCTCGGCCTGCGCCTGAGCGGCTTTCCGGGCTGGTTCGTGACTCGCAGCTACCACCTGCTGCAGCTGCCGCTCCTGAGCCGCAAGCTCCGCGTCGTCACCGACTGGACGACCTCGCTCTTCTTCCGCCGCGACATCGTCGAGCTGTCGATGCTCGGGCATCCGCACCGGCTCGGTCGTTCCGAGGAGAGTTGAGGCTCCGCCGGCGCGCTTGACTTCGCCTCGGCGCCCGTTATCGTCGGTCCGAGGCAACGAGGGAGAGCGATGACCACCCTGTTCGTTGCTGCGGCAGCTGGATCCGCGCCGTGAGCGCGCGTTCCGACGACGACGCCCTCGTCGCTGCCCTCGCCCGCGCCTCGGTGGAGCGCGCCGCACCCGAGGAGTTGCCGCTCTTTCGCGCCACGAGCGAGGCGTACTTCGACGATCCCTCGGCGCTCGAACGGCCGCAGTCGCGCGACGACATGCTCGGCTTCGGCGTCGACGCGGCCGTGATGCTCGTGACGCCGGTCGCGCTCGCGGTGGCAAGAGACGTGATCGAGTTCATCGGAACGCAGCTACGCGCGCGGGCAGAGAAGGAAGGCGAGGGGGTGATCGACCGCGTCCTCGACCGGCTGCTCCGGCGCGACGACGAACCTGCCGCGGCGCCGACGGCGACGGGACCAGCGGAGCTGACGGACGAGCAGCTCGAGCAGGTGCGAACGCTCGCGCTCGAGAAGGCGAAGCAGCTCAAGTTGTCCGACGCGAAGGCGGAGCTCCTCGCCGAGTCGCTCGTCGGCAGCCTCGCGACGGCGTGAGCGCGGACATCGGCCCCGCTTCCGAGCCGCAGCCGCGGCTGAACCCGTTCGTCTTCCCGTCGGACACGACGTTCCGCTTCGCGCTCCTCGTCACGGCCGTGCTCGGCGCCAGCCTCTACGTCTGGAACTGGATCTTCTTCGCGGTCCGCGATCCCTCCGACCAGCTCGCAAAGCTCCGGGAGTGCTTCCAGCTCTCGCCGCTCGTCACCGGAGTCACCGACCTCGACGCGTTCTCGGCGGCGAGCGATGCATTCAGCGCCTGCGTCAACGGCGCCTACCGAGAGAACGTCTGGTGGATGCTCGGCGGCACAGGAGGGCTGATCCTCGTCGCGCTCGTGCTCGTGCTCGCCGCCCCGCACTGGATCGAGCGGCGCCGGGGACTCGTGCCTCTGAGCGAGAAGGACGCGCCGACGGTCCTGGCCCGGCTTCGGGAGCTCGTGCGCGAGGCGGGGCTCGAAGACCACGAGCCGCGCTTCGTCTGGAATCCGCTCGACCCGGCCCCGACCGGCCTGGCGTACGGCCATTTCGGCCGCTACTCCGTCGCGCTCACCGGCGGACTCGTTACGCGGCAGATCGCCGATCCGCCGGCGTTCGACGCGGTCGTGCGTCACGAGCTCGCGCACATCCGCAACCGGGACGTGGACACGACCTACGTCACGCTCGCGATCTGGTACGCGTTCCTGGCCACCGCGGTCGTCCCGTTCGTGCTGACGCTCCTCGACGAAGGGGCGGAGACGATCGCGCGTGTGTCCTGGAGGCTCGCCGCGCTGGCGCTCCTCGTCTACCTCACCCGGAATGCCGTGCTGCGCTCGCGCGAGGTCTATGCCGATGTGCGCGCCTCGATCCACGACGGCCGCGACGGGGGCCTGCGTCGCCTGCTCGCGGGGCTGCCGGCGCCCGCCGCAGGCTGGGCCGGGCGCCTTCGGCGGCTCCATCCCGATCCCGCAGTCCGCCTTCGGGCGCTCGACTGACACACGGCCGCTCTTCCGCTTCGGCCCACTCGTCGCATTCGGCTCGGGAGTCGCCGCGACGATCGCCTACGAGAACGTGGTCACGCTCGTCGCGTTCTTCGACCTCGATCCGATCGACATGCGCTTCATCGCGGCGCTCGCGTTCGCCCCCTTCGCAGTCGGAATCGTCGGCTACGCGCTCTGGCGCGCGACCTTCGCCGCCACCGCCGACGGCCGGCCGGGGATTCCGACGCTGCGGCTCGGACTCGCGCTCGCTGCGGGCTTTCTGCTCGGCCCGGAGCTTTCGCTCGCGCAGACCGCGGCCACAGACGACGACGCGCTGCTTGCGTCGCTCGTCCAGGGCGAGGATCTGCTCTGGGGCGTGGCGCTCGTCGTCGGCCTCGCTCTGTTCACGGGCTGGCTCGCCGCCGTTGCCGCCTACTGGCTCCGCTCGCTCCGCAACCGCACACCACAGGTCGCCTCGGCCCTCTCGCTCCTGGCTGCCGCAGCCGTGCTCAGCGTCTTCATGGCGGTCTTCTACATCGCCCGCGACACGCGCGAGGTCATCGACGCCTCGGCCGCCTCGACGAAGCAGCAGCACGCCGAGGTCGCGGAGACGGCGTGGGCCGGACCGGTCTGGCTCTGGCAGGCGCTGAT
The DNA here is from genome assembly GCA_963761905.1 of uncultured Gaiellaceae bacterium. Taxonomy (GTDB): domain Bacteria; phylum Actinomycetota; class Thermoleophilia; order Gaiellales; family Gaiellaceae; genus Gaiellasilicea. The sequence continues at coordinate 509,489 of CAVXIQ010000006.1, read as the reverse complement.
GGATCCCGCCTTTCTCGTCGTCGTCCACCGACCGTTCATCCTGCCCGCGCTCGTGCTGGTCTGGGCGGTCCCGCTGGCCGCCGCGTTCTGGCGCGGGCGCTCGGGGGAGGACGCAGACTGGGCCTTCCTCGAGCCCGGCGGCGAGCTGCGCCAGCCGTCGCTCGTCCTCCGCGTCGTGCGGCCCCTCGCCATCGGGCTCGTCGCCGGGCTCGGGTTCTGGGTGCTCCTGCTCCTCCTGCGCTTCTCGCTGCACAACGGCGTGTCGGCGGAGACCCGCGCCACGGACGCCTTCCTCTTCTCGTTCTTCTTCTGGACGCTCGTGCTCGCACTCGTCGCCCAAGCCGTCGCGGGCGCCGTCGCCGCGTTCGTCTCGCGGAACCCCACCCGGCTCGTCGACGCGCTGGCAGCCGGCTTCGTCGCGGGAGCGATCGCGAGCCTTGGCATCCTGGGCGGACCGATGGTCGGCGGCTGCGTCGACCCGCTCTCGCTCAACTCCGGCCCCTGCGCCTGGACCGTGACGGGGTCGTTCTCGTGGGACGTCTTCCGCCAGGTGGTGGCGCAGGGCGCCGTCGGCTCGCTCGCAGGAGGAGGTCTCGCACTCGGTCTTCGCGCCCTGCTCCACCGGCGCCACACCGACGAGTTGACCCCCGCCGGGCGTTCCCGGCTAGCTGAGCGAGCGCAGCGCCGCACCGAGCGACTGCCGCGTCGTCAGCACGCCCGCGAAGAGATCTCCCTCACGCGCGACCCGGTCGAGCACGGCGTCCATCGTGAACGCCGCCGGATCGAGCGAAGCATTCACCTCGTCCCAGCGCAGCGGCGTCGAGACCGGCGCGCCCGGCTTCGGCCTGACCGAGTAGGCCGAGGCGATCGTCTTCCCCTCCCCGTTCTGATTCGAGTCGATCAGAACGCCCCTCCGCTTCGCCTTCGTCCACTCGGTCGTCGCGAGCCTCGGGTGCGCGCGCGCGATCGCTCCCGCCACGATCTCAGAGAACCCCCGCGTCTCGTCGTAGCTGTGCCGCCGGTCGACCGGCACGATGATGTGGATCCCCTCCGAGCCGCTCGTCTTCGGAAAGGAGACGAGCCCGACGAGGTCGAGCACCTGCTTGACGAGGAGCGCCACCTCGATCGTCTCGGCGAAGCCGACGTCGGGAGACGGGTCGAGGTCGAAGAGCACGAAGTCGGGCCGCGACGGCTTGTCGACGCGCGAATACCAGGTGTTCAGGTCGATACAGCCCATGTTCACGACCCAGAGCAGCGCCAGCTCGTCGTTCACGAGGAGGAAGTCGATCTCGCGGCGCTTGCGCGGCGAGTCGCGCGTCGAGACCTCGAAGCGGCGCGTCGGAATCCACGCCGGCATGTGCGAGGGCGCGTCCTTCTGGAAGAAGAACTTGCCGTGGGCGCCGTCGGGATAGCGCTTCATCGTGAAGGGCCGATCGCGCAGATGCGGCAGGACGACAGGCGCGACGTCGCGGTAGTAGGAGAGGAGGTCGCCCTTCGCGATCCCTTCGTCCGGCCAGAACGGCTTGGTCAGGTTCGAGAGCTTCAGGACTCGCCGGCCGCGCTTCACCTCCGGACCGATCGGCTCGCGCTCGCGGCGCACCTCCTCGGGCGGCTTGTCCTCCCGCAGCCCCTGATAGGACGGTGCGCGCAGGCGGCCGTCGTGTGTCCACTCGGCGAACTCCACCTCGCAGACGAGCTCCGGCTCGACCCAGACGATGTCGGCCTTGCGCACCTTCGCGAGCTTCGGCGCCTCGGCGAACGGGGTGGTCGGGCGCTCGAGCGGGCGGAGCCGCGCGAGCAAGCGCTCGATCTCGGCCCGATCGAAGCCCGTGCCGACGTTCCCGGCATAGCGGAGATCCCCGGCCTCGGAGACGGCGAGGAGCAGGGAGCCGAAGCTCCCCGTCCGGTTTCCCTGGCCCTTCGTGTACCCGGCGATCACGAACTCCTGCCGGTGATGGGTCTTCAGCTTGAGCCAGGCTCGCGAGCGCCTTCCGGGCTCGTAGGTCGAGTCGGCGCGCTTGGCGACGATCCCCTCGAAGTGCTGCTCGCTGGCGGCCGCGAAGAGCGCCTCGCCGTCGTCGAAGGCTTCGGAGAGCTGGACGCCGCCCGGCCGGCGATCGACGATCGAGGCGAGCCGCTCCCGTCGCTCCACGAGCGGCAACGCGACGAGCGGTTCGCCCTCCACCTCGAGCACGTCGAAGGCGACGTAGAGGTAGACGGTTCCTTCCTTGCCCTGTTGCATGGCGGAGAAGGTGGCGCGACCGTCTGCGCCCACGGCCACGACCTCGCCGTCGAGCACGCAGTCAGGCGTGCGAAGGCTCCGCTCGAGCGCCCTGACGACGGCCGGAAAACGCTCGTCGAGCCTGTTCCCGTTGCGGCTCGTCAGCTCGACCTCGCCGCCTCGCATGGTCGCGATCGCGCGGTAGCCGTCCCACTTGACCTCGAAGAGCCAGCCGTCACCGCGCGGGACGTCGTTTGCGAGCGTCGCGAGCATCGGCTTGTAACCGCGGCGCTTCGAAACCGGCGCGTCCTCTTTCTTCTTGACGAGCAACCAGTTCTTCTCGTCGCCCGAGAGCTTGGCGGGAACCAGGGTCCAGAGCCCCTCGAGCCGCTCGCCGTGGAGGTGAACGGTCAGCCCACCGTCGCGCTTCTCCTCGACGAGCTCGTAGGTGCCGCGATCCCAGATCTCGACCGTGCCCGCGCCGTAGTTCCCCTTTGGGATCTCGCCCTCGAAGCTCGCGTAGTCGAGCGGATGATCCTCGACGTGGACGGCGAGATGCTGCGTTCCCGGCTCGAGCGGAACGCCCTTGGGCACGGCCCAGCTTGCCAGGGCACCGTCGCGCTCGAGCCGGAAGTCGTAGTGGAGGCGCGTCGCATCGTGGCGCTGGACGACGAAGATCGGCCCCTTCGGATCAGGCGGCGACGACCGTCGCCTCGTTTACCCGCGAACGGCTCGGGAGTGGTGGCCGGATCGCGTTTCCGGCGGTACTCACGGAGCGGCGGCATACCCGCTTCCTACCCGCTCGCACGTGAGGTTTCGCCGCTCAGGCGGCGGGGATGCAGACCTCACGCGGGGGTCAGTTGAGGTCGGCGATTGCCGACCTCAACGCGTTCTGGCGCCGTTTCGGAGCGCGCATCGACACATCGGGCTTTCGAGCAGGGGAAAAGCCTGTGGAAGATGTGGAAACCCGGATCGCTCAGGCCAGGACGCCCATGGAGCGGAACTTTCGGCGTCGTCTCGCACGGAGGTCGGCTTGGGGAATGTTGTCAAGCTCGTCGAGAGCATCGGCGAGGGCCGCGCCGAGCAGCCTCGCCGATTCGTCGTGGCTCGCGTGGGCGCCTCCGACCGGCTCCGGGACGATCCCGTCGATCACTCCAAGCTCGAGGCAGTGCGCCGCGTCGGGCTTGAACGCTGCGGCCGCCTTCTGCCGCTCGCCGGCGTCGCGCCAGAGGATCGCGGCGCAGCCTTCCGGCGAGATCACCGAGTAGATCGCGTTCTCCTGCATCAGGACCGTGTCGGCGAGCGCGATCGCGACAGCTCCGCCGGAGCCGCCCTCGCCGATGATGCAGGCGACGGTCGGCACCTTCAGCCGCGCCATCACGGCCTGCGAGCGCGCGATCGCGCCGCCCTGGCCGTGCTGCTCGGCGGCGACGCCGGGGTACGCGCCGGGCGTGTCGACGAGCGTGACGAGCGGGAAGCCGTGGCGCTCGGCGAGCTCCATCACGCGGATCGCCTTCCGATAGCCCTCCGGGTAGGCCATCCCGAAGTTGCGGTTCGTCCGCTCCTTGATGTCGCGCCCCTTCTGGTGGCCGATCAGAGCGACGGTGCGCCCCTCGAGGCGTCCGATTCCGGTGACGAGCGCGGCGTCGTCGGCGCGGCCGCGATCTCCGTGCAGCTCGAACCAGTCCTGGAGAAGCCGCTCGACGTAGTCGAGCGTGTACGGGCGCTCCTCGTGACGCGCGAGCTCGACCTTGTTCCAGATCTCCTCGTCGGTGGGCTCGGCCTCGATCCGGTCGAGCTGGCGCTTGAGCCGCTCGAGCTCGCCGGAGAGCCGGGCGCCGCGGAGGAGATCGAGACCGCTCAACTTGCTCAACCGGTCCCTGAGTCGGATCTCTGCTTCATTTGCCATCACGATCCTCCCCGAAGAGCCGCAGCAGCCGCGCGAGCGCCGGTCGCAGCTCCGAGCGCGGAACGATCGCGTCGACGTGGCCGAAACGGAGGTTCGATTCGGCGCGGCCGAAGTCGTCGGGCAGCTTCTCCCGTGTCGTCTGGGCGACGACGCGAGGCCCGGCAAAGGACATCAGCGCGCCGGGCTCTGCGAGGAGGACGTCGCCGAGGCTCGCGAAGCTCGCGAGCAGGCCGCCGGTCGTGGGATGGGCCATCACGCTGAGGAGGGCGCAGCCGGACTCGTGCAGCTCCTCGACGGCGCACACCGTCTTCGGCAGCTGCATCAGCGCCAGGATCCCCTCCTGCATGCGAGCGCCGCCCGAGGCCGAGATCGAGACGAGCGGCATCCCGGCCGTCGCAGCGCTCTCGCAGGCGCGGGCGAACTTCTCCCCCGTCACCGACCCCATCGACCCGCCCATGAACGAGAAGTCCATCACCGCGAGCTCGCAGGGCTGCTCCTCGATCGTGGCGCTGCCGATCACCATCGCGTCGCCGAGCCCGGTCGCGACCTCGGCCTCGGCGAGCCGCTCCTTGTACGCGCGCAGGTCGAAGAACTCGAGCGGGTCGGCGGAGCGGAGATCGGCGGCCTCCTCGACGAAGCTACCGCGGTCTGCGAGCTGCTCGATCCGCTTCCGCGCCTTCACCGGGAAGTGGTGGCCGCAGTGCGGGCAGACCCTCAGCGCCGCATCCAGCTCGTCGTCTCGATAGTGGGAGCCGCAGGTCGGGCAGGTGTTCGGGTGCTTCTTCGGCGGCGGCTCCGGAGCGTGCTTGTGCTCGATGGAGACGTCGATCCTGCTCGCTTCGGCCATGCCTGATCTTAGACCTGCTCCCCCGGCCCGAGGTTGCACCTGCGGACAGGCTCAGAACCCGAGCGCCGCGCAGAGCCGGACGAGCTTCGGCTCGTTCGCGGGATCGGCGACGAGCCCGGAGAGACCCGCGCCGGCGACGCGCGAGCGACCGGCGATCGAGCGCAGCAGGGCTTCGAGCTCGTCCAGAGCCGAGCCCGTCCGGCTCCGGCATGAAGACGGCGAGCTCGCCCAGGCTCGACGGAGTCCCCGTCGAGCGCGACGTAGACGGAGTCGGTGTCCGCGAGGGCCTGCTCGACCGCGTCGGCGCCGGTGTGGATCCCAGCCCGAGCGATGAACTCGACCTCGGGCGGATCGAGGTTGCGCGCGCCGACGAGTGCCACGTTCGCCGCCTCGATCGAGCCGTCGTCGACGAGCGTTCGCAACGGCATCCCCCAGGCGTCGCCGGAGGGCGAGGAGGCCGGCGTGTTCAGATCGCCGTGCGCGTCGATCCAGACGACGGCAAGCGTCTCGTCGCCCGAGGCAAGCCGTTCGATCGCCCCGAGATGCGCGCAGCAGCAGCCGCCGAGGACGAGCGGCCGGTCGGGCAGCTCCGACGCGACCATCAGCGTCTGCTCCGCGAGCGACGACGCCTCGACGACGCCCGCCTCGGGATACGGCAGCTCGAGCCAGGCGGCCTCCGCCATCGCCTCCCCGCCACTCCCCCAGGCGCGGGGCACTCGCACGAGGCCGGCGCCGAACTCGCGGCCGCACGAGTGGCACTGGTACTCGGGGCCGATCGCGACGGCGGTCAGCGTCCTGCAGTCGGGGCAGCGCGCGCGAAGCCGGCTCACGTACGCAACTCCCAGGTGTCCGTGCGGCGGACCGGTCGCATCCCGACCCGCTCGTAGAGCCGCACCGCTCCCGTCGTGCTCTCGGCGTCGACGCCGAGCCCGATCCTGCGTGAAGCCGCGCACGTACAGAGCCCGGAACGCGTGCCGGAGAAGCGCCTCGCCAAGGCCCCGCCGCCGCCACTCCGGCCGCACGCCGAGCAGATCGACCCAGCCGAAGGCCGGCTCTCCCGAGAAATGCGGCGCGCAGAGCGCGAAGCCGGCGATCTCGTCGCCGTCGAGCGCGAGGAACCAGAGCGTGGGATCGAAGAACTCGCGGTCGCGTTGCCAGCGCCGCCACTGCTCGAAGCTCTGCTCGTGGAAGTCCCAGTGGTCGGCGAAGGCGTTCATGTGGGCGGCGTGGATCCGCTCCTCTTCGCCCTCTCGCATCGACCGAACGGCGATCCCGTGCGGCAGCTCGGGCGGCTCCGGCGGGGTCGGCGAGCTCGACGCGCATCTGGAAGGAGTGGCGGACGATCGCGAATCCCAGCCTCGCGATAGGCGCCGGCCGCGACCTCGTCGATCGAGGGCGCGTAGCCGCGGAGCAAGGCGCCCTGTACCTGCGCGCTCGCGCGCCGCCTCGAGCAGGACGCGAGCTGCGTCGGCGTCCAGAGCGCGCAGGTCGATGCTCCAGCGTCCGGCCTCCTCCGAGAGGTCGGCGTATCCGACCGGCCCGCCCTTCGACCTCGGCCAGCCGCATCCAGATGTCCGGCAACGCGAACCAGTCCGAGGATCGTCGCCGGCGCCAGGTCGCGCTCGCCGTAGAGGTTGCCGGAGTGGGCGTTGAGCAGCTCCGCGATCGCCGGCGCGTCCTCGCGCGTCGGCTCACGAAGCCGCACGCAACTCCTTCTCGTAGACGATCGCGTGCCAGAGCGTCCGCATCCCGGCGCGCTCGTAGACGCGGGTCGCGCCGGTCGGGCTCTCGGCGTCGACTCCGAGGCCGATCCTGCGCTCGCCGCGGCGGAAGAGCTCGGCGAACGCGGTCTTCAGGAGCGCCTCCGCGATCCCGCGCCGGCGGTAGGCGCGCCGCACGCCGACGGATCTCGATCCAGCCCTGGTCGGGATCGCGCCGCTGCTCGCCCGACGAGGACGCCCGCGATCTCGCCGTCGGCCTCGGCCACCCACCAGAGCGTCGGGTCGAACGTCTCGCGGCCGTAGCGCTTCTGCTGCCACTTCTCCCAGGCGGTCGGTCGGTGCTCCCAGTGGTCGGCGAACGACTCCTGCTGGGCGGCGTGAAACGCGCGCCCCTCGTCCGGATGACGGTACGGGCGGATCTCGATCCCGGGGACCGCGCCGGGCGACCGGCTCCTCGTCGAGGTCGATCGCCATCCCGCGGAAGCCGCGCACCGGCTCGTAGCCGCGCTCGCGGTAGAAGCGCACGGTCTGCCTCGTCCTGATCGAGGGTCGCGTTCTGGATGTAGACGCGCTCGCCGGCCGGCACGTTCGGCTCCTCCTCGCGCGCCCGCTCCTCGGTCAGGCGCAGGATCTCCGAGCCGATCCCCCGCCCGCGAAGCTCGGGATGGACGTAGCCGTCCCCGTTCAGTCGGCTTCCCTTGGCGAAGAAGTCGGCATAGCCGGCGACTCGCCCGTCGAGCTCGAAGAGCCAGGCATCGCGCGTCAGGTCGAGGTCGGCCCACGTCGAGCGGAGCTCGCTCGCCGTCCAGTCCGAGTCGCCGGCGACCGCGATGTCGGTGACGCGCATCAGCTCGAGCACCGCCTCGAGGTCGGTCCGCCTCCGGCCGCCGGACGTTCATCGCGGGACGAGCTCGTCGAGCGCGTCCGGGCAGCCCGGCGAGGTCGGTGCAGCTCGACGTCCGGCTCGTGCTTGCGCCTCCTCGCCGAGCCGGTTGATCCAGACCGTCTTGAGCCCGAGCTCGCGCGCCGGCGCGATGTCGTGGAAGAGGCTGGCCGCGACGTGGACATGGTGCTCGCGGTCCGCGGTCAGCTCGTCGAAGCGTCTCCAGTGGCCGTGCTCCGGCTTGTACGAGCCGACGTCCTCGGCGACGACGACGAGGTCGAACGGAACGCCGAGCTGTCGCTGCGAGGCGGCGATCAGCTCGCGGTCCGAGTTGGAGAGGATCGCGAGGCTCCAGCCACGCCGGCGCAGCTCCGCAAGCGCCTCGGGTACTTCCGGAAACGCGGGCCAGTCCGGCAGCGACCGCGGCAGAACGCCGCTTTCCCCCTCGGGGATCCCGTAGCCGAGCTCGTTCGCGAGCCGCTCCAGCGTCAGCGTCAGGACCTCGGCGTACGAGCGATAGCGCTCGGCCTGGATCTCCGGCTCGAGCTCGTGGTAGCGGCGCAGGAGGTCGGGCGCCTGCTCCGCGCCGTAGAGGCGCTCGAGGACGCCGCCGATCCCGGCGTTCCAGTCGATCAGGGTGCCGTAGCAGTCGAAGGTGGCCCAGCGGGACATGCCGGGAGCTTACTGTCGAGCTTGATGCGGATCGAGCCCCTGCTCGAGCTCGACTGGCCCGCCGTCGCCGCGATCCTCGCCGAGGGGATCGCGACGCGGAACGCGACCTTCGAGACCGCCGTGCCGCCGTGGGAGGAGTGGGATGCGGCGCATCTGGCCGAGCATCGGTTCGTCGCGGCCGACGAGACAGGCTGCCTCGGGTGGGCAGCCCTCTCTCCGACCTCGCGCCGACCCGCGTACTCGGGTGTCGCCGAGGTGAGCGTCTACGTGGCCGGCCGGGCCCGCGGCCGTGGGGTGGGTCGCGCCCTCCTGACCTCGCTCGTCGAGAGTGCTCGCAGCGGCGGTCTCTGGACGCTCCAGGCCGGCATCTTCCCCGAGAACGAGGCGAGCCTCGCCCTCCACCGGTCGCTCGGCTTTCGCGAGGTCGGGATCCGGGAGCGAATCGGCCGGCTTGACGGCGAATGGCGCGACGTCGCGCTGCTGGAGCTACGCCTCTAGCGTGCGGAAGACGACGCAGGCGTTGTGGCCGCCGAAGCCGAACGAGTTCGAGAGGCTGACGCTGATCTCTGCCTGCCGCGCCTCGTTCGGGATGTAGTCCAGGTCGCAGGTGGGATCCTCGACCTCGTAGTTGATCGTCGGAGGCAGGACGCCGCGATTCGTCGCGAGGATCGTGAAGATCGCCTCGACCGCGCCGGCTGCGCCGAGGCAGTGGCCGGTGGCGCCCTTCGTCGAGGAGACCGGAATCCGCCGCGCATTCTCCTCTCCGAGCGCGAGCTTGAGCACTCGCGTCTCCGAGGCGTCACCGAGCGGCGTCGATGTGCCGTGGGCATTGATGTAGCCGACATCGCTCGCGTCGATTCCCGCGTCGCGCAGCGCCATCGTCATCGCCCTCGCCGGGTTCTTGCCCGTGGGATCGGGCTCGGTGATGTGGTTCGCGTCGGACGAGACGCCGTAGCCGAGCAGCTCGGCATAGATCGTCGCTCCCCGCTCCCGCGCGTGCTCCAGCTCCTCGAGCAGGACGACGGCGCCGGCCTCGCCCATCACGAAGCCGTCTCGCTCCGCGTCGAACGGCCGCGACGCGCGCTCCGGATCGCCGTTCCGACGCGAGAGCGCTCGCATCGCCCCGAAGCCCGCGATCCCGACGCGGGTGATCCCGGCCTCCGTGCCGCCGCAGAACATCGCGTCCGCGCGCCCCAGCCGGATCGCGTCCGCGCCCTCGCCGATCGCCATGTTCGAGGCGGCGCAGGCCGTGCACTGGGAGGAAAGCGGCCCGCGGGTCCCGAGCTCCATCGAGACCCAGCCGGCGCCCATGTTCGGGATGATCGCGGGGATCGAGAACGGGTTGATCCGATCGGGCCCCCGCTCCATCAGGGTCTGGTAGCAGTCCTGGAAGGCGCCGAGTCCACCGATCCCGGTCGCAATCGACGCGCCGATCCGATCGGCGTCGCGCTCGATCTCGATCCCCGAGTCGGCCTCGGCCTGCCGCGCTGCGGCAACCACCATCTGCGCGAAGCGGTCGATCCGGCGCGCCTGTTTGCGATCGATCCACTGGGTCGGGTCGAAGCCCTTCAGCTCGCAGGCAAAGTTGACCGGGAACTCGCTTGCGTCGAACTGCTCGATCGGTGCGGCGCCCGACTCCCCCGCAATCAGGCTCGACCACGTCGTCTCGACGTCGTTGCCGAGCGGGGTCACCATCCCGAGCCCGGTGACGACCACGCGTCTTCTGCCGTTGTCAGCGCTCATCTCCGTCTCACATCCCCAGGCCACCGTCGACGAGCAGCACCTCGCCCGTGATGAACGAGGCTGCGTCGGAACAGAGGAAGCGTACCGCTCCGGCGACGTCACCCGGGTCGCCGAGCCGGCCGAGCGGCGTGTTCGTCAGCATCGCGGCGGTCGCGTCCTCGGGCAGGACCTCGGTGAGCTGGGTCTTCACGTAGCCGGGCGCGACCACGTTCGCGCGCACGTTGCGAGACCCGAGCTCGCGCGCGAGCGACTTCGTGAAGCCGATGATCCCCGCCTTCGAGGCGGCGTAGTTCGTCTGGCCCCAGTTCCCGTGGACACCGACGATCGAGGAGACGTTGACGATCGAGCCGGCGCGCTTCTTCATCATCGGCCGGGTGACCGCACGGCAGGTGTAGAAGACCGACGAGAGGTTGGTCTCGAGCACCGTGCGCCAGTCGTCGTCGGACATCCGGGCGAGAACGCCGTCGCGCGTGAGGCCCGCGTTGTTGACGAGGATGTCGAGCTCGCCGGCCTCCTCGACGAGGCGCTTCGCCTCCTCCGCGCTCGAGACGTCGGCCTGGATCGCCCGCCCGCCGAGCTCGCTCGCGAGCGCCTCGGCCTCCTCGCGCCCCGACCGGTAGCCGAGCACGACCGTCGCGCCGGCCGCTGCGAGCTCGGTCGCGATTGCGGCGCCGATTCCCTTCGAGGCGCCGGTGACGAGCGCCGTACTGCCGTCCAGCGAGGCGAACGTCATGCTGTCTCCCTCGCCTCCGGCTCGGTCGCGCAGGGGAAACCCTGTTTCCCCCGCGAGCCCCCTTCTCGCTGCCGCCGCCGCTGCGCAGCGGCGCGTTCTGACGGGGGAACCCGCCGGTTCCCCCGAACCCCCTCTTGACAGCGTGACTCCGTCACGCTGTGTCCAGCGCCTCCTCGACCTTGTCGAGGCCTGCGAGGTTCGAGACGGAGATCGCCTTGACGCTCCGGTCGATTCGCTTGACGAGCCCGGAGAGGACGTTGCCCGGCCCGACCTCGACGAACGTGCTGACGCCGCCCTTGATCAGCTCGGTCGCCGATTGGGTGAAGCGGACGGGTGCCGTGAGCTGGTCGACGAGCAGCGTGCCGAAGCGCTGGCAGGGCTCGATCTTGGCCGTCACGGTGGACATGAACGGCGCCAACGGGTCATGGAAGCCGATCCGGTCGATCGCCGGCCGCAGCCGGTCGGCGGCGCGGGCGACGAGCGGGCTATGGAAGGCCCCGGAGACGCGCAGCTTGATTGCTCGTCGAGCGCCGAGGGACTCGGCCTCGGCGCAGAGCTCCTCGACGGCCGCATCTTCGCCGGAGACGACGATCTGGCCGGGACAGTTGTAGTTCGCGGGCCACACGCCCAGGATCTTGCGGCAGAGGTTCTCGACCACCTCGTCCTCGAGCCCGAGGATCGCCGCCATCGAGCCCGGGTGCTTGCGGGCGGCCTCGGCCATCGCCAGGCCGCGCTCGCGGACGAGCCCGATCGCCTCGCCGTTCGACATCGCGGAGACGGAGGCGAGCGCGGCGAACTCGCCGACCGAATGGCCGACGACGACGTCGGGCTCGATCCCACGCGCCTTCAGCGCAGCGAGCACGGCCAGGCTCGTCGCCACGAGCGCCGGCTGCTGGACCTCCGTCTCGAAGAGATCCTCGAGCGGCGCCTCGAAGCAGAGCCTGGCGAGGTCGAGCCCGGCGGCTTCGCTCCCGACCCGGAAGACCTCCATCGCCGCCGGCACCGCCTCGGCGATCTCCTTGCCCATCCCGGGCTCGAGCGAGCCCTGTCCCGGGAAGCAAAATGCAACCTTGCTCATGCAGCCTTCCTCTCCGTCCATTCGATCAAGGCGGAGCCCCAGGTGAGACCCGCTCCCATTCCCGTCAGCAGCACGAGCTCGCCCTCGTGCAGGCGCCCATCCGCCTCGGCCTCCGCGAGCGCGAGCGGAATCGAGCCGGACGACGTATTGCCATAGCGATCGACGTTCACGACCACCTTCTCGTCCGGAATGCCCAGCTTCCCGGCCGCATGGTCGATGATCCGGCGGTTCGCCTGGTGCGGGACGTAGACGTCGACGTCTGCGACCGTCTTGCCGCACTCGGCGAGCAGCTTCTCGGCCGACGAGACGAGCACGCGGGTGGCGAACTTGAAGACCTCGCGGCCGTTCATCTTCACGAACGACTCGGGATCGTCGAAATGGCGCGAGCCGCTGCCGGGGAGCCAGAGGTTCTCGCCGCCGGCGCCGTCCGCGCCGAGCTCGAAGCCGAGGAACCCGCCCCGGTCGACCCGCTCCAGCACGACGGCCCCGGCGCCGTCGCCGAAGAGCACGAGCGTCGAGCGGTCACTCCAGTCGAGGATCTTCGAGAGCACGTCGCCGCCGACGACGAGCGCCCGCCGCGAGAGCCCCGAGGCGAGCATCCCGTAGGCCTGGGCGATCGCGTACATGAAGCCCGTGCAGCCCGCGAGCAGGTCGTAGGCTCCGGCCTCGGCGGCGCCGAGCCGGTCGGCCATGATCGCCGAGCTCGTCGGGAACATCATGTCGGGCGTCACCGTGGCGCAGATCAGAAGATCGATGTCCTTGCCCTCGACGCCCGCCCGCGAGAGCGCTTCCTGAGCCGCGGGGAGCGCGATGTCGGTCAGCGCCTCGTCCCGCTCGGCAAACCGCCGCTCGCGGATTCCCGTCCGCTCGACGATCCACTCGTCCGTCGTGTCCACGAACTGCTCCAGATCCGCGTTCGTGTAGACGCGCTCGGGCACGTGCGCGGCGAGCCCCGTGATGCCGACCTGCGCTCCGTTCGCCGAGCCGATCACGAGGACTGATCCACAGCGAACGTGAGCGTGCCGCGCACCGCGAGCTGGCCGCCGACCGTGGCGCGCGCCTTGCCTCGGCCGATCGGCCCGCGCACCTGTTCGAGCACGCACGTCAGCTCGAGCTGATCCCCCGGCCGAACGAGCCGCTTGAAGCGGACGTCGTCGATCCCGGCGAAGAGAGCGAGCCGGCCCTTGTTCTCGGGCTCCGAGAGCACGGCGACCGCGCCGGCCTGAGCGAGCGCCTCGACCATCTTCACCCCGGGCATGATCGGGTTGCCGGGAAAGTGGCCGGCGCAGTCCTCTTCGGTCACGAGCTTCCGCGCGACCACTCTCGCCCCGGGCTCGAGCTCGATCACCTCGTCGAGGAGGAGAAACGGCGCGCGATGGGGCAGGATCGCCTCGATCGCGGCCCGGTCGAGCGGCAGTGTCGTAGCTGCGACGCTCACGCGCTCAGCCTCTCGGTCAGCCGGTCTTCCAGCCGATCCCGCAGCCCGTTGCGGGCGCGATGCGCGTAGCACTTGGCGGTTCCGACCGGCATCCCCGCCGCGCCGGCGATCTCCTCGAAGCTGAAGTCGAATGCGTCCTTGAGCACGACCACCGTCGCCTGGGCGGGCGCGATCTGGGCGAGGCAGACGCCGAGCTCGGCCCGCAGCTCGGAGGCTTCGACCTCTCCGGCCGGGCCGAGCTCGCGCGAGACGCGGCGATCCTCCTCGAGCGGCTCGCACCGGCGCGCGACCTGGCGCTGGGCGACGTCCCGGCAGGCGTTCACCGTCAGCCGGTGGAGCCAGGTCGAGAACGCCGACTCGCCGCGGAACTGCGGGAGCTTGACGCACAGCCGGGCGAGCGCGTCCTGAGCCGCGTCGCGCGCATCCTCTCGATCGCGCAGGAGATGCCCTGCGAGTCGCTCGACCTTCGGCGCATGCCGCTCGCAGAGCGACGCGAGCGCGCGGCGATCGCCGTCCTTCGCCCGCCGCACGAGAATCGGATCGCTCAACCGCTCGTAGACGAGCGGCTCGCGCCGAAGGGCGTTGTCGATGGGAAGGGGCTTGCGGTGCGGCGGCTGCACCGCCCTATGCTAATCGGCTAGCGGCGTGAGACGGGACGGCTCGGATTGCCGGCCGGATCCCAGGCGACGATCCGCACGACGCCGGCACGTGGGATCCCGTAGATCGGCAGCTTCCCGGCCGCCGGCGCCTGACGCGTGAACGCCCGCCCGCCGGCCCGAACCGTCAGCTCCGCGGGCTCGCTGACCTCGAGCCTGAGCGGGGAGCGCTGGAGGATCCTCAGAGTGGGCGCGCGTGTGTCCGAGACGAGCGGAACCGCGATCCTCGTCGTCCCGATCGGATCCGTCGCCTCGAGGATCGCGTCGTAGGTGCCGTCGATGAGCCGGCCGAGCCGCTTGCTTCCGTCCCATTCCAGCCGCTGCGCTCCCGGCAGCAGCGGCCCGGTGAACGGCGTCGCCACCCACTTGCCGTCGCGGAGCACGCGCAGCCGCACCTCTGCCGGGCCGGCGAGCACGAACCTGAAGGCGACTCGATCGACGCGGCCGTCGCCGTTCGGCGAGAACGCCGCTCGAGGTGGAACGAAGCCGCCGAGCGTCCGCGTGACGGCCACCTGAACCGAGGCGAGCGCGATCCGTCCGCCGGTCGCTTTCGCCTCGAGCGAGATGGTGTAGAGCCCGTCCGGGAGCCCGAGCGCGTCGAACGGAACGACATGCTCTCCGGGTCGCCGGTAGGCGCGCGGCAGCGCCTGGACGATCGCGCCGCTCGCATCGAGGACGCTCACCGAGACGTTGGCGCCCTCGTTCAGCGTGTAGGTCACGGTCGTCGCGTCGGCCGCGCCGTCGTCGTTCGGCGAGATCGTCTCCGGATCGGCGGCGAGCCCCGCGATCCGCAGCTCAGCGGCTGGGCCGGCGACCGTCCCGCCCAACGAGCCGACCACGGGAGTCGCCCCAGCCGTGGCGATCGAGTAGGTGTAGGGCCGGCGCGAGGCCAGCGTCGCATCCCAGGTCCAGTCCACGGTCGCGCTCTGACCTTCCGTGCCGGCCACGGAGGTCCCGGCCGGATCGAGCACGTCCACGGACCACGGCAGAGCGGACGAGAGCCGGGCGCGGAAGCGGACCTTGCCCGGCACGGATCCGCTCACGAGCGGCGCGTAGAGCTTCGGCAGCCCGATCGCGCGAACGTTGCCCGCGAGCCCGTTCAGCAGGTTGTAGAGCGCCGTGCCCGGACAGTCGGTGAAGCCCGTGTCGCGGTGGCCCGAGACCGCGCGCAGGAAGACGGGGAGGCCCGAGGGAAAGCGCTGGTTGCCGTTCGAGACGAACGAGAGGGTCGAGAGCGGGTCGACGTGAGCCTCGTCGAGCCGCCAGGCCAGGAGGCGGGCAAGCGAGTCTCGAGCCGCAGCGGCCACCGCGAGCGACCCGTACTCACCCAGCACGGCGACTCCGACGGAGCCGGTGTTGAAACCCTCCGCGTGCGCGCCGACGACGTTCTTCTCGATCCCGCCGCCGCGGCCCTCGAAGACCTTCCCGAACCGGTCGACGAGAAAGTTGTAGCCGATGTCGTTCCAGCCGTTTCCCTTGACGTGGTAGACCTGGATCGCCTTCACGATCGCCGCCGACTGAGCCGCGTCGTAGCCGTTCGCGCCTGCTGTGTGATGGACGATCGCGACTCTGAGCGCCGTCGCGACGGCGGGCTTCGAGCGGACGATCGACTCGTCGGCCTTCCAGCCGGAACGGGGCACGATCGCCGGCATGCCCGCGCGCTGCAGCGTCCGCGGCGGCACGTACGAGGACTCGCTCCAGACGAAGTGTGCTCTCAGGCGGGTGACGGTGCCCGAGCGCCGATACTGGATCCGGTCGGACGGTCCGACCCACCACGGGTTCCCGAGCCGCCAACCCTTCGCGCGCGCCCGCTCGGCCGCCCCGAGTCGGGCTGATCCTCGGCCTCAGGAGCTGCGTCCACCCATTCGCTCCAGCGGCCCTCGAGCGAGCGCGTGCGGAACCGCACGCTCCCGGCCCCCCGCCAGTGCACCCCGACGAGGTTGAATCTCGAGGGCGCACTCGCGAGCACGCGGCTCGATCCGAGCGCGACATCGCGCGAGACGATCGTCGCGTCGCCCGCCCGGGCATCCACGGGCAGCGCGGACGCGAGTCCGAGCAGGAACAGGAAGCCAAGCTTCTTCACGGGGTGAGCCAACAGTGGCGATTGTCTTCTTTCCCCACAAGCGCGGCGACCCCTGCTTGACCGAATCCTTACGAACACCCCGCACAGGCTAGAATCGGCCTGCCTTGCACGCTTTGCTCTCGCGGGGTCTGCGGCTCTCGCTCGTCGCAGCAGCCGCGCTTCTGCTCTCCGCCCCGGCGACGGCCGAAGACGCCCCTTCGCGCGTGCTCGTCGCGGAGTTCGAGAACGACGTCAACCCGGTGACCCAGGAGTACCTGCTCGACGCGATCGAGCGCGGCGAGCGCGAGGGATTCTCCGCAGTCGTGATCGAGCTCGATACGCCCGGCGGCCTCGGCTCCTCGATGCGCGCGATCGTCAAGGGGATTCTCGCCGCGGACGTGCCGGTCGTCGTCTACGTCGCACCCTCCGGGTCGAGCGCGGACTCGGCCGGCGCGGTGATCGGGATGGCGGCCGACGTCCTGGCGATGGCGCCGCAGACGAACATCGGCTCCTCGACGCCGATCACGACGGGCGGCGAGGACTTCTCCAAGGACCTCCGGCGCAAGATCGTCAACGACGCGGCCGCCTACATCGGCGAGCTGGCACGCGAGAACGAACGGAACGTGGCCGAGGCCCGGAAGATGGTGACCCAGGCGTCGAATCTCGGCGCCCGCGAGGCGGTCCGCCTGAACGTGGCCGACGTCCTCGCCCGCGACTACGACTCTCTCTTCCGCCAGATCGACGGCACCGTCCCGCCGACCAAGCCCGAGCTGACGATCGACACGCCCCCGGACACGACGATCGAGCGAACCGAGATGTCGACGTGGAAGAGCATCCTCGACCTCCTGATCGACCCGAACATCGTCGCGCTGATGCTCTCGATCGGGCTGATCGGAATCGTGGTCGAGCTCTGGAACCCCGGGCTCGTCTTCCCGGGCACCGTCGGGGCGATCTCGCTCGTCGTCGGGCTCTACGGGCTGCAGGTTCTCCCGGTCTCGGCTGCGGGGCTGCTCCTGATGATCCTCTCGGCTGCCTTCTTCATCGCCGAGGGCTTCATCGTCTCGCACGGAGCGCTGTCGGTGGCCGGCGCGGTCACCTTCGTGATCGGCGCGCTCATGCTCTTCGATCCCGCCGGCGAGGCGTACCAGGTGTCGATCCAAGTCGCGCTCGCGATCGCGCTGACGCTCGCCGCGATCTTCGGTTTCGCGCTGACGAAGGCCGCGACGGCTCGCAGGGCTCCTGCGGCGGTGGGCGCGCACCGCCTCGTCGGCGAGGCGGCTCAGGTCCGCGGCGACGGCTTCGTCTTCGTCGAGGGCGAGCTCTGGCGCGCCCGGACGACCGACGGGTCACCCCTCCGCCCGGGTGAGCGCGTCCGCATAGAGTCGGTTCAGCAGGAGGAGCTCCAGCTCGTCGTCGCAAGCCCGGATCCCGCTTCGGAAAGGACCTAGATGTCGATCACCCTGATCGCGCTCGCCGCCGTCGTCTTCATCCTCCTGTTGTTTCTCTTCGCGGCGATCAAGGTGGCGCGCGAGTACGAGCGCGGCGTCATCTTCCGGCTCGGCCGGCTCCTGCCGGAGCCGAAGGGACCGGGGCTCTTTCTCTTGATTCCCGTGATCGACCGGATGGTCAAGGTCGATCTGCGCACGATCACGCTGAACGTGCCCCCGCAGGAGGTGATCACGAAGGACAACGTGCCGGTCAAGGTGAACGCGGTCGCCTACTTCCGGATCATCGAGCCGAAGAACGCGATCGTCCAGGTCGAGAACTTCATGGTCGCGACCTCGCAGATCGCCCAGACGACCCTGCGGTCGGTGCTCGGCCAGCACACGCTCGACGAGCTGCTCTCCGAGCGCGACAAGATCAACGCGATCCTGCAAAGCATCATCGACGAGGCCACCTCACCGTGGGGCGTCAAGGTCTCGATCGTCGAGGTGAAGGACGTCGAGATCCCCGCGACGATGCAGCGCGCGATGGCACGTCAGGCGGAGGCCGAGCGGGAGCGGCGGGCCAAGATCATCGCTGCCGAGGGCGAGTTCCAGGCCTCGCAGAAGCTCTCCGATGCGGCCGACGTGATGGCGAAATCGCCGATGGCGCTACAGCTGCGCTACCTGCAGACGCTGCTCGAGATCGGCGCCACGAACTCGTCCACGATCGTCTTCCCCGCGCCGATCGACATGCTGACGGCCTTCATGCCGAAGCCGCGTTCCGGCGGAGATCAGACCGGTTAGGACAGGGCCGCGTCGGGCCGCTGCGCTTGCGCAGAGCGAAACCGCCGCGCAGCGTCGATCGCGGCGCCGAGGTTCAGGCCCTTGTCCTTCGCCTGCTTGATCAACATCACGGTCTCGAGCGCCTCGATGTCGTAGATCCGCTGCTTCTTGCCCTTCGTCGGGATCTGCGCCTTGTTCGTCCAGTAGTCGAGCTGCATCTTCGAGATCCCGGCGATCTGGCAAACCTGGCCGAGATAGAGCTCGACCTTGTCGAGATGGTCGGTGAGATTTATCGGTTCAAGCAGGTCGAGCTGACTGCTGTAAGACATATCGAACCCTTTATCGGCTGGGACGGCGACCCCTCTAGGGAGATATACACCGTTCGCGGCGGTTTGGGAAGCCGTGCGGGCGAGGGAGGCCGGTCGCCTCAGCCGTCGTCCGCGCCGGTCGTCGCAAAGCCGTCCTCGTCGAACTGCGGCTCCGCCGACGGCTCGATTCCGGCCTCGTCGGCCGCCGTTGCGGCGGCAGCGATCGACGCCTCGGCCGACGCGTCGCTCTCGACCACGGGCGCGAGGCTCGAGACCGTCTCGTCGCCGCGCAGGCGCATCACGATCACGCCCTGGGTGGAGCGCCCGGCCCGCCGAATCCCTTCGACCGGCATCCGGATCACCGTTCCGCCGGTCGAGATCAGCATCACCGCGTAGCCGTCCCGGACGACCCGCGCGCCGGCGAGCTTGCCCTTCGCCTCGGCCAGCTGGACGGTCTTGACCCCCAGCCCGCCTCGGCCCTTCCTCGGGTACTCGTGGAGCGGTGTGCGCTTGCCGTAGCCGTTCTCCGTCACGACGAGGAGGTCGGCGTCGTCCTCCGCCACGTTCACCTCGATCACCTCGTCGCCCGAGCGCAGATTCATCCCGCGCACACCGGAGGCGGCGCGGCCCATCGAGCGGACGTCGTCCTCGTGAAAGCGAATTGCCTGGCCGAACCGGGAGACCATGATGATGTCGTCGTCTCCGTCCGAGAGCCGAACCCCGACGAGCTCGTCGTCCTCGCGCATCTTGATCGCGATGATCCCATCCGCCTTCAGGGGCGTGTTGTACTCGAGGAACTCGGTCTTCTTGACGACGCCCTTCCTGGTCGCAAAGACGAGGAACTTCGACTCCTTGTAGTCGCGGGTCGCAATCACCGCGCGAACCGATTCGTCCTGGCGGAAGGGAAGCAGGTTGACGATCGCGCGGCCCTTCGACTGGCGCGACCCGAGCGGAAGCTCGTGCACCTTGAGCCGGTAGACCTTGCCGACGCTCGTAAAGAAGAGGATGTAGTCGTGCGTCGAGGCCACGAAGAGGTGCTCGATGAAGTCCTCGTCCTTCAAGTCCATTCCCATCACGCCCTGACCACCGCGCCGCTGCTCGCGGTAGGTGGTGACCGGCAGCCGCTTGATGTAGCCGGACTGGGTGATCGCGATCACCATGTCCTCCTCGGCGATCATGTCCTCGAGCGAGAACTCGCCTTCGGCCGCGATGATCTCGGTGCGACGGTCGTCGTTCTTGCCGTAGATCGTCTTCAGCTCGAGCAGCTCCTCGCGAATCAGCGCGTCGATCCGAGCCGGGTCGCCGAGGATCGCTCGCAGCTCCGCGATCTTCTCCTGGAGGTCGTTGAACTCGTCCTCGACCCGCTTGCGCTCGAGCCCGGTGAGCGCGCGGAGGCGCAGATCGAGGATCGCGGTCGCCTGGATCTCCGAGAGGGCGAACGCGGACATCAGCTGCTCGCGCGCTCCGTCGGTGTCGTCGGCGCCACGGATGATCCGGATCACTTCGTCGAGGTTGTCCAGGGCGATCAGGTAGCCCTGGAGGACGTGCGCCCGGTCTTCCGCCTTGCGCAGCTCGAACTTCGAGCGCCGGGTGATGATCTCGCGCTGGTAGTTCAGGTAGTGCGTGACGAGCTCGAGCAGCGAGAGCGTCCGCGGCACGTTGTCGACGAGCGCCACGGCGTTGTAGCCGAACGTCGCTTGCAGCGAGGTGTGCTTGTAGAGCTTGTTCAGGACGACCTGCGGGATCGCGTCGCGCTTGAGCTCGATCTGGATCCGCATCCCGGTGCGGTCGGAGTGGTCGGCGAGGTCCGAGACCTCAGTGATCACCTTCTCGCCGACGAGATCCGCGATCTTCTTGATCACGCCGCTGTCGCCGCCCTTCTTGACCCCGTACGGAAGCTCGGTGACGACGATCGCGCTCTTGCCGCCGCGGAGCTCCTCGACGTGGGCGCGGGCGCGCATCACGATCCTGCCGCGCCCCGTGCGATACGCGTCCCGGATCCCGCTCCGGCCGACGACGATCGCGCCGGTCGGGAAGTCGGGGCCTTTCACGTGCTTGATCAGATCCTCGACGTTCGCGTCGGGCTTGTCGAGGAGCTGGACGATCGCGTCGATGATCTCGCCGAGCCGGTGCGGCGGCATGTTCGTGGCCATCCCGACCGCGATCCCGGCCGAGCCGTTCACGAGCAGGTTGGGGAAGCGGGACGGGAGCACGTCCGGCACCCGCCGCGACTCGTCGTAGTTCGGGACGAAGTCGACGGTGTCGGCGTCGATGTCGCGCAGCATCTCGGTCGCGATCCGCGCGAGTCGCGCCTCGGTGTAGCGCATCGCGGCCGGCGGGTCGTCGTCGACCGAGCCGAAGTTGCCCTGCCCGTCGACGAGCGGGTAGCGCAGGCTGAACGGCTGCGCCATCCGGACGAGGGTGTCGTAGATCGAGGCGTCGCCGTGGGGGTGGTACTTGCCCATCACGTCGCCCACGGTCGCCGCCGACTTCTTGTAGGGCCGGTTCGGCTGCAGACCCGCCTCGTGCATCCCGAACAGCACGCGGCGGTGCACCGGCTTGAGCCCGTCCCGCACGTCGGGCAACGCGCGCCCGACGATCACGCTCATCGCGTAGTCGAGGTAGCTCGAGCGCATCTCCTGCTCGAGCTCGCGCGGCTCGATCCGGCCGCTGCCGAGACCTCCCGGGACGAGATCAGACATCGAGGAAGCGCACGTCTCGGGCGTTCTCCTCGATGAAGGCGCGCCGCGGTTCGACCTGATCGCCCATCAGCGTCGAGAAGAGCCGGTCGGCCGCCGACGCATCCTCGACGTCGACGCGGATCAGCAGTCGCTTCTGCGGATCCATGGTCGTCTCCCAGAGCTGCTCCTCGTTCATCTCTCCGAGGCCCTTGAACCGGGAGAGCTGCAAGCCCTCCTTCGCGAGGTCGAGCGCCTCGCCGCGAAGCTCCGCGAACGTCTCGGCCTCCCGCCGCTTCCTTCCGGAGACGAGCGTGTACGGCGGCGTGCCGACCACCTCCACGAGCTTCGCGTAGGCCTTGCGCAGGTTGGTGTAGATCGGCGAGGCGACGAGCTCGGCCGGAACGGTGACATGGGTGGCTGCGCTCGTCTCGGTCTCGACGACCTTGACCTCGATCGAGTCTGCGCCGCGCTCGCGGATCGTCAGCGCGTAGCCGTTGTCGGCCGTCGCGATCACGGCGTCGTCCAGCGCCCCGAGCGAGCCGAACTCGGTCGCGACGAGGCGGTGCGTGACCATGAAGTCGGCCGCCGCGGCACCGTAGTCGGCGCGAAGCCGGGCGAGCCAGCCCTCGAACTCGACGAGCGCGCGCACGAAGCGGCCCCAGCGAGCCTCCGTGAGCTTGAGCGGCTCGCCCCCGGATGAGGCGACCTCGAGCTCGCCCACCCGCTCCCGGACGAGCAGCTCCTCGAGCTGGGCGTCCTTCTCGAAGTAGAACTCCTGGTTCCCGAGCTTCACCTTGTAGAGCGGCGGCACTGCGATGTAGACGTGTCCGCGCTCGATCAGCTCCGGCATCTGGCGGTAGAGGAAAGTCAGGATCAACGTCCGGATGTGCGAACCGTCGACGTCGGCGTCCGTCATCACGATCACCTTGTGGTAGCGGAGCTTCGCGATGTCGAACTCGTCGCCGAGCGAGGTTCCGATCGCGGTGATCATCGCCTGGATCTCGTTGTTCGAGAGGACCTTGTTGATCCGGTTCTTCTCCGAGTTGATGATCTTCCCCCGGAGCGGCAGGATCGCCTGGTAGGTGCGGTCGCGGCCCATCTTGGCCGAGCCGCCGGCGGAGTCGCCCTCGACGATGAAGAGCTCCGCCGCCTCAGGATCCTTGATCGAGCAGTCGGCGAGCTTGCCGGGCAACGACATGCTCTCGAGGGCGCTCTTGCGGCGGGTCAGCTCGCGCGCCTTGCGGGCAGCCTGGCGGGCGCGCTGGGCGGAGATCGCCTTCGCCACCATCTGGCGCGCATCCTGTGGGTTCTCCTCCAGGAACTCGGCGAGCCTCTGGTTCACCACCTGCTTGACGAGGCTCTCGATCGGAGGGTTGCCGAGCTTCGTCTTCGTCTGGCCCTCGAACTGGGGGTTGCGCAGCTTGACCGAGATCACCGCGGCGAGCCCCTCGCGGACGTCCTCGCCCTCGAGGTTGTCCTCCTTCTCCTTGAGCAGCCCCTTATCGCGCGCGTAGCGATTGAGCGTGCCGGTGAGCGCGGCGCGGAAGCCGGAGAGATGGGTGCCGCCCTCGTGGGTGTTGATGTTGTTCGCGAACGAGAAGACGGACTCGACGTAGGAGGTGTTCCACTGCATCGCGACCTCGAGCGCGCCGTCGTCGTTCTCGCCTTCGAAGAAGACGATGTGCTTGTGCACCGGGTCCTTCGAGTCGTTGACGTAGGCCACGAAGTCCCGCAGTCCGCCCTCGGCGTA
This sequence comes from uncultured Gaiellaceae bacterium, assembly GCA_963761905.1. GTDB lineage: Bacteria > Actinomycetota > Thermoleophilia > Gaiellales > Gaiellaceae > Gaiellasilicea. Next base: position 486,580 of record CAVXIQ010000006.1, on the reverse strand, counting down.
GAACTCGTGGCGGTCCTCGCCCTCGCGCTCGTCGGTGAGCGTGATCCGGAGCCCGCGGGTCAGGAACGCGGTCTCCCGCAGGCGCTGGATGAGAGTCGAAGTCGAGAGATCCAGCTCCTCGAAGATCTCGCCGTCCGGGAGGTAGGAGATCGTCGTGCCGGTGTCGCTCGCCGTCCCGACCACCTCGACGTCGGTCACGGGAACACCGCGCGCGTACTCCTGGCGGTACAGCTTTCCGTCGCGTCGAACCTCCGCGACCAGCCGCTCCGAGAGCGCGTTCACGACGGAGATGCCGACGCCGTGGAGCCCGCCGGAGACCTTGTAGCCGTCACCGCCGAACTTGCCGCCCGCGTGCAACTTCGTCATCACGACCGTCAGCGCCGACTCTCCGGTGTCCGCCATTGCGTCGACCGGGATCCCGGAGCCCCAGTCCTTGATGGTGACGGAGTTGTCCGGGTGGAGGGTCAGCTCGATCCGGTCGTTGCGGTCTGCGAGCGCCTCGTCGACGGAGTTTGCGACCACCTCGTAGACGAGATGGTGGAGCCCGCGCGAGCCGGTCGAGCCGATGTACATCCCGGGCCGAAGCCGGACCGGCTCGAGGCCCTCGAGAACGGTGATGTCCTTTGCGGAGTAGTCGGCTGTGTAATCGGTTTCGGTCATGAAAAAAGCCCTGCAAATAGCCATCTTGCGGGCGGAGAGCAGTGTATCAGAAAGCGCGGTCGGAGCGGCTTCGCGCGAGGCTCGCCGCAACGGCTCTCGCGACGCTCTCACGAAGCTCGTCGTCCCCGATCCGAGCGGCGACGGCGGCACCTTGCGAGGCGTCCCCGGGAGCGACCGGCGGAGGCTCCGGCGGGGTCTCGTGGCTCGGGGCGGCGACCCTCCCCGGGATCGGGCCAGGCACGAAGCGAAGCTTCGGCGGAGTGGCCGACCCGAGTGTTGCCGCGAGCCGCTCGAGGATCGAGCTCGCAAGCATTCCCAGCTGGAACGCCCAGACCGCGTCGCTCGCGTGCACGACGAGCACACCGTCGCGACCGATCCGCGCCGGCCACGCGCGTCTGGCGTTCTCGGCGCCGACCGCTGCCGGCCAGGCGGCCACGATCGCGTTCAGGCTCCCGGCGGCAGTCGGGTAGTCGCGCTCGGAGCCGACCCGGTCGAGCTCGCGCCTGATCTCACCGTCGAGGCGCTTCATCGGCGCACGCTCACGACCCCAGGGGTCACCTCGAGCAACTGCGCCGGCGCGAGCGGCAGCGCTTCCGCGCCCGTAGCCGTCACGATCGCCTGCCCGACGAGGCCGATTCGCTCTGCCAGCGTCCTGCGGCGGGCGCCGTCGAGCTCGGAGAGAACGTCGTCCAGGAGGACGAGCGGCGGCACGCCCCGCAACTCGGCCAGCACCTCGGCCTCCGCGAGCAGCAGCGAGAGAACGGCCAGCCGCTGCTCGCCCTGAGAGCCGAAGCTCCGGAGCTCGCGCGAGTCGGAGCGGATCGCAATCTCGTCCAGGTGAGGCCCGAGCCCGGTCACGCCGCGCTCGAGATCCCTGGCGAGCCTCGCCTCGAGCGCAGCCACGGTAGGCGGCTCGCCTTCGTAGTCGAGCGTCGCAGCGGGGAGCCCGAGCTCGCCCGCCCGCTCTCGGAACGGCCCCGACAGCAGCCCGAGCGCCTCGCGCCTCGCGTCGACGAGCTGCCTGCCCAGGTTTACCACCTGCTGAGTCCACGGCTCGACTGCAGCCGTCGGGCTCGCTCCTCCTCCGGCCCGGCGAAGCGCCGCGTTTCGTTGGCCCACGGCGGCGGCGTAGTCGATCGGCAGAGCCGCGCGGCTCGGGAGCAGCCGCGAGAGCGAGCGGTCGAAGTACGCGCGCCTGACAGCCGGAGCGCCCTTGACGACCGCGAGCCGGTCGGGAGTGAAGACGAGCGTGGATACCTCGCCTCGGAGCTGCTCGGTCGAGCGCAGCGCGAGCCCCGTTCAGCTTGGCGCGCTTGCCCTGGTGGGGCTGGATGGTCAGCTCCAGCTGGAGCGGTCGGCCGGAGCGCTCGCCGCCGAGGGCGATCCTGGCCCCGTCCGCGCCGAGGCGAACGAGCTGAGCGTCGGCTCTCGTCCGCGGCGAGAACCCCTGAGTCCCGACGTGGAGGGATTCGAGCAGGTTCGTCTTGCCGGCGCCGTTCGCGCCGGTCACGAGCACGAGCCCCGGCTCGAGCTCGAGCTCGAGCCGAGCGTACGAGCGAAACTCACGCAGGGAAACCGCGGCGACGATCAGCGTCGGCCGAGGCTCACACAGTCCGACGGGCGAGCCGGCTCAGCGGTCAGCCCGCCAGCCGGATCGGCATGATCAGGTAGGTGAAGTCCCCGGTCGTGTCGACGAGGATCGCCGGGCGGAGCGGGTTGATCAGCTTGACCTGGACGTCCTCGCCGACGATCGAGTCGACGCCGTCGCGCAGGAACTCGGCGTTGAACCCGATCACGAACTCCTCGCCGGTATAGCTCACCGGCAGCGACTCCTTGGCCTCGCCGACGTCCTGGGTCTGGGCCGAGACGGTCAGCTCTCCCTCCGCGAAACGGAGGCGAAGCGGCGAGTTGCGCTGCGCCATCACGGCCACGCGGCGCACCACGTCGCCCAGCTCGGCGCGCGCGATCGTCAGCTCGACCTCGAACGTCTCGGGCAGAAGCTGGCGGTAGTTCGGGAACTGGCCGTCGATCCGGCGGGTCGTCAGCCACGCCTCGCCCCCACCCGGCGAGCTCGCGCCGAAGACGACGTGGTTCTCGTGGACGCCGAGCTCGACGGTGTCCCCCACGGCCAGTCGGGCGAGCTCCTGGAGGGCGCGTGCCGGGATGATCGCCTCGAGCTCCGGGGCTGTCGCCTCGAGCTCGGTCTCCTTGACCGAGAGCCGGTAGGAATCGGTGGCCACCATCACGAGCTTTCCGGCCTCGAAGCGCACGAGAATCCCCGTGAGTACGGGCCGCGACTCGTCCCGTGACGCGGAGCGCGCCACCCGCGAGATCGTCTCGAGGAGCGCCTCGCGGTCGATCGAATGGAGCTGCGCGTCGACGGCGGGGAGGCGAGGGAAGTCCTCGGCCGAGTAGGTGTTCAGGCGATAGGACGTCGTTCCGGAGACGACGTGCGCGACTCCCTCCGAGGGGCGGTACTCGATCGTCACCTCGCTCTCCGGCAGCAGCCGGGCGAGATCCACGAGCAGCTTGCCGGGGACGACGACCGCCCCTTCGCCCTCGACCTGCGCGTCGAGCGTCGTGCGGAGTGACAGCTCCATGTCGGTCGCAGCCAGCGAGAGCGAGCCCTCTGCCGCGGTCAAGAGGATTCCGGAGAGAACCTGCACGGTGCCCCGGGTGGAGACCGCGCGCGAGACCACGCCGAGCTTTGCGACGAGCTCGTCCTTCGAGACCGTGATCTTCATTCCCGTCGCCTCGGTCACCGGCTCGAGCCCCGTCTCCAACTCGACCTCCGCAGTCGCCTCACTATTCATCGTTCTCCTTTATTTTTCTCTCGTAGCAGTCATAGGGAGTGTGGACGACGGGGAAGACGGTAGCGAGCGGCTTCCCGAGCGGGTTTGCGCGGTGGGTCCACACGGTGGAGAACGGCGAGTAACCCACAGGCAAGAGCGGTTTCGAAAGGTTTCCACAGAAATCAGCCGGCTTGCTTGATCCGTGCGGTCAGTTCCTGCACAAGGTTGAACACAGACCTGTCCTCTCGGATCATGCCCTCGATCTTGGCGTTCGCGTGCATCACGGTCGTGTGGTCACGGCCGCCGAACTCCTTGCCGATCTTCGGGAGCGAGGAATCGGTGAGCGCGCGCGAGAGATACATCGCGACCTGGCGGGGATACGCGATCGCCTGAGATCGCTTCGCGCTGCAGAGCTCGCCGATCGTCATCCCGAAGCGTTCCGAGACGGTCTCCTGGATCCGGCGGATCGAGATCTCGACGGGCTGGCCCTGGGGGAAGACGTCTCTGAGCACGTCCTCGGCCAGCTCCACCGTCATCGCGCGGCCCGTGAGCGACGAGAGCGCGACGACCCGGGTCAGCGCTCCCTCGAGCTCGCGGATGTTCGTCGTCACGCGCTCCGCGACGTAGGTCAGCACGTCCGGGTCGGGCACGTTGATCTGGTCGGTCTTCACCTTCTTGCGGAGGATCGCGATCCGGGTCTCGAGGTCGGGCGGCTGGATATCGGTGATCAGCCCCCATTCGAAGCGCGAGCGGAGCCGCTCCTCGAGCGTCGCGATCTCCTTCGGCGGCCGGTCGGAGGAGAGCACGATCTGCTTGCCGGCCTCGTAGAGCGTGTTGAAGGTGTGGAAGAACTCCTCCTGCATCCGGTCCTTGCCCTCGAGGAACTGGACGTCGTCGACGAGCAGCACGTCGTAGGTCCGGTAGCGCTGCTTGAACCCCTCGATCCGCTTGTCGCGGAGCGAGTTGATGAAGTCGTTCATGAAGGTCTCGCTCGTGACGTACCGCGCCGTCAGACCGTTCCCGTGCTCGCCGACGTACTGGCCGATCGCCTGGAGCAGATGGGTCTTCCCGAGCCCCGTCGAGCCGTAGATGAAGAGCGGGTTGTAGGCCTGCGCCGGCGCCTCTGCGACCGCCAGGGCAGCTGCGTGCGCGAAGCGGTTGGACGAGCCGATCACGAAGAGGTCGAACGTGTACTTCGGGTTCATTCCCCCGAACGCGGCCGGATGCTCCGGAGCCACGCGCGGCGGAGCCTCGACCGACGCGACCCCGTCCTCGCTCCGCTGGGAGGAGAACCGCGAAGCCGAGAAATCCCGCACGGTCAGCCGGACGCTCCGTTCGTGCCCTGTCGCGTCCTTGACGGCGGCGCGGATCAGGCCGAGGAAATGCCCCTCGATCCACTCCCGGGTGAAGTCGTTCGGGACCGCCAGCGTGAACGCGTCGTCGGAGAGCTCCGCGCCGGCTGCCTCTCCGAACCACGTGCCGAACGTCGCTTCGTTCAGTGCCCCTCTGAGCCGGCCCGAGACCTCGTCCCACAGGCTGTCCGCAGTCAGCTCGATCTGGTGCTCCACGCCGACGCCTCGGCTCCTCTCACAGCTCGCAGGGAGCGGCGAGCATAGCAGCGTCCGGCGGCCGGCTCAATCCCAACAGCGAATAGAAAATACCGCTCTGAGCAGGGACTTTCCGCTCACCCAGAGTTATCCCCAGCTGGGGATAACCTGTGGGAGAACTGTCGCTCCCGGTCGCGTTTTGCGGCCCTTTCCACGTCCTCGAGGATCTGTGGATAACGGACTTCGGCGACCCTCGTCTATACTTTTTCGCTCCGCCAGCCCGGCGGCTTTTTTCCGACGGAAGCGAATCTCTCATGAAGCGCACCTACCAGCCAAACGTCCGCCGGCGCAAGCGCAAGCACGGCTTCCGCGCGCGCATGTCAACCAAAGCGGGACAGGCGATCCTCAAGCGCCGCAGGGCGAAGGGCCGCAAGCGTCTTTCTGCCTGACCGCCCTCGTCGACGTCACCCGATCGCCATCAGCAGAGACACGACGCAGCGCCGGAACCGCCTCTCCCGCTCCCGGGACTTCGACGCCGTCTATCGCCAGGGCCGGTCGGCGACGACGCGGTACCTCGTCCTCCACTGGTTCCCGCGCGACGAGGATTCCCCTCCGCGCCTCGGTCTGGCGGTGCCGAAGTCGGTGGGAAACGCGGTCGCGCGCAATCGAGTCAAGCGCCAGCTCCGCGAGACGTGGGACGAGCTCTCCTCCCTGACCGACACGGGTCACGACTACGTGCTCGTCGCGCGGCCCGGCCTCGCCGAGCCAGCCGACACGCGCGGCCACGAGTGGCTCGTCGAGCGCGTGACCGAGATTCTCGAGCAGGCCAGAGTCATGGAGCAGACCCGGCGCGAGAAGGACAGCACGTGAGGATTCTCGGAATCGCGGTCGTCCAGGCCTGGCGCCACACCCTCGGCCGCCTCACGCCCGCAGGCACGTGCAAGTACCACCCGAGCTGCTCCCAGTACGCCCTCGACGCGTTCGAGAAGCACGGGCTCCTCAAGGGCGCCGCGAAGGCCGGCTGGCGGCTTCTGCGCTGCAACCCGTGGAGCCACGGCGGCGTGGACTACGCATGATCCTGGCCGGGATCCTCACGCCGCTCGAAGACCTGCTCACGTGGGCGCTAACGAACCTCCACGACACGGTCGGGCTCACGTGGGCCTGGTCGATCGTCGCCCTCGTCGTGATCGTCCGGATGCTGCTCGTCCCGCTGACGGTGCGCCAGATCCACTCGATGCAGAACCTGCAGGCGCATGCGCCGGAGATGAAGGCGCTCCAGTCGAAGTACAAGCACGACCGCCAGAAGATGAACCAGGAGCTGATGGCCTTCTACAAGGAGAACCAGATCAACCCGGCCTCCTCCTGCCTTCCGATCATCGCTCAGATCCCGGTCTTCATCGGTCTCTTCTTCGTCCTCCGCGGCTTCGAGACCGAGATCTTCCCCGCCTACCAGGCGATGGGCGAGGGTCCCGAGGATCTCGAGTGGCTGAACCTGATCAACATCATCGAGAACACGAAGGTGGGCTGGGGCCCGCTGCTCGTCGTCATGTACGCGATCAGCCAGCTCACGTCGACGTACCTGATGTCGGCCACGATGCAGCCCGCGCAGCGGGCGCTGATGCTCATTCTCCCGATCGCGTTCATCCCGTTCGTGCTCAATTTCCCGGCCGGGCTGATGCTCTACTGGCTGACGACGAACCTCTGGACGACCGGCCAGGGTCTGATCACGCGCAAGCTGACGCCAAAACGCGAACCTCCTCCCAAGAAGAGCTCGCGGACGCCGCCGAAGAGCGAGGTCGCTGCGCCTACGCCGGCGGAGAAACCGGCCGAGGCGAAGCCGGCCCCGGCCGGCCCACCGCGCGTGAAGAAGGTCAAGCGCAAGAAGGGCGGCGCCCGCCGGTGACCGAGCTCTCGGTCGAGGCGACCGGAGAGACGGTCGGCGAGGCGAAATGGTCGGCGCTCCGCGACCTCGAGCGGAAGCGGCCCGGCCTCGACAAGTCGGCGGTTCGCTTCCAGGTCGTGAGCGAGGGGGAGCGAGGCCTGCTCGGGGTCGGGTACGAGCCAGCCAGGGTCGTGGCCAGCATCGAGGACGACCACGTGCCGGATGATTTCGCCTCGCCGGGGCCGGCTAAAGAGGACGAGACCGCCGACGGCGCTCGCCTTCGCGAGCTCGTCGAGCGAATCGCGCACGAGCTCGGGATCGACACCCGGATCGCGATCTCCGAGACGGACGAGGAGCTACGGGCGACGTGCGACGGACCAGAGCTCGGGATGCTGATCGGCAAGCACGGGCAGACGATCGACGCGATCCAGTATCTCGGGAGCGCGATCCTCTACCGCGGCCGTTACGACGAGCGGAAGCGGGTCGTCGTCGACGCAGCCGGGTATCGAGCTCGCCGGCAGGTGACGCTGGACGCGCTCGCGCTCCGGCTCGCCGAGCAAGCATCCGCGACCGGTCTGCGCGTCGAGCTCGAGCCGATGACGGCCGTCGAGCGCAAGATCGTGCACGAGCGGCTGAAGGACGATCCCGAGATCGAGACGCTGAGCGAGGGCACCGAGCCGAATCGCTACGTGGTCATCCTCCCGCGCAACCACGCTGTCTAGCGACGTTCTCGAGCGCTGGCTGGCTGCGGTCGTCGCGACTCCGGGGCTCACGGCGCTCAAGGATCCTGAGGAGGCGCGGCGCGTCTTGCTCGACGACGCGCTCGTGGGCCTGGAGCTCGTGCGTGGCTTCGAGGGGCCGATCGTCGACGTTGGCTCCGGCGGCGGGACGCCGGGGATCCCGCTGGCTGCGTCACTTCCCGAACGCTCGGTGACGCTGCTCGAGGCGGAACGTCGCAAGACCGAGTTCCTCGAGCGCTGGACGAGCGAGCTTCCGAACCTGAGCGTGGTCTGGGGTCGCGCAGAGAGCCAGCCAACGGAGCGTTACAAGGTCGCCGTCGCCAAGGCGCTCGCCAACCCTCCCGTCGCGGCCGAATGGTGCCTGCCGCTCGTCGAGGAGGGCGGGGCTGTGATCCTCTGGGTCGGCCCCAGCGCCGAGCCCGAGCGAGTCGACCGAGTAGCGAAGAAGGTCGGAGGTGGCCTCGTCGAGTCGCCGCCGGGCTTCCTTGTTCTTCGCAAGCTCGGACCGACGCCGCCGGGCTTTCCCCGCCGGCCCGGCGTCGCCAAGAAGCGTCCGCTCGCCTAGCTACGCTCGAAGCGTGCCTGGGACGATCTACGCGCTGGCGAATCAGAAGGGCGGAGTCGGTAAGACGACGACCGCGGTCAACCTCGCCGCCTGCCTCGCCGAGGCGGGCGAGCAGGCGCTGCTGGTCGACCTCGACCCCCAGGCGAACGCGACGTCGGGGCTCGGCGAACGGGGGAACGGAAGCTCGAGCTACGACTTGCTCGACGGCGCGTCGGTGGCGGAGGTCGCACGGCCCACGCGCTTCGCCAACCTGCAGCTCGTGCCCGCGAAGCCCGATCTCGCAGGCGCCGCCGTCGAGCTCGGCCGGCATGCGGACGGCGAGCGCTATCTCCAGTCGTCGCTCGCGGGCTCGCGCGAGCGCTACCGCTTCGTCTTCCTCGACTGCCCGCCGTCGTTCGGGCCGCTGACCGTGAATGCGCTCGCGGCCGCCGACCTCGTGATCGTGCCGGTGCAGGCGGAGTACTACGCCCTCGAAGGGCTCTCCCAGCTGCTCGGCTCGATCGAGCTCGTCAAGAAGCGTCTGAATCCGAGGCTCGGGATCGCCGGGATCCTCCTGACGATGGTGGACGGACGGACGAAGCTCGCCGCCGAGGTCGAGGCGGAAGTCCGCCGGCACTTCGGCGACCTGGTCTTCACCACGACTGTGCCGCGCTCGGTGCGCCTCGCTGAGGCGCCGAGCCACGGTCTCCCTGCGATCGCGTACGACCGCCGTTCCTCCGGGGCGGAGGCGTACTGGAAGGTGGCGATGGAGCTTGTCGAGCGGCGCTAGCGCACGACGAGGGCTGGGACGGGGCCTCGAGGTCCTGATCGGAGGTGGCCAATTCGGGGCGGATCAGCCCGGTGGCCCCGAGCTCGCCTACCTGCCGGTGGATTCGATTCACGCGAACCCGCGCCAGCCGCGGCGGCGCTTCGAGCCGGAGGCGACCGCCGGGCTCGCGAGCTCGCTCAAGCAGCAGGGCGTCCTCCAGCCGATCGTCGTGCGTCCTCGGAACGAGGGCGGGTACGAGCTGATCGCCGGCGAGCGACGTTGGCGCGCGGCCCGCGAGGCCGGGCTCGCAACGCTGCCGGCGCTCGTGCGGGACGCCGACGATCGCGAGACGCTGCTTCTGGCGCTCGTCGAGAACGTCGCGCGGGAGCAGCTGTCGCCGGTGGAGGAGGCGCGCGCGTACGCGTCGCTCGTCGACGAGTTCGAGCTCTCGCTGGGTGACGTGGCCGAGCGGGTCGGCCGTTCCAAGCCCGCCGTCTCGAACCGCCTGCGGCTGCTGGAGCTGCCCGAGGAGGTGCTCTGGATGGTCGCCCGCGGCGAGCTGACGGAGGGCCACGCTCGCGCGGTGCTCTCCCTGCCGGAGCACGACGAGCGGAAGCGGCTCGCGAAGCGGATCGTGCGCGAAGGCATGTCCGTCCGCGGAGCCGAGAAGGCGGCGCAGGAGGGCGGCGCAGTGCGTCGACCGCGCGCGGCGGCGAGGATCGATCCAGCACTCGCCGAGCGTGCCCGCGTGGCCGCCGAGCGCTTGACCGGGCTCCCGGCCCGCGTCGCCGCGGGCAAGCTCGAGCTCCATTTCGGCGAGGAGCTCCGCCTCGAAGAGCTCGTCGAGACGCTGGAAGCTCTCTAGCGACGGGGAGAACTGCCTCGACCAGCCCGCCGAGACCCGAGCGCCTCGAGGCCGGAGTTGGAAGTCCGAGGCAAGCGCATGTGACCGAGCTGGTGGGCCGCGAAGCGGCCACTTTAGGGATCTTCGCGAGAGTGGCATCCGCGGAAGCGGATGCCACTCTCTTGCGAAAGACATGGGCGATCCTGGATTCGAACCAGGGACCTCCGCCTTATCAGAGCGGCGCTCTAACCAACTGAGCTAATCGCCCGCGCGGCGACGGATTCTAGCCGGGAGAGCTAGTGAGCGAACGTCGTCCGGCGCACGTAGTCCTCGACGGCGAGGAGGAAGTGCTCGTCGCCGGCGATCTCGGCGATCGTGCCCTTCGTCCGTTCGTCGAGCTCGTCGTCACGATGGATGTTCGCGATGAACGGCCGCAGGGTGCCGTTCATCGACATGGCGGCCATCCGGAGACAGAGACGCTTGGTCTGCTCGTCCTGAGCGACCGCCTCGAGCGATTCGATGTCGTGGAGCCACAGATCCACCATGGAGATGCAACGCCGCCGGCGCCGGGCCGGTTACGGAGGTCGGAGGGGTGGTTACACTGCGTCCGAGGCCCAGGGATGCGCGAGATGCTGATCTACGGGGTGAGCTTCGACCTGGTCGGCAAGCAGCCGATCGTCCTTTTGAAGACGGCGGACGGGAACAAGTTCCTCCCGATCTGGATCGGTCACGCCGAGGCGGCCGCGATCCTCGTCAAGCTCCAGAATGCGGCGCAGCCGAGGCCGATGACGCACGACCTCGTCACGGACATGCTCGGCCAGCTCGACGCGGAGATCGTCGCGGTCACCGTCACGGAGCTGCGGGAGAACACGTTCTACGCGCGGATCACGCTGCACCAGAACGGATCCGAGCTCGAGATCGACTCCCGGCCGTCGGATGCGATCGCGCTCGCCGTGCGGGCGGGCGCGAAGATCTTCGTCGCCGACGAGGTGATCGACGAATCCGGAATCGAGTTCGAGGGCGAGCACGGGGAGCACGACGAGATCGCGGGCGTGACGCCGCTCGCGGAGCTCGATCCCGACGAGTTTCGGCGCTTCCTCGACACGGTCAGCCCGGACGAGTTCGCGCGCGAGGAAGAGAACTAGGCCGTCTTAGCGGCCGACTTCGCGCTTCGTCAGGTCGAGGAGCGCGCTCACGAGCTCGTTCAGGCCCTCGCGCGAGAGCGGCCCGCGATTGGTCTCCTCGAGATGGGCGCGCAGCCATTCCTCGCGGGCCGGATCGAGGAAGCCGAGGCCGCGCTCCTCCTTGACCCGCTTCAGCTCGGCGACGAGCTCGAGGCGCCGGTTGAACGCCTCCACCAGCCGCTCGTCGAGCGCGGTGAGCTCCTCGCGGAGGGCGCGGACGGGGTCGTCGCCGGTCACGAGCGCCCTTGCCAGTCGAGCTCGACGGGCTTGTCGCTGCGCGGAAGGGTCAGCAGCCGAAACGGAAAGGCGAGCTGCGGGTTCCCCGGCCGAGCCAGCGTCGGCGCCCGTTCGCGGATCGTCACGACGATCCGCCGGCGTTCCTCCCGAACCTGGGTGACGTCGAGCACGTAGGCGCTGCTCGAGCGAGGGCCGGCGGCGACGAGGACGGCGCGTCGACGCTGGAAGTCGATCGGCGGGACGGTCGCCGATGGCCCGAGAGCGGCGCGGAGGGACGCGAGCTCGTCGAAGGCGGCGAGCTGCGAACGCACCGGCGCCCCGAGCGTCCGGGCCGTGAGGTCGCGCCAGAGAGGCTCGCGCTCGCCGCCGTGTGCCCACAGCGCTTGCCAGGCGAGCCAGGCCGTCGCAAGCACCGCGACCGCAGCCAGGGCGCTAGAGGTAGATCGTGACCGTCGCACCGTGTGGGTGGCCGGCGAAGAGTTGAGGGGCGATCCACATCGGAACGCGGACGCAGCCGTGCGAGGCCGGGTAGGCGGGCACGGACGGATAGCCGTGGATCGCGAAGCCACGGAGGAAGTACATCGGGTACCAGAGCACCCAGTCGAAGCCGGTGACCTTGCGGTAGACGCGCCACGTCCCGAGCGGCGTGTTTCCCGTCGCCCCGGTCGAGACGTGGACGACGCGCTGAACCTCGCCGCCCCGGACCTCGAGCAGCACCTGGCGGGTCTTGTCGACCTCGATGTGATCGAAGCCGCGCGTGCGGGGGGCCGGGATCCCGGCTCGCGCGAGGAGCCGCCAGAAGCCGGCATCGACCCGGCCGGTGCGAGCGATTCGATGCACCTTCTGGAACGCCGTGACGGCCTCGAGCGTGTCCGTGCCGTACACCGAGTCGACGCCCCGAAGCACGTAGCGCAGATCCGCCAGGCGTCGCTCGAGCGCCAGCACGCTCGGGCCTTCGGAGCCGAGCGAGAGCGCCGGAAGCACGACCGATGTCGCGAGCGATCTTCGAACGCGAAGGAAGCCGGCTCGCTCGGTGGAGCTCACGACTGCGCGAACGCTTCCTGCAACCGCGGTCGGAACGACGTGGCGCAGCGGCGAGCCGGCCCGCTTCGACGCGATCAGCCGACCGCCTCGCCGCAGCTCGACCCGGAGGGTTCCGGCCCTCGCCGGAACGAGCCGAGCGACGACGCGTGAGCCTGTCGCCGACCGCCGCAGTCGACTGCGAGCGAGGTTTCGAGCCTCGGCCGAACCAGGATCGGGCGCGGCGCGGAGCGGGCCGCTCCGTAGCGGGCCTCGTAGCGGCCTGGCGCGCGCAGCCGCACGAGGGCGCGAAAGCGACCGTCGCCGCGGACGCGAGCCGACGTCACATACGTGCCGTCGCGGTAGATCTGAACCCGGCCGTTTCCGACCGCAGGGAGGAGGATCCCGCCGAGCACGACCGGGCGGTCGTAGTCGGCGACCCGTGGCGCCGTCAAGCGTAACCGTGCGCCTGCCGACGACGATCTCGACCTGCGCCCGGCTCGTCTCGCCGCTCGCCGCGACGGCGGTCACGACCGCGACGTAGCGCCCCGGTGCATAGACGTGTCGAATGGTCGCTCCCGCAGCGGCGCTCCCGTCGCCAAGATCCCAGGTGTAGCCGGCCGGATCGCCGCTCGCGCTCAGGGAGACGGCGAGCGGCCCGACCCCGGTTGCCGGGGTGGCGGTCGCGACAACGGCCGGAGGAGCCGCGGCGGCGCCGGCTGCGAAGACGAGTCCGGCCAGGACGACGAGCGCTACCCGCACGCGCTGGACAATAGCCACCCCTCAGGCGGCCACTGCCACGACGAGGCTCGTGGCGTTGAACGCGCAATGGACGAGCATCGCGGGATAGATGCTGTTCGTCCGGAGCCGCACGACGGCAGTCACGATCCCGAAGACGACGAGTGCCGGCAGCGCCAGCAGGAGCCCGTGGCCGAGCCCGAAGCAGATCGCGGTCCCGAGCACGGCGACCACGGGGCCGAACCGCAGGAGGAGGGACAGCCCGGCGCCGCGATAGAGGAGCTCCTCGACGATCGGTCCGACAAGCGCGACGGCGACGAAGTTGGCGGCGTAGGCGCCCGCGCGGCTCGAGTCCCAGCCGTCGGGGGTCAGCCCCTGCTCGTCGCCGGCGTCCAGGGCGAGCAGGAGCAGGCCGGCGCCGACGAAGATCGCGACGTAGCCGCCGAGCGCGTACCCGAGCGCCCGGCGCCACGAGTGCGGGTTCCGCAGCGCGAAGAACTCTCGGCGCGGGAAGCCACGGCCGATCCCGAAGACGACGATCCCGAGCAGGATCGCGTAGACGACGATGCTGCCGATCGCCGTCTCGTAGCGGTAGAGGACGTCTTCGGGAGGCTTGCCGCCCGTCGCCCGACCGGCGTATCCGAGGGTCGCGAGCGCGGCGACGAGGAGCAGCCAGGCCGCGAGCCGGCCGCCCCAGCTCGGCTCGGGCGGAGCCCACTCGGCGTTCGCGCCCTCGCCGCTCATGCGACCGTTGCTCATGCCACCGCTGCTCATGCGACCCATTGCCACAGGGCCCATTGCACCACGGCGACGCCGAGGAGTGCGGCGGAGACCGCCGTCAGAGCGGCATGGAGGCGAGGCCGAGCGCCGAGGGCGGCCAGGACGAGCAGGAGCGGGAAGAGCACGAGCCCGAACCGCGAGATCGAGAGGAGCGGCCAGCGCTCCGAGGGAAACGAGAGCGGGATCGCCAGGCTGAGGAGCGCGAAGAGCCCGTAGGGCGCGCCGAAGCGACGCCACGCGAGCGCGGCCAGGCCCAGGAACACAAGCGTGAATGCGAGCTGCTGCACATTGAGGGCGTCGTCGCGCGCGGGTCGATCGGCGAAGAGGACGGCGATCCCGTCCCAGAGGCCCCCGAGCGGGCCGAGCGGCGAGAGCTCGCGCTGCCAGATCCCGTCCTGCGCGCGCAGGAACGCGAACGGCTCGTCGATCCAGATCGCCAGGAGCAGCGGATAGGTCGCAGCGAGGGGCACCGAGACGGCCAGTCGAAGCAGGGCCCCTCGACGATCCTCTGAGCGCCAGGCGAGGACGGCGAGCGCAGGTAAGAGCGCGATCCCCACCGGCCGGGTCAGCATCGCCAGGCCGGCCACCACTCCCGCGCCGAGGAAGCGCCCACGCTGGGCGAGGAGGAAGGCCGCGAGCACGAGCAACAGGTAGAGCGACTCGCTGTAGACCGCCTGCAGGAAGAGCGCGGTCGGGAAGACGGCGAGGTAGAGCACCGCGCGCCTCGCCCCGTCGGCGCCGAGCCGCTCCCGGGCGAGGCGGTAGAGGAGGAGGAACGAGACCGCGCACGCCGCGAGCGAGAGCAGCACGCCGGCCAGCACGAAATGGTCTCCGAGCGCCCGTCCGAGCAGCGCCACGAGGCCCGGATAGAGCGGGAAGAACGCCGGCGTGCTCGACGGGGATGCGGCGTAGCCCTCCTCGGCGATCCGCAGGTACCAGTCGCTGTCCCAGCGCGCCCAGACGTCGATCCCGTAGCCGAGCTCGTGCAGCCGCGGGCTGTCCCAGCGGTCGGCCTCCGGGTGCCGGTTCGGCTCGAAGACGAGCAGCGCGAAGATCGCGAGCAGCCACAGCGCGATTCGGCTCCAGAGGAAGAGCTCGAGCGCGGGGCTTCCCCCCGACAAAAGACGACGAGGGGCAGACCGGAGCCGCTGACCCACGTCCACGAGGCCTCGGATCATAGGCCCGTCTGAGGAACCGGCGTGCGTCCGTCGAATCGAGCGGGATGGAGCCCTGGCAGCGCCTGCTTGCAATCGGGATCGTGCTGGTGGCCACGATCCTGCTGGCGCGAATGATCGACAGGCTCATCCTCGGCGGCGATCGCAGCCCCGAGGCGCTCACCCGCTACCGGGTGCTGCGGCGGACGATCAGCGTCTCGATCATCACGGTCGGCCTGCTCTCGGCCTTCCTCGTGATCCCGCAGGTCAGGGCGATCGCCGGCGGACTCCTCGCCTCGTCCGCGATCGTCGGCCTGATCATCGGCTTCGCCTCGCAGCGGACGCTCGGGAACTTCGTCGCCGGCGTGATGATCGCGATCACCCAGCCGCTCCGGCTCGGTGACTGGATCGAGGTCGCCGGGGTCGGCGGCACAGTCGGAGGCACGGTCGAGGAGATCGGGCTGATGTACACGTTCATCCGGACCGAGGAGAACGCCCGGCTCGTGATTCCGAACGAGAAACTGGCGTCGGATACCATCCGCAACTCGACGATCCGCAGTCCAGCGAAGTTCGCGCAGGTCACCGTGCAGGTTCCACCAGCCAACGATCTCGCCCCGCTGCTCGAAGCGCTCCGCGAGGAGGTTTCCGGCGAGCAGGACGAGGTCTTCGTCAGCGCCCTCGAGGGGTCACCGACCCTGACGATCCGCGCGTGGACCGAGAGCGAGGCGGCGGCGGAGCGACTGGAGCACGATCTCCGCCTGCGCGTCCACACGCGGCTGCGCGAACGCGGGATCTTCGCATGAGCCCACCTTCCCGGGGCAAGGGCCGGCGCAGTGGCGGCCAGGTTCGGCTGCCCGACCCGACTAGCCGTTACGGCGCCAAGCGGCGCAAGCGCAAGCGGCTCGAGCGCAAGCGCGGCCGGCGCCGCGGCGTCGTGCTCGCCGCGGTCGCCGCCCTGGCGCTCCTCGCCGTCGTCGCAGGCGGCGCCGTCACCTCCGTCGCCGGCTTCGGCACCTCCTGCGATCTCAGTGCGTTGCGACGCGTCGAGATCGGCCAGAACTCGTTCGTCTACGCGGCGGACGGCTCGATTCTCGGCGGGATCCCCTCGGAACGGAACCGCCAGCCGGTCCGGCTCGGCCGGATCAGCCCGTGGATGCCGAAGGCGACGGTCGCGATCGAGGATCGCCGCTTCTACGAGCACGCCGGGATCGACCCGAGCGGGATCGCTCGCGCAGTCTGGGCCGACGTCCAGGCCGGCAAGGTCGTGCAGGGCGGCTCCACGATCACGCAGCAGCTCGTCCGCAACCTCTACATCAGCCGCGAGCAGACTTTCCAGCGCAAGCTCAAGGAGGCCTGTCTCGCGATCAAGCTGAACCGGGCCTGGTCGAAGAAGAAGATCCTCGCGACCTACCTGAATCAGGTCTACTACGGGAACCTCGCCTACGGGATCGAGGCGGCGTCGCAGACCTACTTCTCCAAGGGCGCCCATCAGCTGACCCTGCCCGAGGCGGCGCTGCTGGCGGGGATGCCGCAGGCGCCGTCCGCCTACGACCCGTTCAACCGCACCCGGATCGCGACCGAGCGCCGAAACCAGGTGCTGCGCGCGATGCTCGAGGAAGGGGCGATCGACCGCGACGCCTACGACTGGGCGGTCAAGCGGGGGCTCGGGCTGAAAGCCGGCAAGCTCTACCGGACGATCCGCGAGCCCTACTTCTTCAGCTACGTCCGCGACGAGCTGATCGCCGAGTACGGCGTCGCGACCGTTCGCTCCGGCGGGCTGAAGGTCTACACGACGATCGACCCGCGCTTCCAGCGGGCTGCCCAGAAGGCGATTCGCGAGACGCTCTACGAAAGGTCGGATCCCGCCGCGGCCGTGATCTCGATCGACCCGCGGAACGGCGCGATTCGCGCGATGACGGCGGTCACGCCCGGCGTGCGGGCGAACCAGTTCAACCTGCTCTCCCAGGCGAAGCGCCAGTCGGGATCGACGTTCAAGACGTTCGTGCTCGCGGCGGCGGTCGAGCAGGGGATCAACCCGGAGACGTCGACGTATCTCTCGGCGCCGTTCTTCTACCGGCCGACGCCGAACGGCGACTGCGACGACGGCAGTGGAGGCTGGTGGTGCCCCGAGACGTACGACCACAGCTACACCGGCTGGACGTCGATCGAGCGCGCGACGATCCGCTCGGACAACACGGTCTACGCGCAGCTGACCCTCGACGTCACCGCAGAGGCCGTGGCCAAGATGGCGACGAAGCTCGGCGTCCGCTCGAAGCTCTCGACCCCTGACGGCGACTACGTTCCGTCGATCGGGCTCGGCTCGATCGAGGTGTCCCCGCTCGACATGGCCTCGGCGTACGCGACGCTCGCCGCCGGCGGCGTCTACTCCGAGCCACGCGCGATCGAGCGGGTCGTGCTCGCGAACGCCAAGGAGGACACGGAGGCCGGCTGGGGCAAGCCGAAACGGCGCCGCGTGATCTCGGACGGCGTCGCCTACACGGTGACGAAGATCCTGGAGGAGAACGTCCAGTACGGCACCGGCACGGCCGCGAGCTACGGCCATCCCGCTGCCGGCAAGACCGGCACGACCGAGGAGCACTCCGACGCGTGGTTCGCCGGCTACACGCCGAGGCTGCAGACGACCGTCTGGGTGGGCTATCCGCGCGGGAAGGTGCCGATGACGAACGTGCACGGGATCGCCGTGTCGGGCGGGAGCTTCCCGGCGCAGATCTGGCGGCTCTTCATGTCCTCGGCGATCGGCCAGCTCGAGCCGCTCTCCTTCCCGGAGCCGAGGGACTATCCGGAGTGGCAGAGCTTCGAGCGCGGCACGTTCGGCCGCTCGTTCGGCTATTCCGACACCTACGACTCAGGCTCCGACTACGTCGCGCCGTCACCCGAGACGGAGACGGAGGCGGAGACCGAGGAGCAGGAGCCCGAGGAGACGCCGGCGCCGGCGACCACGCCCGCGGTCGCACCCAAGCCGAAGACCGCGACACCGCCGGTCGTGCCTGTCACTCCGCCGACGCAGACCGAGCCGCCACCTCCGCTCGAGCCCTGATCGCTCCGTTTGCGCTCCGGCGGGCTCCCGCTCGTCGCGGCGTCGCTCGCGCTGCTGCTTCTCGCAGGCTGTGTCACCGCCGCGTGGCTCGAGGGAGCCCCGCTCGCGCCGTCCGACGCGGGTCGCGGCGGGGGTGACGGAGGCGGCTGGGTCTGGGTCTTCCTCGGTTGTCTCGCGGGCGCCTTTGCGCTCTATCTCGTCGCCCTGTGGCTGGTCGGAGGCGCGCGTCCCTCGCTTGCGGCGGTCGGCGTGTTGGCGGCGGCCATCCAGCTGCTCCCGCTCGCTGCCCCGCTTCTTCTCTCGACGGATGCCTGGGCGTACTGGCAGTACGGGGAGATCGCGGAGGCGGGTGGA
The DNA here is from genome assembly GCA_963761905.1 of uncultured Gaiellaceae bacterium. GTDB lineage: Bacteria > Actinomycetota > Thermoleophilia > Gaiellales > Gaiellaceae > Gaiellasilicea. The sequence goes on along the minus strand of CAVXIQ010000006.1, from coordinate 468,277 downwards.
AATCCGTATCGCGATCCTCCGAGCGAGTTTCCCGACAATCCCGCCTACGAGCACGCCGGGTTCGCGTGGCGCGACACGACCTCCGTGTACGGGCCTGCGTTCACGCTCGGCTCGGAGGGCGTCGCCCGGGTCGTCGACTCGAGCGCGGACGCAGCCGCCTGGACGTTCAAGGTGCTCGCTGCGCTAGGGATGCTCGCACTCACCGTCCTGGCAGCGAGGCTCGCCCGAGACCGGGTGGCCGCTGCGGCGCTCGTCGGGTGGAATCCCCTGTTCGCGATCCATTTCGCCGGAGGCGGTCACAACGACTCGGTGATGCTCGCGCTCGTCCTCGGAGCGCTCGTGCTGGCGGCCGCCGGCCGCCGCGGGCTCGCGGGCGCGGCGTGGGCCGTCTCGATCCTCGTCAAGTGGATCCCGATCGTCTTCTTCGCGCTGCGGGCAGTCGAGGCGCGAAAGGCCGGACGTCGCGTCGGTCACCTCGGTTTCGCGCTCGCGGCGGCCACGATCGCCGCGCTCGCTCTCTGGCGCTACGGGCTCGACTGGCTGCGGGCATTCGGCCCGCTCGCCCGCAACGCGGAGGAGCAGACGAGCTACTCGCTGCCGGGCCGGCTCGAGCAGCTCGGCCTCCCGCACGCCCTCACGCTCGTGCTCGCCGGGCTCGTCCTGGCGGGCGGTCTCGTCTGGCTCGCGCGCGAGGCGTCGCGCGGGCGCGTGCGGCTGGGCCGCGCCGGCTGCCTGCTGCTCGCGACAACGCCCTGGCTCACGCCCTGGTACGCGGTCTGGGCGCTCCCGCTCGCCGCGGCGGAAGGCGATCGGCGCGCCCAGCTCGTCGCGCTCGGCTTCTGCGCCTACCTCCTTCCCCAGACGATTCTCTAGCGCCGCCGGAAGACGACGATCCCGTCGTCGTCGAAGACGATCCGCCAGCGCGGGTCGAGGCGCAGGCGCCGGAGTCGCTCGCTCGTCGCGAGCGGCGCGATCCGGTCTGCGTAGCCGGGGCTCGTCTCGTCGGCAGCGATCCAGGTCGCGCCGCCGAACACGGGGAAGCTGAGCACCCGCCGCCGCTCGGAGAGGTGACCGCCGAGCGAGTTGGTGGCGCTGACGACCGCATCGTCCGGGATGACCTCGAGCGCCCGCTCCGCGACGCGGTCGTGTGCGGTCACCCGATGCTCGCGCGAGCCCAGCGCCTCTCCCCCGGGGAACGCGCGCCAGACCGGGATCGCGCCGAGCGCGTAGTTCGCGACGACCCCGGCCACGACGACCGCGGTGACGAGGGGCCGGAGCCGACCTCCGCGCGCCCGCAGCCGGGCGGTGCCGAGCACCGCCGCCACCATCAGCCCGGGAATCGCCGCCGCCGTGTAGTGGAAGTGGATCGACGTCTGGGTTCGCGTCGACGAGAGGAGGTTCGCGGCGAGCTCCGGCAGGGCGGTGAGGGCGGCGAGCGGCGCCAGGAGCGGAAGCGCGAGAAGCGGCAGCACGAGCTCCAGGAGGTAGGGAATCCCATGCCCGTCGAACGCCTGCTGGACGATCCGAACGGGGTCGGTGAGCGCGGTCTCGAGGATCCCGAGCGGCGAGCCGCCGACCGCGCGATAGCGACCCTCGAAGGCCGACGAGCCGGTCGGCGCGAAGTGCGGGACGACGAGCCCGATCGCGAGCGCGGCGACGGCGACGCCCGAGCCCGCGATGATCGCGCCGGCGCGGCGACGTCCCCGCGCGAGGGCGTACCAGACGCCGAGCGCAGCAACCGCGAGGGGAACGTGCTCCTTCGTGAGGCAGGCAAGGGCGGCGACGATCGAGAACGCGACGAGCCGGTCCTCGTCCAGGAACCAGAAGGCGAAGAGGAGGAGCGGCGTCGCGAGCGCCACCGCATGGAACTCGTTGAGCGCGAGCCACTGCGTGGACGGGTAGAGGAGATACGCGAGCCCGAAGCCGAGCCCGGCCCAGTCGGAGTCGAGGTGCTTTCGCGCCAGGAGGAAGACCGGCCAGGCGCCGAGCGCGATCGCGACCGCCTGGGCCGTCAGCAGCATCGACGGATCGGGCCAGAGCCACCAGAGGGGAGCGAAGGCCGCGAGAATCGGGTCGAAGTGCGCGCCGAGCCTCGAGATCTGCTCGCCCTGGAGATCGGTGACGGAGAGCACGTCGCCGTGGGCGGTCGACCACACCGCCTGCGTCATGTTCCCGAGGTCGAACCGGCCGGTATTGAACGCGAGATGGCGCAGGATCGAGAGGGAGGCGAAGCCGGCCGAGAAGGCTGCGACGGCCGCCCAGAGGACGACGACGGGCCTGAGCCTCACCGGCGGTTGGCGGCCCGCTCGAGCTCGGCCTCGAGGAGGCCACGCCAGCGGTGGCCGAGGACCTCCTCGCTCGCGTGCTCCTCGTAGGCGGCGAGGCCTCCGGCGCCGATGCGCCGGGAGAGCTCCTCGTCGCCCGCGAGCCGGCGCACTGCGGCGGCAAGAGCAGCCGGATCGCCGGCCGGGACGAGGAGCGCGCTCTCCTCGTCGCGGAGCAGCTCTCGCGCCGCCGGCGTGTCGGCCGTCACGAGCGGGATCCCGCAGGCGAGCGCCTGAAAGGCCTTGTTCGGGATCACCCGAGCCGCCTTCTCGGAGGTTCCGAAGACCCCGAGCGCGCAACCCGCGCGCTGGATCTCCTCGGGCAGCTCTTCGTAGTCGACCCACTCGACCCACTCGACGTTGTCCGGCCGGTCCGCGAGCAGCCCAGCGAGCTGGCCGCTGCCGACGATCCGAAACGGGATCTCCGGCGCGAGGCGAGCAGCCTCCAGGATCGTCTCGAGCCCGTGCAGCGGGATCAGCTTGCCCACGAAGAGAACGTGGAAGCGCGCCCGCGGCTGCCATCCCGGTCGGAAGAGCCGATCCTCCGCGCCGACGAAGCACACCTCCACGCGATCGCGGCCGATCTCCCCGAGCTCGGCCAGGAAGCGCGCGTTCTGAGCCGTGTCGGCGACGACGAGGTCTGCGCGCCGCAGTGCGATCCGATCGACATGTTGCAACACCGTCGCCGGAGGCGATCCGCGCGCGAAGCGGCCGCGATCGTCGACGAGCGTCTCGGAGAGCGAGACGAGAGGATTGAAGACGAGGGGGCGCTTCCGGGCGATCCGCCGCGCCGCTGGCATGTCGAAGTGGCCCGGGTAGCCGACGATCATCACGTCGAACCGCTCCCGCCGTCCGCGTAGGAGCAGCGCCGCCTCCGCCAACCCGACCCTGACCGCCGCGCCGATCCCGAGCGACCACTTGTGCCGCCGCCGCTCCCAGACGCTCGCGTGCCGCTCGATCACCTCCACGCCTGCCCCGCGCAGGCAGGAGATCACCTGGGCGTTGCGCGGGTAGTCCCGCTCATACGTCCCGAAGTAGAGAACCCTCACCTATCGCAGGATCTCGTCGACGTGCAGGTCTCTCGCCCCTCGCTTGCCCACCCGTTCCTCGTGATGGCTCGTGATCAGCTCGCTGAGGAGGCCGAGCGAGAGGAGCTGGATCCCGACGACCACGAGGAGGACACCGAGCGTCAGGAGCGGCCTGTGTCCGATCGCCTCGCCCATCAGCTTGAGGACCGTGAGGTAGGCGAGCACGAGCCCGCCGAGCAGGGACAGGATGAGACCGAGGCTGCCGAAGAGATGAAGCGGCCGATGCCGGTAGCGGCCCATGAAGGTCACGGTGAGCAGGTCGAGGAAGCCGCGCACGTAGCGCTCCATCCCGTACCGCGAGCGGCCGTGCTCGCGTGGCCGGTGGTTGACCGGCACCTCGGCGACGCGAAAGCCGCGGTAATGCGCCAGAACCGGGATGAACCGGTGGAGCTCGCCGTAGATCCGCAGCCCGTCCAGCACCTCGGCGCGATACGCCTTTAGCCCGCAGTTCAGGTCGTGGAGCCGCAACCCAGACATGCGCCCGCTGACACCGTTGAAGATTCGCGACGGAACCCGGCGGCTCAGCGGATCGCGCCGCTTCGTCTTCCAGCCCGAGACGAGGTCGAAGCCCTCGTCCAGCTTCGCGAGCAGGCGCGGGATCTCGGCCGGATCGTCCTGCAGGTCGCCGTCGATCGTCACGATCACGTCTCCGCTCGCCTCCTCGAAACCGGCCTGGAGCGCGGCCGCCTTCCCGAAGTTTCGGCGCAGGCGGACGATCCGCACGTTGTCGGCGCCGTCGTGAAGCCGGGTCAGCGCGGAGAAGGTGCCGTCGGTCGAGCCGTCGTCGACGAAGATCGCCTCCCACGGCTGGCCGATCCCGTCGAGCGCGGAGGCAAGCTCGTCGAGCAGGAGCGCCACGCTGCGCTCTTCGTTGTGAACCGGGACGACGACGGAGATCACGGGCGGAGCCTAGCCACGCCGCGCGGCTAGCGTACGCGGCGATGCCGCCGCTTCTCTCGATCGACGAGGCGCTCGCGCTCGTGCTTGCGCACGCGCGGCCTCTCGGCGCCGAGCCGGTTCCAATCGTGCGCGCAGTCGGCCGATTCCTCGCAGAGGACGTGCACGCGCGCGTCGACCTGCCGCCGTTTCGAAGCTCGGCGATGGACGGGTTCGCCCTCCGCGCTGCCGATACGCCGGGCAGCCTGCCCGTGGTCGCGCGGATTCCGGCCGGGCGGCCGGCTGGGGTGCCGCTCCGTGCCGGTGAGGCGATGGCGATCGCGACGGGAGGGGCAGTCCCCGACGGAGCAGATGCGGTTGTCCCGATCGAGCTCGTGGACGATCGAGGGGACGTGGTCGCGGTACCGGCAAGCGTTGACACATCGGCCAACGTTCGTGACAAAGGTAGCGATCTCCGGAGCGGTGATCTCCTGCTGTCCTCGGGCAGCCGTCTCGGCCCCGCCCAGATCGGGGCGCTCGCCGCTGTCGGCCTGGCAGAGGTTCGGTGCGGGCGGCGGCCTCAGGTCGCGATCCTCAGCACCGGCAGCGAGCTCAGGCGACCCGGTGTCGAGCTCGGTCCGGGCGAGATCTACGAATCGAACGCGTCGATGATCGCGGCGGCGCTCGAGAGCGTGGCCGAGGTGACGCGACTCGAGCCCGTCGCCGACGAGCCGGGCCTCCATCGGGCGTCGCTCGAGCGAGGCCTCGAGGCGGATGTGCTCGTCAGCTCCGGCGGTGTCTCCGTCGGCCCCCACGACCTCGTCCGCGAGATCGGCGCCGAGCTGGGCGTCGACCAGGTCTTCTGGGGCGTGGCGGTGAAGCCGGGCAAGCCGCTCGCGTTCGGCCGGCGCGGCGAGACGCTCGTCTTCGGTCTCCCCGGCAATCCCGTGTCGGCACTCGTGGCTGTCGAGCTGTTCGTCCGACCCGCGGTGCTCGCCCGTCAAGGCGCCTCCGAGCCGGCGCCTGCGTACCTCACGGGCACGCTGGCTGCGCCGCTGCGTGCGAGCACGGCCCGCGACCAGCTCGTCCGCGCGCGCTCGAGGATCGAAGACGGCGAGGTCGTGCTCGAGCCCCTGTCGGGCCAGGAGTCGCACATGATCGCGCGCGCCGCCGGTGCCGACGCGCTCGTGCTCCTGCGTCGGGGCGAGCGCGATCCCGCGCCGGGAGACCGGCTTCCGTTTCTGCGGCTCTAGCTAGCTAGCTCGCGTTCGGAGCAGCCGGAGGCGTGAACGCGGTCGGCTCCGCGTAGACGATGAACCGGTGCGACGCGAAGAAGCGAGGGTGGCAGGCCTGCAGGATGAGCTGCTCGCGTCCCTTCGAGCGAAGCACCGAGAGCTCGTCTGCGGCCACGATCCGCGAGCCGGTGACGGCGTACTCGAAGGTGCCATAGGGCAGCTCGAGGCTGACTCTGTCGCCCTTGCGGAGGTGGTCGATCCGCGAGAACGGCGCTCCATATGTCGTCCTGTGGCCCGCGATGTAGACGAGCTCGCCCTGGCCTGGCATCGCCGAGCCGAGGTAGCGTCCGGGCCCGCGCTTGAGCGTGGACGAGCGGGTTCCGTTGACGACGACAGCGTCGAGGCCGAGCCGCGAGATCCGCAGCTTCGCGATCGCGTCGCCCTCCTTGGCGGCGCGCCGCCAGGCTCCGGCCTCGCGCGCCACCAGCCGACGACGCTCCGCAGCCGACGCAACCGGGATGCCGCTGGACGGTCGCCGATTCTCGAAGCTCCGCTCGAGCGTCTGGGCGAGCTCGCGCTGCTCCACGCGGTTGACGACCGCCGTCACCGGGTCTTGCCACTGCCAGACGGTGATCGCCCAGGCGAGCATCCCGACCCCGACGACGATCAGGAGCGATCCGGCAATCCGGATCAGCCTCCTCATCGCGCCTCCCGAACGTCCTGGCCCTCGGACACACTCTGCTGATCGGCACGTGCTCGCCGGGCTTGAGCCGCGGCCGCGACGACACCGCGCAGCGAGCGGCGCGAACCGGGAGCCTGGCTATCGGGATAGGGGGCGTAGCGGCCGACGGCGAGCGCCGAGAGCTGGGCGGCGACGGCGAGCCAGCCGAGCGCCAGAAGGCCCACGAGCCACGGCACGTAGCCGACCCCGAGGAGCGAGAGCAGATACCAGGGCGCGTCGAGGCCGAGTTCGTAACGGCGCGCGAACTCGAGCATCAGGAGCGCGGGCCCGAGCATGCCGGCGGCGAGCAGGACGAGCCGCGCGGGAGTGGTTCGGGCGTGGGGTAGCCAGAGCCAGGCGTAGAGAGACGGCAGGACGAAGATCAGGGCGAACGGATTCGTCGCCACGACGAGCAGCGTGACGAGCCCGAGCCCCAGGAGGGCTGTCGTATAGCCCGCGAGCATCTCCTCGGTCGTCGCTCGCCGCTCCGGGATCAGTCGCTGCCGGCTGACGAGCCAGCCGGCGAGGAGCAGCACGGCGAGGATTGCCAGTCCGATCGCCGGCGGCTCGCGCACCACCGCGAGATCCGTTGGAAGCGGGCGCGGCTCGGCATTCGGGAACAGCCCGAGCCGCGCGCCCACGACGAGCAGCAAGCCTGCATATCCCCAGAAGGCAAGCCGGTTGCGGAGGCTCCGGGCAGCGGCGCCGAGCGGAATCCGCCGTCGCCGGCAGCGGGCGAACAGGTCGACCGTTGCGATCAGGAACGGCAGGAGCGCCGCGAAGAGCGCGAGCTCGATCGTCCAGCCGCGGACAAGTCGCCGGTCGAAGTAGACGTACGCGGTCGTGTCCCGCGTCAGCTCGAGCCCTGCGTCCAGGGAGCTGAGCAGGTTCTGGGCTGCACGTCCCATCTCGCCGAGCCTCTCCAGGTTCAACGGCTCGTCCGCGAACGCGTCCGTGGGTTTCTCGTTCGCCGTCGTCAGCGTGAGCGCGGGAATCCCCCGGGCGACGAAGGGGCCTTGCTCGCCGAGAGTGAACGGAAAGCCCAGATCGAGCAGCTGCTCGAACGCGCTGGGGCGCCGGGGCTCGGAGCCGAGCTCCTCGACGAGCCGCGTCGCCGCGGTGCGCACGAGCACCGGCGAGGGCGAGCGTGGCTCGTCGCCGGCGAGGAGCAGCCGCGCCTGCCCGCGTCCTGCGATCGAATCGAGGTTGACCACCGCGACCGCGTCGTCGCGATAGCGCGAGGTTTCAGCAAAGCGTGCCGCGCCGAGTCCGCCGTAGGCCCCTCCGTCGGTGGAGACGAAGACGAGGGTATGAGCGGGCGTCGCCTGTCGTCCCGACCCATCGCGGACGGGTGCGAAGGCGCGGGCCAGCTCGACCAGGGTCGCCGTTCCCGAGGCGTTGTCGTTCGCCTGCCCCTGGCCCGTGTTGTCCCGGTGCGCCACGAACACGATCGCCCGCGGCGACGGGCCTGGAACCACCGCGACGAGATTCTGAAGCTGCGACCCGTCCCTTGCCAGGGACGGCCGCCGTGAACGTGTCGGCCTCGGTTTCGAGCCCGTAGAGCCGCAGTTGCTCGGCGAGCCACCGACTGGCACCCACCGAGCCCGCGCTCCCGGGCGAGCGATCGGGATACTCGCGCGCCAGCTCGCCGGCGAGACCGGCCGCGGCGTCGGCGTCGAAGGTCGACGGCAGCGTCGGCGGGGGGAGCGGCTGGGGACGGGCGACCGTGAAGGCGGCGAGGAGCAGCGGGAGCGCGACGAAGAGCCACGTGCCCCGGACGAGCCTCGCATTGACCGGCCGCTCGAGCGAGCCGAGTCGCGCTCGACGACTGGCGGCCTTGGCAGCCTGCGCGGAGGCTCCACGGCGCGGGCGTCGAGGCACACCGCTGGATTGCGGCGGCGACATGAGGAGTCCAGTGTAGGCCGAGCGGAGCGTCTTCCTCGCCGTCCGTACCATGCGAGGGCGATGGCCGAACCCTCGACCATTCTCCTTGTCGACGACGAGGACTCCGTTCAGAAGCTCTTGACGTATCCGCTGGAGCGGGACGGCTTCAGGGTCGTCGTCGCCCGAGACGGTGAGGAGGCTCTGCAGCGGTTCTCGGAGGAGCCGATCGACCTCGTGGTGCTCGACCTGATGCTGCCTCGGCTCGACGGGCTCGAGGTCTGCAAACGGCTCCGCGCCGACAGCACCGTCCCGATCATCATGCTCACGGCGCGGGACGACGAGCTCGACAAGGTGCTCGGCCTCGAGCTCGGCGCCGACGACTACATCACGAAGCCGTTCTCGATCAGGGAGTTCCGCAGCAGGGTGCGCGCCCTCCTGCGCCGCGCCTCGGCTCCTCGTCCGGGCGAGCGCTCCGAGGACGAGGAGGTGATCGAGGAGGGCCAGGTGCGGATCGACGTGCCGCGCCGCGTCGTCGAGGTGCGAGGGGAGGAGGTGCAGCTCACGTTCGTCGAGTTCGAGCTTCTGCGCGTGCTCGCCGCGGCGCCCGGCCGCGTCTATTCCCGCCGGCAGCTCCTGGAGCGGCTCCGTGGCGGCGCCGACTACCGCGAGCCGCGGACGATCGACGTCCACGTCCGCCATCTGCGCGAGAAGATCGAGAGCGATCCGCGGGAGCCCGAGCTGATCCTCACCGTTCGGGGCGTCGGCTACCGCTTCCGCGACCGGTGAGCCTCCGACCATGATCAAGGGAATCCGGCTCCGACTCGCGCTCGCGCTGCTCGGGGTCGTCGCCGGCGCCCTCGTCGTCGCCTACCTGATCGTCGTCCCGACACTCGAGAGCCGGCTCGTCGACGCGAAGATCGACCAGCTCGAAGCGAACGCCGCCACCGTCGCCGATTGCATCAAGGCAACGGACTTTCCCTGGCAGGAGTGCGCGGATACGGGCTCGGCCGTCCTCAACGCCCGGGTCGTGATCTACGACGTCCTGCAACGCGAGCCGCCGGCGCTGCAGATCCTCGCCGACTCCCGGCCGGCCTCGTCGCAGGACGTCGAGCACGACATCGTGGCCGAGTTCGCCGCCGCGACGGGCGTGCCCCAGGGCGGCACGGTCAGCCGAGGCAAGGAGGAGTTCGCCGAGGCGGCGCTGCCCGTGACGGCCGACGGGCCGATCGCGCTGCTCAGCAGCTCGCTCGCCGATCCGCTCTCGAGCATCGACGTCGTCGAGCGCCGGCTGCTGGCGGCCGGCGGGATCGCCCTGTTCGTGGCCTTGCTCCTGGGCTACGCCGGGGCCTCCGTTCACGCGAGGCGGATCCGGAGGCTCGAGCGCGCGGCCGAGCGGATCGCGAGCGGGCACTTTGACGAGCCGGTCGTGGACGGCGGCAACGACGAGGTCGGCGAGCTCGCCGCCGCGTTCGAGCGGATGCGCGGGCGGCTCGAGAAGCTCGATCGAGCGCGGCGGGAGTTCATCGCAAATGCCTCACACGAGCTGCGGACGCCGCTGTTCTCGCTCGGAGGCTTCCTCGAGCTGATGACCGACGAGGACCTGGACGAGCCGACGCGCCAGGAGTTTCTCGAGACCATGCGCGAGCAGGTGACGAGGCTGACGAAGCTCGCGACCGATCTGCTCGACCTCTCCCGGATGGATGCCGGCCGGATGCACGTCGAGACGGAGCAGGTCGATCTCGCCGCCGCCGCGCAGGTGCTCGCCGAGGAGTTCCGCGCTCTCGCCGAGCAACGGCGGCACACGCTCGAGCTCGGGGAGGACGGGCGGGCGGTCGCGGTGGGCGACGAGCTCCGGGTGCTCCAGATCGGCCGCGCGCTGGTCGGCAATGCGCTGACGCACACGCCTCCGGGAACGAGCATCACGGTCACGACCGGCCGCGAGCGCGACCACGCGACGCTGAGCGTCGTGGACGACGGCCCCGGGATCCCGGCCGAGCACCTCGAGCACGTCTTCGACCGCTTCTACCGCGCGGAGGGCGACGTGGCCTCCGGCAGCGGGCTCGGTCTCGCGATTGCGCGGGAGCTGGCGACGCTGATGGGAGGGGACGTCGAGCTTCGCTCAGCCCCCGGCCGCACGGTCGTGACCCTGTCGCTTCCGGCCGTTTCGGCAGGTGTCGTGGACGAGTCCGAACGCCTGACCGTTTTCACGTGAAAACGGGTCGGACGGCTACAGTGGCCGGGATGCGTCCAGCGCTGATCGCAGTCGTTGCGCTCGTCTCGGCGGCCCTGGGTGCGTCGGGTGCGCTCGTGCTCGGCAAGTCGGCCGGGTGGATCGACGACGACGCCGCGGTTCAGACCGTGGTGGTCCCGGCCGAGCCCGGCGAGACCGGCGTGGCGCCGACCGCGACCCCGCTCGCGGCGAACCGATTCGATCCCGCGGCGATCTTCGCTCGGAGCTCGCCCGGGGTGGTCACGATCTACTCCGTCTTCCCCGGCGGCGCCCGCTCGCAGGGCTCCGGCTTCGTGGTGACTCCCCAGGGCCACGTCCTGACGAACTCCCACGTGATCACCACCGCCGGCGAGACCGAGAGCGCGGTTCGCGGCGCTCAGCGCGTCTACGTGGTCTTTGCGGACGGCGATCGTCTCCCGGCCACGATCGTGGGCTGGGACCTCTTCGACGATACCGGCCTGATCAAGTTCGACCCCAAGGATCACGCGGTCTCGTCCCTGCCTTTCGGCGACTCCGATTCCGTCGTCGTCGGCGAGCCCGTGGCCGCGATCGGAAGCCCGTTCGGAAACGAGAACTCGCTCGCGGTGGGCGTCGTCGCCGCCGTTTCGCGGTCGATCCCGTCGCTGACGTCCCGCTACAACGTCTCGAACGCGATCCAGATCGACGCGCCGATCAACCACGGCAACTCGGGTGGCCCCCTGCTCGACGGGCGCGGCCGCGTGATCGGGATCAACGCCCAGATCCGCTCGGACTCCGGCAACGCCGAAGGGGTCGGCTTCGCGATCCCGATCAACTCGGCGCGGCGATCGATGGAGCAGCTGATCGCAACCGGGCGGGTCGCCTATGCCTACATCGGGATCACCACGCTCGACGTGACGCCCGCGATCGCGCGCCGCTACGAGCTCGGAGCACAGAGGGGCGCGCTGATCGAGGAGGTCGTCGACAACGCGCCGGCCGAGCGCGCCGGCCTGAAGGGGTCGAAGCGACGGGTCGTCTTCAACGGTTCTCCCGTCAGCCTCGGCGGCGACCTGATCGTCGCGATCGCCGGCGAGCAGGTCGTTCGGGCAGACGACATCGCTCGGATCGTGACCGAGCGACTTCTTCCAGGCCAGCTCGTGCCCGTGACCGTCGTTCGAGGCGGAACGGGGAAGCGGGAGATCGTGCGCGTTCGGCTGGTCGAGCGGCCGGAGAACCCTCAGGGTTAGCTAGCCCCGCCCGCCCTTCGTTTAAGCCGGGCGGCAGCGCGGTATACCCGGATAGACCCTTCATTACTCTTGCACAGTTTTCGGTAGGAACCGGGCGAGGAGCTTCGTGAAAGACCGAGCAACCGAGCTGGATGCCGACCGCGGCAGCCGAGTCGTGACCTTGACGATTCCGGCCAAGCCGGAGTACATCACCCTCTCGCGTCTCGCGCTCACCGGGCTCTCCCACGTGCGGCCGCTCGCCGAGGAGACGCTCGCCGAGCTGAAGCTCGCGCTCACCGAGGCGACGTCCAATTCGGTTCGCCATGCCTACGCCAACGGGGAAGGCCGGGTTCAGATCAGCTTCGAGCTCTGCGAGGACAGGCTCGTCGTGGAGGTCTCTGACGACGGTTCCGGCTTCCCGCCAGACGCCCGACGCGAGCGTGCCAGCCGCGAGGAGGAGCTGAGCGAGGGTGGGCTCGGGATCGCGATCATCCGCTCGATCGCCGACGAGCTCGTGCTCGACTCGGAGCCCCAGGGCGGCTCTCGGCTTCGATTCGTGAAGCTTCTCTAGAGCGATCAGCCGTGTCGGCGCGGCGCAAGCTGATCGTGGTCTCCAATCGTGGCCCTGTCGGCTACGAACGGGATCCGTCGGGAGCGCGAGTCGCGAAGCGGGGCGCGGGCGGGCTCGTGACGGCGCTCGCTCCGCTCGTCTCGCGCCACGACGTCACGTGGATCGCGAGCGCTCTCTCCGCCGAGGACCGCGCCGTCGCGGAGCAGGGCGTGATCGAAGAGACCGCGCCGGACGGTTCCCGGTACCGGCTCCGCCTCGTAGCGCATGATCCGAGCGCGTACCGCCTGTACTACAACGTTGTCGCGAATCCGACCCTGTGGTTCGTCCAGCACCGGCTGTGGGCCCTGAAGCACGAGCCGGGCGTGGGGCTCGAGCACGCCTGGGCTGCGGGGTACGAGGTGGTGAATCGGGCATTCGCGGAGGCCGCCCGCGAAGAGCTCGAGCGCGAGTCGGCGGCCAGCGTCTGGTTTCACGACTACCACCTCTACCTCGCTCCGAGATTCCTTCGAGACGCGCGCCCGGATGCGCTCCTGTCGCACTTCACACACATCCCCTGGGTCGATCCGGAGGATTGGGCCGTCCTGCCCCCGCAGATCGTCCGGGCAATCCACGACGGCCTGCTGGCAAGCGACGTCATCGGCTTCCACACCCACCGCTGGCGGGACGCGTTTCTCGCGACGTGCCGCTCGCTCGGCCTCCAGCCGGAGCGCAGCCTCGTCACCGCCCACCCGATCTCGGTCGACGTGGCCGAGTTCGAGGCCCTTGCCGTTAGCCCCGCCGTGCTCGAGCGGGAGCGCGAGCTCGAGGCAACGAGATCCGAGCGGCTCATCCTCCGCGTGGATCGAACCGATCCCTCGAAGAACGTCGTTCGGGGGCTCGAAGCGTTCGAGCAGCTCCTCGGACGCCGCCCCGACCTCGTCGGTCGCGCGACGATGCTGGCGCTGCTCGACGCGTCGCGCCAGACGGTTCCCGAGTACGTCGTCGAACGGGACGCGATCGAGAAGGCCGCGGCGCGACTCGAGTCGCGATTTCCAGGCTCGCTCCGGCTGAGGATCGCCGACGACTTCCTTCAGTCGATCGCCGCCTACAAGCAGTTCGACGTGCTGCTGGTGAATGCCGTCATGGACGGGCTCAATCTGGTCGCGAAGGAGGCGCCGCTCGTGAATGAGCGCAGCGGCGTCGTCGTCCTCTCCCGGAACGCCGGCGCCTTCGAGGAGCTCGGCGACTGGGTGCTCGCCGTCGATCCCGACGACATCGCGGGCCAGTCCGCGGCACTCGAGCAGGCGCTCGAGCTCGCGCCCGACGACCGGAAGCGCCGGAGCGCCGCGATCCGGGCGCACGTGCGAGAGCACGATCTCGAACGCTGGATCGAGGAGCAACTCGCGGATCTCGACCTCGCGACTAGCATGCGGTCGTGACCGACCTCTCGCACGTCGACGCGGCCGGCGCGGTGCGAATGGTCGATGTCGGAGCCAAGCCGCTTTCCCGCCGCCGCGCCGTTGCCCGCGCCACGGTGCGGATGGCGCCCGAGACCGCTCGACGACTGCGCGAGCTTCCAAAGGGCGATGCCCTCACCACGGCCCAGCTCGCCGGAATCATGGCCGCGAAGCGGACGAGCGAGCTGATCCCGCTCTGCCATCCCCTCCCGCTCTCCGCGATCGACGTCGACCTCGACGTCGTCGAGTCGGCCGTCGAGATCATCGCCACCGTGGAGACGACCGCCCAGACCGGGGTCGAGATGGAGGCCCTCGTCGCAGTCTCGGTCGCGGCGCTCACCGTCTACGACATGGCCAAGGCGATCGACAAGGAGATGGTGATCGGCGAGGTCGCCCTTGTCGAGAAGCGGAAGGAGCCCGCGTGAACGCCGCCGTTCTGACCGTCTCGGACGGTGTCGTGGCTGGATCGAGGCAGGATGCGAGCGGCGACCTGCTCGCGGCGCTCCTGGAGGCCGACGGCTACGGCGTGACTCGCCGGACGGTGCCCGACGAGACGGATGCGATCGCCGCCGCGCTGCTCGAGCTCGCGGACGAGGCTCGGCTCGTGCTGACGACGGGCGGAACCGGAATGGCTCCCCGAGACGTCACGCCGGAGGCGACGCGCTCCGTGATCGACCGGGACGCGCCGGGGATTGCCGAGGCGATTCGGGCGGACTCGATCGCCAAGACGCCGCATGCCCTCCTCTCCCGGGGCGTGGCCGGGATCTACGGCCGGACGCTCGTCGTCAACCTGCCGGGGTCCCCGGGCGGCTGCCGGGACGGCTTCGCGGTCCTGCGGCCGGCGCTCGGCCACGCGCTCGAGCTTCTCGCGGGCGAGCAGACGACGCACCGCCAGACGTGACCGACACCGCCGTCGGGCTCCCACGGCGCTTCGCCGCGCTCGTCAAGCTCGAGCACACCGTCTTCGCGCTGCCGTTCGCCTACGTGGGGATGCTGCTCGGCCTCGACGAGGTGCCGGCTGCGGCCGACTGGCTCTGGGTGACGGTCGCCATGGTCGGCGCCAGGACGCTGGCAATGGGTCTGAACCGGCTGATCGACGCCGAGATCGACTCGCGCAACCCACGCACGGCAGCTCGCGAGCTGCCCTCCGGTCTCGTCACCCGCGCGCAGGTGCTGACGCTCTGTGCGGTTGCGCTCGCCGGCTTCCTGGCCGCCGTCTTCCAGCTCGATCCGGTGGTGCACTGGCTCTGGCCGATACCCGTGGCGCTGTTCGTCGTCTACCCCTATCTCAAGCGCGTGACGTGGCTCTGCCATCTGTGGCTCGGCGTCTCCCTCGGCCTTGCCCCGGTGGGAGCGTGGGCCGCCGTGACCGGCGAGCTGCCGTGGCAGGCATGGATGGTCGGCGCCGCGGTCGCGCTCTGGGTTGCGGGGTTCGATCTCTTCTACTCGCTCTTCGACGTCGAGCACGACCGTCGGGAAGGCCTCGAGTCCTGGGCGGTGCGCTTCGGTGAGCGGGGCGTCTTTGCGGGGGCGCGTCTCCACCATCTCGGCGCGGTCGGGCTGCTCGCCCTCGCGGGGTTGGGGCTCGACGTCGGATTCGCGTACTGGCTCGGCGTCGGGGCGGTCGCCGGCTTGCTGGCATACGAGCATTCGCTCGTTCGCCCGGGTGACCTGCGCCGGCTCGACGCGGCCTTCTTCACCGTCAACGGCGTGATCAGCATCGTCTTCTTCGGCTTCGTGCTGATCGACGTGCTCGTCGGCTAGGAAGAAAACGTCACACTCTCGTGACCGTGGCGTCACGATCCTGCGCAGGAATCCCCGCTAGCGTGAGCTCAGGGGGCGCGAACCGCCCCCCTGGGGCCACGTGGAGCTGCCCGCGGCGTGGATCGCGACGGCCGCAGCTGTGAGCCGACCCGAATCGACGGGTTCGCTGATCGAGGCCCGCGGGCTCGAGAAGCGCTACGGGTCCAAGCGAGCACTGCGAGCCGTCGATCTCGAGGTCGAGCGAACCGGCTTCCTGGTCGTCACGGGACCGAACGGCTCCGGGAAGACGACGCTCCTCCGGCTGATCGCCGGTCTGGCCACCCCCTCGCGCGGGACTCTCACAATTCGTGCCGATCGGCACGAGCTCGGCTACCTCGGGCACGAGGGCTTTCTCTACCGCGACCTGACCGCGGTCGAGAACCTCGACCTCTACGGCCGGCTCTATCGCGTTCCGGAGCGACGCGAGCGAATCGGGATGCTGCTCGAGCGCTTCGGCCTCTGGGATGCCCGCGGTGAGCGGGCCGGAGCCTATTCGCGCGGGATGCTCCAACGGCTCGCGCTCTGTCGCACGCTCCTCCACGAACCCGCGCTGCTCGTCCTCGACGAGCCGTTCACGGCGCTCGACCAGGAAGGCGCGGACTTGCTCGACGGCCAGCTCGCCGAGCTCCAAGGGGTGCGGACGGTCGTGCTCACGACCCATGATCCCGAGCGGGTCTCTGCGCTCGCGACAGCGCGGTTGGCGCTCGCGTGAGCTACCTCGCCGACGTCGCCACGCTCGCCCGCAAGGATCTGCGACTCGAGCTCCGCGCGCGCGACACGCTGCCGGCGATGCTCCTGTTCGTCGTCTCGACGCTCGTCGTCTTCCACTTCGCGCTCCCCGCCGGCGCCGACGAGGTGGCGGCGCAGGGCCTGCTCTGGGTGGCGCTCCTCTTCACCGCGCTGCTCGGGCTCGCGCGGGCGTGGGCGCCGGAGCGCGAGAGTGGCGCGCTCGAAGGGCTCGTGCTTGCGCCCTGCGACCGCAGCGCAATCTGGCTCGGCAAGGCGGCAGCCGTGTTCGCGTTCCTCGCCGCTGTCGAGCTCGTGGCCCTGCCTGCGTTCGCGCTCTTCTTCGGCTCGGTCGATGCTGCGACGATCGCCGGCGTCGCCCTCGCGAGCGTGGGAATCTGCGCGGTCGGCACGCTGCTCGCCGCGATGGCCGCCGCGAGCCGGACCCGCGAGCTCGTGCTCCCGCTCCTCTTCCTGCCCCTCGCGATCCCGCTCGTCGTCGGCGGCGTCGGCGCCAGCATCTCGCCGGATTCGGGCCGCTATCTGGCCTTTCTCGCACTGTACGACGCGATCTTCTCGATACTGTGCTGGGCGTCCTTTGAGTACGTCGTCTCAGAATAGTCGCGCGCCCGCGAGCGCCGTCCCGGTGCTCGCTGCGGTCGCAGCGGCGCTGATGGGGCTCGCGATCGTCTTCGCCTTCTTCGTCGCGCCTGAAGACGCCGATCAGGGGATCTCGCAGCGGATCTTCTACTTCCACGTCCCGATCGCCTTGACCGCCTACGCCGCTTTCGGCTGGGGTGCCTTCAAGGGCTTGCTCCTCCTCTGGCGGAAGGAGGAGCGGTACGACCTCGAGAGCTACGTCGCGATCCACCAGGGCACGATCTTCGGCTCGCTGACGCTCCTGACCGGGTCGATCTGGGCGAAGGCGTCGTGGGGCCACTGGTGGCTGTGGAGCGAGAACCAGCTCGTTCTCTTCCTCGTCCTCTTCCTCTTCTACTCGGCTTACTTCATGCTCCGCTTCTCGATCGAGGAGGGGCCACGACGCGCGAACATCTCGGCCGTCTACGCGCTCTTCGGCGTCGTTCTGATTCCCGTGAGCTTCCTCGCGATCCGGCTCGCCGAGAACATCATCCACCCGACCGTGTTCACGCGTGACGGGCCGCAGATGAGCGGCATCATGTTCCTCACCTTCTGCATCGCCTGGGTCGCGATGTCCGTGCTCGCGTACGCGCTCTACCGGCTCGAGCTGCTCGGCAAGCGGCTCGACTCGAACCTGCGTGAGCTGCGCGAGGCTCTGTCGTGAGTCAGGCCGAGTACGTCGCGGCCGCCTACGGCGTCGTCTTCGTGGCGCTCCTCGTCTACGTCGCGATCATCGCGGCCAAGCTCGCGCGGCTCGAGCGGGAGACGGCGGCGCTCGCCGAGCTCGCGCGGGACCGGCGCGCGGATGTCTGAGCTCCTCGTCGTCCCGGCCCTGCTCGCCTACGGCGAGGCGGCATTCGCGTACGCGGGCGAGCTGCGCGGGCCGGGGCTCGCGGGGCGGCTCGCGACGTGGGGGGTTCGGCTCGGCTGGCTCGCACAGACGGCGCTCCTCGTCGGCCAGGCCGCCTCGGCCGACGGGTTTCCCTGGGGAACCTGGGCGGGCGCGCTCAACCTCTTCGTCTGGCTCGTAGTCGGCGCCTACCTGATCTGGGGCTGCCGCCCGCGCTACCGGCTGCTCGGCCTCGCAGTCATGCCGATCGCGGCCGTTCTGTTCGCGCTGGCCTGGGTGGGCGGCGGCACGGGGCTCGAGCAGGGAGACGACTCGGGGATCGTGCTGGCGATCCACGTCGGCCTGATGCTTGCCGGCTTCGCGAGCCTCACTCTCTCGGCGGGGATGGCCGCTCTCTACATCTGGCAGGAGCGACGGCTGAAGCGACACGCGCGCCGGGTTCTCCGCGTGACCGTGCCGCCGCTCGACGCGCTCGACCGGCTCGCCGCCCGCGGCGTCCTGGCCGGGCTCGCGCTGCTCGCGCTCGGCATCGGGGTCGGCGCCTCGCGGTTCGAGCGAGGCGACCTCGATGCCGCGATGATCGTCACGTTCGCGATCCTGGGCGTCTACGGCGCGCTGCTCGTGCTCCGCCATGAAGGCTGGCGTGGTCGTCGAGCAGCCCTTCTCAACCTCGGGGGATTCGCGCTCGTCGCGATCGTGCTTCCTCTCACCCACTTCGCGCAATGAGACTGACACTCGTCGGCGTGTCGCACCACCGCGCTCCGATCGAGCTTCGCGAGCGGGTCGCTCTCGACTCCGACGCCGCGTCGGCGCTCGCCGCGCAGCTCGGGCACGAGGCGGTCGTGCTCTCGACCTGCAATCGCACGGAGCTCTATCTCGCTCGACCCGACGGTGGAGAGGAGCTCGCCGTGGCGACGCTGACCGACCTCGCCGGGGATCGGGCCGACGAGCTCGGCGCCGTCCTGTACCGGCTCGGCGACGAGGCCGCTGCGCTGCATCTCTTCCGCGTGGCCGCCGGCCTCGACTCGCTCGTGCCGGGCGAGGGCGAGATCCTGGGTCAGGTGCGGAGCGCCTTCGAGGCCGGCGCGATCGGGCCGTTCCTCGACCGGCTCTTCAGGCAGGCGCTGCACGCGGGCCGCCGAGTTCGCGTCGAGACCGCGATCGGCGAGAGCCCGGCCTCGGTTCCGGCTGCCGGAGCGGCACTCGCCCAGCAGGTCTTCGAGAACCTCGACGAGAAACAGGTGCTCCTGCTCGGAGCGGGGAAGATGAGCGAGCTGACGGCCCGCAATCTCCGCTCGCGTGGCGCGCACGTCGCAGCGGTCGCCAACCGAACGCTCGAGCACGCGCAGGAGCTCGCCGACACGCTCGGAGCCCGCGCGCTCGGGCTGGACGATCTCGGCGACGAGCTCGCGGCAGCCGACGTCGTGGTTGCCTCGACCAGCTCGCGCGAGCCGATCGTCCGCAAGTCTGACGTTGCCGCCGTCCTGAGAGCGAGGCGCGGTCGCCCGCTCCTCCTCGTCGATCTCGCCGTGCCGCGCGACCTCGATCCGGCGATCAACGAGCTCGACAACTGCTTCCTCTACGACATCGACGATCTCGAGGCTGTCGTCGCCGAGACGATCACCGGGCGCCGGAGCGAGGCGGCCCGAGCCGAGCAGCTCGTCGCAGCCGAGGGCGATCGCTTCCGCCGCTGGCAGGCGTCGCTCGACGTCGTCCCGACGATCGCCTCCCTCCGCGCGCTCGCCGAGGAGATTCGAGACAGCGAGCTCGAGCGGGCCGGCTCCAGGCTCTCGGAGAGCGAGCGGCGGCACGTCGAATCGATCACCTCGCAGATCCTCGCCAAGCTGCTCCACCTCCCGACGATCAGGATGAAGGAGGCGGCCGCGGCGGCCGATGGGGTGGTCTATGCTGACGTCGTGAGGCATCTTTTCGGCCTGGGTGAGGAGGAGCGACGGGCATGACGACACGATTTGTCACCGGCCGGCCGCTGCCGCTCCAGGCACCAACCGCGTTCGTCCGGATCAGGCCGACCACCGCCCGCGCGTGCGGCGAGTCGAGGCCGAGTACCCGCCGCCGCTGTGCTCATCCGCGTCGGGTCTCGCGGCAGTAGGCTCGCGCTCACCCAGGCGGAGCGTGCCGCCGAGGCGCTGCGCGGCCTCCCGGGTGGTGGACAGAGGATCGAGATCGCGCTCGTCCCGATCACGACCGCGGGCGACCGTGACCGGACGAAGCCGTTCGGGCAGATCGGCGAGCGCGGCGTCTTCGTCAAGGAGCTCGAGGAGGCGCTGCTCGCGGGCCGGATCGACGTGGCCGTCCACTCCGCCAAGGACATGACCTCGACGGACACCGAGGGCCTTGCCGTTGGCGCCTACCCGCTGCGCGAGGATCCCCGCGACGCGCTCTGCGGTGCCGAGCGTCTTCGTCCCGGGATGCGGATCGGAACGGCGTCCGTCCGCCGGCGGGCGCAGCTCCTGGCGCTCGAGCCGACCCTCTCGATCGAGCCGCTCCGGGGGAACATCGACACGCGGTTGCGCAAGCGCGGCGAGCGCGGGCTCGACGCCGTGATGCTGGCGGCCTGCGGGCTCGACCGACTCGGGCTCGGGCGTGAGATCGGTCACCGGTTCGATCCGGACGAGCTGCTTCCGGAGGCGGGTCAGGGAGCGCTCGCGCTCCAGGTCCGGGCCGGCGAGGAGCAGCTCGTCGCGCGCGCCGACGATGAAGAGACGCGCCGCCGGGTCGAGGCGGAGCGGCGTTGTGTCGCGCTCGTCGGAGGCGGCTGTCTCGCTCCGGTTGCTGCTCATCACGACGGCGACACGCTGAGGGCGCTCGTTGCCGACGAGGACGGGGGCTGGATCGAGCGCCGGAGCGGCAGCGACGCCGAGGCCGTCGCAGCCGAGCTGCTGGCCGCCGTGCGGTGAGGATCCTCGTCACGCGGCCGCGGGGCCAGGAAGCGGAGCTCGTACGCCGCCTCGAGCAGCTCGGGCACGAGCCGATCGCCTGTCCGCTGATCGAGATCGAGCCGCTCGGGGGGAGACGATCGACGTCTCCGGCTACGACTGGGTGATCGTCACGAGCGTCAACGGGGCGCGCGAGCTCCGCAGACGGCTGCACGGAGACCCGGCGCGGGTCGCCGCGATCGGCGCGGCGACGGCGGAGGCATTCGGCGGCGCCGACCTCGTCCCGGTCGTCTCGACGCAGGAAGGTCTCCTCGCTGAGCTGCCACGGCCCGCGGGACGCGTGCTCTTCGCCGGCGCGGAGGGCGCGCGCCGGCTACTCGCCGACGAGCTCGACGCAGATGTGGTGACGCTGTACAGGACGCGCGAGCTCGTTCCGGACGAGCTTCCTGACGCCGAGCTCGCCGTTCTCGCATCTGCGTCGGCGGCGCGGGCGTTCGGGCGCACCGGATCGTCGATCTCGGCGGTCTCGATCGGCCCGGAGACGACGGCGGCGGCGCGCTCGGCCGGGGTGAAGATCGCCGCCGAGGCGGCGTCGCACGACCTCGACGGGCTCGTGGCGGCGATCGTCTCCGCCTCGCGTTAACCTCACCGTCGTGACACCTCCCCGCGCGTTCGTCACCTTCCTGAGCGATTTCGGGCTCCAGGACGACTTCGTCGGCACGTGCCACGGCGTGATCAAGCGAATCGCGCCGGACGCGGAGATCATCGACATCACCCACGGGATCCCGCGCCTCCAGATCCTCCAGGGAGCGCTCGTACTCGCGAACACCGTCCCGTACATGCCTGTCGGGGTTCATCTGGCAGTTGTCGATCCCGGCGTCGGCGGCCAGCGGCGACCGCTCGCGCTTCGAGACGAGGACGGCCGTTTCTACGTCGGGCCCGACAACGGGCTCCTCGTTCCCGCCGCAGAGCGCGCGGGGATCGCGGCGGCGCACGAGCTCGCGAACCCCGAGTACGCGCTCGACTCGGTCTCGCGCACGTTCCACGGGCGTGACCTGTTCTCCCCCGCCGCAGCGCATCTCGCGCTCGGAGTGTCGCTCGAGGAGCTCGGGCCGCCGCTCGCCGTCGACGCGCTCGTCCGGCTCGACCTGCCGGTGCCGGAGATCGGGCAGACCCGTATCAGCGCCTCGATCCTGTACGTGGACAGCTTCGGCAACATCGCGCTCAACCTGACGAGGGAGCACGCGACCGGAGCCGGGATCGCGCCGGGGATGCAGGTCGAGCTCGAGCTCGCCGGCGAGCGCGTGTTCGCGATCGCTGCCCGCACCTTCGCCGACGCTCGCCCGGGCGACATCATCCTCTACGAGGACAGCTACCGGAACATGTCGCTCGCGATCAGCGGCGGCAGCGCCGCCGAGATGTTGCACGCGCGAGCCGGCCAGTCGCTGCGGATAAACGTCCTTCAGCCGTAGAGGCTGCGCGCGGCGCTCCGGTCTGTCAGACTCGCCCGCACAGGGCGTTCGCGGCACGGTAACACCGGCCCGGACGTCCTTTTTCTGCCCGGCCGGTCGACCGGACAGCAGTGGCGAGAGCCGGACTTGAACCGGCGACACCACGGTTTTCAGCCGTGTGCTCTACCAACTGAGCTACCTCGCCTAGGAGGCCAAGCGTAGCCGAGCCGGGTGGATCGGGTCTCGCGCAGCAAGGTTGCAAATCACACAAAGACGTCGTACCGTCTTACGCTTCAGCAACTCGAGAGAGGAGCGGTTGTGCTCAGGAGACTTGCGGCTCTGGCCTCCACTTTGCTCGTTGTCTTGCCTTCGACGGCGCTCGCGGTGTGGGGCGGCGACGAGGATCTCGCGCACCCGAGCGTGGGTGCCATGTACTTCGATTTCGCGGGCGACGGGATCGACGCTCAGGATCTGATCTGCTCCGGGTCGTACGCGGGCGAGTCGACGCCGCAACCAGCCGTGTACGACGTCTTCCTCACGGCGGGCCACTGCCTGCCCGCGGCCGAGGACGAGATCGATCCCGAGACGATCTTCGTCTCGTTCGACCCGGACGGGCGCGACGGCGTCACCAACCTGATTCAGGTGAGCGCGTACTACCAGATGCCCGGATTCGGCCACGATGCCGGCGACTACCACGATCTCGGGATCCTGCTCCTGCCGAGGGACTCGGTCAGTGCGGGGATTCCGGCCGTGCAGCTTCCGACAGCGGGCTATCTGGACGGGTTGAAGGCGGCCGGCACGCTCAAGTTCCGGATCGTCGACCTCGTCGGCTACGGCGTGATTCCGGTGTGGGATCCGGCCGGTCCGACGCAGTTCGAGTTCGACGGCGTTCGTCGCTCCGGGACCTCGATCATCACCGGTCTGACGAAGGCGCACCTCCACTTGAACCAGCAGCGCCACGGGATCGGCACCGGCTCGGGGCTCTGCTTCGGCGACTCCGGCTCGCCGCAGTTCGATCGCGGCACGCTGCTCGTCCTCTCGGTGACGAGTGGCGGCAACGGCCAGTGCAACGCGAACAACACGAACTACCGGGTGGACACCCCGCAGGCGCGGGCGTTCCTCGGACGGTTCCTGAACCTGCCGTAACGTCGCCCCCGCTCGCCCCGCCGGCTGCCTCGCCGGTGGGGCGAGTAGGGTCTGCGGCCGTGACGACCAAGCAGGTGGCGATCATCGGCGCCGCGCTCGACCTCGGCGCCGGCCGGCGGGGAGTCGACATGGGGCCTTCGGCGATCCGGTACGCGGGGGTCGAGGAGCGGCTGACGGGGCTCGGCTATTCGTGTGTCGACTGGGGCAACGTCGAGACGGCGGTGCTCGAGGCGACCGCCGTGCAGGACGAGCGCGCGCGCTACCTGCCCGAGATCAAGGCCGCGTGCACGCACGTTGCCCGGCTGGTCGAGGTCGCGCTCGAGCGAAGGTCAGCTTCCGCTCGTCCTCGGTGGCGACCACTCGATCGCGCTCGGGACGCTCGGCGGCCTCGCCCGCGCGCGCGGCACGACGGGCGGCGTGCTCTGGATCGACGCGCACGCGGACCTGAACACGCCCGAGACCTCGCCGAGCGGCAACGTGCACGGAATGCCCCTGGCCGCCGCGCTCGGGATGGCGGGCGAGCTGTTCCAGAGCAACGGCTGGACGATCCCGGCGGTGACCCCGGACCGGGTCGCGCTCGTGGGCGTCCGCTCGCTCGACGACGGCGAGCGGCGGCGGATCCGCGACCTCGGGGTCAGGATCTACACGATGAGCGACGTCGACCGGATCGGGATCGAGCGAGCGGTTCGCGAGTCGCTGTGCCCACATCGGCGGGCCCGGCTTCGTCCACGTCTCGCTCGACATGGACGCCCTCGATCCGGAGGTCGCGCCGGGAGTGGGCACTCCGGTCCGCGGCGGCCTCTCCTACCGCGAGGCGCACCTCGCGCTCGAGCTCGTCGCCGAGTCGGGGCTTGTCGGCTCGCTCGAGGTGGTCGAGGTGAATCCGATCCTGGATCGCGAGAACGCGACCGCGCAGCTCGCCGTCGAGCTCGTGGCGAGCGCCCTCGGCAAGACGATCCTCTAGCCGCGGTCCGCGCGGACCGCCTTCTTCACGAGCGCGCCGAGCTTCTTCTCGTCGGCGGCGGTCAGCTCCTTCAGCGCGAAGGTCGTCGGCCACATCGTGCCTTGGTCGAGGTTCGCCGCGTCGTTGAAGCCGAACGTCGCATATCTCGCGTTGAACTTCTCTGCGGCCTGGAAGAAGCACACGACCTTGCCGTCGCTGGCGTACGCGGGCATCCCGTACCACGTCTTCGGCCACAGATCCGGCGCCGCGGCGGTGACGATCTCATGGAGCCGCTTGGCCATCGCCCGATCCGATCCCTTCATCGCGGCGATCGCCGCGAGCAGAACGCGTTCGCCGTCCTCCCTGTTCTTGTTCGCGCGCGCCTCCGCTTTCAGCTCCTTCGCGCGCTCCTTCATTGCTGCTTTTTCCTCGTCCGAGAAGCCCCCGGACGTCGTGCCTCGGGCGGTAGTGCCCTTGGCTGGCTTCTTCGTGTCTTTCATCACGCATCTCCTCTCTCGTGAGCCCTGACGGGGATGACCTCCATGCTAGGCGCGGTCGGCGGCCGCGACCCAGGCTCGGCCGGGCAGGCTGATTCCGTCGGCATTCCCGTACGGCTCGAGCGCCTCCGCGACTGCTCGCTCGAAGCGCTCGCGCTCGGGTTCGGTCAGCCGCTCGAGCGCGGTCCGGAGCATCGACGAGAGATCTCTCGTCACCTCCCAGTACTGCGCCGGCGACGCGTAGCGCATCTCGACCTCGACGCTCTCGAGCCGCGGCTGGCCGAAGCCTGACGCTGCGAGCAGCGAGCGCAGCCGGTCGGGATCGCCGAGCCGAAACGGGCCGGGCGCATCCGGTTCCGGCGGCTCCGCGAGGCCGAGCTGCAGCATCGTCCGGCCGATCGTCGAGCCCCACGGGTTCTCGGGTGCCGTCGCCCACACGGCAAAGGCGAGCCGCCCGCCCGGTCGGAGTACCCGACACGCCTCCGCGAAGCCGGCCGAGACGTCGGGGACGAGCATCAGCGCGAAGCGCGCCACGACCTTGTCGAACGACCCGTCGTCGAAGTCGGTCGACTCCGCGTTCGCGACCGCGAACGTCAGGTTCTCCGCTCGGCCGATCCGCTCCTCTGCCGCTTGGAGCATCCCGGAAGAGTTGTCGGTCAGCACCACCTCGCCGCCGTCGCCGACCACCGGCAGCAGCAGCTCGCCGACCTCGCCGAGCCCGGCCCCGAGCTCGAGGATCCGCTCGCCCGGCTGAGCGTCGAGGAGCTCGAGCAGCCGCTCGGTCACGGGGCGGCTCGCCTGCGCCAGCCGCTCGTGCTGCCGCGTCCAGCCCGGCGCGGAGCCGTCCCAGGCAGCCGCGCTCTCGTGCGCGCTTATGCCGCGACCCGGAGCTATGCCGCCACCCCGGAGAATTGGGGCAGGATGTCCTTCCCGTAGGCCTCGAGCGTCTCCTCCTGGCCGTGGGTCATCAGATAGATGTTGAACTGGTCGACGCCGATCGACTCGAGCTCCCTCAGCTTCTCGGTTGCCTGCTCGGAGTTGCCGAGCACGCAGAAGCGGTCGCAGATCTCGTCGGTCACGAACTCGCCGTGCTTCGCCCCGACGCGGGAGTGCTCGCTGTAGTCGTAGAACTTGCGCGCCTCGACGTAGTCGGTGAGCACCTTCGGGACGACGGAGCCGTCGGTGCCGTAGCGGTCGATCAGGTCCTGGACGTGGTTCGAGACCATCGCCGGGAACCAGCGCACCTGCTCGCGCGCGTCGGCGAGGTCGTCCGAGATGTGGCTCGGCGCGCTGACGATGCACTTGAGCGCGGCGGGATCGCGCCCTGCCTCGGTCGCTGCTTTCCGGGCCGTGTCCATGATCCACTGGATGATGTCCGGGTCGGCGAGCTGGATGATCACGCCGTCGCCCTGCCGCCCGGCCACCGCGAGCGCCTTCGGCCCGTAGCCGGCGACGTGCATCTCGATCTCCGGAAGCTCCGGCCGCACCCACTTGAGCTGAAGCTCCTTCTCGTTCCAGGTCACCTCCCGGCCGTTCATGAACGGCTTGATCATCTGCAGCGCTTCCTCGAAGTCGGCGACCTTCATCGGCTTGCGGCCCACGAAGCGGACGGCCGAGTCGCCCCGCCCGATCCCCATGATCATCCGGCCGTTCGAGATGTCCTGGAGCGTGGCATACGCGCTCGCGAGCACGGTCGGGTCGCGCGTCGCGGGGTTCGTGACCATGTGCCCGAGCTTGATCGTCGAGGTCTGGTCGGCCAGGAGCGCCATCACCGGCATCGACTCCTGCCAGAGCACGTGTGAGTCGTACGTCCAGCCGTACTCGAAGCCGTGGGACTCGGCGAGCTTCGTCAGCTCGATCAGGCGCGTGTAGGGCGGATCGGGCAGGACGGTGACGCCGAAGCTGAGCATGGGCTCTCCAGAGAGGTAGGGGAGGGAAAGCGGCATTCTCCCCCGAATCGGGCCGGGTGGCAACGTGGCCCTACTACCTCTTTGCGGTCGTCGCGGGGGCGATGCTGCCGTTCCAGTTCGGGATCAACTCGGTGCTCGCGCGCTACGTCGACGGCGCGGCGCGGGCCTCGCTCGTCTCGTTCGCCGTCGGCACGCTCGCCCTCCTCGTCGCGGTACTCGTCTTCTTCCGCGGTGCGCCTTCCGTCGAGCGGGTTGCCGAGGCGCCCTGGTGGGTCTGGGTCGGTGGCCTCCTGGGCGCCTTCTACGTGCTCGGAAGCATCGTCACCGCGCCGAAGCTCGGCGCCGCGACCCTCGTGGCGCTGATCCTCGCCGGCCAGGCCGCGGCTTCGCTGACGGTCGACCACTTCGGCCTCGTCGGCTTCGAGGAGAACCCGATCACACCTGGTCGGCTGCTCGGGATCGCCCTCGTCGCGGCGGGAGTCGTGCTCGTCCGCGTCTTCTGAACGTCACCCCCGCTCGCCGCGGGCGGCAGCGAAGAGCCGCGCCCACTGCTCGGCGTCGAGGTCGCGCGGCTGCGCGTCGAGCGGAAAGCCGAGCGCGGGCGCCAGCCGCTTGAGCTGGAGCGGGGAGAGCGAGCGGAGACCGCGGCGGATCGAGGTCCGCGCGGCGAAGGCAGCGGCCAGGAACTCCCAGTAGGCCGCGCCGAGCTCCGGCGGCACGAGCGGCCGCGCCCGGCGCGTGAGGCGAAGCACCGCTGCGTCGACG
Source organism: uncultured Gaiellaceae bacterium (assembly GCA_963761905.1). GTDB lineage: Bacteria > Actinomycetota > Thermoleophilia > Gaiellales > Gaiellaceae > Gaiellasilicea. The sequence goes on along the minus strand of CAVXIQ010000006.1, from coordinate 441,101 downwards.
CTCGGCGGGGGCGAGAAGGCCGTTCGGTGGAGGCGGCGGACGATCGAGACGTCGTACCAGGCGCGCCAGTGGCTCGAGCGAAGCGTCGCGGGCCAGACGGCGGCGTGCTTCGCGGCGAACTCCCACTGCACGATCACGTCCGCTCGGCTCAACGGGAGCAGAGGATCGCGGAGCAGCCCGGCGAGGATCGCCCCGGACGCTGCGAACGGCAGGTTGGCCACGACCGCGAACGGCTCCCGTGGCCAGCAGTACGAGGCAGCGTCCTCGTCGACCACCGTCAGGGACGTGAACCGATCGAAGCGCCTGCGCAGCCGGGCGGCCAGCGCGGGGTCGCGCTCGAGCGCAATGACCGTCGCGCCGGTGCGAACGAGCGGCTGGGTGAGCGCGCCGGTACCTCCACCGATCTCCACGATCAGGTCGCCGGGAGCAACCTCGGCCTGCGCGACGATGTCGGCTGCGAGCCGGCTACTGCGGAGGAAGTGCTGGCCGACCGCGTCCCGCTGAGGGGGTCGCTGCCGGACGGGCACGGAACGTCACCATCGCCATCGTGCTCAAAGCCTAGTCGAGCCCGAGTGCCCGCCGCACCCGAGGGTCGGCCAGCGACTCGCCAACGAGGTCGGCGCCGTCGAGGACGACGCCCGGGAAGGAGGGAATCCCGATCACGAACATGCCGGCCGCGCGCGCCGACGCGACGCCGGTGGGGGAATCCTCGAGCGCGACGGAGAGCGACGGCTCGGCGCCGAGGAGCTCGCAGGCGCGGAGGTAGACGTCCGGCGAGGGCTTCGGCTCGGCGACGTCGTCGGCCGCGACGACGATCTCGAAGAGCTCGGCCATTCCCGCGCAGGCGAGGGCTCCGTGGAGCAGCCGGCGCGGGGTGTTGGACGCCACGGCGACGGGATGAAACGCCTTCGTCTCGTGCACGAGCTCGGCTGCACCGGGAAAGGCGACGGCCTCCTCGAGCAGGCGCCGCTCGACGAGCTCGAGCAGCTCCAGGCCGAGCGCATCCGCGCGGCCGGGCTGCTCAAGGAGGCGCTCCAGGACGCGTGCGCCGGTGGTCATCGAGCTGCCGATGAGAGCCCGCTTCTCCTCGTCCCGGAACTCCTTGCCGTAGCGGGCGAAGAGCTCCTCCTCGGCCCGCGTCCAGCAGTCCTCGGTCTGGAGCAGGAGCCCGTCGCAGTCGAAGACGACCGCGGCGGGCGGTGAGGGTGGTCGGGTCAGCCCGAGAGCCCTACTGATCCGACAGCCAGGCGATCGTCTTCGAGGCGAGCCGGTCGAGTGCCTGGACGGCGAGCTCGAGATGCTCGGGCCTCGTGTCCTCGAGCTTCGTGTGCGAGAGCCCGCGCAGGCTCTGGACGAAGAGCATCACCGTGGGGACGCCTGCCCGCGAGACCTCGGCGGCGTCGTGCAGGGGGCCGGACGGAAGCCGGTGCGACTCGCCGGCGACCTCGCGGATCGACTCGTCGCAGAGGTCGATCAGGTGCGGGTCGAAGAGGATCGGCTCGATCTGCCAGATCCGCTCCGTCTCGACTTCGAGCCGCTCCTCGACCGCGAACCGCTCGCACGCCTCGCGCATCGTGCTCCCACATCGAGGCGAGCTTGCCGGCGTCGAGATGGCGCAGGTCGAGCAGCTGCTCGGCGGTCTCGACGACCGAGGTGACGATCCCCGGCTTGCAGACGACGCCGCCGCTCGTCAGCACCGCGCCGCCGCCGACCCGCTTCGCGATCTCGCGCAGCTCGAGGGCGAGCTTCGCCGCCCCCGCGAGCGCGTCGCGGCGCTGATCCATCGGCGTCGAGCCGGCGTGCGCGGCCTGGCCTCGCCAGGTGATCCGGTGGCGCTCGACCCCGAACGTCCCGAGCACCGCGCCGAGCGGCAGCCCGAGCGCCTCGAGCACCGGCCCTTGCTCGATGTGCAGCTCCAGATAGGCGGCAGCGCTCTCGAGCTGCGAGCGCGATTCGAGCGCCCGGTCGAGCTCGACCCCGTACTCGCGCAGCGCGTCCGGAAGCGCCACCCCGTCGCGGTCGCTCAGCTCGCGCAGCTCGTCCTGGTCGGCCATCGATCCCGCCGCCGCCGAGGAGCCGAAGAGCGAGCGCCCGAAGCGGGCGCCCTCCTCGTCGGCCCAGTTGACGAGCCGGACCGTGACGGGCGGCGTCCCCTCGCCGGCGATCCGGCGCAGCACCTCGACCGCGGCGACGAGGTTCAGGCAGCCGTCGAGCCAGCCGCCGTTCGGGACCGAGTCGATGTGGCCTCCGAGCAGCAGCGCCCGATCCGAGTCGCCGCGCAGCGTCCACCAGCGGTTGCCGGCCTCGTCCACCTCGGCCTCGAGCGGCAGGCCCTCGAGCTTCGCTGCGAGCCACTCCTGGGCCCGGGCCCACGTCGGCGTCCAGGCGACGCGCTGGGCGCCGTCCTCGTCGCCGGTGAGCTCGCGCAGCTCGCCCAGCTCGGCGACCGTCCGGCTCGGGGAGAGCGGCCATGAGGCCAGCCTAAACGCGTGGCCGATCCCCTTTCAAAAGCACCCGGTGTCGTGTTACCAATGAACGGTGCACGCGGAGGTGGCGATCGAACAGCCGACACCCGTCCGGAAGGAGCGCGACTGGCCCGCCGCCCTTCTGAAGCGGCTGCTCCTGACCGCGCTCGTCCTCGCCGCGCTCTGGGCGATCTGGGAGGGCTACCGCTGGCTGTGGATGCGGACCGGCTGGACGCGGCCGTTCGTCGTCGACGACCTGACGATGCCCCCGCTCTCCGACATCGTCAGCCGGCTCTGGGAGCCGCTCGCCGAGGGCCAGCCACCGCTCATCCGCGATCTGCTGGACAAGGCGGCGTTCACCGCGCGTGAGGCGGCGTTCGGCTTCGCGCTCGGCGCCGTTGCCGGCTTCGCGATCGGCGCGGTGCTCCACCACTCGCGGCTCCTGCGCCGGGGCTTCCTCCCGTACGTCGTCGCCTCGCAGACGATCCCGATCCTCGCGATCGCGCCGATGGTCGTGATCTGGGGCGGGAGCGTCGGTCTGCCGGTGTGGGCGCGCGTCGGGATCATCTCCGCCTTCCTCACCTTCTTCCCGGTCACGATCAACACGATCAAGGGGCTCGACTCGGCAGACCCGCGCGCCCTCGAGCTGATGCGGACGTACGCGGCGTCGCCGTGGACCGTGCTCTGGAAGGTCAAGTTCCCCGCGTCGCTCCCGTTCATCTTCGCGGCGCTGAAGATCGCGGCGACCGCGAGCGTCGTCGGCGCGATCATCGGCGAGCTCCCCTCCTCGATCCAGGACGGGCTCGGTGGGGCGATCCTCAACTTCAACCAGTACTACTCGCTCGACCCCGCCGCACTCTGGGCGACGAACATCGTCGCCGCCGCGCTCGGGATCGCGTTCTTCGCGGTCGTCGTCCTGGCCGAGCGGCTCGTCGTCAAGACCGCTCCGGAGCACGTCGCATGAGTGCCGCGGCTGTGACGATCGCGGGGCTCACGAAGACGTTCCAGAAGGGCGGCACGACCGCGCTGCAGGAGATCGACCTCGAGCTCCAGCCGGGCGAGTTCGTCTCCCTCATCGGCCCCTCTGGCTGCGGCAAGTCGACGCTGCTCCGCGTGATCGCCGACCTCGTCGAGCCGACGGGGGGCACGGTGCACGTCGGCGGGAAGACCGCGCACCAAGCGAGGGTCGACCGCGACTACGGGATGGTCTTCCAGGAGGCCGTGCTCTACGACTGGCGGACCGTGGCGAAGAACATCGCGCTCCCGCTCGAGCTCGCCGGCTGGAACCGCCGCCGCCGCGCCGAGCGCGTCGGGGAGATGGTCGACCTCGTCGAGCTCTCCGGCTTCGAGAACCACCATCCCTGGGAGCTCTCGGGCGGGATGCAGATGCGCGTCGCGATCGCCCGGGCGCTCTCGTTCGACCCGAAGCTCCTGCTCATGGACGAGCCGTTCGGGGCGCTCGACGAGATGACGCGCGAGCGGCTCAATCTCGAGCTCCTGCGGATCTGGGAGGCCAGCGGCTCGACTGTCGTCTTCGTCACCCACTCGATCACCGAGGCGGTCTTCCTCTCGACGCGCGTCGTCGTGATGAGCCCGCGGCCCGGCCGGATCGCGGGGATCGTCGAGATCGACCTGCCGCAGCCGCGCTCGGTCGACACGCGCGAGGAGCCGCGCTTCTTCGAGCTCGCGACCGAGTTGCGCGAGCTCCTCCGAGGCCGTACGGGCGAGCCGCTGCCGGCCGGCGAGGGCGTCCATTGAGCACCGTCGTCGTCTCGGCGCCGGGCCGCACGCTCGCGCGCGGCGTCGGCCGCAGCATTCGCGACTGGATCCCGGCGCTCGTGATCCTCGTCGCAGTGCTCGTCGGCTGGGAGCTCGCGATTGACGTCTTCGACATCGAGCGCTTCCTGCTCCCGAAGCCGAGCGCGATTGCTGCCCGCTTCTGGGAGGAGCGGGAGACGCTGTGGGCGGCCGGCTGGTTCACCTTCCAGGAGGCCCTCTGGGGCTTCGCGGTCGGCTGCTCGGCCGCGATCGTCGCCGCGCTCGTGCTCGCTCGCTTTCGCACGCTCGGGACGGCGCTGATGCCGTACTTCATCGCCGGCAACGCGATTCCGATCATCGCCTTCGCCCCGGTCGCGATCGCCTGGTTCGGGATCGACAAGGGCTCGAAGATCGCGATCGCGGGCCTCCTCTGCTTCTTCCCCGTGCTCGTGAACACGCTCAAGGGGCTCACGTCGGTGAAGCCGTCGTCGATCGAGCTGATGCGCTCCTACGCCGCCGGCGAGACGCAGATCTTCCGGCGGGTGCGGATCCCGAACTCGCTCCCGTACCTCTTCGCCTCGCTCAAGGTGGCGAGCGTGCTGGCGATGATCGGCGCGATCGTCGCCGAGTACTTCGGCGGCTCGCTCACCTCGCTCGGGATCCAGATCAAGAGCGCCTCCGCGCTCTTCAACTTCGAGACGGCCTGGGCGGCGATCCTCGTCGCCTGCATTCTCGGGATGTCGTTCTACCTCGCGATCGCGCTCGTGGAGCGGATCGTGACAAGGTGGTATCCGTCCGCGCCGCGAGGGCGCTAGGCGCGCGGCCGTGACCGATCGAACCGAACAACCCACGAAGGAGGGCATTGCATGAAGATTCGTCGCTGGTACTGGCCGGCGTTCGCGCTCGTCGCGCTCGTCGGACTCGTCTTCGCCTCGCTGGGGACGGCGAAGCCGGCTCCGTACGCGGCCGGCCCGGCGTCCGCCACGGGAGCGGTGCAGGCGAAGAAGGTGACGCTCCAGCTCAAGTGGGTCACCCAGGCCCAGTTCGCCGGCTACTACGCGGCCAAGGCCAAGGGCTACTACACGCGGGCGGGGCTCGACGTCAACATCAAGCAGGGCGGGCCCGACATCACGCCCGAGCAGGTCGTCGCCTCGGGTCAGGCGGAGTTCGGAATCGACTGGTTGGCGAGCCTTCTCTCCTCGCGTGACAAGGGCTCCGACCTCGTCAACATCGCCCAGGTGTACACGAGCTCGGGGATGACCCAGATCACGTGGAAGGACAGGATCACACGTCGCCGATGCGGGCAAGAAGTCGGCATCTGGTTCTGCGGGAACGAGTTCGAGCTCTTCGCGGCGCTCGTCAAGAACGGCATGGATCCGAAGTCGAAGACTACGTCACGATCGTCAAGCAGCCGTTCGACATGAACCTGTTCCTGAACGCGACGTCGACGCCGCCGCGGCGATGACCTACAACGAGCTGCCAGGTGCTCGAGACGAGAACCCGACACGGCAGCTCTCGCTCAGACCTAACGTGATCCGATGAGACGCGCACGCATGCTCAGACGGATCTCGTCGCATATCCCACCCACCAACCCCCCCCCCCACCCCCCCCCCCCGGCGGCGGGGATCGACACGATCGCGAAGATGCGAGGCAAGAAAGTTGCCAACTGGCTCTACGGGAACGAGTTCGAGCTCTTCGCCGCCCTCGTCAAGAACGGGATGGACCCGACGAAGAACAAGGGCGTCACGATCGTCCAGCAGCCGTTCGACATGAACCTCTTCCTCCAGCGGAAGGTCGATTCGGCCTCGGCGATGACCTACAACGAGCTCGCCCAGGTGCTCGAGACGAAGAACCCGAAGACGGGCAAGCTCTACCAGCTCAAGGACTTGAACGTGATCCCGATGAAGAAGGTCGGAACGGACATGCTCCAGGACGGGCTCTTCGTGCGGGGCGACTGGATCAAGGACACGGCAAACCAGGCCACCGCCAAGAAGTTCCTCGAGGCCTCGTTCAGGGGCTGGATCTGGTGCCGTGACCATCTCGCCGACTGCACCCGGATCGTGCTCAAGAACTCGCCGATCCTCGGCAAAGGCCACCAGACCTGGCAGATGAACGAGGTCAACGCGCTGATCTGGCCGGCGCCGCTCGGAATCGGCGTGATGAACCAGAAGGCGTTCACGCGCACCGCCTCGATCTCGCGGCAGTTCGGCGTGATCAAGAAGCTGCCGACCGGCGCGTTCCGGTCCGACCTCGCGAAGGCCGCGACCGCGACGCTCAGGCAGCAGGGCCTGGACGTCCGTGGCTTGAAGTGGAAGAAGGCGACCGTCAAGGTGACGGCCGGCGGCAAGTAGCAGCGCAGCAGTAGGAAAGCGACCGAGAAGGGAGATCCGCATGTCCGTTCTGATCAAAGGCGGCCGCGTCGTGACGGCGGTGGACGACACCGTGGCCGACGTCTTCGTGGACGGCGAGCGGATCTCCCTGATCGGCGAGTCACTCGACGTCGCGGCCGATCGGGTGATCGACGCCGCCGGCAAGCTCGTCCTCCCGGGGGCGATCGACCCGCACACCCACCTCGACATGCCATTCGGGGGGACGACGACGATCGACGACTTCACCTCCGGCCACGCCGCGGCGGCGCGGGGTGGCACGACGACCCACGTCGATTTCTGCATCCAGCAGCCGGGCACGAGCTTCGGCGACTCGCTGGCCCTGTGGCACGCCAAGCGCGAGGGCAAGGCGCTGATCGACAACGGCTTCCACATCGCGGTCACCGACCTGAAGGAGGGCGGCACCCTCGAGGAGCTCGCCTCGCTGCCGGAGCAAGGGATCACCTCGTACAAGCTCTTCATGGCCTACAAGGGCGCGCTGATGGTCGACGACGAGACGCTCTTCAAGACGATGGAGGTCGCCGCCGAGACCGGCGCGCTCGTGATGGTGCACGCCGAGAACGGCGACGCGATCGACGTGCTCGTCAAGAAGGCGCTTGCGGCCGGGAACACGGATCCGGTCTGGCACGCGCGGACGCGGCCGCCGGAGACGGAGGGCGAGGCCACGAACCGGGCGATCCAGCTCGCGCGCGTGGCGGGTTGTCCGCTCTACGTCGTGCATGTCTCCTGCAAGGAGTCGGTCGACCCGATCATGCGCGCCCGGGAGCTCGGCTGGGACGTCTGGGGCGAGACCTGCACGCAGTACTTCTTCGTCGACGAGACGTTTCTCGAGCGGCCTGACTTCGAGGGCGCGAAGTTCGTCTACACGCCGCCGCCGCGGGCGAAGGCAAACCAGGACGTGCTCTGGAACGCCGTCCGCACCGACGTGCTCTCGGCGATCTCGACGGACCACTGCGCCTTCCTCTGGGACGGGCAGAAGACGATGGGCCGCGACGACTTCTCGAAGATCCCGAACGGCGGGCCTGGGATCGAGGACCGCGTCCGGCTGATCCACCACTTCGGCGTCTCCGAAGGCCGGATCACGCTGAACCGGATGGTCGAGCTCCTCGCCACGAATCCCGCGAAGTTGTTCGGCCTCTACCCGCGCAAGGGCACGATCGCGGTCGGCGCCGATGCCGATCTCGTGGTGTTCGACCCCGGGAAGCCGTACACGATCACCGCGGCGGGGCAGCAGTCGCGGACCGACTACAACCTCTACGAGGGCACCGAGGTGGTGGGCGACGTCGAGACCGTGCTCCTGCGCGGGAGCGTGATCGTCGACGGCGGCGAGGTGGTCGCGGAGCCGGGCAGCGGCCAGTTCGTGAAGCGGGCGCGCTTCGGCGAGCAGCTGCGCACCCAACCGGCAGGAGTGCCCGCGTAGGCGCGCTCGACGCCCTGCTCGGAGCGGCGCTCGCCACCGTCGTGGTCGTGGCGACCGTGGACGCCGTCCGGAACAGGGATGGGAGCAGCGAGCCTGTGGCCAAGACGACGACCGAGCTCGCGGAGCGCGCCGCGCTCGCCGAGCATGCCGCCGCGCTCGGATTGCGCGGACGGCTGCTGCTTCGCGACGCCGGTTGTGGCGAGCAGCTCGTGAGCTTCCCCTCGCTCGAGCGAACCGAGGACTCGAATGTCTGCGTCCCGCGCGGAACCGAGTCGCCCGACGGCAGCCTCGTCGCGCGCTGCCTGGGCGACGTTACCGAGATCTTCCATGCGGCAGACGGCGGACTGCAGAACATCGTTCCGGGCTGCGCGCCGGCCTGGCGGCCAGACGGGATCCTGACCGTCGCGCACGAGCGGGAGGTCGTACGTTTTCGCGCGTGTGCCGGGCGCGCCGTCTGCGCCGAGCCCTTGATTCGGGCCTCTGAGCTCGAGCGCGCAGCGCGGCGGCATCCGACCGGGCCTGCGCGCGGGGCTCTGCGCGTGCTCGTCGACGGGATCGCCTGGCTCTCCGAGACGCGGGCCGCCGTGCTGCTCTCGATCCGGATCGGCCCACGGCTCGACGGGCTCGGCGCGCTGAGCCAGATCGCCTTCTTCGAGAGAGGCCGGCTCGAGGCGACGCAGGGCTCCATCCGGAGGACGGGCGGAACAATTGCCGGAAGCCCGCGCGGCACCTACGTGACGCAGACGCCGGACGTGATCCTCCGCGGCGACGGCTCGCAGGTCAGCCTGCCGCCGCATCTCCGCGACGTGCGCTCGTTCGCCTGGTCGGGCGACGAGCGCTTCCTTGCCGTCGCCACCCGACGCGCCGTTCACGTCCTCGACGTGGGGAGCCTCGAGCGCTTCGATCACACGGGCGGCGGGCTGCGCTCGATCTCGCTTCGCCTCCGCGCGACCGACCTGTCCTGGCGCAACTAGGCTCCCGCGCGTGGCTCGCTACGTCCGCCTTGACCGCGCCCGATGCGGCCGAGATCGCAGCCGCGTTTGCGGCGCTGCGTGAGAGCCTCGAGGTCTCGCTCGACTTCCCGGACGAGGTGCTGGCCGATGCGGAGCGCTCCGTCCGCGCCCCTCGGCTCCCCGACCACGACGAGACGGCCATCCCGTTTGTCACGATCGACCCGCCGGAGTCGATGGACCTCGACCAGGCGCTCCACCTCGAGCGGCGCGGTCAGGGCTACCGCGTCCGCTACGCGATCGCCGACGTCGCTGCGTTCGTCACCCCGGGCGGACCGATGGACGTCGAGGCACACAAGCGCGGCCAGACGCTCTACGCGCCGGACGGGAACGCGCGGCTCTATCCGCCGGCGCTGTCCGAGGGCGCCGGCAGCCTCCTGCCCGAGGAGGTCCGCCCGGCCATCCTCTGGACGATGGAGGTGGACGCCTCCGGCGAGGGAATCGAGGTCGACGTTCGCCGGGCGCTCGTCCGGAGTCGCGAGAAGCTCGACTACGCGGGCGTCCAGCGCTCGTTGGACGAGGGCAGGGCCGGCGATTCGCTGAACCTGCTGCAGGAGGTCGGCCTGCTCCGCCAGGAGCGCGAGGAGCGGCGCGGCGGGATCGCGCTGCCGATCCCCGAGCAGGAGGTCGAGCAGGGCGCGAACGGCTACGAGCTCGCCTTCCGCGCGCCGCTGCCGGTGGAGGGCTGGAACGCCCAGATCTCGCTGATGGCGGGGCAGGCAGCGGCCGAGCTGATGCTGGGCGCGCACGTCGGGATTCTGCGGACGCTGCCGACCGCCGACCCGAAGGCGGTCGACCGGCTGCGCAGGACCGCGAAGGCACTCGGTGTCGACTGGCCCTCCGATCTCTCGTACGCCGACCTGATCCGCACTCTCGACCCGACCGTGCCCGCGCAGGCGGCATTCCTCGCCGAGTCGACCGTTCTGCTCCGCGGCTCCGGCTACGCGGCCTTCGACGACGAGGTTCCGACCGGGGCGGTCCATGCCGGCGTCGGCGCGCCGTATGCCCATACGACCGCGCCGCTCCGGAGGCTCGTCGACCGCTACGTCGGTGAGGTCTGCGTCGCCGTCTCCGTCGGGACGCAGGTGCCGGACTGGGCGGATTCTGCGCTGCCGGGGCTGCCAGAGACGATGGAGCGGTCGAACCGGAAGGCGCAGCAGTACGAGGCCGGGATCATCTCGACCGTCGAAGCGGCGCTCCTCGAGCACCGGGTCGGCGAGACGTTCGAGGCGGTCGTCGTCGAGGTGGACGAGCACGACGGCGGTGGCACCGTCCAGCTCACCGAGCCGGCGGTCACCGCCCACTGCGAGGGGAGGCTGCCGCTCGGCGAGCGCGTGCCAGTCAAGCTCGACGCTGGCCGACGTCGCCAAGCGGCAGGTTCGGTTCCGGCTCGTCAAGCCTTCGTAGGAATCCCGTCGAGCAGCGCCCGCGCGTCGCCGGCGAGGACGAGCGAGCCCTTCTCCAGCGCCAATGCCTCGGCCGTCTCGAGCGCGACCGCCGCCTCGGATCGATTGCCCGCGGCGAGGAGCACCTCGCCGAGCGCGACGTAGGCATCCGCCGTCGACTCCAGGTAGTCGGTCGGAGCAAGGAGGCTCGAGCGCCGCTCTCGCGTAGGCGACCGCGTCGTCGTGGTGAGCTCGCGCGGTGGCGATGCGGGCACGAACGATCGCCACGCCGGCATGTGTCACGAAATCGTCCACAGACGTCATTTGCTCGCATTCGTCGACAATCGCCGCGGCCTCGTCGAGCCGCTGCTGCCGGACGAGGGCGAGTGCGAGGTTCGCGCCTTGCGTCGAGCGGAAGCCTTGCTCTCCGGCCGCGCCAAGCGAATCCCATGCTTCCCGGAAGATGCGCTCCGCGGCCTCCCAATCGCGCGCGCGAAGCTCGACCGCGCCGCTCTCCTCGCCGAGCGTTGTCGTGATCAGCGCCATGCCGCGCTCGAGGTGCGTTTGGCGGAGGCCGGCATAGAACTCACGGGCGGCGTCGAAGTCGCCACGGGCGGCGAGCGCCACGCCACGCCGGTCGAGCAGCCCCGCGCCGAGGCGCCCGCCCAGCTGATCCCCCACGCTTGCGAGCCGCTCGTCGACGAAGCGCTCGAGCTCCGGCCAGGGCGTCCGGCCGAACCGCATCGCCGTCACGATCAGCGCCACGGCCTCCGCCTCGAGTGACGGCGACGACGCTTTCAGCGCGTGCTCGATCAGCGCGTCGCGCCTCCTCGGTTGCCTCATCCACATGGCCGACCCAGAAGGAGAGCCAACCGCGCGCCGTGTGCGCCCTGGCGAGATTCTCGTCGTCGCGCACGTCGCGAAGGTCGGCGATGATCCGGTCGAGCTCCGGAGCGAGCGAGCGCACCTCGCCTCCGGAGTGGCCGCGCCTGAGCACTCCGAGAATCCTGGCGCGAGCGACCACCTGGGCTTCGAGACCGAGGGTTGCTCCACGCTCGATCGCTTCTGCGATGAGCGCGTCGCAGCGCTCGAGCTCGCCCAGGCCGTAGTGGGCCTCCGCGAGCGCAGCCAGCACGGGGACGAGCGCAGCGTCGTCGGGCTGAAGGAGCTCGCTCGCGCGCGTAAGGAGGTTTGCTGCCGCGTGCATGTCGACCCGGTCGAGTGCCCGGACCCCGGCGGCGGCGAGCAGCGCGGCCGCTCGCGCGGCGAGCTCCGGCGCCGGCCTTCCCGAGCTCGAGCCGGTAGCGCGCCGCCTGCTCCAGGTGGTAGCCGAGGATCTCGTCGAGCTCGACGAGATCGTCACCGTGCTCGCCGATCCAGCCGGCGAGGCGCTCGTGCAGGTCGGCGCGGGCCGCCTTCGGCAGCGCCTCGTAGGCGGCGTCGCGGATCAGCAGATGGCGGAAGCGGAAGGCGTCGTCGCCGGCCAGCGTCGCCGGGCTGGGACGAACGAGCTCCTTGCGCACGAGCCCCAGCAGGTGCGCTCGCGACCTGAGCGTCTCCTCGGGTGCCAGCGCCTCGACGGCGCCGCGGTGGAACACCTGACCCTCGACCGCGCCGCGCTCGAGCGTCGCCCGCTCGGGTCGAGGTAGCTGATCGAGCCGCGCGGCCAGCAGCGCCTGGATCGTCGGGCGGCACGCTGACCTCGTCTGGCCCCGAGTTCGTGCACCATCGCCAGCATCTCCTCGACGAAGAGGGGATTGCCTTCGGCCGCCACCGCGATTCGGCGGCGAAGGCCGATGTCGAGGGGATGACCGTCGAGCAGTCCCTCGATCAACTCGTCCGTCTCGTCCGTCCGCGAGCGGCTCGAGCAGCACGCTCGTGGCGTTGAGCTTGCCGCCGCTCCAGCCCGGCCGTCGGTCGAGCAGCTCGGGGCGGGCGAGGCACAGGAGCAGGATCGGCGCGTCACGGCTCAGGTCCGCGACCTGCTCGACGAGGTCGAGGAACGCCGGCTCGCCCCAATGGAGATCGTCCAGGAGCACGATCAGCGGACGTGCGGCGGCCCGCGCCTCGAGCAGCTTGCGCACGCCGAAGGCGATCTCGTCGGTCGCCGCCTGTCCGTGGCCGAGCAGGGCGTCGATGACGGGATCGTCCGGCGGCTCGGCCCCGAGCAGTTGCTTGACGATCTCGACCGCGGGCCAGTACGTGATCCCCTCGCCGTAGGACAGGCAGCGAGCGCTGACGACCGTCGCGTCGATCTCGGCGAGGAACTCCTGCGCCAGGCGCGACTTGCCGACGCCGGCGGGGCCGAGGATCGTGAACAGCGCGCATGCCCGCTCCGAGAGCACGCGCTCCCAGGCGCCGGCCAGCAACCGCGACTCTCGGTCACGGCCGACGAGAGGCGCGTCGAACCGCCGGATGTACGCCTCCTCTCCGGTGATCGCAACGAGGCGGTAGGCCGTGAGCGGCTCGGACTTCCCCTTCGCCTCGAGCGGCGGAAGCAGCTCCACGTCGACCGCGTCGCGGATCAGCCGGTAGGTATCCGACCCGAGCAGCACCTCCCCGATCCCAGCGGCCTGCTCCAGGCGAGCCGCGACGTTGACGGGGTCGCCCGTGACGAGCGTGTCGCCCTGTCCGTTGGCTGCTTGGCCGGTGACGACCTGGCCCGTGTTGACGCCGATCCGGACCTCGATCTCGACCGAGTCGCGGAGCTCCAGCGCGGCGCGCACGGCACGAAGTGCGTCGTCCTCGTGCACCTGCGGCACGCCGAACACGGCCATCACGGCGTCGCCGATGAACTTCTCCACCGTGCCGCCGTGACGCTCGATCGCCGCGCGGGCGGTCTCGAAGTACCGCGCCATCGTGGCGCGCGTCGCTTCCGGATCGAGCTGCTCGGCGCGCGCGGTCGAGCCGATCACGTCACAGAACAGCACGGTCACGGTCTTCCGCTGCTCCCGAGGACGCTCGGCCTCGGCGAGGGCGCCGCCGCACGAGTCGCAGAAGCGGGCGCCCTCCCGGTTCTCGGCTCCACAACTCGGGCAGGCGGCCATCCTGCAGAAGCCTAAGCGAGTTGTGCGAATGCCGGTGGAAAGCGCCTCCCACCGGCATTCGCGCCACTCGAGCTACTAGGCCCCGCAGTCGACGCGCGGGTTGTACGGCTTCAGGATCCCACTCGGGTTCGGCTTCCAGATCCAGGCGTGCAGCGCGTAGGAGAGCGGCAGCCCGTAGCGATTGCCCGGCTGGATCGTGTCGAACTCCTGCCCGAAGAGCGCCGGCTTCGAGGTCCCCTGCCAGTCGGCCGCGAGCACCAGGTACTCGAGCGCGACGAGCTTCATGGTGCCGTTGCTGCGGGGTTCGTAGACGAGCAGCTCCGGCTGTACGGCGTCGATCGTGCCGCCGTCGAAGAGCAGCTCCGGGTTGAGCATGTGGACTCCCATGGCCCCCGAGCCGTCGGTGCTCTCGATGCACTCGATCCCGGCGAGGTCGACGACCTTGGCGACATAGCCGGCGGCCTTCGCCTGCTCGATGTCGTGGTAGCGGGCGGTCGAGGACTTGGCGCCGTCGAACGCGCCGGCGGCGACGGCAATTCCCGCCGCTACGAGCACGGGCAGCACAGCGAGCGCGAGCAGTGTGAGTCGCTTCTTCATCATGTTCTCTCCCCTCTCTCAGACAGCGGCCGGAACCGGATCCGGTCGCACGATGACGGTGTCTGCGACGGCCACGATCTCGTCGACCGGCAGGCCTGCGCGGTAGGCATGGGCGCGGATCGCCTCGGGACTCGAGGCCTGGTAGATGCAGACGGTGCCCAGCTGGCCGTCCGGCTCCGCGAGCACGTAGCTGCGGATCCAGCGGATGTCGTCGGGCGTATTGTCGCCTTCCTCGGTGGAGCGGGCGGCGGCCGCCTGCAGCTCGTCGGGTGTGCGCCAGCCGCTCCGGCGCAGGATCACGTAGGTCTCCACGGCGTCTCCTCCGTTCGGGTACGCCTCGACGCTACGAGCGACGGCCTGCCGCTACATCGGTGGAACTGCCTAGTTTTCGGCTACGTGCTGCCCATTCTCGATGAACCCGAGCCGGGCAGCCTGGGCGACGGCCTCGCCGCGACTGCCGGCCTGGAGCTTCCGCAGGATCGCGGAGACGTGGTGGTCGACCGTGCGCGGAGAGAGGAAGAGACGCTCGGCGATCGCCGCGTTTCGAAGGCCTTCGCCGAGCAACTGCAGCACCTCGAGTTCGCGGGCGGTCAGCGCCGCCGGATTCGCAAGCGTGGCGGCTCGCGGGCCGCTGGCGACGTCGCGGATACCGAGCTCGCGAAGCCGCCGCGAGACCTGTGCCGCGAGGGCGCCGGCGCCGAGCTGCCGCGCCCGGCTGAGAGCCTCGCGAAGGCCGCCTTCGTCATCCGTTTCGCTGAGTGCGAGCGCCTCCTCGTACGGGCAGCCGAGTGCCGCCCACCCCGCGGCTGCCGCCTTCCAATCGCCGGCGAGCTGCAGCGCATGCGGACCTACGAGATCGGGTGGAAGCTCGTCGACGATGCCGTGCTTACCCCGCCAATACGCGATCCGCGCGATCCACGCCGCCGAGCGACGGTCGAGGGCCAGGTCGAACACGGGTTGAGTTGCCTCCCGGATGTCGACCGGGATCTGCTGGAGCCACGCGATCTCGGCGAGAGCGCAGGCGACCTCGCCGTCTCGCTCGACCGCAAGAGCGGGAAAGACCATCGCGAGCGCCTCGTCCAGCAGCGACCGTGCGCCCGGGTCGCCACGTCGAGCCCGCACGAGCGCGAGCACGAGCAGTCCCATCAGCCGCGGCTCGGGAGAGTCCCGTGGCTCGTCGACGAGCAGCTTCGCGGTCGCCGCCGCGTCGGCCCAGCGGCCGAGCTCGAGTTCGACGACCGCTCGGATCTGGAGCAGGGCGAGACGCCAGAGGTCGAGCTCCAGCTCGTCGCAGAGCACGAGGCCTTCCGCAAGCCAGCGCTCCGATAGGTCGTACGACCGGTAGTCGGCGGCAGTGATCGCCAGGTTGTGGAGCCCGCGGACGACTTGAGCGTGAATTCCGACCCGGCGAGCGTGATCGACTGCCGCCTCGAGGGCACCGCTGGCTCCAGGTCCGTCGCGGAGCATCTCTCCAGTGCCGGCCGAGATCGAGATGTCGACGAACAGGTCCGGCTGGTCGCGCTCGTCGAGGAGGCTCAACGCGCGTCTGAGCCAGGAGATCGCCCCCGCAAAGTCGTCCTCGATGAACCGCGCTCGAGCCACCGCCTGGTAGATGGCTGCATGCTCCGGCCCGGGTGGAAGCGGCTCGAGCAGGTGGAGCGCAGTCGCTGCCGCCTCCTCAGCCTCCCGAAACAGGCCGCGGCACGTCAACATCGGCACGACCCGGGCCAGGTCGACCGCCTCGGCCAGCACGTTGCCGGCGCGCCGATGGAGCGCGATCGCTGCTTCGAGCGCGTCGATCGCCTGTACCTGCTCGTCGGTGTTGTAGAGCGAGTCGGACTGGCGCTCGAGCAGCGAGGCGCGCTCCTCGTCGGAGAGACCGTCCGCGAAGCGGAGCGCGCGGGCGTACTGAGCTGCCGCCTCGCGATGCGCACCGAGCGCCTCGGAGCGCCCGGCTGCGGCGATCGCATAGCGCAGAGCCGGCTCGGCTTCGGCAGCGGCTTCGGCATGGTGGGCGAGCCGAGCCGGATCGGGTGCGCCGACAGGCGGCTGCTCGAGCGCCGCGACCGCGAGGCGGTGCAAGCCGGCGGCTCGGCGCGGCTCGATCGACTCTTCGACCGCGCGGCGCGCAAGATCGTGCCTGAACTCGACCCCGCCGTTGCTCGCACGAAGCGTTCCCGTGACGAGGCATTCCTCGAGCGTGTCGATGCAGGTAGGCGCCAGCGCCTCCAGCAGCCAGAGCTCGACCCGCTGCGGCACGATCGCGACGGCTTCGAGTAGCGCTCGTGCGGGGTCGCTCAGCGAGGCGACGCGGGCAAGGACAGCGTCCCTGACCGTCTCGGGGATCGCACCATTCCCGGAGGCGAGCACCTCGGTGACGAAAAAGGGGTTGCCGCCGGTACTGCGGTGGAGCTCGCCGGCGTCGACGTCAGCCTCCGCCGCAAGCGCGGCAACCGACGTCTCCGAGAGCGGCTCGAGCGCGATTCGATGCACCGTCGGCCGCGTCGCCAGCTCGCCGAGCACGATCCGGAGCGGGTGCATCCGGTCGAGGTCGTCGCGGAAGGTCGCGAGCACGAGCAGCGTCGAGCGTTCGACCCTCCGGGCCAGCACGCGGAGCGCATCGAGGCTCGCCTCGTCGGCCCAGTGGACGTCCTCGAGGACGACGACGGTCGGCTCCGACTGTCGCTTCCTCCACCAGCGCGTCGACGAGCGCATGCGGCGCTGCACCAGCAGCGGACGCTGCGCGGAGACTCCCGCTCGCGTCCGCGGCGAGCTCGAGAAAGGGGCCGAGCGGCCGTGGCGTGAAGAGCGCGTCGCACCCACCCCGGAGCACGGGGACGTCCCGGTCGAGCTCAGCGCAGAAGGCCCGGACGAGGGAGGTCTTGCCCACCCCCGCCTCGCCTGCCACGAGCACGAGCCTGCCGCTGCCCGCCGCGGATTCCGTCAGCGCCTGGTGCAGGCTCGCGAGGGCGTCGTCCCGCTCGAGCAGAGACACGCCCTCGGCAGCCGCAGTCGCCATCGTCACATCCTGGACGCTCGGAACCCGTTCTTCAAGCTGCTCGCGGGTTCGCCGTTCGGCTAGCGCGTCTGCGGGAAGCCCAGGTCGACCTTCGAGGTGGCCGGGTCGGGCCAGCGCGAGGTGACGACCTTGCCGCGGGTGTAGAAGTTGATCCCTTCCGGCCCGTAGATGTGCGTGTCCCCGAAGAGGCTCGCCTTCCAGCCGCCGAACGAGTAGTAGGCGACGGGCACCGGGATCGGCACGTTGACGCCGACCATCCCCGCCTCGACGTCGAACTGGAACTGGCGGGCGACTCCGCCGTCGCGGGTGAAGATCGCGGTGCCGTTGCCGTAGGGGTTCTCGTTCACGAGCGTCAGCGCCTCGTCGTAGGTGTCGACGCGGGTGACGCCGAGCACGGGGCCGAAGATCTCGTCCTTGTAGGCGTCCATCTCGGGCGTGACGTCGTCGAGCAGGGTGACGCCGAGGAAGAAGCCGTCACCTTCCGGCGCGGTGTCGCGGCCGTCGGTGACGACCGTCGCGCCCTGCGCGCTCGCGCCCTCGACGTAGCCGGCGACCTTGTCGCGGTGCTCCGCGGTAACGAGCGGGCCCATCTCGACGCCCTCGTCGAGCCCGTTGCCGACCTTGATCTTCGGCAGCCGCTCCTTGATCGCCGCCACGAGGTCGTCGCCGACTCCGCCGACCGCGACGACCTGGGAGATCGCCATGCAGCGCTCGCCGGCCGAGCCGTACGCGGCGCTGACCGCTGCATCGGCTGCCATCTCGAGGTCGGCGTCGGGCAGGACGATCATGTGGTTCTTGGCGCCGCCGAGCGCCTGGACGCGCTTGCCGTGCTTCGTCCCCGTCTCGTAGATGTAACGGGCGATCGGGGTCGAGCCGACGAAGCTGACGGCGGCGATGTCCGGGTGCTCGAGGATCCGGTCGACCGCGACCTTGTCCCCGTGGACGACGTTGAAGACGCCGTCGGGAACCCCCGCCTCCTTGAGCAGCTCGGCCGTCAGGATCGACGCGGACGGATCCTTCTCCGACGGCTTCAGCACGAACGTGTTCCCGCATGCGAGCGCCGGCCCCCACATCCACATCGGGACCATCGCCGGGAAGTTGAACGGCGTGATCCCGGCCACGACGCCGAGCGGCTGGCGGATCGAGTAGACGTCGATCCCGGTCGAGGCCTGCTCGGAGAAGCTGCCCTTGAGGAGGTGCGGGATCCCGCAGGCGAACTCGATCACCTCGAGCCCGCGCGCGACCTCGCCCATCGCGTCGGAGAGCACCTTGCCGTGCTCGGCCGTCAGCAGCCGGGCGAGGTCCTCGCGATGCTCGTCGAGGAGCTTGCGGATCCGGAAGTAGATCTCGGACTTGCGCGAGAGCGAGGTCGCGCGCCAGGCGGGGAACGCCGCCTTGGCCGCGGCGACTGCGCGGTCGATCTCCTCGACGGAGGCGAAGTCGACGGCGCCGGACTGCTCGCCCGTCGCGGGATTCCAAACGGCGCCGCTGCGGCCGGACTCGCCGGCGACGGCCGCGCCGCCGATCCAGTGGTTGACGCGCTTCGTCTCGGTTCGGGTCTCGGCGGGGGCTGCTGCGAGCTCGGTCATCCGTCTACCTCCTGAAGGTGATCGAGAGGAGCGTATCGCTCATCAACTCTTCACACAGGGGCGCGATGATCGCGGCGTGCTCCGCCTCGTCACCGTGATCCCGGTGCTCCTGCTCGCCGCGTGCGGGACGTCGCCGACGCACCCGGACTGGTCGGGACCTGCGGAGCTGCGGCCGAGCGACGGCGTGCTCGAGGTGAACGCGTTCCAGGAGCACGCGGACGCCGTCGACGAGGATTGGGAGCGCGATCCGGAAGCGCTGGCGCGCGAGTATCTCGGCGAGCTCGAGGGCGAGGCCAGCGTGGACGGCTCGGAGGTAACTCTCCTCCGAGAGGATCTCCAGGACGACTCGGTCGAGGCCGAGCGCTTCGTCCTCGAGCTCGAGCCGGACGGCGAGCGCTGGAAGCTCGTCTCGGCACGGTGGGAGCAGCGCTGCCACGTCGGGCGCGGCCATCAGGCTTTCAGTCCCGCGCTCTGCATTTAGGGGCTCTGCGTTTAGGATCAGCGCGATGGCGACGATCGAGACGAACGCGGAGCTCGGCGAGCAGGTTCGCGCGGATGCCAAGGAGTACGTCCTCCACTCCTGGTCGGTCCAGGACGCGATCAACCCGATCCCGGTCGCCGGCGCCGAGGGGCGCTACTTCTGGGACTACGAGGGCAAGCGCTACCTCGATTTCGCCTCGCAGCTCGTCAACGTCTCGATCGGCTACGGGCATCCGAAGCTGATCGCGGCGATCAAGGAGCAGGCCGAGCGGCTCTGCACGATCGGCCCGCCGATGGCGACCGAGCCGCGCTCGCAGCTCGGGCGCCTGCTCTCCGAGGTCACGCCGGGCGACCTCAAGATGTCCTTCTTCACGAACGGCGGCGCCGAGGCGAACGAGAACGCGATCAAGCTCGCCCGCTGGTACACCGGCCGCCACAAGATCATCGCCCGCTATCGCTCCTACCACGGCGCGACGGCCGGCGCGATGACGCTGACAGGCGACCCGCGCCGCTGGCACGCGGAGCCGGGGATCTCCGGCGTCGTCCGGATGCTCGACCCCTACACCTACCGCTGTCCCGCCGGCCATCCCGATCCGTGCCCCGTCTGCACCGGCGCGCCGCACCTCGAGGAGATCCTCCAGTACGAGGGCGCGCACACCGTCGCCGCCGTGATCCTCGAGACGGTCACCGGCACGAACGGCGTGATCCCGCCGCCCGACGGCTACCTCCGCGCGATCCGCGAGACCTGCGACCGGCACGGGATCCTGCTGATCCTCGACGAGGTGATGGCCGGCTTCGGCCGCACCGGCCGCTGGTTCGCCTGCGACAACTGGGACGTCGTCCCCGACATCCTGACGATGGCGAAGGGGATCAACTCCGGCTACGTCCCGCTCGGCGCGATGACCGTCTCCGAGCCGATCTCCGCGTGGATCCGCGACAAGTTCCTGGCCGGCGGGCTGACGTACAGCGGGCACCCGCTCGCCTGCGCCTCGGCCGTCGCCTCGATCGAGGCCTTCCGCGAGGAGGGGATCGTCGAGAACGCGGCCGAGCACGGGGAGTACCTGGCGACGGCGCTCCCCGCGCTCGCCGAGAAGCATCCGTCGATCGGCGAGGTGCGCGGCCTCGGCCTCTTCTGGGGGCTCGAGCTGGTCAAGAACCGGGAGACGCGCGAGCCGCTCGTCCCCTTCAACGCGGGCGGCGAGGCTGCCGCGCCGGTCGCGCGGCTGGCGAAGGCGGCGCTCGAGAAGGGGCTCTACCTGATGACCCACTGGAACGTCGTCATGGTCTGCCCGCCGCTGACGATCACCCGCGAGGAGCTCGACGAGGGCCTCGCGACGCTCGACGAGGTGCTCGCGATCGCGGACGAGTACGCGGTCGGCTAGCCGCTGATGCCCTGGCGCTCGCACCTCGCCGGGGTGCTTCGCCATCCGTCCGAGCCTCGCATCCTGCTGCTCCGGAGCGACGCGCGTCTGGCGAGTGCCTCGCGTCGTCGTCAAGGAGGCCGTCTGGGTCGCGAACGCGGCGACGGTGGTCTCGGCATTCGAGCGCCGGCTCGGGACGAGACCCTGGCTCCTGCGGCAGCTCCGCTTCGAGGAGCACGAGGAGGCGCAGCGGCTCGACGCCGTGTTCGAGCTCGAGCTCGTCGATCCGCTGTGGGAGACCCCGTCGCACGGGCGCTGGGTCGAGTCGGCTGACCTCGACCGGCTCCGCGTCGACGACGCCGACCGGCCGCTCCTGCGCTCCTACCTCGACGAGCTGGGCTCAGGCGCGATCCCGGAGCAGCGCCCGCCGTGGGCGCGAACGGGTTGGGCCGCCGATGTTCGCGATTGGATCCACGGCGAGACCAAGCGGCTCGGGCACGTCCTCGTCGGGATCGAGCAGGTCAAGCACTGGAGCATCTCGTCCGTCCTGCGTGTCCGGACGAACGGGCCCACGATGTACTTCAAGGTGCCTGCGCGGCTGCCGCTCTTCGTCGAGGAGGGGATCGTGACGGCACGGCTGGCCGAGCGCTTCCCCGGCTATGTTCCGGCGCCGCTGGCGGTCGAGCCGGAGCGAGGCTGGCTCCTGCTCCCGGAGTTCGACGAGCTCTTCGACTGGAACGCGCCGCTGGGGACGCGAACTGACGCACTCCGCCGCTTCGCCGGCCTGCAGCGCCGGAGTGCCGCCCTCACGGACGAGCTCCTGGCCGACGGCTGCCTCGATCGTCGGCTCGAGGTCCTGGAGGCCCAGATCCACCCACTGCTCCACGATCCGGTGGCGACTGCTCGGTTCACCGTCGACGAGACCGTCGAGTTGCGACGGCTGGAGCCGGCGCTCAAGCAGCTCTGCAGGCGGCTGGACGCTCTCGGGCTCCCGGCGACGCTGCTCCACGGCGATCTGCACATGCTGAACGTCGCCCGCCTGAACGGGGAGCTCGTCTACTTCGACTGGACGGACGCGTGCATCTCGCATCCGTTTCTCGATCTGATCTCGCTCCAGTGGGAGCCCGACGAGACGAGTCGAGCAGTCCTCTTGAACGCGTACCTCGAGGGCTGGGACGGCGAAGCCGAGCCGGAGGTCCTGCAGGAGGCGGTCGAGCTCGCGGCGGTCGTCAGGCCCCTGCACCACGCTGTCTCCTACCGGACGATCGTGGCCGGCCTCGAGGAGTCGGCCCAGAACGAGCATTCGACGGACGAGTTTCTGCGGGAGCTGCTTGCCCAGATGAGGGAGCGCGCCCGGGCCGCGAGCTGATCGACTAGCCGGCGCAGGAGCCCGGGCCGACGCCCGGGAGCCGGCCGAGCAGTTCCGAGAGCTGCGCGACCTCGTCCTCGCTCAGGGTCTCGCGGAAGAGCGAGCGCAGGCGCTCCGTGTGGGTTGCGCGGACGCAGGCGAGGGTCTCGGCGCCTTCCGCCGTCAGCTTCGCCCAGGTGACCCGAGCGTCGCCGTCGCAGACGCGGTTCTCCGTCAGGCCTGCCTCATTGAGACCCTCCAGGAGCCGGGTCACGCCCGACGGCGTCAGCATCAGCAGGCGGACGAGGTCGGTCCGGCGCAGGCGCTGATCATCGGCCTGCGAGAGATGGAGCAGCGTCTCGAAGTCGTTGATCGTCAGCCCGCGGGGGGTCAGCGATTCGGCCTCGAGCTCCCGGCGCAGGATCGTCTGGGCCCGCATCAGGCGGGCGAACGCCTCGAGCTCTATGGCTCGTGGCTCTAGGAGTTGCGATCCAGATACTTGACGACTCAATGTTTTGCCTCTATAGTTGTTGAGCACTCAAAGAATACACGACCTGAGAGGGAGTTGCAATGAGCACAGCACACACCACCGCCCCTGAGACCACCGCCATTCCGACCGGCACGTTCGGCCTCGACCCTGTCCACTCGAGCATCGGCTTCGCCGTCAAGCACAGCGGCGTGATGACGTTCAAGGGCAGCTTCGGTGCCTACGACGCGGAGCTCGTCGCCGGACGGCTCGAAGGCAGAGCCGACGTCTCGAGCGTCGAGGTGGACGATCCGAACCTCGTCGGACACCTCCAGACGCCCGGACTTCTTCGACGCAGAGCGGTTTCCGCAGCTTCGCTTCGTCTCCAGCTCGATCGAGCGCGACGGCGACGCTGTCTCGATCGCCGGCGACCTGACCCTTCGAGGCGAGACCCGTCCGGTCGAGCTCGCCGGCACGATCGCCGGGCCGATCACCGACGGCTACGGCAAGCAGCGGCTCGGCCTCGATCTCGAGACCACGATCAACCGCCGCGACTTCGGAATCGACTGGAGCGCCGAGCTCCCCGGCGGCGGCCAGATGCTCGCCGACGACGTCCTGATCACCGCCAACCTCGCGCTCGTCCAGTCGTAATGAAGATCCTCGCGCTCAGCGGCAGCCTCCGCCAGGGGTCGCACAACACGGACCTCCTGCGCGGGGCCGCCGCGGCGGCGCCCGACGGGGTCGACGTCGAGCTCTACCACGGGCTGAAGGAGATCCCGCCCTACGACGCCGACGACGACGTCCCGGGCGAGCTGCCGCTCGCGGTCGAGCGCTTCAAGCGGGCGCTCGCCGAGGCCGACGGGATCCTGATCTCGACGCCCGAGTACAACTCCTCGATCCCCGGCGTGCTCAAGAACGCGCTCGACTGGGCCTCGCGGCCGCTCGTCGAGTCGCCGGTCCGGAACAAGCCCGTCGCGGTGCTCTCGTCGAGCACCGGCATGTTCGGCGGCGTCTGGGCGGCGGCGGAGACGCGCAAGGTGCTGGGCGCCCTGGGCGCCCGCACGCTCGAGGACACGGTGGCTGTCGCGAAGGCGGACACCCGGCTCGCGGACGGCGTCGACGCCGAGCTCCTCGCCGAGCTCCGCGCGGTCGTCGACGCGCTCGCGGCGGCCGTCGGCGAGCGCCAGGCGCTCGCGGCCTAGAGAAACCGCTCGAGGGCGGCGACGGTCTCCTCGAACGCGTCCCAGAGCACGGTGTGGCCGCCTGGGACGCGGACGACCTCGAGCTCCTCGCCGAGAACGGCCATGTGCGCGTCGAGCAGGTGGTCGTACGGGATGTACGACTCCTCGCCCAGCACGAGGAGCGTCGGGACGCGGGCGAGCTCGAACGGCGGCGGCTCGCGGCTCATCTCGCCGTAGGCGGCGATCACGGCGCTCTGGAGATAGCGGTAGCGCCAGCGGCCGTCGCGCTCCTCGACCAGATGCTCGCGCAGCTCCGATGCGACGAGCTCGCGCGGCGCCCGTGAGAGCCGGCTTTCCTCGAAGCGGCGGTCGATCGCCTCCTCGAAGCTCGCATACGAGCGATCGACCCGCGCACCCTCCGCCCCGTTCAGGGCCGCGTTGCCGGAGATCAGGAGCGCAGGATCGAGCAGAACCAGGCGCTCGACCGCCTCGGGCGCGGCGGCGGCGACCTCGAAGGCGATCCGGCCGCCGAACGAGTGCCCGATCCAGCGGATGGGCTCGTCGACGAGGCCGTGCTCCTGGAGCGTGTCGAGCGCATCCTCCACGTGCTGCTCGAGGTTCCAGGGCGGCTCGTACTCCGAGCCTCCGTGCCCGCGCAGGTCGAGAGCGACGACGTGGAAGCGCGGGGCGAGCCGCTCGGCCAGCTTTGCGAAGTGGCGTCCGTGGCTCGTGATCCCGTGCAGGCAGGCGACGACCGGCGAGCCGCGCTCGCCCCATTCGTAGCTGTGCAGGGTCACGAGCCGGCCGGCGCCAGCGGCGCGGACGCGAGCTCGGTGCGGCGCGTGTCGGCGTCGTTGACGAGCGACCAGACGACGACGCCTTGCTTGTCGATCAGGAAGGTGCCGCGAATCGCGGCCCCGGTCGACTCGTCGAAGACGCCGTACGCCCTCGCCGCGGCGCCGTGAGGCCAGAAGTCCGAGGCGAGCGTGTAGCTCAGCCCGAGCTCCCGCTTCCAGGCCTGGCGCGCAGGAGCCGTGTCGCACGACACGAGCACCACCTCCGTCTCGGCCTCTTCGAACGAGCCGTGATTCTCCTCCAGGTCGCGCGCCTCGTCCTCGCAGACCGGGGTGAACGCGAAGGGATGGAAGACGAGCAGGACGTTGCGCCGCCCCCGGAAGTCGTCGAGCCGCACGCGCTCCGAGCCGTCGACCTCCAGGTCGAAGTCAGGCGCCTCGCTGCCGGTCTCGATCACGCTCGTCCCCCTCATCGCCTTCGCCGCCGGGGCGATAGTACCGCCGCCCGCGCAGCTCCTCGGGGAGGTAGTCGAGCTCGAAGCCGCGCGGATCCGTGTGCGGGTCGATGTAGCCCTCACCGTGCCCGAGCTTCTTCGCCCCCGCGTAGTGCGCGTCGCGGAGCATCGCCGGCGGCCGGAGGTTGCCGCCCTTCCGCACGTCCTCGCGCGCCTCCCAGATCGCGAGCGCGCTCGCCTTCGATTTCGGGGCGCGCGCGAGGTAGATCGCCGCCTGCGAGAGGTTGAGCTGCGCCTCCGGCAGGCCGACGTGCTCGAGCGCGTGCGCGGCGGCGACCGCGACCTGGAGCGCGCGCGGATCGGCGTTGCCGACGTCCTCTGACGCGAAGATCACCATCCGGCGGACGATGAAGCGGGGATCCTCGCCGCCTTCGAGCATCGCGGCGAGGTAGTAGACCGCCGCGTCCGGGTCGGAGCCGCGCATCGACTTGATGAAGGCCGAGACGAAGTCGTAGTGCTGGTCGGCGCCCTTGTCGTAGCGGAGCGGGCGCTTGCGGGCGGCGTCGTCGACGTGGCGCTCCTCGAGCGGGACTCCCTCGGCGACCGCCGTCTCCCAGGCGAGCTCGACCGTGTTGAGGGCGGTGCGAGCGTCGCCGCCGGCGCGGCGCGCGATCGTCACGGCGACATCGCCCGGCACCTCCGCGCCGATCGCTTCGGCGCCGCGCCGCACGACCTCCAGCAGCTCCTCCTCGCCGAGCGCCTCCAGCTCGACCACCTGGCAGCGGGAGAGCAGCGCCGAGTTGACCTCGAAATAGGGGTTCTCGGTCGTTGCCCCGATCAGGATCAGGAGGCCGTCCTCGACCGATGGCAGGAGCGCGTCCTGCTGCGCCTTGTTGAAGCGATGGATCTCGTCCAGGAAGAGGATCGTCCGCTGCCCGTTCCCGCCGAGCCGGTCGCGCGCGGCTTGCAGGACTCGGCGGACGTCGTCCACGCGGGCCGAGACGGCGGACAGCTCCTCGAACGCCGCGCCGGTCGTCTCCGCGACGATCCGCGCGAGCGTCGTCTTGCCGACGCCCGGCGGGCCGTAGAGGATCAGCGAGCGGAGTCGATCCTCCTCGATCGAGCGGCGCAGCGCCGAGCCGCGCCCGAGCACGTGCTGCTGGCCGACGAGCTCGTCGAGGGTGCGCGGCCGCACGCGCTGGGCGAGCGGCGCGTAAGCCGCCGAGCGCTCCCGCGCGGCGTCTGCGAAGAGATCGGACATGGGCGAAGTATGCTCCGGCCGTGGCGACCCACGAGGCCCCCTCCGAGGCAGAGGACTTCTCCCAGCCGATCCTGCCGGGCGACGCAGGGAGCGACTACGAGCGCTATCTGAACACGGTCGGCCTGCTCGCGCTTCAGAAGGGCCCGGACGAGTGGGTGCATCGCGACGAGCTCCTCTTCCAGGTCGTGCACCAGTCGTCGGAGCTGTGGCTCAAGCTCGCCTGGAACGACGTCGAGGAGGCGGTCGCGCACCTCGGCCGAGCCGAGCAGGAGCCGGCGCTGCGCCTATTGCGGCGCGCCTCGCTCTGCCTTGTCTACGCGACGACGCAGCTCGACATGCTCGAGCAGATGTCGCCGTGGGAGTACCAAGAGATCCGCAAGGTGCTCGGGCACGGGAGCGGCTTCGACTCGCCTGGCTGGCGCGAGATCCGGCGCGTCACACCCGCGCTCGGGCAGGCGTTCCACGCGCTCCGCGAGCAGGAGGGCCTGAGCGTCGTCGACATCTACGTGCAGGGCCGCGAGCGGGAGCTCCTCTACCAGCTCGCCGAGGCGCTGATGGAGTGGGACGAGCGGATCTCGATGTGGCGCGTGCGTCATTACAAGGTCGTCGCCCGCGTGATCGGCGATTCGGTGGTCGGGACCCAGGGGACGCCGGTCGAGGTCCTTGGCCGCCTGATCCACCACACGTTCTTCCCTGAGCTCTGGCGCGCCAGGAACGACCTGACGGCGCTCTCGCAGCAGTCGTGAGCAACGCCGCCGTGTGGTGGGGCGAGGGCACGTACGAGCGGCTCGCGGATCTGCTGGCTCCGATTCACGACGAGCTGGTCGAGCGGCTGGCGCCGACCTCGGGTGAGCGCTTCCTCGATGTCGCGACGGGAACGGGCGCGGTGGCGATTCGCGCGGTCCGAGCGGGCGCTGCCGTGACCGCGTGCGATCTCGCTCCCGCGATGATCGAGAAGGCACGGGCCGCGGCCGGCTCGGAGATGATCGCGTTCGATGTCGCCGACGCTCGGTCTCTGCCGTACGAGGACGGATCGTTCGACGTCGTCGCCTCCGCCTTCGGAGTCATCTTCGCGCCGGAGCCGGCGGCAGCCGCGGCTGAGCTCGCGCGCGTCTGCAGGCCCGGCGGCCGGCTCGGCCTCACGACCTGGGTGCCGGACGAGGACGTTGCCGCGATCTACGAGCCGTTCACCGGCCGAAGCACCTTCCCGCCGGATTCCTGGGGCGAGGCCAACAGCCTCGAGCGCTTGCTGGGCGACTCGTTTGGGCTCGAGGTCGAACGGCACACGTGGTGGGTGACCGGACGGAACGGCGCCGAGGTCTGGCGCCTCTACTCGACGTCGGCGCCGCCGCTGAAGGCGCTCCTCGAGTCGCTGCCCGAGGAGCGGCGTCCTGCGCTGCGGAACGCCTTCGTCGACCTCTACGAGCGCTATCGCGACTCGGAAGGCGTCCGCTACCCGAACGACTACCTCCTCGTCGTCGGGACCCGGCGATGAGCCTTCGCGACGAGGCCGTGGGCCTGCTCCAGACACTAATCCGGCTGAACACCGTCAATCCGCCCGGCAACGAGACGATCGCCGCACACGCGCTCCGCGACTACCTCGCCGGGCACGGGGTCGAGTGCGAGCTCTATGCGCGCACGCCGGAGCGAGCGAATCTCGTCGCGCGGATCCCGGGCGGCGACGGGCCGAGCCTCGCCTTCCTCAGTCATACAGACACTGTCGTCGCCGATCCGGGTGAGTGGTCGCGCGATCCCTGGTCGGGCGACCTTGCCGACGAGCACGTCTGGGGCCGCGGCGCGCTCGACATGAAGAATCAGGTTGCGGCGAGCGCGGTCGCGTTCGCGTCGCTCGCGCGTGAGGGTTTCGAGCCGGCCGGCGACCTCGTCTTCATCGCGGCTGCCGACGAGGAGGTTGGCGAGTCGTTCGGGCTCGAGTGGCTCTGCGCCGAGCACCCGGACGCCGTGCGCGTCGAATACGCGGTGAACGAGGGCGGTGGCGAGCGCGTGGAGCTCGGTGGTAAGCCGTACTACCTCTGCGCGAGTGCGGAGAAGATGACCGCGCCGTTCCGGCTGCGGGTGCACGGGCGGAGCGGCCACGCCTCCGCGCCGGGAATCGCCGACAACGCGCTCGTCAAGGCGGCGCCGCTGATCGAAGCGCTCGGCGCCTATCGACCGGAGCCCGAGCTGATCCCCGAGGTCGAGGCGTTCCTCGACGCCGTGCTCGGCGAGCGGCCGCCGCCGGAGCAGGTTCTCGCCCGCCTCTCGGAGGTCGGGGCGGTCGCCGTGGAGCTGGTCGAGCCGCTGCTCTCGCTGACCCTCTCGCCGACGATCATCGCCGCATCCGAGCGACGGAACGTGATCCCGGCGACCTGCGATGTCACCGTCGACTGCCGGATCCTGCCGGGGCAGACACCCGAGGACGTCGAGCCGATCATCCGCGGCGTGCTGGATCGAACGGGTGTGGGCGACGCCGACTACGAGCTCGAGTTCCTGGAGCGCTGGGGCGGAACGCGCTCGCCCATGGAGACGCCGTTCTGGCGCGCGATCGAGGGTTGGGTGGACGGAATCGAGCCCGGGGCACGGCTCGCGCCGGTCTGCTGCGCCGGTTTCACCGACTCGCACTGGCTGCGCGACGCCTTCGGCACCGTCGCGTACGGCTTCTTCCCGATGCGGACGATGGATCCCGAGCTGGCCGCGCGGCTGATCCATTCGGCGGACGAGCGCGTCCACGTCGACGACCTCGAGCTCGGCGTCGAGTTCCTCCGCGAGCTCGCGCGCTCGCCGCTCCAGTAAGAGGCCGGGATCGTGCTCGAGCTCTGGTCGCCGGACGGAGCCTTTGCCCGGATCGAGGCGTATCTGCGCGAGCACGGCTTCTTCGCCGCGGGCGGCGAGGAGCTCGTCGCGGACGTCTACCTCGGCTACGGCCTCTCGGAGCCGCTGCGGCGCTCGGCTGCTCCGTCTCCGCCGGAGCCGTGCCGGCTCCCCCTCGCGGCCGTGTCCGTTCGAGACGCGTCGCACCAAGACCTGTCCCAGGGTCTGTCCCTGGGACATGGCCGGAGCGGACGGTCGCAGATCGGTCGCTGGCGGCGCAGCTGGACGGACGAGGAGTACGCCGCCGCCGTCGAGGAGGTGCGGGCAGCGATCGAGCGCGGCGACGTCTACCAGGTCAACCTCGTCCAGCATCTTGCCGCCGACTTCGAGGGTGACCCGGCGGCCCTCGTCGCCGCGCTCGCGCCGTTCCGCCCGCTCGCGCCCTCTCTCGCCGGCGAGGGCTGGGCGATCGTCTCCGCCTCGCCGGAGCTCTTCCTCGCCCGCCACGGCCGGCGCGTCTGGACGATGCCGATCAAGGGCACGCGGCCGCTCGGCGAGCACGTCGAGGGCGCGAAAGACGAGGCCGAGCACGTGATGATCGTCGATCTCGAGCGCAACGACCTCTCGCGTGTCTGCGAGCCCGGCTCTGTGCGGTGGCCGGAGCTGATGACCGAGCGCGAGCTCGCGGGCGTCACCCACCTCGTCTCGCGGGTCGAAGGGACCCTGCGTGAGGACGTCTCGCTCGCCGAGCTTCTCGCCGCCACCTTCCCCGGCGGCTCCGTCACCGGCGCGCCGAAGCTCGCAGCGCTCGACGAGATCGCGCGGCTCGAGCCCGTCGGCCGCGGCGCCGCGATGGGTGCGCTCGGCACGGTGCGCGGGAACGGCGACCTCGAGCTCGCGCTGACGATCCGCACGTTCGCGATCGCAGACGGCCGGATCCACGTCTGGGTCGGCGGCGGAATCGTCTGGGACTCCGACCCGCACGAGGAGATCGAGGAGTCGTGGACGAAGGCGCGACCGCTCCTCGCCGCCGTCG
This sequence comes from uncultured Gaiellaceae bacterium, assembly GCA_963761905.1. Taxonomy (GTDB): domain Bacteria; phylum Actinomycetota; class Thermoleophilia; order Gaiellales; family Gaiellaceae; genus Gaiellasilicea. The sequence continues at coordinate 411,231 of CAVXIQ010000006.1, read as the reverse complement.
GTGCCTCGCTCGAGGTGAACGCATGACGCTGCTCGCCGTCGCGGTCGGCGGCCGCGGCCTCGTCGATCCGGATGAGCCGGTGCTGCGGGCCGACGACGAGGCGCTGCTCCGCGGCCGCGCAGCCTTCGAGACGGTGCGCGTCTACGGCCGCAACCCCTACCGGCTCACCGAGCATCTCGCGCGGCTGGCACAGTCGGCCGAGCGGATCGGCCTGCCGGCGGCGAACGTCCTCGAGCTCGCCGAGCTCGCGGCCCAGGCGATCGGCGCCGCCGACACGGGCGACGCATCCCTCCGCCTCTTCTGGACGCCCGGGAACGGCGAGGGGGCGCCCACCGCGCTCGCGCTCGTCAGCTCGCTCCCCACCCACTACGACGCGCTCCGCGAGCGAGGCCAGCGGCTGATCTCGCTGCGCGGAGTCCGCGCCGAGGAGCCGTGGCTCCTGCCGGGCGTGAAGTCGACGAGCTACGCGGTCAACATGGCCGCCGAGGCCGAGGCGAGGCGCCAGGGCTCCGACGACGCCGTCTTCGTCGACCGCGACGGAGTCGTGCTCGAGGGGCCGACGACCAACATCTGGTGGCGGCGCGAGCGAACGCTCTACACCCCCGCGCTCGAGCTCGGGATCCTCGCGGGCGTGACGCGGGCGGCGGTGCTCGAGCTGGCCGGCGGGCTCGACTACGAGGTCGTGGAGGGAACCTTCCCGCTGGCCGACCTCGCCGGCGCCGACGAGGCGTTCACCTCGTCCTCCGTGCGCGAGGTGATGCCCGTCACGGAGCTCGACGGAGAGGCGCTCGGACGAGGCCCCGCCGCGGACGAGCTCCAGGCGGCGCTGCGTGCTGAGGCTACTCTGGGGCAATGAGCGAGAAGGCCATCAGCGAGAAGCCCGCGAGGGACAAGAAGGTGCGGCTCGGAGGGATGGCGCTCTCGAACGGCGTCCTCGTGCACGGCCCGACCTCGTGGGCCTGCGCGATCCGCACCGAGGCCGGGGAGATCAAGATCGCGTCCGCGCGCAAGCGCGTGCTCGCGCCGCGCCTGCAGCAGCCGTTCCTGCGCGGGCCGATCAAGCTGATCGAGTCGTTCGCCTTCCTGCCCGAGCTCCGGCGCAAGCTTCCCGAGGCGCGACTCCCGTTCGAACGGCCCTCGATCCTCGCGGCGACGTTCGCGAGCGCGACGACGGTGCAGCTCGTTCGCCGCTCGCACCGGCTCGGCGACGTGGCGCGGGAGCTCCTCGCCGGCGCGCTCTCGCTCACCCCGGCCCTCCTCGCGCTGCGCGGCGGCGAGCTCGCCGCCTACCACGGCGCCGAGCACGTCTCGATCGGCACCTACGAGCACGGCGTCAAGCGCGCGAAGGAGCACGAGCGCTGCGGCTCGCACCTGATCGGGCCGCTACTCGCGGCGTCCGCCGCCGGCAATGTCCTCGCCGCGCGCGCCCCTGCCAGGTACCGCGGATCGGCTCGCATGGCGAGCTCGATCGGCGCGGTCGGTGCTGCCGTCGAGGTGTTCGCGTGGATGACGAAGCATCCGGATCACCCGCTCTCGAAGGCGCTCGCGCGGCCCGGGCACGAGCTGCAGCACCGGATCGCGACCGCCGAGCCCTCGCCGGCGCAGCTCGAGGTCGCGGAAGCGGCGCTCGCTGCGTGCCTCGAGCTCGAACGCTGATGGCGACGCGGGAGCGCACCGAAAGGCTGCCCCCGGAGATCTTCGAACTCGAGGTGGAGAAGCTGCGGGAGGGCTACTACACCGACGCCTACTTCAACCACACGCGCGAGACGCTGCTCGCCGACGGCCGCCACCCGCGGGTCGTGATGCAGGTCTTCCAGCGGAACGCCGCGATGCTGGGCGGGATCGACGAGGCGATCGCGAGCGGGGGGGGGGGGAGAAGATGGAGTTGAAGGGGGGGTGGGTGAGGTATGGGGTCGGCTCGCTGATCCGCGGCCAGAACGACTTCACCGGCGACATCGTCCTGACGGACGGCCGCCCGGCCGCGAAGGTGGGCCGCCGCTTTCGTCCGAACGAGCGGCTCGAGCTCGTCTCCTAGCTCTTCTCCCAGACCGAGACGTGCTTGTCGCTCTCGCTGGTGAAGGGCTCGTGCTGCCAGCCGCTCCAGCGCTCGCGGAGGGTCATCCCGGCGAGCTCCGCCATCAGGTCCAGCTCCGCCGGCCAGACGTAGCGGAACGGGATCGAGTTGCGCTCGATCTTCTCGTCGACGAGCGTGACGTGATGTGAGATTAGGCCCTGGTTCGCGACGTCGTACTCGTCGAGCCCCCAGCGCGTCTCGCTGAAGTGGAAGGCGTGGATGGTCTCGCCGGGCGGGAGCCGCCGGAGCCCGGGGACCCCGACCTCGATCACGAAGGCGCCGCCGGGCTCGAGGTGCGCGGCGACGTTGCGGAAGCACGCGACCTGAGCCGCCTGCGTCGTCAGGTTCATGATCGTGTTGAAGACGAGGTAGGCGAGCGAGAACGTCCCGTCGGCCGTTGTCGTCGCGAAGTCGCCGATCGTGACGCCGATCTCCTCACCGCCCGGCTTGGCGCGGAGCTGCGCGACCATGGCGTTCGAGAGGTCGATCCCGTGCACCGACACACCCCGGCGCGCGAGCGGGAGAGCGATTCGGCCGGTCCCGATCCCGAGCTCGAGCGCGCGTCCGTTGCCGGCGAGTCCGGCCAGGAACTCGACGGTGGGATTAACGACCGCCGGGTCGAACATCTCCGCGTCGTCGTCGTAGCGCGCCGCGACGCTCTCGCCGAAGTAGCCGTCATCGCCTGGCATCGCCGGAATCTAGCGGCAAGCCTCGGTGCGGATCTGCGCCGCCCGCATAAACTGCCTTCGCTCACGGACACCATGCCGCCCCGGTCGCGGCTGACCTCACGGGATGGAGGACTCCTGCATGCTCTTCCACATCACGCAGTCGCACGCGCCTCAGGACTGTCCGTACGGGCGGGGAGGCTCGCGCTCGCTCTTCGACGGTGACTCGAAGGACGTCAAGATCATCGGCTACTGGCTGGCCTTTCCGCAGCACACGACGTACCTCGTCGTCGAGGCCGACGACATCCTCCACCTCCAGGAGTTCCTCAAGCCGGGAGCGGGCGTGACGACCTGCGAGATCACGCCTGTCAGCGACATGCCCGTGCCGTATCCCGGCAAGTAGCTCTCGCGCCTGAAGCCGCCGATGGCCAAGCGCTCAGCACAGTCATCCGGAGGGGCAAGCCCGGCCGAGGCTTCCTACACGACCCGCCCGCTCGACGCGTCCACGTGGGACGCCTTTGTGGAGCTGGTCGAGCGCAACAACGGGGTCTACGGAGGGTGCTGGTGCATCGCCCATCACGTCGAGTACCAACGCGGCGTCAGCGATCCCCGCACGCTGAAGGAGGAGCTGGTCAGGGCGGGTCGCGCGCATGCCGCGCTGGTCTTCGACGAGGACGATGTCGCGCAGGGCTGGTGCCAGTACGGCAGTCGGGAGGAGCTCGGGCTCAAGCACCAACGTGAGTACGCGAAGGACCCGCCCCCTCATGCGCGCTGGCGGATCGCCTGCATCTTCGTCGACAAGCGCCATCGTGGCCGCGGTGTCGCGCGGGCCGGGTTACAAGGCGCGCTCGCCCAGATCGCCGCAGCCGGCGGCGGGCTCGTCGAGGCGATTTCCGAGGCGACCGCCGGACGGGAGGCTCAAAGCCGGTTCCTGTTCAGCGCGACCGTCGAGCTGTTCGAGCAACAGGGGTTCACGAGGGGACGGCAGGTCGGCAAGCACGCGTGGATCCTGAGCCGCGAGATCGGCGCCCCGAGCGGGGTCGCGCCAGGGGCATCTACCGGTGCGGAGGAGTTTGCGTGAGCTCGAACAGTTCGTACGTCTCGAGGTCACCTTCGTGCTGCGTTTCGCCACAGCGCTGCATGCCGAGCTTCTCGAGCGCGCGCAGAGATGGCTTGTTGTCTCTCGTCGTCAACGCGATCAGCCGATCCAGCCCGACTCGATCGAAGCAGTCCGCGACGCCCAGCAGCGTCGCCTCAGTCGCGATGCCTCGGTTCCAGTGCGCGGGGTGGACGATGCAGCCGATCTCGATCTCGTTCGGCAGGATCCCCGACCAGCCGGGACCGATCGGGTCGAACTCGACTCGGCCAAGACGCTCGTCAGTCGTTCGGTCGAACACTGTCCACGTCCCAAAGCCCAGCTCCTGCCGCCGCTCGAGCCACCGGCGTAGTTGACGCTCGACGTCCGACCGGGGGCGCGGTTCACGGCCGGGGAGCGCCAGGATCTCCGGTCGGTTGCGCAGCTCGAAGTAGAAGTCGAGGTCGTGATCGCGGGCCGGGCGTAGTACGAGACGTTCACTCGTGAGCTCCACGTCGTCCACCATAGGCCACTCTCCAGTCGCGAAAGATCGACCCGCTAGCCGATCTGCTCGGCCAGCCCGATGAGGATCCCCTCAGGGCCTCGGACGTAACAGAGCCGATACACGTCCTCGTATTGGACAACTTCGTCAACGACCTGCGCGCCGTGCCTGCGGAGTCGGGCGAGCGTCTCGTCGAGGTCGTCCACGGCGAACATGACCCGCAGGTACCCGAGAGCGTTCACCGGCGCGTTCCGGTGATCGGCGACGACAGGCGGCGCGAGAAATCGCGAGAGCTCGATCTTGCCGTGGCCGTCCGGCATCCGCAGCATTGCGATCTCGACGCGCTGGTCGCGCAGTCCGGTGACGCGCCCTGACCAGTCTCCTTCGATCATGGCTCGCCCTTCGAGCTCGAGGCCCAGCTCGACGAAGAACGAGATAGCGGCATCGAGTGACTCCACCACGATGCCGACGTTGTCCATCCGGCGGAGCGCCACGCGGCCCACTCTAGTCCTGTCCAGATGGAACTAGTGAGCGGGGAGTGCCTGGGCGATGCCTGGTGGGAGCGGGTCAGCGCGCTCCTCCCACCACTCCGGTTGGGACTCCTCCGCCCACGCGTCGAAGATCAACCGCCACTGCGCGACGCGTTCCTGGTCGGCCTCAGCCGCGTGCTCGGCGCTGTCGAAACCGCCGAGCCAGTAGGTGATGAACGGGTCGAGGGCCGCATTCATTGCGGTCGCGATCGGCTCTCGTGCGTCCGCCCACGTCTCGAGCTGCAACCCGAACGTGACGTCGCCGGTGCGAGCCCAACCCGCAGCAGCCATCTGGTCGACGACGTCGTGCCCGTTCGGCAGGCTTGCCTCGAAATGCGCGTCGCTTGGCGCGCGAACCGGCGTCGCGGTGCCGGCATTCTGCATGCATCGCTCGGCGAACTCGCGGATCGCCGTCAGACCCTCGTCAGCGTTCCAGAGTGGCTGCATCGTGCTGCGGCCGAGCGACTTCTGCACAACGAGATACGGCGTCGCCGAGAGAGACCCGAGCGTTTGCTGGTGGAGATCGTTGCCGGTGATGCCGAGAAGCAGGACTCCCGACGCCCACGCGCGGCAGTGGCTCTCCGAGATCAGCTCCCCGTCCACCCGAAACCGCAGCCCGGGAACATAGGTGTGAGACAGGAATCCTTCGACACCGCCACGCGCGTGGTAGCCGACCTGGAACACCGCATCCACTGCGTGGCTCCGCAGATCGAAATCCCGCCACGTCTCGAGCCGCGCCCCCGGCGGCAGTGCCTCAGGCGACACGTTCACGGTATTGCCGCCGTGATTGTCGATCACGACCAACTCCGCGGCACCGCCGGCCAGCAGCCCTTCGCACACGGCCCGAACGTCCGCTTCGAGCCGCGGCTTCCCTGTCTGCCAATACTCCGGCAGGCATCCCCAGATCTCGCGCACGTCCCGGAGCTGCGACGCCCCCTCCATATCGACGCTGACGGCGACGATCACCAGCGGACACTATCGCGACCTCTGTCGCCTCGGTTGGTGTGGGGAGTTTCCCTGGCTATTTGGGCTCTGCCGCTCAGGTGCCGCGCAGCGCGTTCAGGATTGCGGTCGTGGCCGCAGAGCCGTCGACGGCGACTGCCGCCTTGATCTCCCGCCCGGACGACGAAGGCGTGATCTGGCCGCTCGCGCCAACGCGGATCTGAACCGACTGAACGTCTAGGAGCGTCGGCTCGACGAAGGTGATCGCCGCGAGCTCGTCCCAGAGGGACTGCCCACTCGTCAGGAGGAAGCGGTTCTTGTCGATGAGACGCCATGCGAGGCTGGCGGCTGGCGCTGACGTGTCGGCTGATAGCCGATCGAAGAAGGCCGGGTCGAGTGGAACGGTGTTCGTTGCGTCGAGCGGGATGAGCGTGGTCGAGACCGAGCGCAGGACGGCTTTGAAAGCAGAAGGGTCGGCGCGCACGTTCCATTCAGCGTCGTCCGGCCCATTCCCGGGGACGTCGATCGCGCCGGCCATTGCGTGAATGCCCGCGATCCGCGGCACCGTTCGAGGGTGCTTGCCGAGTAAGTCTTCGAGGTTCGTCCAGGGACCGAGAGCGATCACTGTGACCTTGGTGGGGCTCGACGAGATGGCAGCGTTCAGCACCCGCGCGGCATCCGGCGTTGTGCCGTTGTCGATGATCGGCGGCGGCATCTGCAAGCCGTAGAACGTGTCGGAGGCTTCGCGCCAATGCTCCGGGAAGGCGAGGCCGTCCCGCCCGGCTTTGCTTCGGCCGCAGCCGACAGGGCGGTCGCGAACTCGCAGGTCGACGAGCATGCCCCGCACGAGCCGTGCGCCGACCGGGCATCGCACGAGACCCGTCCCGGAGACCGTGATCGCCCGGACATCGACGGCCGGCGAGCGAAGGAGAAGTGCGAGAGCAATGATGTCGTCGGCCCCGAGATCGGTGTCGACGACGATCGGCCGAGCCGAGGCACGGTCGCTCGACGAAGACGTCTGAGGGCGCGCCTGCTGTTCTTCGCCTCCGCCGGCGCAGCCGCTCAACGCCAGGACGACCACGAGGCAGAGCCTCACCGCCACAGAAGCGACAGTAGACGATCGGGTTAGGCGGTCACCGGAGCTTGGCGCGCTCGTTGGCCGGTGTTCTGGAATGACGCCTGAAGAGATGGGGTGATCCGCCGAGACACGACCGTCTCGGGTCGGGCTCTAGCCGCCTGCGCCGTAGCCGTCGATGCGCTCGGGATGGATTTGGATGATCACGCGCTTCTCGCCTGGGCCGAGGTAGGGGTACTTGTCCGCGCCTAGGTATTTCTTGGCGAGCAGGTTGATGTGCTCGAGCGCGCCCTCCTCCACGATGGTGGCGCTGCCGCTCACCATGACGTAGCCGGACTGCTGGTTTTCGGCGGGCAGGACAGTGACGGTCGCTCGCGGATCGCGCTCGATGTTCTTCACTTTCGTCCTTCCGAGAGCGCTGTTGACGAGCACGTTCTCGCCGTCGTAGTCGATCCAGACGGGCGTGGCTTGGGGTGATCCGTCTTCGCGAATCGTGGCGATCACGCCCCAGTTGCGGTCGGTGAAGAGCTTCGCTTGATTCTCGTTCAGCATGGTCATCTTTGGCCTCCGCGGTTGCATGCTCGTGGGCAATGCTCGTCTTGGACAAGCCTTTCAACGCACTTCCGAGTGCAAACAGTCCGGAGTCAGTCGGAGCGCGGACGCTTGCTACCGAACGACGCTTTGCTGCGGCACCACGCTTGCCTGGGCCAGCGTCCTTTGCCCTCGAGATCCCCTTCAGGTTCGGGCAGGCTAGCCACGAAGCGCTTCGCCGACGGAGCCGGGCATTCGGCCAACGGCTGCAACGAGCGGACGACGTGCGCGTCCTCGAAGCGGGCAGCGTAGTCGACGCGCCACACCCCACCGATGCGCCCGGCGACCAGCGGGCGGCAGCGGAAGCGGCTCGGACACGGCGTTAGTCTTGCAGCGTGCTCCCCCCGCTCGTCCAGCGAGCCCTCGCGCTCGCCGAGCGGAGCGGCTTCGAGAGGTCGTGCAGCGACGAGGCCGGCCGATTGCTGCAGGTGCTCGCGGCGCAGCGCGGCCGCTCGCGCGTCGCCGAGATCGGCACGGGCTGCGGCGTGGGCGCCGCCTGGATCCTCTCCGCGCTCCCACCCGAGACGCCGTTCCTCACCGTCGAGCTCGACCCTGGCCGCGCGGCAGCGGCCACAGGTCTCCTCGCCGCCGACGAGCACGCCCGCGTCCTCCAGGGCGACTGGGCCGACGAGCTCGCATCGGAAGCGCCGTTCGACCTCCTCTTCGCCGACGGTGGCGGCCAGTCGACGAAGACAAACCCGGCCGTGCTCGACCTGCTCGCGCCGGGCGGCACGCTCGTCCTCGACAACCTCACGCCCGGCCGCCCCGGGCCGGATCCCGTTCGCGAGCTCTGGCTCCGCCACCCGCGTCTCGCCGCGATCGAGCTCCAGCTCTCACCGCACGAGGCTGCGATCGTCGCAGTCCTTCAAGCTTCGTGAGGGTCTGCCGATAGAGAACCGATGCCGAACCTCGGGGAGATGCTCAACGCCCTCGGCTCCGCCGCGTTGACCTGGTTGCCGCTGATCTTCTTCGGCCTCCTGATCTACCTGATCTGGCGCTCGCTCCAGTACATGCCGCGCGTGAAGACGCAGGCGATCGTCTCCGACTCGAGCTCGTCCGTGACGTGGGCCGACGTGGCCGGCGTCGAGGAGGCGAAGGCGGAGCTGCAGGAGGTGGTCGACTTCCTCAAGTACCCGAAGCGCTTCCAGCGGCTCGGCGCGCGGGTGCCCAAGGGAATGCTCCTCTACGGGCCGCCCGGCACCGGCAAGACGTTGCTCGCAAAGGCCGTCGCCCACGAGTCCGGCGCGAAGTTCTACTCCCAGAGCGCCTCCGCGTTCGTGGAGATGTTCGCCGGCGTCGGCGCCTCGCGAATCCGCAAGCTCTTCCAGGAGGCGCGCAAGAACGCGCCCGCGATCATCTTCATCGACGAGCTCGACGCGGTCGGCGCGGCCCGCGGCGGCAACGGCTTCAACCGCGAGCACGATCAGACCCTGAACCAGCTCCTCGTCGAGCTCGACGGCTTCGACGAGTCGGCGCAGGTCGTCGTGATGGGCGCCTCGAACCGCCTCCAGGACCTCGATCCGGCGCTGCGACGCCCTGGCCGCTTCGATCGCCAGGTGCTCGTCTCGCCGCCCGACCTCACCGGCCGCCAGGAGATCCTGGCGGTGCACACGCGGGGCAAGCCGCTCGCCGCCGGAGTCGACCTGACCGTCGTCGCGCGCCAGACCGCCGGGCTCACGGGCGCCGAGCTCGCCAACATCTGCAACGAGGCCGCGATCTTCGCCGGCCGTCGCGAGGCGGAGACGATCGAGCTTGCCGATTTCGAGGGCGCGATGGAGCGGGTCGTGGCCGGTCTCCAGCAGCGCCGTGTCGTCTCCGACAAGGAGAAGCGGATCCTCGCCTTCCACGAAGCCGGTCACGTCCTCGTCGCGCACCTGATGGGCGACCTGCTCCCGATCCAGAAGGTGACGATCGTCGCGCGTGGCGACGCGCTCGGCTACGCCTACTACCTGCCGACGGAGGATCGCTACCTGCACACGCGCGAGGAGCTGCTCGACGTCATGAAGATCGCGCTCGGCGGCCGCGCGGCGGAGCAGCTCGTCTTCGGCCGTGTCACGAACGGCGCCGCCTCCGATCTCGAGAAGGTGACGGAGATCGCGCGGGCGATGGTGTTCGACTACGGAATGTCCTCGCTCGCCTCGGCCCGGACGATGCGCGCCGACAACTACGCGCTCTCGGAGGAGACGAAGCGGATGCGCGACTCCGAGCAGGCCCGGCTCACCGACGAGGCCTACGAGGAGGCGCAGCGGCTGCTCTCCAAGCACCGCCGGACCCTCGACCGGCTCGCGGCGGCGTTGCTCGAGAAGGAGACGCTCGACCGCCACGAGCTCCGCGAGCTGCTGCACGAGCTCGAGCCCGAGTCGCGCGCCTCCGAGACGATGGGCACCGTGAGGGTTCTCCCGTAGGAGCGACTAGGATCGGCCGCGTGCAGGCCCGCGGTATCCACCATCTCGGCGTCGCGGTGCACGATCTCGACGAGGCCCTCAGCACGTATGTCGAGCTCTTCGGCGGCCGGCTCGAGCATCGCGCCACAGTTCCGGATCAAGGAGTCGAGGCGGCGGCCGTCCTTGTCGGTACGGGGCGGGTCGAGCTCGTCTCGCCGCTCGGCGACGACACCCCCGTCGGTCGCTTCCTCGCGAAGCGCGGCCCCGGAATGCACCACGTCGCCTACGAAGTCGCCGATGTGGAGGTCGCGCTGGGAGAGCTCGACGACTCCGGCGCGCAACTGATCGACGCGACGCCGCACCAGGGGCTCTTCGGGCTCCAGGTCGCATTCGTCCATCCCGACGCCGTCCACGGTGTCCTCACGGAGGTGGTTTCCATTGGCTGACGCCGATTCCGTTCGACTCGAGCTCGCCTTCGACGGTGGCCAGATCATGGGGGCCGTCGTCACGAGCGCCGGCGCCGACGAGCTGGAGCGCGTGCTGGCAACCGGGAACGACGAGACGTACGTGCTCGATGCGAGCGACGGCCGCTACACGATCGCGCTCCGCCGGATCGTCTGGGTCAAGCGCTACGCCCGCGAGTCGCGGGTCGGATTCGGGATCTAGCGGGCCGGGGAGACGAGGCGCGTGGCGGAGACGGTGCAGAAGAGCCTTTCGGGCGCGGAGGTCCGCAAGCTCGTCGAGCGCGCGCAGCTGGGCGAGCGGACGGCGCTCGAGGAGCTGTACCTGATCCATTTCGACCGGATCTACAGCTACCTCCACATGACGGTCGGCAACCGCCACGACGCCGAGGACCTGACGACGCAGACCTTCCTCCGGATGCTCGAGTCGATCGGCAAGTTCCGCTTCCAGGCGGCGCCGTTCTCGGCCTGGCTCTTCCGGATCGCGCACAACCTCTCGATGGATCACTTCCGCGCCAACCGCCGCTGGCAGCCGGAGGAGGAGGTGCCGGAGCCGCGCGACTCGCAGGAGCGCTCCGCCGAGGACGAGGCGTTCCAGGCGATCGGCCGCCAGTCGATGCTCGACCTGATCGAGTCGCTCTCGATGGATCAGCAGCAGGTGCTGACGCTCAAGTTCGTCTTCAACTTCTCGAACGGCGAGGCAGCGACGATCCTCGACAAGACCGAGGGCGCCGTAAAGAGCCTCCAGCATCGCGCGCTCGGCTCGCTCCAGCGGCAGCTCGCTGCGTCCACCGAAGAGCAATAGATGGCGCTCGAGGTCGGAATCGTGGGCCTGCCGGGGGCGGGGAAGACGACGCTCTTCACGGCGCTGACGAAGACCGGCGGGGCCGGGTTCGGCAAGGAGAACGTCGGGATGGCGACGATCGCGGACGAGCGGCTCGGGCAGCTCGCGGCGCTCGTTGGGGCGCGGAAGGTGACGCCGGCGACGATTCGCGTCGTCGACGTGCCCGGGACGGGGCCGGCGCTCCTCGGCGGCTTGCGCCAGGTCGATGCCGTCCTGGCGGTCGCAGACGGATTCACGCCCGGCGGCGATCCGGCGTCCGACCTCGAGACGCTCCAGCTCGAGCTGCTCGTCGCCGATCGCGACCACGTCGAGCGCCGGCTCGAGCGCGTCGAGAAGCAGGCGAAGTCGGGCGACGCGGCGCTGCGGAAGGAGCTCGAGGTGCTGAGGGACGCTGCTCGCGCACCTCGACGCCGGTCACACCCTCCAGGACTTCGAGGGTGAGCTCCCCGGCGAGCTCGAGCCGCTGACGACGAAGCCGCTGATCTCGATCGTCAACGGGCCGGGCGGGATCGACCTCCAGCTCGAGGCGGAGCTCGCGGAGCTACCCGAGGAGGAGGCCGCCGCCTATCGCGAGGGGCCGTCCGCGCTCGCCGAGATCGTGCGCCGGCTCTCCGAGGCACTCGGTCTGATCACGTTCTTCACCGCAGGCGAGAAGGAGACGCGGGCCTGGACGCTGCGGCGCGGCGAGTCGGCGCTCGACGCCGCGGCGACGATCCACTCCGACATCGCACGCGGGTTCATCCGGGCCGAGACGATCACGGCCGGCGACCTGCTCGAGGCCGGCTCGCACGCCGAGGCGGCGCGGCGCGGGACGCAGCGGCTCGAGGGCAAGTCCTACGAGGTGCAGGACGGCGACGTGCTCAACATCCGCTTCAACGTCTAACCGGCCGCGAGGAGCGCGGCGCCTGCGAGCACGGCCGCCGCACCGGCGAGCTGGACGCGGCCGAGGCGCTCGTGCAGGAGCAGCGCTGCGAGCGCGACCGTCACGGCCGGATAGAGCGACGTCAGCACCGAGACCACGCTCACGAGCCCACGGGTCGACGCGAGTGCGAAGAGGACATTGGCGCCGACGTCACAGACGCCGACGGCGAGCACCGCGATGAGCACCCGGCGCGGCATCGCGAGCGAGACGCCCACGGCGAGCGTCGCCAGGAGCGCAACCGTCGACGACGTCAGCCGCGCCACGAGGACGGCCCAGGAGGGGCTGTCGTCTGCCGCGATGTCCAGGAAGACGAAGTAGAAGCCGAAGCCCAGCGCGGCGACGAGCGCCAGCCCCACCCCGGACGCCAGGCGCGCTCCGACCTCGCCCTCCGGACGCGACACGAGCGCGAGCCCGAGCAGCGCGACGAGCGCTCCGACGACCTGGAGCGCCGACGGCCGCTCGCCGCGTGCGATCCCGACGGCGAACGGGATCGCCGCCGCGACCGCAGAGATCGGCGCGACGACTCCCATGGCTCCGATCGCCATCCCGCGGTAGAGCCCGCCGAGGCCGAGCAGGCCGCAGAGCCCGGCTGCCGCTGCGGCCAGCGCTGCGCGCGACCCGAGGAACGGCTCGCCTGCGACGAGCACCCACACCGTGACGGCCGCAGCCCCAACGGCCTGCGAGACGAGGAGGACGGCGAGGACGTGAGCGCGGCGGGAGGTCAGGCCGCCCAGGAAGTCGCCGACGCCGTAGGAGACGGCCGCGCCGAGCGCGAGCAGGATCGCGGCCATGCCTCGAGGCTCAGTCGGTGCCGACGGGCCGCGTCGCGGCGACGGCATCGAGCTGGTTCGCGTGGTAGAGCACGGACGCCTCCGCCGTGCGGGCGGCGCCTCGGTCGTGGTGGCAGGCAACCGCATGGAGCAGCTCCGTCGCGAACCGCGACGTCGAGCGCCTCGGCCCGTTCCTCGATCAGCCGAAGCCCGAGGTGGACGTGGCCGAGCAGCCGCCCCTCCTCGGTGGGCCGGAACGCCGGCGGCCGACCGAGCTCGCGGGCTCGGCCGACGTCGTGGAGCAGGGCGGCCGCGAGGAGCAGATCTGCGCGCAGGCGGGGATGGAGCTGCGCGGTCTCCCGGGCAAGCGTCGCGACGCCGACCGTGTGCTCGAGCAGCCCGCCCGCGTAGGAGTGGTGCGTCTCGGCGGCCGGGAGCGTGCGGAGCGCGGCTCGAAGCTGCGAGTCGTCCGTGAAGCGGCGCACGACCGTCACCAGCCCCGCATGCGCGATCTCCGCCGCGAGGAACTCGAGAAAGCCGTCGAGCTCGTCCGCGTCGCGGCGCAGCCTGGGCGTCAGCTCGCCGGGATCCGCATCGGCCGCCTCGACCGAACGGACGTCCAGCTGGAGCCGTTCCCCGAACTTCGAGACGCGGCCGAGCACGCGCACCGCATCGCCTTCGGCGAAGCGACCGTCGAGAAGCTCGACGTCGTTCCAGATCCGGGCCTCGATCCGGCCCGTCGGGTCGACGAGCTCGAGCGAGAGGTACGCCGCGCCCTTCTTCGTCCGCAGCCGCTGCTTGCGCGCGACGGCGTAGACGCCTTCGACGACGCGATCCTCTGCGAGCTCGTTGATGGTGCTCACGAGCTGAGTCTAGGAGGTAGATAGGCTCGCGCCGATGGCGGTCGTCAAGCCCTTTCGCGCGCTGCGCTACGACGAGGCGAAGGCGGGCCCGCTGGAGTCGCTCGTGGCGCCGCCCTACGACGTGATCTCCGCCGAGCAGCGCGCGGGGTACCTCGAACACCTGCACAACGTCGTCCACCTGACGCTGCCGGACTCGGCGCAGCAGGCGGGGCAGACGCTCGAGCGCTGGCGAGCCGAGGGGGTGCTCGTCGAGGAGCCGCCGGCGGTCTGGCTGCTCGTTCAGGACTACGTCGGTCCGGACGGGGTCGAACGGCGCAGGACCGGTGTCGTGGCCTCGCTGAAGGTCGAGCCCTACGAGACAGCCACGGTGCTGCCGCACGAGCGCACGCATGCGGGGCCGAAGGAGGAGCGCCTGCGGCTGCTCCGCGCGACCGGCGTCCAGCTCGAGCCGATCTTCCTCCTCTACGACGGGCCGGCGCCCGTCGAAGCGCCCGAGCGGGAACCCGACCTCGCGGTCGAGGGCGCGAGCCTCTGGCGGCTCGACGATCCCAGCGTCGTGCGGGCGTTCGACGACAAGCAGCTCCTGATCGCGGACGGCCACCATCGCTACGAGACCGCGCTCGCCTACCACGAGGAGGAGGGAACGCCGGCGAGCGCGCAGATGCTCGTCGTGCTCGTCTCGACCGAGGATCCCGGGCTGGAGATCTTTCCGACGCACCGCGTCTTCGCCGGACCCCGCGCGGCTCGAGGGCGAGCGCGAGCCGGTGGCCGATCCCGAGGTCGCGCTGAATGGACTTCGCGTTGGAGCAGCACAAGCTCCGGCGGTCGTCGAGGTGACGCGCGACGGAGCCGCGGTCGTACGCGGCGAGGCCGGCCTGCTGGACGTCCAGCTCGTCGACTCGCTCGGCCACGAGGGAATCGCGTATACGCCCGATGCGGCCGAGGCGTTGCGGCGCGTCCGCGAGGGCGAGGCGGAGGTCGCGTACCTGATGCGGCCGACGCGGATCGAGGACGTCTTCGCCTACGCGCGGCGCGGCGAGGTGCTGCCCCAGAAGACCACGTACTTCTTTCCGAAGCTGCTCTCCGGATTGCTCTTCCACCCGCTGTGAGCGCCATGGCTCGAGGCCTGTCGCGCGTCCGTCGGCGACATCCGCGGCGTGCTCGCCGACCTGCCGAGCCGCGTCGAGCGCGAGCCCGTCGCGAAGGTGGGCGAGGGCGGGGACGACACGACCGCGATCGACGCCGCTGCCGAGGCCGTCGTGATCGCGCGGCTGGCGCAGGTCGAAGAGGGGTTCACGCTCGTCTCCGAGGAGCTCGGCGAGGCGAGCTACGGCTCGGGCGGCCCGTGGCGCGTCGTCGTCGATCCGATCGACGGCTCGCTGAACGCCAAGCGCGACATCCCGTTCTTCTCGCTGTCGGTCGCCGTCGCCGACGGGCCGACGATGGGCGACGTCTGCTTCGGCTACGTCTACGACTTCGGCTCGGGCGAGGAGTGGACGGCTACGCGCGGCGGCGGCGCGCAGCTGAACGGGCGCGCGCTGGGCGCCGTCCGGCCGAAGGACGAGATCGAGATCCTCTCCTTCGAGGCGACGACGACGGCCGAGGTCGCCGACAAGGCCGCCGCCGTCGCCGGTCTCGCGTATCGCCTGCGGATCATGGGCTCGCTCGCGATCTCGCTCTGCCACCTCGCCGCCGGCCGAGTCGACGGCGTCTGCTCGCTGAAGCCGGCGCGCTCGGTCGACATCGCCGCCGGCCAGCTCCTCGTGCGGGAGGTCGGGCTCGCGATCGACCTCTTCGAGGCGCCCCCGTTCGCGCAGGCGCCGCTCGACCTGCTCGGCCGCTCGCGGGTCGTGGCGGCCGGGAACGCCCGAGCTGTGCGCCGAGCTCGCCCGCGCCTTGTCGAGCTAGGGCTACCCTCTGAGCATGGCCATCGACCGCGACGAGATCCTCCGCGCGCTCGAGCGCGTGATCGATCCGGAGCTCCAGAAGCCCGTGACGGAGCTCGAGATGGTGCGCGACGTCGAGATCGACGGCCCCGACGTCCGGGTGACGATCGCGCTCACCGTCGCCGGCTGCCCGCTTCGCAACTCCTTCGAGGAGCAGGTGGCCGAGCACGTCGGCACCCTTCCCGGCGTCCGCCGTGTCGAGCTCCGCTTCGACGTGATGAGCCCCGAGGAGAAGGCCGCGCTCACGACGCGCCTCCGCGGCGGCCGGCCCGAGAAGTCGATCTCGCTCGATCCGCGCACGCGCGTGATCGCGGTCGCGAGCGGCAAGGGCGGGGTCGGCAAGTCCTCGCTCACCGTCAACCTCGCCGCCGCGCTCGACGCGCAGGGGAAGAGCGTCGGCCTGATCGACGCGGACATCTACGGTCACTCGATCCCGCACCTGCTGGGGATCAACCAGCGCCCGATCGTCGTCGACAAGATGATCGTCCCGCCCGTGCGCGGCCGGCTCAAGTTCATCTCGATCGGCAACTTCCTCGACGAGAACGGCCCGGTGATGTGGCGTGGCCCGATGCTCCACCGCGCCCTCGAGCAGTTCCTCTCCGACGTCCACTGGGGCGAGCTCGACGTGCTCGTGATCGACATGCCGCCCGGTACCGGCGACATGGCGATCTCGCTCGGGCAGCTCCTGCCGCGCGCCGAGGTGCTCGTCGTGACGACGCCGCAGCCGCTCGCCCAGGAGGTCGCCTCGCGTGCAGCCGTGATGGCCCAGCGCACCGGCCAGCGGCTCGTCGGCGTCGTCGAGAACATGACCGGCGAGGCCTTCGGCGCCGGCGGCGGGGAGCTCCTCGCGCGCCAGCTCGAGGTGCCGTTCCTCGGCTCGGTGCCTCTGGACGTCCAGCTGCGCGAGGCGGGCGACCGTGGCGAGCCCGTGGTCGAGTCGCGGCCCGATTCGCCTTCGGCTAGGGCGCTCACCGCGATCGCGGAGCTCGTGGCGACACCGCGGCCCGGCGCGATCCAGAAGCCGCTGACGCTGCTCGCGTGAGCGCGACCAACGGGCGCGCAGCCGCCTTCTTCGACCTCGACCGGACGCTGCTCCGGCGCTCGAGCGCGCTCGCGCTGGCGGGCTCGTTCCGCCAGCACGGCGTGATCGGCCGCGGCCAGCTCGCCAAGGCGGCCGCCTGGCAGCTTCTCTTCGTGGCTCGAGGCGCCGGCGCCGAGACCGTTCGCAAGGCCTCCGAGGACGGGATGATGATCCTCAAGGGCTTCCGGGTCGACGACCTTCGGACGATGGTCGCCGAGGCCATGGAGCCGGTGCTCAAGCCGCTCGTCTACTCCGATCCGCTCGCGCTCGTCGCGCGGCACCGGGAGCGCGGCGAGCCCGTCTACATCGTCTCGGCGACGCTCCAGGAGATCGTCGAGGAGCTCGCGCGCGAGCTCGGCTTCGACGGCGCGCTCGGCTCGACGTGCGAGATCGAGGACGGCGTCTACACCGGCGTCTCGCTCCGGGCCTGTCACGGTGAGGGCAAGGCGGCCGCGGTGCGGGAGCTCGCGGCGGCGGAGGGATTCGACCTCGCCGCTTCGACCGCCTACTCGGACAGCCACACCGACCTCCCGTTCCTCGAGGCGGTCGGCAACCCGGTCGTCGTCAACCCGGATCGGAGGCTCGCGCAGATCGCCCGAGAGCGCGGCTGGCCGGTGAGCGAGTTCAGCGAGCTCGCGTTCCCGGCGGTTCGCCGGTTGCGGCCGGCGCTCCTCGGAATCCCGCTCGCGCTTGGAGCAGGCGCCGCGGTCTGGGCAGCGCGTCGGCGTGCAGCCTGACGAAGCGCGACGTCGCCTCGCGGCGCTCGGGTTCGGGGCGGCTGACGTCGAGACCCTCTTCGCCCACTTCGACGACGCCGAGCGACGCGGCAAGCTCGGGCACGGCCACGCGAGGATCGAGTGGCTCGAGACGCAGGAGCTCGACGCCGGCGGCGCGACCCGTCAAGGCGGCGAGCTACCCGGGCTTCGACTTCTGGGAGTCGCGCGGCGCACTCGGCTATCTCGTGCTCGCGGAGATCTGCGCCGAGCTGGTCGAGGCGGAACCGTCTCCCGTGCGAGTGGTCGCAGCCGATGCGTTCCCGACCGGCCACCTCGGCTACTGGGTTCGGTGGCTTGCCGAGGCAGGTCTCGTCGCGGCGCTCACCGCCTCGTCGCCGGCGCGGCTGCCGCATCCGGACGGCGGCGAGCCGCTCGTCGGCACGACCCCGCTCGCGATCGGGCTTCCGAACCCGGAAGGAGAGCCGATCGTCGTCGACGTCTCGATGGGCGCCGTCACCTACGGCGACGTGATCCGCGGCGCGGCACAACCGGACGAGCTCGTCCCGTTCGGCGGCGAGCAGGCGCACAAGGCGTTCGCGCTCGCGGTCGGACTGGAAGGACTGATCGCGTCCTTCGTCGGCGAGCAAGCACGGAATCGTGCTCGTCGCGGCGAAGCCGGAGTTCGACGGTTTCGCGCCGGATCTGCGGGAACGCGCCGCGGGCCTGCGGCTCCCCGGTGACTCCTAGCCCGGACCGGGGAAGCGCGGGTCGGCGCGGATCGAGTCGAGATCCTCGTCGTCGGAGGCGTACTCGCGGAACGTGTCGCCGCCGAGCTCGACGGCGCGGTTCAGATCTGCGAGCGCTTCGTCGGAGCGACCGGCGAGCGCCTCCCAGCAGGCGCGCTGGTAGAAGAGCATCGGGTGGTCGGGATTGTGCTCGAAGCCTGCGTCGATCTCCGCGATCGCGCCCTCGTGGTCGCCCGCCTGGCCCTTCGGCGTCGCCGCAAACCACGATTCCCACGCCGAGACCGTGTAGGGCTCACCCGGCTTCCCGCCTAGCGCGAGCACGGTGGTCGGCGCCTCGACCGCGATCGCTGATCGTCGCACCGCGGGGTCGCGCAGGAAGACGAGCGTCCCCGCAGGGGCGTCGATCTCCTCGCCGTCGAGCGTGAAGCGGGCGTGTCCGGCGACGACGACGTAGAGCTCCTCGTGCCCGTTCGACTTCTCGGTGTGCTCCTCGACGACGTCCTGCCCGGCCTCCCTGGCGGTATAGGCGTTGACGCCGAAGGCCCGGACGTCGAAGTGGCGCCGGACCGGCGTCCAGCGGAGCGTCCCGGGCCCGGGCAGATCCTCGATCTCGTCCAGCTTTGCGGTTTCCCAGCCCTTCATCCCGATTGCCTCCTCAGCGCTTCCAGCACGACAGGATCGACAGAGTCCTCGCCGTCGACGCGTTCCTCCAGGTTCTCGACGCCGGCCCAGTCCGCGAGGCTCGCGTAGCCGAGCTTGTCGAGCCGCTCGTCCAGCTCCGCTCGCAGCTCGTCGTCCACGGGCAGCCACTCCGAGCGCGCCGTCTTGCCGAAGAGCGCGTCGTGGATTCCGTAGAGCCGGCGCAGCTCCTCGATCGGCCGCTCGTGGTCATCGACGCGCAAGTCGACGACGAGGTCGGAGAGCCTGGCATAGCCGCCGTCGCGCTCGACCACTAGCAGCGAGGCGGACTGCTGGCCGCGGCGGTCGCCGCCCGCAGCCTGCGCGCCGGCGAGACACTCGAGCAGCCGCTCGGCCAGTGGGCCGGACGACGACTCGAACGTCTCCGCGAGCGCGTCGACGGTGTCTGCGGAGACGAGGATGTTCCCCTGCGCCGCGTAGCCGGCGCCCGTGCGGCCGCCGGCCCAGTCGTGGCAGCCCGAGCCGGTGAAGGAGGCGCCGCGGCCTGCCGAGTCGACGATCCCGAGCTGGCGGCTCTCGCGCTCGTCGTCGGCCTCGGTCAGCCGGCGCACGACGTCGTCGGCGGCGAGTCCCTGGCGCAGGAGGGCGAGCCCGTCCGGGCCGTAGCGGGGATTCGCATACGACTGGGTCGCGACTGCACCGACGTGCGGCTCGGCCCAGGGAACGACCGACCCGACGGCGAGGAACTTCGACTGCACCGCGACGCCCCACTGACCCGCCTCGAGGTCGCAGGCGACGATCGAGTAGGTGCTGATCGGCGGCGCGAACGGGCGCTTGTGTCGCTTCAACACGAGCTCACCCGTAGGTCAGCTCGGTCAGGTCGAGCCCGAGCAGCTCCTCGGACGGGACGAGCACCGAGGCCACCTCGGGCCGGGCAAGCGCCGCCTGCACGCGCTCGGCGGAGTCCGCGCGGACGACGACGGGCGTGCCCGCCTCGTGCGCTGCCCGCAGCGCCTCGAGATCGGAGACGTCCTCGAGCACGAGCGCGTCAGCCACGTCGAGCGACCCCTCGAGCGCGAGCTCAGGCACGCGCCGTCCCGTTCGGCCGAACCAGCGCTCTCTCACAGCTCGATCGACCCACCGGGCTCCGGCGCCTCGACCGTCACGTCGAGCCCGAGCTGCGCCGCCTGCTCCCGCAGCTTCTCGGGTGTGCCCGTGAGGACGGGGAAGGTGCCGTAGTGCGAGGGAACGCACCGCGTCGCGCCGAGCAGCTCGAGCGCGAAGGCCGCCTCGCGCGGGCCCATCGTGTAGTGGTCGCCGATCGGGAGCACGACGAGGTCGGGCTCGTAGATCCGGGCGATCAGCGCCATGTCGCCGAAGACGTTCGTGTCGCCTGAGAAATAGATCGTGAAGCCGCTCTCGAGCTCGATCACGAGGCCGCAGGGCTCGCCGGCGTAGGTGCCGTCGTTCGTGCTCGACGAGTGCTGCGCGTGCGTGAGCGTCACCTTCACCCCGTCGAGCTCGACGGTGCCGCCCTTGTTCGGGTCGCGAACGTCCTCGACGCCCTGGCCGCCTAGCCAATCGGCGAGCTCGACCGGCGCCACGACCGTGCAGCCGAACTTCGCGGCGAGCGCGATCGCGTCGCCGTAGTGATCGCCGTGCCCGTGCGTGATGAAGATCGCATCGACCCGCTCGGGCTCCTGCTCGGCCTCCGGGCAGCTCGGGTTGCCGGTCAGGAACGGATCGACGTAGAACCGCTTGCCACCGGGGCTGTCGATGCGGAAGGCCGCGTGCCCGAGCCAGGTGAGACTTCCATTGGTCGCCATGCCCCGGAGCGTACAAAAGGGGCCTGGAGGACCGTCCGATCGGGCGGCGAACATGCTCGCGATGCGGCTTCGCGCTCTCACCGTCGGCCTCGCGCTCGGCGCCGCCCTCGCCGACGCCGCGGGTGCGTACGAGCTCGCCTACTACGCCCTCGTCGTCGCGATCCCCGTCGCGGCAGTCGTCGCCCTCGCCGCGCTCGGCGCCGTTCTCGACGGCAGCGCCCCGGAGCCGCTCGACCGAGTTCTCGCGGCGCTCTCGGCCGCCGCAGTCCCGTTCCTCCTCCTCGGCGCGGCCGTCCGGGCGCCGCTCCTGGAAGGCCGACCGCCGCCCACGGTCGGCGCGACGTGCGTCCTCGTCTGCCTCGCCCTCTTCGCGCTCCAGGCGCTCCTCTCCGCCACAGCCGCCGCGCCACGCACCCTCCGCGCGGCTCGGGCTGCCAAGTAGGAAGCAGCTAGCCGGTCAGAGCGGCAGCGACGACGCGGCGTCGCGCGCCAGGTCGATCAGCGGCTGCACGAAGAAGAACGAGCCGACCGTGACGACGAGCGAGGCGAAGACGCCGCTCGCGAGCAGCGGATCGAATGGAGGCGAGCCGCCGGCGAGCGCCGGCCGCAAGGCGGTTGGCTCGGGCCTCGTCCACATCGCGAGCAGCACCCGCAGGTAGTACGTGAGCGAGATGGCGGTCGCGATCACGCCGGCGACGACGAGCCACCACAAGCCTGCCTCGTACGCGGCCGAGAAGACGTAGAACTTGCCGACGAGCCCGCCCGTCAGCGGCATCCCCATCAGCCCGAGCAGGAAGACCCACATCGAGGCGCCGAGGAACGGCCGCTCCCAGAGGAAGCCGCCGAGGTTGTCGAGCGTCACAGGCACGCCGAGCTCCCGCTCCCGCGCCGCGACGACTGCGAACGAGCCGATCGACATCGCGCTGTACGGGATCAGGTAGTAGAGGAGCGCGCGACCACCGAGCTCGTTGTTCGCGGCGACCGCGATCAGCATGAAGCCCGCGTGCGAGATCGATGAGTAGGCGAGCAGCCGCTTCAGGTCGCGCTGGACGAGCGCCGCGATGTTGCCGACGGCGAGCGAGACGATCGCGATCACCGCGACTGCGACCGTCCACAGGTGCTCCTGCTCGGGGAAGGCGACGGTGAGGATCCGCATCGTCAGCACGAGCGCCGCCACCTTCGTCGCCGCCGACATGAACGCGGTCACGGAGGTGGGCGCGCCCTGATACACGTCGGGCGTCCACATGTGGAACGGCGCCGCGGAGACCTTGAAGCCGAGCCCCGCGATGATCATCGCGAGCCCCGCGAGCAGCAGCGCGTCGTCGTGCTCCCGCTTCGGCGATCGCCGAGAAGCCGAGCTCGCCGGTGGCGCCGTAGACGAGCGCCGAGCCGAAGAGGAGGATCCCCGAGCCGAAGCTGCCCACGATCAGGTACTTCAGGCCTGCCTCGAGCGAGGTCTCCCGATGGGTGTCGAGCGCGCAGAGGATGTAGAGCGAGATCGAGAACCACTCGAGCGCGAGGAAGAGCGTCATCAGGTTCGACGCTCCGACGAAGAAGATCATCCCGGCACCTGCCGCCGCGAGCAGCGTGTAGTACTCGCCGCCGTGGTCTCGGCGCTTCTCGCCCCAGGAGACGAGCACGGAGAGCGCGCCGGCACCGGCCAGGACGATCGCCGCGAGGGCGGCCCAGCGGTCGCGCGTCATCGACTCGCTCAGGAGCTGCTGGGGCTCGGGCGTGCGGTCGAAGAGGATGCCGGCGAAGACACCTGCGGTGACGAAGCCGGCGAACGTGACGAAGGCGGCGAAGCCGCGGCGAAACCACGCCGGGCCGATCACGGCGGCGAGGAGCGCGATGCCCGCTGCTGCCAGGAGCGCCAGCGTCGGCGAGAGCGCCAGCCAGTCGACCTTCGGCGTCTCGATCATTCGGGCGCCTCGGCTGCGCTGCCCGGGACCGGGAAGTTGCGCTCGGTGATCGACGCCGGTGAGGCCGAGAGGAAGAGCAGCGCGGCGACGAGCGGCAGCACGACCGCGAGCTCGGCCGGACGCAGGTCGTGCGCCTCGTCTCGCACGGCGTCCCCGCGCGAGCGGTGGAGTACGGCCGAGATCAGCCGCAGCATGTACATCGCGGCGAGGACGATTGCGAACGCGCCGACGACCGCCCAGCCCCAGCCCTCGGCGTAGATCCCGGCGAGGATCAGGAACTCGCCCGCGAACGAGACCGAGCCGGGCACGGCGAGCCCGATCACGCCGACGACCAGGAGCACTGTCGCGAGATCGGGCCGTCCGCGCGCCATCCCCCCGAGCCGCTCGAACGCGCTCGTACCGGTGCGCGTCTCGAGCATCCCGGCCAGGAAGAAGAGGGTCGCCGAGACGAGCCCGTGGGCCACCGACTGGAGGATCGCCCCGTTGACGCCGAGTTCGTTCAGCGAGAAGAGCCCGAGCACGATCAGCCCCATCTGCGCCATCGACGAGTAGGCAGTGACTGAGCGAACGTCGCGCGCGCGGAACGCGAGCAGCGAGCCGTAGACGAGCCCGATCGAGGCAGCGACGAGGATCGGCACCTGGAAGTCCGCCACCGGCTCCGGGAACTTCGCGATCGAGATCCGGAAGAGGCCGTAGACCGCGGCCTTCGAGACGACGCCCGAGAGGATTGCCGCCACCTCGGCGGGTGACTCCCGGTAGGCGTCGACGAGCCAGCCGTGGAAGGGGAAGAGCGGCGCCTTGACCGCGAACGCCGCGAGGAAGCCGAGGAAGATCCAGTTGTTCGTCGAGACACCCGACTCGACGAGGTCGAACGTGCCCTGCGAGAGGCCGAAGCCGACGATCGCCGCGAGCATCAGGAGCGAGCCGGCCATCGTGTAGACGACGAACTTGAGCGTCGCGAACGCTCGTCGCTCGCCGCCCCAGACGCCGATCAGGACGTAGATCGGGATCAGCATCGCCTCGAAGAAGACGTAGAAGACGAGGAGATCCTGGGCCGCGAAGACACCGACGATCGAGCCCGTCAGGAAGAGCAGCAGGCCGTGGTAGGCGCGCGCGCGGGCGCGGTTCGCCCACGTCGCATAGCCGATCGCGGCGGCGCAGACGACGACCGTCAGTCCGGCGAGCCAGAGCGAGAAGCCGAAGAAGCCGACGTGGTAGGAGACGCCGAGGTCGCTGAACCAGCTCTGTCGGTCGACGAGCTGGAGGTTCTGCGCGAAGTCGAACTGGCGAACCGCAACGACGAAGAGCACGACCTCGGCCAGCGCGACGAGCGTCGCCAGGACACCGGATGCGCGACCGTGGAACGGCAGCAGCCAGACCAGGAGCGCCCCGGCGAGCGGGAGGAAGATCAGTGCCGTCGTCATCGCTCGGGGCTCACTGCCGCTGCCTCACTGGACGGCCACGAAGACGACGATCAGGACGGCGACCGCGGCGGCGATCGCGAGCGCATAGCTCCGGAGGTAGCCCGTCTGGGCCTCGCCGAGCGCGCCGCCCGCGCGGCGGGCGCCGAACGTGAGGCCCGCGATCGAGCCGCCGATCAGCGGCTCCTCGATCCAGCGCCGCAGGGCGCCGGAGAGCCAGACCGCGGGCCGGTAGAAGATCGTGTCGTAGAGCTCGTCGAAGTAGAGCTTGTGCTCGAGGATGTCGCGGGTGGTGGCCGCGCGCGGCAGCTCGCGCTTGCGGGCCACATAGAAGAACCAGGCGGTCGCGATTCCGAGCAGGCCGAGCGAGACGGCGAGCACGCTCGTGACGTAGTCCTGCGTCACGGTCGGCTCGACGAGCGGCTCGGCGACGCCGTGAAGCCAGTCGCCGAACGGATGCCAGAGCCCGGGGACGTTGATCCAGCCGCCGACGACGGCGAGCCCGGCGAGGATCGCGACCGGGATGGTCATAGTCCACGGCCCCTCGCCGTCCCATGGCCGTCGTGGCTTGCTTCAGAGTGCTGCCGGACGAGGGGTGACGGCTCGCCGAGGAAGACGACGAAGAGCAGCCGGAAGGTGTAGAGCCCGGTCAGGAGCGCTCCGAGCAGGCCGGCGGCCAGGAGAATCGCGCCGTAGGTGCCGCTCGCGAGGGCGGCCGCGAGGATCGAGTCCTTCGAGAAGAAGCCCGAAAGCGGCGGGATCCCGACGAGCGCGAGCGAGCCGACGAGGAACGCCAGGAACGTCTTCGGCATCGCCTTCCGCACGCCGCCCATCCGGCGGATGTCCTGCTCGCCGGCAAGATGGTGGATCACGAGCCCTGCGGCCATGAAGAGCAGCGCCTTGAAGAAGGCGTGCGTCATCAGGTGGAACATCCCGCTCGCGTAGGCGCCGAGCCCGACGGCGAGGAACATGTAGCCGATCTGCGACATCGTCGAGTAGGCGATCACGCGCTTGATGTCCGTCTGCACGAGCGCGACGAAGCCCGCGACGACGAGCGTCAGCGCCCCGAGGCCGGCGGTGAGATCCTGGACCGACGGCGCCAGCTCGAAGAGCGGGTGCGCGCGCACGATCAGGTAGACGCCGGCTGTGACCATCGTCGCGGCGTGGATCAGCGCCGAGACGGGCGTCGGGCCTTCCATCGCATCCGGAAGCCACGTGTGGAGCGGGATCTGGGCCGACTTGGCGACCGCGCCGCCGAGCAGCCCCAGCGCGACGAGGTTGACCGCGGTCGAGGACATCGCCTCGGCGCCCGTGAACGCCTCGGCGAACTCGAGCGTCCCGGTCGTCCAGATCAGGACGAAGAAGGCGAGCGCCATCGTCGCGTCGCCGAACGCGTTCATGATGAACGCCTTCTTGGCCGCTGCGACCGCCTCCGGCCGCTCGTGCCAGAAGCCGATCAGGAGGTACGAGGCGAGGCCGACGAGCCCCCACCCGACGAGCAGGATCAGGAAGTTCCCGGCCTGGACGAGCAGGAGCATCGAGAAGACGAAGAACGACATGTAGGCGAAGTAGCGCCGCTCCTCCGTCGTCGCCGTCCATGTAGCCGACCGAGTAGAGGACGATCAGGCCGCCGACGCCCGAGACGATCAGCATCATCGTCGCCGCGAGCGGGTCGACGAGCAGCGTCAGCCCGATCTCGAAGTTCCCGGTCGAGAGCCACGTCCAGGCGGTCGTCAGCGCCTGCCGCTCCTCCTCGCCGCGCTGGAGGAGCCCGACGAAGGAGGCGATCGCGCCGCCGAAGGCGACGAAGACCGAGATCGTCGAGATCCACGCGGCGGTGCGCCTCGTGATCGAGTCGCCCATCGCGGTGATCGTCCACGCGCCGGCCAGCGGCGCGAGCAGGCAGATCCAGGCGCCCTGCGTCATCTCATCCCCTCAGCACCCGGAAGCGGTCGACGTCGAGGACGAGCTTGCGTCGCGCGATCGCCACGATCAGGCCGAGGCCCACGACCACCTCGGAGGCGGCGACGGCCATCACGGCGAGCGCGAAGATCTGGCCGTCGTGGTCGCCGTGGAGCCGCGAGAACGAGATCAGAGCGAGGTTCGCGGAGTTGAGCATGATCTCGAGCGAGAGCAGGACGATCAGCGGGCTCCGGCGCATCAGCACTCCGAGCGTCCCGATCGAGAAGAGAAGCGCGCTGACGACGAGGTACCAGGTGACGTCAGGACCTTGCATCCAGCTCCTCTTCCGCCCGCGTCTTCGTCCCCAGAATGACCCCGCCGACAGCCGCGATCAGGAGCACGATCGAGGTGATCTCGAACGCGAGCAGGTGGTCGGTCAGGAAGAACTCCCCGATCGCGGCGGGGCTGCCGAAGGCCGCGTCGATGTCGGCCTCGTCCGCGAGCAGGTCGCCCGCCTTGAGCCCGATCACGAGGACGATCTCGACGAGCAGCGCGGTCGCGGCGAGGACCGCGGCCCAGGAGACCCACGAGGCTCCTCCGGCGAAAGGCGCGTCGGCGCGGCCGCCGAGGTAGGCGATCACGAAGAGGAACATCACCATCACGGCGCCTGCGTAGACGAGCACCTGAGCCGCCGCGACGAACTCGGCGGAGGCGAGCAGGAAGAGAACTGCGAGCGAGGCCAGGTTGCCGATCAGCGCGAGCGCCGAGAAGAACGGGTTCGTGAACGAGACGACGGCGATCGCCGAGCCGAGGCACGCCGCGGCCGCGACGATCCAGATCGTCCAGACGAGGAAGTTGCCCATCAGGAGCTCGACCGGTACGCCGGGATGGGCGTGTCGTAGAGGTCGCGGTCGGCCACCGGCACTGTCTTCATCGGCGGCGCCAGCAGCATGTCCTTCGTGTAGATCAGGTCGTCGCGCGAGTACTCGGAGATCTCGAACTCGTTGCCGAGCGTGATCGCGTCGAACGGGCAGGCGAGCTCGCAGTAGCCGCAGAAGATGCAGCGGCTGAGGTTGATCTCGTAGATCCGCGCGTAGCGCTCGCCGGCCGAGACGCGGTTGTCGGCGGTGTTCTCCGCCGGCACGACCCGGATGCAGTCCGCCGGGCAGGCGGCGGCGCAGAGCGAGCAGCCGACGCACTTCTCGAGCCCGTTCTCGTGCACCTGGAGCCGGTGCCGCCCGCGGAAGCGCGGGTAGACCGGCCGCTTGTACTCCGGGTACTGCTGCGTGATCGGCTTCTTGAAGATCTGCCGAAAGGTGACGGCGAAGCCCTTCGGCGTCCCCCAGCCGCGAGCTCACAGCCAGACCACCAGGATCGCGGTGACGACGGCGTTCAGCGTCGCGACCGGCAGCAGCACCTTCCAGCCGAAGCGCATCAGCTGGTCGTAGCGCAGTCGGGGCAGCGTCGTCCGGATCCAGATGAAGATGAAGAGCAGGAAGATGAGCTTCAGCAGGAACCAGATCGGGCCGAGCCCGTCGAGCACGAAGAAGTGCCAGCCGCCGAGGAAGAGCGTCACGGCGAGGCCCGAGAGCGTGATCAGGTTGATGTACTCGCTCATCGTGAAGAGGCCGAAGCGCATCCCGCCGTACTCGGTGTGGTAGCCGGCGACGAGCTCCTGCTCGGCCTCGGGAAGGTCGAAGGGCGCCCGGGCAGTCTCTGCCGTACCGGCGAGCAGGAAGACGACGAAGCCGACGAACTGCGGCACGACGTACCACCAGGTCCCGTCCTGGCCGGCGACGATCTCGGTCAGCGAGAGCGACTGCGCCATCAGGACGACGCCGAGGACGCTGAGCGCGAGCGAGACCTCGTAGGAGACGAGCTGCGCGCAGGTGCGCATCGCGCCGAGGAGAGCGAACTTCGAGTCGGAGGCCCAGCCGGCGACGATGAACCCGAAGGTGCCGATCGAGCCGATCGCGAAAATGAGAATCAGCGCGATCGGGACGTCCGCGATCTGCCCGTCCACCTGGTAGCCGGCGATCTCCCACCCCGGACCGAACGGGATCACCGCGAACGTCGAGAGCGCCGTGAACGCGGCGACGAACGGCGAGGCGATGTAGAGGACGTCGACCGCCGAGGCGGGGAAGAAGCTCTCCTTCCGGATCAGCTTCATCAGGTCGGCGGCCGGCTGCAGGAGCCCGAACGGGCCGGCGCGATTCGGCCCGTAGCGAAGCTGCATCCGCCCCATCACCTTCCGCTCGGCGAGCGTCAGGTAGGCGAAGCCGACGAGGACGAGGTTGATGATGATCAGCGACTTGATCACCGAGATCCACCAGGGCTCGGTCATGCCTTCACCACCTCGACGTCGCGGTGGAGGTCGGCCGCGTGCTCGTCGGCGATCCGGATCGTGCCGGCCGCGAGACTGCGGCTGACCCGGGCCCGCAACGCGACCGAGGTTCCGTTCGAGCGGATCGAGACGCTGTCGCCGCTCGCGATCTGGCGGCGCTCGGCATCGTCGTGGGCGAGCTCGACCTCGGCTGCGGGCCGCTGGAACTGCAGCTCGGGGGTCCGCTCGACGGCCGGGCCGGAGAAGAGCGGCCGGTAGCGGAGCAGGCGCAGCGTCCCGAGGAAGTGCTCGGCAGGCGCAGTCTTCGGCGACGGAATCGCGGCGACGGGACTGGGCTCTGGCTGCACGAAGGGCGCGCGTGCGGGAAGCGGCGCGCGCTCCCCGACCTCGCCGAAGCTCGCCTCGCCGCCGTAGACCGTCTCCGCCAGCTCGGCGAAGACGAGCGAGGCATACGGGGAGACCTCGACGTCGAACCGTGCCGCGAGCTTCGAGATCCACGCGAGCTCGTCTGGCACGGGCGCGATCACGCTTCGACGCAGGCGCTGGACGCGACCTTCGAGGTTGACGAACGAGCCGTCGCGCTCGAGGTAGCTCGTCGCCGGGAGGACGAGATCGGCCCAGCCGACCGCGAGGCCGTGGTACATCGTGATCGCGAGCACGTGCTCGGCCTTCTCGGCGAGCGCGCGCACCGCCGGGTCGGCGGCGGCCTCGTCCCCGGAGACGATCAGGAGGCCGATCGGCTCGGGGTTCGACTCGTCCCCGTCCGCCGCCGCGGCCCAGGCTTCGGCCACTCCTCGACCGTTCGGCGTCGCGGGCAGGTTGAAAGCCGAGCAACCGGGCTTGCCCTCGAAGCCGAGCGAGTGCGCGAGCTCCGCGAGCCGGGCGCCGCCGCCACCGGCGCGTCCCGACCAGACCAGCACGGCGCGGTCGGAGCTACGCAGCCGCTGCTCGAGCTCGGCGTCGAGCTTCGGCTCCGCCAGCTCGACGACCTCGGCGCCGTTTCGGCGTGCCTGCTTGATCCACAGCTCGACGATCGGGGCGCGGTCGGCGACGCGCTCCTCGCCGATCACGACGACGAGCTCCGCGTGGGCGATCGAGGAGAGCGGCGCCCGGAAAGCGTCGAGCGCCGACGACGTCGCCTCTGGCAGAACCGCCGAGTTGGCGCCGAGCCCGGCGCGGAGGAGCCGGCCGAGCGCGTAGGCCTCCTCGATCGTCTCCGAGCCCGAGAGCGCAGTCACGATCCGGCCGCCCGCGCCGCGCAAGAGCGCCTCGGCCCGATCGAGCGCGTCGTCCCAGGAGAGCTCGGTGAACCCGCGCCGGCGCACGCGCTCGAGCGGGGTCGTGATCCGGTCGTCGGCGTAGAGGTGCGGGTAGGCGAAGCGTCCCTTGTCGCAGAGCCAGCCCTGGTCGACCTCGGGATGGTTGCGGGAGAGGATCCGCTTGACCTTGCCCTCGCGCGTCGTCGCGGTGATGTTGCAGCCGACGGGGCAGAGCCCGCAGACGGTCGGCACGTTCTGGATCTCCCACGGGCGCGCCTCGAAGCGGTACTGCGTCGAGGTGAGCGCGCCGACCGGGCAGAGCTCGATCACGTTGCCGCTGAACGGGTCGCGGTACGGCTCGTTCTCGAAGGTCGTGATCATCGACATCGCGCCCCGGTTGCGGGCGACGAGCTGGCCGTCCTCGGCGACGCTCTCCGAGAAGCGCGTGCAGCGGTAGCAGAGGATGCAGCGCTCGCGGTCGAGCGCGATCGTGGGCGAGATCGGGATCGGCTTGTCGAACGTGCGCTTCGGAAAGGTCATCCGCGTCTGGCCGGGCCCGTAGCGGAACGTCAGGTCCTGGAGCGGGCACTCGCCGCCCTTGTCGCAGACCGGGCAGTCGAGCGGGTGGTTGACGAGGATGAACTCGAGCGTCGCGTTCTGGCCTTCGGCCGCTTCCTTCGAGGTTGCGCCGGTGCGGACGACCATCCCGTCCTGAGCGGTGAGCGTGCAGCCGGCCTGCAGCTTCGGGATCCCCTCGACCTCGACCAGGCACATCCGGCAGGCGCCGACGGGCGGGCCGAGCCGCGGCTCGTAGCAGAAGACGGGAATCTCGATCCCGGCGACGGCGGCGGTCTCGACGAGCCCGGTGCCCTTCGCCACCTCGACGGCGCGACCGTCGATCGTCAACGTGACGCTCTCCGGCGCGCTCACGCGGGCACCTCGGCGACGGGGCCGTGGGTGTGCTGGTCGACGGGCGCGAACAGATCCTCGAGCGACGACTCGCCGCTCATCGGGCAGCCGCCGTCGAAGTGCGCCTGGAACTCGTCGCGGAAGCGGTCGATGTAGCTCGCGACGGGCATCGCGGCCGCGTCGCCGAGCGGGCAGAGGCACTTGCCGAGGATCCGGTCGCAGACGTCGAGCAGCAGGTCGAGATCGGCCTGGCTCGCCTCGCCGTCCTCGAGCTTGTGGAGGATCTGCACCATCCAGCGCGTGCCCTCGCGGCAGGGCGTGCACTTGCCACACGACTCGTGCATGTAGAACTGCGCGACCCGGAGGCCGAGCTGCACCATGCAGGCCCGGTCGTCGATCACGATGATCGCCCCGGATCCGAACATCGTCCCAGCCTCGGCGAGCGCGTCGTAGGAGAGCGGGGTGTCGATCTGGTCGGGCGTCAGCACCGGCACCGAGGATCCACCCGGTATGACCGCCTTCAGCTCGCGCCCGTTCGGAATCCCGCCGCCGAAGTCGTAGATCAGCTCTCGCAGAGTCGTCCCGTTCTCGAGCTCGTAGTTGCCTCCGTTCGCGACGTTGCCGGAGAGCGAGAAGACGCGGCTCCCGGTCGAGTCGGCCGGCCCGATCTTCGCGTACTCGGCGCCGCCCAGCTCGATGATCGGGGTCACGGTCGCGATCGTCTCGACGTTGTTGACGAGCGTCGGCGACGCGTAGACGCCGGAGATCGCCGGGAACGGCGGCTTTGAGCGGGGCTGGCCGCGCTTGCCCTCGAGCGACTCGAGCAGCGCGGTCTCCTCGCCGCAGATGTAGGCACCGGCGCCGCGGTGGATGACGACCGTGATACCGCCGAGCAGGTCGGCCGCGCGGATCTCCTCGAGCGCCGCGCGCAGGACCTCGAACTCTGCGAGGTACTCGCCCCGGATGTAGACGAAGACGTTCTTCGACTGGATCGCGTGCGCCGTGATCAGTGCGCCCTCGAGGAAGCGGTGCGGGACGCGGAGCATGATCTCGCGATCCTTGAACGTGCCCGGCTCCGACTCGTCGGCGTTGACAACGAGGTAGATCGGCTTCGGAGTCGCGTCGGGCTTCGGGATGAAGCTCGCCTTGCGCCCGGTCGCGAAGAAGGCGCCGCCGCGGCCGCGGAGGTTCGAGGCCAGCACCTCGTCGATCACGGCCTGCGGCTCCATCGCCCGCGCCTTCGCGAGCGCGGCGAAGCCGCCCGCGGCGCGGTACTCCTCGAGCTTCGTCAGATCCCGCTCGTCGGCGCCTGCCAACACGATCGACCTAGCCGGCACGGAGCTCCTCCACGATCGCGGGCACGTCCTCTGCCGTCAGCCGCTCGCGGTAGCGGTGGTCGACCGCCGCGACCGTGCCCCAGCCGCAGCCGCCCGCGCACTCGATCGTCCGCAGCGTCACGTTGCCGTCCTCGGTCGTCTCGCCGGCCCGGACGCCGAGCTCCTGCTCGAACGCCTCCAGCACCTGCTGCGCACCGACGAGCGCGCACGAGACGTTCGTGCACACCTCGACGAGGTGCCGCCCGACCGGCTCCAGGTGGAACATGTCGTAGAAGGAGGCGACCGCCATGCAGTAGGCGGGGGTCTCGCCGAGCCCTTCGGCAGTCTCGCGCAGCGCTTCGGGCGAGAGCCAGCCGTGCTTCTCCTGCGCGAGCCGGAGCGCCGGCAGCGTCGCCGAGCGAGGCTCCGGATAGAGCGCCATCAGCTCGCGGATCTCGTCGTAGAGCGTCTTCGGTTGCGCTGCGCTCATCGGTCCGTGTCCCCCATCACGGCGTCGAGCGAGCCGACGACCGCGATCAGATCCGCGATCGCCACGTCGCCCATGCACGCCGCGGTCGCCTCGAGCGCGACGAACGAGGGCGCCCGGAACTTGACCCGCCACGGCTTCGGCCCGCCGTCCGAGACGACGTAGACGCCCGACTCGCCCCGCGGCGACTCCACGGCGACGTAGACCTCGCCCTCGGGCACGCGATAGCCCTCGGTGACGATCTTGAAGTGGTGGATGAGCGACTCCATCGAGGTGTGCAGCTCCTCGCGCGGCGGCAGCACGACCTTCCGGTCGTCACTGATCCACGGCTCGCCCTGCATCTCCAGGAGCCGGTCGACGCACTGGGAGATGATCCGCGTCGACTCGCGCATCTCGTCCATCCGGACGCGATAGCGGTCGTAGACGTCGCCGCCGTGGTAGACCGGCACTTCGAAGTCGACCTGGTCGTAGGCGAGGTACGGCTCGCGCTTGCGCAGATCCCAGTCGACCCCGGAGGCGCGCAGCACCGGGCCGCTCTGCCCGAGCGCGATCGCGTCGTCGGCCGAGAGCAGTCCGACGCCACGCGTGCGCTCGAGCCAGATCTTGTTGTCGTCGAGGATCGCCTCGTAGTCGTCGACCGCCTTCGGCATTCGCGTACAGAACTCGCGCGCCTGCTCGTAGAAGCCCATCGGGATGTCCTCCGCGAGCCCGCCCGCCTGGAAATAGCGCGTGTGCATGCGCACGCCGGTGACCATCTCGAAGAGGTCGAGGACGAGGTCGCGCTCGCGAAACGTGTACCAGAACATCGAGATCGCTCCGAT
The DNA here is from genome assembly GCA_963761905.1 of uncultured Gaiellaceae bacterium. Taxonomy (GTDB): domain Bacteria; phylum Actinomycetota; class Thermoleophilia; order Gaiellales; family Gaiellaceae; genus Gaiellasilicea. The sequence continues at coordinate 378,198 of CAVXIQ010000006.1, read as the reverse complement.
CTCGAGGGCGGACGTGCCGAGATAGACGAGATGCGAGTGGATCCGGACGAGCTCGCAGAGCGCCATCCGCATCCAGGTCGCCTTGCGCGGCACCTCGAGCTCGAGCAGCTTCTCGATCGCGAGCACGAAGACGAGCTCGTTGTACTGGAAGCTGACGTAGTCCACCCGCGCGGGGTAGGTGACGCCCTTCCACCACGTCTTCTGCTCCATCGTCTTCTCGAAGCCGGTGTGCAGGTAGCCGATCACTGCGGAGATCCCGACGACCTGCTCGCCGTTCAGGTCGACGACGAGGCGGAGCACGCCGTGCGTGGAGGGATGGTTCGGGCCGAAGTTGACGGTGAGGACGTCCTCGAGCGGCACCTCGTCCGGGTTCGGTGTCAGCACGGTCGGGATCGGCGAGGGGATTCGCGAGCCTGCGTAGATCGGCGTGCCGCGCGCGACGGTGGCCATCGGCGCCTACTCCTCTCCCGAGAAGCGGACGGGCTCGCCGCCGATCGGGTAGTCCTTGCGCAGGGGGTGGCCCTCCCAATCGTCCTCCATCAGGATCCGGCGCAGGTTCGGGTGGCCGTCGAACGAGATCCCCATCAGGTCGTACGCTTCGCGCTCGTGCCAGTCTGCGGTCGGCCAGAGCGAGACGACGCTCGGCACGCTCTCGCCCTCGTCGAGCCACACCTGAAGGCGCACGCGCCGCGAGTCGCTGGCGAGCCGGAGCAGGTGGTAGCTGAGCGAGAAGCGCTTCGGCTTCGGCTCGGGGCGGCGACCGTATCCCTGCGAGCCGGGAGCGTTGAGGTCGCGGCCCCCTGCCGTGCCGATGTAGCCGGCGACGCCGAGCTCGCCCCAGCCGAGATAGTCGGCCGCGGCGATGTCGGCGAGCACGTTGAAGCCCTCCTCGTCGCGCAGGTGCGCAGCCGCCTCGAGCAGCCGGGCGGGATCGACGACGAGCGTCGTCTCGCCGAACGCCTCGCGGGTCTCGACCAGCCCCGGCACGCCCTTCGTAGCCCACTAGGAAGCGACCCCGCGAATCTGGTACGCGGGCGGCACTCCCGCCATCACCTTCTCGTGCAGGCGGATGATCCCCTCCATCAGAGCCTCGGGCCGCGGTGGGCAGCCGGGCACGTGGATGTCCACCGGCACGATCTTGTCCACGCCCTGGAGGACGGTGTAGTTGTTGAACATCCCGCCGGAGCTCGCGCAGGCCCCCATCGCGATCACCCACTTCGGCTCCAGCATCTGGTCGTAGACCTGGCGAAGCGGCGCGGCCATCTTGTGGACGACGCGCCCCGAGACGATCAGGAGGTCGGCCTGGCGCGGCGACGAGGAGAAGCGCTCCATCCCGAAGCGGGCGATGTCGTGGCGGGAGGAGACGATCGCCATCATCTCGATCGCGCAGCACGCGAGCCCGAAGGTGTCCGGCCACATCGAGTTGGTCTGCGCCCAGGCGACGGCCTTCTCGAGCGTCGTCAACCCGAGCGCGTCCTCCAGGTTCTCGACCTCGGTCTCGAAGACGCCCGGGCCCTTCGTCGGCCAGAGCAGCCGCTCGCTCTGCAGCCCGGCCTTCGCGAGCGGGCCGCTTCGAGGCGCGGTTCTGGTCGATCGGTCTCGTCTACCGGCACTGCGCCACCTCCGTTCGCGCTACTTCCATTCGAGCGCGCCCTTGCGCCAGATGTAGACGTAGGCAAGACCCAGGATCGCGACGAAGACGCCGAACTCGACGAGACCGAACCAGCCGAGCGCCTCGAGCACGATCGCCAGCGGGTACAGGAAGACGATCTCGATGTCGAAGAGGATGAAGAGCATCGCCGTCAGGTAGAAGCTGACCGTGAAGCGCTGCTTCGTCGGCGCTCCCTCGGAGACGCCCGACTCGAACGGCAGGAAGCGGGCCTTCACCCGCTTCTGCGGCGGGGTCGCGAAGAGAAACGAGAACGCGATCATCGAGGCCGGGATCACGGCTGCGAGGAAGGCGTAGACCAGGAAGGGGAAGTAGTCGCCGAGCATCCGGTTCGCGCGAACGCTACCAAGTCGGGCTCGGACGCACGAAGAGAGGTGAAAGCCGTGGAACCAAGCGATCTGGAGCTGTCACAAAGTCGCCCTCTCGGTGGCCTCCAGACCCGGTGCTACCATCCGCTCATGGCCACGATCGAAGAGGCGACGGACGAGGGTACGACCCTCGTCTCGCTCACCGCAACCGCGGCCGACAAGATCCGCGAGCTGATGGCCGAGGATCCGAGCGGCGAGAGCCAGGTGCTTCGCGTCGCGATCCAGGGGGGCGGTTGCTCCGGCTTCCAGTACGGGCTCGGCTTCGACACCGGCGCCGCCGAGGGCGACGAGCAGATCGAGCAGCACGGCGTCACCGTCGTGATCGACCCGCACAGCGCCCCCTATCTCAAGGGGGCGACCGTCGACTTCCTGACCGGGCTCGCCGAGTCGGGCTTCAAGATCGACAACCCGAACGCCCAGGCCTCGTGCGGCTGCGGCCACTCGTTCACGGTCGAGGAGGGTGCCGACGAGGCACCCGCCGACGCTCACGCCGGCGGGGCCTGCGGCTCCGGCTGCTCGCACTAGACGCGGCCCGAAGCTCGGCCGACGAGAAGACTGTCATGACGGAGCCGGAGGAGCTCGGCCGGGGCGGGCGGTTGCGGGGTGGTGCCGCAGACGAGCTGGTGGCCGCCGCCTACTCCGTCGAGAGCGCACATGGCGCGCGGCTCGCCCGAGGCCTGTCGCTCGCGGATCTCGCGCATGCAGTTGCTCTTGTCGAGGGCGGCGACCTCGCAGGCGACGACGCGCGCGCACTCGTGCGGGGCCTGCTCGAGCTGCACGCGATACCCGGTGACGAGTTCCCGTGGGATCCGTCGCTCGGCGACGCCTTCAATGCCCGCGAGGCCGAGCTCGAGCGGCGGGTGGGCAGTGCGGCGGCGGGATGGCTGAGCGCGGGACGTCCGCGCCGCGAAGCCTTTCGCGTGGGGCTCCGTCTGACCGCGCGTGGAGCCGCGCAGGACCTGCACGACGCCCTCACCGATCAGGCCGCCGCGCTCGCGCGGCACGCCCGAGCGACCCGAGACGCGCTCGCGACGGACTACACCTACCTGCAACCCGCCCAGCCGACCACCGTCGGGCACTTGCTCCTCACGTACGCGTATCCGGCGCTCCGGGACGCCGAGCGCGTGCGCAGCTCGCATGCGGCGCTCGGGGCAAGTGTCGCCGGCGCCGGTGGGAGTGCGGGCTCGCGCTGGGCGCTCGATCGCACGCGGCTCGCCGAGCTGCTCGGCTGCGACGGGCTGATCGAGCACGCGAAGGACGCGGCGTGGCAGGCGGACGTCTACGTCGAGCTGCTCGCAGCTCTCGCGATCGCGGCCACGCACCAGAGCCAGCTCGGCCAGGACTTCGAGATCTACGCGAGCCAGGAGTTCGGGCTCGTCGAGCTCGGCGATGCGCACAGCCGGGCGAGCGCGCTGATGCCGCAGAAGAAGAACCCGTACGCCCTTGCCGCGATCCGAACCCAGGCCGGCCAGGCTGCCGGCGACCTGGCCGCCGCACTTGCGACCCTGCACACCGGCTCCGCTCGGACGGATCATTTCCACCTTCTGAACGGCACGGTTCCACGGGCGCTCGACGAGGCAGTCGCGATCGCGCGGCTCACGGCCTCCGTGCTGAACGGGATCGAGTTGCGGCCGGCGCGCTTCGAGCAGGTCGCGCTGGAGAGCTTCGTCACCGCGGCCGACGTCGCCGATGTCCTTGCGCTCGAGGGCGACCTCGACTACCGCAGCGCGCACAAGGTCGTCGGACGGGCCGTGCGCGACCTCGTCGAGGCTGGGGAGCCGCCGTCGGCGCTCACGCCGGCCCGCCTCGCTGCGGCAGCCGAGGCTGCGATCGGGAGGCCGGTCGAGCTCGACGAGGCCACGCTCCGTGCTGCACTCGATCCCGCTGCGTGCGCCGCAGCTCGCCGGCAGCTCGGCTCCTCATCGGAAGCGGCGATGGACGCGATGCTCGCGGGCATCGACGCGATCCTGGCGGCGAACGAGTCCTGGAGCGCGGCAGCGCAGGATCGCGAGACGTCAGCCGAGGAGGCGCTGCTCAGGCGAGCCCGCGAGCTCGCCTGAGCCACCTCCGAACCGCCGCAGGCCCTAGTCCGACTTGGCCAGCTCGTGCAGGCGACCGAACTTCCGGTCGAGCTCGTCGTCTGGCGGCAGCTCTCCGTCCGGTGTCGCCTGGTCGACGACATCCGGGAGGACCTGCGCGACGGCCGCCGCCGCCTCGTCCTCGCTGACTCCCAGCTCCTGAGCGATCCGCGAGAGCTCGCCCTCGTCCATCGCCTCGCGGACGTCGGCCGCGTCGGCAGGCTCGTTCGGCCCGGTGGAGACCCAGGATTGGCCCTTATCGCCCTTGCCCTGCTGCTGGAGCCGCCCGAGCAGCTTCTGAAGCCCTCCGTTCATCAACATCGAGGCCACCATCGGCAGCAGCATCCGCAGCATCGGATTGCCGCCGAGCCCGCCGCCCGAGAGGGATCCTCCCCGCGCGCCGCCACCGAGGATCCCGCCCAGCAGATCCCCGAGCCCGCCTCCGCCGCCCGCGCCCTTCAGTAGATCGTCGAGACCGCTCACTGCTCACTCCTTCGCTCGAGTGTCGTCGGATCGGCTCTACGTTCCCAGAATCGCGCCAGCGCGGTCGCGCTCACTCGCCGCGCACCCTTCTCGCAAGCCGCCGCGCGTCGGCTTCGGTCGGGGTCGCGATCCGGATGTGAGGCGCATCGAGGATCCCGTTCGGGTAGACGTCGAAATCGACCTCCGGGAACGCGAGGATCTCGTCTCCGACGACGACGGCGAGGTGGTGCCAGGCCTGATCGCGCTCTCCGACTCGGGCGACCACCTTCGTCAGCCGGGCAAAGGCTCCGCGGCCGCGAGGCGTGAGCCGGACGAGCACGACCGATTCGCCCGTCTCCGCTTCCGCGCGACGCGCGCTCGAGCGGTCGACGTCGTCGTCCGTCAGCGCCGGCCCCTCGAGCAGCGGATAGCGAAATGCCCGCGGCGGCGGCTGCTCGACGACCCCCGGACACACCGCCTGCGGTGGTCCGCACCGGAGTTGCCCGTTCTCCCCGGGCGCGCCGATCGCTGCCTCCAGGTGGTAGACCGCGAGCCGTTCGCCGCCGCCGTCGTCGCGACCGCCGCAGCCGGCGCAGAGGAGCAGCAGCAGCCCGGCGAGGACCACCTTCATGTTCCGTAGCATCGCTGAGGTGAGTCCGGCTGCCAACCTGCGCGTCGCCGTCGTCGGCTCGGGCCCGGCCGGGTTCTATGCGGCCGCCGCGCTGCTCGCCGCCGAGCTCGAGATCGAGGTCGACCTGCTCGAGCGACTGCCGACGCCGTGGGGGCTCGTACGGCTCGGTGTCGCGCCCGATCATCCGAAGATCAAGGCCGTCTCGCGCGCGTTCGAGAAGACGGCCCAGCAGCCGGGCTTCCGCTTCTTCGGGAATGTCGAGGTCGGTCGTGACGTCTCGCACGAGGAGCTTTCCGGGCTGTACGACGCCGTCGTCTACACGGTCGGCGCGCAGACGGACCGCCGGCTCGGGATTCCGGGGGAGGACCTGCCCGGCTCCCACGCCGCCACCGAGCTCGTCGCCTGGTACAACGGCCACCCCGACTTCCAGAGCCTCTCGTTCGACCTCTCGCACGAGCGGGCCGTCGTGATCGGGAACGGCAACGTCGCCCTCGACGTCGCGCGCATGCTCGCGCTGACGCGCGCGGAGCTCGAGTCGACCGATACGACCGACCCGGCGATCGAGGCGTTCGTCGGTTCGGGGATTCGGGAGATCCTCGTCGTGGGCCGCCGCGGGCCTGTGCAGGCGGCGTGGACGCCCGTCGAGGTAGGCGAGCTCGGCGAGCTCGCCGGCGCCGACATCGTCGTCGACCCGACCGACCTCGAGCTCGATCCCGCAAGCGAGGCCGAGCTGGCGGCGGCCCCTCCCACCGTTCGGCGGAGCATCGAGCACCTACGAGAGTTCGCAGCCCGGCCTCGTTCGGGCAAGCCGCGATCGATCCGGCTTCGCTTTCTCGCCTCGCCCGTTGCGATTCTGGGTGAGGAGCGCGTGGAGGGGATCGAGCTCGTCCGCAACGAGCTCGTCGGCGGCCGAGCCGTCCCGACCGACGAGCGCGAGACGATTCCCTGCGGCGTCGTGTTCCGCAGTGTCGGCTATCGCGGGATCGGCCTGCCGGGCGTGCCCTTCGACGAGCGCTCCGGGACGATCCCGAACATCGGCGGCCGCGTCGAGCCCGGCCTCTATGCGGCCGGCTGGATCAAGCGCGGGCCGAGCGGCGTGATCGGGACGAACAAGAAGGACGCCGTCGAGACCGTCGAGCTGCTGCTGGAGGACGCGCGAGCGGGGCTTCTGCCGCCGCGCGGCGAGGAGACGCTGGAGGCGCTCCTCGAGGCGCGCGGCGTCGCCGCGGTGATGTACGCCGGCTGGGAGGCGATCGACCTCGCCGAGCGCACGGCAGGCGAGCCTCACGGGCGCCCGCGGCTCAAGCTCTGCAGCTGGGACGAGCTTCTCGCCGCGGCTAGACTCGCTTCGTGAGCACCGAGACCAGGCGGAACCTCTGGGGTGGCGAGACCGAGAAGGCCGTTGCCAACTTCCCGGTCTCGGGCGAGCCGATCCCTGTTCCGGTTGCCCGGTGGCTCGGTCGGATCAAGGCCGCGGCGGCGCGCGTCAACGCCGAGCTCGGGTTGCTCGACGCCGAGAAGGCGGAGCGGATCGCCGCCGCCGGCGACGCGATCGCGAGCGGCGACCACGACGACCAGTTTCCGATCGACGTCTTCCAGACCGGCTCCGGCACGAGCTCGAACATGAATGCGAACGAGGTGATCGCGGCGCTCGCCGGTGAGGGCGTACATGCGAACGACGACGTCAACATGGGACAGAGCTCGAACGACGTCTTCCCCTCCGCAGTCCATCTCGCCGCGCTCGGAGAGATCGAGCACGATCTCCTCCCGGCGCTGGAGCGACTCGCCGCCTCGCTCGAGGCGAAGGCGAAGGAGTTCGACGACGTCGTCAAGTCGGGCCGAACGCACCTCATGGACGCCGTCCCGGTCACGTTGGGTCAGGAGTTCGGCGGCTACGCGGCGCAGGTGCGCCAGAGCGTCGAGCGCGTGCAGGGCTCGCGCAAGCGACTCGGGCAGATCCCGCTCGGAGGCACGGCCGTCGGCACCGGGTTGAACACGCACCCGCAGTTCGCCGAGCGCGTTCGGCAGATCCTCGTCGACGACACGGAGCTCCAGATCTCGGCTCCCGCCGATCCCTTCGAGGCGCAGGCCGCCCGCGACGGGCTCGTCGAGGCCTCCGGCGCGCTGAAGACGGTGGCGGTCTCGCTGACGAAGATCGCGAACGACCTGCGCCTGATGGGTTCCGGCCCGCGTGCCGGCCTCGCCGAGATCTACCTCCCGGAGCTCCAGAAGGGCAGCTCGATCATGCCCGGGAAGGTGAACCCCGTCATCCCCGAGGTCGTCACGCAGGTCGCCGCACAGGTGATCGGCAACGATGCCGCGATCACGGCCGGCGGGATGCAGGGCCACTTCGAGCTGAACGTCTTCGTGCCGCTGATCGCGCGCAACCTGCTCCAGTCGATCGCCCTGCTCGCCTCCGCCTCGCGCCTGTTTGCGGAGACGTGCGTGGACGGGATCGAGGCCAATCGGGAGCAGTGCGAGCGGTATGCCGAGCTGACGCTGGCGGCCGCCACGGCGCTCAACCCTCACATCGGCTACGACCGGGCATCGGAGATCGTCAAGACCGCGGCCGCCTCCGGCCGCTCGCTGCGTGAGGTCGCGCGTGAGGCCGGCGTGGACGACGAGACACTCGATCTCGCGCTCGACTACCGCGCGATGGCAAAACCGCACGACTGATCACTGGATCAGGCTTCTGTTGAGTGGTAGTTAAGCCAAAGGTCTTTGCAACTACGTCTCACTCGGGCTAGGGTTGCTCCCGAAAGCTCGTGCAACCGCACGGCATCCTGACTCAGGGGGAGGACCCGTAGTGAAGAGATTGGTGGTGGCGCTTGCCCTCGCGGCGCTCACGCTTACAGTGCCGACCGTCGCGTCTGCGGCAGGTGGGAACGGCAAAAGCGACGTGATCGACGTTGGTCGCGACGTGAAGGTGAAGAAGCCGAGGAAGGGCCAGCTGCCTCAGGCGGCGCCGCTCTCGGCGGTGGCCGCGGCCGCAGCGGACGAACTCGAGAGCCCGCCCGTCGGAACTCAGAAGATCTGGCCGCTGATCAACTTCGTTACCGGCCAGTTGAACGTCCAGATGTTCACTCTTCGCGCCGTTGGCTCGCGGACGGAGATCTGGGTGTCGAACACACTGAACTTCCCGGGCACCGACTGCCGCAACGATGGGCAGCGGAACGTGATCACCGACCCGCAGGCGACGTATTTCGCGGACGAGTTCTCGAACCAGATGTACCCGAAGCTGACCGCGAACTTCAGCTCACCGCCGAGCCGGGACGGGTCGGGCGCACCACTCCCCGCTCTGATCGGAGCGCCCGCGGACTACTACGCCGGGCCTGGCAGCAAAATCGTCACTCTCATTGCCAACTTCCGCGACGAGAACTTCGCGGACATCACGTTCCCGTCGTATGTGGCGGGCTACCACTCGTCCGACATCAACGAGTTCGTGAATCGCAATGTGATGTCGATCGACTCCTACGACTGGTTCCATCGCACCGGCGCAAACCCGCCGAACGAGCCGTCGGCCGAGCTCTGCCTCAACCGCACGGCACAGGCGTTCAAGTACGAGGGGATCTTCGCCCACGAGTACCAGCACCTGCTCGAGTACTGGGCGAGCCCGGGTGAAGCCACGTGGGTCAACGAGGGCCTTTCCGACTACGCCATCTCGGTGACGGGCTACGGGTTCCCCGCACGTTCGATCTACGAGGTGGGCTGGGACGGCCATATCCAGACGTTCCTCGGTTGGCGATCGCTGCAGACGCCCGCCAACCTGATCCCGCAGCCGAACGGTGGCGCCGAGAACTCGCTCACGGTCTGGGAGGACCAGGGCGGACTCGAGACGCTCGCCGACTACGGCGCTGCGTGGACGTTCATGGAGTTCCTGCACGGACGCTACGGCTCCGCGTTCATGACCGATTTCCACAACGAGGACGTGAACGGACTCGCCGGGCTTCAAGTGGTGCTCGACCGCTACCTGACCGGTAAGACCACGCGGGAGCTGATCCACGAGTGGGCTGCCATGGTCGCGCTCGACCGCTCCATCGACGCGGGTGCGAAAATCCGCGGCGCCGGGCGGGAGAGCGACTATGAAACGCCCACGCTGAACGCAGCCATCCACTGGGAGAATCCGCAGTCCTACTCGACGCCTGGGGCACCGCCGAACGGCTCCGATTACGTCGCGCTGCGCGATGCGTCAGGGACGTATCTCGACGCAAGGAGCATCCGCTCGATCGAGTTCACGGCTCCCACGCATCATGCGGCCGAGCCACTCGGGTGGACGTCCGAGCTCGAGGCCGGCGACGCCGTTCTCGCCTCTGGCGCTGCCGCCAACCTCGACCGCTCGATCGTCCGATCGATCTCGGTACCGGCGACCGGCGACCGCTCGCTCGTCTTCGACACGCGCTACAACATCGAGACGGGCTGGGACTACGGCGTCGTCCAGATCTCCACGGACGGCGGCCTGCGCTGGACGAGTATCGACAACGCCACGACGACCAGCGACCACGACGGCGGCGCTGTGGGCTCGATCGTCGCGCAGCTGCCGGGCTTCAACGGCACCGCCGGCTGGAGCACGCAGACGTTCGATCTGACCGCGTACGCCGGTCAGACCGTTCTGCTGCGCTTCCGGATGCTGACCGACACGTTCACGCTCGGGAACAACCCGGACGAAAGCGGCGCCGGCTGGTGGATCGACGATGTCAAGGTCGGCGGCGTGCTCATCTCCGACGGCACGCTCGCCGGGTGGAGCACCCCTGCTCCCCCGATTGAGGGTCTGACGCTGCAGCTAGTCGGCCTGGACTCGACGAACGGCAAGCAGATCCTGCTCGCGCAGGTGCCGCTGGCAGACGGCCGATCGGCCTCGCTCTCGGGTGGCGCGCTGCGGAGCCTGCTCGGGAACCACGCGGGCCGCGTCGGGGCGATCGTCACCTATGACGAGTCGACCGAGGCGATCGAGGCATACGCGCCGTACACGCTCCGCGTCAACGGCGTCGTGCAGCCCGGCGGCAGCTGATTCGCTGACCGGCGTGGTGACGGGAGAGCCGCTGCAGGGCGGCTCTCCCGTCGTCCGCCACGCCGTCTCGTCTCGACCCGGGGCTTCCTCGCTTTCGCCGGCTACTTCGGCGGCCCGCCTCGCTCGCACGAGGTCGAGCGACGCAGCACCGCTCGGCTGCCAAGCGAGCCGGCGGCGCGAACCGTGACCTGGGCACAGGGCTTGACGCTGAGATCGAACCTCATCGTCAAGCGTCCCTTCGACGACGCGATCGCCGTCCGCGTCCGCTCCAGCCGTACCGTCACGACGACGAGCCGCACCACCTCGCCGGATCCGAAGCCCTGTCCGACGACCTCGAGCGGGGCGACGGTCCTGAGCTGAAGCAGCGGCCGCCCTCGTGCGGGATCCCCGGGGCGCAGCGCCCTTGCGTCTGCGTGCCCGGTCAGCCCGAGTACGAGCGTGGCGAGAGCGGCGGCGATGGAGGTCGGCATGCGTCCTACGCTCATTCAAGAGCTCGGGATTCTCACGCGCATCCCACCTTCGGGGGACGCGGATCCGGCTTGACATCTGCTAGGGGGCGGCTACGATCGGCTCCACGCCCGGAGTCGCTTCGGGCTTTTGCTTGGGATCCGTCATCTAGGGGAGAGGGAGAACTCGAATGAGGCATCCGTTGCGCCTGCTAGGCGCACTCACGATTGCGTTCCTCGCCTTTGCGTTGCCTGCGGCCGCCGTGCCGGATCAGGGCAAGGGCAAGAGCGAGGAGCGAGCCGCAAAGAGCAACAAGGGACATGACTTCAAGACGCCGCAGGGGAAGCAGTACAACGCGGCGCTCCAGAAGGCCCTGCAGGCGAAGCTCGAGGGCAAGGCGAACGGCAAGGTGGCCAAGGCCAACGGCCAGTTCGTCCAGCTCGAGCGCGAGGGGACGGACAAGATCTTCGTCGTTCTCGCCGAGTTCGGCGATCTCAGCCACCCGGCTTTCCCGGATGCACTCGGCCCTTGTCCTCCGGCCCCGGCGACATGTTTCAGTGACGGGAGCGCCACGACCTACGACGGCCCGATGCACAACGAGATCCCGGCGCCGGACCGCAACGTCGACAACTCGACCTTGTGGCAGGACGACTACAACCGCGCCCACTACGAGAACATGTACTTCAACCGGATGGCCGAGTACTACGAGGTCCAGTCCTCGGGCCGCTACTCGGTCGAGGGTGCCGTGGCAGAGTGGGTCAAGGTGCCGTTCAACGAGGCGAGGTACGGCCGTGATGCCTGTGGCGGCGTCGCGTGCAACAACACCTGGTTCCTCGTCCGCGACGCACTCGCGTTCTGGACTTCGGAGCAGCTGAAGACGAAGACGATGGCGGAGGTTCAGGCCTACCTGAGCACGTTCGACCAGCAGGATCGTTACGACTCGGACGGCGACGGAGTCTTCGCCGAGCCGGACGGCTTCATCGACCACTTCCAGATCGTCCACGCCGGCGGCGACGCGGCTGCGAGCGATCCGATCTACGGCAACGACGCGATCTGGAGCCATCGCTGGTACTCGAACCTTTCCTCGATCTACGGTGCCGGGCCGAACGGTTTCCCCGGAACCCCGATCGGGGCGGGTGGAGCTTCGGGCGGTCAGACGATCCCGAACAACCCCACGGGCTTCTGGGTCGGCGACTACACGATCCAGCCGGAGAACGGCGGGCTCGGCGTCTTCGCGCACGAGTTCGCCCATGACCTCGGCCTGCCGGACCTCTACGACACCTCCGGCAACCAGGGTGGCGCGGAGAACTCGACCGGGTTCTGGACGCTCATGTCGTCCGGCTCGAACATCGGCGACGGTGGCCCGAATGGCATCGGCGACCAGCCGACCGACCTCGGTGCCTGGGAGAAGTTCCAGCTCGGCTGGCTCTCAGCGCAGGGGTCGAAGGGTCCCTTCTACGACGTGGCCCAGGCCGGTCGCAAGTCCGTCCACAAGCTCGGCGACAACGCTCAGGCGACGAAGCAGTCGCAGGCTCTGTTCGTCCTGCTTCCGGACAAGGCGAAGCAGACCACGATCGTCGCTCCGAAGTCGGGCAATTGGGCTTACTGGAGCGGGATGGGTGACAACTTCAGCAACACGATGACGAAGTCGTTCACTCTCGCCGCGGGCGCCACATTGACCGCGGACCTCTGGTACGACACGGAGCCGCACTTCGACTACTTCTTCGTCGAGGCGTCGACTGACGGTGGCACGACCTGGCTGCCGATCGGCACGAACCTCTCCGAGCCGGCTTCCGCCGACCTCGGATCGTTCAACTCGAGCGGCACCGGCATCGCCGGCTCGAGCGGCGGCGTCTACAGGACGATGACGACGACGACTCCGCTCCCGAGCGGCAACGTCGTGATCCGCTTCCGCTACGAGACGGACAGCAACACCGGCGGAAGGGCGTCGTGATCGACAACATCGCGATCACGGGTCAGGCCGTCGACGGCGCCGAGACCGACACGAGGTTGGACCTTCGACGGGTTCCTCCGGATCGAGAACGGCATCGCCACGAAGCTTCCACTTCAATGCGTACGTCGCGGAGAACCGGCAGTACGACGGCTACGACGCGTCGCTCCGGACCGCCTACAACTTCGGCTTCCTCGATTCGAAGCCGGAGTGGGTCGAGCATTTCCCGTACCAGAATGGGCTGCTGATCAACTACTGGGACAAGTCGGAGTCGAACAACAACGTCGGCGACCATCCCGGCAGCGGCCTGATCCTTCCGGTAGATGCGCATCCGACCTTCCATCACCATCCGGACGGTCATCTGGTGCGGCCGCGGATCCTGTCGTTCGACTCGACCTTCGGGCTCGAGGCGACCGACGCGATCACGATCAACAAGAACAGCCAGCCGATCACGATCGCCTCGCAGCCTGCGGTGCCGGTCTTCGATGACACGAAGACCTGGTGGTTCAACGCCGATCAGCACGCGGCGACCGGAGCGCACGTCGGCCGCTACCAGCCCGGCTGGTACGGCGTCAACGTGCCGAAGACTGGGACGACGATCCGCGTCGTCAACGACAGCACGGGCGCGCAGGGGATGTACATGCAGCTCGAGGTCAACGGCAAGTAACCCTCTCCGCGAGGGGTACGTAGCGCGACGAGCCGGGCGGGGGAAACCCCGCCCGGCATCGTTCTCGGGCGCCTCCCCGCTAGTAGGCGACGGCGCCGCGGCCGGTCTCGGCCGCGTGCACCTGCTCGTCGGCGCGGTAGCTCGAGCGGACGAGCGGGCCGGCGAAGACCGAGCCGAAGCCGAGCGCCTCGCCCTGCTCTCGCAGCCAGCGGAACTCGTCCGGATGCACCCAGCGGTCGATCGGCGCGTGCTTCGAGGACGGTTGGAGGTACTGGCCGATCGTGACCACGTCGACGCCGTGCTCGCGGAGGTCGCGCATCGTCTCGACGACCTCGTCGTTCGTCTCGCCGAGGCCTACGATGATCCCGGACTTCGTCAGCACCGAGTACTCCGCCAGCTCCTTGGCGCGACGCAGGAGCCAGAGCGCCCGGTCGTAGTCGGCCTTGCCTCCGCGCATCGCACGATGCAGCCGCCGCACGGTCTCGATGTTGTGGTTGAAGACCTCGGGGCGCGCAGCCAGGACGGTCGCGAGCGCCTCCTCCTCGACGCCGAGGAAATCGGGCGTCAGCACCTCGACCGAGCAATCCGGGAGCTTCGCCTTCAGCGCCCTGATCGTCGCCGCGTAGTGCCCGGCGCCGCGGTCGGGAACGTCGTCGCGATCGACGGAGGTCACGACGACGTGCTTGAGCCCCATCTGGAACGCGGTCTGAGCGAGCCGGAGCGGCTCGAGCGGATCCGGCGGGCGTGTCTGGCCGCCCGGAGTGGACGTAGCAGTAGCGGCAGGCGCGCGTGCACGTGTCGCCGAGGATCTGGAACGTGGCCGTGCCGCGCCCCCAGCACTCGGCGATGTTCGGGCAGCGCGCCTCCTCGCAGATCGTGTTCAGCTGCGCGCCGTGGATCAGCTTCCGGACGTCGAAGTAGCGGTCGCTCGCGCTCGGCGCGCGCACCTTCATCCACTCCGGCCGGCGCGGCCGCTCGGCGACTGGAAGCGAGGTTTCCATCGCCTCCGAGTCTAGATGGCGGGGCACGCGTACTTGCGTCGAAACGAATCTTTCGAAATACTTGTTTCGAGATGGCGAAGGGCGACCTCTTCCTCGACGACCCACGTGCCCTCCGCGCGCTCGCCCATCCCGCGCGACTTGCGATCCTCGATCACCTCGGCGCTGAGGGGACGGCGACGGCGACGGCGTGCGGAGCGGCGGTCGGCGTCAGCGCGTCGGCCGCCTCGTACCACCTTCGCGCACTCGCCCGCTTCGGGCTCGTCGAGGAGGCCGAGGGGGGCCGGGGTCGCGAGCGGCCCTGGCGCTCGCGCGGGCTCGGCTTCTCGTTCGAGACGGCCTCCGCGACCGGTCCGGCCGCCGAGGCCGCGGCGATGCTCCTCAGCTCGCAGCTCGTCGAGAGCGGCGAGCGCTGGACGCGCGAGCACGTGCTCGGCGAGTCCCGGCTCCCGCAGGAGTGGCGGAAGGCGAGCCACCTGGCGAACAAGACCCTCGTCCTCACGGCCGCCGAGGCGGAGGAGCTCGTCGAGCGGCTCGAGGAGGTGCTGCAGCCCTACCTGCGCAGCGGCCGCAACGAGGCGCCCGAGGACGCGCGGCACGTCCGCCTGCTCCTGCGCCTCTTCCCGCGCGAGCAGCGATCGTGACCCGCGTCCCGCTCGCGGCGCTCCTCGCGGCGAACGTGGTCTCGATCACGGGAAACCGTCTCACCCAGCTCGCGATTCCCTGGTTCGTGCTCCAGACGACCGACAGCGTCGTCCAGACCGGGCTCGTCGGCTTCTTCTCGCTGGCCCCGTTCGTGATCTCCTCGGCCCTCGGCGGCGTGATCGTCGACCGGTTGGGCTATCGCCGCGCCAGCATCGTCAGCGACCTGGCGAGCGGCAGCTCGGTGATCCTGATCCCGATCCTCTACCACACGGCCGGATTGCCGCTGGCCGCGCTGCTCGCCCTCGTCTTCGCCGGAGCGCTCCTCGACGCACCCGGCCAGACCGCGCGGGAGGCGATCCTCCCCGAGCTCGTCGAGCGCGCGGGCACGACGCTCGAGCGCGGCACGAGCCTCTTCGACGGCGTTTCCCGGGCCGCGAACATGCTGGGCGCCCCACTCGCGGGCGTGTTGATCGCGGTGATGGGGCCGGCGAATGTCCTGATCCTCGACGCGTCGACGTTCGTCGTCTCGGCGCTCCTGATGCGGCTCTTCGTGCCCGCGTCCGAGCCGAAGGACGAGGAGGCCGTCCCCGAGCGGTACTTCGCGCAGCTCCGGGAGGGCTACGCGTTCCTCTGGCGGACGCCGCTCGTCCGCGCGATCGTCGTGATGGTGCTGATCACGAACATGCTCGACGCGGCGATGGGCGGCGTCCTGATGCCGGTCTACGCCGACCGCGTTCTCGGGAGCGTCGTCGCGCTCGGCCTGATGAGCGGCGCGATGGGGGCGACCGCCTTCGGCGGGACGCTCTTCTTCGCCTGGGTCGGTCATCGGCTGCCTCGCGTCGCCACCCTCGTGGCAGGGTTCACGCTCGGGGGGCCTTCGCGCTTCTTCCTCCTCGCCGCCATGCCCGGCGTCGGGCCGGTGATCATCGGCTTTGCGATCGCCGGGATCGGGATCGGCCCGATCAACCCGATCTTCGGGACGCTCCAGTACGAGCGCGTCCCCGAGCGGCTGCGGGCGCGGGTCTTCGGCGCCGTCACGGCGGGTGTGATGGCCGGAGCGCCGGTGGGCGCGCTCCTCGGCGCCGCCTTCGTCCAGTGGATCGGCCTGCAGGCGACCTTCGTCGTCTTCGGGCTGGTCTACCTCGCCTGCACGCTCAGCCCGCTGTTCGTGCCCGCCTGGCGCGACGCGGGCAGGCGCCCCGCCCTCGCGAACTCGCCCTAGCTGGCGTTCCAGAAGGTCAGCCAGTTGCCCTCGTTGTCCTCGACGGTGAACTCCGCCTGACCCCAGGAACGATCGGCGAGCGGATCGACGATCCGAGCCCCGGCGGCTTCGAGCCTGGCCTGGAAAGCTGCGAGCTCGGTGGCCTCGATGTAGAGGGCGATCGAGGAGGGAGAGCCGAGCCGCTCCCGGATCGCGGCGTTGTACTCCTCGCCGTAGTGGTCGGCCGCGGTCTCCAGCATCAGCCGTGCGTCGCCGCGCACGAGCGCCGAGTTGCTCTCGTTCTCGCCGCCCCGCTCGAGCGTGAACTCGAGCGGGCCCAGGTAGAACGCGAGGGCCTCCGCCATCTCCCGGACGCGGATCGCCGGGATCACGCCGTAGCTGCTCACGAGTGCACGGCTCCCACCCGGAGCTCGAGCGCCGACTCGGCGGGCAGCTTCCTCCAGCTCGAGCTCGAAGACCTCGGCGAGCGCCTCGAGCGCGTGCGGGCGAACCTCGTCCACCGCGACGGGCCGGCCGAGCTCGCGCGCAATCGACGTGAAGGCGGCGTCCTCGAGCCCGCAGGCCGTGATCCACTGCGTGAACGGGGCGGGATCGAGATCGACGTTCAACGCATAGCCGTGCGTGGTCACCCACCGCGAGATGTGGATCCCGATCGACGCGATCTTCCGCGGTGGGGGTGTCAGCCAGACCCCGGTCAGGCCGTCGATCCGCGCGCCCTCGACCCCGAGCCTCGCGAGCGTCCGAATCAGCGCCTCCTCGAGATCGCGGCAGTAGCGCTTGACGTCGCGCCCGTGCCGGTTCAGGTCGAGAATGGGGTAGCAGACGAGCTGTCCGGGGCCGTGGAAGGTCGACTTGCCGCCGCGGTTGGTCTCGACGAGCTCCACGTCCGCGCCCGGCGGGATGTGCAGCTCCGACTCCTCGGTGCGGCGGCCGGTCGTGACCGTCGGCGGGTGCTCGAGCAGGAGGATCGTGTCCGGCCGCTCGCCCTCGGCCACGGCTCGGCGGCGACCGAGCGCTGCAGCTCCCAGGCCTCACGGTACGGCACGACGCCGAGATTCACTACCGACGCGCTGTTCATGCCCTCAGGCTACTGGGAGCTACGTCGCCCACGGAGTTCGCGTCGCGGGGACAGCAGCCAGCCCGAGGGCGAGAATCGCGGTCAGGAGGATGCCGATCTCGTCCTGCCAGTAACTCGTGTCGGCGGCGAAGTTCTTGCCGATCGTGTCGAGGATCGAGAAGAGGACGAAGAACGACAGGACGCCGGCGACGGCCGCGACGATCCGCACTCCGACCTGTCTCGTCCGGACGAGCCACCACGCCAGGGCGCCGAAGCCGGTGACGAGCAGCACGGCGCCGGAAAGGAGGAAGACCGCGGCCATTCCGGTGGCGGTCGTCTCGCCGTCGGTGATGAAGATGACGAGAAGCTTGAGCAGGAGCGAGATCCCGCCGGCGGCGAGGAGCACCGCCGCGAGCCGGCCGGAGCCGAGCCTAGTGACTCCCTGCACCGGTCATTCGTCCTGCGGGAGGAGCGACCGCGCGTCCTCGAGGTCCTCCGGCCGCACGAGCACCTCGCGCGCGCCGCCGAACTTCGTTCCCGATTGGGTCGTCCGGTGGTCGCAGACGATGTCCGCCGAGCGCAGGAGACCGCAGATCATCTCTGCCTCCTGCTCGGTGGAGACTGTGGTCAGGACGCTAGTAGTCACTCTCGCCCCAGCTCTCGAGCCGCTTGCGGAGGTCGCGGAGGAACCGCCCTGCGAGGGCTCCGTCGACCAGGCGATGGTCGTACGTCAGGGTCAGGTTCATCATCGGCCTGATCGCGATCACGTCCTGGCCCAGCTCGTCCTGGGCGACCCAAGGCCGCTTGACGACCGCGTAGGTGCCGAGGATCCCCGCCTGAGGCTGGCTGATCACCGGGGTTCCGTGGAAGGTGCCGTAGCCACCCGGATTCGTGATCGTGAACGTTCCGCCCTGGACGTCGTCGGGGCTCAGCTTCTTGTCGCGGGCCTTCTGCGCGATCTCGACCACCGAGCGAGCGAGGCCGAGCAGGTTCAGCCCCTCGCAGTTCTTGACGACCGGGACGATCAGCCCTTTGCCGTCGGCGAGCTCGACCGCGAAGCCAAGGTTGACGTAGTTGCGCGTCACGATCTTGTCGCCGCGGATCTCGCCGTTGATCCAGGGGTACTCGCGCAGCGTCTCGACCGTCGCGCGGGCAATGAAGGCGAGGTAGGTCGGGTTGACGCCGTAGGCGGCCTCGAACTCCTTCTTCAGCTTGCCGCGGATCGCGACCACCTTCGACATGTCGACCTCGATCGCGCTCGTCACGTGCGCGGAGGTGTCGAGCGAGCGGCGCATGTGCTCGGCGATCCCGCGGCGCATCGCTGTCAGCGGCTCGAGCGTCTCGCCGGCAGCGGGCTCCCCTGCCGCGGCGGGCGCGGCGGCGGGCGCTGCAGGAGGTGGCGGCGCCGTGGCCACCGGAGCCGGGGTGGGAGCAGGAGCGACGGGCGGGGCCGGTTCGGGCGTCGCCGCGGCCTCGGGAGCAGGGGTCTTTGGAGCAGCCGGGGCCTCCGGAGCGGTCTGAGCGGAAGCGCCCGACTCGACGAAGGCCAGGATGTCCTTCTTCGTCACCCGGCCGGCGTTGCCGGTGCCCTGGACGCGGCCGACGTCGACGCCGTGCTCGGCGGCGATCCGCGCGACGACGGGGGAAACGAAGGTGCGACCGTTGTCGGAGCCGGAAGCGGCCGGCGTCGGTGTCGCTTGCGGAGGCGTCGCGGCTTTGGCGGGAGCCTCTGCCGGCGGAGGCGTCGGAGCTGTCGGCTCGGCGGTCTCGCTCGCTGCGGCCTCGGACGCATCGGCCGCTGCCTGGGTCGCGGGCTCCGGAGGGGTCTCCGTCGGCGTCGCCACCTCGGATCCGGCCGGAGCGATCACGGCCAGCACGGCGCCGACCTCGACGGTCTCGCCCTCCTGAACCATGATCTTCGCGACGACGCCCTCGCCGGGGCTCGGCACCTCGGTGTCGACCTTGTCGGTGGAGATCTCGAGCAGCGCCTCGTCGCGCGCGATCGGCTCCCCCTCGGACTTCAGCCACTTCGTGATCGTCCCCTCGGAGACCGAGACTCCCATCTGGGGCATCACGACCTCGATCTGGGTACCGGTAGCCATCGCTCCCTAGTACGCCGCGAGCTCGCGGAGCCCCTTCACGACGTCGTCGACCTGCGGGATGTACGCCTTCTCGAGAACCGGCGAGAACGGAGCCGGGCAGTCTGGGGCGCAGATGCGCTTGACCGGCGCATCGAGATCCTCGAACGCCTCCTCGGCGATCGTCGCGGCGATCTCACCGCCGAAGCCGCCGGTGCGCGTGTCCTCGTGGAGCACGAGCACCTTGGAGCACTTGCGCACGCTCTCGAGCACGGCCGCCTTGTCCCACGGCATCACTGTGCGCAGGTCGATCACCTCGACCGAGACGTCGTCCGCCTCGAGCTGCTTGGCGGCCTCCTCGGCGGTGTAGACCATCGCGCCCCACGTGATCACGCTGATGTCCTCGCCCTCGCGGTGGGTGCGCGCCTTCCCGATCGGCGTCACGTAGCGCTCGTCCGGCACCTCGCCCTTGATCCGGCGGTAGAGGTGCTTGTGCTCGAAGAAGAGCACCGGATTGGGATCCTCGATCGCCGCGACGAGCAGGCCCTTCGCGTCCTCCGGCGTCGCCGGGCAGACGCACTTGAGCCCGGGGATGTGCGCGAACGAGCTCTCCGGGTTCTGCGAGTGGAAGGGGCCGCCGGAGAAGCCGCCGCCGGAGGGAAGCCGGACGACGATCGGCACCGGCGTGCCTGCCCGGAACCGTTGCTTCGCCGCGACGGTGACGAGGTGATCCCAGCCGCAGGAGATGAAGTCCGCGAACTGCATCTCGGCGACGGGGCGCATCCCCATCATCGCGGCGCCGCTGCACGCGCCGAGGATCGCCGTCTCGGCGAGCGGCGAGTCGATGATCCGCCACGGCCCGAACTCCTCCTGGAAGCCGAGCGTCACCTTGAACGCGCCGCCGTAGACGCCCACGTCCTCGCCGATCACGAAGACACGGTCGTCGCGCTGGAGCTCCTGCCGGAGCCCGTCGCTGATCGCCTGGAGGTAGGTCTTCTCGGCCATTACTTGTGGTGCGGTGTGTCGAGGTCTTCCGGGGTCGCGTAGACCCCCTCGAGAAGCGTCGCGGGATCGGGCTGGGGCGAGTCCTCGGCGCGGGTCAGCGCGTCGTTCAGGATCTTCTTGACGCGCGCGGCGATCTCGTCCTCCTCCTCGCGCGTCAGCTCGGCGTTCTCGATCAGCCAGCCGCGGAAGCGCTCGATCGGATCGCGCTGCGCCCACTCCTCGAAGAGCTCCTTCGGGACGTAGAACGCGTCGTCGTGGACTGCGTGCCCTTCCATCCGGAGCGTCTTCAGCTCGAGCAGCGTTGGCCCGCCGCCCTCGCGTGCCTTCTCGATCGCCGCCTTCGCCTCGCGGTAGACGGCGAGCACGTCGGTGCCGTCGACGACGACGCCTTCGAACCCATAGGCCGCGGCGCGATCGGCGAGGTGCTCGACGGCGTAGCCGAGGTGGCTCGGCGTCGAGTAGGCGAACTGGTTGTTGTCGCAGACGAACACGACCGGCAGCCGGCGCACGCCGGCGAGGTTCATCGCCTCGTGGGCGTCGCCTCGCGCGGCCGACCCTTCGCCGAACCAGCCGACGGCGACACGCCGCTCTTCGCGGATCCGGAAGGCCAGCGCGCAGCCGACTGCGACCGGCAGCATCGCGGGCAAATGGCTGACCATCGCGATCATCCCGAGCTTCGCGTCGGCCATGTGCACGTTCCCGTCGCGGCCGCGCGTCGGCCCGTCCTCGCGGCCCATGTACTGGGCGAAGATCTTCCACGGCTCGACGCCGCGCTGGACGTGGACGCCCATGTCGCGGTGGAGCGGCGTGCCCACGTCGTTCGGGCCCATCGCCGTGGCGACACCGACGGCCGCTCCCTCGTTCCCGCGGCCGGTGTAGAACGAGCCCGGAATCTTGCCCTGCTTGTAGAGGATGTGGCCGCGCTCCTCGATCCCGCGGGTGACGAGCAGGTGACGGTAGATCGCGAGCAGGTCCTCCCGGTCGAGGCCCGCCTCGCGCACTTCGCTGAACGAGCCGACCGGCTCCGCCTCCCGCACTGCCATGGCCCCAACGATATCGGCCGCCGGGGGATCGGGCGCAGGTGGCCGGCTACGCGGCGAGCACGGGCTCGTCGACGTCGATCTGCTCGACGTCGGAGCGCTTCAGCATCAGCGCGAGCAGGATCGCGCCGGCGGCGAGGAAGGCGGCGCCCGCGATGTAGGCGACGTGGAAGCCGTCGACCAGTGCCGCCGCCTCGTCGCTGCCGCTTTCGAGCGAGCTCGTCGTCTTGGCCGTCGCGAGCGTGGAGAGGATCGCGAGCCCCAGCGCGCCTCCGATCTGCTGCGACGTGTTCAGGAGCCCCGAGGCGAGCCCCGCGTCGCCTGCGGCGATCCCGCTCGTCGCGATCAGGGTCACGGGCACGAACGTCATCCCCATCCCGATCGAGATCAGCATGATCCCGGGCAGGAGATCGGTGAGGTAGGTGCCGTTCACGTCGAGGCCGAGGAAGAGCAGCATCCCGATCGCGCCGAGCGTCATCCCCGCGATCCCGACCGACCGGAGCCCGATCGCCTTGACCAGGAACTGGGAGAGCCCGGCGCCGATCACGATCCCGAGCGTGAACGGGACGAACGCGAGCCCGGCTTCGATCGGCGAGTAGCCGAGCACGCGCTGGAAGTAGAGCGAGTTGAAGTAGAACATCGCGAAGAGCCCCGCGGCGACGAGCAGCATCACGACGTTCGCCGAGCGGATCGTGCGCTGGAGGAAGATGCTCAGGCGCACGAGCGGCTCCGCCGAGCGGTGCTCGATCCAGACGAAGGCTCCCAGCAGCACGACCGAGAGGACGCCGAAGGCGAGCGTGTGCAGCGAGAGCCAACCCTCCTCCTCCGCCTTCACGAGCCCGTACACGAGCGCGATCAGGCCCGCGGTCACCGTGACGGCTCCGGCGACGTCGAAGGCCTTGTGCGCCTTCTCGTCCTTCGACTCCGGGACGTACCGAAGCGAGAGCACGAAGGCCGCGATCCCGACCGGGATGTTGACGAAGAAGATCCAGGGCCAGGAGAAGAGGTCGGTGAGGATCCCGCCGAGCAGGAGGCCGACAGCGCCGCCGCCCGCGGCGATCGCGCTCCAGACGCCCATCGCCTTCGTCCGCTCCTGGCCCTCCGCGAAGGTGGTGGTCACGATCGAGAGCGCCGCGGGCGAGACGAGCGCCGCCCCGAGCCCCTGGAGCCCGCGGGCGAGGATCAGGAACTCGGACGAGGTGGCGAGCCCGTTCAGGAGCGAGGCCGCGGTGAAGATCACGAGTCCGGCGAGAAAGAGCCGCTTGCGCCCGAGCAGGTCGCCCGCGCGGCCGCCGAGGAGCAGGAAGCCGCCGAAGATCAGCGTGTAGGAGTTGACCACCCACTGCAGCTCGGACGACGACATCTCGAGGTCTTCCTGGATCGACGGCAGCGCGACGTTCACGACCGTCGCATCGAGGATGACCATGAACTGCGCGATGCAGACGAGGCTGAGGACGAGCCAGGGGTTTGATGTGGCAGCGTTGGTGCCTTTGGCGGTCACCCGGCTCGTTCTATCAGTCGCCCCAACTCACCCCGGTACGGTTATCCGTATGACGGATCGCGTTCGGCCCAAGCGGAACTGGATCCAGGAGGAGCGGCGGAAGACGCTCGGCGACTACACCTGCTTCTGCCTCGGCTGCGGGTCGGTGTGGCGCTACTTCCTCGAGAACGAGGCGGAGCTGCCTGCCGAGTGCCCCCACTGCGGCGGCGAGACGCGGCATCGCTGCCCCGCCTGCGACGCGCCCTTCCCTTCGGCGTTCGCGGTCGAGTGCGAGGAATGCGGCGCCGAGGTGCGCCCAGCCGAGGTGCTCGGCGTCAGGATCCGCAAGCCCGGCAAGTAGCGCCGACAAGCAGCGGCCGGCAGTAGCGCTCAGCCTGGCAGGCGCTGAAGGAGGAAGACCGACACGGGCTCCTCGCGGCCCTTGACCTCGACCTCGCCGAGCGGCTCGAGCTGCGCGCCCCAGAGTCGCGCGGCGGTCGCGGCACCGATCGCGACACCTCCTGCGGGGGCGAGGCCCTCGATCCGGGAGGCCAGGTTGACGGTGTCCCCGACCACGCTGTACGTCCGGCCGCCGGTGAGCGAGCCGAGGACGCCCGCGCTGGCGGCGCCCGTGTTCAGGCCGACGCGAAATCGCGGCCAGCCCGGTTGTGCGGCGGCAACCGCTTCGGCGGCCTCCTGGAGGGCGAGGGCGGCGTGGGCTGCCCGCTCGGGATGGTCGTCGGAGCCCTCGAAGATCGCCATCACGGCATCGCCGATCAGGCGATCGACGTTGCCGCCGTGACGCTCGACGGCGGGGATCGCCGCCTCGAAATAGGCATTCAGCATGCGCGTCACCTCCTCGGGCTCGTGCGTCTCCGAGAAGGCGGTGAATCCCTGGAGATCGGCGAAGAGAACGGTCACCTCGGTCTCGGCTCGATCGAGGTAGAGCGCGCCGAAGCGCTCCTCGTGCCACTCGCGGTGGGCGCCGAATGCGATCACGGCGAACGCGATCAGCATCAGCACGTGCCACTCCCACCACGAGAGCTGCCAGTTGCGGGACACCGCGACCGCGGTCATCGCCTCGGCGAGCAGCGCGAAGGCGACCGCGAAGGCCAGCACCAGGGTCGAGCGCCGAGCGCGGTAGAGCGCCAGGTAGCGAATGACGGCGAACACATAGAGCGCGATTCCGAGGATCGAGAGGGCGACGAGGGGCGCGGAGAGCCGCTCCGGCACGGCGACGTCCTCGAGCTCCGGCGTCCAGGCGAGCGAGGCAAACGTCCAGAAGGCGATCGCGGCGAGGAGCGCTCGTTCGATCCACTTCGAGATCGACAGCACCCGCTGCGGACCGAGCCGGTCGAGGTCGAGCGCCGAGGCTGCCGCGAGCGCGCCCGCGAGCACGAGCCCGGTCGGCGTCGAGATCGCGAAGCCGAGATTCGGCGCGTCGAGGAGGACACCGGGAGTCGCAAGCGCGTGGAGACCGAGGAACGCGGCGGCGGCCAGGAAGGCGAGCGAGACGAGGTGGACGCGGCCGTCACCCCGCCGGCGGGCGGCCGCGCCCGTCGAGTAGGCGAGGATGACGTTGAGGCTCGCGGCGATCAGGACGAGCCAGAAATGGGCGGGGTTGTGCTGCCAGTGCAGATCTGCCGCCGGGCAGGGCGAGGAGGAGCGCGAGCCCGACGAGCGGCAGCGCGAGCAGCGCCACGGCCGGGCTCAGCCCGGCTCTTCGGGTCAGCGCTGCGTGGGCCATGAAGCCGTGGCCTCGAGCGAGAGAAAGGCGTGGACATCGGTCAGGGCCATGGCGCCGTCGCCGACAGCTCCTGCGACGCGCTTGACGGAACCGGCTCGCACGTCGCCCGCCGCAAAGACTCCCGGAACGCTCGTCTCGAGCGGCAGCGGGCTTCGCTCGAGCTGCCAGCCGCTGCTTCCATTGTCTTCGGCCAGCACGTCGTTGCCCGTCAGCAGGTACCCCCAGGTGTCGCGCAGGATCTCCTCCGGCAACCACTCCGTCCGAGGGCGGGCGCCGATCAGGATCACGAGCGCGGCGGCCGGGAGCGACTCGGCCTCGCCGCCCGCCTCGCGGAGCTCGAGGCGCTCCAGGGAGCCCGCGCCCTCCGCGGCTGCCACCTCGGTGCGGTAGCGGACGGCCACGTTCGGCGTCTCCTCGAGCGCGTCGATCAGGTAGCGGGACATGGTCTCGGCGAGGCTCTCCCCGCGGACGAGGATCGTCACCTCGCGGGCGTAGCGGGCGAGATGGAGCGCGGCCTGCCCCGCGGAGTTGCCGCCGCCGACGACGAAGACCGGCTCTCCCGTGAGCGCCTGCGCTTCCGACATCGAGGCGCCGTAGTAGACGCCGGCTCCCTCGAGCTCCGCCAGCCCGGGCGCGTCGAGCCGCCGGTACTCGACGCCGAGCGCGAGGACGACCGCACGCGCGGTCACCTCGACGCCGTCGGCAGAGCGGATCGCGACCCTTTCTCCTGTTCGCTCGAGACCGACGACGCGCTCGGTCAGCCGGAAACGGGTTCCGAAGAGCCAGGCCTGCTGATACGCGCGCTGGGCGAGCTCGCCGCCGCCGAGCCCGCGCGGGAAGCCGAGGTAGTTGCGGATCAGGGAGCTCGAGCCGGCCTGCCCGCCGACCGCCCCGCCGTCCAGCACGGTCGTGCTCAGGCCCTCCGAGGAGCCGTAGACCGCGGCGGAGAGCCCGGCCGGGCCGGCGCCGACGACCACGAGGTCGGCCTCGTGGGGCTCGAGCTCGGTCGGAAAGCCGAGCGCCCGCGTCAGCTCGGCGGCGCTCGGATCCGCGAGCACGCTGCCGTCGG
Source organism: uncultured Gaiellaceae bacterium (assembly GCA_963761905.1). Taxonomy (GTDB): domain Bacteria; phylum Actinomycetota; class Thermoleophilia; order Gaiellales; family Gaiellaceae; genus Gaiellasilicea. Next base: position 352,576 of record CAVXIQ010000006.1, on the reverse strand, counting down.
CGAGAGTGACGGACGGCTCTGTCGCATCGGCCTGCGCCTCGAGCCGATGGGGGATCCCGAGGCCCGAGATCGTGGCCCGGAGCGCATGGGCGCGAGCCGAGCGCGCCTCCGCGACGATCGTCGCGCCGGCCGGTCCCTCGCCGCGCAGCCGCGCCGACTCCTGGAGCAGCTCGGCGATCGTCCGGTGAAAGACCTCGTCGGGGCTCGTCGTCGGCCGCAGGACGTAGAGGTCGATCCAGCCGCGCGCCATGCTCTTGAGGACGAGCTCGGCGAGATGGCGATCGAGCCAACCGAGCCAGGGGATCAGGAGCCCTCGCCGGGCGGCGGGATGCAGCGCACGGACGTGGGCGAGGAGCTCGGCGCCGCGCTGCCCGGCCGCAAGCACGACCGCCACCTCGTGCCCGTCGTGGCCCGCTTCCTCGATGACCGTCATCAGCTCCTCGTTCGTGCAGCCGCTGACCGCGTAGTCGGCGCCGTACCGCCGCGCGAGCTCGTCGGTCACGCGCGCACGCTCCGCCGCGTCGTCGTCGGCGACCACGAGCAGTGGCTTCCGGTCAGGAGGCGTCACGGTGGCTCCGCCGTAATCCTACGACCGAGCCTCTAGAACATCGAGCCGATGATCTGGGAGAAGCGGATCACGGTCACCGTCTCGTCCTCGGCGACCTCGCGGTTGTAGAGCTGGCCGAGGAAGCGCGCCATCTCGTCGGTCCGGCGGATCTCCGGGTTGTCGTGCTCGATCTCGCGCGGCGAGAGCTCGCGGAGCTCCTTCACCTCGACCTTGTCGATCACCGCGTCGAACACCTTCTCGCGCTGTCCGTACCGGACGCCGACGAGCACGGTCACGATCATCCCCTTCTTGTACTTCGCCGACTTGTCGCCGAGCCGGATCGTGGCCGTCTTGCGCTGGGTGCGCAGCTGGTCGGCGACGAGGGGCGAGTAGAAGTTGAGGGCGAACATGGCCACGGCGGGTCGCGCGCCACTATAGAGCGGGGGGTCTAGCGAGTCGAATCGTCGCTCGCGAGCGCTTCCAGCGCCTTCCTCGCCACGTCTCGCTCGCCGCCGTAGGAGAGCAACCGCGGCGCCTCCTCGAGCGGCAGCCAGCGCGCTTCGGCGACCTCGACCTCCATCCCGGCCGGGATCTCGCCGATCCGGCCGCTCCGGTAGCGCAGGAGGAAGAAGGTGACGACCTTGAACACGCGCGTGCCGTCCGAGCGCGTGTAGGTGTACTTGATGTCGGCGAGCTTGCGGTCGAGCCGGGCATGGAGGCCCGTCTCCTCCTGAACCTCCCTGAGCGCCGTCTGCGCCGGCGTCTCGCCGGGTTCCGGCCAACCCTTCGGCAGCGCCCACGTCGTTGCGCCCCGACCGGTCGGACGGATCGCCGCCACATGCCAGCGGCCGCGGAAACGCCGCACGAGCACGCCCCCGGCCGAGAACTCCCGCTCCACCCCTCTCTTGTAACACAGGCTGCAAGAAGGTGGCGGTGGATCCCTTGCTCCTGGCTTGAACCCTGATACTATCGCCCTGGCACTCGAAAGCTGAGAGTGCCAGGTCGTGTCACAAAGTCTGATTCAAGGAGGCACCATATGAACCTGCAGCCTCTTGGTGACCGTCTGATCGTGGAGATCCTCGAAGAGGAAGAAGTCACGATCAGCGGCATCGTGCTGCCCGACACCGCCAAGGAGAAGCCGCAGCGCGGCCGCGTCCTGGCAGTCGGCCCCGGCCCTCGCGACGAGGACGGCGAGTACATCAAGATGGACGTCGAGGAGGGTGACGAGATCATCTTCTCCAAGTACGGCGGCACCGAGATCAAGGTCGGCACGGACGACGTGCTGATCCTGCGCGAGTCGGACGTCCTGGCCAAGGTCGTCGGCGACCGCGCCGCCGTCTAGGAACTGCCCAGCTCTAGGAAGAAACAGAGAGGAACTCAGATATGGCTCACAAGGAGCTCAAGTTCAACGAGGACGCGCGCCGCTCGCTCGAGCGCGGCGTCAACATCCTCGCCGACGCGGTCAAGGTGACGCTCGGGCCGAAGGGACGCTACGTCGTCCTGGACAAGAAGTTCGGCGCCCCGACGATCACGAACGACGGCGTCACGATCGCTCGTGAGATCGAGGTCGAGGATCCGTTCGAGAACCAGGGCGCGCAGCTCGTCCGCGAGGTGGCCACGGCGACGAACGACGTCGCCGGCGACGGCACCACGACGGCGACCGTGCTCGCCCAGGCGATCGTCCGCGAAGGCCTGAAGAACGTTGCCGCCGGCGCCAACCCGATGGGGTTGAAGCGCGGGATCGAGCAGGCTGTTCTGCAGGTCGTCGAGGAGCTGAAGAAGGGCTCGACGGAGGTGTCCGGCAAGGAGGACATCGCCCGGGTCGCCACCATCTCCTCGCGCGAGCGGGAGATCGGCGACGTGATCGCGGACGCGATCGAGAAGGTCGGCAAGGACGGCGTCGTGAACGTCGAGGAGGGCCAGACGTTCGGCCTCGAGCTCGAGTTCACCGAGGGGATGCAGTTCGACAAGGGCTACCTCTCGCCGTACATGATCACCGACGCCGAGCGCATGGAGGCCGTGCTCGACGACCCGTACATCCTGGTCGCGAACCAGAAGATCGGGGCCGTCAAGGACGTCCTGCCGGTGCTCGAGCAGGTCATCCAGGCCGGTCGCCCGCTGCTGATCGTGGCGGAGGACGTCGAGGGCGAGTCGCTCGCGACGATCGTCGTCAACAAGCTCCGCGGCACCTTCACCGCCGTCGCCGTCAAGGCGCCGGGCTTCGGCGATCGCCGCAAGCGGATGCTCGAGGACATCGCGATCCTCACGGGCGCCGAGGTGATCACCGAGGAGATGGGCCTCAAGCTCGAGAACACGAAGATCGCGCAGCTCGGCAAGGCCCGTCGCGTCGTGATCGACAAGGACTCGACCACGATCATCGACGGCGCCGGTGACGCCGAGGGGATCAAGTCCCGGATCAAGCAGCTGAAGGCGGAGGTCGAGAACACCGACTCCGACTTCGACCGCGAGAAGCTCCAGGAGCGCCTCGCGAAGCTCGCCGGCGGCGTCGCCGTCGTCAAGGTGGGCGCTGCGACCGAGACCGAGATGAAGGAGAAGAAGCACCGCGTCGAGGACGCGCTGCAGGCGACCCGCGCGGCCCTCGAGGAGGGCATCGTCCCGGGTGGCGGTGTGGCGCTGATCAACGCGATCGACTCGATCAAGCTCGACGAGCTCGAGGGCGACGAGAAGACGGGTGCGCAGATCATCCGCCGCGCGCTCGAGGAGCCGCTCCGCCAGCTCGCCACCAACGCCGGGCTCGAGGGCTCGGTCGTCGTCAACCAGGTTCGCGGCGCCAAGAAGGGCCAGGGCCTGAACGTCGACACGGGCGAGGTCGAGGACCTGGTCAAGGCCGGGATCATCGATCCGACGATGGTCACGCGCTCGGCGCTGCAGAACGCAGCCTCGATCGCGAAGAACATCCTCACCACCGAGGCGATCGTCGCCGAGGCTCCCGAGAAGGCCGGCGCCGGCGCGGGCGGCGGCATGCCCGACATGGGCGGCATGGGCGGGATGATGTAAGGAGCACGGGGGAAACCATGTTTCCCCCGTGAGCCCCCTTCTTCTTCGCAGCCGCGTCGAGGAGCGGGGTTTGGGCTCCCGCCCGGCAAAGCCGGGCTCCGCCCGCGACACTGAGCTCTCGGGCTCAGGAAGAACCAGGAGGGCCGGCGAAAGCCGGCCCTCTGTCATTCGCCGGGCATCTTCTGCTGCTCTCCAGGCATGCCGCCCGCCTGCTCGCCGGGCATCGTCGACCCGACGGCGCCTGGCTCGTTCTCGGCTTCACCCGGCATGGTGCCCATGCTGATGGCCCGTTCGGCCTCGGCCGGCGCGGCGGCGTCGCCTTCGGTCTCGTCGCCGAGATCCTCGAGCTTCGCGGTCAGCGCGGCCGTCGGCTTCGTCGGCACCGACCCTCGGGCGACCTTGCGTACGCCGGGATCGGAGTCGCCGACGAGCTCCTCGAGGATCGGGCTCGCGCCGGCGGCCGTGAGGTTCGAGGCCGCTGCTGCCGCGGCAACCCGGACTGCCGGATCGTCGCTCCGAGCGGCCGTCGCGACGATGTCCATCGACTTTCCGCCCTTGATCAGGCTCGCAAGGTACGTTGCCTTGGAGGCGAGCATGGTGTCGTCGGAGCGCACCAGCCGCTCGAGGTGCGGGAGCGCCGGCGCGCCCAGCTTCGCAGCCTTCTCGTAGTTCGGCTCCTCCGGATCGAGTGCAGCCCTGACTTCCTTCATGGTCACAGCCATCGTCGCCCCCTAGAGATCGATCGTGAACGCGCTGGCGAGCATCGTCGAGACCTCGGTCCCGGCGAGATCGGGCGGCGGATTCGTGATGTTGCCGGTTCCATTCCCGGTCATCAGGCGGTTGTTGTCGTTGACGTGGCGGAGTCCGAGCACGTGTCCGACCTCGTGCGCGAGCGTCCACTGGGTCGCACCCTGCGCAACGACTGCGCTCGGCCGCCCCGCCGGATGGGCGGCGCAGCCGTTGAACGGCGGGACGGTCGAGCGAACGAAGTAGACGACGACGTCGTTCGCGCCTGCGTTGTTGCGGTTGCCGAAGAGCTGGTTCTGCTCCGCGGTCGTGACACCGAGCGTGCAGGCGCCGACGTCGACGTCGTTGAGTGCCGGGAAGTTCAGGTTCTCGGTCGAGGCCAGCTCGACCCTGATCCCGGCGGGCCCGTAGACGTCTCGCATCCGCTGCACCATCGTGTTGACCGTCACGGTCGGTGCGGTCAGTACCTTCGCGTGCAGGCGAACCGTCGGGACGAGCGCCCACCACTTGTGCCAGAGCGCGCTGTCCGTGCCCATGACGAACGTGTCGATCCGGTTGGGCCCCCACGAGACCGCAGCGGGCGCGCTCGTCAGCAGGCCGCCGAGGTTCTCCCAGCCGCTCCAGCCGTTCTGGAACCACTTGTGCCACATTCGGCTGTCGGTTCCGGCGGCAAAGACGTCCAGCCTGCCGGAGCCCCACGAGGAGACCGCCGGCGTCGAGGTCAACACGCCGCCGAGGTTCTCCCAGCCGCTCCAGCCGTTCTGGAACCACTTGTGCCAGAGGGCGCTGTCGGTGCCGACGGCGAAGACGTCGATCCGGCCCGAGCTCCACGAGACGGCCGCGGGGCCGGAGGTGAGCACCCCGCCCAGGCTCTCCCAGCCGCTCCAGCCGTTCTGGAACCACTTGTGCCAGAGGGCGCTGTCGGTTCCGCGGACGAAGACGTCGAGGCGGCCCGAGCTCCACGAGCACACGGCCGGTTCCGAGGTCAGGACCCCGCCGAGGCTCTCCCAGCCGCTCCAGCCGTTCTGGAACCACTTGTGCCAGAGGGCGCTGTTCGTCCCGCGGGCGAAGACGTCGATCCGCCCCGAGCCCCAGGACTCGGCCGCGGGCGACGAGGTCAGGACCCCGCCGAGATTCTCCCAGCCGCTCCAGCCGTTCTGGAACCACTTGTGCCAGAGGGCGCTGTCGGTTCCGCGGACGAAGACGTCGAGGCGGCCCGAGCTCCACGAGCTGACCCCCGGACCGGACGTGAGCGTACCCCCGAGACTCTCCCAACCCAGCCAGGCCATGAGTCGACTTCCTATCTGCCGCAGACTCGGTGTGGATGTGGACTCGTACCAAACCACACCTCCTGAAGCGGTTCAAGCCCTGTCGACGAGCGCCCGCTAGGAGTCTCGCTCGACGCGCACGCCGTCGGCGTCCGCGGTCGCCGTCCAGGTGGCGCCGAGCGCCGGGATTCCGGCCAGCTCGACCCTTCCGGCCCAGTCCGGGAGGCCCGCCGAGGCATGCGTGACGAGCGCGCCGCCCGCCGGGTCTGGCTCGAGCTCGAGGAGGAGGCGCAGGAGCAGGATCACCGTCCCGGCCGCCCACGCCTGCGGCCTCGAGGCGGTCGGATACACGACGGGATGTCCGATGTCGGCGCGGGAGAAGCCGGCGAAGACCTCGGGGAGCTGATAGTCGAAGTAGGAGCTCGCCTCGAGCTGAGCGCGCAGGATCTGGAGCATCTCCTCGCGGCGCCCGGAGCGCGCGAGTCCCCAGGCGATCAACGAGTTGTCGTGCGGCCAGACCGTGCCGTCGTGGTAGGCGAGCGGGTTGTAGCCGGCGTCGCCCGAGGCCATCGTCCGAACGCCCCACCCAGACCAGAGCTCCGGTCCGAGCAGCTGGCCGGCGAGCGTCGGGATTCGTGCCTCGGGGACGATTCCGCTCCACAGCAGGTGGCCGATGTTCGACGTGAGCGAGTCGACCTGGCGCTTCTCGCCGTCGAGGGCGAGCGCATAGGTCGTGGTCCGTTCCGCGCTCGCACCAGAACGCCGTGTCGAACCGCTCGCGCAACGTCGCCGCCTCTCGCTCCAGGCGCTCCGCGAGCGCGGGGTCGCCCCAGACGGCGCGCGCCAGCTCGGCGGTTCGCAGCTTCGCGTCGTAGACGTAGCCCTGCACCTCGGCCGCCGCGATCGCTCCGCGCGCGATCGTCCCGTCATGGAAGAGCTGCGAGTCGTGCGAGTCCTTCCAGGTCTGGTTCTCGATCCCGCGGTCGTTTCTCCGTTCGAACTCGACGAAGCCGTCGCCGTCGCGGTCGGCGCCCTCGATCCAGTCGAGCGCCCGGATCGCGTTGCCGCGAAGCTCGTCGACCAGGGCGTCGTCGCCGGTCCAGCGCCAGTGCTCGGAGAGCAGAACGAGGAAGAGAGGCGTCGCGTCGACGGTTCCGTAGTAGCGGCCGAACCAGCGTTCCGCCGCCTTGCCGCGCCGCAGCTCGTGCACGATCTTGCCGGGCTCGGCGTCGATGGAGGGATCGTCTTCGACGGCCTGGAGCGCGGCGAGGCAGCGCAGCCCGGCGCGCGAGAGCTCCGAGCCCAGCGGCAGCGTCTGGAGGCTCGCGATCAGGGTGTCGCGGCCGAAGACCGTCATGAACCACGGCAGGCCGGCCGCGATCAGCTCTCCGCTCGCGCCGAAGGGCATCCGCAGGGCGGCGATATCGATAACCGCCTGACGGTAGCTCCGCTCGAGTTGCGTCCAGCCCGTCTCGAGCGTCGGGAGACCGGCGCGCCACCGCGCCAGCGAGCCGGAGACGCGAGCGCGCTCCGCCGCGATCGCCGGAGCCGCCTCCTCTGGCGCGCCGATCCTGAAACCGGAGGACGGAACGACCTGCAACACGAGCGTCCAGCCCGCGCCGGGTGCAAGGCGCACGTCGTAGCGGATGCCCGTCTCACCCATCTCGCCGGCTTGCGAGAGCACGACCTGCGTCTCCGCACGCAGCTCCGCTTCTGAGGGCTCTCGATCCGAGAAACGAAGTGTTCGACCGCGTTCCTCGACCGCCGCGGGCGCCGCTTGCGGAAGCGGTCGCGGTCTCTCCGGCCGGTCGAGCTCCGGATCGTTCTCCTTGACCGTGAAGATGTCGGCGAAGTCGCTCGCCAGCTCGAGGTCGAGCGGGAACGAGAGCTCGCGCCGAGAGAGGTTCCGTAGCTCGATTCGCTCCTCGAGCCCACCGGCGACGGTCCGTCGGCGGAGGATCGCGACCTCGTCGTGCCCGAGCCCCGCGACGACCGGGTTTCGCAGCACGAAGCTGGCCTCGAATGACTCGAGCAGCCGGCTCGTCAGGGGCAGCAACGGCTTGCCGGCGAGCCGGAGCGCGAGGCGCGAGAGGTGCCGCGTGTCCTCGGCGAAGAGCCCTTCGAGGCCGACGCAGATGTCGCCTCGGTCGTCCGAGATGCAGAAGGTCGAGCCCGCGAGGACGGTGACCTGCACCTACGCGACGACTCGAGCGGCCCGCACGGCGCCGAGGATAACCGACCCCCGAGCGCGAGCTCGTTTGCTTTACCGCCCACGGTAAATACTTCGTGGCGACAAGCCTGGAACCGGTTCACACGATTGGCTTCTCGCTCGGCGGGAGCCAAAAAGGGGGTTCACGAGATGCGAAACAGGCTCCTACTCCCGGCTCTGCTCCTCGGACTCGTGCTCGTTGCGGGGTTCGCGGCCAGCACGAGCCAGGGAGTCACCGACAAGACGACGAGGTCGCAGGCCTCGGGGGAGGTCACGCTTTCGGGTTGGGCCTCGTCTCCGACCGAGACCAAGCTGCTCAAGGAAGTGATTCGTGGCTTCGAGCGGACGTTCCCGTCGGTGAAGGTGAACTACGCGCCGATCTCGGGAGACTTCACCGCCGCGATGTTGGCGAGGTTTGCCGCTCGCAATCCGCCGGACGTGCTGTACGTCGATTCGAACGTCGCGCCGGACTGGATCAAGCAAAGGGTGCTCTTCCCGCTCGATACCTACATCTCGCAGAGCAAGCTGAAGAAGGAAGCCTTCTATACGTCGCTCCTGAACGGGTTCAAGGGGCCTGACGGCAAGATCTACGGCTTCCCGAAGGACTGGTCGCCGCTCGCGATGGAGACGAACAACCGGCTCCTGGCCGCGGCGGGGGTGAAGGCGCCCAAGACGTGGGACGAGCTTCGAGCCGCCGCGCGGAAGCTCCAGTCCAAGGTTCCCGGTGGCCGGCCGATCTGCCTCTCGCCGAGCTGGGACCGGATGCTCGCGTTCGTCTACCAGAACGGCGGCACGTTCCTGAACGCCACCAAGACGAAGTCGACCGTGAACACCCCCGCCGTGCAACGGGCGGCCGAGTGGTACGTGACCCTGATCAACCAGGGTCTCGCCGGCACGCCGGCCCAGCTCGGCGTCGGCTGGTGCGGGGAGGCGCTCGGCAAGGAGAAGGCCGCGATCGTCTTCGAGGGCAACTGGGTCGTGCCGTTCATGGCCGAGTCGTTCCCGAACGTCCGCTTCACCGTGAACAAGATGATCCGAGGCAAGCAGGAGGGGAACCTCGCGTTCACCGTCAGCTACTCGATGGCCCGCGACGCGAAGAACAAGGACGCTGCCTGGCAGCTGATCCGCTACCTCGTCGGGCAGCCGGGGATGAAGACCTGGACGTCCAAGGGGCTCGCGCTTCCGTCGCGCAGGGATGTCCGTGCCCCGGCCGGCCGGCAGAACTTCATCGCCGCCGCACCGTCCGCACGGCCGTGGCAGTTCGCCCCCACGTTCTCGAAGGTGATCGACACCGCGAACAACGAGCTCTCGGCGGTGATCGAGCGCAAGCAGAGCGTGAAGGCGATGCTCGTCAAGGTCGAGAAGGTCTCGAACGACGCCCTGAAGTAGTTCCCTAGAAGGGTTGCGTCCCGACGACCGAACCGGGCGTCGGGACGCGACCCGACCTCGAGCGAAAGCAGAGGGCAGATGGCGACGATGGCGAGGCGTGGGCGGGGCAGTACCGGCAACGCGCGCTTGCGCGAGGCGCTCGTCGGCTACGGGTTCGTGCTGATCCCGATGGCCGTCTTCCTGACGTTCTTCATCTACCCGTTCTTCTACGCGCTCTACATCAGCCGCTTCGACTGGGGCGTGTTCGGCAAGATCGAGACGCTCGGGCTCGAGAACTACCGCACGCTGCTCGACGACGAGCTGTTCTGGAGGGGACTCAAGAACACGCTGCTCTACACGGCGGCCGTCGTCCCGATTCAGATGGCACTCGGGCTGTCGGTGGCGGTGATCGTCAACGCCGGGATCCGGGGGCGCACGTTCTTCCGCTCGGCGTTCTATTTCCCCTCGCTCGCCTCTTCCGCCGCGATCACGGCGATCGCGCTCTACATCCTTTCGGCCGACGGGCTCCTGAACTCGATCGTCGGCGGCCAGCGACCGTGGTTCGGCGACTCCGACACGGCGCTCTGGTCGCTCGTCGGCTTGAACGCATGGACGACGTCGGGGACGATGATGCTCTTCTACCTCGCCGCGCTCCAGGCGATCCCGACGGACGTCTACGAGGCCGCCGCGATCGACGGCGCCGGCTTCTGGCGAACGTTCTGGAAGATCACGTTCCCCCTGCTCAAGCCGGCGCACTTCTTCGTCTCGGTCGTCTCGATCATCGGCGCGATGAAATTGTTCGACCAGGCCTACATTGCCTCCGGCGGCTCGGGCGGGCCGAACTACTCGACCCTGACGGTCGTGCTCTACCTCTACCAAACGGCGATCAAGGACGTGAACTTCGGCTACGCCGCCGCGATCGGGACTGCGCTCTTCGTCCTGATCTTCACGCTCACCCTGATCCAGCGGCTCCTGTTCGGCAAGGCGGAGGTGGCCTAATGGCGACCGATGCCGTTCGGATCGACCGAACCGACGAGGTGCCGCGCCGCGCGTTCGGCGAGCGGGTTCGAACCGTGCTCGTCTACGTGTTCCTGCTCGCGGCGGCACTCCTCTACTTCACGCCGTTCCTCTGGACGGTCGCGACCTCACTGAAGACGCTGCCCGAGACGGTCGGGTTCGACCTCCTGCCCGACAATCCGAGCCTGCGCGCGTACCGCGAGGCGCTGACGGAGTTCAACTTCGCGCGCTACACGCTCAACTCCGCCTTTCTCGCGGCGACGATCACCGCGTTCAACGTCCTGCTCTGCTCGCTCGGCGGCTACGCCTTCGCACGCCTGCGCTTCCCCGGCCGCGAGTTCCTCTTCCTCGTCGTCCTGGCGACGCTGATGATTCCGGACCAGCTCCGGCTCGTGCCGGTCTTCCAGATGCTCACGAACTGGCGTCTCGTCGGCACCTATCAGGGGTACATCGCGATCAACCTCGTGGCGGCTACGAGCCTGTTCCTGATGCGGCAGTACTTCCTGACGATCCCGAAGGACTTCGAGGAGGCGGCGAAGCTGGACGGGGCGGGCTACTTCAAGACGTACTGGCGCGTGATGCTCCCGCTCGCGACGCCGGCGATCGCGGCCGTGACGATCCTCACCTTCCAGGGAACCTGGAACGAGTTCTTCTGGCCGCTGATCATCCTCGGCTTCGGCGACCCGGACATGTACACGCTCCAGCTCGGGATCGCTCAGTTCCGCTTCCAGTACCAGACCCTCTGGCCGCAGCTGATGGCGGCGAGCGTGATCGCGATCCTCCCGATCGCGGCGATCTACATCTTCTTCCAGCGCTACTTCGTCTCGGGCGTCGTCTCGAGCGGCGTCAAGGGATGACGATGAGCGTCTCGGGTGCGCTGCGCGGAGCGCTTGCAGGACTTCTACGCGCACTCCTGGCGGCTTCGTCGTCCTGAACGGCGCGCTCGCGCTCGCCGCGATCGCGGTCTTCACCGCCGGCGCGTTCTTCTGGCCGGCCCTCGTGCTCGTGCTCGCGCTCGGGCCGCTGGCTGCGGCGCTGATGCACTGCGCCGTCACCCTCGTCCGGGAGGGCGACATCTCGCTCGCGTGCGCGACGGCGGGCGTCCGACCTGCACTGGCGGCGTGGGCTCGAGCTGGCGCTCTTCACCGCGCTCGTCGTGCATCGCCGGACTTGCCGCGGTGCAGTCGTACGGTGGCGCCGGCGAGCTCGCCTGGCCGTTCGCCTTCCTGTCGGTCTACGTGCTCGCGCTGCTTCCTCGTCTACGAGCTCGTGCTTTGGCCGCTCGCGATCGCGGAGCGGGAGCTGCCGTTTCGGCAGGTGCTCCGCAGCGCCCTGCGCGTCCTCGTCGCCCGGCCGCGAGCCGCGCTCGGGCTCGCGGTCGTCCTCCTCCTCGTGAACGTTCTCGGCGCGGTCGCCGCGCTCCTGCCCCTGCTCACGCTCACGATCGCCTATTCGTTTCTCGCGGCGGCCCGGTTCGCGCTGCCCCCACCACTGCCCCTGGAGGCCCGATCCTGATGGCAACTGTCGAGTTCGAGCACATCACGAAGAGCTTCGACGGCACGATCGCCGTCGACGATCTCTCGTTCGAGATCGCGGACGGGGAGTTTCTCGTCCTCGTCGGCCCGTCGGGCTGCGGCAAGTCGACCGCGCTGCGGATGCTCGCCGGGCTCGAGGACGTGACGAGTGGCCGGATCCTGATCGGCGGCCGTGTCGTCAACAACATTGCACCCGGATCGCGTGACATCGCGATGGTCTTCCAGTCGTACGCGCTCTACCCGCACATGACCGTGTACGACAACCTCGCGTTTGGCCTGCGCAACCACAAGGTGCCGAAGCGGGAGATCGACGAGCGCGTGCAGCGTGCTGCGGACATCCTCGACCTGAAGGAGCTGATCAAGCGGAAGCCGAAGCAGCTCTCGGGCGGCCAGAGGCAGCGGGTCGCCCTCGGGCGAGCGATCGTGCGTGAGCCAGAGGCGTTCCTGATGGACGAGCCGCTCTCCAACCTCGATGCGGCGCTTCGTGTCCAGACTCGGGCCGAGATCCTGAAGCTCCAGCGCCGGCTCGAGACGACGACGATCTACGTGACCCACGACCAGGTCGAGGCGATGACGATGGGCGACCGGATCGCGGTGATGAAGCTCGGCGTGCTCCAGCAAGTCGGCACCCCGGAGGAGCTCTACACGAAGCCGGTCAACGTCTTTGTGGCCGGGTTCATCGGCTCGCCCGCGATGAACCTCGTGCCCGCCGACTTCGTGCAAGGAGTGGGCGGCGACTCCCGGCTCGCCGGTTTCCGGCCCGAGCACGTCGAGGTCGGGAACGGCCAGTCGGGCTCGGCCCATTTCACGGCGACGGTCGAAGTCGTGGAGTATCTCGGCGATGAGCAACTCGTCCATCTCGCCGGCGGCGATCGGCACCTGCTCGCGAAGCTGCCGATCGAGGAGCGGCTCACTCCGGGTCAGGAGCAGGAGTTCTCGATCCCGCGCGAGAAGCTGCACGTGTTCGACGCCCAGACGGAGCTCGCGGTCTCGGCCTGACGGGGACTCGGTCGCATGAGCGCGCCGGGCTCGGCGCGGCTGGTCTACGTCGGCCACGCGACCGTCCTGATCGAGCTGGACGGCCTCCGGTTCGTCACCGATCCGCTGATCGGACGGAGGGTGTTGCACCTGAGCCGTCGGGTCGGGATCGACATCGATCAGGCCGTAGCGGGGATCGACGCCGTTCTGATCTCTCACGTCCACTACGACCATCTCGACCGTGCATCGCTGCGGCGGTTCCGCAAGGGCACGACGGTCGTGGCGCCGCGGGGGTCGGGCCATCTGCTGCGGCGCTTCGAGGACGTGCGCGAGGTCGAGGTCGGCGACGAGACCCAGATCGGCGAGGTCGTCGTGCGCGCGACACCGGCTGACCATGTTGCGTTCCGACCGACCGTGCGAGCGTCTGCCTCGATCGGCTATCTGCTCGGCGGCTCGCGGCGCGTCTACTTCGCCGGCGACACGGACCTGTTCGACGGGATGGCGGAGCTCTCAGAGTCGCTCGATGTGGCGCTTCTGCCCGTCGCCGGCTGGGGGCCGCGGCTGCCTCCGGGCCACCTGACGCCGGAGACCGCCGCGCAGGCACTCCGACTGCTCCGTCCGAAGCTCGCCGTACCGATTCACTGGGGCACGTTCTCGCTCCCTGGCCGACCCGCCGAGACCGCGGCGCCCGAGGAGTTTCGCCGGCTCGCCGCCGAGCTCGCGCCGGAGGTCGAGGTGCGGATCCTCGAGCCCGCCGACGCGACGACGTTCTAGACGCTCACCGGGTCGTCCGTCGCCCGGTCAATCCGTGGCTCTCGTGACCGGTGGTGGGATGGTCGAGACGCGATACCGGCGCCAGAAGAGCCCGTATGCGGCAGCCCCGGCGGGAATCGGCAGCCAGAACGAGATCAGCCGGTAGGCGAGAGTCGCCACGGCGGCGGGAGCGGCGCCCACGCCGGCGAGCGCGAGCATGCCCGTCAGCCCGGCCTCGACGAACCCGAGGCCGCCGGGCGTGAGCGGGATCATTCCCAGGAACGAGGCGGCCACGAAGGCGAGCAGGACGAGCGAGGCTCGCGGCTCCGCGCCGACGGCTCGCAGGCAGGCGAGGAGGGCGAGGTAGTCGAAGATCCAGCGGCCGGCCGAGGAGAGGACGGCGGCCTTCCAGCGCGTGCCGAACGCCATCCGGAGGAAGTCACGCTCGCGCAGGAGCCGGTCGGGAAGCTCGCTCATGGGCCGTGAGCGGCGAAGCGTTCGGTTGACGAGGCGCTCGGCCAGGGCGCCGACGAAGCGGAGCGGCCGGTCGGAGAGGAACACGAGCGCGCCGCCCGCGAGCGTGACGACGAACACTCCGACCCCAACGAGCGCGGCCTGCACGAGTCCCGGGTCGATCTCGGTGCCGGCGAGGAAGGCCGGGAGGCTGAGGAGCGGCAGCGCGAGCACCGTGCCGAAGAGCAGCGCCGAGACGCCGGTCAGCGCCGAGGCGATCCGTCCACCCGGGAAGCCGGCCTGGACGAGCATCCGGTACTGGAGCGCCACGGCCGCCGCGCCTCCGGCGGGGATGATCCGGCCGAACGCGTTCCCGGCGAGCTGCGAGGTCGAGACGGGGAACCAGCCCTCGGCCTGGAGCGCGATCCGCTGGAGCTCCCAGATCGCGAGGAACGAGAGCGCCTCGACGCCGATCGCGACCGCCACCCAGCCGGGGGTCAGCTCGAAGAGCTCGCGCCACGAAGTGAAGACCTCGAGCAGGCTCGGCAGGAGCACGTAGAGCGAGATCAGGGAGACGATGAGGAAGAGGGTTCGGCCGGCGAGCCGGCGCTTGCGATGACGTCTCGGCCCCAGCATGCGGGTCGCGCTCAAGCGGATCGGCCTCGCTTCGCGGCGCGCGCCTGCCTCGCGCGTGCCCGCCGCTCGTCCACGGCCGCATTGAGGACGGCCGAGGTGACGATCACGCGGCCGACGAGATAGAGGGAGAAGAGCAGCGCCGCTGCGACCCCGAGTGCCCCGTAGGTGTCGATCCGCTCCGCGACCATCCGGGTCGTCACGTAGACGTTGAAGGCGTTGATCAGCAGCATCCCGAGCCCGACGAGAGCGGCTCCCGGAACGAGGGCCGTCCAGTGGACGTCGCGGCGGGGAAGGCGCACGGAGAGGACGAGCCAGGCGCCGGCGAGCAGCAGCCCGTAGACGAGCAGCGCGGCGATCCCGCCGCCCTGGTCCGCCTCGCGGATCTGGCCGAGGACGAGCGCACCGGCGAGCTGCACGAGGACGAATCCGCAGAAGATGCCGAATGTCTGCGACGAGACTCGAGCGGCGCGCCCGGAGCCGTGCCAGGCGATCGCGTGGACGATCGCCACCGCCCGGTAGAGCATCCCGGTCGCGTAGACGAGAACGGGAAGGGTGACGACGAAGATCGTCCAGCGGGCGGAGTTCGACGAGGCCGCGGCGATGTCGCCGGCGATCAGTCCCGGCAGCCCCGCGCGCGAGACGACCTCGGACGTGCTCAGGTTCGTGACGTCTGCGTAGATCCCGATTCCCGCGACGAGGAAGAGCGAGAGCGGCAGCAGGAGGACGAACAGCCGGTAGGCGAGCGCGCCGCCGAGCATGCCACCGCCGATCGTGGAGTCGCGCTCGACCACGTCGAAGCCGAGATCGACCGACGCGTGGCGGCTGCGTGCGGCCTCGACCCTGGAGCGGAGGATGCGGGCGTGCAGCGTCCAGCGCGCGATCCGGCCGGCAAGCGTCGGCGGCGGCTCGAATCCCGGCTCCGGCCTCCCGCTCCCCCGAGTCATTCGGCGTGCCGGGACCTGGAGCGCCGGGCAGCGACGCACTCACACGGCGGCGCGGGCGGGGGCGTCAGCGGATCGCGTCACTCCCGGAGGGCGGTGCACGAGTCCTCTTCGCTGAACGCCTGCTCGAGCTCCCCGCCGGGATCGAGCGCCAGCAGGCGCTCGAACGTCGCGGATGCCGCAGTGGCGGCGGCCTGGAGCTCGGCCGTGATCGCGGAGAGGTTTGCGACGACTCCCGAAACGGATTCGCTGGATCCTTCGAGCGTCTCTTCGACGCTGTCCCGGCTGCTCTCGAGCGAGTCGGCCAGCTCGTCGATCTCCGCGCGGGCCTCCTCGCCCGAGTCCGTTTCGGGCGGCCCCAGGTCGCGAAGCTCGTCGACCAGCGCTTCCGTCGACTCGACCGTGTCGTCCGTCGCCTCGCGCAGCGAATCAGCCGAGATCGAGGCCGGATCGTCGCGGAACCCATCCACGGTCGCCTGCACCTCGGCACGCCAGTCGCCGATGCTCGAGCAGACGCTGTCGGCCCACTCACCGGCCGAATCGGTCTCGTCGCTCCCGCAGGCGCTGAGCCCCACCATGAGACTCAGCACGAGCGTGACGAGAGCGGCTGCGCGGACGATGCGGCTCATCGGTGCGAGCCTACCACTGTCAGCCCGCGAGCCGGATCTCCGCGGGCAGCGCGGCGGGCTGCTCGACCGGATCCAGCTCGAGCCGCGTGCGTGCGTCGAAGTAGACGTACGAGGTGATCAGCGCGACGAACGGCATCGCGAGCGCGTAGATCACCCCGGCGGCGACGTTGAGGAGCGGCAAGGGAGCGTTCGTCAGGAGGATCAGGAGCGCCCCGACGAAGGGGCCGGCGGCAAGCGCGAGGACCGCCCCGGTGCCGACGAGCGACGCGACGCGAAGCCAACGCCCAAGGACGAGCTCGCTACTCCTGCGCAGGCCGGCCCACGCCGAACGATTCTCGAGTTCGACGACCTGGGCGAGGAGCGACCAGCGAACGGCGAGCCAGATCGCCACCGGCGCCAGGACGACCGTTGCGTTCAGCGCTGCCCAGACGACGACGGCAAGGCCGAGACCACCGAGCAGCGGGCGCGTCTTCCCGAGCGCGATCCGGAATGCCCGAATCGGTCCGACCGGGCGGCCGCTGTCGATCTGGACGAGGGCGCAGGCGGTCGCCGCCTGGACGAGCGCCAGACCGAGGAGGGTGATCGTCGTCCCGACCGCCACGACGAGGAACAGCGCCCCGCCGGCCGTCTCGCCGGACGCGTCGATCCCGAGCAGGCCAAAGCCGCCGAGCACGAGCGCCTGGAGGATCGAGATCGCGATCCCGAGCGGGATGAAGAGGATTCCGATCCCGAGGAAGAGCGGCGCGCGCCGGACGTACATCCGGGCGGCGGCCGCAAGGATCTGACCCCACGCGCGCCGACGCGCGAGACGAAGCGGCGCCGCCGGCCGCCAGGTCGCACGCGAGATGCCGAGCAGCACGAGCGCAGCGAGCGCGGCGAGGGCGAGCAGAACGGGAACGGGATCGTCGAGCAGGCGTCGTAACGCGTTCGAGCCGCCTGCGATTGCGGCGCAGAAGAAGTCGGTCGTGCCCGTGCCGAGCGCGCCGCCGGCCGGCACGGCATACGCGCGGTCGCGCCAGTTCTGCGAGATCCGGATCGGCTCCGTCCACGACTCCTTCAGGTTCGGGCCGGTGGGGCCGTTGAAGAACGAGCGCTGGAACTCGCCCCAGCGCCCCTCGAACGCGATCCACGGAAAGCGCTCGCGCGCGTCGGCCGGGTCGGTCGGGATCGTGCGCACGACGGGCCGAAGCTCGAGGCTCGGCCCCGACGTGTCGTCACAGCCGACCCCCTGCTCTGCCGAGCTGCCGAGGTAGAGGGCCGACTCGAAGAAGTTCGCGTGCGAGCCCGCCGCCGGATAAACCACGGGATGCTTCCCCTCGACGAGCTCGAGCTTCTCCTCGCCCCAGCTCGCGCCCTCCGAGCCCTCGTGCTGGCTGTAGCCGATGGTGACCGGCTCGCGGCAGAGCGCCTCGCGCGCGTCGGCGGCGTCGAAGACGAGCTGGATGTTCTCCCAGTCGCCCTCGTGCGTGTTGTTCCAGTCGTTGAAGACGTAGTAGAACCAGTACTGGAGTGCGAGCCGGCCCGGATAGCCGGAATCGGTGGCGACGTGGGCGTAGACGGCCGGCGCCGAGCCGTGGCTGACGCGATCCGCCCAGCGCTCGTAGCTGCAGCCGGGGTCGAGCGCATTCCCCGGAAAGTCGAGGTGGTACTCGTAGCGGTCGCTCGAGAGCCGCTCCGCAGCGGGGCCTACCTCGATCAGGTCGCCCAGGCCCCATGGCCCGCGCAGCGCCACCGTCGGCTCGTCGAAGAGGACGTCGACGTCGAGCGGGGCGTACGACTCGCCGTAGCCGCAGTCCTGAGCCTGGGCGACGAGCCGGACGACCGGGGCGTACCGCTCGGCGAGCGCGGTCTCGTCGGCGAGGTCGGCCGCCGCAGTCGGGGTCGCGGCGAGCGCGACCAGGACGACGAGCGGAGGGAGGAGCCGGCGCCGCCGGCGCCGCGAGCTCACGCCTCCGCCGCCGTGGACGAGAACAGGTCGAGCCCCAGTCGCCGGGAGAGGAACGCGGCTACGAGCTGACCCTTGACGCTGTTCCCCGCCGCGTCGAGCCGTGGCGCGAACGTCCCCAGGCCTCCCTTGCCGGGGGAGACGGTCACGATCCCGCCGCCGATCCCGCTCTTGCCCGGCAGCCCGACGTCGTAGAGCCAGTCGCCCGAGGTCTCGTAGAGCCCCGCGGTCGTCATCACGGCGAGCGTGTGCCGGCAGACGGGCTCGTCGACCACGCGCACGCCCGTCAGGGGGTTGACCCCGCCGTGCGCGAGCGTCGCCCCCATGGCGGCGAGGTCTCGGGCGGTCACCTCGAGGCAGCTCTGTCTCGTGTAGAGATCCGTCGCCTGGACGCGATCGAAGTAGATCCGGTCGTGGCTCTCGAGGAGGCGGGCGAGCTCCCGGTTTCTGTGGTTCGTCTTCGAGGCCGACTCGTACACGTCGTCGTTCACCGCGAGAGGCCGGCCCGCGAAGCGCGAGAGCCCGTCGCTGATCAGCTCCCATTTCGCCTCGGCGGTGGCGCCGGGGACGAGGCTCACCGTCGCGATCGCGCCGGCGTTCACCATCGGGTTCGTCCGTCCGTCATCGGTCAGCTCGAGCGACTCCAGGGCGTTGAACGGGAGGCCCGTCGCGTTCACGCCGAGCTTCGCGCGCGCCTCCTCGGGCCCGATCAGCTGACACACGAGCGCGAAGACGAACGGCTTGGCGACGCTCATGATCGTGAACGGGGACTCCGCGTCGCCGGCGCTGTGGACGCCGCCGCGGTTTCCGACGACGCAGACGCCGAACAGCTCGGACGGCACGCGCGCGAGTGCCGGGTAGACCTGCGAGTTCTCGCCGTCCTGCACATCGCGGAAGCGCTCGTGGGCCTCGTCCACCAGCGCGCGAACTTCATCGGGTGACGGAAGCTGCCCGGTCGAGACATAGCGCGGGCCGGCTTGCTCGGGGACGTCGGGGGAGGCCATCAAGTGGACATACTGCTTGAGCGACGCACCGAGATGGCCGGTCGGCGCATCACCACATCAAGGCTCGCCTCCGCGGTCCGTCGCGTCGACGACCCAAGCTTCATGCCCTCGTCCCAGCGGTCTGGCATCTACACCCGGGCTGGCCGAAAGGGCCAGGCTGTGAAGAGCGTTCGAAGGAAGCGGAAGCCGGACGGGCCGAAGCCCGCCCGGCTCGACCGCGCGGCTTCAGCTCGAGAGCGCCTTCGCCTTGATGGCGTCGAACTCCGACTGGGAGATCGCGCCGCTGTCGAGGAGGCCCTTCCCCTTCTCGATCTCGGCGGCGGCACCGCCGCTGCCGGCCGTCGTCCTGACGTAGTCGTCGAACGCGTCCTGCGAGCGCTGCGCTTGCTTGACGTTTCGCTGGGCCATCCCGTCGCCCTGCGAGATCATGTAGATCAGGAGCCCGAGCAGCGGCGCGACGAGCACGAAGATCAGCCAGAGCGCCTTCTTGCCGCCCGAGGCGTCGTCTCGGCGGAAGATGTCGCCGATCACGTGGAACAGCATCATGAAGTAGATGAAGATGAAGTAGATGATCAGGATCGACCAGAAGAAATCGATGAAGCTCGCTGCAACCATGGGTGTGCTCCTGTAAGAGACGGCGGGGGTAGGTGAGACGAGCCTACCGCTCTCATGACGCGTGAACCTCGTCAACCGGCGAACCGGGCGGCGTCACCAACCGCGCAGGAATGCCCAGCTACCATCGACCGATGAGCGATGGGGTTGCGATCGTGGTTCCCGGACACGGCGCCGGACGCTGGCGCGGCGAGTACCGGATCGGCCCGCGCTGCCTCGGGCTCGTCCGGGAAGCCGAGCGTCTCGCGGAGGCTCTGCCCGCCGCGACGGTCGTCTTCAGCGGCTGGTCGCCGGCCGGCGGTCGCTCTGAGGCGGAGCAGATGCAGGCGGCGTGGCGCGGCCCGGACGTCGAGCTCGTCGTCGAGCCGACTGCTGCCGTCACCGCCCAGAACGCCGCCCGGACGCTGCCGCTGCTGCTCGAACGTGGCATTGGGAGGGCTGTCGTCGTCTGTGCGCCGCTGCACCTCTACCGGACGCGCTACTTCTTCTCGCGCCTCTACGAGCCGAGCGGCGTGACGACGGAGTTCCACGTCGCCGCGGTCCCGAGGACGCCGGCTGCACTGGCTTGGGAGCTGCTCGCGCTGCCGGCCTGTCCGGTGCAGCTGCGCGCTGCCCGCGCCGAGTTGGCGCGGATCGGATGAGCGACACCGTCGTCTTCATCCCCGCGTGGAACGAGGAGCAGAACCTCCCCGCTGTACTCACCGCGCTGCACGCGGAGCTGCCGGATGCCGACGTGCTGGTCGTGGATGACGGCTCGACCGACGGGACGGCCGATGTCGCGCGGGAGGGCGGCGCGACGGTGCTGTCCCTCGACGGCAACCAGGGGCTGCCGATCGGCATCGCTGCCGGCTACAACTGGGCGCTCGAGCACGGCTATGCCTACTGCGGCCGCGTCGACGCAGACGGGCAGCATCCGCCCGAGGAGCTTTCCCGGCTCCTCGCGCTCGTGAAGGCGGACGAGTGCGACGTCGCCGTCGGCTCGCGCTTCGTCTCCGGCGACGGGTACGAGCCCTACCGCTACCGCCCGAGCGGAGCCCGGCGTCTCGGCACGGCTGCGCTGAGGCGAGCGATGGCGCTCGTGCTCCGACGCCCGTTCGCCGACGCGACGAGCGGTCTCTACGCCGTCAACGCGAAGGCGTTGCCGCTGCTCGCCGTCCCGTTCACGACGGAGGCTCCGGAGGTCGAGGCGCTGATCCGGATCGTTGACGCGGGCCTGCGGCTCCGGGAGGTTCCGGTGAACATGGCCGCCCGCGCGGGCGGCGAGTCGAAGCTTCAGGGCAGCAAGGCGGTCAAGGTGGTCGTGACCGTGATCGGCACGTTGGTCGCTGCGAAGCTCCTGCGCTCACGCCGATCTCGCTAGGCGAATGATCCCGGCGAGGCTGCGCCCGGCACGATTCGCGAGCGGCAGGGATCGGGTTCTTGGTGCCCGTTGATGTGTGGGATAGGCTCGGCCGGACGTCGTCTACGACAACGGAGGCGTTCATGCACGCGATCGTCGTGAGGAGCACGCTTCACGATTTCGAGAAGGCCACGCGTTCTTGAGGGAGCAGGGCATCCCGAGGATCAAGCAAGCGCCGGGGTTCATCGCAGCGCAGTGGGTGAGGCTTGACGAGAACAAGGGCACTTCCATGCTCACGTTCGAAACCGAGGAGGCTGCGCGAGCCGCGGCCGAGCAGCTCAGATCCAACCCGCCTGGCGGCGACGCGATCACGATCGATAGCGCCGAGATCGGGGAAGTCGTCGAGCGCATTTAGCTGGTAGCCGCGCGGGCTTGTGCCGGGCGTGGGCGGCTCGACCTGAACAACTTCCGCCGACTCGAATGGGGTACGCCGGGATCGCGGGGGAGTGGCAGGTGATGCGCCCGGCACGATTCGAACGTGCGACCTCTGCCTCCGCAGGGCAGCGCTCTATCCCCTGAGCTACGGGCGCTCGGAGCCCGCCCAGTCTAGCGACGGGCGGAGTTGGGTCGCGGAGCCCGGCCCGACCGTGAGCTCGGCGTCTTCCGGCACCTCGCGCCTCACGTACGCGAGCGCAATCGCGCCGCCGTTCGTCGCTGCCGCGCTCGTGATCCGCCCGACGTTCTTCCCCTCGTAGGCGATCTCGGTCTCGCGCGCCGGGAGCTCGGCCAGCTCGAGCACCCGCAAGCCGCGGTTCGCGTGGCCGCGGTAGTGAAGCCGTGCAACCGGCTCCTGGCCCGGGTAGCAGCCTTTTGTGAAGCTGATCGCTCGCACGTCGAGCCCTGCCTCCGCCGGCAGCACGCGCTCGTCGAGCTCCCGACCCCAGGCCGGCGTTCCCGCTCGAATCCGCCTGAGCTCGAGCTCCTCGGGCGAGATTGTCGGCTCGAGCTCCGCATCGAGTACCTCCGCGGCGGGCTCACCGTACGCCTCGGTCGCGATCCCGTCTCCTTCCCCACCGAAGACGACATGCGAGGTGTGCGGCTCGAGCTCGATCTCCGCCTTCGCGGCGAAGCGCGAGCGAGAGAGCTCGCCCCGCACGCGCTCGCCGAGCTCGGGCTCGGTGAGGAGGAGAAAATCGTCGTGACCGCGCCGGAGGACGACGAGCGGCGCCACGATCCGCGCCTTGGGGGTCAGCAGGAGTGCCTCGCACGCCTCGCCGGGCCCGAGCGCGGCGACGTCGTTCGAGACCATCCGGTTCAGGTAGTCCTCGGCGTCCGGCCCGGCGACCCGGACGAAGGAGCGTGGGCGTTCGGCGACGCGCATGCCGTTTACTGTAGAGACGGTGTTCCGGTCGAAAGCGGAAAAGAAGGTGATCGACGCCGGCTACGACCCGGCGCGCCTGCCGCCGGGTCAGTACCTGACCGAGAAATGGCCCGTTCTCCACGCCGGCTCGGTGCCCCACACGGAGCTCGAGACGTGGGATCTCCGGGTCTTCGGCGACGTCGAGAACGAGCTGACGCTCGACTGGAACGAGCTGACGGCGCTCCCGAGCGTGGAGGTGACACAGGACATCCACTGCGTCACGCGCTGGAGCAAGTTCGACCTGACCTTCAAGGGCGTCGCGTGGCGTGAGCTCGCGCAGCTCGCCGGCCAGAAGTCGAGCGCGCGCTATGCGATCGCCCACGCCGAGCAGGGCTTCACCTCGAACATCCCGATCTCGTTCCTCGAGGCCGAAGGGGCGCTGCTCGCCTACGAGGCCGACGGGGAACCGCTCACCCCCGAGCACGGCTGGCCGCTCCGCCTCGTCGTTCCCGGCAAGTACTTCTGGAAGAGCGCCAAGTGGCTGCGCGGGATCGAGCTCTCGGCGACCGACAAGCCGGGCTTCTGGGAGCGCTACGGCTACCACAACGATGCCGATCCGTTCGAGGAGCAGCGCTACAGCTTCTGAGCTCACTCCTCGAGATCACTCTTTTGGGGCACCAGGCAACGGCCGGAGAGCCGATACCTGGGCTACCCACCTCCCAGTACGACCCCCTCGAAGACCGCGGCCCCCTCCGCGGTCTTCTCTTTGCGCGTAGGAGTGCGGCCGCTCCGCGCGAATCCGACGGTGTGGCGGCCGCTCCCGATCAGCTGACGCTTTCGCGGCATCGAGACCTCGAGGGCCGCGAGAACCGCCCCTACGTGCGCTGGGCGATCCTGGGGCTGATCGGCGTCCTGCTTCTGGCAGGGCTCTTCAACGTCTTCGGACAGAAGCCGCATACGGACACCGCCGCGGCCGACGGCGTCGAGCTCGAGGTGTACTCCCCGCAGAGGCTCCGGAGTGGGCTCTTCTTCATGTCGCGCTTCACGATCCAGGCGGAGAAGGAGATCGAGGCTGCGACGCTCGTGCTCGATCCCGGCTGGCTCGAGGGAATCACGCTCAACACGCTCGTGCCTTCGCCTGTGGGCGAGGCGAACCGGGACGGCCGGATCGCGTTCGACCTCGGCCGGGTGCGCGCCGGGACGAAGCACGTCTTCTTCCTCCATTTCCAGGTCAACCCGACCGAGGTCGGCCGCCGCTCGCAGGACATCGAGCTCTACGACGGTGAGACGCGGCTCCTCGGAATCGACCGCACGGTGACCATCTTTCCCTGATGGACCTCGTCATTCGTGCAGCCGTCGCGTTCTTCTTCGTCTACCTGCTGACGCGGGTGATCGGGCGGCGAGAGCTCTCGTCCCTGCAGCCGTTCGACGTGATCATGCTCGTGATGATCGGCGACCTCGTCCAGCAGGGGGTGACGCAGAACGACTTCTCCGTCACCGGTGCCCTGCTCGTCGGCGGCACGATCAGCCTCCTGACCGTGCTCGTCTCGTACACGAGCTTCCGCTTTCCGCGGCTTCGTCCGGCCCTCGAAGGCGAGCCGGTGATCGTGCTCGAGGACGGCAAGCCGATCGAGCGGAACCTGCGACGGAACCGGATCACGATCGAGGAGGTCGCGGCCGAGGCGCGGTTGCAGCAGTTCGACTCGCTCGCGGATCTGCGCTGGGCGGTGCTCGAGACGAACGGGCGCCTGAGCTTCATCCCGAAGCGCGGCTCCTGACGAGCCGATGCCGCTCTACCTCTCGGAGTCGGATGTCGAGGGACTCCTCTCGCCCGCCGACGCGGTTCCGCTGCTGGAGGCGTGCTTCGGACGGCTTGCAGCCGGCTCGGTCGAGAACGTGCCGCGGCGGCGGCTCGCGCTCGACGACGGCTACTTCGCGATCATGGCGGCGGTCGATTCCGAGCTCGGCTACGCGGGCCTGAAGTCGTACACGGTGACCGGCGGGAGGCTCGCGTTCGTCGTCTGCCTCTTCTCGCTCTCGGACGGCACGCTCGCGGCGGTGATCGAGGCCGACGCCCTGGGCCAGCGGCGCACGGGAGCGGCGAGCGGGGTGGCAGCGAAGCACCTCGCTCGCTCGGGCGCATCGACGCAGGGTGTATTGACGCTGGGGGTGATCGGCTGCGGCTGGCAGGCCGAGTCGCAGCTCGCGGCCATCCAGGCCGCGGTGCCCTCGGTCGAGCGCGCCTTTGCCTTCTGCCGGACGGCCGAGCGGCTCGCGGAGTTCTGTGCGAAGACCGGAGCCGAGCCCGCGGCGAGCTCGCAGGAGGCGGCGGCGAACGACATCGTCGTCACCGCGACGACGTCGAAGGATCCCGTGCTCCGCGGCGAGTGGCTGCGGGAGGGCGCTCTCGTCTGCGCGATCGGCGCCAACGATCCCCTGGCGCGCGAGCTCGACGACGTCGTCCTCGAACGGGCGGCGTTCGTCTGCTGCGACTCCCGCGAGCAGGCGAAGCTCGAATCCGGCGACCTGATCGAGCCGGTCGCGCACGGGGCGATCGACTGGCTCGAGGTGCACGAGCTGCAGGATGTCGTCGCCGGGTCTGTGCCGGGCCGTTCGGCCGAGACCGACATCGCCGTCTTCAAGTCGAACGGGCTCGCGGCGTGGGACGTCGCTGCGGGAGTCGCCGTGCTCGAGCTTGCCCGCGAGCGGGGAATCGGTCGCGAGGTCTAGACGCTCTGGCGCGCGCTGGCGACGGTGTCGTCGCCAAGCGCCTTGATCAGCTCGGGACGATCGAGCATCCGCTCGCGCTGCGAAGGGGTAAGCCGGTTCTGGACGTAGCGATCCTCGAGGATCTGGGCGAGATCGCGGCCGCGCTCGTGCTCGCGGATCACATACGCCGCGACCCGTTCCTCGGCCGACGAGCGCTGGAAGAGGAACGAGAACATGTCGCGGAGCGCCATCGCGGCGATTGTATCCTCCCACCATGCATCGGAGCTCGATCGCCGGGCGATGCGCGGAGCGCACGCTCAGTGGCGTGGACGACACCGGCCGCGAGGAGCGGATCGTGCTCTGGATCGAGCGGAAGCCGGGCGCGATCTGGGCGGTCGGCCGAGCCGTCAACCTCCACGAGCGCCCGAGCGACGAGCCGCGCCAGGAGGACTGGCTCTTCGAGGGCTACGAGCTGGGCGACGCGCTCGAGGCCGCCAACGACGCGCTCGAGGACGACGTTCGCGTCCTCGAGCAGGACGGCTCCACCGGTCGGGTCAAGCCGTTCACCCGTAAGGAGGTTCTGCCGGTGCTCGAGCGATTCTTCTTCGGATCCCGCTAACGAGGATCCGGCTTCGCCGGCTCGTCGTTCGGCCATTCGAGCTGGGCGTTCGGGATCGGGTCGCCGTGCGGATCGTGCGTGGGAAAGCCGAGCGCCTTGTCGATGCGCGACTCGAGCTCCTCCGAGAGCACGTGCTCCAGCCGGTCCGCCTCGTCGTGCACGTCCTCGACGCCGATCCCCAGGGTCTCGGCCAGATAGAGCTCGAGCAGCCGGTGGTGCCGGATCACCTCGAGCGCGACCTGCTCTCCGGCATGCGTGAGCACGACGCCTCGGTACGGCGCGTGCTCGGCGAGCCCGAGCACGGCCAGCTTCTTGACCATCGCGCTCGCCGAGGCGGGCGAGACGTTCTGGCGGCTCGCCACGTCGTTCGTCGACACGCGCTCGCCGGAGGCGCCCAGCTTGTAGATCTCCTTCAGGTAGTCCTGGATCGACGCGCTCAGGTCAACCCGGCTCATGGTCGGAGTCTAGGTCGGTGCTAGCCTCGCCCGCGTGCAGATCAGGCTCGGTCACAGTCCGGATCCGGACGACGCGTTCATGTTCTGGGCGATCGCGGCGGAGGCGATCGACACGCGCGGCTTCGCGTTCGAGCAGGTGCTGCAGGACATCCAGACGCTGAACGAGTGGGCGCTCGAGGGCCGGCTCGAGGTGACGGCGATCTCGCTCCACGCCTACCCCTTCGTCCAGGGCCGCTACGCGCTGCTGCCGCACGGCGCCAGCATCGGCTCGGGGTACGGGCCGGTCGTCGTTGCGCGGGAGCCGCTCTCGCTCGACCAGCTTCGCGAGACCGAGATCGTGATCCCGGGCAGAATGACCACCGCGTACCTGGCGTTGCGGCTGGCGCTCGGCGACGTCGCCGTCCGCGAGCTGCCGTTCGACCGGATCGGCGACGAGGTCGCGTCCGGACGTGCGGAGGCGGGGCTCCTGATCCACGAAGGCCAGCTCACGTACGCCGACGAAGGGCTGACGAAGTCGCTCGATCTCGGCGAGTGGTGGCTGCTCGAGACCGGCCTGCCGCTACCACTCGGCGTCAACGTCGCCCGTCGCGATCTCGGCGAGCGCCTGCCGGACCTTTCGGCCGTGCTCCTCGACTCGATCCGGTCCGGCCTCGAGCATCGCGACGAGGCGATGCGCTACGCCCTTGGGTTCGGCCGCGGGATCGACGAGGCGCTCGCCGATCGTTTCGTCGCCATGTACGTGAACGACCTCACTTGCGACTATGGCGACGAGGGTCGTCGGGCCGTCGCGGAGCTGCTCCGGCGCGGCGAGGAGATCGGCGCGTTTCCCGAGCCCGTCAAGCTGGACTTCGTCGCCTAGCGATGGCGCTCGCGCGCGGCATGAGCCGAGCCGTCGTCCTCTCCGCGGTTCGGACGCCTGTGGGGCGCTACGGCGGCAGCCTTGCCGGCGTTCGTCCCGACGATCTCGCTGCGATCGCGATCGGCGCCGCCGTCGAGCGCGCGGGCGTCGATCCGGCCGAGCTCGAGGACGTCTATCTCGGCTGCGCCAATCAGGCCGGCGAGGACAACCGCAACGTCGCCCGGATGGCGGCGCTCCTCGCGGGGCTGCCCGAGTCGGTGGCGGGCGTCACCGTCAACCGGCTCTGCGCGTCAGGGCTCTCGGCCGTCGTCGGCGCCTGCCATGCGATCGTGGCCGGCGACGGCGACCTCTTCGTGGCGGGCGGCGTCGAGTCGATGAGCCGCGCGCCGCTCGTCACGGCGAAGCCGGACGCGGCGTTTCCGCGCGGCGACCGGACGATGTACGACACGACGCTCGGCTGGCGCTTCCCCAATCCGGCGCTGGCGGCGCGCTTCCCGCTCGAGTCGATGGGCGAGACCGGCGAGAACGTGGCCGAGCGGTGGGGGATCTCCCGCGAGGAGCAGGACGCCTTCGCGCTGCGCTCGCAGCAGCGCTGGGCGGCCGCCGACTTCGCCGACGAGCTCGTCTCGGTCGGCGAGCTCGAGCGCGACGAGCACCCGCGCCCGGACACGAGCGCCGACAAGCTCGCCTCGCTGAAGCCCGCGTTTCGCGGTGAGGGAACGGTGACCGCCGGCAACTCGAGCGGGCTGAACGACGGCGCCGCTGCGCTCGTGCTCGCCTCCGAGGAGAAGGCGCAGGAGCTGGGCTTCGGAGAGGGTGGGATCGAGCCGCTCGGCGCCTTCGTCGCCAGCGCGGTCGCGGGCGTCGATCCGCGGGTAATGGGAATCGGGCCGGTCCCGGCCGTACGCAAGTTGCTCGAGCGCACGGGCGTGGCCGTCGAGGAGCTCGATCTCGTCGAGCTGAACGAGGCGTTCGCCTCCCAGAGCCTCGCGGTCGTGCGCGAGCTCGGCCTGGACGAGGAGAAGGTGAACGTGAACGGCGGCGCGATCGCGATCGGCCATCCGCTCGGAATGAGCGGCGCCCGCCTGGTCGTGACGCTGCTGCACGAGCTGCGCCGCCGCGGCGGCCGCTACGGCATCGCGACGATGTGCGTCGGCGTCGGCCAGGGCCAGGCGGCGCTCTTCGAGCGATGACTGTCGTCGAGCGGTATCTGACCCTCGGGCTCCGGCTTGGCCGCCACGTCGACGGGCTCGTCGACGCCTACTACGGCCCGCCCGAGCTCGCTGAGGCGGTCGAGGCCGAGGAGCCACGCGCGCCTGCCGCGCTCGCCGCCGATGCGGACGCCCTGCTGAGCGAGCTGCCGACGGCGGGGCTCGACGACGCGCGCACCGGCTGGCTCGAGGATCAGCTCGTCGGTCTCCGCACCTACGCGGGCATCCTCGCCGGCGAGGAGGTCGCCTACCTCGACGAGATCGAGTCGTGCTACGGCGTCCGTCCCGAACGCGTGCCGGAATCCGCATTCGCCGAGACGCACCGCCGGCTCGACGAGTTGCTGCCACCTGGGTCGTCGCTCCACGAGCGGTATGAGTCCTGGCGCACTGCGAACGCCGTCCCGGCCCATCGGATCGTCGAGACGATGACCGCGATCCTCGCGCTACTCCGCGAGCGCACGCAGGCGCTCGTGCCGCTCCCGGCCGACGAGGAGTTCGCGCTCGAGCTCGTCGCAGGGGAGCCGTGGTCCGCCTTCAACTACTACCTCGGCCGCCATCGCAGCCGGATCGTCGTCAACACCGACCTCCCGTTCTCCGGCGCCGAGATCGTCCACCTCGCCGCGCACGAGGGGTATCCGGGGCACCACACCGAGCACGCGACGAAGGAGGAGCTGCTGCTCGAGCGACGCGGCCACCTCGAGGAGTCGCTCCAGCTCGTGCCGACGCCGCAGGCGCTCCTCAGCGAGGGGATCGCCGAGCTCGGCGGGGAGCTGCTGATCGACGAGGGGCTCGAGGCAGAGTTCGCGCGCATCCTGAGCGCCGCGGGCGTCCCGTACGAGCCGGCCGAGGCGAAGGAGATCAGAGCCGCGCGAGAGCCGCTCGGCTACGTGACCCGGAACGCGGCGCTCGCGATCCACGAGGACGGGCTGTCCATCGAGGAGGCGCAGGCCTACATCGAGCGCTGGGCGCTGGCGCCGCCGAAGCGCGCCGCGCACTCGATCGCCTTCATCACCGATCCGACCTGGCGGGCCTACGTCGTCACCTATACCGAGGGGCTCCGGCTTGCGCGCGCGTACGTGGACGGCGATCTCGGCCGCTTCCGGAAGCTGCTGACCGAGCCGGTGCGCGTCGGCGAGCTTCGTGCCGCGGCAGACGGAGAGACCGCGGTATCGTCCGGCTCGTGAGCGTCGCGACAGCCCGCGAGTTCGGCCTTTTCATCGACGGCGAGACCGTCGAGGGCTCGCGAGTCGCGCGAGCTCGTCGAGCCGGCGACGGGAGAGACGTTCGGAACGACGCAGCTCGCCGGCGACGCCGAGATCGATCGCGCGGTCGCGGCCGCGCGCACCGCGCTCGACGGAGACTGGGGCAAGACCCCGGCGAACGAGCGCTCGCGGCTCCTGCACGCGCTCGCCGACGCGATCAAGGCGAACCGCAACGAGCTCGCGGAGCTCGAGTCGCGCAACGTCGGCAAGGCGATCTCGTCGGTGAAGGCGGAGATCGGCGGCGCGGTCGAGAACTTCCGCTTCTTCGCCTCGGCGATCGGGACGATCGCCGGCCGCTCGAATCCGGTCGGCGGCTCGCTCCTCTTCTACACGCAGAAGGAGCCGGTCGGGGTCGCGGCCCAGATCGTGCCCTGGAACTACCCGCTCCTGATGACGACGTGGAAGCTCTCGCCCGCGCTTGCCGCCGGCTGCGCCGTCGTCCTGAAGCCCGATCCGCAGACGCCCGCGACAGCGCTGCGGCTTGCCGAGCTCGCGGCCGAGGTCGGCTTTCCGGCCGGTGCGATCAACATCGTCCCGGGCGACGGGCCGACGACGGGCGCCTACCTCGTCAAGCATCCGGGCGTCGACAAGGTCGCCTTCACCGGCTCGACGAGGACCGGCGGCGAGATCATGCGGCTCTGCTCCGACCCGATCAAGCGCCTGACGCTCGAGCTCGGCGGCAAGAGCCCGAACCTGATCTTCGCCGACGCCGACCTCGGCTCGGCGATCCCGAGCGCGGTCTGGTCGATCTACTACGCCGCGGGCCAGAGCTGCGAGGCGCGCTCGCGCGTCCTCGTCGAGCAGTCGGTCTACGACGACGTGGCCTCCGAGTTCGCCGCCAAGGCGCAGGGCGTGAAGATGGGCGATCCACTCGCCGCCGAGACGCAGATGGGCTCGCTGATCTCGACCGCCCACCGGGACAAGGTGCACGGGTTCGTCGAGAGCGCCCGCGAGGACGGCGCCGAGATCCTGACCGGCGGCGAGCGCCCAACTGATCAGAGCGGCGAGACGGCCGCGTTCTACCCGCCGACCGTGATCGCCGGGGTCGAGAACGCGAGCACGATCGCGCAGGAGGAGGTCTTCGGCCCGGTCGTGACGCTGATCCCGTTCGCCGACGAGAAGGACGCGATCCGGATCGCGAACGACGTCAAGTACGGGCTGATGGCGACCGTCTGGACGGGCGATCCCGCGCGCGGCCACCGGATCGCGAGCCGGATCAAGTCCGGGACGGTCGGGATCAACATGCCGTACACGGCCTTCCCGGGGATCCCGTTCGGCGGCTACAAGCAGTCCGGGTTCGGCCGCGAGCTCGGGATCGACGCGCTCGAGCTCTACCTCGAGACGAAGAGTGTGATCGTGAACACCGGCGCCCGACCGATCAACCCCTTCTCCCTGTAGCGCCCGACCGCTACCGCTGGGCCGTTCTCGCCGCCGGCACCGCGGCGCAGGCGAGCTTCTCGACGATCTCGTTCGCGACCGCCGTGCTCGCGCCGGCCCTCCGCGACCGCTACGACCTTTCCCTGACGCAGGTCGGCGTCGTCCTCGCCGCCGAATGGATCGGGCTGACATTCGCGCTCCTCCCCTGGGGCTACGCGGTCGACCGGTTCGGCGAGCGCTGGACGCTTGCGGGTGGGCTGACGGTCTGCGCCGCCTGCCTCGCCGGGGCGGCGTTCGCGCCGAGCTTCGGCTCGCTCGTTCTCCTGCTCGGGCTCGCCGGGGTCGCAGGCGGCAGCGTCCAGTCGGGCAGCGGCCGGGCCGTGATGCGCTGGTTCGCCGCCGACGAGCGGGGCTTCGCGCTCGGAGTCCGACAGACCGCCGTGCCCGTGGGCGGCGCGATCGCCGCGCTCGCGCTCCCGCTCCTCGGCAGCACGAAGGCGGGCTTTCTCTTCCTGGCCGGGTTCGTCCTAGCGGGGGCGCTCGCCGGGGCGCTCGTTCTCCGCTCCGGGCTCGGCGAGCACATCCATGTGGGGGATGTCGAGACGAGCCTTCGCGATCGGCGGCTCTGGCGCGTCTGCGGGGCGAGCGGCCTCTACCTGATCGCTCAGATCGCGACGATGAGCTTCCTCGTCCTCTTCCTCGTCGAGGATCGGGGCTGGTCGACGGGAGCGGCGGCGGCCGTGCTGGCGGCGGGTCAGGTGCTGGCCGCCGGGATGCGGATCGGCGTCGGCCGCTGGTCGGATGCCATCCGCTCGCGGATCGCGCCGCTCCGGCTCGTGGGGATCGCGGTGACCGTCGCGCTCGCGCTCGTCGCCGCGGCGGCGGGTGCTGCCGGATGGATCCTCGTTCCGATCCTCGTTGCGACCACCGGTCTCTCGATGGCCTGGAACGGGCTCTCGTTCACGATCGCGGCGGAGTTCGGCGGCCGCCGCAGCGGGGCGGCGATCGGCTTCCAGCAGACCGTGCTCTCGGTTGTCGGGATCGGAGCGCCGATCGCCTTCGCCGCCACCGTCTCTGCGACCTCTTGGCGAACGGCGTTCGCGCTGGCGGCCGTCTTCCCGCTCGCGGGCTGGTGGGCGCTCCGGCCGTTGCGCGATCGGTGACGCGGGGTAAGGGTGCTCCGTGCGTCTCTATCCGGATCTGCTGGGACCGAGGATCGATCTCGTCGCGCGCGACCTCTCCGTCGTGCTCGTGCTCGTCCTGTTCGGCAAGCTCGCGCTCGAGGTGCACGACGCGGTCGACAAGCTCGCCGTGCTCGGCGAGGGCGTCGAGTCGGCAGGCGGGGCTGTGTCGGGCGGCTTCGAGGCGGCGGCCGATGCGATCGACGGGACGCCGCTCGTCGGCGACGACATCGGCGACGCCCTTCGCGGGGCCGGCGAGGGGAGCGGCGGCGAGGTGCAGGATCTCGGTCGAGGCGGCGCCGGCGCCGCGCACGATCTGGCCGATCTCCTCGGGCTGCTCTTCTTCGCGCTGCCGTCCGCGCTACTCCTGCTCTGGGTGCTGCCGCCGCGGATCCGCCAGATTCGGCGGCTGAACGCGGCAGCGCAGGTGCTGCAGGACCCGGTCTCGCCCGAGCGGCGCGAGCTCCTGGCCGCGCGGGCGGCCTTCGGGCTGCCCTACGGGACGCTCCTCCAGTACACGAAGGATCCGATCGGCGATCTCCAGGCGGGGCGTTTCGACGCGCTGGTTCGCGCCGAGCTCGAGCAGGCGGGTCTGAGCCCGCCGCGGTAGCGTCCGGCAGTACCGTCCTCCCGTGCGGATCTTCGAGCGCCTCGACGAGCTCTACGCGATCGGCGACCGGATCGGCTACTCGGCGGAGGAGCAGCGCGCGCACGACCTCGCCGCCGGCTGGTTCCGCGAGGCGGGGCTCGAGGTCGAGGTCGACGACGCCGGCAATCTGCTCGGGCTGATCCCCGGCGGCTCGCGCGCGGTCTGGACGGGCTCGCATCTCGACACCGTCCCGTCGGGGGGACGATTCGACGGAGCTCTCGGTGTCGTCGCAGGGCTCGAGGCGGTCGAGCGGCTCGGCCTGCCGGGCCTCGGCGTCGTCGTCTTCCGCGACGAGGAGCGCGGCTGCGCGGGAAGTCGGGCGCGAGTTGCTTCAGGCGGCGCCGCCGGACGCCTTCGTGGAGCTCCACATCGAGCAGGGACCGCGGCTCGAGGAGCTCGGGGCGCCGCTTGCCGTCGTGCCCGGAATCGTCGGCTACGTCCGGTCGACGGTCACTGTTGCCGGGCGTGCCGGCCACGCGGGAACGACGCCGATGGCCGGTCGTGAGGACGCGCTCGTCGGCGCCGCGGAGCGCGTGCTCGCGATCCGGGACGCGGCGCGCTCGATCCCCGACGCGGTCGCGACGGTCGGCCAGCTCACCGTCGAGCCGGGTGGGATCAACGTGATCCCCTCGGCGGTGACGTTCAGCGTCGACGCTCGGGCTCCCGATGCGGTACGGCTGGACGCGCTCGTCGCCGCGCTCGGGATCGAGCCGGCGCTGCGGGTCGAGCCGGCCGCGATGGACGCCGGCGTCTGCGCGGCCGTCCGCGACGCGATCGTGTCCCTCGGCCAGCCGCCGGTCGAGCTGCACTCGGGCGCCGGCCACGACGCGGGAATTCTCGCCGCCGCGGGCGTTCCGAGCGCGATGCTCTTCGTTCGCAGTCTGAACGGCGGCGTCAGCCACTCCCCGGACGAGCACTCCTCGGACGAGGACGTGCTCCTGGCTGTGGACGCGCTCGAGCGGGCGCTGCGGCATCTTGCCTCGGGTTCTTCAGCTGCCGAGCTCCTCTAGGTCAGCTGCGGGTCATCTGGTCGATGCAGACACTGACGGCGAGGATGAGCGCGTCGTCCTGCTCCGGCGCGATCTCGATGCCGTAGGTGTCTCGGATCCGGAACCAGCGCTTGGACACCTCGGCGACCTTCTCGCCGTCCCGTTCGATCTTGTACTCGTGGTCGACGATGTTTCCCTTGGCCTCCATGTCCTCGCCGCCTTCGACCTCGATCGAGAAGCGATCTCGGAGCGGGGTGATCAGCGCCTTCTTGACCGTCGCGACCGTCGCGCCTGCGCGCTCGATCTCCATCTTGTCGCGGATCGTGAGCTTCTTTTCCTGGATCTTGTACAGCTCGGCTCCTGAGGCGTCTTCGAGCACGAACGTGTCTCGAATCCGCAGCGCCTTCCCATCGACCTTGAAGGCCCGCTCCCCCTCGCCGTTCTCGATCCAGAAGTCGTCCCCGACAGCGAAGAGCTTCTCGCGCATCCGGTACTTCGTTCCGTCATTCCCACCGCGACGGCGCAACAGCCCCATACGACTCTCCTTGTCCGGAAACGGATTCTAGGACTCTGTCCAACACTCCGCGCCGCCGGCCTCGTGCGCTGGACGCCATTGGCGAGTCGGTGGTCATCGCCACGGCGTGCGCAGGTCGTCCATCCGGGCACGCATCGGCTCCTGTGCGAGGGCGCCGCTGGTGGGCATCCCCCGCACAGGAGCGGAATTGGCCGTCAGCCAGTCTGTAACTCCCGCTGACTGTCGTGCCAGCGGACGATCAGGGCGTAGAGGACGATGATGTTGAACGTCAGCGTGATCAGCAGCCACACCGTGTCGTTGGTGTTGCCGAGAAATGCGAGTTGGCCGAACACGTTGATGCTGACGAGCAGGATCGACATCCACCGCGCCCAGCTTGCGCCACCGACGAGCGCGAGACCGACGAGCGCCACGGCGATGCCCCAGATCAGCATGATCCAGCCCCAGGCGGTGATGTCGAAAAGCAGGTAGCCCGACGCTGTGACGACGTAGTAGTTGTCCTCCAAGAGCGCGATCAGCCCTTGGAAGACGCTGAGCCCGCCGAGGAGCATCATCAAGATCCCGGCGAAGCCGATCCATCCGGCCATGCTCTTTGAATTCATCGTTGCCTCTCTTTCG
This sequence comes from uncultured Gaiellaceae bacterium, assembly GCA_963761905.1. Taxonomy (GTDB): domain Bacteria; phylum Actinomycetota; class Thermoleophilia; order Gaiellales; family Gaiellaceae; genus Gaiellasilicea. The sequence continues at coordinate 317,756 of CAVXIQ010000006.1, read as the reverse complement.
TAGGTGCCGGTCGTCGATCCGGTACGAAGCGATTTCGCGAAGCGACCGCTTCATCCTTGTTGGCAGAGCCGAAGAGCTCGGCAGCCTGACGATTGGCTCCGAAGGTGCCACGGCCGCGCCGGTCTCCCGGCGCGGCCGTACGCAGGAGGGCCTAGCCCTCGAAGGGCACCGCGACGAGCCGTCGTGTCGACACACCGGCGAGGGGGTCCTCGCCCGGCTTCGTCGCGCGGATGAAGAGCGTCAGCTGCTGCTGCTGGTCGCTCGCGGGGAAGTTCGCGTCGCGACGGAAGACCAGCGTCGCCGTGCCGTCATCCCCGGTCAGTTCCTCCTGTGGGATGGTGAACTGGTTGTACGGCACCGCTGTCACGTAGACGCTCGCGCCCTTGATGTTGACGCTACAGGTGCTCCCGACGCGTACCTTCAGCGTGAAGGTCTGCGTCCCCTCGTCGATCGGCCCGGACAGCACGTCGAACGCGGCGATCTGGGTCCGCGCGGGTGGTGCGAGGTCAGCGATCGGGGCGGTCTTGAGGCTCTTGTTCGTCGGACAGCCGTTCGGTCCGGGTGCCGACGTCGCGGCCATCCCCACCGCCGCCACAACCGCCAGCGTCAGTGTGAAGACCACTGCGGTTACGACGCGCCTCGCGAGCCCGGCGTGCCGTGACCGGGGATGCCAATGAAACCGTTCCATGGTGTCCTCCTCAGATGTTGGCGATTGCATTGGCCGCTGCCCGGCCTTCGCCACTCGGCGGGCAACGCCTTCCCCGAACCTCGTCAAGGTGTTCGCGCCCTCGCCGGCTTCCTAGGTGTCAATCGCGCAGGGCGAGTGGTGGAACCCCTCGAGCTCGCCCTTCAGCTGCCCCAGCCTCCATCCTTGGATCGTGCGTCGGGTCGGCGTACATGGGAGGACAACCCTGAGCGATGGCTTCGGGGCGCAGTTCGTAGTGCCAGGGTTCGTTGCTGTAGATCTGGCACAGCCCGTACTTGGCGCCGTGTTCGGACAGCCACGCCGTGGCAGCGGAAGGCCCGATGTCGACCGCGTCCCCCGACACGTGAGGGGACGTCTCGGTGGTCGCCACCCATCGGGCAGCTTCCTCTTCTGAGCCGTACTTCGAAATCGCCTCTTGGAGGAGCTGTTGTTGGTGCTCCGGGGAACGCCAGCCGCTCGTGACGTACAACTCGACCCCGTCGTCCGCGGCATCAGTTGCAGCTTGGCGCAGGGCACGGACCAGAGCTCGGTCGAGGTTGCTTGCACCTCGGATCGAGCTGAGAGAGCGTCGTCGAGTCGGGACGACGTCAGGCGCGCCACGGTGCTCACTGCCAAAGGTGTCGATGCGTACTGCGGCCGTCGAGGACGGGGACGGCGGCAACTGGGAGCCGAGGGCTGCGGCGATCGCCGCGATGACGACGAGCAGGGCGCCGACACGGATCCTGCGAATCCGAATCGGGCGGTTCGTTGTTCGTGCTCGTTTGCCGTAGGTCATGCCTCCATTCAAGGCAGCGTGGTGTTGCCACCACGTATCTGATTTTCGATATGCCGACGACATGCGTCAGCTCGTAGCATCGGAGCATGCGGGTGTTGATCGTCGAGGACGAGCCCTATATGGCAGAAGCCATCCGCGACGGCCTACGCCTGGAAGCGATCGCGGCAGACATCGCAGGTGACGGCGACACCGCGCTGGAGCTACTGAGCGTGAACGCCTACGACATCGCTGTCCTCGACCGAGACATTCCCGGACCGACCGGTGACGAGATCGGCAAACGCATCGTCGCTTCCGGCAGCGGCATGCCCATCCTCATGCTCACCGCGGCCGACCGTCTCGACGACAAGGCCACCGGGTTCGAGCTCGGCGCGGACGACTACCTCACGAAGCCGTTCGAGCTCAAGGAACTCGTGCTCAGGCTCAGATCGCTCGACCGTAGGCGCGCCCACAGCAGGCCGCCCGTGCGGGAGCTCGCAGGTCTGCGGCTGGATCCGTTCCGCCGCGAGGTCTACCGCGACGGGCGGTACGTCGCGCTCACCCGGAAGCAGTTCGCCGTGCTCGAAGTGCTCATGTCTGCCGAAGGCGGTGTTGTCAGCGCCGAGGAACTCTTGGAGCGAGCGTGGGATGCGAACGCAGACCCGTTCACGAATGCCGTGCGCATCACGGTCTCGGGACTGCGCAAACGGCTCGGCGAGCCCTGGATCGTCACTACCGTGTCCGGGGTCGGGTACTGCATCGACACTCGACCAGATAGCGGGCCCGACGGAGAACCGCGTGGATAGAGCCCCCGGTCTCAGTGCTCGCCTCAAGCTCACCCTCAGCTACGCCGGCTTCCTGATGCTCGCATGTGCCGTGCTGCTCGCCGTCGGATACTTCTCCCTTTCGCGTGGTGCACACCCTGGCGTGATCTTTCTGGTGCGCAGCCACGCCGACCTCCTGCGCGCTTTCGCTCCGACCGCGGCCATCCTGATGACGTTCCTGCTGGTGTTCGGCCTGCTGGGAGGATGGCTCCTCGCCGGGCGCATGCTCGCCCCGCTGACGCGCATCACAGACGCCACCCGCACGGCCGCGAGCGGGTCGCTCTCGCACCGGATCGAGTTGGAAGGCCATCAGGACGAGTTCCGCGAGCTCGCCGACACCTTCGACACGATGCTCGCACGGCTCGAAGCGCACGTCGACGAACAGCAGAGATTCGCCGCCGAGCAGCAGAGATTCGCCGCCAACGCCTCCCACGAACTGCGCACCCCGCTCGCGGTCACGCAGACACTGCTCGACGTCGCCCGCAACGATCCGAATCGCGACACCGGCGAGCTCGTCGACCGCCTCCACGCCGTCAACACCCGAGCGATCGACCTCACCGAAGCATTGCTCATGCTCAGCCGCGCAGACCAGCGGTCATTCACCCGAGAGCGCGTCGACCTGTCCCTCATTGCGGAAGAAGCCACCGAAACGCTCCTCCCTCTCGCAGAAACACGCGGCGCCACGATCGAGACCTCCGGCGACACGACTCCGACCATCGGCTCGTCTGCGCTCTTGCTGCAGATGACGACGAATCTCGTGCACAACGCGATCGTCCACAACCTGCTCGAACAGGGCACCGTCTGGGTTACGACCAGCGCTCACCCCGAGAGCGCCGTGCTCACCGTCGAGAACACCGGCGAGAAGCTCACCCCACAGCTCGTTGCCACGCTTGCCGAGCCGTTCCAGCGCGGCACCAAACGCATACGCACCGAGCACGCAGGTGTCGGCCTCGGCCTGGCAATCGTGACAAGCATCACCCAAGCACACGACGGAACCCTCACCCTCACGCCCCGGGCCGCCGGCGGGCTCCGCGTCACGGTGCAACTTCCCGCCGCGCCAACCTAACCGGCGGATGACGAGGAATTCGCCTGCACGCCCCGAGGAATCTTCGAGGCGCGATACAGGCATCTCGAATCGATGCCCCCGACAAGAATCGAACTTGTGCACGCGGTTTAGGAAACCGCTGCTCTATCCACTGAGCTACGGGGGCGGGCTCGGTCACTGGGTGACCCAGGCCGCCGCCTACTCTAGCCCGGGCCTTTCTTCTTCTTGTTCTGTCCGGGCGGGCCGGTGTGGTCGTGGTTCTTGTCGCCGTGGCCCCAGCCGGGCTTGTCGCCTCCGTCAGGCGGGGTATCGACCGTGGTCGGCGGCTCGGACGGAGCGGCGGGTGGCTTCGGCGGTGAGGTCGGGGTCGGCGTCGGTGGAGGGGCCGGCGGAGGATTCGGCGTGGGTGGTGGAGGCGGCGTTGGAGGCGGATTCGGTGTGGGCGTCGGCGTCGTCGGGTTCGACGGGGGTGTCGATCCTGGGTTTGTGCCACTGCCACCGCCGCTACTACTGCCGCTTCCACCGCTGCTCGGATTTGGAGCGTCGCTCGGAGTGGGGGTCGGATTCGGAGCGGGCTCGGGTGCCGGTGCCGGCGTCGGAGCGGGCGCCGGACTCGGAGCGGGCGCCGGAGTCGGCGCAGGCGTCGGAGCCGGCTTCGGCCCGGGACTCGGAGCGGGCTTCGGCCTCGGAGCCGGCTTGGGCGGCGTCGGAGCGGGCTTGGGTGCCGGCTTTGGAGTCGGAGCGGGCTTCGGCTTCGGGGCCGGTGTGCTCGGCCCGTCGGGTCGAGCGCTTCCTGCGGTCGTTCCGCCCGAAACCGGAAGCGCCACGACGCGAGCCACGGGCGTACCGGCCCCCGTCGTCCGAGGAGCCTCGGTGCCGGTGCCTCGATCGGCCGACGGGCTGACGGGCCGAGCAGGCTGTCCAGTCTGCGCGCGCGGGACGACCACGCGGATGTCGGGGAGCCGGCGCGCCCGATCGATGTCGGGCAGCGTGCTCGGCGTGCCCGGGATCACTCCCGGCTGGACGAGCGAGGGATCCTCGAGCGCGCCGCGCCAGAAGTAGCCCGAGGCAGCGGCGGACGCCACGAGGCAGGAGACGCGAATGGTCGACCAGGGAAACCGCACCGGTGGAGCAGTATCACCAGGCCCGCGGACGACGCCGAGCGACCGATTCCACCTACGCCGCGGTCACCTCGTCGGTCACGACCTGGTTCTTGCCGTCGGCCTTCGCGCGATAGAGCGCCGCGTCGGCTCGGCGCAGCAGCGCGTCGGCCTGCTCGCCCTCGACGAGCTCCGCGACGCCGAAGCTCGCCGTCGTCCGGATCTCGCGGCCGCCCACGACGAGGAGCGCCGAGGTGGCCAGGAACTCCTGGAGCCGCTGTGCGACCGCGCGCGCTCCTTCGAGCGGCGTCTCGGGGAGGAGCACGGCAAACTCCTCGCCGCCGAGCCGCGCCGGAATATCGATGTCGCGCACGTGCTCGCGCAGAGCGTCCGCGAACGACTGGAGGAGCTCGTCTCCGATCGGATGGCCGAAGCGGTCGTTGACGCGCTTGAAGTCGTCCAGGTCCGAGAGGATGATCGAGGGCGGGACGGTTCGGCTCGTTCGCCCGATCTCGCTGCCGAGCGCGGACATGAACCGCCTCCGGTTGACGAGCCCCGTGAGCTCGTCGGTGACGGCCTGGCGCTGGACGACGTGGTGCAGCCGTGCGTTCTCGAGCGCGATCGCGGCCTGAGAGGCCAGCCAGACGGCGAGTCGTTCGGCCTCCGCGTCGAAGCCGCCCGCCGGCGGATACAGCAGCATCGTGGTCGGCCCTTCGCCAGGCGGCGCGAGCTCGAGGACGAGCGGCTCCACGCCGAGCGGGATCGCCCCGACGGACGAGATCTCCGCGCCCGCCTCGATCAGCCGGCCCGCGGCGGCGCCCGTCGCCTCGGCCGTGGCGCGGAGGATCACCGGCAGCAGCGCCTTCGGGTTGTGCGTCGCCGCGAGCGTGTCCCCGACGAGCGCGAGTGCCTCACGGGGATCGCGTGCGCCGCCGGGGGGTGAGCCGCGCCGGTCGCGCCAGCCGTTCCTGCGCCCTTCGCGCCGCTTGGCGGACGTCTCGCGACGAGTTCCGACCTCGGTTCGGAGCGTGACGACGAGCAGCGCGATCGTCGCCAGCGTCGCCACGAGCGCCAGCACGAGAAACGCGTCCTGTCGCGTAACGACCGCTATCGCCGCAGACGTCCATGTGTTCGCCATGAGTTGAGACGATCCGATCGCTCGCCGGACGGGTCTTACCCGCAGTTGTCCTTGGACAGACAGTAATCGGGAGCACCGCTTCCGTGTGCAGGAGGGGGGTCACATCCCCCGAATGGGGGACTCCGGTTCCGGCGACGAGGACGGCGCGTGTGAGCATCCAAGAGCGGCAGGCCTATCCACCTTCGCAGCCGACGAGCGAGCCCGATCAGCTGGGAACGCTGGCCCGGCGCTACTTCGCCCACGACTTCGAAGGGCAGACGCACGCGCGGAACGTCGCCCGGCTCGCGTTGCGGATCGCGAGCGGATTCACGCTCGCCCGCGAGGACCTGGTCGCGATCGCGGTGGGGGCGACGCTCCACGACATCGGCAAGCTGACGGTGCCCGCCGCGGTGCTCGAGACGCCAGGCGTGCTCACGAGCGCCGAATGGACGCTCGTCCGAACTCATCCGGCGCGCGGTGACCTGCTCGTCTCGCCGCTCGTTCGGCATCCGGTCGTCAGGTCGGTGATCCGCTGGCATCACGAGCGGGTCGACGGCGCCGGGTACCCGGACGGGCTTCGCGGCCTGGAGATCCCGCTCCCGGCGCGGATCGTCGCCGTGGCCGACGCGTACGAGGCACTCGTCGCCGCCCGTCCCTATTCGGCAGCGCGCCCGCCCGCGGACGCCCTCGCCGAGATCGTCGACTGCGCGGGGAGTCAGTTCGATGCCGACTGTGTCCGCCGGCTCGTCGAGCTCGACGCGGCCGCGCGGAACGGACTGGCGCGCTGACGCGCAACCTGCCACGCTTACGAGCGTGAGCGAGCAAGAGGAGAGAGCGCCGGAGGAGAGTGCGCTGGACGATCGGCTGGCCCAGCTCGAGGAGCGGGAGCGGGAGGTGTCGAAGCTGCGCCGGAAGCTGCACGAACGGCTTGCCAGCTTTCCCAACGAGTCGACGGAGGAGCGGGAGCGGGAGCTCTCGAAGGAGCGCCAGGAGCTGCACGTGGAGATCGATGCGCTTCGTGCCCGACGCAGCTCGCTTCGGCTCGAGCGCACCAAGGGCGAGGAGTAGGACGCGGCGCTTCTGCGCGCGAAGGATGATTCGCGGCGGCGAGCACGAAGGGCTGGTCGACCGATCCCTAGGCAAGGAGGCCTCTCGTGTCGACCACCATCACGATCGTCGTGGTTCTGATCCTCGTGGCGATCCTCCTCTTCCTGCTCAGGCAACGCAGGGCGGGCCGCTAGCCGCCGAGGCGGACCGCGGGCACCCATGCGCTTTCTGAACATCCTGCTCGTCTGCATGGCGGTCGGTGTCCTCGCCACGGGTGCGTACGTCCTCGGCAGCAAGGTGAAGCGCGACGCGGACGACGAGCTGACCACCCCGATCACCGCGAGTGCCGCCGCCGCGACCGCGGAGAGCAGCCTCAAGCCCGCCCTGTACGCCGCGAACGCCTACTACGTCGATAATTCGACCTACCAGGGGATGACGGCCGACGTGCTCCGGGCCGAGTACGACGCCGGCCTCTCGCCGGCGCTCGAGATCGCAGACGCGGGTCAAACCAGCTTCTGCGTCCAGATCGAGGTCGCGGGCCGGACCTTCAGCTACCGGGATCGCGGCGGAGCCGTCGCTCCCGGCAACGGCTGCTGACCCCTCCGGCCGGGGGCGGTCAAGCGCGCCCGTCAACCTTCCTTCGGGGGAGACGTGAAGCTCCGCCGGTCCGCGAGAACGTGACTCGTGCGGTCGAAGATGCTGACGTTCACCCCTGCGACGAGGGCGCTCCTCGTCGTCTGCGCGCTCACCGTGTCCGTGCTCGCGGTCGTCGCCACGATCGGCAGCGTCCGCGAGCGTCGTGAGGACGCGGTCCGCGTCCACGAGGCCAGGGCGTACGCGGACGTGGCGCGGGTGGCCGATCGGCAGCGCTTTCTTCTCGCCTCCTCCAGGCGAGCGCGAACGACGAAGGCGGCAATCACGTCGTTGAGCCGGATGGCGCAGGAATCGCTCGACGATCTGCGTTCCCGCTCGAGTGGCGCCGAGGTGGCGACCGCGGCGGCGCTCACCGTCTCCTATCGAATGGCCTCGCGTCACGCTGCGGCCTCGGTCGGCGACACGGAAGGAGGTACGGCGGCGACGGCCCGGCAGGCGCAGCTCGAGCTGGCCTCGGTCGAGGCGACCGCCGAGGCGGCCCTCCGGGAGCGCCAGAGCAGCGTCATGGAAGCATCGCCCTCGCTGCTCCTCGACAGCTTCCAGATCGTGGCGATGGTTCTGGTCGGGATCCTTGCCCTGTTCGGTTCCGCGCTCGTCATGCGCAGCGGGCGCGAGCCCAAGCCGGCTCAGCGGGACGTCGAGCTCGAGCGCCTCGAGGTGGAGGCCCGCACGGACAACCTGACCGGGCTCGGAAACCACCGCGCCTTTCATCACGATCTTTCGCTCGCGGTGCAGCGTCGCGCGCAGACGGGCTCCGTTTTCGCGCTGATGGCGATCGACCTGGACGGGCTGAAGCAGATCAACGACAGCCAGGGACATCAGGCCGGCGACGTCTATATCCGCCGCGTCTGCGAGATCGCGCGCGCGGCGACGGGACGCGAGGGAACGGTCTATCGCACCGGCGGCGACGAGTTCATGATCCTGCTTCCAGGCAGTCGCAACTGGAACGCGCTCGCGCTCGCGAACAGGATCGACCGGTACACACGGGAGGCGTTCGGGCGGCGAGCTCTGAGCATCGGGCTGACCGAGTCGACGGGGACCGAGGCGCGCCACCTTTTGATTCACCAGGCCGACGTCGCTCTCTACGAGGCCAAGCGCACGAAGCTGACCGCGCTCACCTACCACCCCGGGCTGACCGGATCGAGCGAGGCGGAGGCGGCGACGCCGTCCCACCACCAGCGAACGCTGGCCGCCGCGCTCGCCCGTGCGGTCGACGCCAAGGACGCCGGCACGCGCAGTCATTCGGAGACGGTCGCCGAGATCGCTGTCGCGATCGGGAAGGTGCTCCGAATCGACGGCGAGGGGCTCGAGCGGCTCCGGCTCGCCGGGCTTCTGCACGATGTCGGGAAGATCGGCGTCTCGGACTCGATCCTCCACAAGCCGGCCGCGCTCAGGTTGGACGAGGAGCACGAGATGAAGGAGCACGTCTCGATCGGGCACGGAATCCTGCTCTCGGCAGAGTTGCCGACCGAGGCGGTCTGGGTCCTGCACCACCACGAGCGCGTCGACGGAGCCGGGTATCCGAACGGGCTCAAGTCCGACCAGATTCCGCTCGAGTCGCGGATCATCGCCGTCGCGGATGCGTTCGAGGCGATGACGGGGACGCGGCCGTATCGCGAGAGCTTGACGGTCCCCGAGGCTCTCGAGGAGCTGCGGGCGCACACCGACGTCCAGTTCGACGGTCGCTGCGTGACCGCGCTGACGGACGTGCTCGAGGATGTTCCCGCAGGGCTGATCGCAGACGATTCCCAGGGTTCCGAGGCTGTTTCGACGCGGCCGCAGCAGGTCGCGATTCCGGCGCTTGCGTCGGCCCGCAGTCGCTGAGCACCCGCTGGCCCACGGCAAAGTTCCCAGTGGAGGAGTAGATTCGCTCCGACACCGAGGAGAGGGGAATCATGCGTCGCCGTCTGCTTCGCTCACTCGTCGTCGTGCTCGTCCTGGGGGTGGCCGCGCTTGCGGCTCGAGTTGGCGCCGTGGCCGGCCCCGGCTCGGCAACCGCGATCGGAACGGGCGGAGCGGCCGCGACGGTCGAGACGCTCGCGACTGAGGCCGCGATCGAGACGCTGCGCGCCGGCGGCAACGCCGTCGATGCAGCCGTAACCGCCGCGGCGGTGCTCGGAGTCACCGAGCCGTTCTCGTGTGGGATCGGCGGCGGCGGCTTCATGGTCATCTACAAAGCGAGCGACCGCAGCGTCACGACGATCGACGGCCGCGAGAGCGCCCCGGCTGCGATGCGACCCGACTCCTTCTGGGAGAACGGCAGCCCGCTCCCGTTCAACGAGGCGCGCTACAGCGGTCTCTCCGTGGGAGTGCCGGGAACCGTCGAGACGTGGGACGAGGCGCTGGAGCGCTACGGCACGATCTCGCTGGCGGCCGCGCTTGCCCAGGGGATCCGAGTTGCCCGCGAAGGATTCGTCGTCGATCAGACGTTCTTCGACCAGACGCAGGCAAACGTCGACTGGTTCGACGACATCCCCGCATCGGCGGCGCTCTACCTCGATCCGGACGGGACGCCGCGCGATGTCGGCACCGTCTTCCGCAACCCGGATCTCGCTCGCACCTACGCGCGGATCGCGCACCTCGGGGCGAAGGGCTTCTATCGCGGCGCAGTGGCGGATGCGCTCGTCAAGACGGTTCGGAACCCACCCGTCTCGCCGACCGCCAACCACAGGTGGCGGCCGGGACTCATGACGATGCGAGACCTGCACGGCTACACCGCGCCCGAACGGGCGCCGGCTCGGGTCGGCTATCGCGGGCTCGACGTCTACGGGATGGGCCCGCCCTCGAGCGGCGGCTCGACGGTGGGGGAAGCGCTGAACATCCTCGAGGGCTATCCGCTCTCGACGCTCTCGCGCGAGGCGGCGCTGCACTACTACCTCGAGGCGTCTCGTTACTCCTTCGCCGACCGCGGCGCCTATCTCGCGGATCCCGCGTACTTCGACGTGCCGCTGACCGGTCTGCTCTCGGACGGCTTCGCGGCGACCCGGCGGGCGCTGATCACGGGAGTCGCCGCGACGAGCCCCGTCGCTCCCGGCAATCCGTATCCGTTCAACGGGGGCGGCGCGAGCGTCCAGGCGTCGTCGAGCGAGACGCGAGCTGGAACGACGACGCATCTCACGACCGCCGACCGTCACGGAAACGTCGTCTCGTACACGTTCACGATCGAGTCCACGGGCGGTGCAGGGCTCGTCGTTCCCGGCTGGGGCTTCCTCGCGAACAACGAGCTGACCGACTTCAACTACGACTCCCTGACCCACCCGAACCGGGTCGAGGGCAGCAAGCGGCCGCGCAGCTCGATGGCTCCGACGATCGTGCTTCGCAACGGCGCTCCACTGCTGGCCGTCGGCTCGCCGGGAGGCTCGACGATCATCACGACCGTCCTCCAGATCCTGATCGACCGGCTCGATCTGGGGATGACGCTGCCGCAGGCGATCGCCGATCCCCGGCTGACTCAGCGGAACACGGCGGCGACGCAGGCCGAGCCCGGCTTCTTCGGGACTGCCGAGGCGACGGCTCTCGGGGCGAGAGGGCACGTGTTCACGCGAAATCCGGAGATCGGCGCTGCGACCGGGATCGAGTTTCTGGGTGCCGGCCGACTGCTCGCCGCTGCCGAGCCGGTCCGGCGCGGCGGAGGCAGCGCCATGGTCGTCACCCCGAGTCCCTAGTGGAGTGGGTGGCGCGGCGGGCCAAGGCTCGCTGCGCCACCCGCCCAGTCTTCGATGAGCTCAGCCCTCAGTGAATTCTGCGTGGCGCTCGGAGATGCAGCCCTCGGCCCAGTGCTCGGCGAGCGTCGCTAGACGGCTTCCGAGCGAGGCGACGTCGGCGCCGTTCGGGAGCGCATCGGCGGCGACCTCGATCCGGAGCTGGTGGACGAGTCCTTCGACGTCGGCGTCGAACTCGTGCCGCTGCTCGGAGACGATCGAGACCGCGCGTACCTCGGGAAGGAGAACCCGAGCGAGCTCGTCGATCTCGGCCGCCGTCGCCTCGCGGCCCGCGAAGATGCCGAAGTTGACGCGGACCTCGAGCGCGGGTCGTGCGAGGGGATCGGCGACGAAGGCGACCTTGGGCAGCTCCTGCATCCGCGGTGGTGTGCCCTCCTCGCCGCTCTCGCTAACGCTCACGCGGCTCCCACCCGAACCTGCGAGCACCGAGCAGCGCCCCACCGAGCCCCCACGCCGCCACGACCGCGAGCGCGCCGGGGTCGCTCCACGCGCTCTCGTCTTCGAGATAGACGGCGCGGAGGAGATCGATGAAGTACTTCAACGGGAGCACGTTCGCGATCGCCTCGAGCACCGGCGGGTAATCGCGGCTCCCGAAGGCGCCGGAGAGGAACGCCATCGGGAGCAGGATGAAGTTGACGACGGCGGAGGATCCCTCCGCCGAGCGGATCAGCGACGCGGTGCCGATTCCCATCCCTGCGAATGCGGCCGCGCCGAAGACGACGAGGAAGGCGAGCGAGAACGGCCGCTCGGGCAAGCCGGTGTCGTAGAGCACTCGGCCGAGCGCGATCAGCACGAGGGCCTGAAGCGCAAAGACCAGCAGGATGGAGGCCAGCGCAGCGGCGAAGTAGGAGCTCGCCGGCAGAGGTGTCGAGCGGATCCGCTTCAGGATCCCGTACTCGCGCCGGATCACGAGCGTGATCGCCATTCCCGCGAAGCCGGTGTTCGCGGCGCCGTAGCCGAGCATCCCCGCGAGCAGCAGCTCGATTGCCGGGTAGCCCTCGTCGGTCGTCTCGTTGCCATAGAGCGAGCCGAGAAGGAGGAAGAGCATCAGCGGGAAGACGAAGATGAAGCCGGCCGACTCGCGGTTCCGCCAGAAGATGAGCTGTTCGGAGCGGAGTTGGTGTGCGAAGACCCTCATGTTGGCTGCTCGTCGACGAGCTCGAGATAGACGTCCTCGAGGGTCGCGCGCCGCACCTCGATCTCCTCGAGCTCGCGTCCCTCCGCGAGCGCGGCCGCCGTCAGTTCGTGGAGCGTCCGCGTCGGTTCTTCGGTCTCGAGCACGACGAGCTCACCGTCTCGGCGGTAGCGAATCTCGGCCTTGGCGCTCGCGGTCAGATCCGAAGGCCGGCCGAGCTTGACGATCTCACCGGCGACGAGCACGGCCACCCGATCCGCGAGCTGCTGGGCCTCGTCGAGGTAGTGCGTGGTCAGGAGAACCGTCTTGCCGAGCCCGCGCAGCGAGCGGACGAGCTCCCATGCATTTCGGCGCGCGGCGGGATCGAACCCGGTTGTCGGCTCGTCGAGGAAGACGAGGTCGGGGTCGCCGACGAGCGCGATTCCGAGGTCGAGCCGGCGCTTCTGGCCTCCGGAGAGCGTCTTCACCCGTGCGTCGCGCTTGTGGCCGAGCCCGACGAGGTCGATCGTCTCGTCCACGTCGCGCGGACCGGCGTAGTACCCGGCGAAGATCGCGTGCACCTCGCGCACCGTCAGGCTCGCCCAGAGCTCCGACGACTGGAGGACGACGCCGATCCGCTCCTTGAAGCCGCGCTCTCCGGCGCCGGGATCGAACCCGAGCACCTCGACCTCGCCACCATCACGCTTCCGATAGCCCTCGAGGATCTCGACCGTCGTCGTCTTGCCGGCGCCGTTCGGCCCGAGGAGGCCGAAGACCTCACCCGCCGCAACCTCGAAGTCGATCCCGCGCACCGCCTCGAGAGGGCCGTAGGACTTGCGCAGGCCCCGGACGGAGATCGCAGGCACGCGCGGCAGTCTAGGGTCCAGGCTGGACTGGGAGGTCGAGCTCGGCGACGCCGGCCGGCGGATAGGCGGGCGGAGCGCCGCCGGTCAGCTCCGCAGCGATCTCGCCGCAGTCGGGCTGGTGCCCGACGACGACGAGCGGCTCTCCAAGCCCGTCGGCCGCGCCGAGCAGCGTCGACAAGGGTCGCTCCCGGCGCGAGCCGGTCGTCGACGCGCAGCTCGGCGCCCGTCGCGCGCGCGATCGCGGCGGCCGTTTCGCGTGCCCGCAGGAGCGGGCTCGAGAGGACGACGGAGGGCGCCGCGGCGGCGAGTCGCTCGCCCACCGCGCGCGCCTGCTCACGGCCGGCGGCGGTCAGCGGTCGCAGCTCGTCCGGGTGACCCGGAGCCGCCTCGGCATGGCGAACGAGAAAGAGCCGCATCGGCTCAGGATAGGCCCCGTAAGCTGGCTCGATGCGCCGCTTCCGCTACGTGCTCACGGATGTCTTCACGGACACGCCGCTCGCCGGCAATCAGCTCGGCGTCTTCACCGACGCGCGCGATCTCGACGAGGTGACGATGCAGGCGCTGGCGCTCGAGCTCGGCTTCTCCGAGTCGGTCTTCGTCCTCCCGCCGCGCGAGGGCGGGACGGTGCGGATCCGGATCTTCACGCCGACGCACGAGCTGCCCTTCGCGGGTCATCCAACGCTCGGGGCGGCCTTCGTGCTCGGCGCTCCGCTGCAGCTCGGGAGGATCGAGCTCGAGACCGGCCGTGGGATCGTCCCGGTCGAGCTCGAGCGCGACTCCTCAGGGCGGATCGTCTTCGGTCGGATGACCCAGCCCGTGCCGACCGTGGCGTCGTTCGAGCGTGGCGACGAGCTGCTTGCCGCGCTGGGTGTCACCGGCTCGATCCTGCCGATCGAGCTCTACGACAACGGAGTCCGGCACGTCTACGTCGCGCTCGAGACCGAGGCGGAGGTCGCGGCGGTGAGGCCGGACTGGAGCGCGCTCGGAGAGGGAGAGCTCGTGGCCGCGCTCGTCGGCGTGAACGTGTTTGCTGGCGCGGGCACCCGTTGGAAGACGAGGATGCTCTCGCCTCTCGACGGCGTCGGCGAGGATGCTGCGACGGGCTCCGCAGCAGGCCCGCTCGCTTGTCACCTCGCCCGGCACGGCCTCGCGCCCTGGGGCGAGCAGCTCGAGATCTCGCAGGGCGCCGAGATCGGCCGTCCCTCGACCCTCTACGCGACGGCGTGGGGGTCGGGCGAAAAGATCGAACGGGTCGAGGTGGGCGGCACGGCGGTCGTGGTCGCCCGCGGCGAGTTCAGGCTTCCGTAGTCCAGCCCACTGCCTCGATGTCCGGAAGCTCGGGCTCGAGCCCGCGCCAGAAGCGACCGCCGTCGGTCGAGAGGTAGAGCCGGTTGCGAGCCGCGTAGAGGACGCGATCGGGGTCGTCTGGATCGATCGCGACGGCGAAGCCCGGAGGTAGACCGCCTCCGGCCTCCCGCCATGTCGCGCCGGCGTCCCCCGAGACGAGCAGCGGCGGGCGGCGATCGACGACCGCCACGACGGCGGAGCCCGACGCCGCGGCGGCGACGAGCCGAGGCAGGTTGAGCTCGACGGGCTCGACGGCCGGCTCGTCCGAGGAGCCCAGCACGAGCTCGTCCTCGACGTCGACCGCCACTGCCCCCTCGATCGTGCGAACGTACGCGATCACGGGCCGAGCTCCAGGACTCTGGCGGCGACGGAGCCTGCGCTGCGGGCGGCCGAAAGCGGGCGGTGGCCGGCAGCGCGCGCCCAGACGTAGCCGGCGAGGAATGCGTCACCGGCTCCGGTGGGGTCCTTGCCCTCGACGCGTCGCACCGGAATCTCCTCGCGGCGACCGCCCACGAGCAGAACTCCGCCGTCCGAGCCCCGGGTGAGCAAGAGCTCGGGGACTCCGAAGGCGATCACCGCGTCCTCGCCGCCGAGCACGTCCAGCTCGTCCTCCGCCAGCTTCAGGACGCTCACGTGGGCGAGCAGCGCCGGGTCGAAGTTCCGATCGAGCTCGATCGCACCTGGACGCGACGGCCGTACGAGCGCCTGCCCGTCCAGCGCGAGCCGGTGATCCCGGGCGAGCGCCGCGAGGACGTCCGCGCCGAACTCGTCCCGCGTCAGCGCCCCGAGCTGAACCCACTCGGCGCGGCCGATGTCGGCGAGATCCTGGCGCGTCCACGGCTCTCCCGGATGCTCCAGCTCGAGCGTGCGTTGCTCGCCGTCGTACCGGAGGGCGAAGCTCGCCGTGCTCCCGGCCGGGCGCCAGAAGATCGGAACGCCGAGGGCGACGAGCGGCGGTAGGAGGGCGCGGCGATCCGCCTCGGCGCACCGCGTGACCACGCGGCTGCGGCCGCCGAGGAGCCGCAGGGCGCGGGCGGCGTGGTACGGAGCGCCGCCGACACGTGGTGCGCCACCGTCGACCACGTCGCGCGTCAGATTCCCGATTACTGCGAGGCCGCGCACCGGCCGATCCTAGACTGGGCGATCCTAAAAGCGGCGGTACGAGAGCCGGGCGACGACGGCGCCGAGCGCGACGTCCGAAGTCCTAGCTCGCGAGCAGCCGCCGCAGGACGTACGGGAGGATCCCGCCGTGGCGGAGGTACTCGCGCTCGCGCGGGGTGTCGAGCCGGACGCGCGCGCTGAAGGTCGTCCCGTCCGCGCGAACCCGGACCTGACGGGCCTCGCCGTTCTGGATCCCCTCGATCGAGAAGGTCTCGCGGCCGGTCAGGCCGAGGCTCTCCATCGTCTCGCCGGTCCGGAACTGGAGCGGCAGGATCCCCATCATCAGCAGGTTCGAGCGGTGAATCCGCTCGTAGCTCTCGGCGATCACAGCGCGGACGCCGAGCAGGTTCGGGCCCTTCGCCGCCCAGTCCCGCGACGAGCCCGAGCCGTACTCCTTCCCGGCGATCACGATCAGCGGCACGCCGTCTGCGAGATATCGCTCGGCCGCCTCGTAGATCGTCGTCTCCTCGCCTGACGGGAAGTGCACGGTCCATGTTCCCTCCGAGCCCGGCACGAGCAGGTTCCGAAGCCGGACGTTCGCAAACGTCCCCCGCACCATCACCTCGTGGTTGCCGCGCCGCGAGCCGTACGAGTTGAAGTCCTTGCGCTCGACGCCGTGCTCGACGAGATAGCGCCCCGCCGGGCTCTCCGGCTTGATCGCCCCCGCGGGCGAGATGTGGTCGGTGGTGACCGAGTCGCCGATCCGGACGAGGCAGCGCGCGCCGGCGACGTCCTCGACCGTGCCGGGCTCCTTGCTCATCCCGTCGAAGTAGGGCGGCAGCCGGACGTACGTCGAGTCATCCGCCCACGCGAACAGGTCGCCCTCGGGCACCGGGAGCTCCTTCCAGGCCGCGCTGCCCTCGAAGACGTTCGCGTAGGCGCTTTTGAAGAGGTCGTCGCCGATCGAGGCCGCGATCGTGTCCGAGATCTCGTGCACGGACGGCCAGATGTCGCGCAGGAAGACGTCGTCGCCGTTCTCGTCCGTCCCGAGCGGCTCGGTCGTCAGGTCGAGATCCATCGTCCCGGCGAGCGCGTAGGCGACGACGAGCGGCGGCGAGGCCAGATAGTTCGCCTTCACCTCGGGATGGATCCGCGCCTCGAAGTTGCGGTTTCCCGAGAGCACGGCGCACGCGACGAGGTTCCCCTCGTCGACGGCTCGGGAGATCGACTCGGGCAGCGGCCCAGAGTTTCCGATGCAGGTCGTGCAGCCGTAGCCGACCGTGTGGAAGCCGAGCTCCTCGAGGAACGGCGTCAGACCGGCCCGGTCGTAGTAGTCGGTCACCACCTTCGAGCCCGGCGCGAGGCTCGACTTGACCCAGGGCTTGCGGTGGAGCCCGCGCTCGACGGCCTTCTTGGCGAGCAGCCCCGCTGCGACCATCACCGCGGGGTTCGACGTGTTCGTGCACGAGGTGATCGCCGCGATCACGACAGCGCCGTGATCGAGCTCGAAGCTCGAGCCGTCCTCGGCCTTGACGGTGATCGCGGCAGAGGCGGTATCGAGCGCGACGCGCACCGGCGCTTCCTCCTCGGTCGTGCTCGGCTGCGCGCCGGGTGTCGTCTCGGCCGGCGGGTCTGAGGCTGGGAAGGAGTTCGCCACCGCCTTGTCGAGCGAGCCGTCCGGGTAGGTGACGCCGAACGTGCCGAGCGCCTCGGCGAACGACTCCTTGGCGGTGCGGAGCGGCACGCGATCCTGCGGACGGCGCGGACCGGCGAGCGACGGCTCGACGGTCGTCAGGTCGAGCTCGACCACCTGTGAGTACGTCGCTGTCTCGGACGGGTCGTGCCAGAGCAGGTTCTCCTTGCAATAGGCCTCGACGAGGGCGACCCGTTGCTCGTCCCGTCCAGTCAGGCGCAGGTACTTGAGCGTCTCCTCGTCGACGGGGAAGAAGCCGCAGGTGGCGCCGTACTCGGGCGACATGTTCCCGAGCGTCGCGCGGTCGGCGAGCGGCAGCCCGACGAGGCCGTGGCCGAAGTACTCGACGAACTTGCCGACGACGCCCGTCTCTCGAAGGATCTGAGTCACCGTCAGGACGAGGTCGGTCGCGGTCGCGCCTTCGGGGAGCTCGCCCGAGAGTCGGAAGCCGACGACCTGGGGAACCAGCATCGAGATCGCCTCGCCGAGCATCGCCGCCTCGGCCTCGATCCCGCCGACGCCCCAGCCGAGAACGCCGAGCCCGTTGACCATCGTCGTGTGGGAGTCGGTGCCGACGAGCGTGTCCGGGAACGCCTCGCCGTCGCGCGTCTCGATCACGCGAGCGAGGTACTCGAGGTTGACCTGGTGCACGATCCCGGTGCCAGGCGGCACGACCTTGAAGTCGCGGAATGCCTCCTGGCCCCAGCGGAGGAAGGCGTAGCGCTCGAAGTTCCGCTCGAACTCGCGGTCGACGTTCTGGCGGAACGCGGCGCGCGTGCCGAACTCGTCGACCTGGACGGAGTGGTCGATCACGAGCTCGACCGGGATCAGCGGGTTGATCTTCGCCGCCTCGCCGCCGAGATCCGCCATCGCGTTGCGCATCGCCGCGAGGTCGACGACCGCCGGGACGCCGGTGAAGTCCTGGAGGAGGACACGGGCGGGCGAGAAGGAGATCTCACGGCTCGGCTCGTCGTGCGCGACCCAGGTCGCCACCGCCTCAACGTCGGCGTCGTCCCCGGTGCGGAGGACGTTCTCGAGCAGGATCCGGAGCGTGTAGGGAAGGCGGGCGACGTCGAAGCGGGACTGGAGCGCATCGAGCCGGTGGATCCCGTACTCCGCCCCGCCGACGGTGAGGGTCGAGCGAGCGGCGAACGAGTCGGCAGCCATGCCTCGAATCTATCGAACAGCCGCCTCCAGGGCGGGCGCGAAATCCCGTCAGCCGAGCTTGGGGCGGAGCTCGCGCTCCCAGAAGCGGAAGAAGCCCTCCTGGTCGGAGCCGACCTGGTGGAGGCAGATCTGGTCGAAGCCGGCCTCCTCCCACTCGCGGGCGAGCGCGAGCACCGGCTCGGGATCCGGCCCGCAGGGGACGCCTTCGATGGCCATTTCGAGCGTGACGCTCTCGGCGACCGCGTCGAAGTCCGACGGCCGCGGCAGCTCCTGGTTCAGCGTCCCCTCGAGCCCGCTGTGGCGCCAGAGGTCGAAGACCGTCTGCTTCGCCTCGTCCTCGCTCTCCGCCCAGCAGAGCCTGATCTGGCCGTAGCGCGGGCCGTTGCCGCCTCCCTCCCGATATTTCGCCACGAGCTCCGGGTCGGGATCGACGCTGACGAGCGCGTCGCCGAGCCGTCCGGCAAGCTCCGCCGCCAGCGGCTTGGCGGCAGCCACCGCGATCGGAATCGGCTCGTCCGGAAGCGTGTAGAGCTGCGCGTGATCGACCGTGTAGTGCTTGCCGCGGTGCGTCTGCTCGCCGCCCTGCCAGAGGAGCCGGATCACCTCGATCGCCTCCTCGAGCAGCTCGAGCCGCTCGTCCGGCGCAGGCCAGTGGTCGCCGAGGACGTGCTCGTTCAGGTTCTCGCCCGTTCCGAGCCCGAGGAAGAAGCGGCCCGGCAGCAGCGCTCCGCAGGTCGCCGCAGCGTGGGCGATGATCGCCGGGTGGGTGCGGATCGTCGGACAGGTCACGCCCGTGCCGACCCGCAGCTTCTCCGTCGCAGCCGCGATCGCCCCGATCGTGCTCCACACGAAGCCGCTGTGACCCTGCCGGTCGCTCCATGGGTGGAAGTGGTCGGAGATCATCGCCAGCTCGAACCCGGCCGCCTCGGCGCGCGCTGCGTTTGCGACGAGGTCGAGCGGAGCGTGCTCCTCGGACGAGAGCCAGTAGCCGAACGTGGACACGCGGCGCACCTACCGCGTCCATCCCGACGTGAAACCGCCTGGCTACGATGACTGGCATGGCCGCCACCGAGACGCTCGAGGCGCTCCTGCGCCAGGCCTTCCCCGACGCGAGCGAGCTCTCGGTCGAGGATCGCACCGGCGGCGGCGACCACTTTCAGGTGACCGTCGCGAGCTCCGGCTTCGACGGTCTCTCGCTCGTCGAGCAGCACCGCCTGGTCTACGACGCGCTGGCCGCGCCGCTCGCCGACGGGTCGATCCACGAGCTCAGGATCAAGACGACGCCTGAGACCACCATCACGGAAGGGACGCCATGAGCACGACCGACACCACAGAGCTCCGCAGCCGGATTCAGGAGCTGATCGCCAACGAGCCAGTGAGCCTCTTCATGAAAGGCACGCCGCAGCTCGTCATGTGCGGTAACTCGGATCGCGCCCTCCGCGCGCTCCAGGCCGCCGGCGCGCCGGTGACCACCGTCGACGTGCTCCCGGACCCGCAGATCCGCCAGGAGCTCTCGGCCCTCTCGGGTTGGCCCACGATCCCCCAGGTCTTCGTCAAGGGCGAGCTGATCGGCGGCGCGGACATCGTGGAGGAGCTGGCCGCGAGCGGCGAGCTGCGGCAGCGACTCGACGAGGCGCTCGGCGGCGATCGAGACGCGACCGTCAAGGTCGCCAGCATCGACGCCTAACCGTTCCTCGACGCAACGCACGCTTAACGGCCTGCTTAGGGCGCGTTAAGAGACGGGCAGTACAACGATTCGCATGAACGCACGCGGTTCACTGCTCCGTGTCGCAGGCCTCGCCGCCCTTGCCCTCGGCGGCGGTCTGGTCGCGCTTGGAGGCGTTGCGCTCACAGGCGGCCTCGGTGACGGCACGACGACCGTCGTGGAGAGTTCCCCTGCTCCTGCGGCAGCGGCACCGGCCGCCGCCGACGGCCGCCTCTCGATCAGTGACATCTACGACCGCGCCGCGCCGGGTGTCGTCCAGATCACCTCGACCTCCCGTCCGACCGGCGAGAGCCTCGGCTCCTCGCTCGCCCCCTCGGGCGCGCAACAGGCGCTCGGCTCGGGCTTCGTCCTCGACAAGGCCGGCCACATCGTCACGAACTACCACGTGATCGAGGGCGCCGACACGATCGACGTCAGCTTCTCGAACCAGGACACGCTGACCGCGAAGCTCGTGGGCAGCGATCCCTCGACCGATCTCGCGGTGCTTCGCGTCGAGACGAGCTCCCGGGGGCTCCGCCCCCTCGAGCTCGGGAACTCGGACGGCGTCCGCGTCGGCGACTCGGTGATCGCGATCGGCAACCCCTTCGGCCTCGACCGCACGGCGACCGCCGGCATCGTCAGCGCCCTCCAGCGTCCGATCACGGCGCCGAACGGCTACACGATCGACCACGTGATCCAGACCGACGCGCCGATCAACAAGGGCAACTCGGGCGGCCCGCTGCTGAACGACCGCGGCAAGGTGATCGGCGTCAACTCGCAGATCTCAACCGGTGGCGGCGATGCGACGGGCAACGTCGGGATCGGCTTCGCGGTTCCGTCGAACACCGTCAAGGCGATCGCCGCTCAGTTGATCGACCGAGGCCGGGTCGACCGTGCGTTCATCGGGATCGGCGGCACGACGATCGAGCCGGAGCTCGCTCGCCAGTTCCGGCTGCCGGTCGACGCGGGCGTCCTGGTCGAGCAGGTCGGTGCTTCGACGCCCGCCGCGCGCGCGGGGCTCCGGGCGGGCACGAGCGACGTCGTCGTCGCGGGCCAGAGCTACACGCTCGGCGGCGACGTGATCGTGGCCGTCGCGGGCAAGCGGGTCGCCTCGCTCGAGCAGTTGCGCGACGTGCTCGCCGCGCGCAAGCCGGGGGACTCGGTCAACCTGGAGATCTACCGCGGGAACGAGCAGAGGACGCTCGAGCTCGTCCTCGGACGCCAGCCGTCTAGCTGCGCGCAAGATCACGAAGGTCGCTTCGCTCCCGGCCCGCCCCTCGTAGGGCCGCAACGCAGAACGCTCTCGTCTCGACGCTACCCTTGCGGCGATGGAGCCGCAGGCACCGCAACGGGGCAACCTCCTCTTCGAGGAGGAGCTGCTCGGCGAAGACGAGGAGCTCTGGGCGGACGACGACGATGCCGACTACACCGGCTGGTTCTGCGTTCGCACCGATCCGTTCCCGTGCCCGGCCGGCGGCTGCACGTTCGTCGCCGACTTCATGACCGCGGCGCACCTCGTGCTCGTCTGGGAGGAGCGCGACGACCCGAACCTGCTGTGGCACGCGCAGCGGGCGCTGGAGGTCGGACGCAACCCGCGCGTCGTCTCGTACGAGCGGGACTTCGGCCCGAGCGCCTCGTACTACGCCTGGGAAGCCGCCGGCCGGCCCGTCCATGGCGTCAGAGGGAAGTAGCTTCGGGCGGCACCTGACGCTCGGCGTCGAGGAGGAGCTGATGCTCCTCGACCCGGAGACCTACGCCGCCGCCCCGGGCGTGGAGCGGCTGCTCGGGCCGCCCGGCCTCAAGACGGAGCTCTTCTCGTGCCTCGTCGAGACCAACACGGAGGTCTGCGAGACCGCGGCGGAGGCGCTGGCCGAGCTGCGCCGGCTGCGGGAGGTGGTTCGCGACTCCGCCGCTCGCGAGGGTCTCGTCGTCGCCGCCACCGGGAGCCATCCGTTCTCGAGGCCCGAAGAGCAGGACATCGTGCGCGAGCCGCGCTACCTCGCGCTGCTCGAGGAGCGACCGGCGGCCAGGAGCCAGCTCGTCTGCGGCCTGCACGTGCACGTCGGGATGACGAGCTTCGCGCGCTGCCTCGAGACGCTCGAGTTCGTCCTCCCGTGGCTGCCGGCGGTCCTCGCCGTCTCGCTCAACTCGCCGTATCTCGCCGGCGAGAACAGCGGCCGGCTGTCGGCGCGCGCAGGCCGGCTCCTCGAGCTGCCGCGGGCGGGCGCGCCGCCGCTCCTGGGGCAGGGCGGCTGGGCCGAGGCGGTCGAGCAGGCCGGCGGCGACTACACGCGGATCTGGTGGGACGTGCGCCCGCATCCCCGGCTCGGGACGCTCGAGGTGCGGATGCCCGACCAGCCGACGAACGTCCGGCGATCGGCTGCGCTCGCCGCGCTCGTGCAGGCGCTGTGCGCCTCGGCGACGCCTGGGCCTCCCGCCGATCGCGGCGCGTTCGCGACGGCTCGGGCGGATGCGGCGGCCGGCCGCGCGCCGGTCGCGGAGCTGCTGGCGCTCGTCGAGCCGGCCGCCCGCGAGCTCGACACCTGGGAGCTCGTCGAGTCGCTGCGGGAGCCGGCCGAGGCCCTGCGCCAGCTCGAGGTCGGCGAGCGGGCGGGATTGACGGCCGTCGCGGCCGACCTCGTCGCGCGAACCGCTGAGTAGGCTCGCGTTCGTGCTCCGCTCCGCCCTCTACGTCGTCGAGCTCGCGCTGCGTCGGCTCGGTCGAGCCTCGGGAGCAACATCCCTCGTCGTGCTCGGAATCGCGCTCGGTGCAGCCGTCGTCGTCGGCGTTCGTGCCGGAACGACGGTCGCGCAGGATCGCGCCGTCGCCCAGGCGGTGGAGCGGATTCCGGAGGGTTCGCGCTCGATCCGCGCCGTCTGGTTCGGCGTGCCCGGGCAGTCGGACGAGCCGCAGCCGGCGCTCGACGCGCGGGCGCGAGCGGCGCTCCGCAACGCGGGCGCGCCGGAGCCGCACGCGCTGGTGCTCTATCGCGAGACGACGGTCGCGGGAGACTTCGCTGGGCTCGGCGGCGTGGAAGGGCTGGGGCGCTGGGTCGAGCTCCGCACCGGCCGTCTGCCGCGCGAGTGCCGCCCGCGGCGGTGTGAGGTCGTCCGGCTGCGCGGCGAGGGCAGGCTGCCGGCTCCCCTGGGGCTGCGGCTCGTCGAGGTGGGCGAGGCCGCGCTCACGTCGAGCGTGCTCTTCGGCGACTTCCTGGCTCCGACCGACAACGCTCTCGCCGACGCCGAGGTGAGCCCGGCGGTCGCGGCTGCCGCCGGCTATCACCGGCCCGCGCCGCCGCCGCTCTTCCTGGCCGAGGGAGTGGCGGCTCTCGCGGAGGCGCCGGCGCTCGCCCGGCTCTATCGCAGCTACGCCTGGGTCGCTCCGCTCGAGCCGGGAGTCCCGCGCCTCTGGGAGATCGACGAGCTCGCCGCGGGAACCGCGCGGGCGCGCTCGGAGCTGCAGGCGCGCACGCGCTCCTTCGACCTGGTCGCGCCCGTCGAGGAGCTGCGTTCGGCGCAGGAGGAGAGCCGGCGGGCGGGACACCGGCTGGCGCTCGTCGGCGGCGAGGCCGCGGTGCTGCTCTTCGCGTTCGCGATCCTCGCGGCGCTGACGCTGCGACGAGACCAGCGCGCGGCCCGCCGTCGCCTTGCCTGGGCGGGCGCTCGCACGTGGCAGCTCGCGCTCCTGACCATCGTCGAGGCCGGTCTGATTGCGCTCGCCGGCACGGTGCTCGGGCTCGCGCTGGGACTTGCCGGCGGCGCGCTCGTCGCCGAGCGGGCGGGCGCGCCGGTCCGAGACGTGCTCGCGCAGAGCGTCTTCTCGCGCGCCGGACTCGTCCTCGTCGCTGCGATCGCTCTTGCCGCAACCGCGGTGCTCGTCGCGACCATCGCCTCGGATCGAAGGAGGCTCGGTCGGGGCCGCGTGGCGGGGCTCGACCTCGCCGCCGTCGCTGCCGCGCTTCTCGTCATCGTCGCGCTCCGCAGCGGAGACGACGACGGCGAGCTCGTCCTGCTGCTCCCGGCGCTCGTCACCTTTGTCGCGGCGGTCGCCGCCGCGCGCCTTCTCCGCCCGGCGTTGCGTGCCGCCGAGCGTCTGACGCGCGGACGCTCGCTCGGCCTGCGCTTCGCGATCCTCTCGCTCGACCGCAATCCCGGCTACGCGATCGCGGCCACGTCGTTCCTCGTCGTCAGCTTCGGGCTCGCGCTCTTCGCCGAGACCTACCGGGCGACGCTCCGTGCGGGCGAGCGCGATGCCGCCGCCTACGCCGTGCCGCGCGACTTCGTCGTCCAGGAGGACCTGCGGCGGCTGATTCCGGTGCTCGACGCCGCCCCGCTCGGTCGCCTTCGCGCGCTCGGACCGGGCACGGAAGTCGATCCCGTCCTGCGGGCGACGGGCGCGGTCGGCCGCCAGGAAGGCGAATCCGGGATCACGCTGCTCGGCCTGCCGCCGGCCTCGCTGGCGAAGCTGCGCGGCTGGCGCTCGGACTTCGGCGTGGACGAGCCGGACGCGCTCGGCGCGGCGATCGAAGCGCCTGACGGGGACGGCGGGATCCGCCTCGGGATCGACACGCGCGCGATCGTGATCCGGACGACAGGCCCCGACCTGCGGCTCACCGCCCAGGTGCGCACGGTCAGCGGCAGGTTCCTGCGCCTCGAGCTCGGGCCGACCGGCGCCCGCACGCTCCGGGCGGCGGTTCCGCGAGAAGCCCGCGCGGGCT
This sequence comes from uncultured Gaiellaceae bacterium, assembly GCA_963761905.1. Lineage (GTDB taxonomy): Bacteria > Actinomycetota > Thermoleophilia > Gaiellales > Gaiellaceae > Gaiellasilicea. The sequence continues at coordinate 293,079 of CAVXIQ010000006.1, read as the reverse complement.
GGCTCGTCGGCCTCGAGCTCGAGCCGGACACGAGGCTGCAGGAGCGCGGTGCGGATGCGGGGAAGGCCGCGACCGGCAGCTTCGGACTGCTCGCACCCGCCCTCGAAGACTGGATCGGCGTCGGCGGCGCGCGGCTCGAGGGCCGTCGTGTCGACTACACGCTGACCGATCAGGTGGTCACGCGACTGCGGCCCCGCGTGCCGAGCGACAGCCGACCGGTACCCGTCCTGGCGACCTCCCGGCTCGCGGCCCTCGCAGACGAGGACGGTCTGCTGCCGCTCCAGGTGGGCGGCGAGCGCGTGACCGTTCGCGTCGCCCAGAGAATCGAGCGCTTCCCGGGTGTGGAAGGGCAGGCGGTCGTCGGTGACGTCGGCGCGCTCCTCTCGCTCCTGAACGCCGAGCGTCCGGGTGCCGCCCGCGTCAACGAGCTCTGGATCGGGGTCGCGGACGATGCCGTCGGCGCCCGCGTCGCAGGCGCACTCGAGCGCAGGCCGTTCGAGGTGCTGAAGGTCACGTCGCGACGGGCGCTCGAGGCCGACGCGCGTAAGGATCCGATCGCGCACGGGACGCTCGTTGCGCTCGCGGTCGCCGCCCTCGTGGCTCTGGCCCTCGCCCTCGCCGGGATCGTCCTGACGGTGCTCGGCGACCTCCGCGACGAGCGCGGCGAGCTGTTCGATCTCGAGGCGGAGGGAGCATCCCCTCGGCTGCTCCGGCAGATCGTGCGCTTGCGCGCGCTGACGGTGACGTTCGCCGGCCTGCTCGTGGGTGCTCTGACCGGCCTCGTCCTCGGCGCGGTGGTGGTCGATCTCGTCGCGCTCACCGCTCGTGCGACCCTGGCCGAGCCGCCGCTCCTGCTCGACGTCGACTGGTCGATCGTCGCTCTCGCGGTCGTGGCCTACGTGGTCCTCGCCGGACTTCTGATCGGCGCCGCCACGCGTGGCGCCTTCCCGAACGACGGGGCTCCCGGCCGGGTCGAGGCGATCGAATGACGACGATGGTCGAGGTTCGCGATGTCTTCCGCGTCCACCCGAGCCCCGAGGGCGGCGTCGCGGCCCTGCAAGGGCTGACGCTGAGCGTCCGCGAGGGAGAGATCTGCGTCGTGCTCGGCCCGAGCGGCTCCGGCAAGTCGACGCTCGTCCGGATCGTGGCCGGGTTCGACCGGCCCTCGGCGGGCTCGGTCAGCGTCGCCGGCGTCGACCTCGCCTCGCTCTCGGCGGGCGGCGTCGCCCGATACCGATCCCGGCTGCTCGGCTACGCCGACCAGCACTACTGGCGGGCGCTCGCCGGCGAGTTGACGGCCCGCGAGCTGGTCGGCGTCCAGCTCGGCCTCGCAGGAGCTCCTGCCGCGACGCGCGACGGACGAGCTCGCGAGTTGCTGGAGCGCGTTCACCTCGGCGACCGGCTCGAGGCCAGACCGCGGGAGCTGTCCGGTGGGGAGCAGCAGCGGATCGCGGTGTGCGCCGCGCTCGCTCATCGCCCGCGCCTCCTCGTCGCCGACGAGCCCACCGGCGAGCTCGATGCGGAGACGGCGAGCGGCGTGCTCGCGCTCGTCGCGGAGCTCGTGCGCGAGCAGGGAGCGACGGCGCTCCTCGTCAGCCACGACCCTGCGACAGTCGACCACGCCGATCGGGTCGTCCACGTCCGTGACGGCCGGGTCAGCGACGAGCGGCTCGTCGCGGGCGGCGGCGAGGACGCGGTCGTGGTCGGCCGCGGCGGCTGGGTCCGCCTGCCGGAGAGCGCCCTGCGTTCGGCCGGGATCTCCGACCGCGCCACGGTCAGACTCGAGGACGAGCGCCTCGTCGTCGCACCGCCGGCCGGCGAAAGACCTCGAGTTGCTCCAACTCGAGCTCGCTCCGAGCCGCCCAGCGAAGCCGGTTCCCCCGAGCTCCGTGTTGCTCCAACACAAGCTCTCCTCGAAGCGCGCGGCCTCACCCGCCGCTTCGGCTCGGCGGTGCCGGTCGACAACCTCACCGCCTCCTTCGCCGGCGGCCGGCTCCACGCCGTCACCGGACCGTCCGGCTCGGGAAAGACGACGCTGCTGCACCTGCTCGCTGGGCTCGACGTGCCCGACGCCGGCGAGGTGATTCTCGACGGAGTCTCGTTCGCATCGCTCGACCGCGCGGCGCGGGCCGAGCTTCGACGGACGCGGCTCGCGTTCGTCGGTCAGACCGTCGCGCTCGTGCCGTTCCTCGGGGCGCGCGAGAACGTCGAGCTCTCGCTCGCCCTGCGGGGTGTTGCGCCGGCTCACACGCGAGAACGCGCGCTCGCCGCGCTCGCCTCCGTCGGCCTCGAGGAACACGGCGAGCGGCCCGTCGCCGAGCTGTCGGCGGGTCAGCGCGAGCGCGCCGCGATCGCGCGGGCCGTTGCCGCCCGCCCGCGCGCGATCGTCGCCGACGAGCCGACCGCACGTCTCGACGGAGCCAACGCTCTCGCGATCGGCCTGCTCCTCGCCGAGCTCGCGCGCGCGACCGGCGCCGTCGTCGTCTGCGCGACGCATGACCCGCTCCTGATCGAGCAGGCAGACGAGGTGCTGGCGCTAGGCTAGGCGCACGTGGCGACTCAGACCGAGACGATCCAGGTGAGCGGGGTGCGGTGCGAGCGCTGCGTCGGCCGGCTCGCAGCCGCGATTCGCGACCACGAGGGTCTCGAGGCCGCGAATGCGAATCTGCTCGGCGAGGTCATGCTCGCCTGGAACGACGAGCAGACCTCGCGCGAGGAGCTCGTCGGCGCGCTTGCGAAAGCCGGCTTCCGCGAGACGACGGCTTCGATCGTCCCCGGCTAACGCCCGTGCAGGTTCCGGTCGCCGAGGAGGCCGGGCGATTCGGGATGGTCGAGCGGCCCCTCGCCTCGCTCCTGCTCCTGCTGGATCCGCGCCCGCTCCGCCGCCGCCGGCTCGACGCCGGTTCGCTGCTCCTGCGTCTCGGCAGTCCACGCCGGATCGTCCGGATTGAGCGCGCCGTCCCCGAGCGTCCCCGGCGCCGGGTCGCCGGCGACCATGCCGTAGTGCCGCGCCACGGCCTCGTCGTCGACCCCCTCGTCCCCGATCTCCGGAGCCGATTCGAGCACGTCCTTCGAGACGGTCGCTCGCACGACCCGCTCACCCTCGTCCACCGTGACGAAGATCTCGGGCAGCGCCCGCCGGTGCTTGAAGATCGCGCCCTGCTCGACGATCAGGTTGCTGCCCTGCTTGCCGACGACTGTTCCTGCGCGCTCGTCGTCGAAGGTGAGAACGTCGTAACCCTTCAATCCGCCTCCTCTCGATTGCGGCCGGTGTACCCGGGCAGCCCCGTCTCGAACCGGGAATAGCCCACCCGAACCGCTCGTTTTGACTGCTCAGACCGATTGCTAGGGTGGCCCGGTGAGCGAGACCGAGGCAGCCGATGCGCGTCGAATCGCTGCCGAAGCCCTCGGGCGGGTGCGGTTCGAGGAGGAGGCGCTCGAGCTCGCCGACCAGGTCTATCGGGTGGCGCGCCGACTCGTCGGCACACGTGAGGAGGCCGAAGAGCTCGTGCAGGAGACGTACGTCAGAGCGTTCCGGAGCTGGAGCTCCTACACCCCGGGCACGAACATGCGCGCCTGGCTCTTCCGGATCCTGACGAACCTGAATCTCGACCGCGGGCGCAAGCTCCAGCGGACGCCCGACCAGCAGCCGCTCGAGGAGGGCGACTACTTCCTCGCCAACAAGCTCGCTGCGGCCGAGGGCGAGCAGGCGCTCGACCAGGAACGCGTCGTCGAGAAGCTCTCGCAGGACAACGTCGTGGGCGCCCTCTCCGAGCTCCCGCACGACTTTCGCGATGTCGTCGTCCTCGTCGACATCGGCGAGTTCAGCTACGCCGACGCCGCCCAGATCCTCGACGTCCCGATGGGCACCGTGATGTCGCGGCTCCACCGCGGCAGGCGTATCCTGAAGCAGAAGCTCGCCGAGGAGTCACTCGCTTGACGGAGCACACTCCATGACCCACGACCCCGGTTGCGAGAGATGCGAGGAGCTGCTGCAGGGCTACCTCGACCGCGATCTGGCGCCGGACGAGGTCGTCGTGGCCGAGGGACACCTCGACGGCTGCGACTACTGTCGGCGCAGGTACCGCTTCGAAGAGGAGCTTCGGCGCTACATCCGCGTCTCCGCGAGCGAGCGAATGCCGGCGGGCCTCCTCGAGAAGCTCGCCGCGCTGCGAGACGAACGACCGGCGGTCTAGGAGAGCCGTTCCGGAAGGTCGGACGGGACGTCCACGTCGCCCGGCGAGCCCAGGTCGTCGCACGGAACGAGCAGTGGCTCGCGCCCGCGCAGGCCCTCGTCGGGAATGCCCATCCATTCCGACCGCGCCACGAGGAGTGGATGGCCGCGGACACCGCCGTAGCTCGCTGCGACGAGCGGCGCGGCGCTCGCTCGCCAGGCCTCGACGACCCTGGAGATCGCGGCGGGCGCGAGCTCGGGGCCGTCCGCGAGGACGACGATCGCCGCCTCGACGGTCTCGCCGAGCGCCCGCAGCCCACAGCGCAGCGATGCTCCCGGTCCGAGCTCCCAGTCCCGGCACTGGATGGTCGGCGCGTCCGAATCGAGCTCGTACGCGCCGAGCACGACCACGAGCTCCGCGAGTCCGGCGGCTCTCACCCGCTCGAGGACGGCGGGGAGGAGCAGCGCCTGCTTCGGGGCGCCGAAGCGAGTGGCGGCGCCGGCGGCCAGGATCACCGCGGCGAGCGCCGGCATTGCTAGCTCTCCTCGACCGTGACCTTCTCGATCACGACGGGAGTCGACGGCGGACCGTCGCCCGTGCCGAGCGCATCGATCCTCAGGACCGTGTCGAGCCCGTCGCTGACCGTGCCGACGACTGCGTACTCCGGCGGCAGGGCGGCGTCCGCGCCCGTGACGACGAAGAACTGACTGCCGGAGGTGCCGGGCGGCTCGTCCCCGCTCTTCGCCATCGCCACGACGCCCTGGATGTACGCCGCATCCTGCGGCGGCACGTCGACCGTCTTGTACCCGGGCCCGCCCGTGCCGGTTCCGGTGGGATCGCCGCCCTGGATCACGAACCCGGGAACGACGCGGTGGAAGATGACGTCGTTGAAGAAGCCGTCGCGGGCGAGCGCGACGAGCGAGGCGCTCGTGTTCGGCGCGGTTTCCTGGTCGAGCTGGATCGTGAAGGAGCCGCAGTTCGTCTCGACGACGAGGCTGTAGGTGGTGCCGGCGTCGAGCTTCGACTCGGGCGCCTCAGCGCCTCCGTCCGGCTTCGGCTCCGGCGCGTCGACCGTCTCGCACTTCTCCCCGCCGCCGGTCGTCGTCTCGGCTTGCGTCTCCGTCTCGGCCGGCGCTTCGGTCGTTGCCGCATCGGTCGTCGGCGAGGCCTCGTCGTCACCGCCGCCACAGGCGGCGAGCACGAGGACGAGCACGAGGAGGAGTCCGACGCGGGCGAGCTTCATCCGGGCGAGCTTACGTCCTAGAGCTGCGCGAGCGCACGCTCGAGGAGCGCGCGCGCGATCTCCACCTTGTACGCCGTGCCGGGAAGCGGCGTCGCCTGCTCGAGCTCCTCCGGCGACGAGAGGAGCCACGGCACGGGCGCGACCCCGGCCAGCGCGATTCGGGTCTCGCCGTCGACGCGCGCCGCCGCGACGCCGACGAGCGCGAACGCCCAGCGCTGCCTGTCCATCGCCTTGAGGTAGACGCTCGACTCGACCACCGGGACGTCGAGCTCGAGGATCAGCTCGCCCGGCTCGAGCGTCGTCAGGCTCCGGTCGTCGTCGCTCGGGAGCCGGTAGAGGTCGGCAAGCGCGAGCTCGCGGCGATCCGTCCGGACGCTCGCGCCGAGCGCCAGCAAGGCCGCGGCGGGATCGGAGGGGTGGCCCGACGCGCAGCGCTCGTTGCCGAAGATCGCGTGCTCGCGGTGCTGACCTTCCCTCGCGTGACACGTGTCGCCGCCGTGCAGGTAGCACGGAAACTGGAGCCGCCAGTACCAGCAGCGGGTCGCCTGGAGGAGGTTTCCGCCGATCGTGCCCATCGCCCGGAGCTGCGGCGAGGCGGCGAGCCGGCAGGCCTCGCGGAGCGCGGCTGGGATCTCCGGGTCGGCCTCGAGGGCGGCGAGCGTGGTGCCGGCGCCGATTCTCTGCCCGGCGACGCCCGTGGGGACGGCGGCGCGAAGCTCGACGAGCGTCTCCGCCTCGACGATCCCGTCGCGAAGCAGCGGCACGAGATCGGTGCCGCCGCCGAGGGCGACGGCTCCCTCCCCGAGCGCTGCGACCGCCTCCTCGACCGACTCAGGCCGAAGGAGCTGCAACCGTCTCCTTGCGTCTCGCGGCGTCGAGTGCGCGCAGCATCTCGGCGCGGTCGATCGGGAGCGAGCGGACGTCCGCTCCCGTGGCGTCGCGGATCGCGTTCGCGATCGCGGCGGCTGTGGGGATGATCGGCGGCTCGCCGAGGCCCTTCGAGCCGAGGTTCGTCAGGTGGGAGTCGGGCTCGTCGATGAACTCGCAGACGATCTCGGGGACGTCGGCGATCGTGGGGAGCTTGTAGGCGTCGAGCGTCTGAGTCAGGACCATCCCGGTCTGCGGGTCGAGCAGCCGGTGCTCGGAGAGCGTGTGACCGAGAGCCTGGACGATCCCGCCCTCGACCTGGCTGCGAGCGCCGAGCGGGTTGACGATCCGGCCGACGTCGTGGATCGCCGCGATCCGGCCGACGCGCACCTCGCCGGTGCCGACGTCGACTGCGACCTCCGCCACCTGCACGCCGAACGTGAGCACGCGCATCCCGGTCGGATTCGGGCCGCGCGCGCCCGTTCCGAGGATCTGCGCGTCCTCGAGCAGCCCGAGCAGGCTCTCGAGCGGCCAGGCGCCGCCGTCCGAGCAGACGATCCGGCCGCCCTGCAGCGAGAGCGTGCGCTGCTCCTTCTGCCAGCGCTGCGCCGCGAGCTCGAGGATCTGGCGGCGAGCGTCGCCGGCGGCCGAGCGCACGGCCGGGCCCATCGAGGGGATCGTCGAGGAGCCGGCGGAGACCGACGCGAACGGCCCTCGGGCGGAGTCGCCGAGCTCGACCCGCACCTGCGCGAGCGGCACGCCGAGCTCCTCCGCGGCGATCTGCGCCATCGCGGTGCGCGAGCCCGTGCCGATGTCCTGCATCGCCGTGACGACGGTCACGCTCGCGTCGGAGCCGACGCGCACCCAGGCGTACGACGGAGGCCCGCCGCCGCCGTACCAGATCTGGCTCGCGAGCCCGACGCCGTGCTTCCACGTCTCGTCGGAGCGGGCGCGCACCTCGTGGCGCCGCTCCCAGTGGGGCTCGGCCCGGCGGTAGCACTCGAGCAGGCTCTTCGAGGAGAAGGGCCGCCCGTTGAGCATGTCCAGGTCGGCGTGGTTCCGCCGCCGCAGCTCGAGCGGGTCGAGCCCGAGCTTCGAGCCGAGCTCGTCGAGCAGGCACTCGAGCCCGAACGTCCCCTCGACGAACCCCGGCGCGCGAAACGCGGCCATCGGGGCCGAATTCAGCTTGGCGCCGTGCAGAGTCGTCGCCACGTTCGGGACGCCGTAGAGCATCTGCATCGGGCCGTCGGTGCCGGCGACCCAACCGTCCCAGCCGACGGCGTTCACGAACTCGCCGCCGAGCCCGACGATCGTGCCGTCGGAGCGCGCTCCGATTCGCAGACGTTGGATCGTCGCGTTCCGGTTGCCCGCGGCGAGGTTCTCCTCGCGCCGCGTGAGCGCACAGCGCACCGGCCGGCCGGTTTGGCGGGCGAGCTCGGCCGCGATCAGGCTGTAGTCGCCGGGGCCGTTCTTCGAGCCGAAGCCGCCGCCCATGAACTCGCAGACGACGCGGACGTCGTCGGGGCGAAGCCCGAGCTTCTCCGCGAGCGTCTCGCGAACGCCCCAGATGTACTGCGTCGAGATGTGGACGACGAGCGTCTCGCCCTCCCAGTGGCACACCGCCTGGTGGGTCTCCATCGAGTTGTGCAGGACCGACTGCGTGCGGTACTCGGCCTCGACGATCTCGTCTGCATCGGCGAGCCCGGCGTCGAGGTCGCCGCGCGCGTAGCTGCTCTTCTCCTCGACGAGCTGGCCGCGGGCAACCGCCTCGTCGGGGTCGAGCAGCGGCTCGTTCTCGTCCCACTCCACGTCGATCGCGTCGACGGCGGTGCGCGCCTGCTCGATCGTGTCCGCGGCGACGGCGGCCACGGCGGCACCGGGATAGCCGACGACAGCTGCGAGGAAGTCGACGTCGTCGCAGGACACGCCAGCGTGGACGCCAGGCAGCGCGAGCGCGGGGGTGAGGTCGATCGAGCGCACGCGAGCGGAAGCGTGCGGGCTGCGCAGCACCGCGGTGTGCAGCATCCCCGGCAGGCGCACGTCGGCGGTGTAACGCGCCTCGCCCCGCGCGCGCTGGAGCCCGTCCTGACGGGGCGCCGGCCGTCCGACGACCTCGAGCGGGCCGGCAGGCCACTGGTCGAGCGCGTCCTCCTCGACGACGGTCCAGACCTCCTCGTAGCGGCCCTCGACCTCCTTCTCGGTTCGAATCAGTCGCGCCACGTGGCGATCGCCTCCTCGATGTTCGAATACGCGCCGCAGCGGCAGAGGTTGCCCGCCATGCCGTGCCGGATCTCCTCGCGCGTCGGGTCGGGATTGGCCTCGACGAGCGCGGCCGCCGAGACGATCTGCCCCGGCGTGCAGAAGCCGCACTGGAGGGCGTCGGCCCGGACGAACGCGTGCACGAGCGGGTGCTCGCGCAGGGCCTCGATCGTCGTCACCTCGCGCTCGCCGACCGTGTGGACGAGGGTGATGCAGGAGAGGACGGGCACACCCGCGATCTGCACGGTGCAGGCGCCGCAGTGACCCTCGTCGCAGGCGACCTTCGTTCCGGTCAGCCCGAGATCGTCCCGGAGCACGTCCGCGAGCGAGCGCCCCACCGGCGGGTCGACCTCGTAGGCGTGACCGTTGACCGTCAGCCCGATCGTGTTATCTGCCAGCCGAGGTCACCGCCAACACGTTCGCGAGATGCATCAGGCGGAAGGCGGTGCGGGCGGTCTGCGCCTCGTCGTCCTCCCGCGTCTCGGGCATCACCCGCCAGAGGTCGCGCGCCACGAGGAGGAGCTCGCGGATCTGGTCGGTCTGCTCGCGATAGCCGTTCGAGCGCTCGTCGCACGCGTTCAGCGCGAGGCCGAGAACGCCGATCGTGTCCGCCTGGCGCATCCACAGGAGCGGTGTGGCCATGGAGAGGTACTGGTGGATGCGCGCGAACGTGATCGGGGCGGTGATCTCGGCCGGGCCGCACGGAGCCGTCAGCGGCAGCGCTTCTTCGGCATTGGCGATCCGCGTCGCGCTGCCGCCGAGCATCGCCCGAAGCTGGCCGTCGTCGAGCCCGGCCATCCGCGCCGTGCGGATCGAGAGCAGGAGCGAGGCCGGCTGGCGACCGTAGGGGTAGTCGGAGGCGTAGAGCACCTGCTCGGGCGCGACGAGGCGGAAGAGGTCGAGGATGTCGAGCGGGCTCCAGACCGAGGTGTCGAAGAAGACGCCCGGCCGGCCGCAGAAGTGGCGAGCGAGCGCCGCGAGGTCGGCGATCCCGGCGTGCGCGATGATCAGCTGCGGCTCGTAGGTGTCCATCAGGCGCGCGAGCGCGTCCGCGATCGGTGGCAGCCCGCGGCCGCCGTGGATCAGGATCGGCACCTTGCGGTCGGCGGCCAGCTCGAAGACGGGCGCCAGCCGGTCGTCGTCGAGCAGGAACTTCTGGGCCCGCGGGTGGAGCTTGATCCCGCGGGCGCCGAGGTCGAGGCAGCGCGTCGCCTCCTCGATCGGGCTCTCGGAGAGGTCGAGGCGGACGAACGGGACGAGGGCGCCGTCGGAGCGGGCCGCGAAGTCGAGCGTCCGGTCGTTCGGGGCGCGAAATCCCGGATGGCGGTCGGGCTCGTCCAGGCAGAACATGAACGAGCGCGTGATTCCCGCGCGCTCCTGGATCCGCAGGAGGCCGTCGAGGTCGCCGGTCATCCCGTCGATGTCGGTGCCGAGATGGACGTGCGCGTCGAAGATCTCGACGCCGTCCGGCCGCTCCGCGCGCACGACCTCCTCGAAGCTCTCGAGGAGCGATTGCGAGCGGGCGAGCGCGTCCTCCATCAGGCTCCTGAGTCTACGGACACCAAGGACGGCTCAGGTGGCGGCCGCGGCGACCTTCGCTCGGAGGTAGGCGAGGTACGGCGTCGGGTCGATCGCGGTCTCGCCGATCGCGCGCTCGAGCGTCTCGAGCGGCGTGAACTTGCGGCCGTGGCGGTAGAGCCGATCGCGCAGCCAGCCGTAGAGCTCGCCGAACTCGCCCGCCTCGAGCTGCGATTCGAGATCGGGAATCGCGCGCTCGACATGCCGCCAGATCTGAACCGAGATCGCGTTCCCGAGCGCGTAGGTCGGGAAGTAGCCGTAGGCGGCGCGCGACCAGTGGACGTCCTGGAGGACGCCGCGCGTGTCGTCGGGCACCTCGACGCCCAGCAGATCGAGCATGCCGGCGTTCCACGCCTCCGGCAGCTCCTCCAGCGCCAGCGAGCCCTCCACCAGCCGCTGCTCGAGCTCGAAGCGGAGGATGATGTGGAGCGAGTACGTCACCTCGTCGGCGTCCACCCGGATCAGACCCGGTGCGACGCGGTTGATCCCGCGGTGGAACGTCTCCAGGTCGACCGCCTCGAGCGCCGGAAACCGCCTCTGCAGCTCGGGCAGGAAGCGCCGCCAGAAGGGCAGCGAACGCCCGACGAGGTTCTCCCAGAGCCGGCTCTGCGACTCGCCGAGCCCGAGCGACGGGCTACCCGCGAGCGCCGTCCGCTCGAGCGCGGGATCGAGGCCCTGGTAGGTGAGCCCGTGCCCGCCCTCGTGCATCGCCGCCCAGATCGCGCGCACGTTGTCCGGCCGGTAGCGCGTCGTCATCCGGATGTCGGTGCGCGAGAACGACGTGGCGAACGGATGCACGGTCGGATCGAGCCGCCAGGCGCCCTCCTCGAAGCCGAACCGCGTCAGCACCTCCTCGAGGAACTCCTGCTGGGTCGCGACGGGGTAGTCGCCGTCCAGGAACGAGTCGTCGGCGGGCTCGCCGGCTTCGCGCACGATCGCCGTCAGCTCCGGACGGAGCACGTCGAAGACCGCTCGAACCTCGGCCGTCGTCATCCCCGGCTCGTACTCGTCGAGGAAGGCGTCGTAGGGCGAGTCGCCCGCCTCCTGGCACTCGGCCCAGCGGAGCGCGACCTCGTGGACGCGCCGAAACGCGGGCAGGAAGACCGTGAAATCGGAGGCCGCCCGCGCCTCCAGCCAGGCCGCCTGCGCCTTCGAGCTCTCGCGGAGCCAGGCCGCCGCGAGCTCGGCCGGCACGCGCCGCGCCTTGTCCCAGTCGCGCCGCACGACCCGGAGCAGGCTCGCGTCGTCCGAGTCGTAGTCGAGTTGCGCCGCGAGCGGCTCGGCGCGCTCGAGCAGCCGCCCGACCTCGTCGGAGACGAAGCGCTCGTGGACGATCCCGCCGAGCGTCGCGAGTGCCTCCGCGCGGGCCGGCGCGCCCTTCGCCGGCATCGTCGTCCGCTGATCCCAGCCCAGCACGCCGAGCGTCCGCTCGAGATCGTGGATCTCCGCGAGGCGCAGCTTCAGCTCGGCGAGGGCGTCGTTCATCGCGAGGAACCTAACGGTTAGGATCGCGGCCGATGGCCGACGCCCTGATCATCGGCGACTCGATGCGCAGCTCCGAGCTGCGGCACGAGGTGCCGATCGCGATCCCCGATCCGCTGCTCTACGCGGAGGTCGGCGGCAAGCGCCTCGTGGCGGTCAGCTCGATGGAGAAGGCTCGGATCGACGACCTCGGAACCGATCTCGAGGTGCACGCGCTCGAGGAGTTCGGGTACGACGAGCTGATCGCGCGCGGCCTCACCGAGACGGAGTTCTGGCGGGAGGTCTGGCTCGCCGCGGCTCGCGGGTTCGGCGTGCAGAGCGCCGTCGTGCCGACGACCTTCCCGACCGGCCACGCCGACTATCTCCGCGCGAGCGGGATCGAGCTGACGGTCGACCAACCGGAGTTCGCCGGGCGCCGCCGCGTCAAGAACGAGGCCGAGCTCGAGGGGATTCGCCGGGCCTGCCGTGCCGCCGAGGCCGGCCTGCGCGCGGGTCTCGAGCTCCTGCGCGCGGCCGATCGCGCCTCGGGCCAGCTCGTGCTCGACGGGGAGCAGCTCACGTGCGAGCGGGTCAAGCAGGCCGTCGAGCGGGCGTTCGGCGACCACGGGGCGGCCGCGGACGAGTTCATCGTCTCGCACGGCAGCCAGACGGCGATCGGCCACGACATGGGCTCGGGCCCGATCGCCGCGAACGACATCGTCCTCTTCGACCTGTTTCCGCGCGATCGCGAGACGGGCTGCTTCGCGGACTTCACCCGCACGTTCTCGATCGGCCCGGCGCCGGAGGAGATCGCCGAGTTCCACCGGCTCGTCGAAGGAGGCGCTCGACCTCGCGATCGCGGCCGTCGCACCGGGGGCGAGCGGCCGCGCGATCCACGTCGCGGTCTGCGACTTCTTCCACGAGCACGGCTACCCGACGCAGCTCCACAAGGGCGAGGCGAAGGTGCTCCGGGACGGCTTCTACCACGCCACCGGCCACGGGGTCGGCCTCGAGGTGCACGAGCAGCCGAGTGTCGGCCGGATCGACTCCGAGCTCGTCGAGGGCGACGTCGTCGCGCTCGAGCCGGGGCTCTACCGGCACGGCTACGGGGGCGTCCGGCTCGAAGATCTCGTGCTCGTGACGGCGGACGGCGCGGAGGTGCTGACCGAGTTCCCGTACGACCTCGAGCTGTGAGCGACCCCCAGACGATCGAGACCCATTTCGTCGAGGAGAGGCGCTACCCGCCGACTCCCGAGTTCGCCGCCCAGGCGAACGCCCAGCCCGAGATCTACGAGCGCGACTTCGAGGAGTTCTGGGAGACGGAGGGCCGGGAGCGGGTCTCGTGGTTCGAGCCGTTCGAGCAAGCTCTACGAGTGGGAGCTGCCCTACGCCAAGTGGTATCTCGGCGGCACGCTGAACGTCTCCTACAACTGCGTCGACCGGCACGTCGAGGAGGGGCGCGGCGAGCGCGTCGCCTACCACTGGGAAGGCGAGCCGGGCGACACGCGCGAGATCAGCTACGCCGACCTCCAGCGCGAGGTCGTCCGCTTCGCGAACGCGCTCAAGGAGCTCGGCGTGAAGAAGGGGACGGCGGTCGCGATCTACATGGGGATGGTCCCCGAGCTCCCGGTCGCGATGCTCGCGTGCACTCGCCTCGGCGCCCCGCACACGGTCGTCTTCGGCGGCTTCTCGGCCGATTCGCTCTCCGATCGCGCGAACGACATGGGCTGCGAGGTCCTGATCACGCAGGACGAGGCCTGGCGGCGCGGCTCCACGGTGCCGCTCAAGCGGACGGCGGACGAGGCGATGGCGGCGGCGCCGGGGATCAAACGCGCCCTGGTCGTCCGCCGCACCGGGAACGAGGTGCCGATGCAGGAGGGCCGCGACGTCTGGCTGCACGAGCTCGACGTCTCCGACGACCCGGCGAGCTGCCCGCCCGAGCCGATGGACGCCGAGGATCTCCTCTTCCTGATGTACACGTCCGGCACGACCGCGAAGCCGAAGGGGATCGTGCACACGACGGCCGGCTACCTCGTCGGCGTCGCCGCGACGCACCGCTACATCTTCGACCTGAAGCCGGAGACGGACGTCTACTGGTGCGCGGCCGACATCGGCTGGATCACCGGCCACAGCTACATCGTCTACGGGCCGCTCTGCAACGGCGCCACCTCGGTGCTCTACGAGGGCACGCCCGACTTCCCGGACAAGGATCGGTGGTGGTCGATCGTCGAGCGCTACGGCGTCACGATCCTCTACACGGCGCCCACTGCGATCCGCGCCCACATGAAGTGGGGGCCGGAGCACGCGCAGGGCGCACGATCTCTCCTCGCTGCGGCTGCTCGGCTCGGTCGGCGAGCCGATCAACCCGGAGGCGTGGATGTGGTACCGCGAGCACGTCGGCGGCGACCGCTGTCCGGTCGTCGACACGTGGTGGCAGACCGAGACCGGGATGGTGCTGATCACGCCGCTCCCGGGGGTGACGACGACGAAGCCGGGCTCGGCGACGAAGCCGTTTCCGGGCGTCGACGTCGGCGTCTTCAACGAGGCCGGCGAGGAAGTCGGGCCGGGCGGCGGCGGCTACCTCGTCCTGAAGCGGCCCTGGCCGGCGATGACGCGCGGGATCTTCGGCGACGACGCGCGCTTCCGCGAGACCTACTGGTCGAAGTACCCGGGCGTCTACTTCGCCGGCGACGGCGCGCGGATCGACGAGGACGGCGACTTCTGGCTGCTCGGCCGCGTCGACGACGTGATGAACGTCTCCGGGCACCGGATCTCCACGATCGAGGTCGAGAGCGCGCTCGTCGATCACCCGCGCGTCGCCGAGGCGGCGGTGTGCGGCCGAGCGGACTCGCTCACCGGGCAGGCGATCGTCGCCTACGTGACGCTGAAGGGCGGCGACGAGGGCTCGGTCGAGATGCTCGAGGAGCTGCGCAGCCACGTCGCGGCCAGGATCGGCGCGATCGCGAAGCCGGCGAACATCGTCTTCACCCCGGAGCTCCCGAAGACGCGGAGCGGCAAGATCATGCGCCGGCTCCTGCGCGACGTGGCGGAGAACCGCCCGCTAGGCGACACGACGACGCTCGCCGATCCCACGGTCGTGAACGAGATCTCCCACCGCGCGACCGCCGACGCGTCCGACGAGTAGCCGCGCACGTCGGCGCGGGGTGGGTGTCGGGCGAGAGCACGCTGGCCCAGCCAAGTGCGAGACGCGAGCCATCCAGAGCAGGTCAGAACTGTGCGTGCGCTAAGGCTGGTGACGCTTACTGCCCGCGATCCCAGTGCAGGAGTGACGCGACAAGCACTCCCGCGGTTGCGCCGATTAGAGCGAAAGCGCCAAACGGAAGCAGCAAGAAAACAAGAAAAACGAGACCGCCAGGGCTGAGATCCTCCGCGAGACTTACGTCGTCCGCGTATATCAAAGCCGGGGCGAGCACAAAGACATAGGCCGCTAGTCCGGCGAGCAGTCCTGCAAGTGGACGCGAGCCACGTCGGATGGAGAGGGCACAGAGCGCGCTTCCGAGCGCGAGCCCAAGGCCTGCCCCAAAGAATGCGCTGAAGGCCTCGTCAAGCGTTGCAGAGGTCGGGCCGACGTGCGCCGTGCTCCGCGCCTGGCGCATAAGTGCAGCCGCAAGACCTACGCCGAGTGCGCCAGCAACGCCTGCAGCTATGGCAATCCGGGAGACATCCAAATGATCCTTGATGACCTAGTCTGCCGCTCAGGGACATTTCCGAACGCTGGCCCAGCCGAGCGCGCGTCGTCTCCCAGTCCACTTCGCTTGCTTCCAGGCTTGGGGCGATCAGCTTCCAGTGCTTGCGTGCAAGGGAGGCGGGTGCAGTCTTGGCCGCGATGGTTCAGCCCGGGTGTATTTTTTGCCGTGATGGCGCACCCCACCCGTGACGAGGCCGAGACCCGGGCCGGCGAGGCGAGGGGCGGCCGGCTCTCAGCGCTGATCTATGACCCCTTCCTGTGGTGGGGCGAGCGGGCGGGCATGGCCGAACGTCGCCGGGCGCTAGTTTCGCTGGCGCGCGGCAGCGTGCTCGAGCTCGGCGCCGGCACCGGCTTGAACATGGAGCACTATCCGGATGCCCTCGACCGTCTAGTCATGGCCGAGCCCGAGCCAAACATGGTAAAGCGGCTGGAGCAACGGCGCGAAAGGCTCGGCCGCCGCGCTGAGATCGTCCGCGCCGCGGCCGAGGCGCTGCCCTTCGCCGACGACTCCTTCGACACGGTCGTCTCGACCATGGTCCTGTGCACGGTGCCGGATCCCAACCGCGCGCTCGACGAGGTTCGGCGCGTCCTGCGTCCCGACGGGTCGCTGTTGTTCGTTGAGCACGTTCGCTCGGACGATCCGGGGCTCGCCCGCTGGCAGGACCGCCTTCACGGCGCGTGGCACGGCTTTGCCGACGGCTGCAACTGCAATCGTCAGACCGCCGACCTTCTGCGCGGCGCCGGCTACGTGGTCTCACTCACGGAGCGCGGAGACTGGCGCCGGATGCCACCGATCGTTCGGCCCCTAATCATCGGCTCGGCCACCCCGGCCAGCTGACGCGACTCGGCACAGGAGCGTCAGGCGTCATCCGCGAACGCTGGCCCAGACGACGGGTATCCGGAGCTATGCGATTTGTTCGCTTGGCTGAGATGGAGAACGGTGCAGGATGACGCCGACCACAATCAGCCAGATCGGAACGAGGAAAAAGCCGAAGATTCCGAGTGGCGTGAGGAGTGATGCTCCGATGATGATCGACGCCCAGGTCAGCGGGGTTGGCAGCATTCCATTACGGCGCGCGCCGAGGCCGGTCGCGAGCAGCATGGCTGCGAAGGCCGCGTTCCAAGCCAGCCAGTCGTACGAGTGAAGCTGGCTGAGTGTGTAGACCGCTTGTCGCTGGCCTTCGTGGGCGGCGTTGGTCGCCGCCCCTTCTAGCATGCCGACGAGCGCGAATGCTGACGCGGCTAGGAGTGCTCCGCCGAAGGCGACCGCTCCGTGGCCACTGTCGCCGCTGCCGCGCTGCAGCCGTCGCTGCAAACCTGCGCCGAAGAAGACGAGCAGGAAGGCGATCAGGGGTGCGAGCAGGAGTCCGGAAATTTGGTGCTGGCCTCGGTTGTTTTGCCAATAGGAGAAGGTCTCGGCAGGCGCGGTTTCGCTGCTCGGATCGCCCCACGTTAGAGCCAGACCGGCGAAGAACAACAGTCCGATGAGCGCTCCCGCGATCGGCAGAAAACGATCGAAACGATCCGCACTCACATAGTTCCTTCGGTCGGATGAGCGCTGAGCCTACAGAGCCGAAGCACCCGCACTACGAGCCTTGCACGTGTTATGGAATCGATCTGTCCGGGCCGCGGGCGCGGGTACCCGCGTCGTTGTCACCGCGTCGACGTTGTGACTTCAGGCGTCATTCCCGAACGCTGGCCCAGGCGACGTGTAAGCGATCTCAGGAGATAATCGAGCTGTGAGCCAGTCCACACCAGCCCGGGCGGCGCGGCTTCATGCGGCGCTTTCGGCCACGTTCGAGGGGCTGCACTCGACGGTCGGCGGAGCGAGTTTTGAGCGTCGTACAGGTCACGTGCGGCTGTTGCTTCCGTCCGTGCCGCTTGCGATCTTCAACGGCGTTCTCGTCGAGTCGGAGCCGTGTTCAGGGGTTGGCGATTCGATCGGCGAGGTCGAGGAGCGCGGCCTTCCCTGTGGTGTGCAGTTGCGGGAGGGCCAGCACCCGGAGGTCGAGGCGGAGGCGCGAGCGATGGGCCTGACCGAACGGAGGCCGATGCCGGGGATGACGCTCGCGTTTGAGGAGCTGGTCGAGGCGTCCTGCGACGGGCTGGAGATCAGCCGGGTGGAAGACGAAGCAGGGCTTCTCGATGCCGCCACGGTGGCGGCGAGTGCTTTCGGTGCCCCGCCTGCGGTACTTCAGGCCCTGTACTCACCGGAGGTCGCCGAGATCGACGGGATGAGCGTCTACCTGGGGCATGTCGATGCTGGGGCTGTCACGACCGCGATGGGTTATCGAACCGGCCGCGAGGGTGCGATCTTCAGCGTCGCCACCCCCGCCGAACATCGCCGTCACGGCTATGGCGCGGCGATCACCGCCTTCGCGACCCGCTCGCTCTTCGAGAGCGGAGCAGACCTCGCGTGGTTGCAGACGACTCCTATCGGGGAGCGCGTCTACTACCGACTCGGATTCCGTCAGGTCGCCAACCACATTCTGCTTAGCCGCCCGAGCGCCCAGGCCGCTTGAACACCGCTCGAGGTGCGCTCGGGGGACATTCCCGAACGCTGGCCCAGGCAAGCGGCCCGCGTGCGTTGCTGAATGATCACGGTTTGGCCGAGAGAAGCCGCCCCGTCCTACTTCCCGGTTGAGGTCGGGGCGCGGTAGGAAGATCGCCGACGACAGTGCCAGAACACGATGCCGAGTGTGGCGGCGACGGCATAGGCGACCGGGAACACCATGGTCGCTCCGAGGCGGGCGAACGCAATGCCACGGTGTTGCACCACTACCGGCTCCACGTGGTTCCCGAGCAGCCTGCACTCGTACGACGGCGGCCATACGTCCGCAGCACTCCTGAACCCGCCGTAGTCCGCCCGGCCGTCGAGGTCGTCGAAGCAGATGTCCTCGGCATACTGGGCCACACCGATCACAGCGGCTCCCCACAGTACGGCGCCCCCTATCGCAAGTGCGATGACGAGCGCCGCGACGACCAGTGACGTCCTCGCGGCTATCACCGGAGCCTACGGGTACGAAAACGTGGGCCTGCGGGCACTTCCGCACTATGGGAAACACGACACCACCTTGCCAGACGCTCAGGGGACATTCCTGGGCGCTGCTCATGTGACATTCCAGAACACTGGCGCAGGCTTGCGCTCTCCATCCGGGCCGGCCTGCGGCCTCGCTGAAGAAGCGAGTCACCTTCTAGAAGACCCAGCGCTGCGACGACGGAGTTCCAAGGGGCCTGTATCGGAGTAGCGGTGGGAAGCGGTCATCTTCGAGAGCTTGTAGGGTGGCGACACTCAGCGCGACGCGAGCCTTTCAAGGGTTTTGCGCGGCGGAAACTTCCTACGACCCGCGTCGCGCAGCGCGGACGCCGCGGTTAGGGGCAGTCGCCCCCGGTACGCTCGTAGATCGCCCGCGCACCGGTCGAGAGCACCTCGACGAAGGGGACATCGCCCTCGCTGACGAGCACGAGCATGCAGCGACCCTGCACCCACTGCACGGTGCCGATGGGGTTGCCGTGCAGGTCGCTCCCGGTCCAGCCGCGCGCGCCCGGACGTCGCGCACCGTAAAGCGGCGGATCTTCGTTTCGGGCAGGGTCGCGTGGATCGTGCTCGCGCGCAAGTCGTACGCCATCTGGTCCCGAGCCCCCTCGGGGGTCCCGAACAGCAGCATCTCGCTGACGCCTGCCCCCGTCACGACCGCAAGTGTTCGCCGCGTCGTGAACGAGATGAACCCTCTGTCTCGCAGTTGCTGCGCGTCGGCGGGCGCCAGTCGCCAGTGATTCGCGATTGCGTTCACTCCCACAATCGTCGATGCCATCGCCGTCGGGACGGAAACCCGGGCTGCTCGCCGTTGCGCATGAGGAATCGATCGACGTCCCGGGCTCCGACCGCGCGTGCCCGTTCGCCGCTTCTGGCGCCGCTAGCTCGTGATCCCCGCCGTCCGCCTCATAGCCGCGGATCGCGGCTTCCTCGATACCCACCGCCAGAAGTCCAACTGCGAGCAACCCACCAATGAGCAACAGCCTCTTCTTCAGCTGCATCATCGTTCTTCCCTTTTCGCCGGTGCGCGAAGATGGGTCTTAGTCGTTCGACTAAGCCATAGTCAACTAGACATGGATGCACCTGTCAAGACCAGGTGGTACGACTCGGAGGACGAGTCCCGCCGCACCCGCCCGACTCGCCAAGTAGCACTGCGTTCAGGGGACATTCCCGAACGCTGGCCGCCCAGGCGACGAGACGGGGGTCTAATCCGGAAGCGTGCCTGCCAGATCCCAGACTCGCGAGCTGTGCGATTCCAGGCGTAACAGCGTGCCTCGCGGCGACCGGCGAGACGCCGCGAAGCGACGGCCACGCTCCGCGGTCAAATAGCGTCCTGCGATCACCTCACGCACGGCCGTTACGTCCCCCTCTCTCAACTCCGGGTCGCCTTTGATCTCGACGCCGCGAAACGGTGGCACTGTCTCGAAGACGACGAGAATGCAGCTCGGCGTCCGCGCAAGGTGTCGGCGCTTGACATCGCCTTCGGCCAGCACGACCTCGAAAGCGTTGTCGTGGTAGCGAAACCAGACCGGTGTCGTCAAAGCGCTGCCATCCTTCCGATAGGTAGTAAGAACCGCGGGGGAGGTGCGTCGATCAACGCTGCATATCGTCCGGGATCACTCCAGAACCTTATGCGGCCCTGACTTCTGGCGTCATTCCCGCGCGCTGGCCCATGCCATCGATGCCGTTAGCTTCTGGCGAACCGTTCGAGCGCGGCACGAACCTCCTTCCTCATCGTGTCGCTTCCGGTGTGCCCTGAGTCCTCGACGACGGACAGTCGGGCATCGGGCCACGCCTGGGCCAGCTCCCAGGCCGTGCCGAGCGGAGAGCCCATGTCCAGACGTCCGTGGATCAGGACGCCGGGGATGCCGTTGAGGCGGTGCGCTTCACGGAGCAGCACCCCTTCCTCGAGCCACGCTCCATGGGCGAAGTAGTGGGCGCAGATGCGGACGAAGGCGAGCTTCGCGGCCGACGGCCGGGCGCTATAAGCGTTGGGTGTGCCGTGTGGTTCCTGCGAGATGACCGCGTCTTCCCAGGCGAGCCAGTCGGCCGTCGCCTTGGCGCGCACGTCGGCGTTCGGAGACTCCGTAAGCCGCGCGTAGGCCGCGAGGAGGTCGCCGTTGCGCTCGGTCTCCGGCACCCCAGCTCGGAACCGCTCCCACTCCTCCGGGAAGAAGCGGCTGACGCCTCGGTAGAGCCAGTCGATCTCGGAGCGCCTGCTCGTGGTCACGCTCGGGATCACGATCTCCGACACACGGTCCGGATGCCGCTCCGCGTAGGCCAGGATCAACGTCGAGCCCCAGGAGCCGCCGAAGAGCAGCCAGCGCTCGATGCCGAGGTGCTCGCG
Source organism: uncultured Gaiellaceae bacterium (assembly GCA_963761905.1). GTDB lineage: Bacteria > Actinomycetota > Thermoleophilia > Gaiellales > Gaiellaceae > Gaiellasilicea. The sequence continues at coordinate 272,403 of CAVXIQ010000006.1, read as the reverse complement.
CAATTGCTCCATGTCTGCAAGCAAGTGCTCCGTGGTGTTCACGCTCATGTCGGTATCCGGATCGCTTGCGTGCGGCCTACTCCGCCCGCAGCCGCGCTGGTCGAAGATCACGACGCGGTAGCGGTCCGGGTCGAACGACCCGCCCGTGCTTCCTTCCAGCCCGGATCCAGGCCCGCCGTGAACGATCACCGCCGGCTTTGCGTCAGGCTTGCCACGCAGCTCCCAGTAGACCCTGTTGCCGTCGCCAACGTCGAGCATTCCGTGGTCGTAAGGGTCGGCCATGGCGCCTGCCTTCCTCGTCACCGGCGCTCGGCGAGCCGCACCGCGATCAGCTTCTGGACAAGCGTCTTCGGAAGCGGCTGATCGGCCGCGAAGTGAAGGGCGCTCTTCGTCGTCGTGTAGCCCGCGAGCTCATCGGCGAGCTTCGATAGGACGGAGCCGCTGAACGGCAGATAGCTCAGGTGATCCCGAAAGGCGGCAAACCCCGCAACGGTCTCACCTCCGACCCGGAAGGCAGGCACACGGTAGGAGATGACCTCCTCAGCCTCAGGCACGATCTCGAGGATCGTGCGGCGGAGCGTCTGAAGCGTTTCGCGCGTCGGCTCCTCGAGTCGGTTCAGATACGCGTCGACGTCGGCGCTGGCCACTGGCGCGGATTCTAGGCCCGCTGAGTGGCGATTCCCGGACGTCGGCCCATGCTTCTCCTGCTTCCGTCCGTACAGACACTCGTAGGATTGCCCAGATGAACGTCTCGCTGAGGCCGCTCGAGGACCGGGATCTCGACACGATCCACCAGCACGTGACGGATCCGGAGTCGATCCGAATGGCCGCCTTCACACCCGAGGATCAGACCGATCGCCGCGTGTTCCTCGAGCGGATGGCGCGCATTCGGGCCAATCCAAGCGCCAGGAACCGAGTCATCGATGTCGACGGAGCAATCGCTGGAACGATCGCGTCCTTTCGGATCGACGATCGGCGCGAGGTGACGTACTGGATCGACCGAACGCAATGGGGCAAAGGCATCGCGAGCGCAGCACTCGAGCTTCTTCTTGCGGAGACTGCCGAACGTCCGCTCTATGCCCGAGCAGCCTCGGACAACGTCGGTTCGCTCCGAGTCCTGGAGAAGGCTGGGTTCCGGCGCGTCGGCGTCGACCGCGGCTTCGCAGCCGGTCGCGGCGAGGAGATCGAGGAAACGATCCTGCGCCTCGACTGACGTCTACTGGTCGGCCCACCAGTCGCGCCGGCCGTCGACGTCTTCGCGCCGAGCCTGGCCGAGACTGGGCGCGCCGATGACGAGGATCTCGAGGCCGTCGGGCCCGGCCTCGTAGCCTCGCCACGTACCGGGCGGGACGCGCACCGCGTCCCATTCCCTGAGCTCGACGATCTCGTCGTCGAGCTTCATCCGCCCGCTCCCGCGTACGACCACGTACACCTCCTCCTGCGTCTCGTGCGTGTGACCGTAAGGAAAGCGATAGCCGGGAGGGACGTGCTGGTAGCTCAGGCCGGACTTCTCGAGCTCGAGGTCCTCGCTCGCCAGGCGAAACTCCAGGTCGGGCGCGCCGTCGAACCTCGAGCCGATGTCCTCCAGATCCTCCTTGAGGTTCCTGAGCGTGAACGGCACCGCTGACACCGTGCTTGCCGGGCTTGCCTCCAGGCTTGCCTCGGGGCTGTGGGTGAACAGCCTCCAGTGCCCCTCGGAGACGACCTCGACCTCGCCGTCGGTCACCTTGATCGCGGTCTCGTCGTCGATCGCATAGGCCGGCCCCTGCAGTTCGGCGGCCCAGCGCTCTGCCTCCGCCATCGTGTTCTCCGGCAGGAGCTCATGATCCACGTGCGGGAAGATCGAGAAGTCGACCATTCCCAGCGTGCTGTCGCCGCCGCCGGGCGGCTTCCAACCGACGAAGTCCTCCCCGATCCTGGGGGTCATCACCATGCTCCCGGCACTCAGCCCCACCCAGACGAGCTCGCGGAGAGACGGCAAGAGATCCGCCAGCCCGGACTGGCGCAGCCAGTGGCACAGATACAGGGCATCGCCGCCCGAGACGAGCAGGGCATCCGTCTCGCGAACCAGGGGAACCCAGCGCTCCTCGTCGATGCTCGGCAGCGCGGTCAGCTCCAGCACTCCCAAGGATTTCCAGCCCAGCTCGCACATCGGCTCGGTCGATCGCCCACTGATGAAGCGCCAGACCCCCGCTCCCGGGCCGACCTGGGGGTGCCCGTACATCGCGGTGGGGATGCAGAGCGCGTTGCACTCGGCAATCGGCTTGCCCAGCAGGTCGACCAGGGCGTTCTGGATGCTCGCGTTCTTGATCCCCGCGGAAGTGAGAAGCAACTTCATGGTGCTCCTTTGCTCATCGGTGTGGGCGCGGTGCTTCCCTCAGAGACTCGGCAGCAACGCAACAATCATCGCTCGCAGGTGCGTTCCCCGCTTACGGTCCTACAGACGACCCGCGACCAAGGAGCTCGATCATGCGGAAGCTGATAGCGACGGTGTTCAACTACTCGGTCGACGGCCTGCTCGCCGACCCGGACACCGAATACTGGAAGTTCTGCTTCGACCTGCCCGAGAACCGTGAGCCCGACGACGCGGCGCAGCTCGACTTCCTCCAGAGCGCGTACGCGCACATCATGGGCCGAAACGCCTACGAGAGCATCGCCCCGGCGATGATGAAGTCCACCGACCACCCCTTCTCCCCGATCCTCGCCGCCGCGCGCAAGGTCGTCTTCTCCAGAACACTGACGACGGCCGACTGGGCCAACACCACGATCGCCGCCGGTGACACGGCGGAAGAGATCGACAAGCTCAGGCAGGGCGGCGACGGCCACATCGTGGTCTGGGGCGGCGTCGGCTTCTGGCGGTCGCTCATGCAGCTCGACCTGATCGACGAGCTCCAGCTGAGCATGTTCCCGTACGTTGCGGGCGAGGGCACCCGGCTCTTCGACGGCGTCCCCAAGTCCTACCGGCTCGACCTGATCTCGAGCGTCCCCTCCACCAACGGGATCGTCGAGCTGCAATACCGGCGGCGCCGCTGACCCAGCGGCTCAGTGGCTTTGCCCCGAGTTGTGTCATTGACGGCGTTACGATCGAGAGATCGCGCCAACGCACGTCTACGGAGGTGATCGGATGAACGATAAGCCGAACTGGAAGGTCGCGCGGCTCGACGAGATCGAGCGGCGCGGCAGAGATATTCCGGTGCGTGAGCACTTCGGGATCCAGGCATTCGGAATCAACGCCTACACGCCCGGCGAGGACGGCACGCTGATCAACGATCACGACGAGGCCGGATCCGGCCAGGAGGAGCTGTACATCGTGCTCGACGGGACGGCGACGTTCGAGATCGACGGCGAGACGGTCGAAGCGCCGCCCGGATCACTCGTGTTCGTCGGGCCGGAGTCGCGGCGGACGGCGACCGGAGACGGAACCATCCTCGCGGTCGGCGCCACCCCCGGCCAGGCGTACGAGGGGATCCTCTGGGGCGAGGCCTGGCCGTTCCACAGCGAATCCATGGAGGCCTACGGCGAGGAGCGCTACGCCGACGCGTTCGAGGCGGTCCGCGGCGGCCTCGAGCGCGTGCCGGACCACGCAGGCCTGCATTACAACTACGCCTGCTTCTCGACGCTCGCGGGCGAGACCGGCGACGACACTTTCGCCCACCTCCGCCGGTCCGTCGAGCTGCTCCCGCGGTTCCGCGAGGAGGCGCGCAGAGACGAGGACCTCGCCGCCGTACGCGACGACCCGCGATTCGAGGAGGCCCTTCGCTGAGCGCGTAGGCGTCGACCGCCGCGGCGTCAGCGGCTAGCTCGGCGAGATGTTCTGGTTGATCCGGAAGAAGTTGTCCGGGTCGTACTTCTGCTTCAGGGCTTGCAGCCGGCCGTATTTCTCTGGCCCGTAGGCCTGGCGAACGCGGTCCGCGCCCTCGTCGCCGAGGAAGTTCACGTAGACGCCTTGGTGCCACGGCTCGAGGGCCGACCAGAAGTCCCGCACCCATTCGCGTTCCTCGTCGAAGCCCTCGCTCGTCGCCGTGCAGGCGCCGATGTTGTACGTGAATCCCGCCGTTCGGCCGTTGAACGCCGTCTCGTCGTCGCTCACCCTGCTCACCGCCCCGCCCATCTGCCAGATCGGGAACGAGGTCAGCGGCGACTCGATCTGGAGCGAGCGCTCGACCGTGATGTCGATCAGCTCGTCGCTCAGCTCGGCGACGTCACAGCTCTTGAAGTAGTACCAGCGCCCCGGCGGGAAGCTCGGATCCAGCATCGCCTGGTGGGTGAGGTACGGCTTCGGGATGCAGACGTCCGCCACCGGCGAGCCGAACTCGCGCAGAGGCCGGATGAACGCCTCTCCCTGCTCCAGGTCGCCGACCCAGCAGCAGATCACCATCACCACCGGCTTCCCGTGCAGTTCCTCGGGGACGATCGGGAGCGGCGGAGCCTTGCGGTGGACGATGATCGTCATCAGCTCGTCCGGCGCCTCCGCGACCCAGTCGCGATAGAAGCGCAGGACGTCTCCCGACTGCTCCATCGGCCAGAAGATCGGCCCCGCCAGCACCTGCGTCCCGAGCGGTACGCAGCGGAACTCGAACTCGGTGACGATCCCGAAGTTGCCGCCGCCACCGCGCAGGCCCCAGAAGAGGTCGGGGTTCTCGTCGGCACTCGCCTTGACGAACTCGCCCTCGGCCGTGACGAGGTCGACCGAGACGAGCTGATCGACTGAGAGCCCGTGCTTGCGCATGATCCAGCCGATCCCGCCCCCGAGCGTCAGGCCCGCCACGCCCGTGTGGGTGACGATCCCGGAAGGCACCGCGAGCCCGAACGCCTGCGTCTCCCGATCGAGCTCGCCGAGCAACACGCCGGCCTGCACGCGGGCGGTTCGCTTCTCGGGATCGACGCGCACGCCTTTCAACGACGAGAGGTCGATCAGCAACGCGTCGTCTGCGACCGAGAAGCCCGGGAACGAGTGCCCGCCGCTTCGCACGGCGACCGGGTGGCCGCTCGAGCGGCCGAGCTTCACGGCGGCGATCACGTCCGCGACACCGGCGCAGCGGACGATCGCGGCCGGTCGCCTGTCGAAGGCGCCGTTCCAGATCTTGCGCTCGACGTCGTAGCCTGCGGCTCCAGGACGAACGACGGCGCCCCGGAAGGCAGCCTCGTCGATCTCGACCGCGTCGACGACCGCGCTCACCTGCCCAGTGTCCCATGCATTCTGTGCGCGTGCAACGCATCGCCTTCGCGGCCGCCCTCTGTGTCGCGGCGCTCTTGGTCGTCCCGCTCGCCCTGGCCGGCGATGCCGAGCTGCTCCGGGCGCGCGACAGCTTCCTGCCTGCCGCGACGCTCGCCTACGCAACCACGCCGGACGGAGCTCAGGCGCGCTACGACGCGGGCCGGAACCTCGTCGAGGCGGTTCTGGCGGCCGGCGCTGTCAGCCGAGATCGGCGCGCGCTCCGGGCAGACCTGCTTCGCCGCGGCCGACGTGCGGTCGCCTGGGCGGAGGCGCTCGACCGGCCCGACGGCTCGGTCGGCACGGGCCGGTATTCCGCGCTCGTCCCGACGCGGGAGCGGGTCGGCCCGCGCCTGTCTGACGCGACGCTCGACCGGCGGCTGGCCGGAGTCGCGAACGGCTTCGCGGGCTGGGCGGGAATCTGGGTTCACGACCTTCGCACCGGCCGCTTCGCCGGTTGGAACGAGGATCTGCGCTTTCCGGCTGCCTCGACGGTGAAGCTCGGCGCGCTCGCGGCCTCACTCCGCACCTCGTCCGTTCCCGAGGCGGGCCGCTACTGGTACGACGCGCGTCAGCTCGGAGCCTGGTCGTCGAACCTCGCCGCGAACAGGATTCTCACCGGGCTCGGATACGGGGCGGTGAGCGAGGGCATGCGTCGGCTCGGGATGACCTCGAGCACGTACCCGGGGCCCTACCGAGCGACGACTGCGGTCGGCCCTGCGCCGCCCGGAAGCCACACGCGCGTGACCACCGCCCGCGACCTCGGCCGCGCGCTCTACCGCCTCCACGCCGCGGCGCACGGCGACGCGCGGCAACTCGACCTCCTCGGACTGACTCGGTCGCAGGCCGAGGCCGGCGTCCGCATCCTCCTCTCGTCCCAGCGCGCGAGCGACAACCTGGGCCTGCTCCGACCCTGGTTGGGAGCGACGCTGGTCGCCGAGAAGAACGGCTGGCTGACGGATACGCGGCTGACCGCTGCGATCGTCTACGGAAGCCGCGGGCCGAAGGTCGTCGTCGTCGCCGGCTACCGGCCGGGCATTCGGGTCGCAGAAGCGCGAATGCTCGGTCGCGACGTCCTTCGCGCTATCGGCCTCGTCACGTAACGGGCCAGATGACGGTGGGCTACCGGGCCTTCGCGGTCGTCGCGCTCCCCGTTCCCGCCGCCCTGGCCGCATGCACGTCGAGCGTCTGCTTCAGCTCCCGGTAGAGCGCTTGCGCCTCGGACGGGGTATCGCCGATCGCGGTCAACCCGATCCGGCCCGCGACCGCGAGCGCGCTCACCATGTGCAGCGCGATCCCTGACTCTCGCTCCGCGTCCCAGCCGAGATGGCGCTCCTCGACAATGTCGAGCAGGTCGTCCGGCGTGAGCGCGGCGTAGTCGGGCGAGTCGAGGTGGTCGGTCGCGACGTAGTGCTTGAGGTCGCCTAGGCGGCTTCGGAACTCGCCGGCGAGCGGGTCGTAGATGCCGTCGGTGAGCGTCGAGAGAGCCATGAATGGATGGGTCGTGCCGCCGCAGCGAAGGTTGATCTCGATCGCGCGCGGCTCCCAGCCGCCGTCGCCCTGGACGGCGACGAAGTCGACCGCGGCGCGCCCGATCACGCCTTCGCGGGCGAGCCGGCGCCCCACCTTCAGCCCTTCCGCGGCGATGAGGGCCGCGTACTCGGGGTCGGCGGGAAAGCGGCAGCCGAAGTACGTCTGGCCGTGCGGGCCGCCCAGCACTTGGTCGTGGGTCGAGAGGATGTCGACCTGGCCCGAAGGGCTGATCCGAAGCTGCACGCTCGGGCTGCGGAAGTCGGCTCCCTCGATCCGCTCCTCCACGATTCCGCCTTGATCGGCGAGCGCCCACAGGTAGTCGGCCGCGGAGAGCTCGGCGTCCTCCAGGTCGAGCGCCGCCTCGAGTCCGCCGTCGCGCAGCGCAGCACCGACGTCCACCAGCGCGTTCCCGAGCCCGCTGACCCCGCGGTCGAGCTTCAAGACGGCGGTCGTCAGGCCGGCGTTCCCGGAGCTGAGCTCCTTCAGTGCGTCGAGAACGTCCTGCTCGCCGCCGACGTCGAAGCCGCGCGCGTGCGGAACGTTCTCGTCGTGGAACACCCGCCGGCTCCCGCTCTTCGTCCCGAGCCACTCGAGCGCCGGATCGGCGCCGTACAGCGGGATCCCGAGCCGGACCGCCAGCTCCACCTCGTCCGGCGACGTGGCGAACGGCAACAGCAGCGCCAGCTCGGGCTGTCCCAGCAGCGAGCGGATCCGCTCGATCGCGCCGGGGCGCGCGAGCAGCTTCCGCGTCAGCGGCTGGTTGCGCCCGTCGACGAGCGAGACGACCGAGAAGCGGCTGCGCGCCTCCGGGGTGTCGAGCTCGGGCACGAGGCCGAAGTAGTAGTCGACGAGCCTCGGCAGGATCGGCTGGGAGGTGACGTAGACCACGCGCGAGCGCGGTGAGCGGAGCAGGCTGAGCACGAGGCAGAGGAAACGCTCCTCGTAGGCCGGGAAGACCGGGATCAGCTGATCCGGGACGTCCATGCTGATCGAGTGGACGACGACCACCGTCCGTTCGACGTCGCCGATCGAGCGCAGCGAGACGGACGGCCACAGCGCGCGCAGCCGCTTCTGGAGCTCGGAGAACTCGGTGTCCGCCATCGGCGAAACGTAACGTCCCGGCGTCCGCGGTGGTAGAAACGGCGCGTGAGCGACCACCGCCAGCTCGGAGTCGATCTCTTCAACCACGTCTGGACGCTCCTGGAACAGCCCGAGCGCACGCCGGCCGAGGACGACGCGATGCTGCACGCCGCACACGCGTCGCGCCATCACTGGGGTCAGGTCGGCGAGCCGCGCCACCTGGCGCGCGGCGAGTGGCAGATCTCGCGCGTCTACGCCGTGCTCGGTCGCGGCGAGCCGGCGCTCCACCACGCGCGACGCTGTCTCGAGCTCCTCGAGCAAAGCGGAGACGGCGAGGAGTGGGACTTCCCTTCGCCCACGAGGCGATCGCCCGTGCGGCCTTCGTTGCGGGCGACCGCGAGACCGCCGAGTACCACCTCGCCCAGGCGCGCGCTCTCGGAGCGCTCATCGAGGACGCCGACGATCGCGAGCACCTCGAGGAGGCGCTCGCCGAGCTCGCTACCTGATCCCGATCCAGATCGCCGGCTTCGCCGCGGGCCGAAGCCAGCGCAGCACCGATGCGAGCTGGTCGCGGCGGAGGCTGACGCAGCCGATCGTCGGGCCGCCCGTCTGGGCGTGGAGGAAGATTCCCGAGCCACGCCCGGGAACGACGGGTCGCATGTTGTACTCGATCACGGCGAGGAACGGGTAGGCGCGCGGCTGCTCCCACATCCCCTCGCTGTCGCCCGCGAACGGCGGTCGTGTCCCGCACGCGACGTGCTGGAAGGTGTTGTAGGTCGGCGAGCGCGGATCCTCGTTCCACCAGTCGCCGCAGCGCAGGCGCCGGTAGGCGAAGCGGACGCCGGGATCCGGTGCGTTCCCGTACATCGTCCGGCCGATCGGGAAGGTGCCTATGGGCGTCGTGCCGTCGCCTTCGCGCCGGTTCGCCGAGAGGCCGTTCTTGCCGAGCCTCGCGCCGTACGGGCCGCCGGCTGCGACCCAGCAGCCGCCGACGCGACGCCAGGTTCGGAGCGACGCGTACGTCGTCCGCGCGACCTTCGCCTCGACGGTGACGATCTGTTGCGCGCTCGCCGGCGTGTCCACGGCGTTCGCGATGTTCGCCGGACAGGCCGCCATCGCCGCCGCTGCGAGGAACGAGACGAGCACGGGGCCAGAGTACGCTCCGCCCGTGCGGATCGCCGCCCTCCTCGTCCTCGTGCTGGGACTTTGTGTCGCTACGACACAAGCCGCTTCCGCGCCGGTCGGCACGATCGAGCCCGTTCGCTGGGACGATCTGCGCCACTCGTATCGCGCCGGCTGCCCGGTCTCGCCCGCTCGGCTGCGCACGGTGCGCGTTTCGTACTGGGGTTTCGACGGAAACCCCCGCGCCGGCCGGATCGTTGTCGCGAGCCGCGTCGCGCCCGACGTGCTCGCGGTGTTCCGGATCCTCTGGAACGAGCGCTTCCCGCTCCGACGGCTGCAACCGGTCTCGGCCTACCGGGGCAGCGACGACGCCTCGATGGCCGCCGACAACACCTCCGGCTTCAACTGCCGCTTCGTCGGCGGCACGTCCCGCTGGTCGAACCACGCCTACGGCGAAGCGATCGACGTCAATCCGGTCGAGAACCCGTACGTGCAAGGCTCGCGCGTCTCGCCGCCGGCCGGTCGCGCGTTCGTCGATCGAAATCGTTACCGGAAGGGGATGGCGATGCCGAACGGCGTGCTCGTGCGCGCGTTCGCCGCGGTCGGCTGGAAGTGGGGCGCCTCCTTCGGCGACTACCAGCACTTCTCGACGACGGGTCGCTAGTCGCGCCAGGGCGGCAGCTCGAGCGCCCGTTCGTACGCGGCCCGGTCGTGCACCGGTTCCCCGTGCGAGACGATCACGTGCTCGAACGGCAGCTCGAGCAGGTCGCGCAAGGCCGGCAGCGTCCGCTCCTCGTGCCAGGGCGTCCCCCAGACCAGCAGCTCCCCGTCCCGTTCGGTCAGCGCATCGGCGAAGACGAGGGCGCGCTGCTCGGGCAGCCAGACCGGCGTCTCGTTGCGGCCACGCCCGTCGTAGAGGGCGACGAGGCCCCCGGGCAGCTCGGCGCCCGGCTCGATCCCCTCGAGCTCCGTCTCCGGAATGTTGTCGCGCCAGACGAGGTGGGGCCCGAACGCGCGGGCGCCATAACGCTGGACGAACACGTCGACGTCCCGGACGTGATCGGGCTTCAGGATCACGACGACGGTAGGCGGCGACGCGTCGAACCGAGCCCAGATCTCGGTCGCCTCGTCGGGCGGAGCGAGCGGGTCGAGGAGGACGACCTCGCCGCCGGACGCGGCGCAGGTCGAGCTAACTGGAGGCGCCCAACCGGCGTCCGGTTCCCAGTCGGGATGGTCGAGCCGCCAGATCCAGAGACCGGGCGCGACGTCTCGAAGCTCGGGCGTCAAGCCGTGGCTAGACGACGAGCTTCTCGAACCGCTCGGCGTCGTCGAACGGGCCGATCACGGCGAGATGGAAGCCGGTGTCGAGAATTTCCTGCGCGACACGCTGGATGTCCTCGGCCGTCACGGCGTCGAGCGCGTCGAGCACAGCTTGCGGCTCGGTCGCCTGGCCTTCGAGCACCTCGCGCCGGAGCCCGAACATGATCGTGCCGTGGGGGCTCTCGAGCTGGAGCACGAAGCGGCCCTTGGCGAAGTTGCGCGCCTTCTCGAGCTCGTCGGCGGGCACCGCCTCGGAGGCGAGGAGCCGGAACTGCTCGACGATCGTCGTCACGGCGTCGTCGATCCGGTTGATGTCGACCCCCGACTGCGCGTAGAGCGAGCCCGTGTCCGTGTAGGCGTGATTCGTGCCGAAGACGTAGTAGGCGAGGCCGCGCCGCTCGCGCACCTCGGTGAAAAGGCGCGAGGACATCCCGCCGCCGAGCACCGTCGAGAGGAGCTGGAGCACGTAGCGGTCGGGGTCGGTGAGCGGCCTGCTGCGGACGCCGAGGACGAGATGGGCCTGATCTGACTCCTTGGTGTGGACGCGGACGTGGCCGCCGTTCTGCGGCATCGCGAACGGCGCGGGCGAGCCGGTCTCGCGCGGCTCCAGGCTTCCCAGCAACTCCTCGAGCTTGGCGTCGAGGCCGTCTCCGATCCGGCCACCGACGCCGACGACCATCCGGTCCGGCCGATACCAGGTGTCGACGTACTCGAGGAATGTCTCGCGCGTCGCCTCGCGCACCGTCTCCTTGCGCCCGATGATGTCCCAGCCGAGCGGCTGGTCGCCGTAGATGAGCTCGTCGTAGACGCCGCCGATGAAGTCGCGCGGCGTGTCGAAGTACATGTTCATCTCCTCGACGATCACGCCCTTCTCGCGCTCGATCTCGTCCGGGTCGAACTTCGAGCGCCGGAGCATGTCGACGAGGACGTCGAGCGCCGTGTCGCGCGTCTCGGCGGCGCAGCGGACGTAGTAGCCGGTGTACTCCTTGCCGGTGAACGCGTTGAACTCGCCCCCGATCGCGTCGATCTCGCCGGCGATGTCGCGGGCGGTCGGACGCGCGTCGGTGCCCTTGAAGAACATGTGCTCGGCGAAGTGGGCGATCCCGTTCGTCTCGGGCGTCTCGTAGCGGGAGCCCGCCGCCAGCATCACGAGGCAGGAGACCGATTGCGCCTGCGGCATCGGCGCGGTGAGCACGCGGAGGCCGTTCGATAGCTGGTGCCGCTCGAAAACTCCCATGACCCGGCCATGCTATAGAGGCACCCGTGCCCGAGGAGAATGTGCCAAGAGAGAAGATGCCAGGGGAAAGATGCGGAAGGCGGTCGCCGCGCAGCCGGAGTGGCTCGCCGTCGTGCCCACAGAGCGGCGGCTGCCGGACGGACGCGTCGTCCACGTCGGCGCGGGCACGTCGTTTCACGCTGCTCAGACGGGCGGCGCCTCGCTGCAGTCGCTCGAGGCGGTTCTGCAGCCGCCGGAGGCAGACCTACTCGTGCTCGTCAGCCACGAGGGGGCGACGAAGCTGACGCTGGAGGCTGCGCGAGCCTTCTCGGGCCCGAAGTGGCTCGTCACGGGCAAGGCCGACGGGCCGCTCGCCGAGCTCTGCGAGGAAGTCGTCGTCTGCACGCCCGAGGTCGAGGAGAGCCTTTGTCACACCGCGAGCTACACGTGCGCGGTCGCCGCGCTCGCGGCGCTTCGCGGCGACGACATCTCGGCGCTGCCGGATCGGGTCGCGGACGTGCTCGGCGGCGAGCGTTTCCCGGTCTCGACGCACGAGCGCTTCGTGGTCGCCGGCGCTGGGCGGGACTGGCCGACCGCGCAGGAGGCGGCACTGAAGCTGCGCGAAGGCGTGTTTCTCGCAGCGGAGGCGTGGGAGACGGAGCAGTTGCTCCACGGGCCGCTCTCAGCCGTGGACGAGACGGTCCGCTGCTTCGTGCTCGAAGGCGAGGGCCGGGCGGCCGAGCGCGCGCACGACGCGGTCGCCGCGCTCGAGGTTCTCGGCTGCGACGTCGTCCTCGTCCCGACCGAGCATCCGGCCGTGGACATCGTCCGCTTCCACCTCCTGACGCTCGACCTCGCCGAAGCGCGCGGCGTCGATCCGGACCTGATCCGCCGCGACGACGAGCGCTGGAAGCGCGCCGCCGCCGCCCACGCCTGAGCGGCGCTACCGCTCGATCTGACTGCCGCCGACGATCGCGTCGCGGCCGTCGGGATAGCGCACCCAGGCCTTGTGCGTGCCGTCGTAGTCCGGGCCGAAGAGGATCAGCGTCGCCTCCTCGCCGCGAACGCGGCAGGGCTCAGCGCCCTCCGGGTCGAGCCCGCGCCAGATCCGGATGAACGGGTTCTGCTCCCACTCGGCGCCGACCGTCGAAGGGAGCGTGTGGCCCGGATGGATCCGCGTCTCGGGCGGGAGCGACATCAGCCGCTCCATGATCGAGTGCACCTGGTCGGCGTAGCCGTTCGGTCCGCCGCCGCCCGTGCCGCCGACGGTGCCCTTGAAGAGGCAGTCGGCGGTGAGGCAGTCCGTGCCGTTCACGAGCAGCGCGTGATGGTCGAGGCAGTGGCCGGGAGTGGCCAGCACCTCGATCTCGAGCGCGCCCGAGCGGAGCACGTCGCGGTCGGCGAAGGTCTCGTCCAGCCGAACGCCCGCCTCCGCCGTCAGCGCGCTGCCGGCGACAGGCACGCCGAAGCGCTTTCCGAGCCCACTCACGTCGACCACGTGATCGGCGTGGTGATGCGTGACGAGCACATGCGTGATCGTCAGGTCGCGCGCCTCGATCTGCTCAAGCAGCGGCTCCTCGACGCCGTTCGAGTCGACCAGCACGCCATGACCCCCCTGCTCGTCGGCGACGAGATAGGCGTTCGACGTCCACTGCGGGTGCTCGGCGCGCTCGACGATCACGAGAACTGGATCACGCTCCTGATTCCGTCCTGGGCCTCCATCAGCTCGAATCCGCGGTTGACCTCCTCGAGCGTGAGCCGGTGCGAGAGGAACGACTCGACGTCGATCTCGCCCGCGAGCCACCGTTCGACGAGCTGTGGCACCTGGTCGCGGCCCTTGACGCCGCCGAACGACGAGCCGGCGATCCGGCGGCCGGTGATCAGGTAGCGCGGGACGACGTCGAGCGTCTCGCCCTTGCCGGCCACGCCAGCGACCGTGCAGAGGCCCCAGCCCATCCGGGCCGACTCGACCGCCTGGCGCATCACGCCGACGTTGCCGGTCGCCTCGAACGTGTAGTCGGCGCCGAATCCGCCCGTCGACTCGACGATCCGCTCGACCGTGTCAGCGCCGCCGACCATCGTCTCGGTGGCGCCATGCGCCTTCGCAAGCTCGAGCCGTTCCTCGGAGAGGTCGACGCAGACGATCCGCTCCGCGCCCGCGAGGCGGCAGCCGATCACGGCGCCGAGGCCGACGAGGCCCGCGCCGAAGACGACGCACGTCGAGCCGGATTTCACGTCCGCCGTGTTCAGGGCCGCGCCGAGCCCGGTCGAGAGCCCGCACGCGAAGAGCGCCGCCCCCTCGAGCGGCGCCTCCGGATTCACCTTCGCCAGGGCGATCTCCGGCATCACCGTGTACTCGGCGAAGGTCGAGGTGCCCATGAAGTGGCGGATCGGCTCGCCGTCCCGCGAGAGCCGCGCCGTTCCGTCCGGCAGGTACCCCTGGTTCTGCTGCTCGCGGATCGTCAGGCAGAGGCTGATCCGGGGCGTCGCGCAATGGACGCATTCGCCGCACTGTGGCGCGAAGAGCGTGACGACGTGATCGCCCTCTCGCAGCGACGTGACGCCGTCGCCGATGCGCTCGACGACGCCGGCGCCTTCGTGCCCGAGCACCGTCGGCGCGTAGCCGGACGGATCGGCGCCGGAGGCGGTGTAGAGGTCGGTGTGGCAGACGCCGCAGGCGACGAGCCGGACGAGCACCTCGCCGGCCTTGGGCTCGGCCAGCTCGAGCTCCTGAATCCGAAGCGGCGCTCCGAACTCCTCGAGGACGGCGGCCTTGATCTTCACGCGGCCGCCCGCCCGCGCCAGGCGGCGAGGAGCTCCGCCTCGCGCTCGGGCGTCAGGCCGACGCCCTCGACCGCGGGAGCGTCGACGGCGCCGGCGATCGTCTCCTCGACCGGCCGGAAACGAAGACCCGCGGCGACGGCGCGACTCACGTCCGTCCTCATCCCGACGCCGGCGATCCAGAGCGGCAGCTCCATCCACTCGCCGACCTCGTGCTCCTGGAGGAACTCGTCCGATACCCACGTCACGTCGGCGCCGGCGAGCAGATCCGCCCAAGGCGTCCCCTCGTTCGTCGCGTTGAACAGCCCGCCGAGCTCGCGCTCGACCGCATCGAGCGTCCACTCCGCGAGGTCGCGCACGTCGATGAACTGCGTCAGCCGCTCGGGTGGGCCCGGGGCGAGGATCTCGCCGCCGCGGGCGAGCCGGTGGGTCCAGTAGGTGAAACGGCCTGTCGGATCGTGCGGGCCGACGATCAAGCCGGGGCGGACGATCAGCGCCCGGTCGCCGAAGACCCGCTCCACCTCGGCTTCGCAGAGCGCCTTCAGCGCGCCGTAGTTCGAGTAGTCCGAGGCCAGCTCGTCGGCGGAGCCCTCGCCGAGCTCGGCAGTTGGATCGCCTTCGGCTCGGACCTCGTCGAAATCCGGGTAGACCGAGATGGTCGAGATGAAGACGTAGCGGCCGGAGCCGCGCAGCGCCTCGGCCGACCGGCGGACGACGGCCGGCACGTAGCCGGACGGATCGATCACGGCGTCCCAGCTGCGGTCGCCGAGCGCCGCCAGATCCTCCTTCCGGTCGCCGCGCAGCTTCTCGGCTTCCGAGAACAGCTCGGGGTTCGTCTCGCCGCGATTGAAGAGGGTCAGCTCGTGCCCACGGGCGAGAGCCTCCTCGGCGATCGCGCGGCCGAGAAAGCGCGTGCCGCCGAGGACGAGGATCCTCAGAGCTCTCCCAGCGCCGCCAGCAGCCGGTCGACCTCGGCGGCGGTGTTGTAGTGGACGAAGCCAGCGCGAACGGCTCCCGCGCCCTCGAGCCCCAGGTGCCGCATCACCTCGACGGCGTAGTAGTCGCCGTGCCAGACGGCGATCTCCCGCGCGGCGAGCTCGACCGCGACCTCCTCGGCGCTGCGTCCGGCCACGTTGAAGCAGAAGGTGGGCACCCGGCCCTCCATCGAGCGGAGGCCGTACAGCTCGACGCGCTCCGGCAGCCCGTCGAGGAAGCGCTGCCCCAGGTCGTGCTCGTGCGCCACGATCGCGTCCCAGCCGAGCGACTCGATGTACTCGACCGCCGCCACGAAGCCGGCGAGCAGCTCGTGCTGCTGCGTCCCGTGCTCGAAGCGGTGGCCGACGGGCTCGTTCGCGGCCGGCCGCACCTTGTACGGCCGCCACGACTCGAGCAGCTCCCGCTTGCCGAACGCGAGCCCCATGTGCGGCCCGAAGTACTTGTACGGCGAGCAGAGGAGGATGTCGACGTCCCAGCCGGAGACGTCGATCGGGCCGTGCGGGCCGTAGTGGACGGCGTCGGCCCAGGCGAGCGCGCCCACACCGTGCGCAAGCTCGACGATCCGGCCGACGTCCGGGGCGGTCCCGACCGCGTTCGAGGCGATCGGAAAGGCGACGACGCGGGTTCGCTCGGAGAGCTGGCGCTCGAGATCGTCGAGGTCGAGCGTCAGATCCTCGTGCACGCCGACGAAGCGGACGACGATCCCGAGGTCGTGCTCGAGCTCGAGCCAGGGGGAGACGTTCGCGTCGTGGTCGAGCTTGGTCACGAGCACCTCGTCCCCACGGCTGAGCGTCCGGGCGAGACAGCGCGTGAGCAGGAAATTGAGCGAGGTCATGGTCGGCCCGAACGCGACCTCGTCGGGGTGGCAGTTGAGGAAGCGGCCGGCGGCGACGCGCGAGCGCTCGACGAGCTCGACGGTGCGCACGCTCGTCTCGTAGGGAGCGCCGATGTTCGCGTTGTCCTCGCGCAGGTAGCGCGCGATCGCGTCGATCACCTCGTCCGGGCACTGGGTACCGCCCGGCCCGTCGAAGAACGCAAGCGCCCGGTCGAGGGCGGACGTTCGCTTCCTGACGGCCTCGACGTCGAAGGCGACCGCGCTCATGGGCCGAGCCTAGATGATCGATGTCGTCCGGCCGGCTTCGTACGGTGAAGGTCGTGCAGCGCCTACGAACGCTGAGCGAGGCCGAGTGCTACGCCCGCTGTTACGGGTGGCGGGGCCGCGACTCCGTCGAGGTGACGAAGATCGAGTCGCACGCCCGCTCGGAGAAGTCAGGCGTCGCGGGTGAGCTCCTCCGGGCATTGTTCGAGGATCGCCTCGACGCCCGAGAGCCCGAAGCCGCCTGACTCCGCCGTCCCGGACGTCCTCGCGCCTGGGCTGAGCGCCGTCTTCTGCGGGATCAACCCGGGTCGGGCCTCCGCGGCGGCGCACGCCCACTTCGCCAATCCACGCAACGACTTCTGGCGGCTGCTGCACGCGGCCGGCTTCACGCCTCGACAGCTCGAGCCGGCGGAGCAGCTCGACCTCCTCTCGCTGGGCTTCGGGATCACGAACGCAGCGTCGAGGACGACCCCAGGCTCGGGCGACCTCCGGCGCGCCGACTTCGCCGGCTCGGCCGAGCGGCTGGAGCGAATCGCGGTCGAGCTCGGCCCGCAGGCGATCGGCTTCGTCGGCAAGGAGGCCTACCGGGGCACGTTCGGAGAGCGGCCCGAGCTCGGCGCCCAGGCGCGCAGGCTTGGGGAGGCGAGGCTCTTCGTGCTCCCCTCGACATCGCCGGCGAATGCTGCGGTGCCGTGGGAGGAGAGGCTGCGCTGGTTCCAGTCGTTTCGCGAGTCGCTGTGAGAATCCGCCGCGCCGTGCGCGCCATCGTGCTCGATCCGGACGACCGGATCCTGCTCGTTCGGTTCTCGTTTCCCGCTGGGGACGTCTGGGCGACGCCGGGCGGCGGGATCGACGAAGGCGAGTCCGCGGAGGAGGCGATCCGGCGCGAGCTCGGCGAGGAGACGGGTCTCGACGACGTCGAGCTCGGCCCTTGGATCTGGACTCGCGAGCACCTCTTCCCCTTCCACGACGGCAAGTGGGACGGCCAGGCCGAGCAGTACGTCCTCGTGCGGACAGAGCCCTTCGCGCCGGTGCCGCGGTTCACGCCCGAGCAGCTGGCGGCGGAGTACGTCGCGGAGGTGCGCTGGTGGGCAATGCCCGAGCTCCTCGAGTCCGAGGCGCTCTTCGCGCCGCGGCGGCTCCCCAGGCTTCTCGCCACGTTGCTGCGCGACGGGCCGCCCGAGGAGCCGATCGACGTGGACGTCTAGGTCGCCCGCTCGACGAAGGGCGCGAGCACGACGTCCCAGCCACGCTCGTAGTTCTCCCGCGACTCGCCCGCGCCGGCGTCGAAGCCGCGGTGCTCGAGCTCGACGCGCGTGCCGGGCCCTTCCGGCAGGAAGCGCACCTCGACCTCGGTGCCGCTGGCCTGGGGGATCTGCCAGTCGAGGAGGAACCGGCTCGGCGGCTCCCACTCGAGGACGCGGCCCCAGTCCTGCTCTCCTGCGGCGGTGACCTCGTACAGCCGCCCGCCGACGCCGGGCTCGAGAACGACGTCGGTCACGTCCTCACCGCCGTAGGAGTGCGTTCCGACCGGCCACCACGAGGCGATCCGGTCGGTGAAGAGCTCGAAGGCCTCCGCCGGGGCGAAGTCGACGAGCACGGTCTTGCGGATGGCATCGGTTGCCGTGGTGCTCATCCTGTCTCCTTTCTCGCCTCGGCGGCGAAGCGATCGAGCGCCTCGTCCCAGAAGCTGTCGAAGTACGCGCGGATATCGGCGAGCCCGCTCGGATCGATGCTGTAGACCCGCTTCGTTCCTTCCTTCCGGTCGTGGACGAGCCCGGCGTCCTTCAGCACGCGCAGGTGCTGCGACACCGCCGGCCGGCTGACCGGGAGCCTCGCCGCCAAGGCGCCCACCGAGAGCGGGCCCTGCTCTCAGCGCCTCGAGGATCTGGCGCCGAGTCCAGTCGCCGAGCGCGTCGAGAGCTATTCCGTTCGTACTCACTTACCGTAAGTAAACACTAACGGATCTGGTTCGTCAACCCCTCCACCGGTTCGTGATCGGAGTGCGGCGATCGCGCCCGAACGCCTTCGGCCGGAGCTTGACGCCCGGCGGCGCCTGCCGCCGCTTGTACTCGGCTCCGTCGGTGAGCGCGATCGCACGCTCGACGACCGCTGCGTCGAAGCCGTCCGCGACGAGCTCCTCCCGCGAGCGGTCGAGCTCGACGTACGCCTCGAGCACGGCGTCGAGCACGGCGTAGGGCGGCAGCGAGTCCTCGTCCCGCTGGTCGGCGCGGAGCTCGGCCGACGGCGCCCGCTCGATGATCGAAGCCGGGATCAGCTCTCGGCCCGCACGCTCGTTCAGGTGCCGGGCGAGCCGAAAGACGTCGGTCTTGAAGACGTCCTTGATCAGGGCAAAGCCGCCGGCCAGGTCGCCGTAGAGCGTCGAGTAGCCGACCGAGAGCTCGGACTTGTTCCCGGTCGCGAGCACGAGCCAGCCGTGCGTGTTCGAGAGCGCCATCAAGAGCATCCCGCGCACGCGAGCCTGGAGGTTCTCTGCCGCGAGCCCGTCGAGCCCGCCTGCCACCTCGTCGAGCGCGCCGACCGCCGACTCGATCGGCAGCTCGCGGAAGTCGCAGCCGAGGCTCGCCGCGAGGCGCTCCGCATCGGTGCGAGTTCCCTCGGACGAGTAGCGCGACGGCATCGAGACGCAGTGGACGCGCTCCGGCCCGAGCGCATCTGCCGCGAGCGCGGCGACGAGAGCGGAGTCGATCCCGCCCGAGAGCCCGAGGACGACCTCGCGGAAGCCGTTCTTCTCGACGTAGTCGGAGAGCGCCAGCACGAGCGCCCGTCGCATCTGCTCGAGCGGCTCGTCGAACGGCGCGACCGAGCCGGGCAGACCTTGTGTTGGAACAACACTTTCTCCCAGCTCGACGAGCTCGGGCTCGCGGCCCTCCTCGCGCTCGCGGGCGAGCGAGCGCCTGCGGACGTCGCGAAGCCTGCGTCCGATCGCCTCGGTCGGGTCGATGTCGACGACGAGCAGCGCCTCCTCGAAGCCCGGCGCGCGGGCGAGCACCTCGCCCTCGTCGTCGAGCACGACGGAGTGTCCGTCGAAGACGAGCTCGTCCTGGCCGCCGACGAGATTGCAGAACGCGAGGAAGGCGGAGTTGTCCCGCGCGCGCGTGACGAGCATCTCCTCGCGATCCTCGGCCTTGCCGACGTGGTACGGCGAGGCGGAGATGTTCACGAGTAGCTCGGCGCCGGCCAGCGCGAGGTCGGTCGCGGGCGGCCCCGGCTGCCAGATGTCCTCGCAGACCGTGGGGCCGATCAGCGTCTTCCCGAGCCGCAGCAGCACGAGCTCGCGGCCAGGCGCGAAGTAGCGATCCTCGTCGAAGACGCCGTAGTTCGGGAGGTAGCGCTTCCGGTAGATCGAGCGCACCTCGCCGTCCGCGCAGACGGCGCAGGCGTTGAAGAGGTCTCGGTCGAACCACGGCGTGCCGACGAGGGCGGTCAGGCCGGTGCAGGCCGCTGCGATCTCGTGGAGCGAGGCTTCGGCGGCGCGCACGAACGCGGGCCGTAGCAGGAGGTCTTCCGGGGGATACCCCGTGACCGCGAGCTCGGGAAAGAGCACGAGCTCGGCACCTTGCCGGCGAGCGTCGGCGAGAGCGGCGAGAATGCGCTCGCGGTTGCCGTCCAGGTCGCCGACGACGACGTTGATCTGGGCGAGCGCGAGCCGCACGAGCCCGATCCTACCGGTTTGCGACTCTCAGGCGAAAACCCAGTGACTGAAAGCGTGGCGATCGACCGCCGCTTCCGTGGCCCGGAAGGCTCGGCGAACGGCGGCTACGCGGCGGGGCTGCTCGCAGCCTTGTTCGACGGGCCGGCCGAGGTGACGCTGCGGCTGCCGCCGCCGCTCGATCGGCCCCTCGCGGTCGAAGCCGACGGCGACCGCCTCCTGTTGCTCGACGGCGCCGACCTCGTGGCCGAGGCGGCTCCCGCGGACGTCGAGCTCGAGCCTCCCGCTCCTGTCTCCTGGGACGAGGCCGTCGCGGCGAGCAGCCGCTGCGTGCCCTTCGACGCCGACACCTTTCGAGGCTGCTTCAGCTGCGGGCAGCTCAGGGATGAGGGTGACGGGCTGAGGATCTTTCCCGGCCGCTCGAAGCCTGGGGATCCGGTCGCGGCGCCCTGGATCGCAGGCGAGGCGTCGGTTCCGGTCGTCTGGGCGGCGATCGACTGCTCCGGCGCCTACGCGCTCAGCGCCCAGGGCCGTGGCGAAACGGTGCTCGGGCGGATGGCGGCGCGGATCGAGCGCCTGCCGGCCGACGGGGAGCGCTGCATCGTGATGGGCTGGTCACGTGGTGAGGACGGGCCGCAAGCTCTACGCCGGCACCGCGCTCTGGACGGCCGAAGGCGAGCTCCTCGCGCTCGCCCGCCAGACCTGGATCGCCCCGCGCGAGACCTAGTGTCGAAACACCGCTAAGTCGGCTCGCGGCGGAGCCGGATCGCGTTCAGATCCTCGGCGAGGATCCGCGGGATCCGTGCTTCCAGCTCGTCGATCGGGTCGTGCTCGGCGTGGAGGTAGCGGCCCGACAGCGCGTCGAAGCGGCCGGATGCGAGCTCGAGGACGAGCTTCGGCGCGAGCTCGGGCGGCGTCCAGGGCGCGTCGTCGGAGAAGCCGCTCGTCATCTCCGTCTTCACGAGACCGGGGCTGATCACGAAAACCTTGATCCCGTGCTCGGCGACCTGCGTCGCGAGGATCTCGCCGAAGCGGCCGACCGCCGCCTTGCTCGCGGAATACGCCGCCGAGGTCAAGCCCGGGAGATACGACGCACCGCTCCCCGTGATCACGATCCGGCCGCCGCCGCGCTCGATCATCCCCGGCAGCGCGAGTCGACAGGTGAGGTACGCGCCGAGGACGTTGACTTCGAAGACGTGCCACCACTCGTCGAGGTCGGTCTCCCACGAGTCCTCCCACAGCGCGACGCCCGCATTCGCGACGAGCAGGTCGATCGGCGCTGCCGCGGCGATCATCCGCTCCACGTCCTCGCGCTTCGAGACGTCGCCGACCACAGTCGCGCCCCCGATCTCCTTCGCGACGTCCTCGACCTGCTCCTGCGTGCGGCCCGTGACGGTCACGGCCCATCCTGCCGCGGCGAGCTCGCGGGCGATTCCGGCGCCGATTCCTCGGCCACCTCCTGTGACGAGCGCTCTAGACGGCATGTGCGATCTCCTCCAGGGTCTCGGGGTTCTCCAGGGTCGAGAGGTCGCCGGGATCCTCGCCGAGCGCGCTGGCCCTGACGGCACGCCGGACGATCTTGGCGCTGCGAGTCTTCGGAAGCGCGCTGACGAAGAGCACGCGCTCCGGCACGAACGCCTTGCCGAGGGCGGCTCCGACGATCGTCTTGACTCCGTCCGCGTCGGCCTCCGCTCCCGGCCTGAGGGCGCAGAAGAGCCAGGCAACCTCGCCCTTCACCTCGTGGGGAACCCCGACGGCGGCCGCTTCGGCGACCGCCGGATGGTCGAGCGCCGCCGATTCGAGCTCGGCCGGGCCGATCCGCTTCCCTGCGATGTTGAGGGTGTCGTCGGAACGTCCGTGCAGGCTCCAGTAGCCGTCCTCGTCGATCGACGCCCAGTCGCCGTGCGTCCAGACGCCGGGGAAGCGGCTCCAGTAGGTCTCGAGATAACGGGCGTCGTCGCCCCAGATCCCGCGCGTCATCCCGGGCCAGGCCCGGGTGCAGACGAGCTCGCCCACCTCCTCCCGCAGCGAGGTTCCTTGGGGCGAGAAGACGTCCATCGCCTGCCCGAGGGCGGGAAAGCCGAGCGCGCACGGCTTGGTCGGCGCCATCGGAGTGACCGAGAGGAAGCAGGCGCCGACCTCGGTGCCGCCGGAGATGTTGACGATCGGGATCCGTCCCCCGCCCGCGGCGTGCTCGTTCAGCCAGGCGTACGGGCCGGCATTCCAGGGCTCGCCGGTGGTGGTGATCGCTCGCAGTGAGGTGAGGTCGGTCTCGGGCTCGCCCTTCGGGATCAGGGCCCGGACGAGCGTGGGCGAGACACCGAGCATCGTCACGCGCTCGGTCTCGACAAGGCGCCAGATCCGGTCGTCGGGCCAGTCGGGCGCGCCTTCCATGTACACGACGGCCGCGCCGAGCGCGCCGGCGCCGACCACCGTCCACGGCCCCATGATCCAGCCCATGTCTGTCGCGAAGAGGACGCGATCGCCGGCGCGGATGTCCGACTGGTAGGCGGCTTCGCGGGCGATCGAGAGGAGGAACCCGCCCTGCACGTGAACGGCTCCTTTCGGGCGTCCCGTCGTACCCGAGGTGTAGGCGAGGAGGTAGGGCTGCTCTGCGGGAACCTCGAGCGGTCGAAGAGTCCCTTCCCCCAGCGGCACGCTCCAAGAACGATCGCCGCGACGCCATTCGACGACGTGCTCGACCGATGGCGACGACCGACGCGCCTCCTCGATCGTTTCCCGCATCTGCGTCTTCCTCCCGCGGCGATACGACCAGTCGGCCGTGACGACAACCCGTGCGCCGGAGTCCTGGAGCCGCTGCGCGACCGCGGCGGCGCCGAAGCCCGAGAAGATCGGCACCTGGATCGCGCCGAGGTGCGCGCAGGCGTGCGAGACGACGGCGACCTCCGGGCACATCGGCAGGTAGATCGCGACTCGGTCGCCGGCCTGAACGCCCAGCGTGGCGAGGCTCTGAGCGAACCTTCCGACCTGGATCGACAGCTCTCGGAACGACCATTCGCTGCGCTCACCGTCCTCGCCGGCGAAGATCGCGGCCACTGCGTCGGGCGTGCGTTCCGCCCAGACGTGGACGCAGGCTGTCGCCAGGTTCAGGCGCGCTCCTTCGAACCAGGTCGTCCACGCGATCCCGCGCGAGTCGTCCAGGACGCGCTCCCACGGCGCCGCGAGCTCGAGCTCGAGATCGTCCACGACGGCGCGCCAGAACCGATCCGGCTCCTCGATCGAGAGCCGGTGCAGCGAGGCGTAGTCCGCGCAGCCGAGCGAGCGCGCGAGCCGGACGACGTTCGCCTGCTCGAGCTGCTCCGCGGACGGCTTCCACGCGAACGTCGTCTCGCCGGCGATCACGCCTCGATCATCGCAGAGCGGGCTGCCTCGGACCATGGAACGTCCCCGGCTGCGGCTCCGGGGACGATCCTTTGAGGCGCCGGCCACTGGGCGACGCTCCGTCGGTCGTGACTCTGCGGCCCAGCCACGGCTTCCGGTGGTACGCGTTCGCTTCTCGGTGGCGCGCCCTTGCATCGCCTGGCGTCCAGCGAGCAAGTTGGCCGCACTTTAAGAGCCATGTCCCAAAAAGTCAAGTAGCTCGGTCAAGTGATTCGGTGCTAGGCTCGCTTCACTTCTCGACCATCCCAAAGATCCCCGCAAAGGGGTAGGCGCGCCACTCCGCTTGCGACTTCACTGAATCAACCACCGCCATGAACGAAGCCACCCCCACCGCTCACCGCCTCACCGCCGCCCCTCCCGCCTCGGGACGACTGGGCGATCGGCTGCGCCTCCTGCGCGTCTCGGCCGGGCTCACGCAGACCGAGCTCGCCGGTGACCGGTTCTCGAAGGAGTACGTCAGCCAGATCGAGCGCGGCAAGACGCGCCCGACCCAGGAGACGGTGGAATGGCTCGCGCAGCGGCTCAACGTCGATCCGGCCTTCCTCGCGAGCGGTGTCTCCACCGACGAGCGCGGCCGTGTCGAGACGCTGCTGACGCAGGCCGAAGCTTTGACGCAGGCGCATCACTACAAGGACGCGCTCGCCGTCTACGACGACGTGCGGAGCGCAGTCGCAGCCACGAACGCCGCCGAGCTCGAGGTTCGCGCTCGCTCAGGTGAGGCGTGGGCCCGAATGCAGGACGGCGACCCCAGGCGCGGCATCGACCTCGTCACCGAGGCTCGCGCTCTCGCCGAAAGCCCCGCGTTCTCGGATCTCGATCGCGCCGAGCTCGTCTTCCGTCTGGGCGCGTGTCGCTTCAAGGTTTCCAGCACCGGCACCGCGATCGCCCTCTTCGGTGAGGCGCTGACGCTCGCCGAGCGCTCCGAGCTTCCCTGCGACGTCCTGCGGGCCGACATCTTCCAGTGGCGCTCTCGCTGCCACCGCCGCCAGCGCGACTTCGAGGCGGCGCGCGAGGACGCCGAGCGCGCGCTCGAGCTGGCGCAGGCCGTCGGCGACCGCAGCATGACCGCCAACAGCTATTTCCAGGCCTCGCTCGTCGCCGAGCGCACCGGCCACTGGGTCCTCTCGCGCAGCTACGCCGAGAAGGCCAAGGCGCTCTACCAGGAGCTGAACGACGAGCGGACGGTCGGCCGAGTGCTGAACAACCTCGGCGGCCTGAACCTGCTCCTCGGCAAGCCCCAGGAGGCAATCGAGCTCCTCAAGTCGTCGTTCGCCGTCGCCGTCGAGGTCGAGTCGCAGGGCGACGCGGCCGTGGCGATGGGCGGGCTCGGCACGGTGCACCTCCAGCTCGGCGACTGGGAGGAGGCCGAGAAGCACGCACGGCATGCGCTCGAGCTGCTCGGAGATCGCGAGGACTTCCTCGACGAGATCGGCGGCTCGCAGCTCGTCCTCGGCCGTTCGCTGATGGAGCGCGGGCGCCTCGACGAGGCCGAGGTGTGCTTCCGAGCCGCGGACGCCGCCTACGAACAGCTTTCCTCGGTCAGCCATCGCGCGGGCGCCTGGGTCGCGCTCGGCGATCTGGCTGCGCGCCGCGGTGACGATCCGGAGGCGGCTCGCCTCTTCCGGAATGCCGCCGAGGCGCTCCAGGACATCCGGTTCTAAGGAAGAAAGGAGGCTCAATGATGAAGACGCGGCTTCTCTCTCTGCTGCTCTCGGCTCCCGTCCTTCTCGCCGTCTGCGGCGGCTGGCTCGGTCCGATCCTCCGCGGCTGGCAAGACGGCAATTAAGGGTGTAGGCCGCGGCTAGACTCGCCGCGTGCCACGCCCGGCCGTCCTCCCCCTCGTCCTCGCTCTCTTCCTCCTCGTCACCGGGTGCGGTGGCTCCTCCACCGAAGCGGTGGAGGAACCTTCGGCCGGCTCGCTCGAAGCGCTCTGGCGGGCACCCGGCGAAGACGTCGCGATCGTTCCTGGAACTGCTGACTTCGAGCCGGGTTCCGTGCGGTTCTCGTTTCTCGTCGTCGGTGGACAGGGACAGGTCGTGACGCGGCCGAAGGCACGCGTCTGGCTCGCTCGCGGGCTCGAACGGAAGCCGTTCCTGGAGACGACCGCGACCTCCGAGCCGATCGGGATCGAGGGCTCGGACGAGGCGGACGCCGGTGCGATCTTCGTCACCCGGCTCGAGATTCCCGGGCCGGGCAAGTACTGGATCCTCGCGGAGCCGATCGGTGGACGGAAGATCCAGGCGCTCGGAAACGTCGTCGTCGCGGAACGGAGCAAGGCGCCGTCGATCGGCGACCGGGCCATCGCCTCCAAGACGCCTACGCTTGCCAGCACGGGCGGCGACCTCGACGCTCTCTCGACCCAGAAGCCGCCCGATCGCGAGCTGCTTCGTGTGTCGGTCGCCGAGGCGCTCAGGGAGAAGGCGCCGTTCGTCGTCGCGTTCGCGACGCCGCAGTTCTGCACCACCAGGACCTGTGGGCCGGTCGTCGACGTGGTGGGAGCCGTGCGAAAGAGGTTCGCGAAGTCGAAGATTCGCTTCATCCACGTCGAGATCTTCGAAGGCAACGATCCGACGAAGGGGACGAATCGCTGGGTGAAGGAGTGGAAGCTTCCCTCCGAGCCGTTTACGTTCCTGGTCGGAGCCGACGGCCTCGTCAAGGAGCGGTTCGAGGGCACGTTCTCGGTGCGGGAGCTCACCGCCGCGGTCGAGCGCGAGCTACGGCGCTGAGCCGGCGGCGGGCTAGCCTGCGACGCCGCTGGCGCCCACGCGCTCGATCACGACCTGCGGGACGCGTGCTTTCGGGCTCAGCCTGAGGCACATTCGCACGACCTCCGCGCAGTCCTCCGGCTGGATCATCTCCTCGCCCGAAAGTCCGGCGAACTCCGCCATCGGCGTGTCCACGAAGCCCGGACAGATCGCGATCGAGCGAACCCCGTCGTCGTCCAGATCGGCATTGAGCGACTTCGTGAGCGAGATCACAGCGGCCTTGGAGGCTGCGTAGATCGGGAGGATCGGGACTGCCACCGTGCCGGCGATCGAGGCGAGATTGATTACCCAGCCCTTGGACGCGCGGAGATGTGGAATCGCAGCCTGGGTGACGAGGACGAGCCCGCGGAGGTTGATGTTCAGCTGCCGGTCGATGTGCTTGAGCTGCGCGTCCTCGACGCGGCCTGCGATCCCGATGCCGGCCGAGTTGACGAGCACGTCGAGGCCGCTGTGCCGCGCCACGTGCTCGGCGACGACCCGCTCGCAGTCCTCCGGCTTCGAGACGTCGGCCGCCACCGCCAGCGCGTCGAGCTCGCCCGCCGCCGCCTCGACCTTGTCGGCCGTGCGCGAGGCGAGCGTCAATCCGTAGCCCTCCTCCGCCAGCATGCGCGCGATCGCGAGCCCGATTCCGGACGATCCTCCTGTGACGAGTGCGGACGGCACGGGTCGACTATCTCAGACCGGCGGCAGGAGCGGCAGGCCCGGCGGCGAACGAGGAGCAGCAATCCTCCTCCCCTGAGCGCGACGACCGGGTGCCCTCCCGGTCGTCGCATTTAGAAGCTCTAACGCAATGAAGCACTGAGCCGATCGTCATTCCGTTAGAGCTTCTTCCTGGGCATAAGGTTCGGGCGATGAGCGCCGTCAGACTGACCGACCTCGCGAAGAGCGGTGGCTGCGCAGCCAAGTTCTCGGCCGCTCGGCTCGAGGAGCTCGTGCAGGGACTCGTGCCGGCCGATGCCGAGAACCTGCTCGTCGGCCTGGCTCCGTCCGACGATGCCGCGGTCTACAGGCTCGACGCGGACCGGGCGCTCGTCTTCACCGTCGATTTCTTCCCGCCTCTCGTCGACGATCCGGCTCTCTACGGCAGGATCGCTGCGACGAATGCGCTGAACGACGTCTTCGCGATGGGCGGCTCGCCTCTGCTCGCGCTCTCGATCGCCGCGTTTCCGGAGAGCCTCCCGAACGAGACGATCGCGGCGATCTTCGCCGCCGCAGCCGACCAGGTCGCGGCCGCGGGCGGAATTCTCGCCGGCGGCCACACTCTGCGCGACGAGGAGCCGAAGTACGGCCTCGCCGTCGTCGGAACCGTTCATCCGGATGGCATCTGGACGAAGGCCGGCGCCCGTCCCGGCGACGTGCTGTTCCTGACGAAACCGCTCGGAACGGGCCTCCTGCTCCACGCGGCCCGCGAGGGCAGGCGACACGAGGAGGGGCTCGCGCGGGCGAGCGCGCAGATGACGGAGCTCGCCCGGGAGGCCGCCGACGCGCTGCGGCCCTTCGAGCCGACCGCCGTCACCGACGTGACCGGGTTCGGGCTGCTCGGCCACGCCCACGAGCTCGCCGAGCGCAGCGCGGTTCGGGTCGTCCTGGACGCAGCGGCGCTGCCCGTGCTGCCCGGGGCGCTCGAGCTCGCGCGGGACGGCGTGCGGACGGGCGGCGACCGGAGGAACCGCGACTTCGCGAGCGGAGCGGTGGACGCGAGCACGACGGACGAGCTGCTGGCGCTCGCGTACGACCCGCAGACCGCCGGCGGGCTCCTCGTCTCCGTGCCCGCCGAGAAGGCCGCCGTGCTGACGGCCACGTTTGCTGCCCGTGAGCTCTTCGTCGCCCGCATCGGCCGCGTCGACGCTGGTTCCGGCGTGGTCCTCGCCTGATGGACGACACGGCAGTCGCCCGCAGCCGGTCGCGCGCGATCTCGCCGGCGCGCTACCTCCAGCTCGCGCTGGCGTCGGCGATCTCGCTCTACGTGATCGTGCTCACGGGCGCGCTCGTCCGGCTGACCGGCTCCGGGCTCGCCTGCGAGTCGTGGCCCGGCTGCCAGGAAGGCGCCTTCTTCCCCGCCGTCGGCGAGCACTCGACGATCGAGTTCGGCAACCGCGTCGTCGCGCTCGCGCCGATCCTGCTCAGCCTCGCCGCGTGGATTGCCGCTCCCCGGACTCCCGGGCTCGCGCGCGGCGCGACGTGGATCGCGGCCGGCGTCTTCCTCGGGCACGATCGCGCAGGCGCCGCTCGGCCTGCTGACGATCAGGCTCGACCTGCATCCGCTGATGGTGGGGACGCACTTCCTGCTTGCTCTCGTCGTGCTCGCGGGCGCGGTCGCGCTTGCCGTGGAGGCCTGGGGCAACGCGCGAGGGCGCGTCGACTCGCCCGACTCCGCCGTGGCTGCGCGCTGACGGCGCTCGTGCTCGTCGTCGCCTGCGGGATCCTGGTCGTGACGGGGACCCTCTCGACGGCAGCCGGCCCTCACCCGGGCGACAGCGCCGAGATCGACCGTTTCTGGAACCTCCTCGATGCAGTCTGGTGGCACGTTCGGGCGACCGCCGCCTTCGGAATCTCATTCCTTCTCCTCGTCGTCTGGGTCGTCCGTGAACGTCGCCGGGTGCCGGGGTTCTTCCAGGCGACCGCGGTGTTGCTGGCGCTCCTCCTGCTGCAGATGGGCGTCGGCGAGATCCAGTACCGCAATCAGCTTCCCTGGTGGCTCGTGCTCGGCCACGTGGGGCTTGCGGCGGCGGTGTGGGCGTGGACGGTCGGGCTCGCGACCGCGCTCTGGCGGACGCCCGCTCCGCTCGTGCGGGACTAGACTTTCCCGATGGCAAGCGAGGAACTGCGGACTGCGGCGCGTCCGCAACTGAGGAGCCCCGTGCTCGTCGCGGCGTTTCGCGGCTGGAACGACGGCGGTCAGGGCGCGACGCTCGCCGGCGGCTATCTCGCCCGGGTCTGGGAGGCGGAGCGCTTCGCCGAGATCGACCCCGAGGGTTTCGTCGACTTTCAGTCCAATCGCCCGCACGTGTCGCTCGACGAGGGCCTGACCCGGACGATCGACTGGCCCGAGAACGCCTTTTACCACGCTCGGATTCCCGACACCGAGCGGGACGTGATCCTGCTGCTCGGGGTCGAGCCGAGCCTCCGGTGGCGCACGTTTTCCGGGCTCGTGATCGAGCTGGCCCGCGACTACGGCGTCGAGCTCGTGGTGACGCTCGGCTCGCTCCTGGCCGACGTTCCGCACACGCGAGCCGCGCCGGTGACGGGTGCTGCGAGCGACCCGTCGCTCGTCGAGAGCCTCGGTCTCCAGCATTCGCGCTACGAGGGGCCGACCGGGATCGTCGGCGTGCTCCAGGATGCCTGCCGCGAGGCCGGCATTCCGGCGGCGAGCCTCTGGGCGGCAGTGCCGCACTACGTCTCGCTCGCCCCGAGCCCGAGGGCGGCGCGGGCGCTTTGCGACCGGCTGGGAGCGCTGCTCGACGTCCCGATCGACACTGCCGAGCTCGCGGAGGCGGAGGAGACGTACTCGGAGCAGGTGACCGAAGCGGTCTCCTCGGATGCGGAGACGTCCGCCTACGTGGAGGAGCTCGAGCGGCGAACGGACGAGCTCGACCTCGAGGAGCACGAGGACCTGCCCTCGGGGGACTCGCTGGCCGCCGAGCTCACGCGCTTTCTGCGCGAGCGCGACGAGGAGTCGGACGACGACGCTGCTCGCGGGCAGTAGAGCAGCGGATCGGCGTCAGCTCTCGCTCGAGCGCGACCAGAGATTGATGTCGCTCTCGGTCGCGTAGCGGTCGATCTCGGCGAGCTCAGCCTGCGTGAAGTCGAGGGCGTCGAGCGAAGCGACGTTCGCCTCGAGCTGCTCGACGCTGCTGGCGCCGACGAGCGTCGAGGTCATCCGGGAGTCGCGGAGCGTCCAGGCGAGCGCGAGCTGGGCCAGCGTCTGCCCCCGACCGCGGGCTATCTCCGTCAAGGCCCGCACCTTGGCGAGCGTCTGGTCGGTCAGCTGGCTCGGCGAGAGCGCGCTGTCCTTCGTGTCCGCGCGAGAGCCACTCGGAATCCCGTCGAGGTAGCGGTCGGTCAGGATCCCCTGGGCGAGCGGCGAGAAGCCGATGCAGCCGATTCCCTCGGTCTCGAGCGTGTCCAGGAGCTCCGGCTCGATCCAACGGTTGAGCATCGAGTAAGAGGGCTGGTGGATCACGATCGGGGTCCCCAGACTCCGCATGATCGCCGCTGCTTCACGAGTCTTCTCGGCCGAGTAGGACGAGATCCCGGCATAGAGCGCCTTTCCTTGCCGAACGGCGGTGTCGAGCGCGCCTAGCGTCTCCTCGAGCGGCGTCTCGGGATCGAAGCGGTGCGAGTAGAAGAGGTCGACGTAGTCGAGCCCCATCCGGCCGAGGGATTGGTCGAGGCTCGCGAGCACGTACTTGCGCGACCCCCATTCGCCGTACGGCCCGGGCCACATGTCGTAGCCCGCCTTGGTCGAGATCACGAGCTCGTCGCGGTACGGGCGCAGATCGTCGCGGAGCATCCGGCCGAAGTTCTCCTCGGCGGCGCCGTACGGCGGCCCGTAGTTGTTCGCGAGGTCGATGTGGGTGATTCCGAGATCGAAGGCGCGGCGAACGATTGCCCGCCCGGTCTCGAAGTCGTCGACGTGGCCGAAGTTGTGCCAGAGCCCGAGCGAGATGGCCGGAAGCTTGAGCCCGCTGCGGCCGCAGCGCCGATAGAGCATTCGGTCGTAGCGATCGGGCGCGGGCGCTTCGGTCATCTCCGCGAGCCTAACCGGTGTTACCCGAACGTGAACGCATAGCCCGAGACGCCGGGCGAGAAGCGCAGCTCGAGCAGATGCTCGCCGACCTGCGGCCGCTCGACGAGGGTGTAGAGCCGATCGCCGGTGACGCGCACGCGGCGCTCCTCGCGGCCGTCCACGAGCACCTGCACCGAGCCGCGGCCCGTCAGCACGAGGAAGACGTCGCTCGCTCGATAGCGCAGGCGCAGCTTCGCGTCGCGGCCGGCGGTTGCGCGCTCCCCTTCGACCTGCCAGCGGCCGTCGAGGGTCAGCTCGTTGTCCTCGAGCCTGGGGGCGAAGGCGTAGGCCTGCTCCCGATCTCGCGCGATCGCCGTCCCCACGTAGCGGGCGAGCCGCTGGTACCCGAGATAGCTCTCGGGCGTGACGAGGCCGTGCGGGCTCTCGTCGGCAAGGTCGGCCGGGGCCGGGAGATCCGCGTCAGTTCGCTCCGTAAGCAGCTCGCGAATCGCGGCCTCCGACTCGTCGTAGTCGCCCTCGCCGAAGTGGTAGTAGCGGACGTGCCCCGCGCGGTCGATCAGGTATTTCGCCGGCCAGTACTGGTTGTGCCACGCGTTCCACGTCCCGAAGTCGTTGTCGAGCGCGATCGGGTACCGGATCCCCAGCTTCTCGGCGTTGTCGCGGACGTTCGCCCTGACCCGTTCGAAGGCGAACTCGGGCGTGTGTACGCCGACGATCGTGAGGCCGCTTCGCCGGTAGCGCTCGTCCCACTCGGTGATGTACGGGAGCGTGCGCAGGCAGTTGATGCAGGAGTACGTCCAGAAGTCGATCAGGACGACCCTGCCGCGGAGCCCGGCCAGCGTCAGCGGCTTCGAGTTGAGCCAGCCGACGAGACCGGCGAACTCCGGCGCCGGGCCGTAGTCCTCGAGCGCGCTCGTGTCGTTCTCGGCGACCACCTCGGGCTCGCGCGCTCCCGTCAGCTCCTCGAGCTCGTCGTCGGCAAAGCCTTCGAGCCGCTCCTGAACCGCCTCGACGTAGTTCGGCACCTTCAGCTGCAGATCCTGGTCGAGCCCCAGCGCCATCGCGAAGGCAGCCGCGGCGATGAGAACCCCGCTGACGATGCGCAGCGCCTGCGCGCGCGAGCGAAGCCGTGCCGCCGCGCCCTGACCCGCGAACGCGATCGCCAGCATCGGCAGGGCGGCGCCGACGGCGAAGGCGAGCGTGAGCCCGATTCCCTGGATCCCGATCTCGCGCGTCGCGGCGATCGTCGTGATCGCGGCGAGAATGGGCCCTGCGCACGGGACGAACACGAGGCCGAGGCTCGCGCCGAGCAGGAAGCCGCCGCCGAGGTCGCCCGAGCGCCGACGGGTCAGGCGCTGAAGCGGCCGGGCGACGAGCTCGCCGACCTGGGGCACGAGCAGCGTGAGCGAGACGAGGAAGAGCAGCGCGATCGCCAGGTTGCGGAGGAAGTCGTCCGGCAGGCCGATCTGGTCGAGGAGCCACGCCGCGAAGAGGGTGAAGACGGTGAAGCTGACGACGATCCCGGCGATGATCGCGAGCGGGCGCCGGCCCGTGGCGCCGCCGGCGAGCACGATCGGGAGCACCGGTAGGACGCAGGGAGAGAGCGCGGTGACGATCCCCGCGACGAAGCCGATGGCCAGCAGCACGAGCATCGGCACCTAACGGTAGCCGCGTCGGGTTACGTGGACGTTACGGATTCCGGAGGCGCGGCCGGCGCTGCAACGCCGTTCGCCGGCCCGGATGCGCTCGCGCTACTCGGCTTGCGCCGGCGTCGTCGCCGCGATCGCGACGGCTGGTCGGACGGCTGGCCGTCCGCCGGCGCAGCGGCCGATCCGTTCGCGGACGATTCGGTTCCGCTCGGCTGCCCGTTCTGTTGCCCGTTCTGCTGCTGGCCCTGACCGTCGCCGCTCTTCTTCCGCTTCCGCCGCCGGCGCTGCTTGCGGGCCGGAGCCTTGGGCGCGGGCAGGTTGTCCGCGAGCGCGTTCGCAATCGCCGTCGTCTCCCCGAGCTCCTCGCGCGCGCGGTCGAGCGCAGAGGTCGCACGCGGCGTATACCCCTCGGCCGATGCGAGCAGCGCGGCTCCGACCTCGAGCGGCAGCGCCTTCGCCACCTGCACGAGCCGGCCCACGTTCTCCTCGTGCCGGTGGCCGCGAGAGTTCGCGACCGCTCCGAGCAGCCGCTTCGCCTCGGGGAACTCCGCGCTCGCGCGGCGATCCTGGATCTTCCGCGTCGCTCGGGCCAAGCGCCACGTCCAGCGCTGGAGGATCTGATCCGGCGCATTGGCCTTGCCCTCGCCGATCGCGCGCAGCAGGATCCGGACGCCCGCCGCGCGGTCCTTGTCCCAGGGCGGCGCCTGGCTCACGAGGGTGACGAGATCGTCGAACTCGGCGCGCTCGACGAGCATCGAGACGCGATCCTGGAGCGCGGTCATCCGCAGGCGCCGGTTGGGGTTCTCCGCGGCGCACACCGACAGAAACTGCTCGAGCGCGACCTTGGACGCTCGACTTTCGGCGAACTTCTTCGCGAACTCGGCGCGCTGGTCGAAGCGGAGCTGGCGGCCGGCGATCGTCGCCCAGTAGCGCTGCTCGTCCTCGTCCATGAACTTCGGATCGATCCGCTGCCACTCGCGCTGGATCACGGCGAGCCGACGGGCGACATCGGGCGTCACCGGAACGAGCCAGTTCGCCGGCGAGAGCTGGCGCCGGGCGCGGCGCTGAACGCGGCGGCGCGGCGCCGGTGTCACGCGTGCACCCTCGCGATAGAAGTCGGAGTCGAGCAGGGAGTGGAGCGAGACCACGCGATCCGAGTGGGTGGCCGACTTGACGACGAAGTCGACGACGATTCCGGCCTCCTTGCGCGGGTGCGTCCGCATGATCCGGCCGATCCGCTGCTGGTAGACCCGCTTCGACGCGGTCGGCGCGAGGTGCATGCAGATCGTCGCGCGCGGCGAGTTCCAGCCCTCGGCGAGCAGCATCGCGTTGATCAGGACGTTGATCTCGCCCCGCTCGTAGGCGGCGAGGGTCTCGGCGAGCCGGACGGGAGGCGTCTTGCCGGAGACGGCCTCGGCCTTGAGCCCGGCGGCGCGGAACTCCTGCGCGAGGTTGTAGGCGTGGTCGACGCCCGCTGCGTAGACGATTCCGGGCGTCGAGTCGAAGCGCTCCCGATAGAGGCTGGCGGCGGCCTGGTTCAGCGCCTGATGGTCGAGCGCGGCGGCGAGAGCGCGCTCCTCGAAGTCGCCGCCGACGATCGGGACGGAGTTGATCGCCGCGGCCGGCGCGAGGCGGAGGCAGCGGAGCGGGGCGATCAGGCCGCGCCGCGCGGCGTCCGCGAGCGGGAGGTCGTCGACGGAAGCGGGGAAGACGTCCGAGACCTGCTTCGCGATCAGCTGCTCGGTGGCCGTCATCCCGATGAAGATCGGCTCGGGGAAGCTCCGGATCGCCGCACTCGTCTTCTCGCCGAGCGCCGTGTGCGCCTCGTCGCAGATCACGAGCTGGTACGCCTCTCGCGAGATCGAGTCGACGTGGCGGGCGAACCAGGCGTAGGTCTGGATCGTGATCGGATCGCGGCGCAACGGCTCCTTCCCGGTCTCGATCGCGTCGGTGAAGCGGTCGCCGTACCCCTCCGTCGTCAGGTCGTTGCGGAACTGGGTGACGAGGAGGCGGCGATGGGTGAGGATCAGGATTCCGAGCGAGCGCGCGGCCTCGACGAACCCGGCGGCTGCGATCGTCTTCCCCGAGGCCGTCGGATGGCGGAAGCGATAGCGGCGCTCGGCGCCGGCGTCCTCACCCTCGTACTCCGCCGCCAGCTCCTCGTCGTCCTCGTTCTCGGACTCGCCCAGCTCGTCGTCCTCGTCGACCTCTGGCTCGGCCTCGGCGTGCCCGTTGCCGTTGCCGTTCTCGTACTCGAGGGCCGAGCGCTGATTCGCGGCGATCAGCTCGGTCAGCATCCCGGCGAGCGCGTCGATCTGGTGCCGTCGCAGCTCCGTGCCCGCCGCGGTGGTGGGAGGCTTCGAGGAGAGGACTCGCTCGAGCCCGAGCATCAGGCCGAAGCGAACCTTCCAGCTCGACGACGGAGCCGAGCGCCCGGCGTCGAGCTCGGCGAGCGCCTCGTCGAGGGCGAGGCGGCGCGCGGTCCCCGGCGCGAGGGCCTGGGCTGGCTCCTCACCGGGGTGGAGGAAGGGCTCGCCGGCCCAGTCGTGTGCCCGGAGCGCGTCGGCCTGCAGGCCATCCGCGGCATCCGACATGTTGGTCGGGTTCAGTATCGCCTCTGACATGTATGCAGCGCAGGTTTGCGCTGCGCCTTCTGAGAAGAATCCGCGCACTCGCACGAGCTAGGCGGCGAGCGGCGCTGGACGGCAGCATATCCGATTCTGCGGACGGTCGGCATCCCCCTTCCGGCTCTACGATTCGGCGATGACCGCGGACTGGATCGAGGCG
The DNA here is from genome assembly GCA_963761905.1 of uncultured Gaiellaceae bacterium. Lineage (GTDB taxonomy): Bacteria > Actinomycetota > Thermoleophilia > Gaiellales > Gaiellaceae > Gaiellasilicea. Next base: position 237,015 of record CAVXIQ010000006.1, on the reverse strand, counting down.
CGCCGGCGGGCGGAAGAGCGCTACGCGGATGGGGAGCGGCGGCTTCCGGCGAGCGGCGACGAGCGGCAGCGCCAGCTCACGCGGATGGGGAATGCGGCAGGCGCGGCGGGGCTCGCGGCGCTGATGGCGGGTGGCGACGGGCGTGAGTGGTTCGCCCGCGCCGCCGAGCGCTATCGCGAGAGCTGGCCCGAAGCTCCGCCCGGCAGCTGGGGGCGTCCGATCGGCGCGATCAAGGCGCGCGTCCTCGCCGGCGACTGGGAGGGCGCCGAGGCCGACGCTCGCTGGGCGCTCGAAGCCGGAGCGGCGGAGGCCGAGTCGCCGATCGGCCGCTATGCGGCGGCGCTCGCGTGCCTCGTGCTCGGCGAGTGGGACGACGCTCGGGTGCACGCCGACTACATCCGGATTCGCGATGAGTTCCCTTCGGATGTCGGCGATGCTCTCGCGTTCGTCGCCGCGGAAGACGTCCTCGGCTACGTCGACGCGGTCGAGCGCGTGCTCGAGTCGTTCGAGACCCGCGACGCATATCTCGAGGACATGCCCGTCGCCGACACCGTGCTCGTCCTCCAGGCGCTTGCGGCCCGGCGCGGGATGTCCGCGGAGCTCACGTCGCCGCTGCTTCCGGCCTGAGCGAGCCTGGGCTCAGACGTCCAGAAGCGACGCGGCTGCGGGGTCGAGGAGCGCGATCGTGCGGCGGCCGCGGACGAGGCTCGCCGGGGTCGTTGCGCTCGGTTCCGCGGCGAAGGCGCGTCGGGACGCCTCCGCCTTGCCCTCGCCCGTGACGAGGTAGACGAGCAGGTCGGAGGCCGCGAAGACGGGCAGCGTCAGCGTCACCCGCGGCACGAACGGCTCGAGGCCGGCCTCTGCGGCGACGGCGCGTCGCTCCTTCTCCTCGAGCGACTGAGCGCGCGGGAAGAGCGACGCCGTATGTCCATCCTCCCCGATCCCGTTCAGCGCCAGGTCGAGCACGACGCCTTCCAGCTCACCGTCGTAGAGAGCAGCCGCCGCCTCCGCCGGCTGCTCGCCCTGGATGCGATGGACGATCGGCGGAGTCTCGAGCGAGTCGAGCAGCGACTCGCGGACGAGCCGGTAGTTCGAGCGCTCGTCGTCGGGCGGCACTGCCCGGTCGTCGCCGAACCAGACGTGCACGTCGCGCCACGACGCCTGGAGCCGAGCGGCGACCTCGTACGCCCTCCCGACCGTCGATCCACCCGAGAGCGCCAGATTCGCGCCTGCCACCGCTGCCTCCGCGAGCAACTCACCCGCCGCCTCGGCCGGGTCGTCGAGCACCCGGATCTCGACGTCGGTCACGCCTGCTCGCCGCGCGCGAGCTCCTTCGAGCGTTCCATCGCCGCCTGGATCGCGTTCAGGAACGCCGCGCGCACGCCTGCCTGCTCGAGCTCGCGAATCGCCGCGATCGTCGTCCCGCCCGGTGAGGTCACCATCTCGCGGAGCTCGACGGGATGCATCTTCAGGTCGCGGAGCTGCTTCGCCGTTCCGAGCATCGTCTGGACGACGAGCTGCGTCGAGATCTCGCGCGAGAGCCCGAGCAGGATCCCCGCCTCGATCATCGCCTCGGCGAGGAGCGCGAAGTACGCAGGCCCCGAGCCGGAGACGGCGGTGACGGCGTCCATGTACGGCTCGGAGACGCGAACCACACCGCCGAGATGGCGAAGCGCTTCCTCGGCCAGGCTCAGATGCTTCTCGCCGGCGTGCGAGCCGGCGCAGATCCCCGCGATCCCCTCGTGGACGATCGCCGGCGTATTCGGCATCGCGCGCACGACCGGGAACGCCGCTGCCGAGGTGGCGCTCGATCGCCGCCGTCGGGATCGCAGCGGCGATCGAGAGGACGGTCTGGTCGGGCTGGATCAGCGTGCCGATCTCGCCGAGGAGCGTCTCGATGTCCTGCGGCTTGACCGCGATCACGACGAGCGCCGCCCGCGCCGCGGCCTCCGCGTTCGACTGCGTGACCTCGATTCCGTGCTGCTCGCGCAGCTCGGCGACGCGCTCCTCGCGGCGGGTCGAGGCCGAGATCTCGCCGGGCTCGCGCCAGCCGGACGAGAGGAGGCCCGCGACGAGCGCCTCGCCGATCTTCCCGGCGCCGAGGATCGCGATCTTCCGCTCGTCGACCATGGGCGGAGTCTAGGCGGCTCGGCGCGCCGCTACCCGCACCGCTCGGGCGACGTCCGCGCTCGCGCCGGGAACGAGGCCGCGGTGCCAGCCCGCGAGGAGGTAGACGCCGGCGAGCCCCGCCCACTCCTCGTAGGGCTCGAGCAGCTCCGCCGTCTCCGGCAGCTCGACCCAGCGACCGCGGAGCGCCGAGCAGAGCTTGACGAGCGAGAGATCGCCGACGAGGCCGTGGCGATAGCTGCCGAGGCCCTCGAGCGCCACGATCCCGAGCGACCAACGCCCGAAGCCGCGCTCGCGCAGCAGCCGGGCCTCGACGGCCTCGATCGGGAGCTCGCGCAGCCGCTCGAGGTCGACGGTACGGCAGAGCCGGACGAGCGCCGAGGCGCGGTGGGTCGCAAGTCCCAGCCGCCGCAGCTCGGCGGGCGCGAGCCGCCCGATCGCCTCGCGTGTCGGCGCGGGCTCGGCGCAGGTGCGGATCACCGCCCGCTCGATCGCCCGCGCGCGCCGCGCCTCGATCAGCTGGCCGCAGATCGCCCGCAGCACCGACTGGGCGACCGTCGGCAGCCGCAGCGGCCGCAGCCCGGCGAGCTCGCGAACCGACCGGCCGAGCAGCGGATCCGAGCGGAAGCGACGTCCGAACTCCGCCGTGTCGTCGTCGAGCGCGAGCATGAAGCGGAGGAGCTCGATCCCCGATTCGTCCGGCGCGCGCAGCGTCATCGTCCCGTCGCGCCTCTGCCACGCGAGCCCGCTGCCGCCGCCGGGAAGCGGGCTCTCGAAGACGTCGCGGCGCGAGCTGAGCCGCAGCGAGTACGGCCCGACCGGCCTGACGACTGCCTCGATCACCGGATCAGACCTTACTGTTGTCCCCTGATGAGGCTCGTCGACGCGATCTCGCTCCGCTCCCGGCGCCGCAAGCTCGGGCTCTTCCTGGAGACGATCCGCCCGACGGCCGAGACCACCGTGCTCGACATCGGCGTCGACGACGTCGGCTTCGGCGAGATCGAGGTCACCGAGCACGGAAGCTGCGGCACCCTGAACTACTTCGAGCAGGCCTATCCGTGGCCGGAGCGGGTCACCGCGCTCGGCCAGCACGAGGGGACGAGGTTCACCGCACGCTATCCGGCCGTCCGCTACGTCCAGGGGAACGGCGCCGCGCTCCCCTTCGAGGACGCGAGCTTCGACGTCGTCTACTCGAACGCGGTGATCGAGCACGTGGGCGGGCTCGAGGCGCAGCGCCGCTTCGTCGCCGAGGCGCTGCGCGTCGCGCCGCGAGCGTTCATCACCACCCCGAATCGCTGGTTCCCGGTCGACGTCCACACGCGGCTGCCGCTTCTCCACTGGCTGCCCGAGCCGCTCGCCCACCGCGGCTACGAGCTCGCCGGTAAGCCGTGGGCGAAGGAGAACCGCCTGCTCGGCCCCGGCGATCTGGAGGAGCTCTTTCCTGACGGCACGCGGATCGTGAATCTCGGGATGACGCTCGCGGCCATCGTTGGCTGAGCAGGCGTTGGCCGAGCGCTTCCCCAGGTACGCCCTCTACGCGTTCATCGTCGGGCTGCCGTTCCACAACGTGGTCATGGCGATGCTCTGGGATCTCGGCGTCCGCGGATTCGCGCTCGACGTCGTCTCGGCCTGGAAGGAGCTGCTGCTCGCTGCGGCGCTCGGCGTCGTCGTCTGGAGCCGGCGAGGGATCCCGTTCAAGCCGATCGTGACCGACTGGCTCGCGCTCGTCTTCGCCGGCTTCGTCGTGCTCTACGCGGTGCTGCCGCAGGACTGGCTCGGCGGGGATGCCTCCGGCCGCGGGATCCTCTTCGGCGCGCGCCACGCGCTCACGCCGGTCGCCGCCTACGTGCTCGGCCGCAGCCTCTACCTCGGGCGAGACGACCTCCGCCGGGTCGGGCTGCTCGTGCTGGGAACGGCCGCCGCGGTCGCCGCCTGGGGGCTGATCGACGTCTACGCGATTCCCCTCGAGACGTGGCGCAACTCGGGAGTGCCCGGCTGGTTCTCGGAGCAGCTCGGGCTCGACTACGGGCCGGCCGTCTCGGGCCTGCCCGAGAACTTCGTCTACAACCCCGGCGACGAACGGCCGCTGCGCCGGCTCGTCTCGACGTTCCTCAGCCCGCTCGCCACCGCCTACCTGCTGCTCGTCGCGCTGCTCGTCGCGGCGGCCTGGGAGCGCGCGCGCTGGCTGAGCGCCCTCAGCGGCCTGCTCCTCGTCGGCCTCCTCTTCACCTACTCGAGGACCGCGATCGCCGCGCTTGCGCTCGCGCTCGTCGTGCTCGCGTACGCCCTCCGCAGCTGGTGGCCGCTCGCCGCGGCGACCGTGCTCGTCGTGACGGGCTTCTTCTTCGTCCGGGCCTACCCGGACATCGGCCCGGAGACGAGGTTCACACCCGCCGAGCTCGCGTTCCTGCGCGCCAACGCGGCGCAGGACCCGGGCTCGAGCGGCGATCCGACGAGCCTCGACGAAGCCTCGGTGGACAGCCACCTCGACAGTCTGCGCGAGGGGATTCGCACCGTCGTTCGCCATCCGCAGGGCTTCGGTCTTGGCAACGCCGGCGTGACGGCGAAGCGGACCGGCGAGGAGATCAAGGCCGGGGAGTCGACCTACACCGAGCTCGGGGTGGAGGTGGGGCTCCTCGGAATGCTCGCGTTCATCGCGTGGAACATCTCGCTGCTCCTGCGGATCCTGCCGCGCGCCCCCTGGCTCGGCGCCGCACTCGTCGCGGTGCTCGCGCTCGGAATCCAGACGGACGTGATCGGCGTCCACTGGCTTGCCTTCGTGCTCTGGGCGCTGGCGGGCGAGCGGGTCTAGGGCGCCGTCCCGAGGTAGAGCCCGCGGCCGATCAGGCCCTCCTCGTCGCGCTCGACCGCGAGGCCCGGCGGCCTCGAACGCGGCGGTGTACTGCTCTCGCGTGAAGAGCGCAGCCTCGTGATGCTCGCTGAACCGCTGGGCGCCGGCTCTCGTGACGCACGAGGTAGTGAAAGTCCATGATCGACGTCGTCTCCTCGAGCCCGGCGACCGTTGCCCGCGCGATCTTCACGTCGGGCTCGTCGACCGTGAGCAGGTGCAGATGCCCAGGCTTCCAGTCCTGCGGCTCGAGCCAGGGCTCGACGATCAGGACGCCGCCCGGCTCGAGATGACGGGCCATCGCCCCGATCGCGGCGCGCAGCTTCTCCTCCGTCCCGGCGTAGCCGATCGCCGAGAAGAGGCAGGTGACGGCGTCGAAGCGCCGGCCGAGGTCGAACGACGTCATGTCGGCGTGGTGGAGCGGGATGTGCGGCAGCCGCTCGCGGGCGACGGCGAGGAGGCCCTCGTCGAGGTCGAGCCCGGCCACGTCGGGATACCGGTCGGCGAGGAGCGCCAGGTGCTTGCCGGTGCCGCACGCGACGTCGAGCAGCGAGCGCGCCTCGGGCCGCCGCTCGCGAATCAGCTCGTCGACGCGCCGCGCCTCGCCGGCGTAGTCCTTGAACCCGTAGACGAGGTCGTAGAGCTCGGCCGAGCGCTCGAACATGGCACGATTGAACCATGGCGATCGATCCGCGAGTCGACATCGGCCACGTCCACCTGAAGGTGGCCGACCTCGAGCGCGCGCTCGGCTTCTACTGCGGCATCCTCGGCTTCGAGCTGCAGCAGCGGATGGGCGACGGCGCCGCGTTCGTCGCCGCGGGCAGCTATCACCACCACATCGGGCTCAACACGTGGCAGTCGAAGGACGGCTCGCCGCCTCCGCCCGGGACGACGGGCCTCTTCCATACGGCGATTCGCTACCCCGACCGCGCCACGCTCGCCGATGCGCTGCGGCGCGTGCTCGCCGCTGGGCACCCGATCGACGGTGCCAGCGACCACGGCGTCAGCGAGGCGATCTACCTCCGCGATCCGGACGAGAACGGCGTCGAGCTCTACCGCGACCGGCCCGAGGAGGAGTGGCCGCGTGGGAACGACGGCGCCGTCGCGATGTTCAGCGCGCCGCTCGATCTCGACGCGCTGCTCGCCGACGCCTCGTAGCTCGGCCGCTCACGCCGGCAGCCGAGCCCGAATCGAGCGTAGATCCGAGTCGTCGCGGGCGTGGTCGGCGAGGCCCGGCTCCAGCGCCGTCGCCTCGAGGAGCAGCGCCACAGCCTCGTCGTCGCGGCCGAGCCGGGCGTGGAGGCAACCGAGGTTGTAAAGGGCGCCGGCCCGGAGCTCCGCGTTGGCGCCGTCCGGCAGCGCGTCGAGCAGTCGCTGCTGAGCTCGCACGGCGTCGTCGGCTTCGCCCCGGGCGAAGAGCGGGTCGAAGAGGTGCGTCAGCGAGTGGGTGACGCCGTACATCACCACTTCGTCGCTCAGTGTCGGCTCGTCGATCCACGCCGGCGAGGAGGCGAGGGCAGCTGCGGGGAGTCGCTCGACCTCCGCCACGAGCGTGTCCGAGCAGCGCTCGGCGTCGCTCTCGACCTCGTCGAACGGCCGAGCGTGGTTCGCGTTGAACAACGCCTCCCGATCGTGCGAGGGGTCGGCATCCTCGCCCGCACCCGCGGCGACGAGGGCCGCCGCCATCGCCGCCTTCGCGCCCGCGATGTGCGCGAGCACGTCCTTCGCGGCCGGCGCCTCGAGGGTGCCGATTGCCTCCCGCTCGTCCTCGGTCAGGCGCGAGACGAAGCGGCACTCCTCGTCGCGGGCCAGCTGCAAGAGGGCGACGAGCTCGTGGGACTCGATCATCGTGGAACCTCCTTCAAGCGGGCTCGGCGACCCAGCGCATCGGGTCGCCGCTGCCGAGGTCGTGGATGCCGGCGTCGATCAGCGCGCCGCAGACCAGCGTCCGCCGGTGCGCCGCGAACGTCAGGACGTGGGCGATCATCCCGCCGTAGGTGAAGATCTCGGGCGGGTCGCAGATCGCGTCGACGAACGTCTCGTCCAGCCGTCCCTCGGCGACGATCGCATGCACCTGAGCGAGGAACGCCGGGCCCGACTCGGCCAGCCTGGAGCGCATCTCCGCGACGCTCTCGCCCTCCTCGACGCCGAAGTCGTACGGCTCGTCGTGGGTTGCGGCGTCCCACATCGCGAGCTGTCCCACGAGGCGCGAGAGCAGCGAGCGCAGCGTCGGCTCGTCGTCGATCCCCTCCACCGAGATCTCGACCGGCGCATCGAGCACGTCGTCGCCGAGGCGTTCGGCTCGGATCAGCATCTCCCCGACGAGCCAGACGTGATGCTCGACCATCCGTGTGAGGAGATCCATGGAGGTCACCTTCCTGTCGGCCGGGACCCGGAGGCCTCCCGGCGGGTTGAAGTGCACCTTGCTGGGTGCGTCGATCCGGAAGCTCGTCGGCCGTCTCCGCCAGCGGGAGGGTGCCGATCCGTAGGCGCGCCCGAACGCCCGCGTGAACGCCTCGTGCGAGGCGTAGCCGGCGTCGAGGGCGACGTGAAGCACGTCGTCGTCCGTCGTGATCAGCCGGTGGGCCGCCCGCTCGAGCAGGATGCGGCGACGGAGAGTCGCGGGCGGCTCGCCGGCGGCGGCCGAGACGAGCCGGTCGAAGTGGAATCGAGACACGTGCAGCCGCGCGGCCAGCTCCTCGCTGCGCGCCTCGTGGTCGTCGAGCGTCACCGCCAGCAGGTCGACGAAGCGGGCGAAGGTGTCGGTCGTCGCGCTCACGCCGCCGATCTTGGCAGCGGTCGACCGGCGTGCGCTTGATCGCGCTTGCTGACCTGCGGGACGCTAGACGCAGGCCGGCGGGAGAGCCGTGAGGCCCTCCCGCTCGGTTGCTGCTGCTGGCCCTGCGAGGCGGAGTCCGAGCCCCACGAGCCGATTCCCGATCCAGACGCGAGTGCGGGTAGGGCGCTCCCGTCGGCGAGAGGTGGTGGTTGCGTCTGCGTGCAGCCGGCTCACTCGTTCGGCTGCGAGCAGTCTCGTCGTTGCGGGATCCAGGTACATCGCACTCACCTCCACATCAAGTATCTCTACGTTCACTTACTTGACCAGGAGTATAGGCAGCTGAGTAGCTTGACGTCAAGTAACTTTGCGTTAAGAATGCGCGGGTGGTCGAGAATCCCGACGCCGTCGACGCAAAGCTCGCGGCGTGGGAGAGCGATCTTCCCGGTGTCGACCTCGAGGTCGAGGGGATCGTGGATCGAATCGCCCTGCTCCACAAGCGGATCCGCACCATGCTCGCCGACACGCTGGCGGAGTTCGGGCTGAACGTCGGCGAGTGGGCCGTGCTCGGCTCGCTCCTCCGCGCCGGCGCGCCGTATCAGCGCTCCCCTGGGGCGCTCGCGAAGAGCTTCGACCTGACCTCGGGCGCGATGACGAACCGGCTCGACCGGCTCGAGGCCGAGGAGCTCATCCGCCGCCTGCCGGACCCGGACGACCGCCGCGGCGTGATCGTCGAGCTGACTCCGAAGGGCCGCGACGTCTGGCAGCGCGCGGTCGGCGCGCAGGCCGCGAAGGAGTCGTTCGTCGCGTCGAGCCTCGACGCGGGCGAGCAGCAGCAGCTGAACGCGCTCCTGCGCCGGATGGTGCAGACGAGCGAGCAGGCTGCGACACTGAAGGAGTAATGCCACGCGGCTACATGGAAGGACCGGCTGCCGAGGAGGCCGAGCGGCGGCTGGAGGAGCTCGAGCGTCCTGTCGAGGAGGCGCCGGAAGAGCGGCTCGCCGTCGTCGGCTCGACCGCCGACGATCCCGAGCGCCACTTCCTCGGCTGGCTCGGCGAGGTCGATCCGGACGAGCTCTTCGAGTCGGGCGAGGCGTGGGGGATCAGCGTGACCCGGAGGCGCTACAACTAGGACATGGCGAAAGCGAAGGCGGTCGAGCAGCTCGAGCAGGTGACGATCCGCTTCGCCGGCGACTCGGGCGACGGGATGCAGCTCACGGGCGACCGCTTCACGAGCGAGACCGCGGTGCTCGGGAACGACCTCTCGACGCTGCCCGACTTCCCGGCCGAGATCCGCGCGCCCGCCGGCTCGCTGCCAGGCGTCTCCGGCTTCCAGCTCCACTTCGCCGACCACGACATCCTCACGCCCGGCGACGCGCCGAACGTGCTCGTCGCGATGAACCCGGCGGCGCTGAAGACGAACCTCGGCGACCTGCCGAAGGGCGGCACGCTGATCGTCGACACGGATCAGTTCAAGGAGCGGAACCTCCAGAAGGCGGGGTACGACTCGAGCCCGCTCGAGGACGGCACGCTCGAGGACTACCACGTGCATCCGGTCGCGCTCACCTCGATGACCGTCGAGGGGCTGAAGGGGATCGCGGGGATCACGCCCCGCGAGGCCGAGCGCTCGAAGAACTTCTTCGCGCTCGGGCTGATGAGCTGGCTCTACAACCGGCCCACCGACGGAACGCTCGGCTTCATCGAGCAGAAGTTCGGCAAGCGGCCCGAGATCGCGCAGGCGAACGCGACCGCGTTCAAGGCGGGCTACGCCTACGGCGAGACCTCCGAGGACTTCGCGGTCAGCTACGAGATCGCGCCGGCGCCGATGCCTCCTGGCACCTACCGCCAGATCTCCGGGAACACGGCACTCGCCTACGGGCTGATCGCCGCGTCGAAGCTCTCAGGGCTCGACCTCTTCCTCGGCGCCTACCCGATCACGCCCGCCTCCTCGATCCTGGAGGAGCTCGCGCGGCACAAGGCGTTCGGCGTGCGCACGTTCCAGGCCGAGGACGAGATCGCGGCAGTCGGCGCGGCGCTTGGCGCGGCCTTCGGCGGCTCGCTCGGCGTCTCGACCTCGGCTGGGCCGGGGATCGTGCTGAAGCAGGAGACGATCGGGCTCGGGATCACGCTCGAGCTGCCGCTCCTGATCCTCGATATCCAGCGCGCCGGCCCTTCGACCGGGATGCCGACGAAGCCGGAGCAGGCCGATCTCCTGATGGTGCTCTTCGGCCGGAACGGCGAGAGCCCGGTGCCGGTGCTCGCGGCGTCGACGCCGTCGCAGTGCTTCCACGCGGCGATCGAGGCGGCGCGGATCGCGCTCAAGTACCGGACGCCGGTCTATCTGCTCTCCGATGCGTACCTGGCGAACGGGTCGGAGCCGTGGCTGCTGCCGGACGTGGCGACGCTGCCGGACATCTCGACGTCGTTCGCGACCGAGCCGGAGGGCTTCCAGCCGTACGCGCGCGATCCGGAGACGCTCGCGCGGCCGTGGGCGATCCCCGGCACGCCCGGGCTCGAGCACCGGATCGGCGGACTCGAGAAGGCTGACGTGACGGGCTCGATCTCCTACGACCCCGAGAACCACGACCTGATGACGCGGCTGCGCGCGGCGAAGGTGGCCGCGATCGCGAACGACATCCCGCTGCTCGAGGTCGACGACCCGGACGGCGCGACGACGCTGGTGCTCGGCTGGGGCTCGACCTACGGGCCGATCGGCGCGGCGGTCAAGCGCGTGCGCCGCGCAGGCGGCAAGATCGCCCAGGCGCACCTCCACTATCTGAATCCGTTCCCGCGCAATCTCGGGGACGTGCTGCACGGCTACGAGAAGATCCTGATCCCGGAGATGAACCTCGGCCAGCTCCTGAAGCTCGTGCGCGCCGAGTACCTCGTCGACGCGGTCGGCTACAACCGCGTGCGCGGGCTCCCGTTCAAGGCGAGCGAGCTGGCCGAGGCGATCACGGCGCTGGTGGAGTCGTGAGGCCGAAGAAGGCGCGGCCCGACGCGCGTGGGCTGCTGCTGAAGGAGCGGCCGTTCTCGTATCGCGCCCACAAGGACGGGAGGGTGGACATCTCCTACAAGCGACGGCCGGTGACGACGCTCGCCGGCAAGCTCGCGGAGAACTTCGTCGCGGCGGCCGAGGAGTCGAGCGCCGACGAGCTCCAGTTCCTGATGGCGAAGGCGACCGGCAACTTCAAGCGCGGGAACGAGAGGAAGCGGTGAGCGAGAACGGGAACGGGCACGTGGTGCTGACGAAGAAGGACTTCACCTCCGACCAGGAGGTGCGCTGGTGCCCGGGCTGCGGCGACTACGCGATCCTCGCCGCCGTCCAGTCGTTCATGCCCGAGCTCGGGCTCGAGCGCGAGAACATCGTCTTCGTCTCCGGGATCGGCTGCGCCGCGCGCTTCCCGTACTACATGGAGACCTACGGGATGCACTCGATCCACGGGCGCGCGCCGGCGATCGCGACGGGGCTCTCGGTCTCGCGGCCGGATCTCTCGGTGTGGGTCGTGACCGGCGACGGCGACGCGCTCTCGATCGGCGGCAACCACCTGATCCACGCGCTCCGCCGGAACGTGAACCTGAAGATCCTCCTCTTCAACAACCGGATCTACGGGCTGACGAAGGGCCAGTACTCGCCGACCTCCGAGCTCGGCAAGGTGACGAAGTCGACGCCGATGGGGTCGCTCGACCACCCGTTCAACCCGCTCTCGCTGGCGATCGGCGCCGAGGCGAGCTTCGTCGCGCGCGCGATCGACACCGACAAGAAGGAGCTGACCGAGGTGCTCCGCGCCGCCGCGCACCACAAGGGGAGCGCCTTCGTCGAGATCTACCAGAACTGCAACATCTACAACGACAACGCGTTCGACTTCGTCCGCGAGCAGAAGGAGAACCGGCTCTACCTGAGGCACGGCGAGCCGATCGTCTGGGGCGAGAAGGGCGTGCGGCTGCGCGCGGACGGGTCGCCGGAGGTTGTGGGCGCGTCGGACGAGGGCCTGCTGGTGCACGACGCCCACGCGGCCGAGCCGGCGCACGCGTTCGCGCTCAGCCGGATGACGCAGCAGGTGATCGGCGCGACCCCGATGGGCGTCTTCCGGAGCGTCGAGCGCCCGGTCTACGACGAGCTGATGGCCCAACAGATCGCGGTCGCGAGGGTGAATGGCGAAGGCGAGCTCGCGGCGTTGCTCGGCTCCGGCGATACGTGGTCGATCAACTAACGGTGTACGAACGTCAGCCGAGCTGGGATAGTCGGCACCCCGACTGGCGCGCCTCCGGTTCTCGGGCGACGCCGGATAGCTTGGCCACAAGCATGCGATCGCGACCTCGCCTGAGCTCCACTCCGACCTGAAGACGTGGATCGGGATTTCCAATCGAGCGAGCGGACACTGCAGGTCGTGGAGACCAAGCGGTTCCGCTCGGCGTCGTCGTCCACCACTTATCGCCCGACCGACTTATGCCAGACGTGACACGCTGCCACGGATGACGGCCGCCGCCACCGGGATCCCGTCCGACGAGCTCAAGACCAGGCGCGAGAACCTCCTGCAGCATGTCCGGAGCCAGAAGCTCACGGGCTACGTGCTCTTCGGCCAGGACTACATCCGCTACTTCACGGCCTTCGAGTTCCTCGCCACCGAGCGGCCGGTCGCCGTGATCGCGAACGGCGCCGGCGAGCTGACGGCGTTCGTGCCCGAGTTCGAGGTCGAGCGCGTCCGCGACGAGGCCGACTTCGAGCACGTCGAGTCGTATCCGGAGTATCCGGGCGAGGAGCACCCGATGCGGCTGCTCGCCCGCGTGCTCGCCGACGCCGGCATCGCCGGGCCGCTGGGCGCGGACGAGGACGGCTACCCGGGCATCCTCGGCTACGCAGGGCCCGTCGCTGAGCGAGGTCACCGGCCAGCCGGTCACTCCGCTCGCCCCGTTCATCGAGCGGATGATGGTGCGCAAGAGCGAGGCCGAGGTCGAGCTGATCCGCGAGAGCGCGCGCTGGTGCGAGCACGCGCACCGGCTCCTCCAGGAGTACAGCCGGCCCGGCGCGACCGAGGCCGAGGCGAGCCTCCGGGCCGGGCACGAGGCGACGCTCGCGATGCTCGAGGCGCTCGGCCCCTCGTACGCGGGCCAGCAGTCGTCCGTCCGACGGCGTCTCGGCCGGCTACCGCGGCCAGATCGGGCTGAAGAGCGCCTGGGCGCACGCGGTCGCCCACAACATCGAGTTCAAGGAAGGCGACGTCCTCGTCACGGAGACGGCCGCCCCGATCTGGGGCTACAACGCCGAGCTCGAACGGGCGCTGATCGTCGGCCCGCCCACCGACGAGATGCGCCGCCTGTTCGACCACACGGTCGCGGCGCAGGAGGTGGCGTTCGACGCGCTGCGCCCCGGCGTGACCTGCGCCGACGTGGATCGGCGCGGTTCTCCGCTACTTCGAGGCGAACGACCTGCTGCCGTACTGGCGGCAGCACGTCGGCCACGCGATCGGGCTCCGCAACCACGAAGCGCCGTTCCTCGACGTGGGCGACCACACGCTGGTCGAGCCGGGCATGGTGTTCACGATCGAGCCGGGCCTCTACTCGGACACCGTCGGCGGCTTCCGCCACTCCGACACGGTCGTCGTCACTCCGGACGGAATCGATGTGCTCACCGACTACCCGAAGGACATCGAGAGCTTGACCATCCCGGTCTGAACGAGGCGCGCCCGGAGCTGATCGACCGTGGAAGTCGGTCAGCCCCGGGCGGGCGGTGAGCCGCGGCGGCTAGACACGGGCTCGCAGATGCAGGTGAGCGAGGCCGATGCGACGCTTGCGGCGTGCCAACTCTTGGGCTGCGGGGCCAGGTGCGGGCGTCGCAGGCCGGCGGGCGGCACGGGTGAGACGCTCCGTGTGCTCACGGTGCAGCAGACGGGCAATTTCGGGTTCGTGACCGAGCATGATTCCTCCTTTCGAATCGCATCGAAGTGGCGGTGCTGTCGATATCGAGCCTGGAAATCACGGCGCGATTTCTCCTTCCGTTACGGATTGGTTGCCGGCGCCCGAGGGCGCGTCGGTTGTGACCGCGGGATAGCGGCAGTCGCATGATCAAGCGCTTCAGAAGGTCGAGGCGGCTGAGCTGCGACTAGTGGAGGAACCGAGGTGCGGTTCCGGGGACGGCGCTGGCTAGGCCGTGAGCGGAGGCCAGACGCGGAAGATGTTTTGAGACAATCTGACCTCCTTTCGGATCGGGTGGCCGTTAATTCGGCCGGTTGAAGTCAACCATGATGCCGACTCGCTCCAGGCGTTGTCAAGACATTCTTGAGAGTGAGCGGGAGGCGCTCGCGCCTCCCGCTCTGTCGACCTCAGCTACGCGGGTGGCGCCGTCGGCTGCCGTAATCGCGCTCCCGCTTCTCCGAGCCAGGAAGAACGTCGTTCCGAGCACCCAGATCGGGAGCCCGAAGATCAGCGCCGCCCAGCCGATCGGGCCGATCACGAGGACGAGCGCGAGGAAGAAGCTGAACCACGCCCACGCCTTTGGGAAGACGCCCGTTCGTAGCGCCACCATCCCGGCGCCGAGCATCAGCAGGATCGCGCTCAGCTCCGCGCCGACGAAGAAGGCGTCGCCGAGCACCTGCATCGACCCAGCCGCCGCGGCGCTGAGGTCGTCCTCCTGGATCGCCGCGGCGACGTCCGGACCGGCGCTCAGCAACGCCAACACTCCCGTCGCCACGGCCCCGACCAGCGCCACGTTCGAGAACATCCGCGAGCCGCCCTCCGCCGCAGCGAGCCGGTTCCAGAGCACGACCGCGAACACGAGGAACGCGAGGCAGCCGACCATGAAGATCCAGCTTCCGATCAGGATGCTGCTGTCGTTCTCCCGGTAGTAGGCGAGGTGGTCCGCGTCGGTCGCGTTCTCGCCCGGAATGCCCCCGGACTCGACCACGAAGATCCCGACGATCCAGAGAACGACCGCAACCACGCCTGTGTAGAGCGCCCAGCGCTCCGGCTCCTGCCGCATGACCCCTCCTTGCTCGAGTTGCGGCGCATCCTCGCGCGCGCGCCGGACGGGATCAAGTGGGACGGAAGCGCTAGTTCTTGGGCGCTCGTCCGCGATCGAGCGGGACGAGCTGGCGCGGCTTCGGCTTCGGCTTCGCGACCTTCGCTCGCACCGGCTGCTCGCGGAGCGGCTTCGCGGCCGGGCGCGGGCGCAGCTTCGCGATCGCGCTCTTCCCGGGCTCCGCCTCACCTTCGAGCGGTCGCTTCACCTTGCCGAGTGCCTTCTTCAGTCCCGGGGCGGACTCGTCGCGGCCGTTGTTCCCGGGCAGCTTCGCCGTCTCCGAGCGCGAGGTGGCGGGACGGCCGGTCGGCACAGGCGTGCGGGCGCGCTTCGTCGCTGCGATCGCCGTCGTCGCAGCCTTCTCCGGCTTCGCCTTCGCGCGATTTGCCTTCCTCGCGGCGACCCTCGCCTTCACTTGAGCAAGCTTCGCTGCGACGGGCTTCGCCGACGCAACTTTGACGGGAGCGACGTTCGTCGAAACAGCCTTCGCCGGGGTCGTCGGCTCCCGGGTCTGCTGGACGCCCTCGTAGCCCGCGCCGCCGGCGACCGTCACCGCGACGACCGCGATCGCGACCTTGGCCGCCACGCCGCCGCCGACCGCGCCACCGCCGACGGCCGCGCTACTGCCGATCGCAGAGAGGCCGATCGCAGCGGACGCGCTCGGCGCGCCCTTGAAGAGCGTCAGCGAGAGCGGCAGAGGCAGAAGCGCGAGCCCCTTGAACGCGCGACGGCGCTTCAATCCCGTTGCGGCGACCCGGGCACAGCTCGGGCACTCGTCCAGATGCGCGACGAGCCGCTTGCGCTCCTTCCGGCCCAGCCGGCCGTCGGTCTGCTGCGAGAGGGCGAGCTCCGCGCGGTCGCACGTGACGAGGTTCTCGAGTTCTTCGGCGAGCGAGCGCCGGGCGCGGAAGATCAGCGTCTCGAGCGCAGTGGGCGAGACGTCGAGGATCGAGGCGATCTCCTTGTACGAGCGTCCCTCCAGCTCGCGGAGAACGAGCGCCTCGCGCTGCGTCGGCGGGATCCGCTGGAGCGCGCGGACGAGGTCGTCGATCGACGGCCCGTCGTCGTCGGCCTCGAAGGAGGCGATGTCGCGGTCGAGCTCGACCTCGTGCGGCCTCGACTGCTGCTGCCGGAAGCGCTGCCGGATCAGGTTGTGGGCGATCGTGATCAGCCAGTTCGTCGGCTTGCGCGGCTTCTCGCCCCGCTCGAGCGCGCGGAGGGCGTTGACGAACGTCGTCTGCATCACGTCCTCGGCGTCGGCCGCATTGCCGAGCACGGCGTAGGCGTAGCGATAGACCTCGGGCGCGTGGGCGCGGTAGAGCTCGTCCAGCTCGCGCGCAGCGCGGATCCCGGTCGCGGTGGTCGCCACGATAGGAAAGATGCCCCATAGGGGCACTCCCTCACGCGCTCGCACAAACTCCTTACATCTGGCCGCGCAAGCTCCGCGCTCCTGCGCATCTATCCGGTGGGGGAGACGACGAGTGGGGCCGGTGATGTCCCGGCCCCACACGTCCCAGTTTCACGTCTGCGCGTCGGTCTGCGGCGGCTCGACCGTTGGGCGCGCTCCGACCATGTAGTCGGCCGGCTCGTGCTGGCGGTGCGAGAGGTAGACGAAGGGCAGCGCGAGCGCCGAAAGCCCGGCGCCGAGCAGGTACGAGCCCGGATAGCCCCACACGTCCGCCGCCCGGCCGAGCACCGGCTGGGCGACCACGCCGCCCGTGGAGCCGAGCATCGAGTCGAAGGAGAGGATCGAGGCCCGCTGCTGCGACGGGATCAGGCCGTTCAGGTAGGCCTGGCGGATCGGAGTCGAGGCCGACCATGAGCAAGCCCCAGACCGCGATCAGGGCGATCACGGCCCAGAGGCTCTCGAAGACGCCGATCAGCGCGAGGGTGAGCGCGCTCGCGGCGATCGCGGCCATGATCGCCGTCGTCCGGCAGGCGAAGAGCGTCCTGATCCAGGGCGCCGCGATCCCGCCGAGGATTTGAGCGCCGGCCACGATCGCCGCGGCGAGGCCGGCGATTCCGTACGCGTCCGGATCGCCGTAGAGCTCGAGCAGATACGGCTGCAGGGCGTAGAACGCATAGATCCCGACTCCCGCGGTGAACGGCGAGGCGAGCATGACCCACTTCACGGCCGGCACGCGCCAGCCGTACTGGATCGAGGCGCTGGAGATCCGCCGCATCCCGCGCGCGACTCCGGCCCCACGCACCGGCGTGAAGCCGAGGTCTCGCATCAGGACGAACGCCAGCACGAACATCACGACGAGGACGACCGCGCGCAGCGCGAAGGGGACGCCCAGGTTCGTCGCCTGGGCGATGTAGCCGCCGGCCACCGAGCCCGTCAGCATCGCCGCTCCCATGACGATCTGGCCCCGTCCGAAGACGGACTCGAGGCTGCCCTCGAAGCCGGTTGCGGCCAGCGCGTCGACGAGCCACGCCTCCACCGCGCCCGAGAAGAAGGTGAAGCCGAGGCCGAGGAGCATCGAGACGATCGCCCACAGCCAGAACGGCGCCTCCAGCATCCAGAGGACGACGTAGAGCAGCGTCGTCACCGCCAGCGTGACGGTGCCGAGGAGGTACGAGACGCGGCGGCCGATCGTGTCCGCGACGATCCCCGTCGGCACCTCGAAGACGACCATGCCCGCGGTGAAGAACGCGTTCGCGGTGAACGCCTCGAAGTTCGAGAGCCCCGCGTCGAGCAGGAAGATCGTGTTGATCCCCCAGATCAACGACGCCGCGAGCGTGTTGCCGAGGAGCAGGATCAGGTACGTGCGCTGGATCGAGGCTGGGGTCGGCATCCGGCAGTCCGCTAGCGGACGCGGCGGTACTCGAGCCTGACGCCGTCGTCGCCGAAGCGTGAGAAGTCGGTGAGCTCGAAGCGGCGGAGCGGGAACGCGCCGTCTGCGAGGGCCGGGCCGCGGCCGACGAACGTTGGCGCGACGGTGAGGATCAGCTCGTCGAGCAGGTCATGGGCCAGGAGCTGGCCGGCGATGTCGCCGCCGCCCACGAGCCAGGTCCGCTCGAGGCCGCGCTCATCGAGGATGGCAACCAGCTCGGCGAGGTCGCCGGCGAACCGTTCGACGACCGCTCCGCCGAGCGGCTCTAGCGACTCGGCATGCGTGACGATCCAGGTCGGCTTGGCACCGTACGGCCAGGAGCCATGGCGGACCATGAAGGCCCACGTCTCCGCCCCCATGACGAGCGAGTCGACGTCCGCGAAGAAGGCCTCGTAGTCGTTCTCGGCGCCCGTGAGCGTCTTCAGGAAGGCGAGGTCGTGCTCGGGCCCGGCGATCCTCCCGTCGAGGCTGAGCGCCGCGAAGTAGACGAGGTGCGCTGGCACGAGGCCGACGATAGCCTGCGGTGGTGGCCGCAGCTGAGCCCTGGCGGATCGCGATCGTCTCGATGGTGCCACCCGTCGTCGAGCGGCTCGTGCCGGTGCTACGCGACCTCGGCCTCGAGCCCGTCGGCGTCGTCACGGCGCGGACGCTGAAGGACCGATCGTCCCCGGACATGGTGTTCGGAGACCTGACCGTTCCGGCCGGCCTTGACCTCCTCTTTGCCAGGGACAAGTGGTCGGTCGAGCCGCTGCTCCGCGCGCTTCGCCCCGACCTGATGGTCTGCTGGGGCTTTCCGTGGAAGCTGCCGCAGGCCGCGCTCGACGTCGCGCGGCTCGGCTCGATCAACCTGCACCCGGCGCTGCTCCCGCGGCACCGCGGCCCGATCCCGCTCTCGTGGGCTCTGCGCGAGGGCGACGGGCGCTTCGGCGTCACCTGGCACCGGATGGACGCCGAGCTCGACACCGGCGGGATCCTCGCCCAGACGTCGATCCCGATCGAGGACGAGGATGTCGTGATCGCGGACATCGGGCCGAAGCTCGGTGCGGCGGCGTTCGGTCTCCTCCCCGGCGTGCTCGAGCGGGTCGCGGCCGGCGATCCCGGCGATCCGCAGGCGAAGGAAGGCGCGAGCTGGGCCGGTCACTTCGAGGACGACGACTACGTGCGCGTCGACTGGTCACAGCCGGCCCGGAGGGTCCACGACCAGGTACGGGCCTGGAACCTGATGATGGGAATGAGCAAGCTCGTCGCTCCGGTCGCGGAGCTCGATGGCGAGCGCCTGCGCCTCGTCCGGACGAGCCTGCGCGATCCCGGCGACGGCTCGCGCCGCGTGGAGTGCGGCGACGGCCCGATCTGGCTCGTCGAGACGGAGCCGCTGCCTGGGCAGTAGGGAGCCGGAGGCAGACCGCTCCCGGCTCCCCTGTCGACTCCTCTCGAGTCTCCCCCTTAGTCGTCGCCGCCGTCGGTCGTGATCGTGACCGTCTTGACGATCTCGCAGTTCGTGTGCGAGTCGTTCTCCTTGCTGTTCAGCCAAACGGTGTCCTTGCCGGACCCGCAGTCGATCTTGTCCACCTGGTCGTCGTTCGCGAGCGCGTGCAGCTTGTCGTCGCCGTCGCCGCCGTTCTGGACGTCGGCGCCGCGCCCGACCCAGATCACGTCGTTGCCGTTGCCGCCGTCGACGGTGTCGTTGCCGCGCCGGCCGCGGAGAAGGTCGTTCCCGTCGCCGCCCGAGAGCGTGTCGTCGTCGGCGCCGCCGAGGATGCGGTCGTTGCCGCCCTCGCCGTTCAGGGTGTCCTTGCCGCGGTTCCCGTGGATGCGGTCGTTGCCGTCGCCGGCGTTGACCGTGTCGTCGCCGGCGAGCGCGACGATCCGATCGCGTTCCGGGGTGCCCGTGAGGGTGTCGTTTCCGCTCGTGCCCTTGATCGACGTGACGCTGTGCGCGAGCGCCGCTCCGGTCACCACGAGCAGCGCGAGCCCGGCAAGTGCCCCGACGATCGTTCTCGTGCTCTTCATCCCAAATCCCTTCGTAGATCGAGCTGACGAGAGCCATCCTCTCCACCGCCTGTCAGCCGGCCGTTCGCCGAACGTAAAACGCGCGTAAAACGCTCAGACGCGGGCGAGTTCGCCGGCGGCCCGCGTCGCGGGTGCTTGCGGAAGCCGGACGGTGAAGACCGTCTGCCTGCCCGGCGAGCTCGCCGCCTCGACCGAGCCGCCCATCCCGGTCGCGAGCTCCTTGACGATCGCGAGCCCGAGCCCGGTTCCGACCGGACGCTCGCGGCCGTAGCGCGAGTAGAGGTAGAACCGCTCGAAGGCGCGCTCGAGCTCCTCGGGCTGGAGGCCCGGGCCGGTGTCCTCGACCCGCAGCTCGCCGGGCAGCGCGTGGATGCGAACCGCGCCGCCGGCCGGGGTCAGCCGGAGAGCGTTCTCGACCAGGTTCGAGAGGATCTGGAGCGTGCGATCCGCATCGCCGACCGCAGGCGCCTCGTCCGATCCGGCGACCTCGAGCGCCACTCCGAAATCGCGTGCCTGGGCCTCGTAGCGGCGGAGCGCATCGAGGGCAGTCGCGCGCAGGTCGATCCGGTCGCGCCGGACGCTGAACTCGGCCTTGCGCATCCGGGCCAGATCGAGCACGTCTCCGACGAGCCGCTCGAGCCGCAGCGACTCGCGCACGATGACCGCCGCGGCCTCGTCCGCAGGGAGCACGCCCTCCCGAAGCCCCTCCGCGTAGCCGCGGATCGCGGTCAGCGGCGTCTTCAGCTCGTGGCTGACCGAGAGCAGGAAGGCGCGCTCCGCCTCCCGTGCCTTCGCGAGCTGGACGGCGACCTCGTTGAAGCTCTCGGCGAGGAGCGCCAGCTCGCGTGGGCCCTCGACCGGGACGAGCTGCGGCTCGTCGGCGGAATCTGCGAGCCCGCGCGTCGCCTCGGCCACGCGGCGAACCGGCCTCGCGATCGCCCGCGCGAGCAGGAACGCGATCAGCGCCGCCAGCGCCGCGGTCACGAGCGCGGCGATGATCAGTCCCTCGACGTGCGGCCGCCAAGCGGAGTTCGTCGAGCTCGCCGGCCGCAGGAGGACGAAGCCCTTGCCGCGCACGAGCCGTGCGGCGTAGAGATAGCGCGCGCCGTCGCTCTCGAGCGTCCCGTCGAGCCGCGCGCCGCGGCGGAGCTCGGCCGCGCGCTCCGGCGGCAGGAGCGGCGACGAGCCGTCGAGCGGAACCTGGACGACGCGCTCGTCCTGGCGCTCGAGGAAGACCTGCAGCGACTTCAGCCGCGAGAAGGGGAGGATCGCCTCGCGCTCGCGCTCGACGAGGAGGTCGAACTGCGCCGAGACGTCCCGGAGCGTGTTCCGCTCGACCGCTCGGCGGGTGAGGATCGCGCCGATCGCGAGGGCGAGAACGAGCGAGAGGAGCGCCACGAGCCCGATCGCGGCGAAGAGGCGCGCTCGGAGCGTCACGGCTTGACGGCCTTGTAGCCCGCCCCCCGGAAGGTGCGGATCGCGTCCGGTCGGCCGAGCTTGCGGCGGAGTTGCGCGACGTGCACGTCGACCGTGCGCGTGCCTCCGGCGTAGGAGAGGCCCCAGACGCGGTCGAGCAGGAGATCGCGGGAGACGACGATCCCGGCATTGTCGAGCAGGTAGGCGAGCAGGTCGAACTCCTTGCCGGTCAGCTCGACGTTCTCGCCCGCGACGGTGACCTCGCGCGCCTCGGTGTCGACTGTGACGTCGCCGAGCTCGAGCCTCGCCGGCTGCGGCGCGGGCTCGGTGCGACGGAGGACGGCCTTGACGCGCGCCGCGAGCTCCCGCGGGGAGAACGGCTTCGTCACGTAGTCGTCGGCGCCCACCTCGAGCCCGGCGACCCGGTCGGCCTCCTCGTCGCGCGCGGTCAGCATCACGATCGGAACCGACGAGCGGGCGCGGATCACGCGGCAGACGTCGAAGCCGTCCTGTCCCGGCAGGCCGACGTCCAGGATGACGAGCCGCGGTCGGACGCGGTCGAGGTCGAGCAGCGCGTCCTCTCCCGTGCGGGCCCACGCGATCCGGTAGCCGCTCTGCTCCAGATAGGCGCTGACGAGCGACCCGATCGACTCCTCGTCCTCGACGAGCAGGAGCTGCGCCCCCGGCGTCGCGGCACTCATCTGCCGGCGGCGCGAACCTCGCCGGCCGGGGAATCGCCGTCGCGGATGACCGTGGCGACCATCCCGCGCCGCAGGGCCGAGAACGACGTCGAGCGGCCGTTGAGCGAGATCGACGCGTTTGGAGCGACCGCGATCGTGACGACCGTCGCGTCGCGCTCCCGCAGGGTCAGCGAGCCGGGGCTCTTGTCGCGGATCACCCCACGGTCGATCCGGTAGTCGTGCAGGGCGCCGCCGTCCTTGACGAGCACCTCGGCGCGCACGAGCTTCGGCCCGAAGAGGTAGCTCCCGAGCGAGCCTGGGAGACCGTTCGAGAGGGCGAAGCCTGGCTGCGCCGCGAGCAGCACCGCATTCACGGCGAGCAGCGCCGCCACAACCCAGAGTGCCTTTGAACGCTTCGACGACATGCGCGCATTGTCGTCGCCGATCGTCAGGGTGTCGTGCCCTCCATGTTAGAGCGGTGTAAAACCGCGCCTCTCGCCGCGTCGCGCCGGAGCTGCAGGTGGCGGCCGGCGATCAGCGTCATCACGAGCCCGGTGGCTCCGGAGACGAGGAACGCGAGCTCGGTGCCGCCAACGTCCGTAAGGAAGCCGGCGAGGAGGCCGCCGAGCGGCGCGAGCCCGGCGAAGGCCCAGAGGAAGAGGCTGACGACGCGGCCGCGCAAGTGATCGGGTGCGCCGAGCTGGAGGATCGCGTTCGCGTTCGACGTCCAGAGGGTGAAGCAGGCGCCCGTGACGAAGAGGAGGATCGCGCAGGCCCAGACGTTCTCGAGTGGCGCGATTGCGAGCAGCGTGAGGCTGAAGCCGCCCGTCCCGGCGACGAGGACCTTCCAGCTCGCCCGGCCGAGCGCGGCGGTCAGCAGCGCGCCGACGAGCGCGCCGGCGCCGAAGCAGGCGGACAGGATCCCGAAGACCTCAGGCCCGGTGTCGAGCGTCTCCGAGGCGAGGAGCGGCAGGATCACGTGAAAGTTGAAGCCGACGGTGCTGACGACGGTGACGATCGCGAGGATCAGCCGCACCTCGGGCGTCACCCGGGCATAGCGGAGCCCTTCGCCGATCGAGCGGAGCACCGACGGGGGCTCGGCGTCGCGCTTCACCGGCACGAGCTCCTCCTGCCGCATCAGGAGGAGCGAGGTCAGCACGGCGAGGAAGCTCACCGTGTTGATCGCGAAGCAGGCGCCGACGCCGAAGGCAGCGATCAACACACCGGCGAGTGATGGACCGACGACCCGCGAGGCGTTGAAGAGGCTCGCGTTCAGGGCGACCGCGTTCGACAGCTCCTCGCGCCCGACCAGCTGGAACGTGAGCGCGTGCCGGCCCGGCGCGTCGAAGACGAGGGCGCAGCCGCCGAGTGCCGCGAGCACGTAGACGAGCCAGAGCGTCGCCGAGCCGGTGAGGACGACGACGGTCAGGATCGCCGAGAGCAGCATCGAGACGAGCTGGGTTCCGATCACGAGCTTGCGGTTCTCGACGCGGTCGGCGACGACGCCGGCGAAGAGCCCGAAGACGGTGAAAGGCACGAAGCGGCAGAACGCGAGGATCCCGACCGCGACCGGCGAGGACGTCAGCTCGATCACGAGCCAGGCGAGCGCGATGTTCTGCATCCACGTCCCGATCACCGAGACGAGCTGGCCGGTGAAGAAGAGGCGGTAGTTGCGGTGGCGCTTCAGGCTCGCGAACGTGCGCGCGTTCAGCTTGAGCAGAGCGGCCGTCACAGCAGCTTCCCGAGCGGGACGAGCGCGGCTTCGATCGCCTCGAGCTCCGCGGGCTCGAGCCCCTTCAGCCGGTCGGCGAGCCAGGAGGTGCGGCGCGCGCGGACGCGCTTCAGCACCGCCGCTCCATCCTCGGTGAGCGTGAGGCCGACCCGGCGGCGGTCGCCCTCGTCGCGGGTGCGCTGGATCAGGCCGGCCTTCTCGAGGCGGTCGACGTGTCCGGAGAGCGCGGGCGCAGAGATCCGCTCCTCGGCGGCGAGCTCGCGCAGGCTCAGGCCCGGGTTGTTGCGGGTCAGCCAGAGCAGGGTCACCTGGCGGCTCGTGACACCAAGGCTCTCCGTCTCCTTGCGCAGCTCGCGCGAGAGCCGCAGCAGCACCGGTCGCAGCTCGTTGGCGACGGCAAGAGGATCGGAGCTAACGACATTAATCATTAACGTGGTGAACGTTAGCAGGAACGACTCATTCGAAAGCCCGACCCGCTAGCGTTCACGGGGTGACCGAGAGGCTCGCCCGAGCCGCTGCCCTCCGGCCGAAGCGCATGCTCCTCCTGTGGGGACTCGGCTTCCTGCTCTCGATCGGCGTGATCGCCGCCTTCCTCCCCTCGGCGCTGACGACCGACTCCACCGTGACGAACGATCCCGAGTCGCAGCAGGGCTACGCGGTGATGAACGAACGGATCCGGCAGCATGAGCCAGGCGAGGTCGTCAACGAGCTGGTGATCGTGCGGGCGCCGGGGCGCGACGTCACGACCGATCCCGAGGTGCGGAGGGCGGTCGACGACCTCGTCTCGGAGCTCGAGGCGACGCGGGCGACGCAGTCGATCCGCACCTTCTACGCGGACGGCGACCGGACGCTCGTCTCACCGGACAAGGACGCGACCGTGCTCGCGATCGGGATGGGTTTCGACGCCGAGGAGGGGATCAAGCGCGTGATCGAGGCGGTCGAGCGGGTCGATGCGGGGCCGTTCGAGGCGGCGATCACAGGCGAGTTCACCGCCGACGAGGACTTTCTCACGATCTCGAACAAGGATCTGAAGGAGGGCGAGCTCTTCTTCGGTCTCCCCGCATCGCTGGTCGTCCTCCTGTTCGTCTTCGGCGCCGTCGTCGCCTCGCTCGTCCCGCTCCTGCTCGCGATCGTCGCGATCACGGTGGCGCTCGCGCTCGTCGCGCTCGTGGGCCAGGCCTGGGAGCTCTCGTTCTTCGTCGTCAACATGCTGACCGCGATGGGGCTCGCGCTCGGGGTCGACTACTCGCTCTTCATCGTCTCTCGCTTCCGCGAGGAGCGCGGCGCGGGTCGGGCCAAGCAGGCGGCGATCGAGGCTGCGGGACGGACGGCGAGCCGAGCGGTTCTCTTCAGCGGCTCGGCCTTCGTGATCGCCCTGTCGGGGATGCTGCTCGTTCCCGACACGATCATGCGCAGCCTCGCCGCCGGAGCCGTCCTCGTCGGGATCACCGCGGTCGCCGCGGCGACGACGCTCCTGCCTGCGGTGCTGGCCGTGCTCGGCGACCGCGTCGACGCGCTTCGACTGCCGTTCCTCAGCCGCAGCGCCACCTCCGAGGGCCGCTTCTGGGGAGCGATCGTGGCGCGCGTCCAGCGCGCGCCGGTCGTCAGCCTGGTCGTCTCCGTCGGCATCCTCGTCGCGCTCGCCCTCCCGGCGCTCGACCTGCGCACCGGCTCGGCTGGGGTTCGGACGATCCCCGACGGCTATGCGTCGAAGGACGGCTTCCTCGCGCTCGAGCGCGAGTTCGGCGTCGGCACGGTCGACTCGGTCGAGATCGTCGTGGCACGGCGACGCGGACGCCGTGCCGATCAGGTCGGGTGTCGAGCGCCTGCAGGCCTCGCTGGCCGCGGATTCGGCCTTCGAGGATCCCGAGGTCTCGGTCGGCCCGAACCGCGACATCACGATCGTCGAGGCGCTCGTCGGCGGCGACAGCCGCGACGAGGTGGCCGTCCAGGCGATCGAGCGACTCCGTCAGGACGTCGTCCCGGCGGCGCTCGGCGAGTCGGGCGCACGCACCTACGTCACCGGCGAGACCGCCGAGATCGTCGACTACCGCGAGCTGATGGCCGACTGGCTCCCGCTCGTCTTCGTCTTCGTGCTCGGGTTCAGCTTCGTCCTGCTCACGATCGCCTTCCGCTCGATCGTGGTCGCGGCGAAGGCGATCGTCCTCAACCTGCTCTCGGTGGGCGCCGCCTACGGGATCCTCGTGCTCGTCTTCCAGAGGGGAGTGGGCAACGAGCTCTTCGGCTTCGGGCAGGTGGACGCGATCGAGGCGTGGCTGCCGCTCTTCCTCTTCTCCGTCCTCTTCGCGCTCTCGATGGACTACCACGTCTTCCTGCTCAGCCGGATCCGCGAGCGCTACCTCGAGACGGGCGACAACAGCGATGCGGTCGGGTTCGGCGTCCGCACGACCGCGCGCCTGATCACGGGCGCGGCGCTGATCATCATCGTCGTCTTCGCCGGCTTCGCGAGCGGCGAGCTCGTGATGTTCCAGCAGATGGGCTTCGGGATCGCGATCGCGCTCCTGCTCGACGCGACGGTGATCCGCTCGGTGGTCGTGCCGGCGGCGATGGAGCTGCTCGGCGACCGCAACTGGTACCTCCCGAAGTGGCTCGAGTGGCTGCCGCGGTACGACATCGAGGCCGAGCCGGCGGCCGCCGACACGCCGCCGGTCAGCGCGAGCTAGCGACGAACCGCGCGATCCGGGCGCCGATCTCCTCGCCCTTGTCCTCCTGGAGGAAGTGGCCGGCGCCGGCCACGATCTCGGGCTCGAGCGCGCCGGGGATGTGGGCGGCGATCTTCTCGGCCACCCGTGGGGAGAAGATCGGATCCGAGTCGGAGAAGAGGACGAGCGCCGGCTTCTCCCAGCGGCCGAGCGCATCCCGCAGGGCGAGCAGCGGAGCCGTGTTCGGATGCTCGGGCTCCGTCGGCACCTGCTCGGGGAACGCGAGGACGCCCGCCTTCGACTCCGGCACCGGCCACGGGGCGCTGTAGGCCTCCTCCACCTCGTCGTCGAGCGGCTGCACGCACGAGATCCGGACGAGCCGGCCGGGCACGAGGTCGGTGCCGTGGCGGCGGACGAAGGCGCGGAAGCGCAGCCACTCGTCCGAGGGAGGACGGCCGCCGCCGATCCCGGTGTTCATGATCACGAGGCGGGCGACGCGATCCGGCTGCTCGACGGCGAGCCGCAGGCCGATCGGCCCGCCCCAGTCCTGGACGACGATCGTCAGGTCGCGGAGGTCGAGCTCCTCGACGAGCCTGCGGATCGAGTCCGTATGCCGGTCGAAGGAGTAGTCCTCCATGCGGAGCGGCTTGTCGGAGCGGCCGAAGCCGAAGTAGTCGGGCGCGATCGCACGCGCGGTCGGGACGAGCTCCGGGATGACCTTCCGGTAGAGGTACGACCACGTCGGCTCCCCGTGGAGGAGGAGCACGGGCGGAGCGCTCTCATCGTCGGGGCCTTCGTCGAGGTAGTGGAGCCGCAGGCCGTCCTGCTCGACGTAGTTCGGGGCGAACGGATAGCCGGGGAGGCCGGCGAAGCACTCGTCCGGGGTGCGGTAGGCCTCCACGCGGGCGAGCGTACCCACCGTCCGGCCGCCTGGGCATACTCCGCCGGATGAGTCAGCCTCCGCACGGTCCGGACGATCCCGCAGATCCGCTCGACCCCGTCGACCCGGTCGATCCGGTCGAGCCGCTGGCTCCGGACGAGTCGCTCGACGAGACGGTCGTCCGGGACGAGTGGGGCAACGAGACCGTCGTTCCCGCTGACGCAACGGTTGTCGAGGACGAGCCCCTCCTGGTCGAGGAGGAGGAAGAGGTGGCCGAGCGGCGCTCGCCGCTGATCTGGCCCTATCTGCTCGCGTTCCTCCTGCTCGTGCTCGGCGGTCTCGGGGCGTACTGGTACTTCTCGCAGGAGGACACGAACACGGTGCCAGCCGTCGTGGGACAGCTCGAGCCGAACGCCGAGGCCTCGGTGCGCGAGGCCGGCTTCGAGCCGCGCTCGGAGCCCGAGGCGAGCGAGCGGCCGGTCGGCGTCGTCCTGGAGCAGAGCCCCGAGGGCGGCACCGAGCTCGAGGAGGGCAAGACGGTGGTGCTCAGCGTCTCGAGCGGGCCGGCGGAGGGAGCCGTTCCGGACGTCGTCGGCGAGCAGACGGCCGACGCTGTCGCCGCCGTCGAGGAAGCCGGCTTCGAGGCCAAGGTCACGGAGGTCTTCTCCGATAAGGAGTCCGGCACCGTCGTCGAGCAGGCTCCGGCCGCGGGCGGCAACCTGAGAGAGGGCGCCACGGTCGAGCTGTCCGCCTCGAAGGGCCGCGAGCCGGTCGAGGTTCCGGACGTGGTCGGAACGACATCGTCCGAAGCGACCGCCGCGCTGCGCGACGCGGGCCTCGAGGCGAACCTCGTCTCGGTTCCGTCCGAGCGGCCGGCCGGCACCGTGCTCGCGCAGAACCCTCGCGCCGGCTCGACGGTCGACGCCGGCACGAGCGTGCGGCTGAACGTCGCGCAGGCGGCCGGAGAGACCACGACCGAGCCGACGACCACCACCGAGCCGACGACGACAACGGAGCCGACGACCACGACCGAGCCGACGACGACCCAGCCGGCGGCGTCGGGGACGGTCCCCGATGTGGTCGGGCAGGAGCTGGCGGTAGGTGCCCGCAGCTTCGGCGAGGCGGGGCTCAAGGTGGCGGTGCGCTACGTCCCCTCGCAGGAGGCCCAGGGCGAGGTGATCGCGCAGGCTCAACCCGCGGGCACCGAGCTCGCGCCCGGCGACACCGTTCAGCTCAACGTCTCGAACGGCGCTTCGCCCGAAGCCGCCGCCGCGGTTCCCGACGTCGACGGAACCAGGTCCCTGGCCGCGCGGGCGCGCCTCGTCGCAGCCGGCTTCGAGGTGCTCACGATCCCGCTCGACGGGAGCGAAGTCCAGCCGAGGGCGGTTCAGTCCCAGACCCCCGCCGGCGGCGCGAGCATCCCGGGCGGCTCGCTGGTGATCCTGTACGTCAGCGCCACCTAGCCGGCGCTGTGGCGACTACTTCGGCGCGGCTTCGAGCTTGTAGCCGACGCCGTAGCGCGTCTGGATGAACGTGTGCCGCGGCGCCCGGTTGTCGATCTTCTCGCGCAGCTTGCGGACGAAGACGTCGACGGTGCGGTCGCGATGCGAGGCGCGGCGGCCCCAGACGCGCTGGAGCAGCTCGTCGCGCGTCAGCACCCGGCCCTCCTCGACCGCGAGCGCGTAGACGAGCCGGAACTCCGTCGGAGTCAGCTCGGCGCTGGCGCCGTCCACGTAGGCCTGGACGTTCCGCGGGTCGAGGCGGAGCTCCTCGATCTCGATCTGCTCGCCGCGGCGCGAATCCTGCGCGCGCGTTCCACGCCGGGCGGCGGCGCCCACGCGGGCGACGAGCTCCTTCATCGAGAACGGCTTGACGAGGTAGTCGTCGGCGCCGATCTCGAGCGCGTGCACCCGGTCGTGCTCGGTGCCGCGGGCGCTGACGACGACGATCGGCGTCCCGATCCCCTCGCCGCGCGCCTGCTCGATCACCTTCCAGCCGTCGACTCCCGGAAGCATCAGGTCGAGCACGCAGACGTCGGGGCGCTCGTAGCGCAGCCGTGCGAGGCCGGTCTCGCCGTTCGCCACCCCGACGGCTTCGAAGCCCGCGACCGAGAGATGCCGCGCCATCCCCTGGGCGATCACGTCGTCGTCCTCGATGATCAGAACCTTCGCCATTGGGTGAATCATGCAGCGCGGAGAGGCTGTCGGAGGGTTACCGACCGGTAACGGTCTGGTGAAGGCGGTTCTGTTACAACCGGACGATGGAGGCCGACGCCGAACGAGGCCGCGTGCTGCTCGAGGAGAGCCGCGAGGCCGTGGTCGTCGTCGACGCCGACGGGGTGGTGCTTGCCGCCAGTCGCCGTGCCCGCCAGTCGCTCGACGGAGTGCGGGAGGGGGCGCAACTTCCCGACGAGCTGCTCGACGGCGCGCACGCGCTCGTCGTCCCCTACGCCGTCGCCGGTCGGGACGAACGGCTCGTCTACCTCTCCCGCGTGGGCGACATGGCGGCCTACGAGGAGCTGCGCTCGGGCTTCACCGCCGCGGTCTCGCACGAGCTCAGGACTCCGCTCGCCCGTCTCCTCTCGCTGCTCGAGCTCGCGCTGCTCCCGGGTGAGGACGTCGCCGACCTCGTCGACCAGGCCCGGCGCGAGGTCGAGCAGATCCGCGAGCTGATCGACGAGGTGCTGTTTCTGAGCGAGCTCGAATCGGGGGCGCGGGTCGTCGCCCTGGGTGCGGCGCCGGTGCTCCCGGTCCTCCACGACGTCGCAGCCGAGCTCGAGGAGCGTGCCGCGCGAGCCGGGGTCGCGATCGAGGTGGCCGGCGACTCCGATGCGCGCATCGAGGTTCGTCCGAGGATGCTGCACGTGGTCGCGCAGAACCTCGCCGAGAACGCGATTCGCTACGCCGGACCCGGCTCGACAGCCCGCCTCTCGGTCGAGCGGGACGGCGACAGCGTGGTGCTCCGGATCGCGGACAACGGCGGCGGCGTCGACGAGGCCGATCTGCTCCGGCTCTTCGAGCGCTTCTACCGAGCCGATCGCTCGCGCGCCTCTCGCGGAACCGGTCTCGGGCTCGCGATCGTGAAGCACGTCGTTGCATCGGCCGGCGGAACCGTCGAGGCACGCGGCGGTCGCGGCCGCGGGCTCGAAGTGCGCTGCGTGTTTCCTGTTCGCGCGAACTCCTAGTTCACCGCTCTTTCACCAGACGTTCACCAGTCGGAAGCCCACGTCGCAATCGCCCGTCGGGACACTCGCGGCATGAATTCAGACAGAGGGACTCTCACCAGGCTTGCCCTGCTGCTCGCGCTCGTCGCCGTGCTAGCCGGTTGCGGCGGCGGCCGGGGCGGCGACGACGAAGGCAGCGGCGACGACACCACGACGGGCGCGGCGGGCGGCGACCTCTCGGGCCGGATCGAGGCCGACGGCTCGAGCACGGTCGGCCCGTACACGACCGCCGCGGCCGAGGCCTTCCAGGACGTCGAGCCCGGTGTCCAGGTGACGGTCGGCGTTTCCGGCACGGGCGGCGGCTTCGAGCGCTTCTGCCGCGGTGAGACGGATCTCTCGAACGCCTCGCGCCCGATCAAGGACGAGGAGATCGCCGCCTGCGAGCAGGAGGGAGTCGAGTACGTCGAGTTCCAGGTGGCGAACGACGCGCTCACGGTCGTCGTCAATCCGGAGAACGACTGGGCGGAGTGCCTGACGGTCGCGCAGCTGAAGCAGATCTGGAACACCGGCTCCAAAGTGAACAACTGGAGCCAGGTCGACGCGGACTTTCCGGGGGACGAGCTGAAGCTCTTCGGCCCCGGCACCGACTCCGGCACGTTCGACTACTTCACGGACGCGATCAACGGCGAGGAGGGCGCGAGCCGCTCGGACTACGCCGCGAGCGAGGACGACAACGTGATCGTCCAGGGCGTGGGCGGCGAGCGGGGCGGCCTCGGCTACTTCGGCTTCTCCTACTTCGAGGCGAACCAGGACAGCCTCAAGGCGGTCGAGATCGACGGCGGCGACGGCTGTGTGGCGCCGAGCGTCGAGACGGCGCAGGACGGGACGTACAAGCCGCTCTCGCGCCCGCTCTTCATCTACGCGAAGACGGAGTCCTTCGAGCGACCGGAGGTCGAGGCGTTCATGCAGTACCTCCTCGACAACGAAACGGCCATCGCCGAGAGCTCGCAGTTCGTGCCGCTGACCGACGAGCAGCTCGCGAAGGCCAAGAGCGACTTCGAGGCAGCAACCGGCTAGGTGGCGACTCCCGAGCTCACGGCCGGCGCGGAGCCTCGTCTGCGCCCTGGATCTCTGAGTGGGCGGCGCCGGATCGGGGAGGACGTCGTCAAGGGCGTCCTCGCCCTTTGCGCGCTCCTTTCGGTGGCGACCACAGTCGGGATCGTCTTCGCGCTCTTCGTCCCGGCCGCCGAGTTCTTCCGTGAGGTCTCCAGCGTCGACTTCTTTACGGGAACGACCTGGGCGCCGCTCTTCGAGCCGGCGAGCTTCGGCGTGCTGCCGTTGATCTCGGGAACGCTGCTCGTGACCGCGATCGCCAGCTTCGTCGCGATGCCGCTCGGGCTCGGCGCCGCGATCTACCTGAGCGAGTACGCGAGCCCCAGAACGCGTGGGATCCTCAAGCCGGCCCTGGAGATGCTGGCCGGGATCCCGACCATCGTCTTCGGCTACTTCGCGCTGACCTTCGTGACGCCGCTGCTGCGCGACCTCGGATTCCAGGTCGACATCTTCAACACCCTCTCCGCCGGCCTCGTGATGGGCGTGATGCTGATGCCGACGGTGGCCTCGCTCTCGGAGGACGCCATGGGCGCGGTTCCGCGCGACCTCCGCGACGGCGCCTACGCGCTCGGCTCGACGAAGATGCAGGTGGCGACGCGGATCGTCGTCCCTGCCGCGGTCTCCGGGATCGTCGCCTCGTTCGTGCTCGCGATCTCGCGCGCGGTCGGCGAGACGATGATCGTGCTCGTCGCGATGGGCCAGCAGCCGAATCTGACCTTCGACCCGCGCGAGGCCGCCGAGACGATGACCGCGTTCATCGCGGCCACCGGGGCGGGGGACGTTCCCACGGGCTCGCTCGAGTACAAGACGATCTTCGCCGTCGGCGCGACCCTCTTCGTGCTGACGTTCGCGATGAACGTGCTCGCGATCCGGCTCGTGCGCAGGTACCGGGAGGTGTACGAATGAGGCATCCGTCCTGGCGCGACCTGAAGGGCGGCGCCTTCAAGCTCGCGCTCCTCGTCGCGCTCGGCGTCGGCTTCATCACCCTCGGCGCGCTGCTCGTCGACGTCTTCCGCGACGGCTTCGGCTATCTCGACTGGACCCTGCTCTCGAATCCGCCCTCCACCGATCCGGACGAGGCGGGCGCGCGACCGGCGATTCTCGCGACGCTCTACATCGGCGCGCTCCTGCTCGCGTTCGTCGTCCCGATCGGCGTCGCGACCGCGATCTATCTCGAGGAGTACGCGGACAAGACCCGCTGGTTCAACAAGCTGCTCGAGATCAACATCCAGAATCTCGCCGCGGTTCCCTCGATCGTCTACGGGATCCTGGGGCTCGCGTTTCTCGTGCGCGGGCTCGGGCTCGGACGCGTCCTCCTCGCAGGCGCGATGATCCTCACCCTGCTCGTGCTGCCGACGGTGATCATCGCGGCGCGCGAGGCGATCCGCGCCGTCCCCGACTCGATCCGCCAGGGCGGTTACGCGCTGGGAGCGACCCAGTGGCAGGTCGTCTCCCGCCAGGTGCTGCCGGCCGCGGTGCCGGGAATCGCGACGGGCTCGATCCTCGCCCTCTCGCGCGCGATCGGCGAGACGGCGCCGCTGATCCTGATCGGCGCAGTCACCTATATCTCGTTCGACCCGACGATCCTGGGCCCGTTCACGGCGCTGCCGATCCAGATCTACAGCTTCCTGCGGCTGCCGCAGGAGGAGTTCAAGCTCCTCGCGGCCGCCTCGATCATCGTCCTGCTCGGGATCCTGCTGACGCTGAACGCGTTCGCGATCTTCATCCGCAACCGCTACCGGAGAAGCTGGTGACTGTGACCGAGATCGACCTCGCCCCTGTCGTCGCGACGGACTTCGAGCCCAAGGAAGCCGTCTTCCAGGTCGACGACCTGACCGTCTCGTACAGCGGCAGCGTCGCGATCCGCGGCGTCTCGCTCGAGGTGGCGAAGAACGCAGTCACGGCCTTCATCGGGCCGTCGGGCTGCGGCAAGAGCACGTTCATCCGCTGCTTCAACCGGATGAACGACCTCGTCCCGGGCGCCAAGGTCGAAGGCGACGTGCTCTACCACGGCAAGGATCTCTACGCGGACGACGTCGACCCGGTCGAGGTGCGACGGCGAATCGGAATGGTCTTCCAGAAGCCGAACCCGTTCCCGAAGTCGATCTACGACAACATCGCCTTCGGCCCGCGCGTGCTCGGGCTGAAGGCGAACCTCTCCGAGCGGGTCGAGTCGGCGCTGCAGCGGGCGGCCCTCTGGGACGAGGTCAAGGATCGGCTGAAGGAGTCCGCGCTCGGGCTCTCGGGCGGCCAGCAGCAGCGCCTGTGCATCGCGCGCTGTCTCGCGGTCGAGCCCGACGTGATCCTGATGGACGAGCCGGCGTCGGCGCTCGACCCGATCTCGACGACGCGGATCGAGGACCTGATGCACGAGCTCAAGCGCGACTACACGATCGTGATCGTCACGCACAACATGCAGCAGGCCGCGCGGGTCGCCGACATGACCGCCTTCTTCAGCGTCGAGGTGGCGCCCGACGGCGGCAAGCGCACGGGCGTCCTCGTCGAGTACGACAAGACGGCGAAGATCTTCACCACCCCGGCCGACAAGCGCACCGAGGACTACGTGACGGGGCGGTTCGGGTGAGCGAGGCAAGGCAGCCCTCGCGGATCAGCTTCCAGGAGGAGCTGGAGGCGCTCGAGTCGGCGATCCGGCTGGAGGGCGAGCTCGTGCTCCGTTCGCTCCGAGGCGCGGTCGAGGCCGTCTGCACCCAGGACGACGAGCTGGCCGACGAGGTGATCGCCTTCGACGACGACGTCGACGGGCAGTACGCGGTCGTCGCCCAGGGAATCGAGCTCCTGCTCGCGCGGCAGACCCCGGTCGCGAGCGACCTCCGGCTCGTGCTTGCGCTCCTCCACGACAACCTCCACCTCGAGCGGATGGGCGACCTCTGCGTCACGATCGCGAAGCTGACGAAGCTCTCGCACGAGCTCGCGCCCGACGAGTCGATGCTCGACGGCTTCAAGGAGATGGGCGAGCGGGCCGAGCAGATGATCCGCGTCGCGATGCGCTCGCTCGAGGAGCGCGACCGGATCGCGGCCGAATCGCTGCTCGAGCTCGACGAGCTGATCGACCGCGCCAATCGCCGCGTCGTCCACCGCCTGCTCGAGATCGGCCACGACCTCGAGATGCGCGAGTGGGGCCTTCGGATGATCCTCGTCTCCCGCTGCCTCGAGCGGATCGGCGACCACGCGGTCGACATCGGCGAACAGACCGCGTACCTCGTCACCGGCGAGTTCCGCGAGTTCACCGACGCCTCTCACTGAATTTTCCGTGGTCAGGTAAGCCGAGCCGGAAGCGAAGCAGAGCTCCGCTCGCCTCGTCCGTTGCCCAGAGGTCGCGTCCGGCCGAGGCGAGCGCGCCGACGTGATAGCGCCGCGAGATCGTTCGGCGTACGAGGGTCGCGCCCGTGCGTGGATCGAGCTCGAGGAGGGCACCGGGGACGGCCACGCGGAGTGCGTCGTCGCAGGTGAGCGCAGTGACGGGCTCGTCGTCCGGCAAGTCGACAACGTCGGCCGCGAGCCTCCATGGGTCGATGCGCACGAGCCCTGAGCCCTCGTCGGGGGAGCGAGCGGCCCAGATCGAGTCGGCGCAGCCTGCAAGCGAATCGACGTGAGGAACACGGACGCGCGCGACGACCGCGAGCGTCTTCGGATCGATCAGGCTCGCCTCGCTGCGCCAGCCCGTGATCAACCAGATCCCTCGTGGTCCCGCGACGATTCCGGCCGGCCAGAGCTCAGCCGCTTCGAAGCGGAGGACCGCGAGCGACGTGAGCGAGCCGGCGTCGGCGACGGTGACGCTCGCGTACTCCTGCCCGACCACCCACAGCCGGCCTTTGGTCGCCGCCACCCCCGTCGGCAAGCCGCTGACGCGGAGCTCGCGTTTCACCCGGTTCCGACGGCGATCGATCTCGAGCAGCCGGTCGCCGGCCACGTCCACCGCCCACACTTCTCCGTCTGCCAACGTCGCGATCACCGCACCGCCCGTCGGGATCCGGGCGCGGATGCGGCCGCTGTGCGGGTCGACCCGAATCACGCCTTCGATCCCCGCCGACGTCCAGAGCTCGTCGGGGGTTGCGACGAACCCGGAGGGGATCACTCCGAGCGAGATCGTCGCGACCGGCTCGAGCACCGGGACGAGGTCCTCGCCACGGGCCGGGGCTTCGCGCGCCGGGATCACCGCCGCCGCCAGGGCCATCGCCGCGACGACGACGAGCGCTGCTGTGGTCGACCTCACGTCGGCAGGATCGGAGAGCGCGGTTGAGGGGTGGCCGACCGCCGCTGGAGGACCGGTTGAGACTTCGGCGTCGACGTTCTACGCTCTCGCAGGGGACGGAGACACGGAAAGGGCGGTCCGAACGTGAGACGTCGCAGGGTGTACACGTTGCTGTTGACCCTCGGGATCGCGAGCGGGCTTGCGATCTTCGCCCAGCCCGGTGCGCCCGGCACGAACGCTCCGGTCCGCGAGGGCGGGATCTTCCGGATCAGCCTCGCCGCCGGCTCCGGGATCGACCACCTCGATCCGGCACTTGCCTACACGCCCGCCGCCTGGGCGCTGCTCGACACCGTCTGCGCGCGCCTGCTGGCGTATCCGGACAAGCCGCCGCCGGCCGGCTTCCGGCCCGTCCCCGAGGTGGCGACGGGCTTCCCGAAGCGTCTCGCGCGACCTCCGCACGTACACGTTCACGCTGCGCAGCGGCTTCCGCTTCAACGACGGCACCCCCGTCCGGGCGAGTGCCTTCGCTCGCGCGATCAACCGCATGCTCGCCCCGGGCGTCGCCTCACCGGGCGTCCAGCTGGTCCGCGACATCGTCGGCGCCGCCGAGGTGCGGGCCGGGAAGACGCCCGCTGCAGCGGGCGTCGTCGCCCGAGGGAACACGCTCGTCGTCCGGTTCACGCGCCCGGTGTCCGACTTCGCGGATCGGACGACGACGCCGTTCTTCTGCGCCGTGCCGCCGACGCTGCCCTGCCGATCCCGAGGGAGTCGCGTTGCGTTCCCCGGCGCGGGGCCGTACTACGTCGCCGAGTACAGGCCCGGCGAGCGCGTCGTCATCCGGCGCAACCGCTTCTACGGCGGCCGGCGGCCACACCATGTCGACGGATTCGACGTCGATCTCCGGGCATCGTCGCCGCAGGAGATGCTGAACCGCGTCAAGCGGGGCGAGGCCGACTGGGGCCACACCGTCGCCGGAATCTACTTCGACCCGTCCCTGGCTCTCGTCTCGACGTACGGCGTCAACGGCTCGCGGTTCTTCGTCAGGCCTGGGCTGACGTTGAGGATGCTCGCGTTCAACTCGTCGCGACCGCTCTTCCGCGACAATCCGAAGCTGCGACGCGCGGTCAACTACGCCCTCGGCCGGCGGGCGCTCCAGTTCGCCGGCCCACTCTCGAGCGAGCTGACCGACCAGTACCTGCCCTCCACACTGCCGGGCTCCGAGGACGCGAACATCTACCCGCTCGACCGCCCCGATGTGGAGAAGGCGCGAGAGCTAGCGGCGGGCAATACCCGCAGCGGCAAGGCGGTGATCTACACCACCGACTTCTCGTTGCCGCTGGCGGCGGCGCAGCTCGTCAAGCGCCAGCTGGCGGAGATCGGGCTCGAGCTCGAGGTGAAGGCGCTGCCGATCCACATCGCGACGGCGGCGTACGTCGGCAAGCTCGCCGTCCAAGGCGAGCCATGGGACCTCGCGCTCGTTCTCTGGACGCCCAACTTCATCGACCCGTACGCCTATCTCAACGCCCTGCTCGACCGCCAGTTCATCGGCGGCACGAATCTTGGCGCGCTTCGAGTCGGGCGACTACGACCGGCTGATGCGCCAGGCCGCGCTCGTGCCCTCAGGCGGGCGACCGCAGTCGCGCGTACGGCGCGCTCGACGTGCGGCTCGCCCGCGGCGCGGCTCCGCTCGCCGCGCTCGACGTGCTCAGCGAGGTGACGCTCGTCTCCGCGCGCGTCGGCTGCATCGTCCTCCGGCCCGCGCTCGACCTGACCGCCGTCTGCCTCAAGTAGCTGGTCTCACGGCGCCTGCACCGTCACCCAGACGGAGCCCGCCGCGACGACGATCCCCGCGGGCGAGTTGCCGAGCTCGATCGTCTCGACCACCCTGTTCGTCGCCGGATCGATGCGAGAAACCGTGTCGGCAGCGGTGTTCGCCACCCAGACCGCGCCCGCCCCGACCGCCACTGCCGTCGGCCCGTCGCCGACCGGGATCGACGAGACGGCGTACGAGCCTGGATCGATCCGGGTGACGAGGTCGTCGCCCGTGATCGCGACCCAGATCGCTCCCTCGCCGAAGGCCATCCCGCTCGGGCGTCGGCCAGTCGGGATCGTCTTCAGCGGACCCTCCTCGAAGGTGACGGGATTGAAACGCTGAACGGTGGCGGAGTCGGAGTTGCTGACCCAGACCGAGCCGCTGCCGACGACCACACCCGCCGGCCCTCCGCCCGCGAGCGTCGAGCCCGTGACGCCGGACGTCGTCCGGATCGACGCGCGCGAGGGTCGAGTCGCCGAAGACGGCCCACACCGAGCCGACGCCGGTCGTGACACTGCCGTTCGTCGAGTAGGGGCCCCGGCCGGCCGGTTCGACCGTCTCCGTCACCTGTCCGAACTGGGGATCGACGCGGGAGAGCTGCCCCAGCCGTCCGTGCGCCACCCAGACTGCGTCGGCTCCGACAGCCAGCCCCGTCGGTGTCCGGTTGTCGAGCGGGAACGTCCCGACGAGCGTGCCCTGCGCACCGAGCTTCGACAGATTCCTGTCCTGCAGGTTGCCGACCCAGACGAAGCCGCCGCCGGCCGCGATCGGGCCCGGACGGATCCCGACCGGAACGGTGGTTACGAGCTTGTTCGTCTTGGCGTCGATCACCGCGACCGAGTTCGGCGGAACCGTGACCGGCGCGGGCTCTCCGCGGAAGACGAGGATTGCCGTCGCCACGACACCGAGAGCGACGAGAATTGCGAGCGCCGGGACGAGGCGCGAATGCCGACCACGCGACGGAGCCGGCGGAGAGCTCTGCGGCTCGGTGGGGGGCGGCGCGCCGCGCGCGACGTTGCGGTCGGGCGTCAACGTCTCGTCCTGCCGCAGGATCGCAGCCTCGAGCCCGCGCAACTCCTGGCCCGGCTGAAGTCCCAACTCGTCGCTCAAGGCGCGGCGAACCGTCTGGTAGGCGTGGAGCGCCTCCGCCTGCCTTCCTGAGCGATAGAGCGCGAGCATCAGTTGCGCGGCCACCCGCTCCTGGTAGGGATTCGCAGCAGCAAGCGACTCGAGCTCACCGACGAGCTGCGCGCCGCGACCGAGCGCGAGCTCGGCGTCGATCCGCTCGATTTGGGTGGTCAGCCGCAACTCGCTCAGGCGCGCGAGCGTGTTGCGCTCCGGCCCCTCGAGGACGACGTCTGCCAGAGGCGGCCCTCGCCAGAGGGCGAGTGCCTGCGCACGCAGCTCGACCGCCTGCTCGAGGTTGCCTGCGCGAGCTTCGTCGATCAGCCTTTCGAACTCCTGGACGTCGAGGCAGCCGTCTTCGACCCGAAGCTCGTAACCGGGCGCGCGCGTCACGACGACGCCGGCGCCAAGTGTCTTGCGCAAGGCATGCACGTAGCCCTGCACGAGCTTCTCCGCCGTTGGCGGAGGGCTTTCGCCCCAAAGCTCGTCGACTAAACGCGCGCTGGAGACGGTCTCGTTTGCGTGAAGGAGCAGGACGCCGAGCAGCGCGCGCTGCTTGGCGGCACCGAGCCGCACCGTCTGCTGCCCGTCGACAACCTCGAGCGGGCCGAGGATCCGGAACTCCATGACCGCCTTCCGTGAGGACGAGCCGACCGTACCACCGGCCTGAACCCGTTCTCCACCGCGGCTCGGTCGGCGCTCAACCGGCCCGGTCCACGCTCGCCGCACACCACAGAGACGGGGCCTCGGACGAGGCGCGTCGGAAGGGACGACAGATGTTGGGGAAGAAGTCGGTACCGAGAAACCTGCGGCGAGCGGTCGCGCTGCTCTGCCTGATTGGCGCATCCACCGTCATCGGCTTGACCGCCGGCCCGGGGCTGGCGCAGGGCCCCTCGCCCGAGCAGCTCGCGGAGCAGGGCTGGACGTGCTTCGTCCCGCCTGTTCCGGGTCGGGCTGCGGTGCTTCAACCCGGCTCAGGGCCGGCCGCCGATCCCGCCGCTGGGGAGGACGGTCGTGCGGCGTACACGGCCATGGCATGGAACCCCGCCGGCGAGTTCGCAGGGTCATGTCCACCTGATCCGTCTGGATCTGTACGCGGGACAGCCGTGCGCGCAGACGGGCGCGCTCTACGTCTTGCGCCCGCGCCATCGGCTACTACGAGTGCAACCGCTTCTAGAGACGGATCTTGGTGGCGAGTCGGGCGGTGGCGCTCCTGGCGACCGCCCCCGCCCGTACCACCGGCGGCCTGAACCCGTTCTCCACCGCGGCTCGGCGGGCGCTCAACCGGCCTTGTCCACGCTCACCACACACGACAGAGACGCGACCTCGGACGAGGCACGTCGGAAGGGACGAACGATGTTCGGGAAGAAGTCGATACTCGGTGCGATCGCGGTGCTCGCGTTGGCGGCGATGATCGCCGCCGGAGCGATCTCCGCGTCGTCAGGCGATGCCGGCAGGCACGGGGCGAACGGGATCGTCGGGTCATGGGAAGCGACGGTCGATCGGGGACCGGCGTTTCCGTCGCTCGTGACGCTCCATACCTTCACCGGCGACGGGTCGATAGTCGAGACGGGCAGCGACACCATGTTCCGCAGTCCGGCGATCGGCACGTGGGAATACGTCGGTGACCGCACCTTCGCCACGACGATGGTGATGCACCGCTTCAGCCCCGCCGGCGTGTATCTGGGAACGGGGAGGATCAATGCGAACCGCCGGCTGTCGCAGGACGGCGAGACCTACACGGCGGTGGCCGTACTCGAGCTCCGCGATCCCGCCGGGAACGTGCTCGTCAGCGGCCTGCGCTCGACCGCGATCGGCAAGCGGATCGAAGTCGAGCGGATCCCGGATCAGCCGTAGCTCAACAGTGAAGGAGGAGGCGGTACAGATGCTTCGCACAATCGCAGCACTGGCGGCGGCAGTGGTCGTCGCCGGCCTCGCCGCAACGGCGGCACCGGCGGCTTCGATCACAGTCGCGATGAGCGGGCTCGACAACCCGCGAGGACTCGCCTGGGGTCCCGAGGGCGGCCTGTACGTGGCCGAGGCCGGAACCGGGCAGCTCGGCGGCCCGTGCGTGCAGCTGGCGCGCGGTCCGAGTTGCTACAGCCCGACCGGCGGCATCTCGCGCCTCTGGAGAGGTGAGCAGGAGCGGGTCGTGAACGGCCTGCCCTCCGTCTTCAACCTGGGCGAGGGGGCTGTCTCAGGACCGCAGCACGTGTCGTTCCAGGGTCGCGGCGGCGGTTACGTCGCGATCGGTTTCGGCGGCAATCCAACCCTGCGGGCAGGCCTCGGCGACGTCGGCTCGCTCATGGCCACGCTCGTCAAGTTCCAACCGAGCGGTGAGTGGCGCGTGATCGCCGACGTGGGCGGCTTCGAGGCTGCCAACAACCCGGCGGGTGGCCCGCTCGACTCGAACCCGTACGGGCTGCTCGCAGAGCCAGGGCGCCGATACGTCACCGACGCGGGCGGCAACGACCTGCTCGAGGTGGGGGCGAACGGAGACGTGTCGCTCGTGACGACGTTCGCGCCGCTTCCAGCTCCGCCGCCGTTCCTCAACTCCGACCCGGTGCCGACCGATGTCGAGCGAGGCCCGGACGGGGCGCTCTACGTCAGCCAGCTCACCGGTGCGCCGTTCGTCGCAGGCTCCGCAGGGATCTACCGCGTGGTGCCCGGACA
The DNA here is from genome assembly GCA_963761905.1 of uncultured Gaiellaceae bacterium. Taxonomy (GTDB): domain Bacteria; phylum Actinomycetota; class Thermoleophilia; order Gaiellales; family Gaiellaceae; genus Gaiellasilicea. The sequence continues at coordinate 195,928 of CAVXIQ010000006.1, read as the reverse complement.
GGCGCCGCAGCTCTACGCGGGCGGTTTCAAGATGATCACCGACTTCGCTTTCGGTGACGACGGCAACATCTATCTCGTCGAGTACGCCTCCGCGCCGGTGTTCCTCGGGGGGCCCGGGCGGCTCGTGCGGCTTGCGCCGGACGGCACTCGCACGATCGTCACGGCGACGCTGCTTCGCCCGACGGGCGTCGCGATCGGGGCTGAAGGCGAGATCTACGTCTCGCAGAAGGGCGGGCTCGGCGATCCGGGCGGCGCCGGCGAGGTACTGCGAATCGTCGAATGACAGTCGCTTGACACGTATCGACGTCCGTCGATATATTGACGGACGTCGATATGTCTCTCACCGAAGCGATCACCTGCTGCGCGCCGCTCGACCAGCCTGCCCTCTCCGCCGAGGAAGCGCGGGCGACGGCCGAGCTCTTCAAGGCGCTCGGCGATCCGGCGCGGGTGCGAATCGTCAACTGCCTCGCGACGGCGGGCGAGCCGGTCTGCATCTGCGATCTGAACGAGCCGCTCGGGCTGGCGCAGCCGACGGTCTCCCACCACATGAAGAAGCTCGTGGACGCCGGCCTCGTCGAGCGCGAGCAGCGCGGCAAGTGGGCCTACTTCTCGTTGAAGCGCGACGCGGTCGAGAAGCTCGCCGCCGTCGCCGATCTGAAAGGAGCGTGTTGCTGATGTCCACGACGACCGCCGACGAGTTGAGAGAGGAAGTGCGCCGGCGCTACGCCGAGTCGGCGCTCGCCGTCACGAGCGGTGAGGCCAACCCGGGTTGCGGGAGCGGCTCCTGCTGCGCCGACGACGGCACTGCTCGGTTCGGCGAGGCGCTGTACGACGCCGAGCAGCGAGGCGACCTTCCCGACACTGCAGCGCTCGCCAGTCTGGGCTGCGGCAACCCGACCGCGGTCGCCGACCTCCGCGAGGGCGACACGGTCCTCGATCTCGGCTCGGGCGGCGGGATCGACGTGATCCTCTCCGCCAAGCGCGTTGGCCCGACCGGACGCGCCTACGGACTTGACATGACCGACGAGATGCTCGCGCTGGCACAGCGGAACGCGGCCGAGGCCGGGATAGGGAACGCGATCTTCCTCAAGGGCGTGATCGAGGCGATACCGCTCCCCGCGGAATCGGTCGACGTCGCGATCTCGAATTGCGTGATCAACCTCTCCGTCGACAAGCCCGCCGTCCTGCTCGAGCTCGCGCGCGTGCTCCGGCCAGGCGGCAGGATCGGGATCAGCGACGTCGTCGCCGAGGATCGGCTCGCCGCCGACGAGCGGGCCGAGCGGGGGAGCTACGTCGGCTGCATCGCAGGCGCCCTCTCGCGAAGCGAGTACGTGGAGGGTCTCGAGGCGGCCGGCTTCGAGGACGTCAGCGTTACCTTCACCCACGAGGTCGCGGACGGGATGCACGGCGCGATTGTCAAGGCGACCAAGCCGGTTCGGGTCGAGGCGGCGCGCGGCGAGCTGCCCGTCGTGCAACGAGCCGGCTGCTGCTGAGCGGGAGCCCGTTGCGAGCCCTCCTCGCAGAGGCGATCGGGACATTCGCGCTGGTCTTCGCCGGGGCAGGCGCGATCATGGTCGACGCCGATACGAACGCCCTCGGTCAGGTCGGGATCGCGCTCGCGTTCGGGCTCGCGATCATGACGATGATCTACGCGATCGGCCACGTCTCGGGCGCGCACTTCAACCCTGCGGTGACCGTGGCGTTTGCCCTGACGCGCCACTTCCCGTGGTCTCGCACGACGGCCTACGTCGCGACGCAGCTGGCAGCGGCGATCGCCGCCGCCGCGCTCCTCCGCGCCTCTCTCGGTGACGTCGCCGGGATCGGGCGCACGGCGCCTGCGGGCTCCGCCGCGCAATCCTTCCTCTTCGAGGTCGTGCTCACGTTCTTCCTGATGTTCGTGATCATGGCCGTTGCGACCGACACGAGGGCCGTCGGCGAGGCCGCCGCAGTCGCGATCGGCGGCACCGTTGCGCTCGGGGCACTCGTCGGCGGGCCGGTCTCCGGCGCCTCGATGAATCCCGCCCGCTCGTTCGGTCCCGCGGTCGTCGCGGGCGAGCTTGGCTCGCTCTGGATCTATCTCGCAGGCCCTCTGCTGGGCGCTGCGCTCGGCGCTCTCGCCTATCAGCTGATCCGCGGCGAGACGCCTTCTGCCGGAGCCGTCGCATGACGAAGGTTCTCTTCGTCTGCAAGCAGAATGCCGGCCGCTCGCAGATGTCGGAGGCGCTGTTCGGGCTCGCCGCACAGGGTCGACACGAGGGGAGATCCGCTGGCACGGCTCCCGCCGCGACCGTTCATCCGGAGGTCGTGACGGCAATGGGCGAGCTCGGCATCGACCTCGCCGACCGGATTCCGCGCGAGCTCGACCGAGCGGACGCTGAATGGGCGGACGTGGTCGTGACCATGGGCTGCGGGGACGCGTGCCCGTACATCCCGGGCACGCGCTACGTCGACTGGGAGCTTTCCGATCCGGCCGGGAGATCCGTCGACGAGGTGAGGGCGATCCGCGACGAGATCGCCGACCTGATCGACGATCTGGTGGCTGGACTCGACGGTGCGCGCCACGTCGGCGATCGATAGCGCGTTCACCGGTTCCTCACGACTTCGACACCGGTTTTCAGCCCACGTCCGCTCTCCCCGGCTCGACACTCGGGCCGCATGCAACAAACCGAGATCAGGGGAGAGACATGAGAAGAGCAGTACTCCTGGCGGCGCTCGGCGCCGTCGTGCTCGCGGCGACCGCCACGGCGGGCGTCACGGCGCTTGGCGGCACGATCACCGCGGATGGGTCGAGCACGGTCGGCCCCTACGCGATCGCCGCCGCGGAGGGATTTCAGAAGAAGAACAAGGGGGTGCGCGTCACGGTCGGGATCTCCGGCACGGGCGGCGGCTTCGAGCGCTTCTGTCGAAACGAGATCGACCTGGCGAACGCATCGCGCCCGATGAAGAACTCGGAGGCGATCAAGTGCCGCGACGCCGGCGTCAAGTGGGTCGCCTTCACCGTGGCCAACGACGGTCTCTCGGTCGTCGTCAACAAGTCGAACACCTGGGCCGACTGCCTCACCACCGCCGAGCTGAAGGCGACGTGGAACACCGGCTCGAAGGTGAAGAGCTGGAAGGACATCCGCTCGAGCTTCCCGGATGTCCCGCTGAAGCTCTTCGGCCCGGGCACGGACTCGGGCACGTTCGACTTCTTCACCGAGGTGATCAACGGCAAGGCCAAGGCCAGCCGCTCGGACTACCTGGCGACCGAGGACGACAACATCATCGTCCAAGGCGTCACCGGCGAGCGAGGCGGGATGGGCTACTTCGGCTACTCCTACTACGAGGAGAACGCCGCCAACCTCAAGGTCGTGAAGATCGACAACGGCAAGGGCTGCGTCGCACCGAGCGTCAAGTCGGTTCAGGGCGGCACCTACAAGCCGCTCGCGCGGCCGCTCTTCATCTATGCGAAGCGGCCCTCGTTCAAGCGGGCCGAGGTGGCGTCGTTCATCGGCTACATCTTCAACAACGAGAAGGCGATCGCGAAGCAGGCGGGCTTCATCGCCCTGACCGACCGCCAGCTGAAGAAGGCGCGCTACCAGTTCAGAGTCGCCCTCAAGACCGCGTTCGGCTAGATCCGCGCCGTGCTCGCCCAGTGACGGAGGGCCGCTCTCGGGCGGCCTTCCGTCATTGCGACGACGCGGATGAGGACGGCTACACGAGCGGGGCCGGCAGCAACGTCCGGCGCGGGTTCTCCTGCGGTCGACGAAGCGCGAGGCGCGAGAGCTCCGAGGCGGCCGCGGCGAACGGGTCGCGGTCGAGGGCGTACTCGGAGGTGAACTCGACGGCGCCGTTCAGCTCGAGCACGGTGTAGCCGCCCTCGCCGTCAGGCAGGAGGTCGACGCCGAGCAGCTCGGCGCCGGACGCGGCGGCGGCGCGGAGAGCCAGGTCGCAGGCGAGCTCGGGCGGCTCGACCGGGACGCGGGAGGCGCCGAGAGCGACGTTCGTCCGCCACTCGCCGGGTGCGGAGACGCGAGAGATCGCGCCGACGACTGCGCCCGCGGCCACGACGATGCGCAGATCGTGGCCCCGCGGCGGCACGAGCTCTTGGACGAGAGCGCCGTGAGCCGTGAACCATGGGCGACCTGCGAGCTCCCGGACGTGGCGCTGGAGCGCCTTTCGATCGCGGCACTGGACGACGTCGCGACCCCAGCTCCCGAAGCGCGGCTTCACGACGACCGGGCCGCCGAGCTCGGGCAACGGACGATCGGCCGAGAGCAGACTCGTGCGCGGATGCGGCAGCCCGGCGCGACGAAGGAGGCGCGCTGTCAGCAGCTTGTCGTGCGTCGCCAGCAACGCGCTCGCGCGGTTCAGCGTGTGAACGCCCCGCGCCGCCAGGGAGCCGAGTGCCCAGAGCCCGTCGTCGACCCCGTCGAGCGTCTCGAGCACGTCGAGCCGGCCGAGCACCGCATCGCCGGCGCCGATCGAGCCCACCGCCTGCTCGGGCGTGAGGATCCGGATCTCGACCCCGCGTGGCGCAGCCGTCACGAGCGCGCGGTTCGTCGGGGTCTCGCGTTGGGCGATCAGGGCGAGCAACAAGGCTCTTCTAGCCACGCGACCCAGATCCGGCAAGGCTCCTCGCCACCTCGCGGCCGGTCGTTCACCAGCTGGAGACGACCGTCAGGCGGGCGCGGGAGCGAGCGCGAGGCGGCGGGTCTCCCAGCGGCGACCGAGGAACGCCGCGGCGGCGATCAGCGCCGCGAGCAGGAACACGATTGCGTCGCCGGCGGGGAGCCGCGTCACGAGCTCCATCAGCGCGCCCACGGCTGCCGCGCACGGAATCGTCATGACCCAGGCGACGACGATGCTGCCCGCGACGCCCCAGCGGACGGCCGAGAGGCGGCGGCTGGCCCCGGCGCCCATCACGGAGCCGGTGATCGTGTGCGTCGTCGAGACCGGGAAGCCGTTGTGGGCGGTCGTCCAGAGAATCGCGGCGCAGGCGGTCTGGGCGGCGAACCCCTGAGGCGGGTCGAGCTTCGCGATCCGCGTCCCCAGCGTCTTGATGATCCGCCACCCGCCCGCGTACGTTCCGGCGGCCATCGCGAGCGCGGCGCTCGCGATCACCCACGTCGGAGGGTCGGCATCCGGCGCGAGATGCCCAGCTGCGATCAGAGCGAGCGCGATGATTCCCATCGTCTTCTGCGCGTCGTTCGTGCCGTGGGTGAAGGCGACGAAGCCGCCCGAGACGAGCTGGAGGCGGCGGAAGACCCGGTTGACCGTGCCCGGCGCGCGCCGCTGGATCACCCACGTGATGCAGACCATCAGTGCGGCGGCGAGGAAGAGCCCGGCGAACGGCGCGACGAGCGACGGGACGAGCACCTTCTCGCGGATGCCCTCCCAGTTGACGACGTCCAAGCCGAACGCGGCGACGGCCGAGCCGATGACGCCGCCGATCAGCGCGTGGCTCGAGCTGGACGGCAGGCCGAGGTACCACGTGATCAGGTTCCAGGTGATCGCGCCGACGAGGCCCGCGAGCACGACGTCGAGCGTGATCGCCTCCGGCATGACGATCCCCTTCGCGATCGTCGCCGCGACCTCGAGGGAGACGAACGCGCCCAGGAAGTTGAGGATCGCCGCACTGATCACGGCCGCCCGGGGCGACAGTGCCCGGGTCGAGACGCTCGTCGCGATCGAGTTGGCCGTGTCGTGGAAGCCGTTCGTGAAGTCGAAGAAGAGCGCGACGACGACGACCGCGACGAGAGTGAGGTCCTCCACGGCCTAGGCGTTCTTGACGGCGATGTTCGCGACGACGTTGGCCGCGGTCTCGCACGAGTCGATCGCGCGCTCGAGCCCTTCGTAGATGTCCTTCCAGCGGATCACGATCAGCGGGTCGATCCGGTCGTCGCGGAAGAGGGCGGCGATGGCGTCGTGGACGATCCGGTCACCCTCGTCCTCGAGCCGTTTCAGCTCGACGAGCGGCTCCTGGACGCCGCGCATCCCCTTCAGGCGGCGGAGGACGAGCGCGAGCTGCTCGACCGAGCTGACGAGGATCGCGCACTGCTCCACCGCGTGCTTCGTCGCCGACTCGACGCCGTAGAGCCCGAGCAGGCCGCTGACCTCGTCGATGTAGTCGACGACGTCGTCGAGCTTCGTCGCGAGCTCGTAGATGTCCTCGCGGTCGAACGGGGTCACGTACTGGGTGTTCAGGAGCTGCATCAGCTCACGCGTGATCGTGTCGCCCTCGGTCTCGATCGCCTTGACGTCCTCCTGGCTGACCGAGGAGTTCGGATACTCGCGGAAGCGGGTCTCGGCGAGACGCGCGCATTCGAGCGCGTTCGCGCCGGCGCGAGCGAAGAGGTCGTAGAACTCGGTGGGGCGCGGGACGAGGCTGAGGCGCACGAGGGCGGTGTTTACCAGATATTCACCAGAGGTCGTGCTGACTCAATCTGCGAGCGCGTCCACGAGCAGGCGTTGGAAGTGCGCGACGAGCTGCTCGGACTGCGGGAGCAGGAAACCGTGCTCCAACGCGCCGGTTCGCACGCCCCTCTGCACGCGCTCGACGAGCACCGTGTCCTCGGCTCCGACCTCGTCGTCGAAGGCCAGCATCTCCTCGAGCCACCCCTCGTCGACGTCCGGGCCGACGAAGTAGTCGAGGTAACGCGCCGTCGTCTCGGCACCGGTCGGGACGACCGGCCCGATCGAGAGGTTGGGGTGTCCGGGCATGACGTTGATCGTCAGGTTCGGCCAGACGAAGTGGAACTGGCCGCGCTCGATCGGGCCGCGCGGGTCGAACGCGCCCGCCGGCCGCTGGCGCAGAGGCCCGAGCTGGGTGGAGAAGAAGCGACTCGGCTCGAGCACGTAGGCGTCGGCCGAGACGTCGACGACCTTGGCGAAGCCGGGATGGGCGACCTGGCAGTGGTAGCACTCGAGGAAGTTCTCGCAGCAGACCTTCCAGTTGGCGGCGTACGCGGAGTGGGAGCGCTTGAGGAAGCGGAGCGAGTCGAGCTCGAGGCCCGAAGAGGCGAGCAGCTGCGGAAGCTCGGCGAGCGTCTCGTGGAGCGGCGCCGCCTCGGGATCCGGGTTGAGGAAGACGAACGGCCCCCAGACATCGACCCGAACCTCGCGGAGGCCGAGCTCGGCGGCGTCGAACTCCGCCTCGCGGTCGGCGCGGGGTGCCGAGCGGAGGGAGCCGTCCAGCTCGTACGTCCAGGCGTGGTAGGGGCACTGGAGCGTCTCGCGCCTGCCTTCGCCCTCGCAGACGAGCGAGCCTCGGTGCCGGCAGACGTTCAGGAACGCGCGGAGCTCGGAGTCCTTGCCGCGGACGACCACGATCGGGATCTCTCCCGCCTCGCACGTGAAGAACGCTCCCGGCTCGGCCACCTGGTCGATGCGTCCGGCGTACTGCCACGCTCGCCGGAAGATCCGCTCGCGCTCGAGCCGCAGGACGTCCGGATCGGAGTACCACTCGAAGGGAATCGTGCGCGCGGCGGAGCGCATCAGACGTCGCGGTAGCGGGCCTGCACGAAGCAGTAGAGCGCGTAGGCGATCAGCCCCACGGCGACAGAGCCGAGGAGGAAGCCGCCATAGGGCTGTTGCGAGAGCTCGAGCAGAGCGCCGTCGAGCCCGCGCGCCTCCTTCGAGTCGAACTCCCAGGCCGCCTTGACTAGGAAGCTCCCGATCAGCGCGAAGACGACCATCCGGGCCAGGTGGCCGAGGATGCCTACGCCCGTCGCGGCGGCCTCCTCGGCGTCACTCATCTCGCCCTGCTTCAGCTTCTTGTTGAACTTGCACGTGACGGCGCGGTAGCCGTTGAACGCCGCGGCGGCGACGAATCCGATTCCCGGCCGCGTAGACGAGGTAGCGGCCGGCCGGGAGGTCGAACACGCCCGCCGTCGTCTGCTTCTCGTTCCCGCCGCCGCTCCGGCTCTCGTCATCGAGGAGCGCCGAGACGGTGAGGGCGCAGAGCGCGCCGTAGAAGCCCGCCTTGGCGAGCGAGCCGCCACGCTTCGCGAGCCCTTTCGCGTCCTCGCCCTCGCTGTCCCGGTCGAGCACGGCCTGCGCGAGCCGCCAGAGCGCATACCCGGCGAGACCGAGCGCGAGCAGGACGAGCAGGCCCTTGCCGAACGGCTGCTCGCCGATCGTGCGCAGCGCCCCCTGGCGATCGGGGCTCTCCTCCCGGCCGCCGAGCGCGACCTTGATCGCGAGGACTCCGATCACCGCGTAGATGACACCCTTGGCCACGAGACCGGCGCGGCCGAGCCGCTCGACCCAGGGGCTCTGGCCCGCGCGACGACCCTTGGCGGCGATCTCTCCGGTGCTCATCGCTCGCATCTTCCCGGATCGACGGTCGGCAAGCGTCTGGCGCTGGTCTACGCTCCGGGAGAGTGGGGGTCGACCACCACGATGCGTTCGTCCTCCTCGCGCTCCTCGTTGCGATCGCGTCGCTGCTCGCGCTCGCGCCGTTCGTCCAGGTGCCGTATCCGATCCTGCTCGTGCTCGGCGGGCTCGCGGTGGGCTTCGCGCCGGGCGTCCCGGACGTCGAGCTGCCGCCGGACCTCGTTCTGGTCGTCCTGCTCCCGCCGCTCCTCTACGGCGCGGCCTTCTTCACCTCGCTCCGCGATCTCCGCACGAACATCCGGCCGATCGGCCTGCTCGCGGTCGGGCTCGTGCTCGCCACCACGGTCTCGGTCGCCGTCGTCGCGCACGAGGTGGTCGAGCTTCCGTGGGCCGCCGCGTTCACGCTGGGCGCGATCGTCTCGCCGACCGATCCGATTGCCGCCACCGCGATCGCGCGCCGGCTCGGGGTGCCGCGGCGGATCGTCGCGATCATCGAGGGCGAGTCGCTCGTCAACGACGCGACAGCCCTCGTCGCGTATCGCGTCGCGGTCGGCGCCGTCGTCTCGGGCTCGTTCTCGCTCTGGGGCGCCGGTTTCCGCTTCGTCCTCGGAGCGGTGGGCGGCGTGCTCGTCGGCCTCGCCGTCGGCTGGGTCGTCCGCCAGGCTCGCCGCCGGCTCCACGATCCGCCGGTCGAGATCACGATCTCGCTGATGACCGGCTACTTCGCCTTCCTGCCCGCCGAGGTGCTCGGCGTGTCCGGCGTGCTCGCGGCGGTGACCGCAGGCGTCTACCTCGGCTGGCACACGCCGGAGCTGACGACCGCCGAGGTGCGGCTTCAGGGCGACGCCGTCTGGGAGATCGGCACGTTCGTGCTCAACGCCATCCTCTTCGTCCTGATCGGCCTGCAGCTGCCTGCGATTCTCGACAACCTCGACGGCACCTCCGGGCTGGACGCTCTTCCGTACGGCGCCGCGATCGGCGCGACCGTGATCGTCGTGCGGCTGCTCTGGGTCTTTCCCGCCACCTACCTGCCGCGCCGCCTGAGCCGCCGGATCCGGGAGCGCGATCCGTCGCCTCCGTGGCAGGCCCCGGCGTTGATCGGCTGGGCGGGGATGCGCGGAGCGGTCTCGCTCGCCGCCGCGCTCGCCCTTCCCTTCACGACCGACGCGGGCGCTCCCTTTCCGGGCCGCGACCTGGTCATCTTCCTCGCGTTCTGCGTGATCCTCGTCACGCTCGTCGGCCAGGGTCTCTCGCTCCCCTTCGCGATTCGCGTGCTCGGGCTGGAGTCGGATGCCGTGGCCGCCGAGCGGGAGGAGGCGAAGGCTCGGGTCAAGGCGGCCGAGGCGGGTCTGGCGCGCCTGGACGAGCTCGCCCCCGAGGGCTGGGCGCGCGAGGACACGGTGGAGCGGCTGCGCGGGATGTACGAGTTTCGTCTGAGCCGCTTCTCGGCTCGCTTCGACGACGGCGACGACGGCGCGATCGAGGAGCGCTCGGCCGACTACCAGCGGCTGCGGCGCGAGCTCCTCGAGGCGGAGCGGAGCGCGCTCGTGGAGCTGCGTCGAGTCGGCCGGATCGGCGACGAGATCATGAACCCGATCCTCCGCGACCTCGACCTCGAAGAGACACGGCTCGACCGCTAGCGCAATGCCGCTCCAGAATCGCGTCACACCCACGAGCGAGCTCGTCGCCGAGCCCGGACGCGGGCTCGTCTACGGCAACCGGGGCTGCCTCCACGACGCCGGCGGACGATCCGCAGGCGCTTCAACGGCCGGCGCTGGATCGCCTGCCGGCTCGAGTTCCGCGGTTGGCACCGCGAGCCGCTGCTCCAGCCGGGCCGCTTCACCGAGCTCTTCTTCCTCGACGAGGCGACGGCCTTCGCCGCCGGGCACCGGCCCTGCGCGCTCTGCCGGCGCGAGGACTACACCCGGTTCTGCGAGCTCTGGCGCGAGCTTCATCCGGGCCAGGCGGGCGCGGATGCGATCGACGCGCAGCTCCACGAGGAGCGCGTGGCCGAGGACGGCACCCAGCGACGGCACGACGCGTTGCTCGACCGGCTTCCGGACGGCGCGTTCGTCCTGGATGAGGGCGCGCCGTGGCTCGTCCTCGGGCGCGAGCTACTGCGCTGGACGGCGTCCGGTTATGCGGACGCGGCGCGCTCGGCGTGGCGGGATCGAGGCGCGGGTGGTCACGCCACCGTCGCTCCTCGCCGTGCTGCGCGCCTGCCCGGCGTCCGCCGTGCCGCTCCTTCATCCATCGATTCAGTCGTGAGCCGGCGCGCCCGACCCTGGCTCTGACGCTGCCGCGCGGCGCCGGCGCTGAAGCACCCACAACCCGACGGGAACGAGGATCGCGCTCCAAAGCCACTGCCAGTTGTCGTCGACGAAGCCTGAGATGCGGCTCGTCCACGTCACGTCGATCACGAGCGTCCGCTCGAACGTCTGCACGGTTCGCGCGCGGCGCTCCCCGTCGACCTCGATGAACGCGGTCAGCGTCAGGTGCAGGCGATGCCTCCCGGTCTCGGTGGCCTCGATCTCCCACTTCCAGCCGGTGGTCTCGCTCTCGACGACCAGCTGGCGGGGATCGCTGATCGCCTCGATCTCGAAGCCGGGACCGGTCAAGCGCGCCTCCATGTCGTCGGAGACACGGACTGTGGCGCCCTCGATCTCGCCGATCTCGGCGATCTGCTTCTCGAGCCTCGCGAGCGGCTCGCGGATCGAGAGCAGGAGCTGGATCTCGGTCGACTCGCCGAGCCGGAGCGTGGTCGGCGTGTTGAAGGCGACGCTCGCCGGGCGGAGGCGGCCGAGCGCTTTCTCGAGCGGGTCTGTGTGCACCGGCGGCGGGTCTGTGGTCAACGGCGGTGGCGTCACTTCCACGACGAAGACCGCCCGAACCGTGGTGTCCGTATCGAGCGTGAGTACGCAGGCTTTCTCCGCGTTCTCGCACGCGCCCTCCCAGGAGACGAGCCGGCCGCCGCGCGGCGTCAGCGTCACCCGCGTGCCGGGTTCGTAGCGGCGCCGACAGATGTCCTCGCAAACGACTCCCGGCGGCTCGATCGTCACCGACCCCGCGCCCCGGACCGTGACGGTGAGAGCGCGCTCGACCGCTCCGGGTGCGGTGGTGGCTCCCGCCGTGCCGCCGACGAGCAGGACCGCAACCGCCGCCGCGAGCGCAAGCGCCGGGCGGGACTGGGCGATCACTGGCCTCGATGGTACGACGCGACGCGCGTCGTGTAAACAGGATCGAGTTGCGGGACGCGTCCGCGAAGGACGTGGCTCGGGGGTCTATCGTCCGAGCGGATGACCGGAGGGCTGAATCCGACGCTCCGAGCCGTCAGCGACGCCGTCCTGGCGGTCGCGGCGGGGCTCTCGGTGGACGAGGTCCTGCAGCGCCTGGTCGACAGCGCACGCGAGCTGGCCGGCGCGCGGTACGCGGCGCTCGGGCTTCCGGACGGCGAGGGCGGCTTCCGGCGCTTCCTGACGTCGGGGATGAGCGACGGGCTGATCGCCTCGCTCGGCCCGCTGCCGCGGCAGCACGGCGTCCTGGGCGCGATGCTCGACGCGGACACGCCCTATCGCACGCGCGACATCCACGAGCACCCACGCTTCCGTGGCTGGTGGCCGGACGCGCACCCCGACATGCGCACCTTCCTCGGCGTCCCGATCGTCTCGCCGACCGGCGTGATCGGCGCCTTCTACCTGACGGAGAAGCTCGACGCGGACGACTTCACCGACGACGACCAGGAGCTGATCGGCCTCCTCGCCGCCCATGCCGCAATCGCGATCGCGAACGCGCGCCTCCACGAGCAGACGCGCGAGCTCTCGATCGTCGCGGAGCGGAACCGGCTGGCGCTCGACCTCCACGACGCGGTCAGCCAGAGGCTCTTCGGGCTCGTGCTCAACGCCGAAGCCGCGGCAACGCTGCTCGAGCGCGATCCCGAAGCGGCGCGCGACCAGGTCGCCAGGCTGCAGTCGCTCGCGCGCGAGGCGCTCGAGGAGCTCCGTTCGCTCGTCTTCGAGCTCCGCCCACCCGAGCTCGCGCGGGACGGCCTCGCCGGCGCGCTCCGCAAGCACGTCGAGCTGCTGCAGCGGCTCGGGCCGTACGAGCTGGAGCTCGATCTCGGCGAGGAACCGGCCTCCGATTCAGCGCGCGACCGCGAGGTGCTCCGGATCGCCCAGGAGGCGCTCCAGAATGCGATCAAGCATGCCGGCGCGAGCCGGATCGGCGTCCGGCTGGACGCCGGCGACGGCCGCCTGGTGCTCGAGGTCGAGGACGACGGCGTCGGCTTCGAGCCGGACGGCCGCGAGACGAGAGCTCGGAGCCTCGGGCTCACCTCGATGCAGGAGCGGGCGGAGCGGCTCGGCGGGCGGCTCGCGATCGCTTCCGCGCCCGGGCGTGGCACGACCGTGAGGCTGGAGCTCGACGATGGCTGAGCCGATCCGCGTCCTGATCGCCGACGACCACGCGGTCGTTCGCGAGGGGCTGCGCGCGTTCCTCGAGCTGCAGGAAGGGATCGAGGTGGTCGGAGAGGCGGCCGACGGCCAGGAGGCGGTCGAGGCCGCGGCATGCCTGCGTCCCGACGTGATCGTGCTCGACCTCGTGATGCCGCGGCTCGACGGGGTCGCGGCGTTGCGGATCCTGCGCGAGCGAGTGCCGGCCGCGCGCGCGATCGTGCTCACGAGCTTTCTCGACGACGACAAGCTCCTCCCGGCACTTCGAGCCGGCGCGGCCGGCTACCTGCTGAAGAACGCGCGCCCGGAGGAGCTGACGAGGGCGGTGCGCGCGGCCCACGCCGGCGAGACGCTGATCGATCCGGTCGTGGCCGCCCGGCTCGTCGAGACGCTCTCGGCCGACGGCGGCGAGGAGCCGCTCGACCGGCTCACCCCGCGCGAGCGCGAGGTGCTGATCCTGGTCGGCCGAGGGTTCCCGAACAAGCTGATCGCGCGCGAGCTCGGGCTCGCCGAGAAGACCGTCAAGACCCACGTCTCGCACGTGCTCGCGAAGCTCGGCGTCACCGATCGCACGCAAGCGGCTGTGCTCGCCGTCCGGGCGGGCCTCGTGCCCAGGTCCTAGGACCAATTCCGCCTGGCGGCCGAGACCCGGCCGCGGCGATCCTGGAAGACAGCGAACGAGAGGAGCACCACGATGACGGCAAGCGAGCAGATCACGGCCGCGGTCACCGCCTGGCCGGGCGTCGAGGCGGGCTACGGCAGCCGCGGCGAGTACGGCTTCACGGTCGGCCGGAAGGAGATCGGCCACCTCCACGGCGACCACGCGCTCCACATCGGCTTTCCGAAGGCGGTGTGGAACGAGCTGAAGGAGCAGGGCCGGATCGACTATCACCCGGTCTTTCCCGGCAAGCCCGGCTACGGGTCACGGCGGCTCGAGAGCGAGGCCGACGTCCGCGACGCGATCGCGCTGCTGCGGCTGAACTACGACCGAGTCGTCGGGCGGCACGGCGTCCCGGCCGAGGCGGCCTGAGTGAACGGGATCGTGACCGGCGCCTCACGCGGGCTCGGGCTCGCGCTCACTCGCGCGCTCTCCGAGCGGGGCTGGCAACTCGTCGTGGACGCACGCGATGCGGAGGCTCTCGAGCGCGCCGTCGCGGGCCTCGACGGGGTCGTCCCGATCGCGGGCGACGTCGCCGATCCGGAGCATCGCGCCCGTCTCGTCGACGCGGCGGAAGCTCCGATCGACCTGCTCGTCAATAACGCCAGCACGCTCGGCGCTACTCCGCTACCGGCGCTCGGCGACTACCGGCTCGAGGCGCTGCGGCACGTGTACGAAGTGAACGTGGTCGCGCCGCTCGCCCTCGTCCAGCTCGCGCTGCCGCGCCTCGGGGAGGGAGCGCGGATCGTCAACGTCAGCTCCGACGCCGCCGTCGAGGCGTACGAGGGCTGGGGCGGCTACGGCTCCTCGAAGGCCGCGCTCGCTCACCTCACCGCGGTGCTCGGGGTCGAGAATCCGACCCTCCGCGCCTACGCGGTCGATCCCGGGGACATGCGCACGCAGATGCAGCAGGACGCCTTCCGTGGCGAGGACATCTCCGACCGGCCGTTGCCGGAGGAGAGCGTGCCGGGCTTCCTGGCGCTGATCGAGGGCGACCTGCCGAGCGGCGCCTACCGGGCGAGGGACATCGCCGAGGTCGCGGTATGAGCTCGCTCGCGTTCGAGCTGCCGAGGCGGCTCGAGGCGCACGAGCCGCCGGAGGCGAGCGGCCGAAGCCGCGACGACGTGCGCCTGCTCGTCAGCGATCGCGCCACCGGCGTCGTCCTCCACAGCCGCTTCGCCGAGCTGCCGCGGTTCCTCCGCGCCGGCGATCTCGTCGTCGTCAACACGTCCGCCACGCTCGCCGCCGCGCTGCCGGTTACACGCACCGATGGCGCAGTGCTCGAGCTTCGACTCTCGACGCCGGCGCAGGATCGCGATCCCGAGCACTACTGGATCGTGGAGCTCCGCTCGGGCGACGAACCGTTCGGCGCCGTCGAGGTCGGCGAGCGGCTCGCACTCCCCGGCGGCGCATCAGCCGAGATCGTCGCCCCGTATTCGGCAGCGCGGCTCTGGCTGGCGCGGCTCGAGCTTCCCGTTTCGGTCGAGGCGTTTCTCGGCGAGCACGGCCGGCCGATCCGCTACCGCTACGTGCCGCGGAGCTGGCCGCTCTCCGCCTACCAGAACGTCTACGCGGCGGAGCCCGGGAGCGCCGAGATGGCGAGCGCCGGCCGCCCGTTCACGGCCGAGCTCGTCACCCGGCTCGTCGCCGGCGGCGTCCTCGTCGCTCCCATCACCCTGCACACCGGCGTCTCCTCGCAGGAGAGCCACGAGCGGCCCTATCCCGAGCGGTATCGCGTTCCGGAGCAGACCGCTCGGCTCGTGAACGCCGTCCGCGGCTGGGGCGGACGGGTCGTCGCAACGGGAACGACCGTCGTCCGCGCGCTCGAGACGACGGCCCGAGCCGACGGCACCGTGGTCGCCGGAGAGGGCTGGACGAATCTCGTCGTCACCCCGGAGCGCGGGCTCTGGGCCGTGGACGGCCTGCTCACCGGCCTGCACGAGGCCGAGTCGTCGCATCTCGACCTGCTCCGCGCCGTCGCCGGCGAGAAGCTGCTCGAGCTTGAGCTACCGAGCCGCCGTCCAGCGCGGCTACCGCTGGCACGAGTTCGGCGACAGCCAGCTCATCCTCTGAGAGCTAGGCCCCGGCGATGTGGAGCACGACGTTGCCGGTCTTCTGGCCGGTCTCGACGTAGCGGGTCGCCTCGACGACCTCGTCGAGCGCGTACGTCCGGTCGATCACGGGCCGGTACTTCCCCGCCTCCACGAGCTCCTTGACGAGCAGGAGGTCTTCCTTGCGGTAGCGGCCGATCCCGAGCGTCGCCCGTCTGCTCCCGACGAAGCGGGTGACGAGAGCGAGGAGAGGGACGTGGTACAGGTACCCGAGATCCATCGAGATGTAGATCCCGCCGGGCCTCAGGGAGCGGCGACAGCGGCGAAACGAGTGCTTGCCGACCGCGTCGAAGATCACGTCGTACGTCTCGCCGTTCGTCGTGAAGTCCTCGGCGAAACGGTCGAGGACGTCGCGCGCGCCGAGCGACCGTACGAGCTCGACGTCCTTGGTGTCGCAGACCGCCGTCACGTCCGCCTCGAAGTGGTGGGCGAGCAGCTGAACCGCAGCCGTACCGATGGAGCCGGCGGCTCCGTAGACGAGGACGCGCTTCCCTCGGAGCGGCGACCCCGGTTTCAGGCACGTCAGGGCGAGGAGGGAGCCGTCGGGAACCGCCGCCGCCTCGTCGAATGTCAGGTCTGCGGGCTTCGGCGCGATCGTCCCGCTCTCGCGAACGGTCACGTACTCCGCATTCGCTCCACTCGCCACGCCGAACACCTCGTCGCCGGCGTGGAGCTCGGTCACGGCAGCTCCGACCTTCTCGACGACGCCCGCGAACTCCGTGCCGATGCCTGTCTGCCTCGGTCCGCGGATGCCGGTGAAGACGCGCGTGAACCGGTACTCCTCGCTGCGCACGCCCAGGGCGTCCCCGCGCGTGACCGTCGAGGCGTGGACCTTGACGAGCACCTCGTCCTCGGCCGGCACCGGCTGCTCGACCTCGTCGACGCGCAGCACCTCCGGAGGTCCGTACCGATCGTGGACGACCGCTCTCATCCGCTCACTTCCTCTCGTCGATTCGCTGACCCCGCTGGATCGGGGTGCCGTGGTTCCACGCTCGCCCGGCCCGGTAGAGCTCCGCGGGCCTGCCACCGGCCCGGCCGGGTCGGGCCGTCAGGCCGGTCGGGATCACCCAGCCACCGTCGCCCCGGGCGCCCTCGCCCACGAGGCTGCGGCGGAAGTTCGCAGCGTCGAGCTGCACCCCCCAGATCGCCTCGTAGACCGCTCGGAGCTCGGCCATCGTGAAGGTCTCTCCGACGAAGGCAGTCGCGATCCCGGAGACCTCGAGCTCGACCCGGACGCGCTCGACCGCGTCGCGGACGATCGCCAGGTGGTCGAACGCGAGCTCGATCCGCTGCTCCAGGATCTCCGAGGCAGGAACGAGCGCGGCGTGCGACGCGTCGGTGCCGGCGACGATCGCGCCGACGTCGCGAAGGACGGCGAGGTAGGCCACGGTGACGACGTTCATCCGCGGGTCGCGGCCGGGATCGCCATACGCGCCGAACTGCGTCAGCAGGCTGGGGACGTCGACGCCGGTCTCCTCCGAGAGCTCGCGCCTCGCCGCCGCGTCCAGCGTCTCGTCGGGCCGCTTGAATCCGCCCGGCGTCGCCCACATCCCTTGGAACGGCGCCTCGCCTCGCCGGACGAGCAGAGCCTGGAGCAGCCCTTCTGCCATCGTCAGGATCACGACGTCGACCGTCACGGCGAACGGCGGGAAGGCGCTCGAGTCGTAGCCGGTGGGGCTGCCGGTTATCGTCGTCACGACTCATACATCTACACAATGGTTCGAGTCATGTCAACCAAAACAGGGGCTGTCGGATAATCGTGTTGGCACCTTCAGCGCCGCGACTTCTCAGCCCGTCTACACGCGGGCGTATCTGATGTGCGTGACGCCGGGCGCCCCGATCGTCTCGACCTGCTGGAGCCTGGGCCGGTCGTCGCCCAGGTTGTCGAACAGCCGCGCGCCGCTTCCGAGCAGTACGGGGACGAGCGACACGACGAGTTCGTCGAGCAGACCCGCGGCGAGGTACTGCTGTGCCGCACTCGCGCCGCCGCCGACCGATACGTCCCTGTCGCCGGCGGCTGCCCGCGCCTGCTCGAGGGCCGACTCGATCCCATCCGTGACGAAGTAGAAGGTGGTTCCGCCGTGCAGCTCCAACGGCTCACGCGGATGGTGGGTGAGTACGAAGACCGGGTTGTGGAAGGGCGGGTCGTCGCCCCACCAGCCCTGCCACGGGTCGTCGCCCCACGGTCCGGGCCCGCCACCGAACATGTTTCGGCCCATGATGACCGCGCCTGTGTTGGCCAGGATCCCCTCGGCGATCGGCGTGCTCGCGTTGACCTCGCCGCCTTCGTCGCCGTGGCTCTCGCGGAACGCCCTGAGCGGGACCACCCACTCGTGCAGCTGCTCTCCTCCGATCCCGAGTGGATTCTGCTCGCTCTGTTCAGGGCCGGCGACGTAGCCGTCGAGCGACATCGAGATGCTCACCTTGAGCTTGCCCATTGCATGCTCCTTTCCCGGAAGACGTGTCGATCGTACGACTCGACGATCGCGTGAGATTCATCGCCAGCCGATGGGGGCGGCGCCCGAAACGCACCGGCCGAGACGCGGGCGAGGGGGCTCTCCGGCCCCCTCGCCTACGAGCGATGCGCTACCGCGTCGTGAAGTAGACGTCGCTCGATCCCTCGGGGCCGGGTGCGCGTCCGAACAGGAGCTGGCTTCCGTCCTTCGCACTACCAAAGGACCTGGCCAGGCTCGCGGGTGCGGCGGCCGAGGGGATGTACGTGACGACCTACGGCATCCCGAACGAGAGGCTCCCGCCCCAGGGGAAGGAGTTCCTCACGTCGTTCGCGGCGGGGCGCGGTGGCGATCGCGGGCCTGACTTGGGCGCTAGCTACGGCGCTCAAGCAGCCGACATCTTGCTCGATGCGATCGCGCGTTCGGACGGAACACGAGCATCCGTGACGAGCGAGGTCCGGTCGACGGACATTCGCAACGGGATCCTCGGCGACATCGCTTTCGACCCGAAAGGCGATCTGGTCGAGGCGCCGATCACCGTCCTCCGCATGGCCGGCGGCAAGTTCGTCGTCGACCGCGTCGTCGTCGTGCGGCCGAACGCGGCATCGCGCTAGACGATGCCGACCCTCGGGAACTCCTCCGCCATCCTGGCGCCGACCAGCTGGAGGGCCGACGCCGGCCGAATCATCACCTTGAGCTCGGTGATCAGGCCATCCTCGTCGAAGGTCAGCTTGTCGATTCCCTCCACCTGCTTCCCGTCGACCTCGGTTGCGAACTCCAGGATCGCGACACGGTCGTCCGGGTCTTCGAGTTGGTGCAGATAGCGGAAGCTGCCGCCGATCCCGAGCACCTGCTCGGCCGCCCGCAGCACCCTCACGACCTGCTCCCGCCCCTCATAGGGCTTGAACAGAACCGGACTTCGGAAGACCGCGTGCTCGTGGAACAGCTCTCGAGCTTGATCGACGTTCTGTTGTTCGACGGCTGCGCGGAAGCGGTCGGAGAGCATCGGCGCCCGCAGCCTAACGCCGTCCCGGGTGGATCGCCCTCGTGTCGGACGGAGGCGACAGGGATGCGGCGCAACGTCTCGGACCAGGAGGGCCGGCTGGTTCCCGGCCGCGGCAGCCGTCAGAGGGACGCCTCTCGGATGGCGCAGACAAGACTCAACGCGCGACGTTCGAGGGCGTACGATCCACGAGCGGGGCGCTCACCGACCTCGGACACATCTACCAGTAGGAGGCGCGATGCCCACTGTCATGGCCTACCACGACGTGAAGGACAAGGATCATTGGCTCGCCTCGCCGAGGCGCGAGGAGTTCTTCGGCCCTCTCGGCGTGACCAACATCCGGAAGTTCGTCGACCCGGAGAACCCGACGCGAGTCGGTTTGGTGATGGACGTCGCCGACATGGACGCCGTCATGGCGGCGATGGAGACCGGGGCGGCCGGTGACGCGATGGCGCACGACGGCGTCCTACCCGAGACGCTCGTGATCCTCGTCGAAGCCTAAGCCGCGCTCTCAATAGCGTGCACGGAAGGCAGGTGCCACCTTCCTCTCCGCGGGCTGACCCGCCCGAGGCCGTGCGCGTGACGATCCTCGCGACCGAGCATTGGAGCCTGCTCGCGACGAGGAGCATCACATACGGCGCGATCTACAGCCGGGCCACCATCTTCCTGACCGTCGTGTCCGCGGCCGTCGTTGCGTTGGCCCTTGCTGCCGAGGCGACCGAGTTCGGCGACCGTTTCTACGTGTTCGCACTCCTCGTCCTGCCGGTTGCGTTCCTCATCGGGGTGGGGACATACATCCGCCTCGCCGACGCTCGGATCGAGGACTTCTGGCTCCAGTCCGGCCTGAATCGTCTCCGTCACGCCTATCTCGAGATCGCGCCGGGGCTCGAGCCATATTTCGTGACGGGTCATCACGACGACGAGCAAGGCCTGTCCGAGACGTACGGCCCAGGCACGGAGAACCGGGTCCTCCGCCTGATTGCCAGCACGTCCACGGTCGTCGGGGTGCTTGACGCCGTTCTCGCCGGGGTAGCTGGGGGCCTCGTCGCAAAGGTCGTGGGCGCAGGATCCGAGCTGAGCCTGCTCATCGGCGCCGTGGTGACTTCAGTGGTCGTCGCACTGCTTGTCCACGCCGACAGGCGCATCATTGCGCGCGGCCGTCGCAGGCTCGAACCCCGCTTCGCCCGATCCGCGGAAGCCGGACGCATGCACGAACAGCAGGAGCCACCGTCCTCTCCGCGCGCCGACGCGCCCCAGAGCGTGCGCGCCCAGATCCTCGCGACCGAGCATTGGAGCCTGCTCGCCGCGAGGGACGTCACCTACCGCGCGGTCTTCAGTCGGGCCGCCATCTTTCTGACGGTCGTGTCCGCGGCCGTCGTTGCGTTGGCCCTGGTCGCTCGTGCGACCGAGTTCGGCGACGGTTTCACCGCGTTTGCACTCCTCGTTCTGCCGGTCGCTCTCTTCGTCGGGGTGGCGACACACCTCCGCCTCATCGAAGCCCGGATCGACGACTTCTGGCTCCTGTCCGGCATGAATCGCCTCCGTCACGCCTATCTCGAGATCGCGCCGGGGCTCGAGCCGTATTTCGTCACGGGCCACCACGACGACGAGCAGGGTCTGTACGAGACGTATGGCCCAGGCACGGGGAGCCGGTCCTACCGCCTGATCGGCGAGACCTCCACGCTCGTCGCGGTGATCAACGCAGCTCTCGCCGGGGTCGTCGTGGGGCTCGTCGCAAACGCTGCGGGCACAGGATCCGAGCTGAGCCTCTTCATCGGTGCAGTCGTGACGACGGTGCTCGTCGTGTTGCTGGTCAACACGAGCAGGCGCCTCGTCGAACGTGGGCGTCGCTCGCTCGAGCCCCGCTTCGCACGACAGGTCGCAGACGATGCGACGACGTAGCCAACGACAGGCGTCCGGCTAGTAGATGTGCAGCTTGTCCAGGAGAGCGAGCGGGTCGTCGAGGGACTCGAACAGATCCTTGTTGTGCTTGATCATCTTGCTGCGCATATAGACGCGAAGCCACTGCTTGTAGATGTAGAGCTCGTAGCGATCGAGCATCTCTCGTAACGGCACGTCCCGTTGCGCGATGAGCCCCGCGAGGAACATCGCACACTCGAAGCCGAGCGAGATCGACTGAAAGTACGGCGAGCCGATGGCCGAGTCACCGGCGAGGAACACCGGTGAGCTGGCGAACGGATGGTCACTCGGCCCCGCTGCGAGCCACTGCCGGTTGGTCGCATTTCGCGAGCGGTAGAGATCCAGCGGGATCCGCACGATCTCCAGGTCGCCGAGTACCTCGCCGTGCGTCTCCTCCTTGACCTTCTCGATGAATCGATCCATCGACTGGGCGACGCTGGGAAAGTTGCCCCGAAGCCACTCACCGTCGAAGCGGGACGGCATCGCCTCGTACTCCTCGGCGCTGATGCTGACGATGCCCGTCACGTGACTGACGCTGCCGTCGTAGTGAGTGCGGTGGACCATGGGAATGAACTTGTAGTGCGGGTTCTCGATGTTCTTGTAGTACTTGCAGTGCTCGTTGCAGTCGTAGGGTTGCCCGTACAGGAAGGTGATGACGAGTGCGTACTCGAGCCGGATCTTGAGCGTGTTGGCGCCTTCCTCAGCCTCGGCGGAGCCCGGAACCAGGCGATCTCGAAGCAGCGATTGGCTCCCGGTGCTGTCGATCAGAACGTCTCCAGGCTCGAGCATCGCGATTGCGTCCTCCGCCGTCACGACGGCGGAGGAGCGCTCCACCGCATTCGAGCCGCGCGCATCGATCAGATCGCTGATCGAGCGCTCGATCGAGTTGAGCGGGCAGAACCCCAACGTCCAGTTCTTCAGAAGTTCCATCAGGTCCGAAGGAATGGATTGCTTGAACGCAAGCCCCTGGTCGAGCTCGGCCGGATCGAAGACGGCCCCGACGCTGTCGCCGTCGATCGAGTCGGTTCGGTAGCTCTCGACGGAATCCGCGACGAGATACGACGCGAGCTGAACCATTCGCGTGCGCGTGTACTCGTGCCGCTTCTCGTAGAGCCGAACAGAGAACCCGTCCAGCGGCTGGAGCAGCGCCGTGAGCAGGAGCCCCACGGGTCCTGCGCCGACGACGTGCACTCGTCCGCTGGCAGGCAGGGTCTTCAGAGCTGTGGACTCGGATGTCTCGGGCACTTGCCCCCCGCTAGGAGACGCGCGCAACGAAGGGCGCGCACGGGAGTCTACGGCCGTGCCTCGGTCGAATGCGCATGAACCCGCGCGAACGTCGTGTCCGCTTTCGTTCCCCGCGGAGACGAGCCGCTAGGTTCCAGGGATGAAGCGGCTTCAGGCGCTGATCCCGCTCTCGCATGACCATCACCATGCCCTCGTCGAGGCGCGGCGGCTCCGTCGTGCCGCAGCACGAGACGACGATCCGAGCGTTGCCGCGCTGGCGTTTGTCCGCTTTTTTCGGACGACGAGCGTGCCGCATTTCCGTGAGGAAGAAGAAGCGCTCTTTCCGTTGGTGGTCGATGTCGAGGAGGCGCACGCCTTGCTCGTTCAGGCTCTGCTCGACCACCAGCGCCTCCACGCACTTGTTGCCGCACTCGAGGCCGGAGGCGACGTACGCGGGACGATGCGAGAGGCGGGCGAGCGGCTCGAAGCGCATGTTCGTCTCGAGGAGCGGCAGCTCTTCCCGCTGATCGAGCGTGTCGCGGGCGCGGCGCTCGATGGAGCGATGGCCACGCCGAGGGGAGGCGGCCCCGTGTGGGGTGATGCCTCTGACGACCTGAACGCAACGCTCCTTGAATGGACGGGAGGCGCCGGCCCGCCAGAGCACGTGAACGACGAGCGGGACGTCCTCGTTTACGTGGTCGACGGCTCGGCCAAGCTCGATGTCGACGGTGAGGACCGCCAGCTCGTCTCGGGCGAAGCGGTCATCATCCCGAAGGGCACACGGCGGAGGATCACGGCTGGACGCGGCGGTGTCCGCTACCTCTCGGTCCACGTCAAGCGGCCGCTGCTCCAGATTCACTCTGCGCGCGAGCGATGATGGGCGAGCTCGAATTCTCGCGTTAGCTCGGCTAGTTGCCCTCGACGCCGGGACGTGGGAAGGCTGCGACCGCAAGCTTCACCGAGGGATAGAGGTGTTCCGACCCGATCGCAGCGGTGAGGCCGGCTGCATCGAAGTCCGGCAGCATGCGCGTCCGGAGTCTCGCGACGACGAGTGTGATCTGCTCCTTCTGTAGGTCACGGGTCAGGTCGAGGAGCGCTTCGATCCCGGTCGAGTCGATGTGGTTGACCGCCTCTGCGTCGAACACGAACCACGAGGTCTCGGTCGGGGCGGCGCCGATCGCCTCGCGCACGCGGCCCTTGACGTACTGCGCGTTTGCGAAGAAGAGCCGGTCGTCGAGTCGGTAGACGACGACGCCCGGTGTGATCTCGGCTGACGGGTGCAGTGCGACGTCGCGGTAGCCGTCGAGGTGAGGGACCCAGCCGAGCACGGCGTCGTAGGGGCGGGCGCTGCGACGTACCGTGTCGATGATCGAGAGCCCGACGGCGACGACGATCGCCTCGAGCACGCCGAAGAAGACGACGCACCCCGTCGTGACCGCTGCGATCGAGACCTCGACTCGGTCGATCGCCGCGAGGGCTCGCCAGGCGGCAGGCTCGACGATGTTGATCCCCGCCGCGACGATGACTGCGCCGAGGACGGCCTGGGGCAAGTACTGCACAGGCCCGGTCAGGAAGAGAAGGATCACCACGATCGCCCCGGCGGAGAACAGGCCGGCGATCTGGGTTCGCGCACCGACCGCATCGTTCACCGCGGTTCGCGCACCGCTGGCACCGACCGAGAACGCTTGCGTAAAGCCGGCGGCCGCGTTCGCTGCTCCCATCGTCAGCAGCTCCTGCGACGCCCGGACATGCTCTCCGCGCTTGCCTGCAAACGCTCGGGCGGTCAGGATCTCGTCCGCGAAAGAGACGAGGAAGAGGCCGAACGCCGCCGGTACCAGCGCCAGGACATCGTCAAGCGGCGGCGTCGGCAACGTCGGGCGGGGCAAGCCACCAGCAACTGGGCCGACGATCGCGACACCGTGGCGCGCGAAGTCGAACAGCCAGGAGAGGGCGATCGCTCCGACGACCACGATCAGCGCTCCCGGCACGATCGGCAAGAACCGGCGAATGGCGAACATCGCGCCGAGTGAGGCGACGCTGACGGCGAGGGTGGCGCCGCTCACATCGCCAAGCTCGCGCACAACCTCCCAGAGCCGGCCCAGCGAATCGGTCGCGTCGACCTCGATCCCCAGGAGCTTGCCAAGCTGGGCGATCACGAGTGTGGCGGCGACACCGAGTAGGTACCCGATCAGCACCGGCCGGGAGAAGTAGTCCGCGATCCAACCGAGCCGCAGCACTCGCGCGAGCAGGAAGCAGGCTGCGACGAGCAGCGCGAGCATCGACGCCAGCTCGACGGCATTGTCGCTACCCGCGACTGCGAGCGGGAGAATCGCCGCGGCCACCAGGGTCGATGTCGCCCCCTCCGGGCCGATCACGAGCCTGCGGGACGAGCCGAGCAGCACATACACGACGGTCGGCAGCAGCAGCGCGTACAGGCCGTTGACCGGCGAGAGCCCGGCGAGTTGGCCGTAGGCCATCGCCGAAGGCAGCGCCAGCGCCGCAACCGTCAGCCCGGCGAGGAGGTCACGGCCGGCGCTCGACCCCCGGTAGCGCGGCACGTCCTTGAGCACGGGTACAGCCCGCACGAGCAGCGGATCCTTTTTCGCGGGCCGGAACGCCACCGTGCCCCCGTACGCAGTCCCGGCGCCCGGGGCGGAGGGTTGAGTGGGTCGCTCGTCGTCTGTGGCCATGGTTCCAACTCCTGGCATCGCGCCCCGCGTGCAAGAACGTACGCCACCCTCTCATGGGCGGGTTTCGCGACTCACTCCCCCGGACGCCCGCGATGCATCGCAGCAGGTGAAACCTGCTGCATTCGCCCCTGGCGTAACCGAGATATACTTGGTATACTACTCAGTATGATCGCGATCGGAGACCGGCTATGAGCGTCCCGCACGCCCTCCTTGCCCTCCTGAGTGAGGGGCCGAAGTACGGCCTGCGGCTCCAGAACGAGTTCGAGTCCCGAACCGGCGAGGTGTGGCCACTCAACGTCGGGCAGGTCTACACGACGCTCCAGCGGCTCGAACGGGACGGACTCGTGGAGACCGACGACGGAGAGGACGAGCGCTCGCGGAAGCGGTACCGGATTACATCGGCCGGCGACAGCGAGCTCGCCGAGTGGCTCCGCACGCCGCCTGAGCTCGTTCCTCCACCCCGCGACGAGCTCGTGATCAAGGTGCTCGTCGCCCTGCAAGTCCCCGGCACCGATGTCCACGAGATCCTGCAGGTGCACCGCCGCCACGTGCTCGAGGTCATGCAGGGCTACACCAAGATCAAGGCGGCGGCCACGGAGGACGACGTCCCGCTGGCGCTCGTCGCCGATGCGGAGCTGTTTCGGCTCGAGGCGATCGTCCGTTGGCTCGATGCTGCCGACGTCCGCTTGAAGCAGCGGCCGTCCCTGGCGCCGGTCGCGGTGGTTGACATCCCTCTCGAAGCAACCCGTCCGATGGAGGTCTCGCAATGACCAGCGCGCTCGAACTACGCCAGGTATCGAAGATCTACGGCTCCGGGCCGACCGAGGTGCACGCGCTGCGTTACGTCGATCTCACGGTCGAGAGCGGAGAGCTCGTCGCGATCATGGGCCCGAGCGGCTCCGGCAAGAGCACGCTCTTGACGATCGCCGGCAGCCTCGAGCAGGCGACCAGCGGTCAGGTGCTCGTGGACGGGGTCGATCTCGCGAATGTCTCGCGCTCGGAGCAGGCTCGGATGCGACGCCGGTCGATCGGCTACGTCTTCCAGGACTTCAACCTGCTCCCCGGGCTGACCGCGGTCGAGAACGTCGCCCTGCCCCTCGAGCTCGACGGCACCCGCGCCAAAGCCGCGCGTGCGACGGGCGTCGAGGCGATGGAGGAGCTCGACGTGGCTGACCTCGCCGATCGCTACCCCGACGAGTTGTCCGGAGGTGAGCGCCAGCGCGTTGCGATCTCCCGGGCGATCGTCGGCGAGCGCGGGTTGCTGCTCGCCGACGAGCCCACCGGCGCGCTCGACTCCGTGAACGGCGAGGCCGTCATGCGTCTGCTGCGCGCCGCCACGCAGCGGGGCATCGCCGGTGTGGTCGTGACGCACGAGGCGCACCTCGCTTCCTGGGCCGACCGCGTGGTCTTCCTGCGCGACGGCCGGGTCGTCGACCAGACGGGCGCCCCAGCCGGCCCCGAGTCGCTACTCGCGGCTGCCGATCGACGGTGACGACGCTCGCACACGGCTCAGCGCGGCGAGGCCCGAGCAACGGCGGCGTTGCCGCCCGCCGCGCCGTCATCCGCTGGGCGTGGCGCATGTTCCGCCGCGAGTGGCGTCAGCAAATGCTGGTGGTGGCGCTACTCACGGTCGCGGTCGCGGCCGCGATCGGAAGCATCACCCTCGCCTACAACACGAGCCCTGTGTTCAACGGCGAGTTCGGCTCGGCCAGCGGGCTGCTCCTGTTCGACGGCTCCGATCCGCAGGCGCTCGAGGCAGCCCTGGCGTCGGCCAACGAGTCGTTCGGGACGACTGACGTCATCGGCCACCGCAAGGTGCCCGTTCCCGGCGGCGTCGAGACGGTGGACTTCCGCTCGCAGGAACCGGATGGGCCCTACGGCGGCGATCTCCTCGCGCTCCGAAGTGGCAGCTACCCGGCCGGGCCCGGCCAGGTCGCCATCACCGAGGGTGTAGCCGAGCTCCTAAACGTGGAGCAGGGAGCGACGCTCGATCTCGACGGGCAGCGGCGGACCGTCGTCGGCATTGTCGAGAACCCACTCGATCTCGGTGACGAGTTCGCTCTCGTCTCCCCTTCGTCCGCCGGGTCGACGCAGAACGTCACCGTTCTCGTCGACGCGAGCCGACAAGAGCTCCGCGCCTTCGCAGACTCCTTGCCCGAAAACGGCCGTTCCGGCCTCACGGGAACGGGGAACCGCGGCGAGATCGAGGCCGCAGACTCGTTCGCACTGTTCTCCGTCGCCACCGTCTTCCTGCTCTTGGCCTCGCTCGTTGCCGCCGCGGGCTTCGCCGTCGTCGCGCAGCGTCGACTCCGCCAGCTCGGCATGCTCGCGGCGATCGGGGCCACGCAGAAGCATCTGCGGCTCGTGCTGCTGACCAACGGCGCCGTCGTCGGAACGATCGCCGCCATCCTCGGCACGATCGCGGGCGGTGCGCTCTGGGTCATCTTCGCGTCGACTCTCGAATCCGCGATGGGCCATCGCATCGACCGGCTCAGCCTGCCGTGGACGCTCCTCGCGCTCGTCGTGCTCCTCGCCATCCTCAGCGCTACCGCAGCCGCCTGGTGGCCAGGGCGAGCGGTCGCCCGCCTTCCCACCCTGCTCGCGCTTTCAGGGCGTCCGCCTCAGCCGAGGCCCGCACGCCACTCGGCGATCGCGGCCGCGGCGCTGATCACGGTCGGTATCGGCTGTCTCGCACTATCCGACCGAGACCGAGTGGCGCTCATCATCGCCGGGATCGTGGCGACGATCCTCGGCACGTTGCTCCTGGGCCCGCTCGCGATCCGCATCTTCTCCGGCGCCGCCGGTCACGCCCCGATCGGCACGCGCCTGGCGTTGCGTGACCTCGCCCGCTACCAGGCCCGGTCCGGGGCGGCACTCGCCGCGGTCACCCTCGCCCTCGGCATCGCAGCAGCGGTCACGGTCACCGCGGCAGCCGAGGAGAAGAAGGACGACGACCGGATGGCCGCCGAGCTCCCCAACCTGTCCGATCGCCAAATCCGGGTGTACACGGGTCCGACGCAAGAGCCGG
This sequence comes from uncultured Gaiellaceae bacterium, assembly GCA_963761905.1. Taxonomy (GTDB): domain Bacteria; phylum Actinomycetota; class Thermoleophilia; order Gaiellales; family Gaiellaceae; genus Gaiellasilicea. The sequence goes on along the minus strand of CAVXIQ010000006.1, from coordinate 168,077 downwards.
AGCTGATCCTGCTCCCATTCCAAACGCCCGCCCAGCTCGCACGGAGCGCTGCTCGCGTCGGCCAAATCGCGGCCGGTCTCGGTCAGGCGGCCGTGACCCCACTTCGGAAGGTCATCCGGCCCGCCGAACGGCCCATCGTCACCTTCGAGGGCGAACGGGCGCTCGTCGCCGTCGGTCTCTCGAGGCAGACCAGCCCCAAGAGCTGGACCCGGGGATCTGGTGTCTACGTCGCGACGCCTGCCCTGCTCAGGCATCTTGGTCTCGACCCCGCATTGGTCGACTCGAGCGCGGACTTCCTGGCCGACCCGACCGTCCCCATCGACCAGCTCGTCATCCTGGACATCGAGGCGAGGAGGCAACTGCCCGTCACGAACGTCCAGAGGATCGACAGCCTGGAAGTCCTCGGTGCTGGAGAGGGAGACAGCGGCCGCGCGCCGTCCTCGTTCGTCACCCTCGACGGTCTGCGCCGCCATGGCTGGAAGCAAGTGCCGAACGGCTGGCTCATCGAGTCGAACAGCCCTCTGACGAGCGAACAGATCGCCACCGCCCGCGAGCTCGCCGCCGACGCTGGCCTCGAGATCGAGACACAGCGAGCGCGCACCTCCCTCGCAGCGCCCATCGCGATCGCCACCGCCGCAGGCGCCCTTCTCGCGCTCGCGATCCTGGCCATGACCGTCGGGCTGATCCGCAGCGAGGCCGCCGGCGACCTCCGAACCCTGACCGCGACCGGAGCCACGGGCAGGACCCGTCGGACGCTGACGGCCGCCACCGCCGGTGCGCTCGCCCTGCTCGGCGCGCTCCTCGGCGTCGCCGGCGCTTATGTCGCGCTGGCAGCGACGTACTACGATGACCTCGGCTATCTCGGTCGGGTGCCGGCGCTTCCGCTCGTCCTCATCGTCGTGGGCGTCCCCCTGGCGGCTGCTGGGACGGGCTGGCTCCTCGCCGGCCGCGAGCCGTCCGCCATCGCCCGAGCCGTCATCGAGTGACCGGCCATTTGACAGAAAAGGAAGGGGCGCGGATGATCGTCGCCGGTGCTGATTGAACAGGACTGGGAGCTCAGGGGGCGCCGGTTTATCGAGCCGGGGCCGGCCGGTGGGTCGCTGCTCTTTGCGTGATCGTCTCGGCGCTGGTGCTCGTCTCGGCGGCCGCCTCGGCGCCGAACACGAAGTTCGTCTCGAAGCAGTACGGCTACTCGATCGTCCTTCCCGGCAACTCGAGCCGCTGGTTCTCGAGCTTCGCCCGTGTCATGTGGTCGACCGGCACGATTTCGGCGGATGCGACTGCCTTCGACACCTTCACCGATCTGCGGACCGACCGGCTGTACATCATCGGGGCGCGACGGCTGCCGGCGGGATCCACGCTCGAGAAGTGGACGACGATTGTCCTCAGGAATCGCGGGCCAAACTGCACGACCCGCCCCTCGCTCTCGAACTCGCAGCTCTCCGGGACGCCGGCGCGCCTCCTCACGTGGTCGTGCACGGACGGCTACAACGCAATCGGGATCACCGCGCTCCACGCCCACCTTGGCTATTTCATGATCGTCGCCTCACGGACGACCAGTTCCCCCGCCTCCAACCGCACCGCCTTCAACGGCGCCCGAGCATCCTTCCGCTTCCTGTCTAAGTAGCCCGTGGGACAGCCGAACCTGGCTGCTCGATCAGATCCGCCACCTCGACAGCGCTCGCTCGACGGTCGAAGCGTACGAGGCTGTCGGGCCGTCCCGGCCGGTCACGCTGCCCTGGATTGCAGGCGGTTTCGGAGCGGGAGCGACGGGGCTCGAACCGACCGCGCTCGTGGTTGGCGCGGCTTTCTGGTCGATCGAGACGACGATGGCCAGGAGGATGACATCGTCGTTTACTGCCTGCGCTTCTCGTGAGTTCTCGGAGCTGAGGATTGACCTCAGTTAGCTGACCTGGGCCTGCGCTTCGCAGGTAGGGCGACGACGCGGGCGCCCTCTTTTCGCCCCCAGTAGGAGGAAAATGCGGTTTGCCACTTTCCCGCTACTATGCGCTTGCCCCTGAGCATCACGGACGATGCAATCGTCACGGTTCTCCCTGTCACTCACCGGCGGCCAAGCCCTCAGCCACTTGAGGACGCGACGGATGAGTGAAGCCCAGTGGAGCGGAGTTCTCGGAACGGATTCTTCGTGGTGCCAGAGTTGCAAGCACAGCGCGTGCTTCTCGTGGACGACGACGAGTCCCACCGCGCTCACTGCGCAGCAGCGCTCCGCTCAGTAGGTCTCGATGTGATCGAGGCTGGAGGCGTGAGAGAAGCGCACGCCAGTGCGGTGAGGGAGCAGCCTCATCTGATCGTCATCCACCTAAAGCCAGAAACGGCCGACTGGTTTGAGCGGCTTGGTTCAGATCGCGAGAGACGCCCGGGCTGCTCAGCCCGGGTCTCATCGTTCAACCGCAGGGAGCCCGAGTGACGAACGTCGAAACGACTGAGGATCGAGAAGAGCGTCTGGCGAAGAACGAAGTCATCTTTCGCACGGTGAATGAGGCCATCGAGCAAAAGGCGATCGAGATGGGTGGGCTGAACGAGTATGAGTTCATCTGCGAATGCTCTGCGGCAGCGTGTTTCGAACGGATCAGCCTCACCTTGCGCCAATACGAACACATCCGCCGCGAAGGAGTGCGCTTCTTCGTCACCCCCGGACATGAGAACGTCGAGGTCGAGATGGTCGTGGGCCGTACGGGGACGTATTCGATCGTCGAGAAGGACGGGAGCGCCGGGATCGTGGCCGCGTTCGCAGACCCCCGGGACGGCGAACCAGGGCACGGGTGATCGCGTGACTCCGCCGATCGGCTCGACGGCCGGCCCGCGCTCGTCGTCGAACGCGCCGACGGCCCCTATTTCGTCGCCGACGCCGGAATGGGGGCTCCGATCGTCCAGGAGCTCGTCGACCAGCTCTCGGGCCTTCGGCTCGCGGCTCCGCGAAAGGCCATGGCGGCCGTGCCGCTCAAGCCGGGAGCCATCGACCGCGTCCGGGAGCTCGCGCGAAAAAGGCCCGCGGTTCGAGCCCTCGGAAACGCCGCTGACGCGGCACGAGCTCTTGCTGACGCAGCGGGAGGCGATCTTCGTCTTCGAGGCCGACACCGAGGATGGTCTACGCGCGTTGCTGGGCCAGCTCGACATCTGGTCGGCTGCCGCCGCCTGGGGCGAGCTCGCGGACGGGCCGCCGCGACTCTCCGAGGTCGCCTATTCGTGGGAGCGCCCCGAGCGGGACGCGGTTCCCGGCCGCGCCGAGTAGCCACTCCCGCAGAAAGCTGCGGCAAATCCGCAGCAGCTCTGTGCTCAGGCCCTGATGGATGCCCGCGCTGCCGACTCTACGTTCCTCCCATCAAGCGAAACGAGAGGGAGGCAAAGTCATGAGAAAGCTCTTCGAGATCGGTGGCATCATCGCCGGCGCAGTGCTGATCATCTTCGGCGCCGTCGCGATCTACATGGGCGTCGACGGCCGCTCGACGGTTCGCGACAGCATCAGGCAGGAGCAGATCACGTTCGGCTCCGCCGACGACCCCGCAATCGCCAAGCACGCGGCCGAGTGGGCCGATGAGGACGTCACGACCGGCACCCAGGCACGCGCGTTCGCTCAGGTCATCCACGAGCACGCGACCGAGGGCTCCGGCGGCTTGACCTACTCGCAGATGGGACGCTTCGTCTCGGCCTCCGACCCGGAGAATCCTGCCGGTACCAGCGACGAGGCGGCTGCGCTGAAGGACGAGGAGGGGAACCCGGTGCCGAACTCGGCTCGCAACACCTGGGTCACGGCGACCGCCCTCTCGACCGCCCTGAACATGAGCTACATGGCCGAGCAGATGGCGCTCTTCGGCATCGTCGTCGGCGTCGCCTTGCTGCTCGCCGGGATCGGCTTCATCGTGCTCGCCCTCAGCGTGCTGGGGCGCCACGAGTGGGCCATGATTCCGAAGCGCGAGGACGTGCGGGCGACGACCGCCAGCCCGGCCTAGCCTCACGGCTCGTCCCCCTGCTCGAGGGCGGCTTCGGCCGCCCTCGGCGTTGCCGGGCGAGGTCGAGCTCGAGGGTTCGCCCTCGGCTGCGGAAAAACCCGTACCGAGATCTGTGGCTAAGTGCGGACGGGTCTGCGGCCTGCCCAGGGCGCTGAATCGCCGTTCGCCGCCTACCGTCGACTCAACCCGTTGAACAGTCGAAGGAGACAACCCGCCATGGCTTCACACCCCAGCACCACCCGCCGTCCCCGCGCTTCCGAGACGAGCTCGGGCGCTTTCTGGATGTTCGCGACGATCGTGCTCGGCTTCGCCGTCGGCCTCGTCGGTTTCTTCGCTTTGCTGATGTGGGCGGACGCTCGCGAGGCACGCGACGACGCGGCTCAGCCGGCCGCCGCGTCACAAACGTCGGAATCAGCGTCCGCGGACGCGACGGCGGCCGCCGGTCACGATCACGCGACCGACCACAACGTCGCGCTACCGCTCAACAGCTTCGCGGGCGTCGTGCCGGAGAACGCAACTGAGCTCGCCGAGGCGCACAAGCCGTATGACGCGACGCTGCCGCCGGCGCCGGCGGGCGACCTCGTCAAGGTGCAGATGACCCTGAAGGACATGACGGTCGAGATCGCGCCGGGGGTCGAGTACAACACCTGGGCGTTCGACGGTCACGGCGCGCCCGGCCCGGTCGTGCACGTGCGCGAGGGGCAGATGGTCGAGATGACCCTGACGAACGGCGGCGCGATCCCGCACTCGATCGATTTCCACGCCGCTCGGATCGCGCCGAACGTGGCGTTCAAGGACGTGCTGCCCGGCGACTCGATCAAGTTCCGCTTCACCGCCTCCGACCCGGGCGTCTACATGTACCACTGCGGCACGAAGCCGGTGCTCGCGCACATCGCGAACGGGATGTACGGCGCGATCGTCGTCCAGCCCAAGAAGGCATTGCCGGCCGTCGACAACGAGTATGTGCTCGTCGGCAGCGAGTGGTACCTGAACGGCGACGGGATCGACGAGCCGGCCTCGCTCGACATGGCGAAGGCGCGGGCGCGGATGGCCGACTGGGTCACCTTCAACGGCTACGCGAACCAGTATGTGACCCACCCGCTGACCGCGGATCCCGGCGAGACGACGCGCTTCTGGGTGGTCGCGGCAGGCCCGACGAACAACGTCAACTTCCACGTCGTCGGAGCGATGCTCGACCGCGCCTGGGTGAACAGCGACATGACCCAGTACCAGCGGAACGTCCAGACGGCCATCGTCCCCGCAGGCGGCGGCGCGGTCTTCGACGTCAAGGTCGACAAGGAAGGCCTCTACCCGTTCGTCTCCCACGCCTTCGCCGACGTCGACCTCGGCCAGGTGGGCCTGCTCAAGGTCGGCAATCCGAAGGGGTCGATGTCCCACTGACTTCGAGCCGCGGGAGCCGCCGGCGGGTCGGCTCCCGCGGCCTCGGAGTACAGGAGACCATCACGATGAACAGACTTCGCAACCCGCGGTGGCGCTTTGCAGCCGTGCTGGCCACGGCCGTCACGCTCGCAGCCGTGCTCGTCGGCGCCAGCCAGGTCGGTGCCGGCGACGACACGGCTACCGAGCCGCTCGCAGCGGCAACCACCGAGCACACTGCAACGGCCGAACCGTCACCTTTCGCCGGCATCGAACAGCGCGGCGCGGCGCTCGGCTCGCCGAACGCTCCGGTCACGCTCGTCGAGTACGCCGACCTGCAGTGCCCGTACTGCGCGCAGTGGGCGCGGGACGCGCTGCCGACGCTGGTCGAGGACTACGTCAGGCAGGGCAAGCTGAGGATCGTCTTCAGCGGCATGGCCTTCATCGGCCCCGACTCGGACAAGGCGCTTCGCACCGCGATCGCGGCCGGGCAGCAGAACCACCTCTGGGAGATTGTCCACGGCCTCTATGCCCGGCAGGGTCCCGAGAACGCGGGCTGGGTGACCGACGAGCTCGTCGTCGGAGTCGCCGCCGCGACGGGTCTCGACGGCGAGAAGCTCCTGAAGGCCCGCCTGGAAAGCTCGGTCGAGCAGGAGCTCGAGCGCGCCGCCGGAGCGGCTCAGGCTGCCGGGATCACCAGCACCCCGGCCTTCCAGGTCGGCCCGACAGGAGGGCGGCTGGATGTCGTCCGGGTCGACTCGCTCGGTCCGGAAGGGATCCGTCCGGCGATCGAGGCGGTGCTGGCGCGATGAGCGAGCGCACGATTCGGCTCGCGAGCGCGGCCCTCGCCGCCGTGGGAGTGGCGATCACGGGGTACCTGCTCTACGTGCGCCAGACGGGCGGCACGCTCGCCTGCACCACCGGCGGCTGCGAGACGGTGCAGAGCTCGTCGTATGCCGACGTCCTCGGCGTGCCGGTCGCCGGGCTCGCGCTCGCGGGCTTCCTCGGCCTGCTCGTGCTCGCGTTGGCGCGCGGCGAGTGGGCGCGGCTGGGCCAGGCCACCCTCGCGCTGACGGCCTTTCTCTTCAGTGCGTACCTGCTCTACATCCAGGTCGGTGTGATCGAGGCGATCTGCCAGTGGTGCCTCGCGAGCGACATCCTCATAACCGCGATCGCCGCCCTCGCGCTCCTCCGCCTTCGCATCGGCGAAGCGCCTGCGCCGAGCCCGATGCCACCCGCTCCGCGCGATCCCAGGCGGAGGTCGAACGGCAGCCATCGACGGAAGCCGGCCCGGCGAACGCGGGTGCGTTGAGCGAGACGACGCCCGGGTGGTTGGGGACGCATCCTGTGTTGAGGTCGATCTAGGCTGACTCGGTGGCCGCGACGGAACACGCCGACGTCATCCTCCGCGACGGCCGCACGCTTCGGCTGCGCCCACCCGGCCGCGACGACGCGGAGGCCCTGCTGGCCTTCTTCGGCGACCTCTCGCAGCGAAGCCTCTACCTGCGCTTTCACGGTCTGCCGCAGATCAACTCCCGCCTCGGCGAGTCGGTGATCGAGCCGGGCTGGCGGGAACGGGGAGCGCTGCTGGGCGCACTGGTCGACGACGAGAAGGAGCGCGTCGTCGCCGTCGCCAACTACGTGCGGCTGCGCGACCCACGGCTCGCCGAGGCGGCGTTCGCCGTTGCGGACGAGCACCAGGGCCGCGGGATCGGGACACGGCTGCTCGAGCAGCTGGCCGCGCGCGCCGCCGAGGTCGGGATCGAGCGCTTCGTGGCCTACGTGCTCCCGGACAACCGCGCCATGCTGGGCGTGTTCGAGGCGGCCGGGTTCGAGCTGACGCGCCAGCTCGAGAGCGGCGAGCTCGAAGTGCAGTTCCCGATCGCGCCGACCGAGACCTACCGCGAGCACGTCGATGCCCGCGACCACGAGGCGGTCGTCGCGTCGCTCCGACCCTTCTTCGAGGCCCGGAGCGTCGCCGTCGTCGGCGCGTCCAAGCGGCGCGGCTCGATCGGCGGCGAGCTCTTCCGCAACATCCTCGCCGGCGACTTCTCGGGCGCCGCGTATCCGGTCAACCGCGACGGTGAGCCGGTCGCCGGCGTCCGTGGCTACCGCACCGTCGAGGAGATCCCCGATCCCGTCGATCTGGCCGTGATCACGCTTCCGGGCGCGGCGGTTCTCGGCGCAGCCGAGCAGGCGCTGCGCAAGGGAATCCGCGCCCTCGTCGTGATCTCGGCCGGCTTCGCCGAAGTCGGCAGCGAGGGGATCGAGCGGCAGGAGCAGCTGCTCGCGCTCGTGCGCTCGCATGGGGCGCGGCTGATCGGGCCCAACTGCCTCGGCGTCGCCGTCGCCGGTCCGAGCCTGAACGCGACCTTCGCCGCCCGATCTGCCCCCGCGGGCAACATCGGCTTCTCCTCCCAGAGCGGCGCCCTCGGCCTCGCGCTCCTCGAGGCCGCGCAGTCGCGCGGGCTCGGCTTGTCGGCGTTCGTCTCGATCGGCAACAAGGCGGACGTCTCAACGAACGACCTGCTCGAATGGTGGGAGGACGACGAGACGACCGAGGTCGTGCTGATGTATGTCGAGTCGTTCGGCAACCCGCGTCGATTCGGCCGTCTCGCCCGCCGCGTCGCCCGCACCAAGCCGATCCTGGCGCTCAAGAGCGGCACGACCGCGACGGGACAGAAGGCGGCGAGCTCGCACACCGCCGCGCTCGCCGGCTCCGAAGCCGCCGTCGATGCGCTCTTTCATCAGGCTGGCGTCATCCGCGCCTCCTCGCTCGAAGAGCTGGTCGATGTCGCCGCGCTCCTCTCTCACCAGGCCGAGCCCAAGGGTCGCCGCGTCGCGGTGCTGACGAACGCCGGCGGGCTCGGGATCCTCTGCGCCGATGCGTGCGAGGCTGCGGGTCTCACGCTGCCCGACCTCGAGGAGAAGACGCGCACCGCGCTCGCCGAGCTGCTCTCGCCAGAGGCGAGTGTCGAGAACCCGATCGACATGCTCGGCGGGGCCACCGCGCAGACGTATGCCTCCACGCTGCCGCTCCTGCTGGAGGACCCGCAGGTGGACGCCGCAATCGTTCTCTTCGTCCCGACCGTGACCGCGACCGCCGACGAGGTGGCGAGCGCCGTCGACGAGATCGCTGCGTCGTCGACGAGCGAGAAGCCGGTCCTGGCCGTCGTCCTGAGCGCCGATGGCATTCCGCCGTCGCTGCGCCGCGACGGCGCGCACGTCGCCGCGTTCCACTATCCGGAGTCGGCGGCGCGGGCGCTCGGGCGGCTGGCTCAGCGTGCCGAGTGGCTCCGTCAGCCCCACGGGATCGTTCCCTCCCTGGACGGCATCGATCGCGACGCGGCCGAGCGGGTCGTCGAGCGGGCTCTCACCGGCGGTGACGACGTCTGGCTCGACCCGGCCGACACGCGCGAGCTCCTGCTCGCGTACGGCCTGCCGCTCGTGGACGAGCGGGTCGCCTCCGGCCCGGACGAGGCGGCCGCGGCAGCCGAGCAGCTCGGCTATCCGGTCGTCGTCAAGACGGCCTTGCCGGGCGCGCACAAGACCGAGCTCGGCGGGATCGCCCTCGACCTCGCGGACGCCGAAGCCGTGCGAGCAGCCGTCGAGCGGATCGGCGGGCCGGTGATCGTCCAGCCGATGATCCCCAGCGGCGTCGAGCTCCTGGCGGGTGTCGTCCAGGATCGCGTGTTCGGGCCGCTCGTTGCCTTCGGCCCCGGCGGCGTCTTCGCCGAGCTGATCGGTGAGGCGGCGTTCCGGATCGCGCCGCTCACGGACCGCGACGCCGACGAGCTCGTCCACGGCGGCAAGGCCGGAAGGCTCGTTCGCGGCTTCCGCGGCGCACCGCCTGTCGACGCCGCGGCGCTCGCCGACCTGCTCCTGCGCCTGGCCCGGCTGGGCGAAGACCTGCCGGCGGTCGCCGAGCTCGACCTCAATCCGGTGCTCGCGCTCCCGGACCGCTGCGTCGCTGTCGACGCGCGCGTTCGCGTCCAGCGTCATGAGCACACGGCGCGGGCCAAGACGTGGTGACCCTGGAGGAGGAGAGACGTGCCTGAGACCCAGACGACCGAGCCGACGCCGCTGGGCAAAGACGAGCTTCGCCTGACCGACGCGTACTGGCGTGCCGCCAACTACCTCTCGGTCGCGCAGATCTATCTGCTCGACAACGCGCTCCTGCGCGAGCCGCTGCAGCCGGAGCACGTCAAGCCGCGCCTGCTCGGCCACTTCGGCACGGTGCCCGGCCTCAACCTGCTGTACGCCCACCTGAACCGGCAGATCCTTGCTCGCGACCTCAGCGCGATCTACATCACAGGCCCGGGCCACGGCGGGCCTGCCCTGGTCGCGAACGCCTACCTCGAAGGCACGTACACCGAGCTCTACCCACACGTCGGCTGCGACGAGGCCGGCCTCAAGCAGCTGTTCCGGCAGTTCTCGTTTCCCGGAGGCGTCCCGAGCCACGTCGCGCCGGAGGTGCCGGGATCGATCCACGAGGGCGGCGAGCTCGGCTACGCGCTCGTGCATGCCTTCGGCGCCGCCTTCGACAACCCTGACCTTTTGGTCGCCTGCGTCGTCGGCGACGGCGAGGCCGAGACCGGGCCGCTCGCCGCAAGCTGGCACTCGAACAAGTTCCTGAACCCGAAGACCGACGGCGCGGTGCTGCCGGTCCTGCATCTGAACGGCTACAAGATCGCCAACCCGACCGTGCTCGCCCGCATTCCCGAGAGCGAGCTCGTTGCGCTCTTCGAGGGCTACGGCTGGCGTCCGATCCTCGTCACCGGCGGCTTCGACGGCGAGGATCCCGCGAACGTCCACCAGCGCCTCGCCGCAGCCTTGGACGATGCGCTCGACGAGATCCGGGAGATCCAGCGCGGCGCGCGCGACGGCGGCGACGTCGCTCGACCGACCTGGCCGATGCTGATCCTCCGCACCCCGAAGGGCTGGACCGGGCCGAAGGCGGTCGACGGCAAGAAGACGGAGGACAGCTGGCGCTCGCACCAGGTGCCGATGTCCTCGGTGCGCGACACCTCGGCACACGTCCGTCAGCTCGAGGACTGGCTCAGGAGCTACCGCCCGGAAGAGCTCTTCGACGACGAGGGACGGCTCGTGGGCGAGCTGAGAGCGCTTGCACCCGAGGGCGAGCGGCGGCTGAGCGCCAACCCGCATGCCAACGGCGGCGCATTGCTGCGCGACCTCGTGCTGCCCGATTTCCGCGACTACGCCGTCGAGGTGACCGCGCCGGCGACGTCGACGAGCGAGGCGACGCGCGTGCTCGGCGGCTACCTGCGCGACGTGGTCGCCAGGAACCCGGACAGCTTCAGGCTCTTCGGCCCGGACGAGACCGCCTCGAACCGGCTCGGCGACGTCTTCTCCGTCACCGACCGGACGTGGCTCGGGGAGACGCGGCCCGACGACGATGGGCTCGCCCCCGACGGGCGCGTGATGGAGATCCTCTCCGAGCATCTCTGCCAGGGCTGGCTCGAGGGGTATCTGCTGACGGGCCGGCACGGCCTCTTCAACTGCTACGAGGCGTTCATCCACATCATCGACTCGATGTTCAACCAGCACGCGAAGTGGTTGAAGACGACGCGGGACATCCCGTGGCGGCGGCCGATCGCGTCGCTCAACTATCTGCTCTCGTCACATGTCTGGCGCCAGGATCACAACGGGTTCTCGCACCAGGACCCCGGCTTCATCGACCATGTCGTGAACAAGAAGGCCGAGGTGATCCGCGTCTACCTGCCGCCGGACGCGAACACGCTTGCTCTCCGTGGGCGACCATTGCCTCCGCAGCCGGAACTACGTCAACGTCGTCGTCGCCGGCAAGCAGCCCGCGCTCGACTACCTGGCGATGGACGACGCGATCATCCACTGCACGCGCGGCCTCGGGATCTGGGACTGGGCCTCCACCGACGCCGGGGGCGAGCCTGACGTCGTCCTCGGCTGCGCCGGGGACATCCCCACGCTCGAGACTCTGGCCGCCGCGGCGCTCCTGCGCGAGCACCTGCCGGAGTTGAAGGTCAGGGTCGTCAATGTCGTCGACCTGATGCGGCTGCAATCGGACGCCGAGCACCCGCACGGGCTCTCCGACGCGGAGTTCGACGCCCTCTTCACGACCTCGCGGCCGATCGTCTTCGCCTACCACGGCTACCCGTGGCTGATCCACCGTCTCACCTATCGGCGCCGCAACCACTCGAACCTGCACGTCCGCGGCTACAAGGAAGAGGGCACGACGACGACGCCGTTCGACATGGTCATGCTCAACGACCTCGATCGCTTCCACCTCGTGGTCGACGTGATCGACCGCGTCCCTGGGCTCGCCGAGCGCGCCGCCCACCTCCGGCAGGAGATGGAGCAGCGCCGCCTCCGCGCCCGCGCGTACACCAGGGAGCACGGGGACGACGACCCCGAGATCCGCGACTGGACTTGGCCGTACTGAACGTCCTCGTCGTCAACGCCGGCTCGACGAGCCTCAAGCTTTCGCTCGTCGACGAGAGCGGCCATGCGCAATCGCTCGCCTCGCTCGACGAAGCTCCCACCGATGTGGACGCGGTCGGACATCGGGTCGTCCACGGCGGCGACCGGTTTCGCGATCCGGTGGTCCTCGACGAGAGCGTGCTCGCCGAGCTCGACGCGATCACCGAGCTCGCACCGCTGCACAACCCGCCCTCGCTGAGGGCGATCGAGACGGCCCGCGGCGCGCTCCCCGACGCCACGCATGTCGCCGTCTTCGACACCGCCTTTCACGCCACGCTTCCCGAGGAGGCGGCGACCTATCCGATCCCCGCACGCTGGCGGCAGGAGCTGCGGCTCCATCGCTTCGGCTTCCAAGGCATCTCCGCGCAGTGGGCCGCGGAGCAGGTGCAGGTACCGAGGCTCGTCATCTGCCACCTCGGCGGCGGGTCGTCCGTCACCGCCGTTCGCGACGGTCGCTCGGTCGACACGACCATGGGTCTGACGCCGCTCGAGGGCTTGCCGATGGCGAGCCGGTCGGGCTCGATTGACCCAGGGCTCCTCCTGTATCTCCTGCGCCACGGACATGCGGATCTCGACGAGCTCGAGCACGCGCTGCAACACCAGTCGGGACTCCTCGGTCTCTCCGAGCTCTCCCCGCACGTGCACGAGCTGGAGGCCGCAGAGGCCGACGGAAACGAGCAGGCCGCGCTGGCGCTGACGATCTACGCGCGACGAATCGCTCAGGCCGTCGCGGCTGCAGCCGTCGCGCTCGGTGGACTCGACGCGATCGTCTTCACGGGCGGCGCCGGCGAACGCTCGCCGAAGCTGCGTGCACGGGTGTGCGCCCCGCTTCGGTTCCTGGGCGTCGAGCTGGACGAGGCGTCCTCCGCCGCGACGAGCGACGGCGAGATCGGTGCCGGCAACTCGGCAGTCCGCGTCGTCGTCGTTGCCTCACGCGAGGACCTCGTCATCGCGCGCGAGGTTCGCCGGGCGCTGGCGGCTGCGCCGGCGCGCTGAGCCGCGCTCCCGACCGACCTTCGTGACCATCGCCGCGCTCGAGCCAGAGAGCCGGCTTGAGGGATGCGGCCAATTACGCAGTCCGAATCGGCGGTGGCCCCGATTCGTCGCGGCGAACCTGGGCCGATCATCGGACTACACGTCAGCGAAGGAGGAAGTCATGAAGAGGATCCTGGTCGCAACCGACGGCTCACCGTCTGCCACCGAGGCCGTTGCTTTCGGCGTCGAGCTCGCGGCTGAGCACAGAGCGGAATTGATCTTCGTGCATGTCGTGCCGAAGCTCGATGTCGTGCCGGCACGCGGATTCGGCGCGATCGGCGGCGCGTTTCCGCATGAGCTGACCGAGTACGACCGCACGCTCCTCGACGAAGCGGCCGCAGTGGCCGCCGAGCACGAGGTGTTCTCGACGACCGCCATGCTCCGAGGAGACACCGTCGACGAGATCGTCGCCTACGCCGATTCGTGCGACGTCGACCTCATCGTCGTCGGGTCGCGCGGCCACGGCGGGATTGCGAGCGCGCTGCTCGGCAGCGTCTCGCGGGACATCCTCGGCGAGTCGAAGCGGCCGGTGCTGATCGTCCGCGCCGCGGCGGCGGCCGCGCCCGCCGACGTCGCGAGCGCGAACCGGCCACTCGACCTCCGGCTGCCGTGACCGGTGAGCCGCAACCGAGCGGCGACCTCTACTGGCTTCCTCTGGGGTTACGACAGCGAGCCGCTAGTCGTCGTCGGCCTGGAGCAAGTCCTGGTCGAGCGCGTACCGCACGAGCTCGGCGCGGCTGGAGATTCGGAGCTTCTGCATGATGTGGGCGCGGTGCGTCTCGGCGGTCCGGACCGAGATGTAGAGCCTGCCGGCGATCTCCTGGTTCGTGTGGCCCAGGGCGAGAAGTCGGAGCACCTCTCGTTCGCGGTCGGAGAGAGGGTCTTGCTCGGCGCGCTTGCGCTCGGCAGCGTCGGCGGCGAGCATCCGTGCGCCGAGCGCGGGGTGCACGTACCGCCCGCCGCCGGCGACATCGCGGACGGCGGCGACGATGTCGGTGTCGACAGCCTCCTTCAAGACGTATCCGGAGGCGCCCGCGTCGAAGGCCTCGCGGACGTAGCGGGGGTCGTCCTGCATCGAGAGGATCAAGACCTTCGCCTCCGGCGCGTCGTGGAGGACGTCGGGGATCGCCTCGATCCCCGTCTTCCCGGGCATCACGACGTCCATCAGGACCACGTCCGGCTTGGTCGCTCGCGTCTGGAAGACCGCGTTCCTGGCGTCGCCGGCTTCGCCGACGACCTCGATGTCGGGCTCGGACTCGAGCACCTTGCGCAGCCCGGCGCGGACGACGGAATGGTCGTCGACGATCAGGACGCGGATCATCGGCTCGTTCTCGCTCATCGCAGCGGCACCTCGGCCACGATCGTCGTACCTGCACCGGGACTCGATTCGATCTTGAGTTTGCCGCCTAGCAGTGCGAGGCGCTCTCCCATCCCGAGCAGCCCGAGCCCGTCACGGTCGAGTTCGGGGGTAAAGCCGCGGCCGTCGTCCTCGATCACCGCAGTGACCGAGCGACCGCTGCGGGCGAGGACGATGCTGACCGCGGTCGCCTGGGCGTGCTTGACGATGTTGGTGAGCGCTTCCTGCACGATCCGGTAGAGCGCCGTCTCGACATCGCTGCGCAACCGGTCGCCGACGTTCGCCTCCAGGTCGACGCGCATTCCCGTTCGCTCCGCGAACGTGTCCCGCAGGCGCTCGAGCGCCGCGACCAGTCCGAAGTCGTCGAGTGCCTTGGGCCGCAGCTCCACGGCGAGCCGGCGCACGTCGTGCAGGGTCTCGACGACCTGCTCGCGCACCGCGGCCAGTGACTCCGCGCGCTCCTCGTCGGTTTTCGCCTCCTCGACCGCTTTCAGCCCGAGCAGGACGGAGGTCAGCTCCTGACCGGTCTGGTCGTGGAGCTCGCGGGCGAGCCGGCGCCGCTCGAGCTCCTGCGCCTCGACGACCCGGCCCAGCGCATCGCTCGCCACGCGCGCCGAGAGGTCGACGGCGACCGCCGCACGTGGGGCGAAGGACTCGGCCAGACGCAGATCCGCGTCACTGAACCGGGGATCCTCGCGCTGCTTGTCATGGGCGGCGATGACGCCGATCGCCCTCCGTCCGAGAGCGAGCGGAACGAAGAGCCCGGTCGTGGCGCCGAGCCGATCCATCGCCTCCCGGTCGACCTCCGGATCGTCGGCGAGCGAGTCGACACGTTCCGCGCGGCGGCGTTCGAGCACGCGTCCGCTCTTCGAGCCCGTTCGCTCGAGCTGCATGCCGACGATCTCCGTGGCGCCCTCGCCGGCTGCAGCTTCGATCCGCAAGAGTCCCGTCGGCCGCCGGCAGCGCGATCGTCACGAGCCGTGCGTCGATCAACCCCCGCAGGCGGCGGGCGATCAGCTCCAGGAGAGGCACGAGCTCGATCTCGCTCGCGAGCGCCGTTCCGACGTCGTTCAGCGCCTCGAGCTGGTTCGACCAGCTCGTCGCGGCCTCGTACAGGCGTGCGTTCTCGATCGCCACCGCTGCCTGACTGGCGAGCGTCTCGACGAGCTCCTGATCCTCCGCCGGTGAACGAGCCGGACTCCCTTCTCGGTCAGATAGAGGTTCCCGAACGCCCGACCACGGAGGAGGATGGGAACGCCGAGGAAGCCGCGCATCGGCGGATGACCCGGCGGGAAACCGACCGAGCGCGGATCGTCGGCGATCGACTCCAACCGCAGCGAACGAGCGTCGGTGAGCAGGGCGCCGAGGATGCCGCGTCCACGCGGCACGTGTCCGATCTGGGCCACGGTGTCGGCGTCGATGCCGGTGTGGAGGAAGCGCTCGAGCCCTGTGCCGCTCTCGTCGATCACGCCGAGCGCTGCGTAGCGCGCGCCGGTCAGGCGGGCCGCTGTCTCGACCAGCTTCTGGAGCAGGTCGTCCAGCGAGAGCTCGGAGCTCAGCGCAATGCCGGCATCGACGAGCCCCCGCAAGCTGTCGGTCCGAGGCATGCGGGGATTATCGGCCGTCGCGGAGGTCCATACCCGGCGGGCCGAGCTTGCGGAGAATCATGGAGGCGAGGCGTCTACTCCAGGTGCACGGGCGAGCCGGGGCCGAGCGGTATCCCGACGAGGTACCACGCGACGAAGAAGAGCGTCCAGATGACCGTGAGCACCAGGACGTACGGGAGCATCATCGCGACGACGGTGCCGATGCCGGCGTCCTTGCGATACCGCTGCGCGAAGATGATGATCAGCGGGAAGTAGGCATCAGCGGCGTGACAACGTTGAACGGCGAGTCGCCGACCCAGCGTGCAACCACCCTGGGTACGCCGATCGTCGAGGACTCGCGATCGCTGAGGCGAAGCGGCGGCGTCCCGCGACCGCTGACTCGCACGGCAGAGGCGGTCTTGGTCGGCGCGTTCGCCGATGGCGCGGGCGGATGCCGCGCCGCGGTCGATGTACGAGGCGGGCCGAGGGTCGGGGATCTTCCGGGGCGTGCGCGGCGGCGGCGCCTCGTTTCGTGGTGTGATGTCGTCTGTGAGAGTCCCTCAGGTGCCGGCGGGCCTCGACCGTGCCGCGGGCTGGGCGTGGCGACTGCTCGTCTGCGGCGCGTCGATCTTCGTGGTACTGACGATTCTCTGGTACGTGCGCGTGATCGTGCTGCCGGCGATCGTCGCGTTGACGATTGCGCCTGCGCTCACGCCGCTGACGGCGCGGCTGCGACAGCTGCGTCTCGAGCGTCCCGCGGCCGGATTGGCGCTCCTTATCGGGCTCGCCGTCGTGGGTGGGCTGGTCGCCATTGTCACGTCATCGGTGCTGGCGCAGTTCGATGAACTGCGCGCGGCGGTCGCCAAGGCGGTGACCGAGCTCGTCGCCCGCCTCGGGGGCGCGCCGTTCGACCTGTCCTTCGAGAACACCCGGGATCTCGAGGCTTCGCTCGGCGATGCGTGGCGCGAACTCTCGTCCTACCTCGCCGAAGGCGTGCGGGCCGGCATCGGGCTGATCACGGGGCTCGTGCTGGCAGTGACGCTCCTCTACTTCGTGCTCCGCGACGGAGCGCGCTTCTGGTCACTGATCCTAGGCCGCTTCGGGCCGGAAAACCGGGAGGCGGTCGACCGGGCGGGACGGCGCGCATGGGCCGTGCTCGGCGGCTACGTGCGCGGGACGGCCATGATCGCCGCGATCGACGCAACGCTGATAGGTGTTGGCCTGTGGATCCTCGACGTGCCGCTCGCCTTCGCGCTCGCCGTGCTCGTCTTTCTCGGGGCGTTCATCCCGTTCGTCGGCGCGTTCATGTCGGGGCTCGTTGCCGTGCTGGTGGCGTTTGCGGACGGCGGGTGGACGATCGCGCTGATCGTGCTCGGCCTCGTGGTCGCCGTGCAGCTCATCGAGGGCACGTTTCTACAGCCGATCATCCAGAGCCGCACGGTCGACATGCACCCTGCAGTCATCCTGCTCGCTGTCGCTGCGGGCGGCTCGTTGTTCGGGATCCTCGGCGCCTACCTAGCCGTCCCCGTGACGGCCGTCGTCCTCACGGCGCTCGCGTCGCTCGACGCCGAGCGGCGCGGCCTGCCGATGCCTGAAGAGCCATAGGGACAAGCGGCGCGTCCATGTCGAGGTGACACGTGGCTCGTTGGGTCGACGTGTAGCGGCGGTGTTACCACCGACAGGCGTTCGAACCGTCGCGAGTGGGAGGGCTCGGAGGCGCTCGACCGAGAGCGCCGCCACGAGGAAGGGGATCGCTAGCCCCGCCGAGTAGGCTGCGAGCAGCGCCAAGGATTTCTCGTTTTACAGGGATCTTTCTACGGGAGCGACGGGACTCGAACCCGCGACCTCCGGCGTGACAGTTGAGCGCCGCAACTCGTGCTTAGTGCTCGTTGGTCCTCGTTAGTCGCCTTGTGCGCGTCTTTTGCGGCGTCGGGCTTGCCGGGGGTCTTCGTTGGTTGTCGTCGCTGCGTTCCAGAATCTTCCATGTCGATGGCTGTAGGGCAGCGTGTGCGCCCGTGTGGTCGCCGGTCAGGCAGTCGGGGCCGGACTGCCAAGGAGGCGCGGCTCGCCACACGTGGGGCGACAGCGGGCCTGTGTGGCCCGCTGCGACCGGAACGGAGAGAATGCCGCATGGTCGAACTTGGAAAGCTGGAGCAAGTGGACGCGCAGACCGTCCTGGCCGCACGAGGCGCATGACTTCACGCCGTGGCTGCTCGGGAGCGCCGATCGCCTCTCCGCGGCGCTCGGGATCGATCTCGAACTGGAGGCTTCAAGCACCCGGTGGGCGGCTACTCGCTTGATCTCGTCGGCCGGGACATCACTAACGAGGCGGAGGCCGGCGTGGAGGCCAGTCGCCGCGGCGGCTTTGGCCTAGTGGTCGGAGTCGCTCGCCACGGCGACAGCGGTGCCCGGCGTGACCGCGGCGCCGATCTCGTGGTGGGCGACTTGGGCGAGCTTCCCGTCGAGTTGCTCACCGACGCCGAAAGCTGATCGAACGGCCGAACGCCTAGCACCGAGCCAGACGCGGCGAAGCGCGATGGTGTCGGAATCGCCACGCGCGCGGTACGAATCTGGCTGAAGGTGCTTCCGGTAGCGGGCTACGCTGCTTCTCGTGCCAACCGAGAAACGACGGCCCGGGTGGGTGGCTACCTGATCGACAACCCGAGCCTGTTCGGGGCCGGATGATCCGGCGGCTGCTTGCGCTGGCCGCGCTCGCGGGCGTCTTGGTCGGAGGGGTTCTGCGTCTGCTTGGGGAGGTCGGTGCGGCGGAGGCCGTCTGGGCGGCATCGACGGCGTTGATGCTAGTTCCGCTGACGTGGTCGGTCGCGCGCACGCTCTGGCGGCGTGATGTCGGCGTCGACGCGATTGCACTGGTCGCGATGGTGTCGGCGCTAGCGACGGGCGAGTATCTAGCCGGCGCGGTCGTCGCCGTCATGCTCGCCGGGGGGAACGCGCTCGAGGAGTACGCGGGCGGGCGGGCGCGGCGCGAGCTGACGAAGCTGCTCGAGCGGGCGCCGCGGATCGCGCACCGCCGCCGCGAGGGTGCGGTCGAGGAGGTGCCCGTGGACGAGCTTCTTCCCGGAGACGTCGTCGTCGTCCGGGCCGGTGAGGTGATTCCTGTCGATGGTGTCGCTGTCGGCGAGGCTGTCGTCGATGAGTCTGCGCTGACGGGTGAGCCGTTGCCGGTCTCCTACGCCACGGGTAGCGAGTTGCGAAGCGGGTCGGCGAATGCGGGCGAGGCGTTCGATATGCGTGCGACCCGGCTTGCCGCGGAGAGCGCCTACGCGGCGATCGTGCGCCTCGTCCGGCACGCCGAGACGCAGCGCGCCCCGTTCGTTCGCTTGGCCGACCGCTATGCCGCTTTCTTCCTCCCGCTCGCACTCACGATCGCTGGGATCGCTTGGGCGGCGTCGGGGGACGCGGTTCGTTTCGTTGCCGTGATGGTCGTCGCGACGCCGTGCCCGCTGATCCTGGCCGCGCCGATCGCGCTGATCTCGGGTGTCTCCCGCGCCGCCGGGCGCGGGGTGATCGTCAAGGGCGGCGGTGTGATTGAGCAGCTCGGCAGGGCCCGCACGGTGTTGTTCGATAAGACCGGCACGTTGACGCTCGGGCATCCCGCGCTCGAGCAGATCGTCGCCTTCGACGGAAGCGGTCCTGACGAGATGCTGCGTCTCGCCGCCTCGATCGACCAGCTGTCCGCGCATGTGCTCGCGGAAGCGCTCGTCCACGCAGCGCAGGATCGCAGCCTCGTTCTCTCCTCGCCGTCGGATGTCGAGGAGGGTCGGGGGCAGGGCATCGCGGGGCTTGTGAATGGACGGAGCGTCGCGGTCGGCAGCTCGGCCTGGCTGCGCGAGCGCGGCTACGCAGGCGCTGAGGAGGCGGCGCGAGCACTTGACGCGAACAATGATCCAGGTAAAGCAAAGATCCTCGTCGGCGTCGACGGCAAGCTTGCCGGCGCGGTTGTGATGGGAGACTCCCTCCGAGAGGACGCCCGCGAGCTCGTCGGGCGGCTGCGGTCGGCCGGTGTGAGGCACATCGCCGTGGTCACCGGCGATCGCGCGGCCGTCGCCGAGGAGGTCGGGCGGCAGATCGGCGCCGATCGCGTCTACGCCGAGCAGTCGCCTGAGGGGAAGCTCGAAATCGTTCGCGCGCTCCGTGAGCAGCCGCAGCTGACGCCGGTGGTCATGGTCGGCGACGGCGTCAACGATGCCCCCGCGCTTGCGCTCGCCGACGTCGGGATCGCAATGGGCACCGCCGGCGCGACCGTCGCGTCCGAGACAGCCGACGCCGTGATCATGGCCGACAGGATCGACCGGGTCGTCGATGCGATTCAGATCGGACGGCGCTCGCTGGCGATCGCGCGCCAGAGCATCGTCGTCGGGATGGGCCTATCGCTCCTTGCGATGGTGTTCGCAGCCGTAGGCGTGATCACCCCGGTCGCCGGTGCGCTGCTCCAGGAAGCGATCGACGTGGCGGTCATCGCAAACGCGCTCCGCGCATTGCGTTCCTGAACGCTGCGGACTTTCCGCAACGCGAACGGTGCTGTCTCCCGATGCCTCGGCTCTGCGTCCCTGCGATCGTCAGAGCACAGCCGTTTTCTCACGCTGGGTTCGTTTGAGGGAAGGAAGACCATGGCCACGGTCGAGAGAGTCTTGACCTATGCGGCTCCGGGACAGGAAGGTAGTCCCGTGGAGCTGAAGTCGCGCTACGAGAACTTCATTGGCGGTCACTGGATCGCACCGGTGGAAGGCCGGTACTCCGTGAACCTGACGCCCGCGACGGGCGAGCCGTTCACCGAGGTGCCGCGCTCGACGCCGGAGGACGTCGAGCTCGCACTGGACGCCGCCCACGCTGCAAAGGGTTACTGGGGCGAAACCTCGGCAACCGAGCGCTCGCGCGTCCTGAACAAGGTCGCGGATGCAATCGAGGAGAACATCGAGATGCTGGCGATCGCGGAGAGCTGGGAGAACGGTAAGCCGGTGCGGGAGACGCTCGCGGCTGACCTTCCGCTCGCGGTCGACCATTTCCGCTACTTCGCCTCGGTGATCCGCGGCGAGGAGGGATCGATCTCCGAGATCGACAAGACGACGATGGCCTACCACTTCAGGGAGCCGCTCGGCGTCGTCGGCCAGATCATCCCGTTCAACTTCCCGCTGCTGATGGCGGCCTGGAAGCTGGCTCCGGCCCTGGCGGCGGGTAACACCGTCGTTCTCAAGCCGGCGAGCCCGACTCCGTGGTCGATCCTCAAGCTGATGGAAGTGCTCGAGGACGTCCTGCCTCCGGGCGTGATCAACGTCGTCAATGGCTCTGGTGCTGAGATCGGCAAGGCGCTGGCGACGAGCAAGCGGATTTCCAAGATCGCCTTCACAGGCGAGACGGTGACCGGGCGGCTGATCATGCAGTACGCCGCCGAGAACATCATCCCCTCGACGACCGAGCTGGGCGGTAAGTCGCCCAACATCTTCTTCGCCGACGTGATGGCGGAGGACGATGCGTTTCTCGACAAGGCGATCGAAGGGCTCGTCCTCTACGCGTTCAACAAGGGCGAGGTCTGCACCGCGCCGTCGCGGGCGCTGATCCAGGAGTCGATCTACGAGGAGTTCATGGAGCGGGCACTGGAGCGGATCGCCGCGATCCGTCAGGGCCACCCCCTCGACCCCGACACGCAGATCGGCCCGCAGGTCTCGAAGGCGCAGCTCGAGAAGATCGAGAGCTACGTCGAGATCGGCAAGCAGGAGGGCGCTGAGCTGCTGATCGGTGGCGAGCGCAGCCACCTCGGTGGCGAGCTCGAGGACGGTTACTACTTCCAGCCGACCGTCTTCAAGGGCACCAACGACATGAGGATCTTCCAGGAGGAGATCTTCGGCCCGGTGCTCGCGGTGACCACGTTCCGCGACGAGGCCGACGCGCTCGAGATCGCGAACGACACGATGTACGGTCTCGGCGCCGGCGTCTGGACGCGCGACATGAGCAAGGCGTTCCGGATGGGCCGCGGCATCAAGGCCGGTCGAGTGTGGACCAACTGCTACCACCTCTACCCGGCCGGCGCGTCCTTCGGGGGCTACAAGGCCTCCGGGGTCGGGCGTGAGAACCACAAGATGATGCTCGACCACTACACGCAGACGAAGTGCATGCTCGTCTCCTACGACCCGAATCCGCTCGGGCTCTTCTGAGCTGAGCACGGAGCACTGCTGTTCTCCATCGGGGGGCTGCCGCGACGGCAGCCCCCCGATGTGCTTCCTGGCGGAGCCCTGATCGCGCGCGCCTTCGCTCGGCCTCTTCGCGGCAATGCCGCAGGCTCGACGGGGCAATCTCTGATGGCGCAGTGCGACGCCTGTCGTACGCTCGTGATCGATGGTTGCGAATCTCCTTGCCAAGCTGAAGTCACACCGCCTGGCAGGTCATCCGTCGGCCCAGTTCAGCACCACGCTGCGGGTTCATCTCGACAACCGGCCCGGATCGTTCGCCTCGGTTGCCGCCACGATCGGCGACGCGGGCGGACTCCTCGACGCGATCGACCTCGTCAGGGTCGAGGACGACAAGAAGGTCCGCGACATCACGGTACTGGCGACAGACGCGGACCACGTGGAGGAGATCGTCGAGGCCGTCGCCTCCCTCGAGGGCGTCGAGGTCGAGCACGTCTCCGACAGGACGTTCCTGATGCACCTCGGCGGCAAGCTCGAGGTCGTCCCGAGGACGCCGTTGAAGACGCGCGACGACCTCTCGATGGCGTACACCCCCGGCGTGGCGCGCGTCTCGCAGGCGATCGCCGCCGACCCCTCGAAGGCCTGGACGCTCACGATCAAGCAGAACACCGTCGCGGTCGTCAGCGACGGGACGGCGGTGCTCGGGCTCGGCGACATCGGCCCCGCGGCCGCGATGCCCGTCATGGAAGGCAAGGCCGTGCTCTTCAAAGAGTTCGGCGGCGTCGATGCATTTCCGATCTGCCTGGACACAACGGATCCTGACGAGATCGTGCGCGTCGTGACCGCGATCGCGCCCGGTTTCGGCGGGATCAACCTCGAGGACATCTCGTCTCCCCGCTGCTTCGAGATCGAACGGCGGCTCCAGGAGACGCTCGACATTCCGGTCTTCCACGATGACCAGCACGGAACCGCGATCGTCGTCCTCGCAGGGCTATTGAACGCGCTCCGGGTGGTCGGCAAGCAGATCGAGGACGCGCGCGTCGTCATTACTGGCGTCGGCGCGGCCGGCATCGCGGTGACGAAGATCCTGCTGGCCGGGGGCGTCACGGACATCGTCGGCTGCGACAGCCGAGGCGTCGTCGAGCGCGGACGCACAGACCTGAGCGACGTCAAGCGTGAGTTCGCCGACCTGACGAACCCGCGTGGAGTCACCGGTTCTGCCGAGGACGCGCTCGCAGGCGCCGATGTGTTCATTGGCCTCTCGCAGCCGGGAGCGGTCAGCGCCGACGCCGTCCGCACGATGGCGACGGGAGCGATCGTGTTCGCAATGGCCAACCCGACGCCCGAGGTGCTTCCCGAGGAGTTCGAGGACGGCGAGGTCGCGATCTTCGCAACCGGTCGATCCGACTATCCGAACCAGATCAACAACGTGCTCGCGTTCCCAGGCGTCTTCCGTGGCGCCCTCGACGTTCGCGCCACGACCGTCAACCACGAGATGCAGCTTGCCGCGGCTGAGGCGATCGCCTCGATCATCGACGAGAAGCACCTCTCCCCGGACTACATCGTCCCGGGCGTCTTCAACCGTGACGTCGCGCCCGCAGTCGCGCGTGCGGTCGCCGAGGCAGCGCGGCTGACCAGGGTCGCGCGTCTCCGCTCTGGACGCTGAGCCCGCTCAATGACGCAGCAGCACTGGTGACCTCTGTTACGGCGTGGTCAACCGCAGCGGGGCGGACACGACCCATACCGTCCTGATGACCTCGGCGGTGGTAGCTCAGTGTTCCAGACCGCGTTCCACGAAGCGCCGTGCTGCGGCTGCTCGTGGGCCCTCAGCAAGAAAAAGCCGCCTGAGCGGCGGCTTTCGAGACGGGAGCGACGGGACTCGAACCCGCGACCTCCGGCGTGACAGGCCGGCGTTCTAACCAACTGAACTACGCCCCCAGGGCGGCGACAGTGTAGCCGGACGCCCTCGGTGGCGTCCCGCCGCCGGATGGCACTCCGGGATGGCGGACGCGGTGCGGCGCCGGTGAGTCTGCGCGTCTCGCGGGCCCTCATCGCCCGTTGGCAGGAACGGCCGGCGGGCAGGTGAACGGATCAGGGTGACGACCGTCGACTGGATCGCGATCGCCGTGATCGCGCTGACCGCGCTGAACGGGCTCCGCCTCGGGCTCGTCGCGGGTGCGTTCGCGCTCGTGGGTGTCGTCGTGGGCGCGTACGCCGGCGCAAAGCTGGCTCCCGAGCTCCTCTCCGGCGAGTCCGCCTACACACCGCTCGTCGCGCTGACGGGCGCCGTGGTACTCGGCTCGCTGCTGCGCAGCGTGGCGGGAATGGCAGGCGGGGCCGTGCGCTCGTCGCTCCTCGCGCTGCCGCCGCTCCGCGCGCTCGATACGGCCGGCGGGCTCGTGCTCGGCGCCGGGATCGGCGTCGCCCTGGTCTGGGTGGCGGGCGCCGTCGCGCTCCACGTGCCCGGCCAGGAGGAGCTGCGGCAGGAGGTGCAGCGGTCGCGGATCCTGCGCGAGGTCAACCAGCAAGTACCGCCCTCGCGGCTCCTCGACGCGATCGCCCGCGTCGACCTCCTCGACCGGATTGCGGGCCCGCAGGCGCGCGTTCCCCCGCCCGACCCCGCGCTGCTCCGCGATCCCGGCGTCCGGCGCGCGCGGGCCAGCGTGCTGAGAGTGACGGGCAGCGCCTGCGGGCTCGGCGTCCAGGGCTCCGCGTGGGTCGCGCGCCCCGAACTGCTCGTGACCAACGCACACGTCGTCGCCGGGATGCGGGACACACGCGTCGACGACGGCGAAGGAGAAGGCGCCGCGGCAACCGTCGTCCACTTCGACCCTCGCAACGACGTCGCCGTGCTCCGAGTGACCGGGCTCGACGTTCGGCCGCTGACTCTCGTCGAGCCCGTCGAGGGGGCGGCCGTCGCGATTCTCGGGTACCCGGAGAACGGGCCGTTCACCGCGACGCCCGGCCGAATCGGCCAGACGGGCACGGTGCTCTCCGAGGACGCCTACGGCCGCGGGCCGGTGGAGCGCCGAATCACGACGCTCCGCGGAACCGTGCGGCAGGGGAACTCTGGTGGGCCGGCCGTCGACGGCGAGGGGCGGGTGCAGGCGACGATCTTCGCGGCACGGATCGGCTCCGCCCTCGGGCTACGGCGTGCCGACCTCGATCGTCCGAGCCGCGCTCGCCGATTCGGCGCGCGAGGTGTCGTCAGGTCCCTGCGTCAGCTAGAGGATCTCGAGGATCCCGAGCGGCTGGCGAAACGGCGCCACCAGATAGACGCCGGCCGCCTTCTCGCGCGACTCCGCGATCAGCTCGCGCGCCAGCTCGGCACCGACCTCGGCCGCGGCGCCGCCGGCGTCGAGCAGCCGCTGCTGGACCGCGTCGGGAACGACCATCCCCGGCACCTCGTTGTGAACACGCACCGCGAGCTGGTGGCTTCGGAGCGGCCAGACCCCGACGAGGAGCGGGATCGGCGAGCGACCGCCGAAGTGGGCGAGGAACGCGTCGAGGTACTGGAGGTCGAAGAGAACCTGCGTCATCGCGAACTGCGCGCCGGCCTCGAGCTTGCGCTCGAAGCGGTCGAGCTCGACCTCCAGGTCGTCGGCGGACGGGTTGACGGCGACGCCGGTGAAGAACGACGTGGGCGCGTCGATCGTGCGGCCGTGGTTGTCCTCGCCGCGGTTCAAGTTCGCGATCAGCCGGGTCAGGCCGATCGCCTCGACCTCGTAGACGCCGCGCGCGCCCGGGTAGTCGCCCTCCTCCGGCGGGTCGCCGGTGACGGCCAGGATGTTGCGGACACCCTCGGCGTGCGTTCCGAGCAGGAGCGACTCGAGCCCGGCGACGGTCATGTCCCGCGGGGTCAAGTGGGGAATCGTCTCGATCCCGCACGCCCGCTCGATCGCCACGGAAGCCATGACCCCACTCATGCGCGCCCGCGCCCGTGGGTTGTCGTTGACATCGACGAGATGCGCCTTGCCGGACTCCTTGAGCACGCGCGCCGTCTCGAGCAGCGCGTCGTTCGAGCCTCCGAGCGGCGGGTCGAGCTGCACCGAGACGACGAACTCCCGCTCGCGGAGCATGCGCGCCAGCAGCGTCTCCTCGGCGGCCGTGTCCACGGTTGCCGCGAGGAGCTCTCGCTCGCGGACGACGAGCGGGGCGGACGGTGCTCGATCCTCGTCGACCGCAGCGCGGATCGCCGCTGATCTGCGCCGGGGTCGTGCCGCAGCAGCCGCCGATCAGACCCGCTCCGAGTCGCCGGGCCTGGGCCGCGAACTCGCTGAAGTACTCGGGCGTCGCGTGAGGGAAGATCACGCGCGAGCCGGCCAGGCTCGCGAGGCCGACGTTCGGGAGCGCCGCGAGCACCCGGCCGTTCCCCCGCATCTGGGCGATCGCGTTCAGCGCCGCCGCCGGGCCGGCGCTGTGATTTGCGCCGACCGCCGCGAGGTCCAGCCCGTCGAGTCGCGCGGCCGCGTCGCTCGCGCTCACGCCGCCGAGCGTCTGCCCGTCGGCGTCGAAGGTCATCAGGGCGACGATCGGCAGTTGCGAGACGCCGCGCACGCGCTTCGACCGCGGCGACGAGCTCGTCCAGGTCGAAGTACGTCTCCAGGAGGAGCAGGTCGACGCCGCGGCCCTCCAGGATCCTTGCCTGCTCGGCCACGTGCGGCCCGGACTCGCCCGCATCGAACTGCTCGAGCTCTCCCAACGGGCCGATCGCGCCGGCGATGAAGACCTCGCCGCCGCACATCTCCCGCGCCTCGCGGGCCAGCCGCACGCCGGTCGAGTTGATCTGCTCGAGCTCGTCCTCGAGGAAGCGCGCCGCGAGCTTGGGCCGGTTCGCCCCGAAGGTGTTCGTCTCGATCAGCTCGGCGCCGGCCCGGATGAAGCTGGCGTGGAGCGCGACGACGCTCTCCGGCGCCCGCAGGTTCGCCTCCTCCGGGCAGCGCAGCCGTGGCACCGCGCCGGAGAGCAGCGTGCCCATGCCCCCGTCGGCGACGATGGGCCGGCCGGAGCGGAGACGTTCGAGAAAGCGGCTCGACATCGCGGCCACTGTAGAGGTGAAGCCGCGCCGTCAACCCCGTTCGAGGGACGAGTCAACCGCAGAGGGGTGATTCACGCCGTGCCCGCCGGGCACATACTCCGGACATCTTCCAGCGCCTCAGCGGCGGGGCAGCAGGAAGAGGAGAACGGCTTCCGCTCAGGGAGCCACAGGGCGGGGCCCCAGGCGGCGGGGCCCCGTCCGCATTTTCCGCTCAAGTTCTTCTCGCGCCTGCCGATAAGAAGCTGACTCTTCGGTCGGGGACTGACGGCAATCATCCTGCGGCTCGGCGAGTTTTCTTGAGAGCGGCGAGCGAGAGCTCGTCGCTCTCGTTCGTTTTACGGCTCGTCGTGGAGGACGCGGCCTTCCATCCCGCCGGCGACGGTCACGACCTGGCCGGTGACGTGGCCCGAGAGCTCGTCCGAGGCCAGCACGACGACCTGGCGAGCGACGTCGTCGGGACGCGCGACCTTCCGGAGCGCCATCGTGCGCGAGATCCGCCGCACCGCCTCGGGGTCGACCCGGCCCCGCGTCATGGGCGACTCGGTCCAGCCCGGCGCGACGGCGTTCACACGCCCGCGCGGCGCGATCCGCACGATCTCGTTCTTCAGGCTGAGGAGCAGCCCGCCGAGGACGCCCGACTTCGCGGCGGCGTAGTCGGCGTGGCCGGCCTCGCCGACGATCCCGGCCGTCGAGCCGACGAGCACGAGCGAGCCCTCGCCGTTCCGTTCGACCTCCCGGAGGAAGCCTCGCGCGGTCAGGAAGGTCGACGTCAGGTTCTGGCGCAGCGTCTGCTCCCAGCGCTCGAGCGAGAGCTCCCACACCGGGACGTCGTCCGAGGGCCAGACCCCCGCGATCGCCGCGCAGACGTCGATCCGGCCGAGGGCCGAGCGCGCCTCCCCGAAGACCCGCTCGACCTCGACCTCGTCGGTCAGGTCGGCCTGGACGACCGGAGCGCCTTCGAGCTCCGCGGCGACGTCTCGAGCCCGTTCCTCGCCGCGGTGGTAGTGGACGGCGACGCGTGCACCTTCGGCCGCGAAGGCACGCGCGCAGGCGGCTCCGATCCCGCCGGAAGCGCCCGTCACGAGAACACCCTTGCCCGCGAGACCGGTCTCCACGATCGCTTAGGCTAACCGTCGTGCGCATCCACATCATCACCGACATGGAGGGCGTCTCCGGGATCGTCAAGGGCGCCCAGACCGGCGGCGGCCTGCCGCTCTACGACGAGGGCCGCGAGCTCTACACCGAGGAGATCAACGCCGCCGTGCGGGGTGCGAAGGCGGCCGGCGCGACCGAGATCGTCGTCATGGACTGCCACGGCGCCGGCAAGGAGTGGTCGTTCAACTCGCTCAAGCCCGAGCTGCTCGACCCGGATTGCGAGTTCGTCGTCCAGGACGACTGGACCGAGTACACGGACTTCCTCGAGGAGGGCTGCGACGCGGCGCTCCTCGTCGGGATGCACGCGATGGCCGGGACGCGGCTCGGCGTGCTCAACCACACGGTCTCCGGCCAGGACTACTTCAATCTCTGGTTCAACGGCACGCTCGTCGGCGAGACGGGGATCCATGCCGCCGTTTGCGGGACGTGGAACTGCCCGGTGCTGCTCGTGACCGGCGACGAGGCCGCCTGCGCAGAGGGGCGCGACCTCCTCGGCTCGGGCCTGACGACGGTTGCGGTGAAGACGGGGCTCGGCGTCCAGTCGGCGCGCCAGATCCCGCCGGTGCGGGCGCGGGAGCTGATCGAGGCCGGCGCCAAGCAGGCGCTCTCGAACCTGAAGGCGGTCGAGCCCTGGAACGTCGGCAGCCCGTGCGAGATCAAGGTCGAGTTCAAGCACACGGGCGCGCCCGACAAGCTTCGCTTCCGCAAGGGCGTCGAGCGGGTCGACGACCGGACGATCACCGTCACCGCGGACACGTGGTGGGAGGCCTGGACGACCTTCTACTTCTAGGCCTTTTCGTCCCGGGCAGGGCGAGGTGCACTCCGTTCGGGCTAGTCAGCCCTTCGGGACGACCCGCTTGGTCACGCGCACCACGAACGTGAGCCTGCCGACGCCCTGAGTCGCTGTGACGCGCCAGCAGCCGCTCGTCGGAAACGTCAATCCGCTCGGGATGAACCCGATCATCGGATAGCTGGCCCGATGCAGCGAGACGCGGAGAGGGGGCGCAGACCGATCGAGTCGACGACCGTTGATCGAGAAGGTTCCCCGGACGCCACGCCACCAACCGAGCTTTGCGGAGATCGATCCGTCCGGGTTGACGGTGGCGATGGAACCGCCGCCGGGAAGAGGGCCGGCGCGAAGCACTCCATCTGTCCAGTTCACGTTGACCCGGATTCGTGCATTGCCGTAGTTGAACGCGGCCGCAGAGAAACCCGCGTCAGGGTCCGTTACGAGGTTCGGAAAAGTGACAGGGCACGAAGAGGCGACTGCGGATGGAGTGGCGACGATGCACGCGACGAGCGTGAAACTCGCAATCATCGTTACCGCAAGGAATCGCATCGACAGCTCGAGTACACCTGACGCGAAGCCGAGGTTCCCCGGACGCGAGCGATCCCGCCAAACGACTAGTAGGTCTCGAGCGATGCGCGGCGGCGGCTCTCCGCCTCGAAGAAGCGGAAGAGGACGTACGCGGCGATCGCGTAGGCAGCGCCGATCAGCGCCTCCGTGACGACGAGACCGCGGACGTCGCCGAGCGTGGCGCCGTCGACCACACGGCGCGCGGCCTCGATCCCGTGCGTCAGCGGGACAGAGCGGCCGATCGCCTCCATCCAGCCCGGCAGCGAGTCGACGTCCACGTTGACGCCGCAGAAGAGCAGCATCAGGAAGTAGACGAGGTTGGCGGCGAAGAAGACGTCGCGGGCGCGGAGGCCGATCGAGCCGATCAGCATCCCGAGCGCGGTGCACGAGAAGACGGTGACGGCGACGACGAAAGCCAGCGCCGGCAGGTCCGCGGGATCGGGGCTGAAGTCGAGCAGCAGCCAGCTGATCGCGAAGCCGAACGTCGAGACGACGAGGCCGTTGACGATGTTCGGGAGTGCTCGGCCGGCGAAGACGGCGAGGCGGTTCGCGGGGGTCGCGAGCAGCGGCAGCAGCGTCCCGTACTGCCGTTCGTTCGCGATCCCCATCACCATTCCGTAGATCCCGGCCATCGCCGAGACCTGGACGGCGTTGCCGACGATGAAGAAGTCGTCGTTCTCGCTGCCGGCGTAGCGCCCGAGGTAGGTGAAGAAGAGGATCTGGAAGAGGGGGGAGCCGAGCATCGTCGTCACGTACATGACCGGCGAGATCCAGTTGAAGAGGGCGCGATACGAGATCCGGCCGCCGACGAAGAACACTCGTCAGCGCAGCCGTCACGTCAGCGAGAGCGTCGCCTGCTGGCGCGCGCGCCGCTCGAAGTTCTGCATGAAGAACGAGCCGAGCACGAGGTAGACGGCGCCGAGGAGGACGCACATCGCGATGCCGGGCCACACCTCGCCGCCGAGAGCCGCGTTCCGCACCGCCTCCATTCCCCACGTCGGCGCGAGCACCCAGGAGAGCCACTCGACCCAGCCGGGCAGGAGCGACAACGGCACGAGGAGGCCGGTTGCGAGCCAGATTGGATACTCGAGCAGGTTCGAGAAGGCGCTCGCCTGGCGGTAGAGGACGAACGTCGAGGCGAGCACGAGTCCGAGCAGGCCGAGGCTGACGACGGTGACCGGCAGCGCCAGCGCGAAGAGGACGGGCTGCTCGAAGTCGAGCGGGACGCCGAAGAAGACGCGGCCCCAGAAGAGCGTCGCCACGATCGAGTAGAGCCCGATCGTGGCGGTCGAGATCGTCAGCGGCAGGAGGATCCAGAGGAAGCGAACCGGCGCAGCGATCGCGATCTCGAGCGTCCCCTGCCAGCGCATCCACTGGATCGCGCCGCCCGAGCCGAACAGGGTGGACGACCAGATCCCCATCAGTCCGGCTCCGAGCGCGGCGTAGAGGAGGCCGCCGGCCTGGTCGCCGTCGTCGAACATGAAGAAGGCGATCGAAGCGAAGATCACCGGCTGGAGGACGCTGATCAGGACGAAGAAGAGCGAGTTCGTCAGGTTCTTCAGGTTGAAGAGCCACCCGATCCAGAAGATCCGCACCATCCCTTCGACACTAGCGAAGCAACCTAGGCGCGCTCCAACGTCGCGTGCTTGCGGCTGTGGCGCTCGAGCGTGCGGATCACGAGGTAGCCGGCGCTCGCGTAGACCGCGCCGATCAGGGCCTCGCGGCCGACGAGGCCGCTGACGCGCTGCCACGAGGCGCCGTCCGCGAGCAGCCGCGCCGCCTCGATCCCGTGCGTGAACGGCAGTCCCTGGGCGACCGTGGCGAGCCAGTCCGGCAGGGCGTCGAGCGGCACGTTCGCGCCGGTGCAGACGAGCAGGATCCCGAAGAGGACGTTCGAGAGGACG
Source organism: uncultured Gaiellaceae bacterium (assembly GCA_963761905.1). Lineage (GTDB taxonomy): Bacteria > Actinomycetota > Thermoleophilia > Gaiellales > Gaiellaceae > Gaiellasilicea. The sequence continues at coordinate 136,674 of CAVXIQ010000006.1, read as the reverse complement.
GCCGTCTCGCGCACGATCAGCCCGAGGCCGGCGCTCAGCAGGCCGAGCCCGGTGCACGAGAGCGCGCTCACCAGCGTCACGAATGCGAGCGGGGCGAACGCCGAGGCGGGGATCTCGATCCCGACGATCAGCCCGCCGACGACGAGCCCGAACGCGGCGACGAAGAAGCCGTTCAGCACGACCGGGAGCGCCCGCCCCACGAAGAGCGGCAGCCGCGGCGCCGGAGTGATCAGGATCGGGCCGAGCGTCTGCTGGAAGCGCTCGCCGGCGATGATGTTCGTCATCGCGAAGACGCAGGGGATCGCCGCGTACTGGAGCCCGTTCCCGATCACGAAGAACTCGTCCGACTCGAGCTCGGCCGAGCGGCCGATGTAGACGAAGAGCAGGATCTGGAAGACGGGCGCGACGAGCAGGCTCGGGATGAAGACCCAGGGCGAGAGCCAGCCGAAGAGCGCGCGGTAGCTGATCAGCCCGCCCACGAAGAACACCCGAACGCCCGTCACGAGAGCGCCGCCTTCACGACAAGGAGAGCGTCGCCTTCTCCCGCGCCGCGCGGAGCGCGCGCTCGAGCAGGAGGATCCCCACCAGGGTGTAGCCGGCACCGAGGAGGAGCGCGAGCGCGATGTCGCCGTACGGCGCGCCGCCGAGCGCGGCGCCGCGGATCGCGGCGACGCCCCAGGTCGGCGCGAGCACCCACGAGATCGGCAGCACCCAGGCAGGGAACAGAGTGAGGGGGACGAGGAAGCCCGAGATGAGCCAGACCGGGTACTCGAGCATGTTTCCGAGCGCCCACGCCTGGCGGAAGCGGACGAACGCGACGGCGAGCAGGAAGCCGAGGGCGCCGATCGACACGACCGTCGCCGGCACCGCGAGTGCGAATGCGATCGGGTCGCCGACCTCGACTTCGATCCCGAAGACGAGCCGGCCCCAGATGAGCGTCGAGATCATGCTGTAGACCCCGATCGTCGCCATCGCGATCGTCATCGGCAGGAGGAGCAGGGCGAAGTGCGCCGGCGCGGTGACGAGCAGCTCGAGCGTCCCGTGCCAGCGCTGCTGCGCGAGCGCGGCTCCGGCGGCGGTGCTCGTCGCGCCCCAGATCCCCATCACCGCTGCGCCGAGCGAGGCGTAGAGGAGGGGCTTCGGGTCGTCGCCGGACTGGAACATGAAGAAGGCGGCGGTTGCGAAGAAGAGCGGATAGATGATTCCGAGCCAGAAGTTGAAGGCCGAGCGCGTCAGCATCTTCATGTGCATGACCCAGCCGACCCAAAGCAGGCGCAGCGTTCGCATCAGTAGTTGTCGAACGAGGCGGTGCGCCGGCCGGCCGCCTCGAAGGCTCGGAAGAGGACATAGGCCGCGATCGCGTAGCCCACTCCGACGAGGGCCTCGCGCAGGATCAGGTCGCTGACGCTGCCGAGCGACGCGCCGTCCGCGACGAGCCGCGCGGCTTCGATCCCGTGCGTCAGCGGCAGCACCTCGCTGATCGCGCGCATCCACGCCGGCAGCTCGTCGAGGGGGACGTTGACGCCGCAGAACAGGAGCAACCCGATGTAGGCGAGGTTCGCGGCGACGAAGATCTCGCGCGCGTAGAGGCCGATCGAGCCGATGATGAAGCCGAAGGCCGTGCAGGAGGCCGTCGTCACGAGCACGCACGCCGCCAGCGCGGGGAGGACGCTCGGCTCGAGCTCGAAGTCGAGCAGCACGAGGCCCACGACGAAGCCGAACGCGGACAGGATGAAGCCGTTCACGATCAGCGGCAGCGCGCGGCCGAGGAAGAGCGCGAACCGGTTCGCGGGACTGACGAGCACGAGCGAGAGCGTCTGCGTCCAGCGCTCGCCGCCGATCGTCATCGCGACGCCGAAGATCCCGGCCATCGCCGCGACCTGGATCGCGTTTCCGACGACGAAGAACGAGTCCGACTCGACCCCGCTGGCCCGGCCGATGTAGGCGAAGAAGAGGATTTGGAAGAGCGGCCCGCCGAGCATCGTCGGCACGTAGACGATCGGCTGCATCCAGTTGAAGAGCGCCCGATAGGAGAGGACGCCGCCGACGACGAAGATCCGCGCCGACGTCACGTCCGCACGCTCACGACAGCGCCAGCGTCGCGCGTCTGCGCGCGAGCCGCTCGAAGTTCTGGACGACGAAGTAGCCGAGCGCGAGGTAGACGGCGGCGAGCGCGAGGCAGACGGCGATCGCGGTCAGCGGCGCGCCGCCGAGAACGCTCTCACGCACGGCCTTGGCGCCCCAGGTGGGTGCCAGCGCGTAGGAGATGGGGTGCACCCACGCCGGCAGGAGCGCGATCGGGGCGAGCAGGCCGGCCGCCAGCCAGACGGGGTACTCGAGCATGTTCGCGAGCGCCCACGCGTAGCGGTAGAGGATCAGCGTCGCGGCCATCACGATTCCGAGGAGACCGAGCGACAGGATCGCCGCGGGAAGCGAGAGCGCGAACAGGATCGGGTGCGCCACCTCGAGCGGCACGTCGAAGAGGAGCCGCCCCCAGGCGAGGGTGGCGACGAGCGAGTAGAGGCCCATCGTCGAGCTCGCGAGGCTCGTCCCGATCAGCGAGACGAGGAACGGCGTCGGTGAGGCGATCGCGAACTCGAGCGTCTGCTGCGAGCGCTGCCGCTGGATCATGTTGCCCGCACCCCAGAGCGTCGAGGCCCAGAGACCCATGAACGCTGCGCCGAGCGAGACCCAGAGCAGCGTCTCCTGCCCGCCTCCGCGCCCGTAGAGAAAGAACGCGATCGTCGCGTAGGTGATCGGCGTCACGATCGCCGTGAGGACGTCGAAGCCGGAGCGCGCCATCGTCTTCAGCTGCAGCAGCCAGCCGATCCGGATCACGCGCAGGGACTGGATCATCGAAGCGCCCGCAGCATCAAGCGGCGGTGACGAGCGCGACGTACGCGTCCTCGAGCGTTGGCTCGCGCGAGGAGACCCGGCCGACGGAGACGCCGTCGAGCTGCGAGAGGATCGCGTGCGTCAGCTCGAGCCCCGGAGCGGTCTGGACGATCAGGAGCTGCTTCTGCTCCAGGTCCTCCACGGTCACCGCACGCACGCCGGCGAGCTCACGGACTCGTTCGAGCGTGCGCTCCTCGACGCCGAAGACCTCGACCTCGACGACGCTGCCGTCGGCGACGCCGGCCTTCAGCTCCTGCGGCGTCCCCTGCGCGACGATCTCGCCGTTCGCGATCACCGCGATCCGGTCGCACAGCGAGTCCGCTTCGAACATGTAGTGCGTCGTCAAGAGCACGGTCTTGCCGGACTCGGTCAGCGACGCGATCGTGGCGCGGAGCTCGCGCGCGCCGACCGGGTCGACGCCGATCGTCGGCTCGTCGAGGAAGACGACCGGCGGGTCGTGGAGCAGTCCGCGCGCGATGTGGAGCCGCTGGCGCATCCCGCGTGAGTAGCCCTCGACACGCTCCTTCTCGCGGCCCTTGAGGCCCACGAGCTCGAGCAGCTCGTCGATCCGCGAGCGCTGCCGCTTCGGGTCGACGCCGTACAGCTCCGCGAAGTAGCGGAGATTGTCGAGGGCCGAGAGCCGCTCGTAGAGACCGCGGTCGCCGCCGAAGACGTAGCCGATCCGCTCGCGCACCCAGCGCGCGTCCTTGACCACGTCGCGCCCGAGCACGCGCGCCTCTCCCGAGGTCGGGATCAGAAGCGTGATCAGCATCTTGATCGTCGTCGTCTTGCCGGCGCCGTTCGGGCCGAGGAGACCGAAGAGCTCGCCCTCGGCGATCGAGAAGCTGACTCCGCGCACCGCCTCGACCTCCAGCGACCGCCGCCGGATCGTGCCGGTGGTGGTCTTGTAGGTGCGGCGGAGCTCGACGGCCTCGACGACGTTCACACTTGGCAACTCTAGGCCAAGCGCTGGACTGCTCGAACGCTGGTTCATTGACATGTCAGCGCGGACGCGGTGTGATGGGTCGATGCGGCAGGCGAGGGCGATCTCGGAGCACGACGTCGAAGGGCGGCGCTCCGAGGGCGACACCGTGCAGGAGAAGCGGACGCTCGACGCGGGCCTCCTCGAGCAGCGCGTGCTCCGCTTCTCGCCCGGGTTCTCGCTCGAGCGAGGGGAGGACGAGCGCGACGAGCTGCTCTACGTCGTCGCGGGCTCCGGCATGCTCGTCCTCGACGGCGAGCCGCATCCGCTCGAGCCCGAGCTCGGCGTCTACATCCGGGCCGGCGAGCGGTATCGGGTCGAGCACGCAGGCCCCGACGAGCTGCTCCTCGTGTCGGTCGCCTCGCCACCAGGCGAGGAGCGTGGCAATCGGCGGGTCACCGTCCGTTTCGCGGATCAGCCCGAGCTGCGGGCCGACGCAAAGCGGACCTTTCGCTACCTCGTCAACCAGGAAGCGGGTTGCGCCGAGGTGACGCAGTTCGTCGGCGTGGTCGAGCCGTGCCGCGCGCCGGACCACAGTCATACCTACGACGAGGTCGGCTACATCGTCGATGGGCACGGGATCGCCCACATCGGCGGCGAGCAGATTCCGCTCGGGCCGGGCTCGTGCTTTCACCTACCGCCGGAGGAGGTGCACTGCATCGAGAACAGCGGGCCGGGGGTGATGCGGATCCTCGGCGTCTTCCATCCGTCCGGCGATCCGGCCTCTCGCTCGTACGACGAGGCGACAGCCGGGGCAACAAGTTGACTGCGGCAACGTCCTACACCAAGGACATCCCACTCTCGCTCGAACACATCAAGGAGGACGACGAATGAAGAGGGCCATCGTTTTGGCGCTCGTGACCGGAATCGCTGCGTTCCTCGCAGCGTCCGCCGTCGCGCGGCCGACGGCCGTAGCTCGGACCGACGCTCAGCAGGCCGTGAGCTGCAAGAGCACGTTGAAGATCGCGCTCGTGACGCCGCTCACCGGCGGCGCCGCGTTCCTCGGCAACGCCCAGCTCTCGTGGGCGAAGTACGCGGTGAAGCGGCTCGCTCCCGGCCTCGGCCTCAAGGTGCGACTGCTGACCGGCGACACGCCCGTCGAGCAGGGCCCTGCGCCCGCTCAGGCCCTGGCGCAGAAGTACGTCGCGGATCAAAGCGTCGTCGCCATTATCGGACCGGCCACGTCGGGTGCGGTCGCAGCCACGTCCCAGACCTACTTCGCTGCAGGCGTTCCGCACATCTCGCCGTCGGCGACGCGAACGTCGCTGACGAAGGGCAGCCCGCGCGAGGGCACGCCCGGCTTCTTCAGGGTCGTTCCGGGCGACTTCGTCCAGGGTCCAACGGACGCGCGGTACATGATCGAGAAGCTGAACGCCAAGAAGGTCGTGATCATCGACTTCCAGGAGCCGTACTCGGTCGGACTGGCCGACGCGGCCCAGACGGTCCTGCGGGCTCGGAACGTCGAGGTGATCCGGCTCTCGACCTCGGTGCGGACGACCGACTTCTCGTCGCTCGTGACGCGGACGCCGAGTGACGCCGACATCGTCTTCTTCCCGACGCAGCAGCCTCCGGACGCGCAGACGTTCGGCCAGCAGCTGCTCGAGCAGGGCAAGCGGGCGAAGGTGTTCGGCGGCGACGGCGCGAACTCGCCGGCCCAGTTCAAGCTGGCCGGCTCGTACGTGTCCAACTTCGCCCCGGACATCAGCGGGATCGCCAGCTCGAAGGCGCTCGTGGACGGCTGGAAGCGGGACAACCCGAACTCGGAGCTCGAGTCGTTCGGGCCTCCGACCTACGGTGCCGTCCAGGTCGCGCTGCGCGCGGTCAAGGCGGCATGTCTCGCGAACAACAACGTCCTGCCAAACCGCCGCGCGGTGCTCCGCAAGGTGAAGCAGGTGCGCGTCCCGAACTGGATCCTCGGCGGCACGTTCCGCTTCTCGACGAAGTCGAACGACCCGCTGAACGCGAAGTTCTACATCTTCCAGATCCAGCCGAACGGCTCGTACAAGCTCGTCGGCTAGACAGAGGTAGGAAGACAGTCGAGCGGCCCGGCCCATCGCCGGGCCGCTCGTCTTTCTGGGAGGCCGGATTTTCTGGGAGGATCGAGCGCGCGGCCGATGGACACCTTCATCCAGCTCACGATCAACGGCTTCACGCTCGGCAGCGTCTACGCACTGATCGCGCTCGGTTACTCGCTCGTCTACGGGATCCTGAAGCTGCTCAACTTCGCCCACGGCGACGTCTTCATGGTCGGCTCGTTCATCGGCTTCGGCGCCCTCCAGCTCCTCGGCGGCTCGACCGATCCGAAGGTGCCGACCTGGCTCCTGCTCGTCCTGATCACGCTCGCGGCGATGGCCGGCTGCGCGCGTCCTCGGCGTCGTGATCGAGCGCTTCGCCTACCGCCCGCTTCGGAACGCGCCGAGGATCGCGCCGCTGATCAGCGCGCTCGGCGTCTCGTTCTTCCTCGCGTACTCGATGCAGCTCATGTTCGGCTCGGAGCAGCGCGACTACGACGCGTTCTCGCTCTCCGCCGGCGCGCTCTTCTTCAACGGCTTCGACATCGGCGGAGTGCGCGTGCCGCTGCTCCGGATCGTGATCGTCGCCTCGGCATTCGCGCTGATGATCGTGCTCTGGCTGCTCGTCACGCAGAACGCGGATGGGCAAGGCCATGCGGGCCACCTCTCACGACCGGGAGGCCGCGGCGATGATGGGAATCGACGTCGACCGCGTGATCGTGTTCGCGTTCGTGCTCGGCTCGGCGCTGGCCGGCGCCGCCGGGCGTCATGTTCGCGCTCCGCGCGCCCACCGACGTGGCGATCGGCTTTCTCGCCGGGCTGAAGGGGTTCACGGCCGCCGTGATCGGCGGGATCGGCTCGATCCCGGGTGCGATGGCCGGCGGGCTCATCCTCGGCTTCGCCGAGGCCTTCACCCAGGGATACATCTCGACCCGGTGGTCGGATCTGCTCGTGTTCGTGATCCTGATCGTCTTCATGCTCTTCCGGCCGCAGGGCCTCTTCGGCACTCCCGACATCAAGAAGGTCTAGGCAGATGGACGACGAGACGCGGAAAGAGCGACTCGAGGAGGCGGTGCCGACCGCGTCGGCCACGGCGGGACCGCGGATCGGGCAGGACGAATGGGTGGCGCGCTCGTCCGAGCGCCGTGGCGGTCGCGGCGGCCGGCTCGGCGTCCTCGAAGCGCGGCTGCAGACCGTGCCCTGGTGGGCGTGGCTGACCCTCTTCGTCGCGGTCGTGGCGCTCCTGCCGGTCGGCTTCGAGAGCGGCTATTTCCGCCGCGTCGCCTTCGACACCGTGATCTTCATGCTGCTCGCGCTCGGGCTGAACGTCGTCGTCGGCTGGGGCGGCCTGCTCGACCTCGGCTACATCGCCTTCTACGGCGTCGGCGCGTACACGTACGCGTTCCTGAGCGCCGACCGCTACGACCTCGACCTGCCCGCCTTCGTCTCGATCCCGACGGCGGCGATCGTCGGCGGCGTCGTCGGCCTGCTCGTCGGGCTCCCCTCACGGCGCCTCTCGGGCGACTACCTGGCGATCGTGACGCTCTTCTTCTTCCAGATCTTCCTCACCGTCTCGAACAACAGCGACAGCATCTTCGGCGAGGACCGGGCCGGCGGGCCGAACGGGATCCTGAACGTCGCGCCGCTCTCCTTCTTCGGCTACGAGCTGCCGGTGTCGAGCGAGGGCATCTTCAACGTCGCGTATCTCTATGTCGCGCTGGCGTTCTTCGTCGTCGTCTTCGTCGCCCTTCGCTTCGCGAACGCGTCGCGCACGGGCCGTGCGTGGCGCTCGCTGCGAGAGGATCCGCTGGCCGCCGAGCTGATGGGGATGCCGGTCAACTGGCTGAAGCTGACCGCCTTCGCGTTCGGCGCCGGGGTCGCCGCCCTGACGGGGACGCTCGTGACGGCGCTGAACGGGAGCGTCTTCCCGCAGACCTTCGAGTTCCCGCTCCTGATCACCGTCTACACGATGGTCATCCTCGGTGGGGCCGGCAGCCAGGCGGGGGTCGTGATCGGCGCGATCGGGATCAGCGTCCTTCTCGAGCTGCTTCGCGAGCCTGGCGATTCGCGCTTCCTCTTCTACACGCTCGGGCTCCTGGGTCTCGTGGCCGCGCTTCGCTTCACGCGCCGGCTCGCGATCGTGCTCGGCGGAACGCTCGTGCTCGGCTTCGTCGTGCACGCGGTGGCGGAGGCGATCGACGAGAGCTGGACGTCCGGTGTGCCGCCCGACGGCGGGCGGCTGGGGGAATGGGCGTACGAATGGGTGGTGGTACCGAGCGACCTCGCCTCCTGGATGACCCCTGTCTCGTACATCGGCCTCGTCGCCGCGATCCTGACGCTGACGCTGCTCCACGGGCGCTGGCGGACTGCGCTGCTCGTGCCCGACCATCTACCTGGCGGCGTTCGTCTGGGAGAACGTGATGGTCGCGAAGCCCGAGCCGGCCCGCTTCGTCGTGCTCGGCGCGATCCTGATCGCCGTCATGGTGGCGCGGCCCGAAGGCGTGCTCGGCGAGAAGCGCGTGGAGATCGTATGAGCGCGCCGGTCAGGCTCCCGTGCTGCTCGAGCTTCGCGGTGTCTCGATGGCGTTCGGCGGGCTCTCGGTGATCGACCGGCTCGACCTCGACGTCCGCGCGGGCGAGATCGTCAGCGTGATCGGCCCGAACGGCGCCGGCAAGACGACGCTCTTCAACCTCGTCACCGGGATCTACGAGCCGACGGCAGGCGAGATCAGCTTCGAGGGACAGAGCATCGTCGGGCTCGAGCCGCACCAGATCACGAAGCGCGGGATCGCGCGCACGTTCCAGACGCTGCGGCTCTTCCTGAACATGACGGTGCGCGAGAACGTGATGGCTGCGGCGTACGGGCACACGAAGGCGGGACTCGTCCGCTCGATGCTGCGGACGCCCGGCCAGCGCCGCGAGGAGCGCGAGATCCGCGAGCTCGCCGAGCGGCGGCTGGCGTTCTTCGGGGAGCGGCTGATGGGCTACCGCTGGGATCAGCCGGCGTACAGCCTCTCGTACGCGAACCGGCGGCGGCTCGAGATCGCGCGCGCGACGGCGACGAACCCGCGCCTGCTTCTCCTCGACGAGCCGGCGGCCGGGATGAATCCGGTCGAGACGCACGAGATCACCGACCTGATCGGGAAGCTCCGCTCGGAGGGCGGCTACACGATCCTCGTGATCGAGCACGACATGCACGTCGTCGAGGGGATCTCGGATCGCGTGATCGCGCTCGACCACGGCGTCAAGATCGCGGAGGGGGCGTTCGACGCGGTTGCGACGGATCCGCGGGTCGTCGAGGCGTATCTCGGGACGAAGGCGGCGCAGTCCAAGTGAGCGTCGAGAACGCCGCGCGCGAGCCGCTGCTGAGGCTCTCCGGGATCAACACGTTCTACGGGCTGATCCACATCCTCCAGGACGTCGAGCTCGAGGTCGGTGAGGGCGAGCTCGTGTCGCTGCTCGGCGGGAACGCCTCGGGGAAGTCGACGACGCTGAAGACGATCCTCGGGATCGTGCGGCCGAAGACGGGCACGGTGTCGTTCGCGGGCGAGAACGTGACCGGTCGCTCGACGAGCCATCGGATCGGGCGGGGGATGGCGATCGTGCCCGAGAACCGGCGGCTCTTCGGCCCGATGACGGTGCTCGAGAATCTCGAGCTCGGCGCGTATCTGAATCGCGACGGCAAGGGCCGGAAGGACGACTTCGAGCGCGTCTACTCGCTGTTCCCGCTCGTCTACGAGCGGCGCTCGCAGCTCGCCGGGACGCTCTCGGGCGGCGAGCAGCAGATGGTCGCGATGGGCCGCGCGCTGATGAGCCATCCGAAGCTCCTCCTGATGGACGAGCCGTCGATGGGGCTCGCGCCGGTTCTCGTCGAGCGAAGCTTCGAGATCATCCAGCAGGTGCACGAGGCCGGGGTCGCGATGCTCGTCGTCGAGCAGAACGCGAACATGGCGCTCTCGATCGCCGACCGCGGCTACGTCCTCTCCACGGGCCGCGTCGTCCTCCAGGGCAAGGCGAGCGACCTGCTCGAGGACGAGGACCTGAGGAAGGCCTACCTTGGCCGCTAGCGGGGTTGGCGAGGCGATTCGCGGGCGTTTTCCGGTCTTCGAGCGCAAGGTCTACGTCAACTCGTGCTCGCAGGGGGCGCTGTCCGACGCGGTCCGCGGCGCCTACGAGGAGTACCTCGCGGGCTGGGACGAGAACGGGGCCGAATGGGGGCACTGGGTCGAGCGCGCCGAGACCGCCCGCGCCGCCTTCGCCGCCCTGCTCGGCGCCCAGCCGGACGACGTCGCGATCCAGACGTCGGTCTCGGCCGCAGTCAGCGCCCTCGTCTCCGCGCTCGACCTCTCGGGAGCGCGGAACCGGATCGTGATCTCGGAGAACGAGTTCCCGACGATCGGCCAGATCGCGCACGCGCAGGAGCTCCGCGGCGCCGAGGTCGTCCAGGTCGCGCCCGAGCCCGAGGCGTACGAGGAGGCGATCGACGAGCGGACGGCGCTCGTCTGCTCGACCCTCGTCTCCTACCGCACGGGCGCCGTCCACGACGTCGAGGCGATCCACACGCTCGCGCGGGGTCACGGCGCGCTGATGCTCGTGGACGGCTACCAGGGAATCGGCGCGATCCCGCTCGCCGCGGCGGCCGCGGGCGACGTCGTCGTCGGCGGCACCGTCAAGTACCTGCTCGCCTCGGCCGGCCTGGCATTCATGGCCTGCCGTCCCGGCCTCGTGCCGGAGCTCTTCCCCACGCAGACGGGCTGGTTCGCCGACGAGGACATCTTCGAGATGCAGATCGCGCGCTACCGACCGCACCCGAGCGCCCGCCGCTTCGACGCCGGGACGCCGCCGGTCCCGAACATCTACGCCGGGGTCGCCGGCGTGGGCCTGATCGCAGATGCAGGCGTGCCCGCGATCGCCGAGCACGTCCGCGGTCTCGTCGAGCGCCTCCTCGCCGGCCTCGACGAGCTCGGCGCGAGCACGGCCGCACCGCCGCGCGGCCCCCTCGTCTGCGTCCGCTCGACCGACGCTCCTGCGCTCGTGGACGCGCTCGCCGCCGACGACATCGTCGTCTCCGAGCGCGACTCGAGCCTGCGCGTCTCGCTTCATCTCTACAACACGGACGACGACGTCGATGCCGTGCTCGCCGCGCTCGCACGGAATCGGGCGCTGCTCGCCTAGCTAGTCGCGCGCGGGATCGCCCGCAGGCAGGACGTCGACCGCCCACTCGCGCCGCTTCCACTCCGGCACCGGCGGCTCGGAGCCGGCCCGAGGCACGAAGCGGGAGCGCTCGACGAGCTCCAGCTTGTGGATGTAGCGCGGGCAGTTCGGGAAGACGTGCGTCGCGACGACGCGGACGACGCACTGAGCCCGCTCGTACTCGGCGAGCAGCGGATCGGCCTCGTCGATCGACGCGAGGCCGCTCAGCCGCAGCCGCTTCTGGCCCGCGAAGTCGACGAACAGCAGGCCGACGCTCGGGATCGGCGGACGAGGTTCCCGAGCGAGAGGAACATCCCGTTCCCGTCGTAGCTCGGGAACGCGAGCGTCCGCTCGTCGAGCACGCGCACGAAGCCCGGATCGCCGCCCTTGTACGAGCACTGGAGGATCCCGTCCTCGCCGGTGGTCGCGAGGAAGAACATGTCGCGCGCCTCGATGAAGGCTCGGTCGTCGGCGTCGATCGTCTCCCGGAGGTTTCGCTCCTCGAGCCGATCCGCCAGCCTGCGCGTGCCGAACCGATCCTGGAGCTCGCGCTGGTGCGGGCCGTACAGACTCATCGGCACGATCATCCTCCCGATGCGCCTTCGCGTCCACGTCTACGTTCTGCTCGCTCTGCTGGCCGCGCCGTTCGTGGCAGCTTGCGGCCGGGAGGACGGAGGTAAGGTCGCGACCGTGAACGCCGAAGGAGAGATCGTCGTTGCCGCGCTCGGCGACTCGATCACCGCCGGCTCGCCGGCCTGGGATCCCGATCCCGCGGTGCGAGAGCAGGTCGGCAACGCTCTCGATCCGCAGAGCCAGTGGGAGTACTGGGCGGCGCAGGCCGATCCGCGCCTCCGGTTCAGAAACTGCGGCGTCTACGGCGAGCGAACAGACGAGATCGCGGCGCGACTCGAGGAGTGCGCGGCCGGCGCGGACGTGCTCGTCGTCCAGGGTGGGATCAACGACATCGCGCAGGAGCGGGACGTCGCGCGGGCGGCCGAGAACCTCCGCGCGATGGTGCGGCGCGGGAAGGAGCTCGGCCTCCGCGTCACGATCGCCAACGTGCTGCCGTGGAACCGCGGCTGGCCGCGTGCGGTCGAGCCCATCAACCGGCTCAACTCGCTGATCGAGGAGCTCGCGCGCGAAGAGGACGTGCCCGTCCTGCCCTTCTACGCGACGCTCGAGCGCGTGGCCGCGGACGGCCGGATGAACGAGTCGTGGACGTCCGACGGCGATCACCCGTCGGTCGAGGGCTACCGCCGGCTCGGCGAGCTCGCGTTCCGGCTGCCGTGAACGCATTTGGCGCGCAGTCGATGACGGGCGCGCTGAAGCGCGTGCTCGTTCGCCCGCCGCTGCCCGACGATGCCGCCGCCTGGCGCGACTACGGCTGGCGCTCGGAGCCCGATCCGCTGGCGGCGGCGCGGGAGCACGAAGCGCTCTGCGTCCTCCTCGAGGAGGCGGGCGCCGAGGTCGTCGTCTCGCTCCACGACGCGCGGCAACCCGGATGCGATCTACGTCTACGACCCCGTGCTCGTGGCGAACGACGGCGCGGTCCGGTTGCGGCCGGGCAAGGAGGGACGGCGGCGCGAGCCTGACGGCCTGGTGACGGCGCTCCGCGACGCGGGCGTTCCGGTCGCGCACGAGGTCGCGGCGCCGGCGATCGCCGAGGGCGGCGACACGGTCTGGCTCGACGAGCGCACGCTCCTCGTCGGCCACGGCTACCGGACGAACGCCGCCGGGATCGCCGCGCTCGAAGCCGCTTTCCCGGCCGTCGAGGTGATCCGCTTCGACCTGCCGCACTGGAACGGCGCCGGCGAGGTGATGCACCTGATGTCGCTCGTCTCGCTGCTCGCCGCCGATCTCGCGCTCGTCTACCCGCGGCTCGCCCCGGTCAGGCTGCTGGAGCTGCTCGCCGAGCGTGGGATCCGGACGGTCGAGCTTCCCGACGAGGAGTTCGAGTCGCTGGGCTCGAACGTGCTCGCGCTCGGCCCGCGTCGCGCGCTGGCGCTGGAGGGAAACGACGAGACGCGGCGCCGAATGGAGCGCGCCGGCGTCGACGTCGTCACCTATAGCGGCGACGAGATCTCGCGCAAGGGCGACGGTGGCCCGACCTGCCTGACGCGGCCGATCCTCCGCGACTAGCGGTGGCCCACCTCTTGGACGAGCCAGGTGTTTCCGTCGGGGTCGTCGAACGTCAGGAACGTCCCGTAGTCCTCGCGGCCGGGGTGGACGCCGTCCGTTCGGCCTTGCGCGCCGAAATGGAACGGCTCGCCGATCTCGACGCCGCGCTCCACGAGCTCGGCGCGCGCTGCCTCGACGTCCGTGACGACGAGGTGCAGGCCCTTCGTCGATCCGGGCTCGGATTGCCCGATCCCCGTCCCGATCGCGATCGAGCAGGCCGAGCCCGGCGGTGTGAGCTGGACGACGCGAATCCCGTCCATCGGGCTGACGTCGACGTCCAGCGCAAAGCCGATCTGCTCGATGTAGAACGCCTTCGCCCGCTCCACGTCGGTCACGGGCACGATCACGAGCTCGAGCTTCCAGTCCACGATCCAGCCTCCCTGTTCGCCGTCGCGGAGTCGTATCAGGAGCCGTAGAGTCCGCGCGTGGATCTGTTCTCGCTGATCGAGGCCGGCGACGAAGACGGCGTGCGCGAGCTCCTCGAGCGCAGGCCGCAGGCGGCCGAGGAGCGCGACGAGCACGGAGTGTCGGCGGTCCGGCGAGCCGTCTACGCGGGTCAGGACGGGATCGCGACGACCCTGCTCGACGCGAACCCGGCGCTCGACGTCTTCGACGCGGCGGCGGTGGGGCGGACGCGCGGGCTCGAGGCGCTCCTCGCCGGCGATCGGGAGCTCGCTCAGGCCCGGGCGAGCGACGGCTTCACGGCGCTCCATCTCGCTGCGTACTTCGGTCAGGAGGACGCGGCCCGGCTGTTGCTCGACAACGGCGCCGACGCGAACGCCGTTGCGCGGAACGCCGAGCTCGAGGTCGCGCCGCTGCACAGCGCGGCGGCAGGCGGCCACGGCTCGATCGTCGAGCTGCTGCTCGAGCACGGCGCCGACCCGAACGCCCGCCAGCGTGGGGGCTTCACGCCGCTCCACGCCGCCGCGCAGAACGGCGATAGCGAGAGCGTCGAGGTGCTCGTCGAGCGCGGCGCAGACACGACCGCGGCGACGGACGAGGGCAAGACGGCCGCCGACCTCGCGGCCGCTGCGGGCCACGACGAGCTCGTCGAGCTTCTGGCCTAGCCCGTTTCTTCGAGGGTGAGCTGGCGGTGGCCGCTCAGGCCCGAGACGCCGACGCCCACCAGCCGCAGCGCGCCCGGGCGGTCGGTCAGGCCGCGGTCGAGGAGCGAGCACGCGAGCTCGCCGATCCGTTCGGCGTCGTCGATCCCGACCGGGAGGCTCGTCGAGCGGCTCCGGATCGAGAAGTCGGCGTAGCGGAGCTTCGTCGTCACCGTCCTGGCGGAGAGGCCGTCGCGCTCCAGGTAGCCGGCGACCTCGAGTGCCATCCGGCGCAGCTCGGCGTGAAGGGGCTCGCGGTCGTGCAGGTCGCGCTCGAAGGTCTCCTCGACCGAGATCGAGATCCGCTCGCTCGTCAGCTCCAGCCCGCGCGGGTCGATCCCGAGCGCTCGGTCGCGCAGCAGCCGGCCGACCTGGCCGGGGAGGATCGCGCGCAGGTCGAGATCCGAGAGCGCGCCGAGCCCGCCGATCGTGGCGACGCCGGCGGCGGCCAGCCGCTCCTCCGCCCGCGGCCCGACACCGGGTAGGACGCGCACCGGGAACGGCGCGAGGAACGCCGCCTCGGTACCGGCCGGAACGACCGTGATCCCGCCGGGCTTGCGGCGGTCGGACGCGACCTTTGCGACGACCTTCGTCGGTGCGACGCCGAGCGAGCACGAGAGGCTCGTCGCCGCCCGCACCGACGTCCGGACCGCCTCCGCAAGCGAGCGTGCGCGGCCGAAATCCGGTGCGAGCGGCGTCAGGTCGAGATAGCCCTCGTCGAGCCCCGTCCGCTCCACCACCGGCACCACCTCGCGGATCGCCGTCCACACCTCGGCCGAGTACTCGCGGTAGAGGGTGTGGCGCGGCCGCACGAAGACCGCCTGTGGGCAGCGCCGCAGCGCCTCGGCGCAGCTCATCGCCGAGTGGATCCCGAACCGGCGCGCGACGTAGTTCGCGGTCGCCACGACTCCACGGCTGCGCGGGTCGCCGCCGACGACGAGCGGCCGCCGCCGGAGCTCCGGATTCTCGAGCTCCTCCACCGCCGCGTAGAACGCGTCGAGATCGAGGTGCGCGACGATCGGCATCCCACAAGGCTACGCCGCGCACCCGACCTCGCTTGTCCGGCCACGGTTGAATGGGAGACGTGATCGACGCACCCGCGCTCCCTCCGCCGGCGATCGTCGCACCGGCGCCGCGTGAGGTCTCGTTCGGGCTCGTCGCCGGCTCGGCGCCCGTCGGCACACGCCGGATACTCGTGCGGGTCGGCAACCAGGTGGTCGCCGACCGGCCGCTGCGAGGCACGCGCTTCTCGCTTCGCGTCGATCTCCCGCCGAGGATCGTCTCGGTGCGCGTGACCGCGGTCGACGGCATGGGGCGGCGTTCGTCGAGCGTCGTCGCGTCGGTCCGCGGCCTCCCGCGACGGGCAGCGCCTCGCGCCGCGACTCCCCGGCTCGATCCCGTGCTCTCGCGGTCGGTTGTCGCGCTTGCCCGGGGCTTTGTGGGGACGAGCGGCGTCTACGTCCAGGATCTCGCCACGGGGCAGGGTGCCGCCTGGAACGCGGCGGCCAGGTTCCCGGCAGCCTCGACGCTCAAGCTCGCGGTCGCCGTCACGGTTCTTCGTGCGCATTCCGGCGTGCCGGCGGCCGGATCGCGCGTCGGCGCCCTCCTCACGTCGATGCTCGTGCGCTCCGACAACGACGCAGCGAACGCGCTCGAGGTGTGGCTCGCCGGCTCGACGAGCGCCGGCTCGGCCCGTGTCAACGAGACGATGCGCGCCCTCGGTCTCGTCGACTCGGAGATGTACGGGGGCTACGAGCGAACACCGCAACGGGCTGTCGACTCCAAGGTGGCGCCGATTCCGATTCGCACCGAGAGCAGCCCGGCGTTCGGCGTCGGCAAGTACACGACCGCCTGGGACATCGGGCGGCTCGCGAGGGCCGTCTACCTGGCGGCGGACGGGAAAGGCCCGCTGCCGGCGCTCGGCGTCACCGCGTCGGAGGCGCGGCACCTCCTCTGGCTGCTCGCGCTCGTCGACGACCGGGGGAAGCTCGGCAGGTACGTCGCACCGGGGGTGAGCGTCCTCCACAAGGCGGGCTGGCTCGCGACCGCTCGACACGACCACGGGATCGTGATCTGGGAGGGCGGCGCCTTCGTCGCGGCCGTCCTCACCTGGAGCTCGCGCGGCGTCGGCACTTCCGCGGACGTTCTCGCCGGGCGCATCGCCGCGGAGTCGCTGAAGCGCTTTCGCTAGTACGGATTCGGCACGGCGACCCAGAGGACGCGGAGCAAGTCTGTGTCGGACGCGTTCCGCCAGGTGTGGGCCTTCGCGAGCTGATACGTGAGCGCGTCGCCCTCCTCGAGCAGGTGCACCTCGTCGCCGACCCGAAGCTCGAGCGAGCCCTCGAGCACGTAGACGAACTCCATCTCGCCGGGCAGCGACGTCAGCTCGTCGCCTGCTCCCTCGCCGGGGGCGACCACGGACTCGATCGCCTGGAAGCGCGCCTCGTCGCGCGAGGAGAGGAGGTGGCTCTGCGTCGAGAACGCGCTCTCCACGGTCGGGCGCTCCTGCCGGCGGACGAGCGCCGGGGCGGGCTCGCGCTCGAAGATCGTGCTCAGCCTGACGCCCAGGGCGTCGCAGATGCGCGCGATCGACGAGAGGGACGGCGCCGTGCGATCGCGTTCGAGCTGGCTGATGAAGCCCTTGGTCAGCCCAGTGGCGGCCGCGAGCTGCTCGATCGTCAAGCCGCGCTCGCGCCGAAGCGAGCGGACCCGGGCTCCCACGCGGGGCGTGTCGTTCCTCGCGGCGAGAGGGGTGGCTCGGGGCACCCGCCGATCATACGTGGGTTTAGCGAGGTTTTCGGTGCGGGCTCTTTCGAGCCGGCCGCCGACGCTGATACCCATGTCGGTATCCTTTTTGCAGTTACTACCGGCATGAGCTTGCCCGAGAAGGAGTGTGTTGTCCGTGAGCACGATGTTGCTCGTACCGCTGGAGGACGTCGTCGTCTTCCCGAACATGAACCTGACCCTGACTTTGAGCGTCGACGTCGGCTCCGAGGAGCGCGTCCTGCTCGTGCCGCAGCACGAGCACGACTACGCGGCCGTGGGCACCGTCGCCGAGATCACCGATCGCGTCCGCCTGCCCGGCGGCGGCCGCGCCGTCGCGCTGACCGGCCTGCATCGCGGGCTCGCCGGCGCCGCCGAGACCGACGCACGCGGGAGGCTCCGCGTCGCCGTCGAGGAGCGACCGGACGACGAGACCGCCGACGGCCGCACGCGCGAGCTCGAGCGGGAGTACCGCGCGATCGTGGAGGAGATCCTCGAGCTGCGCGGCGACGACGGCCGGATCTCGGCCTTCGTCCGCTCGATCACCGAGCCCGGCGCCCTCGCCGACACTGTGGGCTACTCGCCCGACTTCAGCTTCGCCCAGAAGGTGCGCGTCCTCGAGACCATCGACATCAACGAGCGGCTCGCGCTCGCGATCGAGCTCCAGCGGGAGCGGCTTGCAGAGATGCAGGTGCGTCGCCGGATCCGCGACGACGTCGAGGAGGGCGCGGCGAAGCAGCAGCGCGAGTACATCCTCCGCAAGCAGATGGAGTCGATCCGGAAGGAGCTCGGCGAAGACGACGCGTCCGTCGTGACCGAGTTGCGGCAGAAGCTCGAGGAGGCGGAGCTGCCCGAGGCCGTGCGCGAGCAGGCCGAGCGCGAGCTCGGGCGGCTCGAGCGCCAGGGCGAGAGCTCGCCCGAGGCCTCGATGATCCGCAACTACCTCGACTGGCTGCTCGCGGTGCCGTGGGGCAAGCGCTCGGACGAGACGCTCGACCCGCTCCACACCCGCGAGGTGCTCGACGCCGACCACGCCGGCCTCGACGACGTCAAGGAGCGGATCGTCGAGTACATCGCCGTCCGCAAGCTGCGCGAGGAGCGCGGGATCGAGCCGGACAAGCGGTCGGGCGCGATCCTGACCCTCGTCGGGCCGCCCGGCACCGGCAAGACCTCGATCGGCGAGTCGATCGCGCGGGCGCTCGGTCGTGAGTTCGTCCGGATGTCGCTCGGCGGCGTCCGCGACGAGGCCGAGATCCGCGGGCACCGGCGGACGTACATCGGCGCGCTGCCCGGACGGCTCGTGCGCGCGCTGCGCGACGCGGGGACGATGAATCCGGTGATCCTCCTCGACGAGGTCGACAAGGTCGGCGCCGACTGGCGCGGCGATCCGTCGGCGGCGCTGCTCGAGGTGCTCGACCCGGCGCAGAACTCGACCTTCCGCGACCACTACCTCGACGTCGAGCTCGATCTCTCCGAGGTCGTCTTCATCGCGACCGCGAACATGGTCGACACGATCCCGGGCCCGCTGCTCGACCGGATGGAAGTGATCCGCTTCGACGGCTACACCGTGGACGAGAAGGTCTCGATCGCCCGCGGCTACCTCTGGCCGCGCCAGCGCGAGCGGAACGGCCTGCGCGAGGACGAGGTCTCGATCGCAGACGTCGTGCTCGAGACGGTGATCACCGACTACACCCGCGAGGCCGGCGTCCGCCAGCTCGAGCGCGAGCTCGGGAAGCTGCTGCGCAAGACGGCGACGCGGATCGCGTCGGCGAAGGTGGAGGCGCCGGTCGACATCGCGCTCGACGAGCTGCGCGAGGCGCTCGGCCGGCAGCAGTTCTACCGCGAGGCGGCGGAGCGGACGGCCGTGCCGGGCGTTGCGACCGGGCTTGCCGTGACCGGAACCGGCGGCGACGTCCTCTTCGTCGAGGCGACGGCCGCGAAGGGCGCCGAGAAGCTCGTCCTCACGGGCCAGCTCGGCGACGTGATGAAGGAGTCGGCGCAGATCGCGCTCTCCTCGCTGCGCTCGCGCGCGGAGGGGCTCGGGGTCGACGAGGACGCGTTCGAGCGGGCGTTCCACGTCCACGTGCCGGCCGGCGCGATCCCGAAGGACGGGCCGAGCGCCGGGATCACGATGGCGACCGCGCTCGCGTCGCTCCTCTCGGGCCGGGCGGTCAAGCACACCGTAGGGATGACCGGCGAGGTGACGCTGCAGGGCCGCGTGCTCCCGATCGGCGGGCTGAAGCAGAAGGTGCTCGCCGCTCACGCCGCGGGGCTGACGGACGTGATCATCCCGGAGCGGAACCGCCAGGATCTCGACGACGTGCCGGAGCACGTTCGCGACGAGCTGACGTTCCATCCGGTGATCTCGCTCGACGAGGTGCTCGAGCTCGCGCTCGAGCCGGCCGTGACGCAGCTGCATGCGGTGTAGGCGCTGCGAGCCGGTTCCCGAGGAGGTCCGCCGAGCGGCGGGCCTCCTCGAGCGCCGCTGGACGATCTCGATCCTCTGGGCGTCGTCCGAGGGGGCGCTCCGCTTCAACGAGCTCAAGCAGGCCGTGGGAGAGATCCCGCCGCGGACGCTCGCTCAGCGGCTCGTCGAGCTCGAGGAGGCGGGCGTCCTGGTGCGCCAGGTGATCGATGCGAGGCCACCTCGCGTCGAGTACCGGCTGACCGACGAGGGGCGGCGGCTCAAGCTCGTCGTCGACGCCGTCGCGTCCTTCGCCGCGCCGCGCTGAACCGGATGCGTCCAAGCTGGACGTGTCCCAGGGACAGTCCCTGGGACACGTCCTCTTGGGACGGTTAGATCGCGAGCGCGACCTCTTCCTCGCCGCCGTCGTACTGCGCCTCGTAGCCGAGCAGGCGGCCGAGCGGGGCGCCCATCGCGAGGCCTGCCTTCTGCACCCACGCGGGCGGGAAGGGCAGCCGCACGTCCTCGAAGTGGTCGTTCGCGATCACCGCGAGGCGAAGCGGGTTCGGCATCCCCTTCCGGTTCGTCTTGCCGTCGTTCGCCAGCGCGAACATCGTCTCGAGCAGGCGCTCGAACTGGAGCGCGGGCTTGACCTCGCAGACGAACGTCGCCTCGGTCTCGCCGGTGTTCCAGAACTTGTGCGAGACGCCGGCAGGGACGATCACGGTGTCACCCGCGCGGGCGACGATCTCCTTGCCGTCGAGCTTGAACGTGACGACGCCCGACTCGACCTCGAAGCGCTCCGTCTGCTTCGGATGCACGTGCGCTGCGGCGACGAAGCCGTTGGCCTGCACCGTGCACTCGACGAGCACCGACTCGCCGTTCGTCTCGCTCGACGTCTCCAGGAACCGCAGCCGCTCGCCGGTGACGGGGTTCTCGATCACATCTCCCTTGCGAATCATTTCGTGTCCTTTCGGTTCGTGTCGTTGGAATCTGACCCGAACTCTCGTGTGTCCCGGCTCGTGTTTCGTCGGCCGTGACGACGATTCGACCTCGCCCGCTGCGCCGATCTGCGCGTCCCCCTAGCGGACGACTAGACGTCGCGCTCGAGGACGAGGCGCATCATCGGCTCGGTCGGCGAGGCGAGGCGGACGACCGAACCAAGCCCGAGTCGTGCAGCGAGCAACTCCAGCTCATCGGGCGCGTAGAGCTGCCACTCGAAGACGTCGCGCTCGCCGTCTCCGTAGTCGAGCTCGACGTGGCGGCGGCCGTTCTCGAGCCACGAGCGCTCGACGATTCCGGGCCGCAGCTCCCGTTCCGTCGGCCCACGCGCCTCGAAGAAGTCGCGGTTCTGAAGCTCGAGCACGAGCCGGCCGCCAGGCCGCAGGCGCCGTGCGAACGAGCCGAGCACCCGCTCGTTCTCGCCCGCCTCGAAGTAGCCGAAGCTCTGCCACATGTTGATCGCGGCGTCGAACCCCGTCGGGAGCGAATCCAGCTCGCGGAGGTCACCGAGTAGCGGTGGGGAAACCGCGGGATCGTTGTCGACACCCGTGACGTCGTAGCCGAGCGCTGCGAGGGCGCGCAGGTGTCGGCCGTCGCCGCAGGGCACATCGAGCACGCGGCGAAACGCGGACAACGGGAGCACGTCGACCAGGAAGCGCACGTCGGCGTCTGTGCGCGCCGGATCGACCGCGCCGAAGGCGGCGCGCCAGCGCGCGGAGTAGCCGCTCACGCCAGCGTTCGCCGGATCGCGTCGCGCCAGCCCGCGACGAGCCGCTCCGCTTCGTCGGCCGGCAGCTCGGGCTCGTAGCGCGCGGCACAGCGCCATGCTTGCTCGAGCTCGGACGGGTCCGCCCAGACGCCCGCACCGAGCCCGGCGAGCGCGGCCGCGCCGAGCGCGGTCGCCTCCCGCTCGACCGGCACCTCGACCGGCAGCCGGGCGACGTCGGCCTGGAACTGGAGCAGGAACGCGTTCGAGGCAGCGCCACCGTCGACTCGAAGCAGCTCGACGTCCAGCTCCATCGCCGTCAGCACGTCGTTCGTCTGGAAGGCGATCGCCTCGAGGGCCGCCCGCACGAGATGCTCGCGCCGTGTCCCCCGGGTCAGGCCGGAGATGAGACCGCGTGCCTCCGGCGCCCAGTGGGGTGACCCGAGACCCGTCAGCGCCGGCACGAAGTGAACGCCGTCGTTGCCGGCGAGGGAGCGGGCCAGCGCCTCGGTCTCGGTCGCGTCCTCGATCAGCCCCAGCCCGTCGCGCAGCCACTGGATCGCCGCGCCGGCGACGAAGACCGAGCCCTCGAGCGCGTAGACGGCCGGGCTCCCGCCTAGTCGCCAGGCAGCCGTCGCGAGCACGCCGTTCCTCGGCTCTGGCCGTTCCGGCCCGGAGTTCGCGAGCACGAATGCTCCCGTTCCATATGTCACCTTCGCTCGTCCGGGCGCGAAGCAGGCCTGGCCGAAGAGCGCGGCCTGCTGATCGCCGGCGATCCCCGTCAAAGGCACGGTCGCGCCGAAGAGCTTCGCCTGGCCGAGCTCCCCGCTCGACGAAACCACGGTTGGGAGCACCGAGCTCGGTACGCCGAACAGGGCCAGAAGCTCGTCGTCCCAGCTCAGCTCGTCCAGCCCCAGCAGGAGCGTCCGCGAGGCGTTCGAGACGTCGGTCACGTGCTCGCCGGTCAGCTTCCAGGCAAGCCACGAGTCGATCGTCCCGAAGGCGAGGTCGCCGGCCGCCCCGGCGTGCTCGAGCAACCACTCGAGCTTCGTCGCCGAGAAGTACGGATCCGGCACGAGCCCGGTCCGCTCCCGGATCAGCTCGCCGGGAAGCTCGGCGCAGCGGGCGGCAGTCCGCCGGTCCTGCCAGACGAGCGCCGGCGCGACCGGCCGTCCCGTCGCGCGATCCCAGAGCACGGTCGTCTCGCGCTGATTCGCGATCCCGATGGCCCGCAGCTCGCTTGCGCTGAGCCCGGCCTCGGCCAGGGCAGCCTCGGACGCGGCAACGACGGTCTGCCAGATCTCCTCGGCGTCGTGCTCGACGAGGCCGGGCGCGGGAAAGTGCTGCGTCAGCTCGCAGTAGCCGCGGCCACGAATCGCGAGCGCCTCGTCGACGACGAGGCAGGTCGTTCCCGTCGTCCCCTGGTCGATCGCGAGCAGCACGAAGAGAACATAGAAGCTCGCGACGAGCTTCTTACTGCGGAGCGGGCGGCCCCCCGACAGCCCGCTCCGCAGTCTGCTGCGAGGCCGCTACTCGTACTGGAGCGCTTCGAGCACGTTCAGCCGCGCGGCGCGGCGGGCCGGGAGCACGGCCGCTGCGATCCCGGCCACGATCGCGACGACCACGAAAGCGACCAGCGGAACGACGGGAAGCGAGAAGGAGACGCCGAATTCGGAGAGCGACTGCGTCACGAGCGCGCCCAGCGCCACGCCGAGTGGCAACCCGAGCGCGGCCCCGATCAGCGACGTCACGACCGCCTCGTGCCGGATCATCCGCCGCACCTGCCGGCGCGTCATCCCGACGGCGCGGAGCATCCCGAGCTCGCGCGTGCGCTCGAAGACGGCCAGGACGAGCGTGTTCACCATCCCGAAGAGCGAGACGATCACCGAGAGCGCGAGCAGCACGTAGAAGAGGCTCATCACGTCGTTCAGCCACTGCGTCCAGCTCGCGATGAACTCGTCGTCGGTCTGGATCTTCGCGTCGGGGTAGGCGGCGAGCGCCCGTTCGAGCGCAGCCGTCGAGTTGGCCGTCGAGTCGGCCTCGACGAGCGTGAGCAGGTCGGCCGGCCGCGGGAACGAGCGGTCGAAGGCCGCCTGCGAGAGCACGACCTCGCCGAGCAGCTGGTCGAGGTCGCCGTGCTTCTTGTAGACGCCACGGACGACCGTGTCCACCTGCTTGCCGGCCGGGGTCAGGAACCTCAGCGGATCCCCGACCCCGGCCTTGCCGCCCCCCGGCAGCTCGAGGCCGTCGCGAACTATCGCGCCGCCCCCCTCGAGCGAGCCGAGAGCCGCCGCCGAGCCCTCGACCCACTCGAACTTGTACGCCCGGCCGATCGTGGCCGGGTCGACGCCGCTGACCTCGGTCTCGCCGCCGCCCTCGAGCTGCGCGCGGTCGCCACGGATCGAGGACGCGAGCGTGACGCCCTCGGCCTTCGCCGCAGCCTCGCCGGCGCCGACCGGAACCGTGTCCCAGCCGCTCTGCGAGGTGATCACGTGGCTCGTGCCGAGCTGCTTGCGCAGGTTCGACTCGTCGCTCTCGAGGAGCGCCTTCCCGAAGACCGCCACGAACGAGACGAGCGTCAGCCCGATCATCAGCGCGGCGGCGGTGGCGGCGGTGCGCCCCGGGTTCCGGATCGCGTTCTCCTGGGCCAGCCGTCCCGCCAGGCCGCCGATGCGGGCACCTGGGAGGCCGACGAAACGAGCCAGCGGGCGGATCAGCCGCGGTGCGATCAGCGCGATCCCGACGAACAGACCGAGCACGCCTCCGGCGATTCCGAGCCCCCGCCCGAGCGCCGAGACGTCGTCGCCGAGCGTCCCGTAGACGAGCCCAAACGTGGCGAGCGCGGTCAGGAGGAGGCCGACGACGAGCGACTTCCGCGACGGCTTCTTGACGACCATCCCGCCCTCGCGGACGGCGGCGATCGGCGCGATCCGCGTCGCGCGCACCGCCGGCCAGACCGATGCGGCGATGGTGACGAGGGTGCCCGTCAACATCGCCACGACGGCCGTCCGCGTTGCGAAGACCATGCTCGCCTGCGGCAGATCGAGCCCGACCGCGCGCATGAGCGCCGTCAGCCCCTTCGCGATAAGGACGCCGAACGCTAGCCCGACCGCCGAGGCGACGACGCCGAGAATGGCCCCTTCCAGGATCACCGAGCGCAACACCTGCCGGCGGGATGCGCCGAGCGTCCGGAGCGTCGCGAGCTCCTTTGTCCGCTGCGCGACCGTGATCGAGAGCGTGTTGAAGATCACGAAGGCGCCGACGAAGAGGGCGATTCCGCCGAAAGCGAGCAGGAAGTAGCGGATGAAGCTGACGAACTCGCCGACGCCCTCGCCGTCCTCCGCCGCCTGCTCGGAGCCGGACTTGACCTCGACCGAGTCCGGGAGCGCGAGCGTGATCGAATCGACGAGCTTCTCCGTCGAGACGCCGTCCCGTGCCGCCACGGCGACCGCGTCGAAGCCCGGCTTGTCGAGCACCTGTCGCGCCGTCGCGACGTCGAAGAGCGCGATCGTGGCGCCACCGAGGCTGTCCACGTCGCCGAAGCGCACGATTCCCGCGAGCGTGAAGCTCCGGACAGGCCCCTCGCCCGCGACCTTCACCTGCTCGCCCACGCGGAAGCCCTCCGCGTCGGCGGTGCTCACGTCGATCACCACCTGGTTCGGGCCGGAGGCCCACTCGCCCTCGACGAGCCGGAACGGGTTGAACCGCTCGTCCTCGGGATCCACGCCGAGCCCGAACGTCGGGTTGTTGCCCTGGATCGCCTCGCCCTGCTTGTCGAGGATCTTCGCCTGGTTCGCATCGCCGGACAGGTCGAGAATCGTCCCGGCGGCGGCCTCCACCTCGGGCAGCGCCTGGATCCGGCCGAGGATCTCGGGCGAGAGCGTCGGCTTGCCGGTCTGCGACCACTCGACGAGCTTCTTGCCGCTGACGACGGCGTCGGTCTGTTCGTACGAGCTCGAGAAGATCGAGTCGAACGCCTTCTCGATCGTGTCCGTCAGGACGAGCGTGCCGCTGACCATCGCGACGCCGAGCACGATCGCGACGGCGGTGAGCGCCGAGCGGAGCTTGCGGGCCAGGAGGCCGCGAATCGCGACCTGCCTCATCGCGCGACTCCGCTCCCGACGTCGCTCAGAGCCTCCAGGATCTCGCCCTGCGACGAGCGACCCAGCTCCTTGACGATCAAGCCGTCGGCGAGGAACAGGATCCGGTCGGCGATCGTGGCGGCCTTCGGGTCGTGGGTGACCATCACCGTCGTCTGGCCGTACGTCTCGACCGCGCCGCGGAGCAGGCCGAGGATCTCGGCGGAGGTCTGCGAGTCGAGGTTGCCCGTCGGCTCGTCGGCGAAGAGCACCGTCGGCCGAGAGACGAGCGCGCGGGCGACGGCGACGCGCTGCTGCTGGCCGCCCGAGAGCTCGGACGGGCGATGCTTGCGGCGATCGGCGAGCCCGGTCGCCTCGAGCAGCTCCTCGAGCCAGCCGCGCTCGACCTTCGTGCCGGAGATCGACAGCGGCAGCGTGATGTTCTCCTCGGCGGAGAGCATCGGCAAGAGGTTGAAGAATTGGAAGACGAAGCCGATATGCCGGCGCCGAAGCTTCGTCAGGTCGTTGTCCTTGAGCGTCGTCAGCTCCACGCCGTCGATCTCGACCGAGCCGCTCGTCGGCTTGTCGAGGCCGGCCAGAATGTGCATCAGGGTGGACTTCCCGGAGCCGGACGGGCCCATCACGGCCGTGAGGTGGCCGCGCGGGATCTCGAGCGAGACGCCGCGAAGCGCGTCGACGGCCGTGTCGCCCGCGCCGTAGCGGCGCGTCAGCTCGCTCGCGACGACGACGCGTGTCGCCTGAAGCTCGTCGGCCTGCGGATCGTGGGGGTGCGAAAGCGCGAGCGCTGCTTCCATGTCGTGCGGTCTCCTTCGAGTCGTTGGCTTCGTCCAGGATGCGCTGCGCGGTCCGCCGGGGCATCGGCCACGCTCCCGATTCGGCCTCGTCCCAGCGGACGATTCCAGCGTCGTCACAGCGGACGACGCGATCGGGCCGTCGCTCGCGTACCGTTCCTGGCGATGGTGCGATGGCTCGCCTGGGCGCGGGAGTTCGTGTTCGAGGCCTTGGCTCTGGTCGGGGTCGTCCTCACGCAAGCCGACATCTGGTCGAACATCGACGAGAACCGCGGGCGAATGGCCGCGGTCGCCCTCTTCACCGCCGGGGCGCTGCTCTTTCGGCGGCGAGCGCCGTTCGTGGTTCCGCTCGTCGTCGCCGTCGGCGTGGTCGTCCTGACCATCCTCGACGCCGAAGCCGCCTACTGACACGGATTCGATGTTCCTCGTCCTGGTGCTCGCCTGCTGGGCAGCGGGGTCGCTGCTGGACGCGCGGTACGCGGGGATCGCCTTCGCTGCTGTGTGGGCGGCCGGCGCGCTGGTCTTCATCCGCGCGCCCGACGTCCCGCTGACAGAGCTGATCTGGCTCAGCTTTCCGCTCACAGGTGTCTTCGCGATCTCGGCGGCCGCAGCGCGGCATTCGGAGCGCGCGCGTCTCGCCGAGGAGCGCGCCGAGCGGAGCGAGGAACACGCGCAGCGGGCGGTGGACGACGAGCGGAGCCGGATCGCGCGCGAGCTGCACGATGTGATCGCGCACTCGGTCAGCGTCATGACGGTTCAGGCGGGTGCCGTTCGGCGGCTGCTCAAGCCCGACCAGGAGCGGGAGCGGGAGGCGCTGCTGACGGTCGAGGAGACCGGGCGGCAGGCGCTGACGGAGATGCGAAGGCTGCTGGGCGTCCTGCGGCAGAGCGACGAGAAAGCCGCGCTCGCGCCACAGCCGGGCCTCGCGACGCTCGAGCGGCTCGTGGCGCAGGTGCGCGAGGCGGGCCTGCCGGTCGAGATGCGGGTCGAGGGCGAAGAGATCGCGCTGCCCGCCGGAATCGACCTTTCGGCGTATCGGATCGTCCAGGAGGCGCTGACGAACGCGCTCAAGCACGCCGGACCTGCCCGGGCCTGGGTGGTCGTCCGCTACGGAGCGGACGAGGTGGAGGTCGAGGTCGCGAACGACGGCGTCTCGAATGGCGGCAGCGGCGGCTACGGGCTGGTCGGGATGCGCGAGCGGGTGGCGCTCTACGGCGGCGATCTGACGGCCGGCCCGCGCGACGGGGGCGGCTTCACCATCTCGGCTCGGCTGCCGGTGGCAGGATCCGCCTGATGGCGATTCGAGTCTTGATCGTGGACGACCAGGCGCTCGTGCGCGCCGGCTTCCGGATGATCCTCGAGTCCGAGCCGGGGATCGAGATCGTCGGGGAGGCGAGCGACGGGCTGGAGGCGCTCGATGCGGCGCGCGAGCATACGCCGGACGTGGTCCTGATGGACATCCGGATGCCGAACCTCGACGGGCTCGAGGCGACGCGCCGGCTCGTCGGCGACGGGCACTCCGGGCTCCGGGTGCTGATGCTCACCACCTTCGACCTCGACGAATACGTCTACGAGGCGCTGCGCGCGGGCGCGAGCGGCTTCCTGCTCAAGGACACGCCCCCGGAGCAGCTCGTCGCGGCGATCCAGGTGATCGCGTCAGGGGACGCACTTCTCTCGCCCACGATCACGAAGCGGGTGATCGAGGAGTTCATCCGGCGGCCGCCGAGCACGATCGAGACAGCGCTACCGGCGGCGCTCGGTGAGCTGACCGCCCGCGAGTTGGAGGTGCTCGGCTTCATGGCGCGCGGCCTCTCGAACGCCGAGATCGCCAGAGACCTGTTCGTCAGCGAGACGACGGTCAAGACGCACGTGGCGCGAATCCTGATGAAGCTCCACCTGCGAGACCGCGTCCAGGCTGTCGTCTACGCGTACGAGAACGGGATCGTCCAGCCAGGCGCCGCCGCGGGCTAGCTCACAGCTCGCGCTTGCCGCACGACGATGGTCGGGGTAGCCGTACCGACGGGCGTCAAGGGGCTGCATAGCTTTGCGTCATGCAGCGCGACCTCCACCCGACAGAACGCCCGGCTCCCCTTCTCCGGAATGCGTTCGCCTCGCCCCACCGCGGCGCGGTGGAGGTCGCTGCGCTCATTGCCCTGTACGGCGTCTACCAGCTGATCCGCGGCTTCGGTGAGCTCGACTTCGAAGCCGCGCACCGGAACACGGCGACGATCGTCGAGCTCGAGCAGCGATTCCAGATCTTCGTCGAGCGCGGGATTCAGGACTGGGCGCTCGGCGTACCTGGCCTGGCCGCCGTGCTCGGCGTCGCCTACCTCGCGCTCCATCTGGTGCTCACGCCGGCCGTCCTCGTCTGGGTCTATCGCACCCACCGCGCCCGCTTCGCCGTCGTCCGGACGACGCTCGTGGTCTCGACCGCCCTCGCGCTCGGCGGCTATGTCCTCTATCCGGCCGCGCCGCCTCGTCTCGCCGAGCTCGGCTTCGCCGACGCGGTCAGCGACCGCGCGCATCTCGACCTGAGCTCGGATCTGCTCGGCAGCTTCTACAACCCGATCGCGGCCGTGCCGAGCCTCCATTTCGGATACGCCCTCCTCGTCGGCGGCGCGATCGCCTGGCTCGCTCGGTCGCGCGCGATCCGCCTCGCCGGCGCCCTCTACCCGGCCGCGATGCTCTTCATCATCGTCGCGACGGGGAACCACTTCCTGCTCGACGCGGTCGCCGGCGGCGCGGTCGTCGTGGCCGGCTGGGCCGCCGCGAGGCTCCTGATCCCGACGAGGCCCGAGGCCTTCGTCCACCAGCTGCACTCGCGGGCACCTCAGCGGCTCGAGCGCCTCGCGGCCTAGGCATCTACTCGGCAGACGAGAGGGAGGCTCGTTCGCCTCCTGCTCTCGCCTGCCTTTCGGTGATCTGTCTAGGACGCGAGGAAAAGCGCGTCGGTGGCAGCGATGGTGCGGGCGCTGCCGGCGACGGTGACTGTGACGGCGTACCCGTTCGAGTTGACCACGACGATTCCGGCGCTGTACTGGCGCTGCCAGACGCCCGGCGCGATCTGGATCTTGCTGCCGGCGGGGAGGCCGATGTCGGTTGTCGCGGCCGGATTCCACGGATCGGAGCCGTCCTTGGGCTCGATGCTGACCGCCCCGCCGCGGCCGTGCCAGTCGAGCAGGAACGAGCCCCTGGCGTAGCGCGTCAGCCCGGGGCTCGAGGAGCCGCTGTAGGTGAGCCCGAAGAAGTCGACCCCGGCGTTCTGGGCGACCTTGACCAGGTTCTGCCAGTTGTCCCACTGCTGGTACCACTGGCCGCCGGTCGTCCGGACCTGGGTCGGGTTGGCCGGGTTCTGCGACCAGTACTCGGTCGAGAGCCCGGTCACGTAGGGGGCGAGCTGCCGCCACCAGTCAGCCTCGAGCGAGCCGTCGTTGGACTGCGGAGGTCGCCCGGGATGAACGCGTGCGCGCTTGCGACGACCTGGAAACCACGCGCCTTCAAGGCCGGCCCGATGTAGGCGACCCAGCTGACCATCGCGTTCTGACCAAGCGCTCTAGCTCGGATACTTGGCGCGGGTAGCAGCTTGCAGTCCGACCACGTCGAGATGTTCGAGAGCACATCGTCGATGTAGACCCCGTTCGCGCCCGTCTGGGCAAGGAAGTTGCCCACGTTGTCGGCCCACCGCTGCTGATAGGCAGCGCTGCCGACATCACCGAGATAGGAGCCGTAGCCGGTCATGTAGTTCCCGGCCGCATCCTTGAGCAGCCAGCCGTTGTTCAACGCCGTCTGTGTAGTCGACCCCGGTGCTGAACTCCTTGCTGATGTCGACGCCGGCCATGTAGACGAGCGCCTTCCCGGCGAGCTGCGCCGAGCGAGCGGCGTCGTCCCGGCCCGAGAACGAATAGGCGAACCGGTTGTAGTTCGTCCCGGTGCCCCACGACGGTCCCAGCCGGTACAGGCCGGTTCCGCCCACGACACCGGTGCTGGGGACGGCAGTCCCCGTGACGACGGCGCTCGGCAAGCTGGTCGCCGAGGACGCCCACAGCCCGTTCGGGGCTACCTGCGCCACGATCGTGTAGCCGACGTCGCCCGAGCCGAGCACGTAGCTCGACGACGACGTCGAGGTCGGGCTCTGCGAACAGTTCGTTCCGGACGAGCTACACCGATGCCACGCATAGCCGTAGCTCGTCGGCGCCGGCGACCAAGTCCCAGCGGAGACCTGCAGCGTCTGGCCGGATTGGGGGGTTCCCGAAAGGGCCGGCCGCACCGAGTTCACCGGCGTGCTCTGCGCCGCGAGGGGCGCGGCCGTGACGGTGGCGCTCGGCGCACTGTTGACCGACAGCGCCCACTTTCCGTCGGGTGCGACCTGCGGCACGATCCTGAAGCCGACGTCACCGGCGGTCAGCGGATAGCTCGGGCTCGAGCCCGAAGTGGGGCTGAGGGAGCAGCTCGTACCCGCCGCGTTGCAGCGATGCCATGCATAGGCGTAGCTCGAGGGCGCGGGCGACCAGATCCCGGTGGAGACCTGCAGCGTCTGACCCGCTTCGGCCGTTCCGGAGAGCGTCGGCCGAACCGTGTTCACCGGCGTGCCTGACGGCGCCGGGGCCGCGGAAGCGGAGACGACGGCGCTCGGCGCGCTGTTGACCGAGATAGCCCACTTTCCGTCGGGTGCGACCTGCGGCACGATCCTGAAGCCGACGTCGCCGGTCGTGAGGAGGTAGGTGGAGGCAAGCGCCGAGCT
Source organism: uncultured Gaiellaceae bacterium (assembly GCA_963761905.1). GTDB lineage: Bacteria > Actinomycetota > Thermoleophilia > Gaiellales > Gaiellaceae > Gaiellasilicea. The sequence continues at coordinate 105,804 of CAVXIQ010000006.1, read as the reverse complement.
GGGGCTGAGCGAGCAGCTCGTCCCCGAGGTGTTGCAGCGGTGCCAGGCGTAGAGGTAGCTCGATGGTGCGGGAGACCACGTGCCGGTCGAGACCTGCAGGGTCTGACCGACCTCCGCCGTCCCCGAGAGCACGGGCCGGACGGTATTCACCGGCGCGCTGGACGGGGCAGGCGCGGCTGTGACAACGGCGCTCGGGCTGGTGTTGACCGAGAGCGCCCACTGTCCGTCGGGTGCGATCTGCGGGACGATCCTGAAGCCCACATCACCGGCGGTGAGGGGATAGCTCGAGCTGAGGGTCGAAGTGGGGCTGAGGGAGCAGTTCGTTCCAGTGGCGTTGCAGCGGTGCCATGCGTAGAGGTAGCTCGAGGGCGCCGGCGACCAGGTTCCGGTCGAGACCTGCAGTGTTTGACCGACCTGCGCCGTACCGGAGAGAACCGGTGCGGCGGAGAGGACGAGAGTGGGGGCGGCGGCCGGTGCGCTCGCGGTAACGAGCCCGATGCAACAGACGGCGGCCGAGACAAGGAGCGACAAGCGTGGGAGAGACGAAAGCGGCTTCATGGGCGCTCGCATCGTCCGAGAGCAGGGCTCTCGCCTCACCCAAAAGAGGGATTTCGCAGGAAGCCAGGTTTCAGCGGGGGCGAGCCGCGACGCGCGAACGCTCGACAAAAGTCGGCCCGCGATAGGCGTTTATGCGCCGACTCACCTCGGCGAATCGAGCGGCTTGGCGGACGTGGGGAACCGCCCGCTAGGTGTCCGTTGCGAGCTTTCCCGTCTGCTTATCGGCCGGAATCCGGACGACGTTCCACGCGAGGCCGCACTTCTCGAGCGTCCAGATCACCCAGCCGCCCGGATCGATCTCGAGCTTCCGCAGCCCGTGGAACGCCGATGTCGGAAAGGCGTGATGGTTGTTATGCCAGGACTCGCCGAACGAGATCCACGAGAGCCACCAGACGTTGCGTGATTCGTCGCGCGAGGCGAAGCGACGACGCCCCCAGAAGTGACAGATCGAGTTGATCGAGAAGGTGACGTGGTGGAGCAGGAAGATCCGGATTGCGCCGCCCCAGAAGAGCCCGGCGAAGAAGCCGTACCAGCCGCCGATCAGTGCCCAGCCAATCAGCGCCGGGACGAGCAGCGAGAAGATGACCAGCGGAAGGAAGAGCTTCGCGATCACGCGGAGACCGGTGTCGCGCATCAGATCCTTGGCGTAACGGGCCTGGTCGGCGCGGCCCGACTCCGAGAACAGCCAGCCGGTGTGGGCGTGCCAGAGCCCTCTCAGCGCCTCGGCGACCCCGCCGCCGTACCCTGCGTGCGGGCTGTGCGGGTCGCCCTCCTGGTCGGAGAACTGATGGTGCTTGCGGTGGTCGGAGACCCACGCGAGCACGTCCCCCTCGACCGCCATCTGCCCCAGCACCGCGAACGCGTAGCGGACGGGGCGGTAGGTCTCGAACGAGCGGTGGGTGAAGAGCCTGTGGTAGCCCACCGTGATCCCGACCCCCGTCAGCAGGTAACCGACTGCGAGGATCGCGAGCTCGGTTGGCCCGACCATCCGATCCCAGAAGAGGACGATCGCGGCGACGAGGCCGACGAAGGGCAGGATGATCCCCGCCAAGTTGATCAGCTTGTGCGTGCGCGTCATGTCTCGTTTCTCCTTGGAGCCGGGGTCTAGGCCGGTCTGACGGACCGTCGGCCTGCTCGTAGAGTTCGAAACGCGGAAAGAGCGGGCGACCGTCGGAACGAAGAAACGAGTGGCACGCACGGTAGCCGCTTTGGCGCGGCTATGCCTCAGGCGGTCGCGGCGAGCGTCCCGGAGCCGAGGCTCACGCCGGTCGCCGGATCGAAGAAATGCAGCCGGGCCGGGTCGAGAGCGAGCGGCAGGCGGTCGCCGGGACGCACCTCCGTGCCCTCGGCGACCTCGGCGGTGAAGAGCGTGCGCCGGTCGGTTGCGAGGAGCATGGCGCGCTCGCCGTCGTCGCTCGCGGCACGGACCGAATCGACGTCGACAGGCGGCGCCTCGATCGCGAACAGGATGTGCGTGGCCGACCCGAGCTCCTCGACGACTGCGGCCTCGATCTCGAGCTTCGGCAGGCTGCTGTCGACGGCCCGCGCATCGGTGAAGTCCTGAGGGCGAATCCCGACGATCACGGTGCCGGAGGACACCCCCGCTGGGAGACGGTCGGGCGAGAGCGGAACGTGGAACCCGGCGAAGTCGACCGCGCCGTCGGAGACCTCCGCCTCGACGAGGTTCATCGACGGAGACCCGATGAACGCCGCCACGAAGAGGTTCGTCGGCTCCCGATAGAGCGTCTGCGGAGTATCGACCTGCTGAACCGTTCCGTCGCGCATCACCGCGACGCGCGTTCCGAGCGTCATCGCCTCCACCTGGTCATGCGTGACGTACACGGTCGTGATCCCGAGTCGGTCGTGCAGGCGCGCGAGCTCCCCGCGCATGTCGACGCGGAGCTTGGCGTCGAGGTTCGAGAGCGGCTCGTCCATCAGGAAGGCGGCCGGCTCCCTGACGATCGCTCGCCCCATCGCGACGCGCTGGCGCTGGCCGCCTGAGAGGGCGCCGGGCCTCCGGTCGCGTAGATCCTCGAGCCCGAGCATCGTCGCGACCTCGTCGACGCGACGGGCGATCTCCGCCTTCGGCGTCCCTCGCACCTTGAGGCCGTAGCCGAGGTTCTTCGCCACCGTCATGTGCGGGTAGAGCGCGTAGTTCTGGAAGACCATCGCGATGTCCCGATCGCGTGGCGCGAGCCGTGAGACCTCGCGGTCGCCGATCCAGATCTGGCCTTCGGTGACCTCCTCGAGGCCGGCGATCATCCGCAGGAGGGTCGACTTGCCGCAGCCGGAGGGGCCGACGAGCACCATGAACTCGCCGCTGCCGATCGTGAAGGTGACGTCGTCGACCGCTCGGACGTCGCCGGCGTAGACCTTCCCCACCTGCTCGAGCCTGATCTCCGACATGCCTCTCCCTCCGGCTTCGCAGCTTGACCGCGGCCTCGATCGTATGACATCGTGACGATCCTGTAAACGTTCTCAGTAATCCTTTTCAGATCCGCTCTCTTCGCCGTTCGCGAGACACCACGTCACTCCACCGCAAGGAGGCTCTCGTGTTGAACCGGATCGCATCCGTACTGGCGGGCAGTGCAGCCCTGGCCGTGATTCTGCTCGCTCCCTCCGCCGTCGGATCGAGCAGCGCCGTCGCCCCAGGCGAGATCGTGAGCGCTTCCTTCCGCTCGGCCACGCTGGGCGAGCAGCTCCACTACAACGTCTATCTGCCGGCCGGTTATGCAGCGTCGGCCGAGCGCTACCCGGTGCTCTATCTCCTGCACGGGCGCGGCGACGACAGGAGTGCCTGGACGCGGATGCAGGGCGCGCTCGACGAGCTGATCGCCTCCGGCGAGATCCAGCCGACGATCGCGATCATGCCCGACGCTCCATGGAGCAGCCGCGCGAGCTACTACGTCGACTCGGCGTACACCGGCGCCGATCCGGGCCGCAAGGTCGAGACGGCGTTCACGACGGATCTGATCGCGCACGTCGACAGCACCTACCGGACGGTGGCGAACCGCACCGGCCGGGGCGTCGCCGGCTACTCGATGGGTGGATACGGCGCCCTGCGGTACTCCCTCGCCCACCCCGATCTGTTCGGCGCCTCGATCGTGCTCAGCCCGGCGGTCTACGTCCCGGATCCGCCGACAGACTCGAGCACCCGAGAGTTCGGCGCCTTCGGGCTCGGAAAGAGCCTCTTCGTCGACTCGATCTACCGGAAGCTGAACTATCCCGCGCTCCTCGAGCCCTTCGAGGCGACGGGGTTTCGCTGCCGATGTACATCGCGGTCGGAGACGACGAGTTCAAGAACACCGAGCCCAAGAACTACGTGCACGACCTCGACTTCGAGGCCGCGGTTCTCTTCAACCAGGTCGCGCACACCGAGAACGTGACGAGCGAGTTCCGCGTCGTCGACGGCGGCCACGACTGGGATGTCTGGGGCCCGACCTTCGTCGAGGGCGCGAAGTTCATCTTCCAGTTCCTCAATCAGTCGCCGGCGACGGTGATGAAGGCGACCCTGACGGGCACGGCGCAGGAAGAGCGCGCAGGCGGCGTCGCTACGGACTCGGCCGGGAACGTCTATCAGGCTCTCGCGGCCGGTGGGTCGATCGGCGGGCAGACGTTCGCGGGGGACAAGGACCTCGTGCTCGTGAAGGATTCGCCGAGCGGGACGCGGCTCTGGACGCGCCAGATCGGCTCGGCTCGCCTCGAGCGGGCCTACGGCGTCGTGATCGACGCAGCGGGCGACATCGTCGTGACCGGATACACGAACGGCGACTTCGACGGCACGCACGCCGGCAATACGACGGACGACGTGTTCGTCGCCAAGTTCGATGCCGCCGGGAACCGAGAGTGGCTGCGCCAGTTCGGCGTCCCCGCAGTTGCCGACCGCGGCTACGCGATCGCCACCGACGCGACGTCGAACATCTACGTCACCGGCTACACCCGTGGCAATCTGGCCGCGACGAACCTCGGCGACAAGGACGTCTATCTCGCCAAGCTCGATCCGGCTGGGAACCAGATCTGGCTGATCCAGTTCGGAAGCGCGGGCGAGGACAAGGCGTGGGGTGTCGCCGCGACAGGCGACGGGCTCCGGCTGGGCGGGATGACGTCCGGCGCGCTCGGCAGCCCTGCCGGCGCGCTCGACGGGTGGGTGGCGCGCTACGACGCCGACGGCAACCGTGCGTGGCTCCAGCAGTTCGGAACCTCCGCCAACGAGGAGGTCTGGGGGCTGACCGCCGATGCGGGCGGGAACACGTACGTCGCCGGGTACTCGGCGGGCGACTTCGACGGAACCCTTGCAGGCGACAAGGACATGATCGCCGCCCAGTTCGATGCCGCGGGAGCCATGACCTGGCGCGACCAGCTCGGAACGGAGCTGAACGACAAAGCCGCAGCCGTGCGCCTCGACGCCGGCAATCTCTATCTGGCCGGGTTCAGCGACGGCAGCCTCGGGACGAGCGTCGGCAAGTTCGACGCGGTCCTCGTCAAGTACGCGCCGGACAAGAGCCGCGAGTGGGTGCGCCAGTTCGGGACGACCGAGGACGACGCAGCCGATGCGTTCGCCGAGGCCAATCTCTATCTGGACGCTCGCGCCGGGTCGATCTATCTGTCCGGGCTCACCCTCGGAGACGTACAGGGGCAGGCGCAGCTCGGGCTCGGCGACGTCTTCCTGGCGAGGTTCGACGCGCTCGGGGCGAACGGATAGGACGGCAATCGAGCCGCAGGAGACATATCGGAACGACCCCCGCACGGACGGCGCTCCGACGATCACGACGGTCGCCAGGCTCGCGAACGTCTCGGTCGCCTCTGCGTCGCGGGCCCTGAACGGGATCCGGACGAGCCCGGCGACGCTCGCCCGGGTCACGGAGGCGGCCGAGGCCGTCGGCTACGTCCCGAACGCGGCGGCGCGCAGCCTGCGCTCGCGGCGCACGGGCCAGATCGCGTTCGCGATGCCAGACGTGGCCAATCCGGTCTACACGACGATGGTCAGCTCGATCCAGGAGCTCGCGCGAGAGCGCGGCTGGCGGCTGTTGCTGCACTCCACCGGGGCCGACGCCGAGGACGAGCTCGCGATGCTGCGCGACCTCAAGAATCGCTATGTCGACGGCCTGATCCTCGTCTCGCTCGACCTGACCGACGCTCACGCCGAGGAGCTCGGCCGCGCCGCGGCACCGGTTGTCGTGATCGGGGGGCCGAGGAGCGACGCGATCACGGACACGGTGCACGCGAACTCGCGGCGTGGGGCGCGCGAGGCGGTCCTGCACCTGTGCGGCCTCGGGCGGAGCCGGATCGCCTTCGTGAACGGCCCTCAGCACACGACCCCGGGAGCGTTGCGACGTCGCGGCTACCTCGACGGGCTCCGCTTCTGCGGCCTCGCCCGGGACGACTCGCTGATCGAGGTCGCGAGCGATTTCATGATCGAGCCCGGGCGGCAGGCGGCGAAGCTCCTCCTGACGAGAGAGCGCCCAGACGCGATTCTCTGCGCCAACGACCTGCTCGCGATCGGCGCCCTTTCAGCCCTGCGCGACTCGGGTCTCGACGTACCCGACGACGTGGCGCTCGTCGGGATGGACAACATTCCGCTCTCCGAGGTCACCTGGCCGCCGCTCACCACGGTCGATCTCGGCTCGGCCGAGCGAGCCCGGATCGCGGCCGAGTTGCTGCTCGAGCGGATCGAGGCTCCCGACCGCGCTCCGCGCGTGGTCGGAGTGGAGCCCACCCTGATCGTCCGTAGCTCCTCGTCGGGAGCAATCGGATGAGAGGCCGATCGGGCGTTGGCCGATGAGCACCGTTCCAGAGGTCGGCCGGCCGAGGTTCCACCGTCGTCGCCGCAACAGGGCGGGCTCGGGCCTCTCGGGCCGCGAGACGCTGTTGCTGCTCATCCCTGCGTTGCTCCCGATCGTGATCCTCAGCGTCATACCGCTCGTCCGCGGGATCTACCTCGGCTTCACCGACGCGCGGGCGGGCCTGAACGTGCCGACGAACTTCATCGGGCTCGACAACTTCCGCACGCTGCTCGACGACGAGCTCTTCGTCAACTCGTTCAAGATCGGGCTGATCTGGTCGGTCGCCGTGACCGCGATCGGCTTCTGCTTCGCGCTCGGCCTCGCGCTCCTGCTGACCCAGAACCTGCGTGGACGTTGGCTCGCGCGCTCGCTCGCCCTCATTCCCTGGGCGATGCCGGCGGTGGTCGTCGGGATCATGTGGAAGCTCGTCTTCCAGCCGCAGGCCGGGGTTCTGAACGAGGCCCTCCGGCGTGGTCACATCCCCGGCGAGAACACGGACTGGCTCTCGAGCTTCAGCTGGGCGCTCCCTGCGGTGATCCTCGTCGGCGTCTGGGCGGGCATGCCCCAGACGACCGTGGCGCTCCTCGCCGGGCTCCAGTCGATCCAGAACGAGCTGCACGAGGCCGCGGCGGTCGACGGCGCGACCACCTGGCAGCGCTTCCGCACGATCACGCTCCCTCAGCTCAAGCCGGTGATCATCGCCATCACCACGCTCGACTTCATCTGGAACTTCAACTCGTTCGGGCTCGTCTACGTCCTCACCGAGGGCGGCCCGGCGGGCAAGACCCAGTTGCCGATGCTGTTTGCCTACAGCCAGGCCTTCGAGTACGGCGAGTTCGGCTACGCGTCGGCGCTCGGGAGCGCGATGGTGGTCGTCATCGCGGTGGCGCTCGTCTTCTATCTCTGGGGTCGGCTGAAGGAAGCCCGGTGACGACGCCGTGATCGTGACCACCCGCCCCAGGCGCACGAAGACCGTCCAGTACGCGGTGCTCGTCGGCTACCTGCTCTTCCTCGGCTTCCCGCTGCTCTGGATGCTCTCGATGTCGTTGAAGGGGCCGCGCGAGCTCGTCGAGCTCTACCCCTCGTTCATCCCCGAGGACTTCACATTCGAGAACTACCGGACGGCCCTGACCGAGGACGACCACCAGCTCGTCCGAAACGCGATCAACAGCCTCAAGGTGGCTGTCGTGACGGCGCTCCTGACGACGCTGATCGGGCTGCCGGCGGCGTACGTGCTCGCCCGGCGGAGGGGCGTGATCACGCGAGTCGGGCTCGGCTGGATCCTGATCAGCCAGATGTTCCCGCTGATCCTGATCATCATCCCGCTCTTCCTCCTCCTGCGCGACCTGAAGCTGACGAACTCGCACGTCGGGCTCGTGCTCGTCTACGTCGTCTGGGCGCTGCCGTTCATCCTCTTCATGCTCTACACGTACGTGCGCGCGATCCCTCCCGACCTCGAGGAGGCGGCGACGGTCGACGGCGCCTCGCGGTTCCAGATCCTGACCGGGATCATCGCGCCGCTCCTCTTGCCGGGGATCGTCGTCACGACCCTGTTCGCGTTCATCACCGCCTGGAACGAGTTCTTCTTCGCGCTCGTCATCCTCGAGAGCCCCGATCTGACGACGCTGCCGCTTCGGCTCGCGCAGTACGTCGGGATCGAGGGAGTCGTCAGATTCGGCCCCCTCGCAGCGGCAGCCCTGCTCGCGACCCTCCCTAGTCTTCTCCTCTTCGTCGTCATCCAACGCTGGCTCACCGGCGGCCTCCTCTCAGGGGCGGTCAAGGGTTAGTCATGTGGATTCAAGTCAGGTCGTCTCAATCCAAGTCGTCTCACTCCAAGGAATCCCCGGCGTCGAATGTGACGGCGCCTCGTCCGCAGAAAGGCGGTCAGTAATGAGGAAAGTCATCGTGCTTGGCGCTTTGGCGGTGCTGTGCACCGTGCTCGTAGCCGGGGCGCAGGCAAGCAAGGACGTCACTGTCGTCAAGCTCAAGTTCGCGACGTACGTGTGGCAGCCGACGACGGTCGCGGCGAACAAGTCGATCGTCGAGTCATGGAACAAGAGCCACCCCGGGATCCAGGTCGAGATCGTCCCGGTCGACGTCAACTCGGTCCACGACAAGCTGCTCACGAGCTTCGTCGGCGGCACCGCTGCGGATGTGATCCACGACGAGGCCGCGGACATCGCCGGCTTCACCCAGCAGGGCTACCTCGCGAACCTCACTCCGCTGATCCCGAAGGCGCTCAGGCGGGCGATCCCGAACTCGCTCTGGCAGACGACCAACTTCGGCGGCAAGATCACCGGCGTCCCGGCGTTGCTCCAGACCTACAACGTCTTCGCGAACATGGACATCTTCAAGGCCGCTGGGATCAAGGCTCCGACGCTCGCCGATCCGTGGACGTGGGCCGAGTTCCGGGCGATCTCGAAGCGGCTGACCACCTCGAGCCGCTACGGCGTCTGCTGGGGCCTCCGCTCGCCGACCGCGGTCACCCAGACGATGTCGCTCAACTACGGCGGTCAGTACTTCTATCTCGAGAACGGCAAGTGGACGTTCAAGTTCGGCCCGAACGACCAGAACGTCGTCAAGCAGATGCACGACATGATCCACGTGGACAAGTCGGTCGATCCCGCGGCGACGGGTCTCTCCGGCAGTGCCGTGTTGCCTGCCTTCTTCGGCGGGAAGTGCGCGATGACGGTGGCGGGGAATTTCACGGCCCAGGGCATGATCCTGCAGAGCCCGAAGGGGTTCAACTGGGCGATGTTCCCGCTCCTGAAGGGCCGCACGCAGGAGCAGGTGGCGAATCCGCAGACCTACTCGATCTCCGAGCAGAGCAAGAACAAGCAGTCGGCGATGTTCTTCATCTCCTACCTCGTGAACAAGCAGAACCTCGCGAAGCTGGCGCTCGGCGACTGGCTGATCCCGGCGAATCCCGAGGCGGGCAAGCTGGCGCTCAAGTCGACCAAGCGCACCGGTAGCTGGAGGATCGCGACCGCGTCGGTCGTCCACTTCCGCAAGGGCAACTGGGTCTCGCTGGCCGCGTATCCCCGCTGGAAGGCCGAGGTCTCGCAGCCGGCGTTCGTCCAGTACCTGAGAGGCTCGATCTCGCTCGCGGAGCTCGGGAAGAACCTCGAGGACGGCTGGAAGCGGATCAACGGACGGTAGGGAGAAAAGCGCGTCGGCCGGCCGGTGGAGACGGCCGGCCGACGCGCCCCAGAAGCCACGATTGCGAAGCGAGGAGACGATGTGAGCGAACACGCGCTGGCAGACCGGGCCGTCGCCTGTCTGGCGGGGGCTGCCGTCGGCGACGCCCTCGGCGGCGCGACCGAAGGGTGGGAGGCCCACGAGATCCACGATCACTTCGGCGGTTTCGTCGAGGGGATCGTCGAGTCGATCCGACGCACGAAGAAGGTTCAGAAGGCGTTTTCCCCTTTCCACAAGGGCGACGGCCATGTCACCGACGACACGTTGATGACTCACGTGCTCGTCCGCGCATATCACGTCAAGCGCGACCACTTGGACGCCTACGACGTCGAGGAGCTGATGCTGCCCGAGATCGTCGACAGGGCGATGTGGATTCCGGAGCTCCAACGGGAGGATCTGCTCTATCACCGGCTCTTCCTGGCGGAGAAGTGGCTCGTGCTGAAGCTTCGCTATGGCCACGCCGATCCGCGCGACGCGGGGATCGGGAACCTCGTCAACTGCGGCGCCGCGATGTACATCGCGCCGGTCGGGATCGCCAACTGCGGCGACGCAAGAGGCGCTCAGTGCGAGGCGCTCGACCTCACCGGCGCGCACCAGTCGAGCTATGGCCGCGATGCGGCGGTCGTGCTCGCCGCGGCCGTGGCGGAGGCCATGCGCCCGGATGCGGTGGTCGCGGACGTCGTCGACATCGCCCTCCGACTTGCGAAGGACGCCACGCGCTCGGCGATCGAGGCAGTCGTCGAGACCGCAGCCGACCTGGATGGGTGGCGGTCGGGCGGGCTCGCTGAGCTCAGGCGGGCATTCGCGCCGTTCGACTCGGTGGGCGAGGCCTATGCAACTCCAGCGCAGAATGCGCGGACGCCGAGCCGGCTGCACTCGATCGAGGAGCTCCCGATCGCGCTCGGCTTGCTCGTCGCGACCGGCGGCGACTACGCCGAGACGGTGCTCGGAGGCGTGAACTACGGGCGCGACTCGGACTCGATCGCCTCGATGGGCGGGGCGCTCGCCGGAGCGCTCGGCGGGATGTCCGTGCTCCGGCGGGACTGGGTCGACCAGGTGTCGAGCGCGAGCCGGATCGACGTCGAGGAGGCGGGCAGGACGATGGCCGCGGTCGCGGTCGAGATCTTCGAGCGAGACGTCCTCCGGCACGAGCAACGTGCACGAGCAGTGCGCGAGCTGACGGCGACGGCCGACGAGGTGCCCGCTTGAGAGTGACGTGGAGCCAGCCTGAGGATCTGATCGGCCACGAGCTCAGGCAGGCTCGCGAGGAGGGACAGGATGTCGACGCCGTCGAGCAACGCTGGTTTGCCGCCGGCGGAGCGCCCGCACCGGGACGCGGCGCCTCTCAGGAGCCGGTACCCGACGAGCTGCGGGCGCTCGCGCTCGTCCTGCTCGACGAGCTCGATGCCCGGCCGCGGCCTCTGAGCGAGGAGGAGCCCGGCGGCCTGGACGAGATCCTCGCGGCCGCTGCTCCGGCGGCGGCGCGTCCGGCCGGCGACCTGGAGGACCGGATCGCCGGCGCGTGGCTCGGGCGCGCGGCTGGCTGCGTGCTCGGCAAGCCCGTCGAGAACATCCCGCGCGAGGGGATCCGGGCAATCGCTCTGTCGACGGGCAACTGGCCGGTCGCGGGCTGGTTCACCGCAGAAGGGCTCGCGGAGGAGGTCTCGGAGCGATGGCCGTGGAACCGCGCGAGTCGTCCCACCAGCCTGGCCGAGAACATCGAGGGGATCCCCGAGGACGACGATCTCAACTTCACCATGCTCGGCGTGGTGCTCCTCGAGCGGTGCGGGACGGGCTTCGATGCGCTGGACGTGGCCAAGGTCTGGCTCGACTACATGCCGCCTGGCCGGATCTTCACGGCCGAGCGGGTCGCGATGCGCAACCTGCTCGAGGCCTATCTGCCGCCGGAGACGGCCACACGGCGCAACCCGTTCCGCGAGTGGATCGGGGCGCGACTTCGGGTCGATGCCTACGGCTGGGCGGCGCCGGGCGATCCGGTCGGCGCGGCTCGGATGGCGTGGGAGGACGCCCGTCTCAGCCATACCGCGAACGGCGTCTACGCGGCGATGTTCATGGCGGCCGCGCACGCGGCGTCACTTTCGGAGTCGTCCTCGGCGGCGTGCGCCGACATCGGCCTCTCCGTCGTGCCCGCCGGCAGCCGGCTCGCCGAAGCGCTGCGGACGGCGCGCGATCTCGAAGGAGACTGGGAAGTCGTCGTCGACGGGCTCTACGAGCGCTACGGCGACTATCACTGGGTGCACGCGATCAACAACACGGCGCTTGTCGCGGCTGCCCTCTACCGGTTCGACCGCGATTTCTCCGGCGGGATCTCGGCCGTCGTCCAGGGCGGGTGGGACACGGACACGAACGGCGCTGCCGTCGGCTCGATCCTCGGCGCCACCGTCGGCACAGCGGGGATCGACGATCGTTGGGTCGCGCCGCTGCAGGGCCGCTTCGCCAGCTCGCTGCCCGGCTTCGACGGGATCACGCTCGACGAGCTCGTCCGGCGGACGATCGCCGTCGCCGGCGCGCCCGCAGCGGCGTGAGCATCCCAATGGAGGCGCCGCGCGACCCGCTCGTCCCGAGGCCGATCGACCTCTACACCGAGGTGCCGCTCGAGCCGGAGGCCGATCTCGAGCCGCTCGACACGGCCAAGATCTTCGCGACGCCAGACGATCCCGCTGACTGGCCCGCCTGGCGCGACGCGCTCCACCGCTGGCGGCGCGAGGCTGCCGCCCGGATCAGGTACGACGGCGCCGCCTACGACGACCCCGCCTACGCGTGGACGCGCAGCTGCCACGTGGTGGCGCTCGCGTGGCTCTGGGACGAGCTCCTCTACGACCACGCCGCCGGGCGGTTCACCCCGGACCGGTTCTGCTCCGAGTCTGAGCGTGAGTTCGGCGGCTTCGACGGCGTCGTGCTCTGGCACGCCTATCCCGTGATCGGGATCGACGAGCGGAACCAGTTCGACTTCTATCGCGACGTTCCCGGGATCCGCGAGCTCGTCCGTGACCTCCAGGCGCGTGGCCTGCGGGTCTTCGTCGACTACAACCCCTGGGACATCGGCACTCGGCGCGAGCCGGTCGCGGACGATGTCGCGATCGCGGAGCTCGTGCACGAGCTCGGTGCCGACGGCGTCTTCCTGGACACGATGAAGGAGGCGCAGCCGGGCCTGCGGGCCGCGCTCGACGGAGTGAAGCCGGGGATCGCGCTCGAGGGCGAGTCGACGCTGCCGCTCGCGCGGACGTGCGACCACCATCTCTCGTGGGCCCAATGGTTCGCCGACAGCCGCGTCCCCGGCGTGCTGCGCGCCCGCTGGTTCGAACAGCGGCACATGCTCCACCACACGCGCCGCTGGAACCGCGATCACAGCGAGGAGCTGCACAGCGCCTGGCTGAACGGCGTCGGCATCCTCGTCTGGGAGAACGTCTTTGGCGCCTGGGTCGGCTGGAGCGAGCGCGACAAGGCACTGCTGCGGGCGATGCGGCCGGTGCAGCGCGAGTACGCCGAGCTGCTCGCGACCGGAGAGTGGACGCCCTTGGCGGCGGCGAATGAGGACGCGAGCGTGGTCGCGTCGCGCTGGACGGACGGCGAGACGACGGTGTGGGCGCTTGCGAATCGGGGTGAGGCGTACGCCGGCCCGGTCGGCGAGCTCGAGGTCGAGCTGCCGGCGCGCGGGATCGCTGCGTACGTCGGCTCGGAGCAGGTGATGGTCGCCGGCGGCGGTGACGCGACCTTCCCCGCGCGCGAGACGGTTCGCACGCCGGCGCCGGTCGTCCGCGTCGCCGAGGTTCCCGACGGCTTCGCGGCGGTCGAGCCGCGGCCGCTGACCGCCGTCTTCCGCCTCCGCGAAACGACGGGGTACGGCGAGGCGCCGTTCGTCGAGGAGTGGAAGCCGCTGCCGCCGCGGCTGCACTCTTTCGTCGAGGTCGAGCGGCCGGCGCCTCCCGGGCGGTTCGCGATCTCGATCCGAGAGGTGAACGTCGGTCTCGACTTGGCGGAGGCGCGTGGCTACGCGGCGTCCGTCGGCGCTCGGCTGCCGACCGAGGACGAGTGGCAGCTCGCGGCCGAAGCCGGCGTGCTCGACCTCTCGGGGCCGAGAGTCTGGAACTGGACCGAGAGCGAGCACTCGGATGGCCGTACTCGTTTCGCGATCCTGAAAGGCGGGTCCGACTGGAAGGCGGAAGGCTCGGACTGGTACGTCGACGGCGGGCCGCAGGAGGCCGCGTACTCGCTCAAGCTGCTTCTGGTCGGCGGCGGCCTCGCGCGCTCCGACCGGATCGGTTTTAGGCTGGCGGTCGACCTGGCGTGAAACCCGCACTCGACGGAATCCGGGTCGTCGAAGCGGCCACGCTCTTCGCGGCCCCGCTCGCCGGGATGTTCCTCGCCGACTACGGCGCCGACGTGATCAAGGTCGAGCATCCCGTCCGACCCGATCCCGCCCGAGGCCACGGTCCGAGCAAGGACGGCGCCGGCCTCTGGTTCAAGGCGCTCGCCCGCAACAAGCGGCTCGTCACGCTCGATCTCTCGAAGCCGGAAGGGGCAGCGCTCTTCCTCGAGCTCGCGACAGAAGCCGACGTGGTACTCGAGAACTTTCGGCCGGGGACGCTCGAGCGCTGGGGGCTCGGCTGGGACGAGCTCTCAGCCGCCAACCCGCGGCTCGTGCTCGCGCGCGTGACCGGCTTCGGTCAGACCGGCCCCTACGCAAACCGGCCGGGCTTCGGCACGCTCGCCGAGGCGATGAGCGGCTTCGCGGCGCTGAACGGCGATCCGGACGGCCCACCGCTGCTGCCTCCGCTCGCGCTCGCCGACGGCGTGACCGCGCTCGCGACCGCGTTCGCCGTCCTGGTCGCGCTCCGCGCGCGCGAGTCGACCGGCGCCGGCCAGGTGGTCGACCTCTCGCTCGTCGAGCCCCTGCTCTCGCTGCTCGGGCCGCAGATCACGGCGTGGGACGCGCTCGGCGAGCTGCAGGAGCGGACGGGGAACCGGTCGAGCTCGAACGCCCCTCGGAACGTCTACCGGACGGCCGACGGCTTCTGGGTCGCCGTCTCGGCGAGCGCGCAGAGCATCGCGGAGCGGGTGCTGGAGCTCGTCGGTCGGCCCGACCTCGCGGAGCAGCCGTGGTTCTCGTCCGGTAGCGGCCGCGCGGCGCACGTGGAGGAGATCGACGCCGCGGTCGCGACCTGGATCGGCGAGCGCTCTCGAGTGGACGTGCTCGCGGCCTTCGAGTCGGCGGAGGCCGCGATCGCCCCGATCTACGACGCGCGCGACCTCGTCGTCGATCCCCAGCTCGCGGCGCTCGGATCGATCGCGACGGTCGAGGACGAGGAGCTCGGCTCCGTGAAGATGACGAACGTGATCGCTCGGCTCTCGGAGACTCCGGGCACGATCCGCTGGTCCGGCCGGCGCCACGGCGCCGACACGGCCGACGTGCTGGCCGAGCTCGGGGTGGGCGCCGAGGACCTCGAGCGCCTTCGTGCGGACGGAGCAGTGTGACCCGCCGCCGCTGACGCTCCTCTACGTTCCCGGAGACCGGCCGGACCGCGTCGAGAAGGCGTTCGCATCTTCGGCGCACGCCGTGATCGTCGACCTCGAGGATGCGGTTGCGCCCGAGCGTAAGACGGTGGCTCGAGCAAACCTGGCGTCGTTGTTCGAGCGCGGGCGGGAGAAGCCGGCATTCGTTCGCGTCAACGCCGGCGACGAGGCGGACCTGGAGGCGGTGGCCGGGCTGGCGCTCGCCGGGGTGTATGTCCCGAAGGTCGCCGGCCCGGACGCGGTTCCCGAACTCCCGCTCCCGGTCCACTGCCTGATCGAGTCCGCGGCCGGGGTCGAGGCCGCCTACGAGATCGCTCGAGCACCGGGGGTGGCGGGCATCTCGCTGGGCGAGTCCGATCTCCGAGCCGAGACCGGCGTCGGCGAGGCGGGGCTCGATTGGGCCCGAGGCCAGGATCGTCAACGCCGCCGTCGCCGCCGGGCTCTCACGCCCGCCGCAGTCCGTCTACCCGCATATCCGCGACCTCGAAGGGCTCGCCGCCTCGTGCGTCCGCGGCCGCGAGCTCGGCCACCTCGGGCGAGCCGCGATCCATCCGGATCAGCTGCCCGTGATCGAGCAGGCGTATCTCCCGACCGAGGAGGCCGCCGCGCGAGCCCGCGAGCTGCTCGGCAGGGTTGAAGGAGCCGGTGAGGGAGCGAGCGCGCTTGCGGACGGATCGTTCGTCGACGCCGCGATTCTCCGTCAGGCGCGTCAGCTCGTCGGCCTCGCAGAGCGCTACGGCACGAGGACGGACGCCTGAGCGCGCCGCGGATCACCGTCGTCGGCTCGGCGAACGTCGATCTCGTCGCCCGCTGCTCGCGCCTGCCGGCGCCCGGCGAGACGATCGGCGAGGCGGCGTTCTCGCGGATCTCCGGCGGCAAGGGGGCGAATCAGGCTGTCGCCGCCGCCCGGCTGGGCGCCTCCGTGAGCTTCGTCGGCCGGATCGGCACGGACGACCTCGTGCTGCGCTCGCTCGAAGCCGACGGCGTCGACGTCTCGGGCGTGCGGCGCGACGAGGGCGAGAGCGGCGTCGCCCTGATCCTCGTCGACGAGGAGGGCGAGACCGTGATCGTCGTCGCGCCCGGCGCGAACGGGCGACTCGCTCCGGCCGACGTCTCGATCGACCAGCGCGGATGCGGTGCTCTGCCAGCTCGAGATCCCGCTCGAGGCCGTCGTCGCCGCCGCCGAGCAGGCCTCGTTCTTCTGCCTCAACGCGGCTCCGGCCCTGCCCGTTCCCGCGGAGCTGATCCGCCGAGCCGATCTCGTCGTCGTCAACCGCCACGAGCTCGACGCGTTGCCGGAGGAGCCGGCGCTCATGGCCCTCACGCTGGGCGCCGAGGGAGCCGTGCTCCTGGAACGCGGCCGTGAGATCGCCCGCGCCAGGCCGCCCGAGGTCGACGCGGTCGACGGAACCGCCGCCGGAGACGCCTTCTGCGCCGCGCTGCTCGTCTCGCTCCTCGAGGGCCGGGATCGCGAGCAGGCGTTGCGAAGGGCCTGCGCCGCCGGCGCTCTGGCGGCGTCGCGGCACGGCGCCCAGCCGTCTCTTCCAACCGCTGCCGAGCTCGACGAGCTCGAGCTCGGATGACGATCCGCCTCGGCCTCCTGACCTCCCTCGTCGCGCTCTCGCTGAGCGCCTGTGGCGGCGACTCCGAGCCGGACGCGAATCTCGGCCCGCAGTTGCTCGAGGCGGCGCGTGTGGGCGATGCCGACGAGGTGCGCGACCTGCTGGAGCGCGGCGCGCCCGTCGAGCCGCGCGATCCGACGGGCGCAACGCCGCTCGTGGCCGCCGCCTACGGCAACCACCTCGAGACGGCTCGCCTGCTCGTCGACGCCGGCGCCGACGTCAACGTCCAGGACAAGACGCAGCAGAGCGCCTACTTGATCGCGACGAGCGAGGTCGGAGACGATCCTCGCCTGCTCGAGCTGACCCTCGAGCGCAGCGCGCAGGTGAATGCGAAGGACAGCTACAACGGCACAGGCCTGATTCGTGCCGCCGAGCGGGGTTACGCCGACATCGTCGGCCGTCTGCTCGAGACCTCGATCGAGGTCGACCACGTCAACCGGCTGGGCTGGACGGCGCTCCTCGAGGCGATCATCCTCGGCGAAGGCGGCGCTGCGCACACCGAAGTCGTGCGGAAGCTCGTCGCCGCAGGGGCCGACGTCGATCACGCCGACGGCGGCGGGATGACCCCACTTGCCCATGCCCGCCGCCAGGGCTTCCCCGAGATCGTGGAGATCCTCGAGCGGGCTGGGGCGCGCGGCTGAGCGACTTCTCCCCACCGTGTCGATTACGGCTTCAGCACGACCTTGATCGCGCCGTCTTCCTTCTTCTGGAACATCTCGTAGGCGCCCGGCGCCTCGTCGAGTGGCAGCCGGTGCGTCGCGAAGCTCTCGGTTCCGAGCGGGTCGGAGTCGTCGGTGAGGAGCGGCATGATCTCGTCCACCCAGCTCTTGACGTTCGCCTGACCCATCCGAATCTGAATCTGCTTGTCGAAGAGCTCCATCAGCGGCATCGGGGTCGCCGCGCCTCCGTAGAGGCCGACCACCGAGAGCGTGCCTCCGCGGCGCACGGTCGAGATCGCGGTGTGGAGGACGACGGTGCGGTCGCTCCCCACCTTCTCCATCACCCTCGAGGCCGCCGCGTCGCACGTCGACCGGTCGAGCACCGAGCGCCGACGTGTCCGGCTCCGGTCGATCCGATGGATCTCGAGCGCAGGATCGCCGTCCCCGGTCCACTCGACGGTCTCCGCGCCGAACCGGCGCGCCAGCTCGAGGCGCTCCGGGACGAGATCGACTCCGATCACCCGTTCGACTCCCAGCTGCTTCGCGACCCGGATCGAGAACTGGCCGATCGGCCCGAGCCCGTAGACCGCAAGCGTGCCGCCCTTCGGAACGTCGGCGTACTTGACCGCCTGCCAGGCGGTCGGGATCACGTCCGAGAGATAGAGGAAGCGCTCGTCAGCCGGGCCCTCAGGCACCTTGATCGGCCCGTACTGGGCCTGGGGTACGCGAAGGTACTCGGCCTGGCCGCCGGCGACCTGGCCGTAGAGCTTCGTGTAGCCGAAGAGCGCCGCGCCCTTGCCCTGCTCGCGCACCTGGGTCGTCTCGCACTGCGACTGGAGGTCGTGCTCGCACATGAAGCAGTACCCACACGCGATGTTGAACGGCAGGACGACGCGGTCTCCGGGCTTGATGTGCTTCACCTCGGCGCCGACTTCCTCGACGATCCCCATCGGCTCGTGCCCGAGGATGTCGCCCTCCTCCATGTACATCGAAAGGATCTTGTAGAGGTGTAGGTCGGACCCGCAGATCGCCGTCGACGTGATCCGGACGATCGCGTCCGTCGGCTTCTGGATCGCCGGGTCGGGGACATTGTCGACCCGCACGTCCTCCGTTCCATGCCACACGACTGCCTTCATCCTGCTCCTCCTCGTTTACAACCCCACGTGTACCGAGGCAGGAGCGGGTAAACCTGACAGCGGGAACGGCGTGAAACGGGATCGCGAGGGCGCGTTTAGTGGTACCGGTGCACGATCGCGTGGCCGCGGCCGCGCTGGATCAGGTATCGGTTGACCGGGTACGCGACGGCGCCGGCGATCAGGAGCGCGACGGCGAGGCTGCCCCAGAAGAGGACGTTCGTCAGGCCCGCCTCCATCGCTCCGGGGATCATGAGCATGATCGCGTTGTCGACGACCTCCATGATCGCGATCGAGATCGTGTCGGAGGCGAGGGCGACCGGGATCGCGGCCGCCAGGGCGACTCCGCCGCGCAGCAGCGGGATCATCGTCAGCGAATAGCCGAAGCAGAAGGCAAGCACGACCGCAAGCGCGATCGTCTGGACGTCGCTCCAGCCGAGCGCCGTGCCGATGATCATCCCGAGCACCTCGCCGATCGCGCAGCCGGTCAGGCAGTGAACGGTCGCCGAGAACGCGACTGCGTTGAGAGAGTGGCCGGCCGCGTGGACTGCATGCCCACCGTGCTGATGGTGGTGCTCCACGCTAGGACTTCACGAGCCGGCCGACGGCGTCCATCAGCTCGTCCAGTCGTTCGACCCGCGCATCCCCCGTCGCGCCGACCACGCAGTGGCGGACGTGGTCGTCGAGCAGGCCGAGCGCGACCGCGTCGATCGCCTTCTGGACCGCGCTGATCTGCGTCAGCACGTCGATGCAGTAGCGCTCGTCCTCGACCATCTTCGCGATCCCGCGCACCTGTCCCTCGATCCTGGCGAGCCGCTTCCGGAGCGCGTCCTTCTCGGCCGAGTACCCAGGCGCTTCGGTGGTCTCGAGAGGTGGCATGCGCAAAACGCTAGCATACCCCCCTAAGGTATGTGTGGTACAACTGCGTCAAGCGTGAGCGCTGGGAGGAGCGGATGAGCGTCCGGGAACTGAGCTACACGGTCGCGGGGATGAGCTGCGGCCACTGCAAGACGGCGGTGACCGAGGAGGTCGAGCAGGTCGCCGGTGTCGATGCTGTCGAGGTCGACCTCGACACGAAGCGCGTCGTCGTCCGCGGCGAGAGCGTCTCGGACGAAGAGGTGCGGGCGGCGATCAGCGACGCCGGCTACGAGGCGGCGTGACGAAGGGCGCCGGCCGACGGCCCGTCCCATGAGCACGACGAGTCTCGAGCGCATCCAGCTTCCGATCGAGGGCATGACCTGCGCGTCGTGCGCGACCCGGATCGAGAAGCGCCTGAACAAGCTCGACGGCGTCGAGGCGACCGTCAACTACGCGACCGAGAACGCCGCGGTCAGCTTCGACCCTGCGCGGGTTGCGCCGGAGGAGCTCGTGGCCGCGGTCGGGGCCGCGGGCTATCGCGCAACGCTTGCGCTGACGGGAGCCCGGGACGAGGCGCAGACCGAGGTCGATCCGGTCACGCCTCTGCGGCGGCGGTTGATCGTCTCCGCGGCGCTCTCGTTGCCGGTGCTGCTGCTGGCGATGATCGAGCCGCTGCAGTTCGACTACTGGCAGTGGCTCTCGCTGCTGCTGGCGACTCCGGTCGTGCTCTGGGGCGGCTGGCCGTTCCACCACGCCGCGTGGCTCAACCTGAAGCACGCGACCGCGACGATGGACACGCTGATCTCTGTCGGCACGCTCGCGGCGTGGGGCTGGTCGCTCGTCGCCCTGTTCTTCCTCGGGGCGGGGGAGACCGGGATGACGACGGGCTTCGAGCTCGTCCTCAGCCGGAACGAGGACGCCCAGCATCTCTATCTCGAGGTGGCCGCGGTCGTGACCACCTTCGTCCTCGCCGGCCGCTACTTCGAGGCTCGCGCGAAACGACGCGCGGGGGCCGCATTGCGCGTTCTGCTCGAGCTGGGCGCCAAGGAGGTGAGCGTCCTCGACGCCGACGACCGCGAGCGGCGCGTCGCGATCGACGAGCTCCAGGTCGGTGACCGATTCGTCGTCCGGCCGGGAGAGAAGATCGCCACCGACGGCGTCGTCGAGGAGGGCAGCTCCGCGGTCGACAAGTCGCTTCTGACCGGCGAGAGCATGCCGGTCGAGGTCCGGCCCGGCGACGAGGTCTTCGGCGCGACGATCAATGCCGGCGGCCGCCTCGTCGTTCGCGCCCGCAGCGTCGGCGCCGACACCGCGCTCGCGCAGATCGCGCGCCTCGTCACCGAGGCGCAATCGGGAAAGGCGCCCGTGCAGCGCCTGGCCGATCGCATCTCCGCCGTCTTCGTCCCGATCGTGATCGCTATCGCGGCTGCGACCCTCGTGTTCTGGCTCGCGACCGGAAGCGGCGCCTCGTTCGCGTTCTCGGCTGCGGTCTCCGTGCTGATCATCGCGTGCCCCTGCGCGCTCGGGCTTGCCACGCCGACCGCCTTGCTCGTCGGGACGGGGCGGGGCGCGCAGCTGGGGATCCTGATCAGGGGGCCGGAGGTGCTCGAGGCGACGCGCCGGGTGGACACGATCGTGCTCGACAAGACCGGCACCGTCACGATCGGGAGGATGGCTCTCGCGGAGGTCGTCCCCGCAGCCGGTGTGGATCGCGACGAGGCGCTCCGCGTCGTGGCCGCGCTCGAGAGTGCCTCCGAGCACCCGGTGGCGCGGGCGATTGCCGCCGCCGGCGGCGAGGGGCTCGCGACGCCCGAGAGCTTCCGCAACCGTGAGGGCCTCGGCGTCGAGGGCGTCGTCGAGGGTCGCGCGATCGTCGCCGGACGCCCGTCGTTGCTCGCAGAGTGGGGAATCGAGCTCGGCGAGGAGCTCGCCGCAGCGCGGGCGCGAGCCGAGCGCGACGGGAACACGGCGATCGTCGCGGCGTGGGAGGGCCAGGCTCGCGCGGTCTTCGTCGTCGCCGATCGGATCAAGCCGACGAGCGCCGAGGCGATCCGCCGCCTGCGCGAGCTGGGTCTCCGCCCTGTGCTCCTCACAGGGGACAACCGGGAAACCGCGCGCGTCGTCGCGGGGGCCGCGGGCATCGACGAGGTGGTGGCCGAGGTGCTGCCGGCCGGAAAGGCGGAGGTCGTGCGCCGGCTGCAAGCCGAGGGACGCGTCGTGGCGATGGTCGGCGACGGCGTCAACGACGCGCCCGCGCTCGCGCAGGCCGACCTCGGCCTCGCGCTCGGAACCGGTACCGACGTCGCGATCGAGGCCAGCGACCTGACGCTCGTCTCCGGCGATCTGCGGGCCGCCGCCGACGCGATCCGGCTCTCGCGGCGCACGCTCACGACGATCAAGGGCAACCTTTTCTGGGCCTTCGCGTACAACGTCGCCGCGCTCCCGCTCGCCGCGGCCGGCCTCCTCAACCCGGTGATCGCCGGTGGGGCAATGGCGCTGTCGAGCGTCTTCGTCGTCTCGAACTCCCTGCGCCTGCGTCGCTTCCGCAGCGAGCGCGACGCGGATTGAGCACAGGCGCAGGACTTGGTGGCACCGGACGCGTGACAGGCGTAGGGTGCGCGGATGCAGCCGACTGACGGTGCGATCGGAGAGGCGTGGGGGCTCTACAAGGCTCACTGGCGGCACCTGCTGCCGATCTCGCTCGTCGTCTACGTCGCGATCGCCGTTGTCGGTGTCCTGCTCGCCGCTGTCCTGTCGTGGTTCGGGGCGTTGCTGGCAGCGCTCATCTCCGTGATCGGCCTGTTCTGGGTGCAGGGCGCTCTCGTCACCGCCGTCGAGGACATCCGCGACGGCCGCTCCGACCTGTCGCTGGGCGAGACGTTCCAGCGAGTCCGGCCGCAGCTCGGGTCCATCGTCCTCGCCGGTGTGCTCGCCGGACTGGGTGTCGTTCTCGGTCTCGTCCTTCTGATCGTGCCGGGCCTCGTCCTGATGACGTGGTGGGTGTTGATCATCCCGGTGGTCGTGCTGGAGCGAACGAGCGCAGGGGCTGCGTTCGGGCGGAGCCGCGAGCTCGTCCGCGGCTACGGGTGGAACGTCTTCGGTGTGATCGTGCTCACGTTGTTGCTGCTGCTGGCCTTCGAGATCGTGCTCGCGATCGTCTTGTCGCCGCTTTCGGGATGGCTCCAGAGCCTGGTCTCGAACGTCGTCAGCGGCACGCTCACGGCACCCTTCATCGCGCTCCTGTGGACGTTGCTCTACTTTCGCTTGCGGGAGACGAAGTCGTCGCTCGGCACGGAACAGGCTGACGCTGCCGGAACGTAGGCCGTTCGAGCGCGCTCCCGTCGGCGCTTGTCGAATCGGCCGTGTTGGGCTCGAACCAACGACCTTGGGAGCCCGCCGGATTTGGTTTCGGGCCATGCTGCGCGACGCTCCTGCTTCGGGAGACGGATCTCAATGGGGATAACTCGGTCTCCGGTGATCCTGGCCCGTCCGTCCACTCGTCGTCGGCGAGCGGCGATCGGCAGCGAGCCTGAAAGGACTGTGTGTGATCGATCTTGCGGCGGGGTAGGTCGCCGGCATGAGGACGCGAGAAGAACGGCTGGCCGCGAACGAGGCTCTCTTCCGCGAGGTGAACGAACGCATCGCCGAGGTCAGCGAGCGGTTCGCATCTTTCCTCCCCCTCATTGACGTTTTGCGGCGCATGCGCGCCACGCTCAGTCGGCACTACCTTCGGCGCGGCTGGCCGTGGGAGGGGCCACACTCGGTGACCCCTCTCACCATCGCCTCGCGCGCACCGCTCTCCGATTTAGCTCTTACCTGAGCCGCCGCCGGTAGGTGCGACCTCGCGGGCCGTCTCCTTGACGTTCTCAGCGACCTGCTTGCCCTGCTCCTTGCCGCTCTCCTTCGCGGTGTCCTTGGCGCTCTCGACAGCTTCCTGGGCGACCTGCTTGCCCCGTTCGAGTGCGTCCTGCCCTGTCTCCTTGACCTGATCCATGACCCGATCCGAGACCTGCGTCCCGGCCTGCGCTCAGCCAATTGGCAGGCTTCAGGCAATCGGGGGCGGGTCGCGCCTCAGAATCGAAAGAGTCCATCTTGGTCTCGGCCGTGTCAGCTTGTTTGGCTCGTCGCACCGGCGCCCGACCAGTCTCTGCGCTGATCACTAGCACCGCGCGCGTTGGCGACTCGATACACCCGAGCTCTCGGCTAGCGGTCACCCAGCGGGAACAGGTACGACCGGCCTGCTCCGGCGGCGGCTCTGACGACATACGTCGCCGGCTCGAGCCCGGTCGCCGCTCGATAGTCGGTCGCCGCCTCGGCAGCGATGCGCCGGGTTTCGGAGCGAGGAGCCAGGGCGACCACGCAACCGCCGAAGCCCGCGCCCGTGAGTCGGGCTCCATAGGCGCCGGCCGATTCGAGGGCTGCGGCGCCGGCGTCGAGCTCGCGTGTCGACACCTCGTAGTCGTCGCGCAGGCTCGCGTGGCTCGCGGAGAGGAGGGGTCCCAGTGCTCCGATGTCTCCCGACGTCAGTGCGGCGGCCATCGCGAGCGTCCGCGCGTTCTCGGAGACGACGTGACGCGCGCGAGGGTCGTCGGCGACCTGCTCCGCAGTTGCATCCCGGAGGGAGCGAACTCCGAGCCTGGCTGCAGTGGCCTCGCAGGCAGCCCGCCGCTCTGCGTACGCGGTGTTCTCGAGCTCACGCATCGTCTTGGTATCGAGCACGACGACTCCCACTTCGGCCGGGAGCGGCACCGAGTCGACGGCGAAGCTGCGGCAGTCGATCAGCAGGGCCTCGTCTTTCCGACCGAAGATCGAGGCCAGCTGATCCATGATCCCCGAGGGCACGCCGGTGGCGGCTTGCTCGGCCTCCTGACAGGCGAGCGCAAGCTCGAGCGGCTCGAGCTCGAATGTGGCAACGGCGCAGAGAGCGAGCGCAACCGCAACTTCGAGCGCCGCGCTCGACGAGAGCCCGGAGCCGACGGGGACGCTCGATCTCACCGTTCCCTCCAGGCCGACCGAGGGTCTGCCGCGCGCGGCGAGCGCGCCGATGACGCCGGCGACGTAGCGGCCCCAGCCGGGAATCGCACGCGGGTTCGCGCTCCCCTCCGCCGGCAGGTCGACCTCGGTGCCCAACTCGCGCGAGCGCAGGCGAACGCGCTCGTGAGGCCGCGCACGGATCACGCACTCGAGCTGGATCGCGAGCGGGAGCACGAATCCCTCGTTGTAGTCGGTGTGGTCACCGATCAGGTTGACGCGGCCCGGCGCGCGGAAGGCCCGTTCACTCACTTGGCCCAGTCCAGCGGCTCGGGTGCTTCGAAGCTCGACTGAATCTCGATGCAGCCACCGCCGGCGGCCGCGGACGTGCGAACGGCCTCCAGGATCTCGACGACGTGCGCCGCCTGCTCTCCGCTCGCCCGGTGGGGGCGGCCCGTCTCGATGGCCGCGGCCAGGTCGTCGAGAGCAGCTCCCCAGTCGATTCCCGCATACGGAGGGCGGAGAGGCGCTACCGGCTCATACTCGCCTCCGCGAGCCTGATGCATGAGACGGGAGTTGGCCTCGCCCCAGCTCGGCAGCCACAGCGAGCCCTCGTCGCCGTGCAGCTCGAGCCCGCGCTGCTGAGACTCCGGCACGTAGAAGCTCGCGGTCAGACGGATCACGACCCGGGATTCGAGCTCGACCACCGCGACGACGAAGTCCGGAGCCTCGGGTCGGAAGGACTCGCCCGAGCCAAGCATCCGGTCGGGCTCGACGATCGCCGCGTAGGCGGTCACCCGCCGCGCCGGGCCGAAGATCGCTGTCGCGATCGTGAGCGGGTAGATACCGACATCGACGAGCGGGCCGACGCCGTAGAGCGCCCGCGGATCCGGGTGCCAAGCCTCGATCCTGCCCCAGTTCGCCTCGCCGTAGACGACCCGGACGCGACCGATCGCACCGTTCCGGACGAGCTTCCACAGCGTCTGCTGCGCCTCGCCGAGGAGTGTCGCCGGCGCCGCGCTCAGGCGAACACCAGCTGCACGGGCGAGCTCGACGAGCTCCCGGGCCTCCGCGTGGGAGAGTGCAAGCGGCTTCTCGCTGTGCACGTGCTTACCCGACTCGAGCGCCGCTCTGCTCACCGTCGCGTGCGCTTGGGGCTCGGTCAGATTGACGACGGTGTCGACCGACGAATCGTCGAGGAGCGCGGCAAGGTCGGCGTAGACCCGTCCTCCGTACTCGGCGGCGAACGCTTCGGCGCGACCGGGACGGATGTCGGTGACGCCTGCGAGCTCGAGCCGTTCGTAGGCGGCGATCCGCGCCGCGTAGCGGTCAGCGATGTTGCCGCAGCCGACGATCCCGATTCTCACCCGAGCCACCGCTCGAGCGTCGCTCGCATCGCCCGACACTCCTCGCTTGGGTCGTGACGCTCCGGCTCGTGCTCCACGACGTAGACGCCGGTGTAGCCGATCCGCTCCAGGGCGCGGATGCACGCCTCGACATCGACGATCCCTTCGCCCCACGGGCAGGTCTCGTGCGGGTCGCCGAGCGCGCGCACGTCCTTGAGGTGGACGTGGGCGACATGCTCCCCCAGCTCCTCGATCGCGCGGGTGGGGTCATAACCGTGCGTCGCCCACCAGCCGGTGTCCACGGTCGTCGCCATGGTGGCTCCTCCGCGCTCGATCTTCGCGAGCATCTCTGCCGGCGTTCGCTCGGGGTGGTTTTCGATCGCAAGCCGGATTCCGGACCTCGCGAGCACGGGAGCAATTTCAGCGGGGTCGCCCGAGATGCCACCACCGATCGTGTCGGTGCCGAGCGCGGACGCGAGCTCGCACGCACGCTCGACGTTCGAAGGGCCGATCCAGGTCGCATAGGTGGCGAGCGAGAGCCCGTGCCGTCCGAGTGAGGCAAGCGCGAGAGCGACGTGCTCGTCGGTCGCCCACTCGGTACCCAGATGTGCGCCCCAGAAGTCGACGGCGTCGAAGCCGAGCGCGCTGATCCCTTCGAGAAGCTCGTCCAGCCGAGCGCCGTACGTCTCGAGCGGCGCGAACCACTCGTTGGTCGCGCGGTCGCCGTGGCCCCAGCCGTGCATCGCGTAGCCGGTCTCGCGTGCGACGTAGTTCGCTGTCATGAACGCGATCACGCTGCGACCACTTGGCCTTCGTCTCGCAGCGTGTCCTGGAGCGCGACGACGTCGATGTCCTGCACCGCCACACCACGACGGGCCGCGAGTGCCGGGTAGAAGCGCCTGGCCAGGCCGCCCACGACTCGGCCAGCGCGTCGACCCCCACGCGCGCCGCGCCCTCCTCCGGTCATGCGGGCTTGACCTCGAACCTCGGGTGCCGCTCCCAGTAGAACGGGTTCCGCCCGGCAACCATCAGCCCCTGGCCCCAGTCGACGTGCTCCTCGACGCCGTTCGCGAGCACCGGCTCGTCGGCCGGATCGCGATACTGGAAGAGGACGTTCCGGCGAGCGGCGTTGCTTGCGTTCACGCCCGACCCGTGGATCGTCAGGTAGCTGAAGATGACGACGTCACCGGCGCTCGCCGGTATCGGCTCGCCGTCCTCGAGCGGAACCGCGAGCGTGTTGCTCGCCCCCTGCGACTCGAGCGGGCCGTGCTTGTGCGATCCCGCGATCACACGCAGGCAACCGTTCTCCTCGTTCGTGTCGTCGAGATGGACGCTCGCCGCGAGGACGCTGTGCCGGGTGTGGGGGAAGTACGGGTAGTCCTGGTGCATAGGGAACGGCGCTCCCTGCTCGGGCGGTTTGACGAGCATCTTCGTGTGGTGCAGTTGGACGTTCGGGCCGATCAGCTGCGTCAGCACGTCCACGAGCTTCGGATTCGCCGCCGCCCGCGTGAACGCCGCGTCGTGGTACTGGATGTTGTGGAACCCCTTGAGGATGGCATCCTGCGCGACGCCTTTCCAGGCGTGGTTCTCGTCGTGCTCCGTCCCGGCCACTGTCTTGAGGATCCGCTCGAGCGCGTCGCGCATCTCCTCGACCTCGGCTGCCTCGAACACGCCTTCGCAGAGGAGGTACCCGTACTCGCGAAAGTGCTCGGCGCTCACCTCGATCCTTTCTCTCGCCATGGTCGCCCGTGTGCGTCCACGATTGCTCCGAGCTCCCGGAGTCGCGGTACCGACTCGGTGCGCAGGAGCTCGGTGGGGTCGTCCGCAGGCAACGTCGCAGTCCAGACTGCGCGGCCGGCAAGCATCCCGGACGCCCCGCCCTTGCACGAGGCTTCGACCGCTGCAGGGAAGTCCTCGGGGTCGACGCCCTGGGAGAGGACGACCCACGGGCACGCGGCGGCAGCGTCGATCTTGTGCGCCCAGCGAGTGATCTCGTCGGGGTCGCCTTTCCCCTCGAGCGGAACCTGGCACTTGTAGAGGTCGCAGCCGGTCGGAGATAGCTCGACGGCCGCCTCGACGATCGCCGCATCGCGTTCGAAGCCGTCAGGCCCGCGGACGACAGGCTCGAGCACGGAGAGCAGCCCGTGCTCTCGCGCGAGCTCGGAGAAGGCAAGCGACATCTCCCGGCGACGGGCTCGCTGGGCGTCGTCGCGCCAGATCACCAGCAGCTTGAGCGCGACGACGGCCGGATCGAGCTCGCGCGGCTCGGCGAGCGTCGTGTCCTCGACGATCCCACCCGGCGGCTGCTGCAGCACGTCCACGGCCAGGATCAGGCCGCACGATCGGGGCAGGAGACGTGCGGCCTCGGCCACGACCTCCGAGCCGTACTCGTCGTCGATCAGGAGGCCGGAGGCCAAACCGCCCAACTCGCGCGCCACCGCCAGCTTGAACCGGACGAGCTGCTCCGTCGAGATCTCTCCGGGGTGATGGCCGGCGAGCATCGTGCGCAGCGATTCACGCTGATCCATCGCGACCATGAGAAATGTCCCAGCTCGGACGAGCGAGCGCGTCGAGCGTGATCACAGATCCACTCCATTCGATCGCGCCACCTGCGCGTAGTAGCGGCCGCTGTCCTTGATCGTCCGCTCGAGCGTGTCGTAGTCGACGTGAACCAGCCCGAAGCGCTGCGCGTAGCCGAGCGCCCATTCGAAGTTGTCGAGGAACGACCAGTGGCAGTAGCCGACGACCGGAACGCCCCTCCCGATCGCTTCGCCCAGGGCGACGAGATGATCACGGATGAACGCGATCCGACGCTCGTCGTGCAGAGGCTCCGGGAAGACGGCGCCGTTCTCGGTGATCAGGATCGGCACCGAGCCGTAGTCGTCGCGCACGCGGACGAGGAGATCGGTGAGGGCGGAGGGGACGATCGGCGTCCCGGCCTCGGTGCGCGCGACCCCGGCTGTGAAGCCGGCCGTCGTGCGCATGCCCTCCGGGACGACGACGCGCCACGGCCACGGGGTGTCACCGGGCACGGCCTGGATCACGCGCGGCGCGTAGTAGTTGACCCCCAGGTAGTCGGTCGGTGCCGCGATCGTGGCGAGATCTCCATCGTGGATGAAGTCGAGTGGGCCGAGCAGCTCCTCGTAGCGCCGGCGCATGTCCTCCGGGTAGGCGCCGCGGAAGACGGCATCGAGGAACCAGCGATTGACGTAGCCGTCGGAGGCCTCGCTCGCCTCGCGGTCGGCCGGAGCGTCGCTCGCCGGGTAGTGGGGCGAGAGGTTGGGCGCGAGGCCGATGCGGCCGTCGAGCCCGGCCTTCCGGTACTCGTGGACGGCGCGGCCGTGAGCGAGCAGGAGATGATGGAACACCGTCACCTCGCCGAGAACGTCGCCCCGATACCCAGGCGCGTGAAGGCCGTGCAGGTAGCCGAGGAGACCGACGATCCACGGCTCGTTGATCGTCAGCCACCAGCGGACCCGGTCGCCGAAGGCGTCGAAGCAGGCCGCGGCGTAGTCCACGAAGCGCTCGACGGTATCCCGATTCCGCCAGCCTCCGGTCTCCTCGAGCGCCTGGGGCAGATCCCAGTGGTAGAGCGTGACGACCGGCTCGATCCCCCGCTCCAGCAGCGCGTCGAGGAGGCGGTCGTAGTGGTCGAAGCCGCGCTGCTCCCGAGCGCCGCGTCCCGTCGGGAAGAGGCGCGGCCACGCGAGCGAGAAGCGATAGGCGTTGACCCCGAGCTCGCCCAGCAGCTCGACGTCGTTGCGCCAGCGCCGGTAGTGATCGCATGCGATGTCCCCCCGGTCGCCGCTCTCGCCCGCGAAGCGATCCCAGATCGACTCTCCGCGACCGTCGGCATCGACCGCCCCTTCGACCTGGTACGCCGAGGTTCCGACCCCCCAGAGGAAACCGTCCGGGAAGGTCGTCACCCGGAGCATCTCCTCGCAGGCGTAGAGGAGCACACCGACGCTCCACGCGTGGGAGAGGGTGAGCAGCATCCCTTTCGCCTGGAAGCAGTCCGTCTGGTAGTAGCGCTCGCTGACCATTCCGCGGTAGGCGCCGAAGTCGCCGTCCTGCCGCGCGACGAACTGGCGGAAGCAGGCCAGGTTCTCGAGCGTCGTCCGCCGGTAGTACTCGTCGCCGCTCGCGTCCGCGAGCCGCAGCATCTCGGGCAGGCAGATCAGCCCGAACGCGTGCAGATGCTGGTTCGAGGGCGATGCCTGGTCGGCACCCCGCGTCCGGAAGCCGTAGCGGCCGAGCAGCGTCCGCTCCGAGAAGGCGACGTCGAAGGTGTAGCGGTAGGTGAGCATCCAGTCGGCCGCCCGTCGCGCCGTCTCCCAGTCCTCGAGGGCGACGAAGGCCATCACGGCCGCATAGCCGTCCTCGGAGGTCGGAGCGAGATCGACGTCCTCCGGCGCTCCGTACCAGGTGTCGAACCGCTTGAAGTATTCGCCCGCCGCACGCGCCTCGTCGAGGTAACCGGCCTCGACGAGTACCGGAATCCAGGCCATCCCAGCCGTTCCGTCCCAGGAGACAGCCTCACCCGTCTCGACGTGGTGGGCGGCCGGGAGCGCGCCGTCGTCGCGCTGGACGCGCCGGACGACGGCGAGGTTCGAGTGGACGGCCTCGTGCCAGCGCTCGCCCGAGCGGTGGAGGAAGAGCGTCGCATCCGCCAGCGTGCGGGAATGCAGCCGGCTCCTGTCTGGGTGCCAGCCCGTCGTCCAGCCTCGCTCGGACGTCCACTGCGCCCAGAGTGTCCCGCCGGGCGTGAGGTTCGAGGCCACATGGTCGAGGACGGCGGATGCCGCGTCGACGTAGTCCTCGTTGCCGATCCGGCGCCCGTGACGGAGTAGCGCATGGGCGTACGGCGTGCCGCTCACCCACGAGACGTGCATGTTGTCGCGGTCGCCCATGGCACCGAAGCCGTCGCGGTCGAACGCAGCCGTCTCCATCAGCCGTGCGGGATCGGAGCGGTAGTGCCAGCGCCAGAGCCCCCATGCGCTCAGCGCGGCTGCCTCCTCGACGGAGACCCAGCTCGGGTCCTCGAAGGTCGTGGTGACGAGGTCGCGAAGCACGGCCGCGGGCTCCTCGTCGGCCACCCGGAACGAGAGCTCGACGCGCTCGCCGGGCTGCCAGCGATGCGTCTGCACGTCGGGCGGCTCGGGGATACCGCTGCCGTTGTAGCGAAGAGGCTCCTCGCGATAGGGAAAATCGAGCCAGATCACGGGCCGTCCGTCGCGGAGCGCGAAGCCGACCCCGGCCTGCCCGATCGGGCTCCGCTCCTGCGTCACGAGACCGCCGCCGCGCGCGAAGACTGCAGGGGTCGCGCAGCGATCCGCACGGAACGACCACGAGGGCGATTCCATCCGCTCGAGGTCGGTGTGACCGGGCGTGAAGCGCGGATAAAGGCGTGTGTTTCCTGCCGGGCGGTTCTCACCGTAAAAGACGCCCGGGACGAGCCAATGCGGATCGTCGGTCGCCGGCAGGATGCGCTCGACGCGGATCCCGGCCTCCACGGGCTCGTGCCCCTCCCAGATCGCAGCCGCTCCCTCGAAGGCGAACCCGTTCACGGCTGAGCCGTCCGGCGCGAGCGCGCTAAGCCGCAGCATTCCAGGCCTCTGCGCGCAGCTCGCCGACAGGCCCGTCGATCTCGAGCTCACGCGCCTCGCCCGGTAGGAGGTCGAGCACGTTGTCGGAGAAAGAGACCCAGCCGGGGTCGTCCGCGGGTCGCGCGTCTTCGAGCACCAGCCCGAGCGCCGCGACGCTCCCGCTGTTGCGAACGACGAGCTTGTGCTCGTCGCGCACGAGCTCGAGCTGCGTGCGCGGCAGGTCGAGGAGCGGCGCGAGATCCTCCGTGCGGCTCATCGCGTAGCGATTTCCACCAACGTCGAGGACGAAGACGTCGGCCGCGAACGCCGCGAGCGGGGCAGTGATCTCACCGCCGTGCGACTCGGCGACGACGCCGCCGTCGAGATCGACGAGGCGCGCCGGCGCAGTGACGTGCGCGCGCACCTCCTGCTCGGCCTCGGAGCCCCAGGCCCAGGTCGCGAACGACGCGCTCGGCGCTCCGAGATACGCACGCCGCACGCCCCAGTAGGCAGGCTTCGGGTCGCCCCGCCAGTCGACGGAGGTCGTGCACCAGGCGTTCGGAAACGGCTCGTTGAGCTGCCAGGGGATGACCCCGGCGCCGCGGCGGATCGTCGCTTCGACGGCGTAGCGGAGCCCCTCGTACTGAAGCCACTGGGAGGCGCGACGGAGAATGCTCGATCCCGTCGAGCCGGCCGCCGAAGCACGCCTGCACGAGCGGGGCGTTGTTCCACCAGGCGCCGAGGTGCGCGTAGACGGGGTTCGAGCGGTCGGCCGGCCAACGATGCTCCTCCGCGATCAGCGCCTCGAGTGCTCGCCGGTTCGTCATCCCCTCGACCCCGAATTCACTGTGCAGGTCGGCGCGGCGCGACTCGTAGTGATGGGGGTGCTCGCGCAGACCTTGATGCTCCCAGGGGCCGTGCAGATCTCGTCCGTCCGCCGAGGGCGAGGTCGGCACCCACGACCGACCGGAATCGAGTTCCTCCACGACTTCGCGCAACGCGACGAGCGCCGGCTCCGAGCCGTCCGCATCGAGCTCGTTGCCGCCGCCCCAGATCGCCAGCGAGGGATGGCGACGGAGGCGCGGGACGACCTGCATTGCGTCCTCTCGCAGTGCCGACACGAAGTCGGGATCGTCCGAAGGGACGTTCTCCAGGCCCGAGCTCGACTGGCTGAACTCCTGCCAGACGAGGAGGCCGAGCCGGTCGCAGAGCTCGTAGAACTCGGTCGTCTCGATCAGCCCGCCACCCCAGACGCGCACGAGGTTCGCTCCCGACTCGGCGGCGAGGCCCAGCAGGTGCGCGAGCTTCTCCGGGCGCGGAACTCCGTACAGCGCATCGATCGGCACCCAGTTCCAGCCCCTGATCGGGGTGCGGACTCCGTTGACGACGAGCGCGTAGTCGTCCGCCAGCTCGACCGTGCGGAAGCCGATGGAGTAACCGGCCGCGTCGTAGAGCGATTGTTCCCCGAGCCCGTTGGGCCACCAGAGCAGCGGCTCCTCGACGCGAAGCACGACGTCCCCGTCGAGCTCGACCGTCCCGACGCCAGCTTCGAGACGCACGAGCGGCGCTCGCGCGGCGGGTGGATCGAACGTGACCGGCCGCCAGATCCCCTGGTGGATCAGGCGCGGGCAGAAGTCCCAGCCGTACCCCATCCGGCTTTTGTGGACTCGAACTCGGCTCGTCCGGCCGACCTGAGCCTCGCTTTCCGGAGCGGCATGAACCGCGACGGCGAGCACGTGCTCCCCCGCAGGCACCTCGACGCGGAATGCCGTAAACGCTCCGACGTGGTGTGCCACCTCCTCGCCGTCGACGTGCACGGTCGCCTCATGGTCGACTCCGCCGAACTCGATCGTGCCGCCTTCCACCCGGCGGCGGTACACCCAGGTCCGCGCAGGTACCCACTCGGCGAGCCGGCTCTGGCGCTCGAAGTAGGGGTCGTGCACCTCTCCTGCGCGGATGAGGTCGTCGATGACACTGCCCGGCACGCGCGCGGCCAGCCAACCCGGCCCCTCCCACGGGTCGTTCACGTGCCAGCGCCACTCCTCGCCGAGCCAGCCCTGCAGTTGCCATTCCCCGTCGAGCGAGCTCACGATTCGAGCAGATCTGTCTCGACGGCGGCATCGCCGGTCGCCAGAACGAACGTCTTGATCTCGTGGGCGCCGAACTCGGCCTCGATCGTCCAGTCCAGTACCCGCAGCGACGCGTCCGTCGTACGTCCGGCCGTCTCGTAGGCCCGAACGACGTATCCCCCTCCGTCTTCCGCGCCCTTGAGGACGGTGAGGACGACGCCGCCGCCGCCGTCGGAGGCGAAGCTGCGTGCCTGCGGAAGCGGCCCGGCGTGGTACGTCTCGATCAGCGCGAACGGGGGCTGATTCAGCTCTGCGGCGCGCCGGACCACATCGGCGGCGCGCCAGTCGCCCGCGTGGGGGACGAGCCTCACGTGAAAGTCCTGGCGGCCCTGATCCATGTAGCTGAAGTCGCCGCCTTCCTCGAGCTCGCGGGGATCGTGCCAGGCCCAGACGGGGCTGCGGACGACGCTGATCCCGATGTCGCCGCCGCGAACGTCGTAGCCGCCCTTTGCGTTGTTGATCACGGTCAGCCCGCGGCCGCCCGCGGAGACGTCGACCCACGACTGCCCTGGCTCTTCGTCCCCGCTGCTCGGACGCTCTAGGTGTCCATAGGGCGTCTCGAAGGTCGCCGTCTCCGTCTCGACTGAGGTGGGATAGCGCAACTTCAGCAGCTTCAGCTGCTCGTGCCAGTCGAGCGTGATGCGAACGTCGACGTAGGCCGCACCCGCAGCGAGCACGTAGTCCTCTCGGAGCGTCGAGTTGCCGAAGCGGCTGTCGACGCGGACGATCGAGCGAACCGGGCCGGTCTCGACGAGGCGCGTCCGCTCGCACGCGAACTCGCCGATCTCCCGGTCGTAGGCCCTGACGCCATGGCCCCAGGTGTCGCTCAGGTCCTCGACGACGACGGCGTGCTTCGACGCGGGGGCAGCGAGGTCGACACCGCTTGCCTTCAGGACGAGCTTCGCGATCCGACCGGTGGCCGGGTCGACCTCGAGCACGAGATACTCGTTCTCGATCCGGGTCTCCGACGCTGGCAGCGGCGCGAGCTCGACGGCTCCCTTGCGGATCCGGTAGGTGCGGTAGCCCAGCGCCGGCACCTCCACCGGAAACGCGAGCCGACCCCGCGAGGCGCTCATCGTCGTCAGCGGGCGCGTCAGCTGCATCGGCACGTGCTCGCCCTCGTCGTCGACCACATGGGCGCCCTGCTCCCGCAGCCACGTGTACTCGACCTCGACATCCGCGAGAAGCGTCCACGGGTGCGGGTTGAAGACGACGACCGGTCGCATCTCCTCCTCGGGCTCGATGTGGATCTGCCGCGCGATCGACTGGATCGCGGCGTTGAACGCATTGGCCGCGAGTGACGCTGCGTGCCCGATCTGGTCGCGCGCGTCCTCGTAGGCGGGCTCGATCGACGTACCGGCGAGGGTGTCGTGGAACTGGTTGAAGAGGAGCAGCTTCCACGCGCGGGTCAGTTCGTCGAGCGGATAGGGCCGAAGCCCGAGCGAGTCGGCGACCGCGCTCCACCTCTCGGCCGTCGCGAGCAGGTTCTCGGCGCGGCGGTTCCAGCGCTTGATCCCGGAGTGGGTCGTGTAGCAGCCGGGGGCGTGGTGCTGGAGCTCGCCCCGGATCGTCGGGTAGGCCCCGTTCTCGCGCGCCAGCCCGTCGAAGAACCGGCGGAGCGAGCTGAGCTCGAGCCGCGGGCCGTCCCCCTCCTCGTTCAGGCGCGCGATCTGGTCGAGATTCGACTTCGTCGGGCCCGCCTCCGTGGTTGCCCACCCCGTAGAAGACGGCGTACTCCTCGTCGCCGTCCGGCAGGGACGCGAGCGCCTTCTCGACGTGCTCGCCGAGATCGTCCTTCGGGGCGCAGTACTCGTGCGGGATCCGGTAGGCGAGGACGCGCGACCCGTCCGGCGACTCCCACCAGAAGATCGGGCTCTCGAGCGCCTTCTCTTCCGGCCCGGGACGCAGGAAGACGTAGGAGTCGATCCCGCTCTTCGCGAGGATCTGGGGGATCGCCGCGCTGTGGCCGAACGAGTCGAGGTTCGCCCCGGTCGTCGCGACGATCCCGAACTTCTCCCGCAGATAGCGCTGCCCGTAGAGCGCCTGCCGCACGAGCGACTCGCCACCCGGGATGTTGCAGTCCGGCTCGACCCACCAGCCGCCGACGACCTGGAAGCGGCCGTCCGCGATCCGTGGCCTTGATCCGCTCGAAGAGCGCGGGATCGCTCTCCTCGACCCACTCGAAGAAGAGGGACGAGTCGCAGGTGAAGACGAAGTCCGGGTATTCGTCCATCCGGTCGATCGCCGACTGGAAGGTGGCGCGCACCTCCTGGTAGCCCTCCGGCCACTGCCAGAGCCAGACGGGGTCGATGTGCGCGTTGCCGATCATGTGCAGGCGACGGTCGCTCATTCGCCGGCGGCCCAGCGGTCGACCCGGTCGATGACGACGTGGAGCAGGAAGACGTGGAGCTCCTGGATCCTCGCGGTCGACTCCGACGGGACGAGGAGCGCGTGGTCGGCGTGCTCGAGCGCGGGCCCGCCGTCCCCGCCGCCGAAGAGGACGGTCGTCGCGCCGGCGCTCCCGGCGGCGGCGAGACCGCGGACGACGTTCGGAGAGCGCCCGCTCGTCGAGAAGGCGACGACGACGTCCCCGGCTCTGCACGAACGCCTGCACCTGTCGCTCGAAGACCTGTTCGAAGGAGTAGTCGTTCGCGATGCAGGTGAGCGCGGCGGAGTCGACCGCGAGCGACTGTGCCGGCAGCGGACGACGCTCGCGACGAAAACGGCCGACGAGCTCCTCCGCGAAGTGGTTCGCGTCGACTGAGCTACCGCCGTTCCCGAAGGTGTAGACCCGCCCGCCTGCTGAGAAGCAATCCACGACGAGTTGCCCTACCGCAGCCACGACCGGCAAGAGGGACTCGGCCCCAGTGGCCAGCGCGAGGTGCTCGGCAAGCGCGCGGCTGCCCGCGTCAGTCATGCGCGAGCAGGTTGTCAGCGGCGGCGCGCTCCCACGCGATAGCCGCCGCCCCGACCACGCCGACCTGAGGGCCGAGCGCGGCCTGGACGATCCGCGCGGCGCCCGCGGCGGGCCGCATCGCATCCGTGCGGACGCGATCCCGAACCGGCCCGAGCAGCTGTTCACCGGTTCCGCTGACCACGCCCCCGCCAAGGACGACGAGCTGTGGTTCGAACAGGTTGACGATAGAGGTGAGTCCGCAGGCGAGCGCCTCCGTCGTCTCGTTCCAGACCCGGGTGGCGATCGGGTTGCCGTCGCGGGCCTCCGCTGCGACCTCGCCCGCCGTCACCGCACCCATCCCTGCTTCGGCCGCCCGCTCGGCGATCGAGGTGCCCGAGACAAAGGCCTCGAGACAGCCCTTGCGGCCGCAGCCGCGGCAGAGCCGGCCGTCGCAGTCGACCGTCACGTGGCCGAGTTCGCCGCCGTTGCCGCTCGCGCCCCGATAGAGCCGCCCATCGATCACGATCCCGCCTCCGACCCCGGTAGAGATCGTCAGATAGACCATATGGCTCGTCCCGGCGCCTGCCCCGTAGCGGTGCTCGCCGGCAGCGGCGGCCGTCGCATCGTTCTCCACTGCGACGGGCAACTCGAAGGCGTGCTCGGCTTGCGCAGCCAGCGGCACCTCCAGCCAGCCGGGCAGGTGCGGCGGGGCCGTGAGGATCCCGAGGCGAGTGTCGAGAGGGCCACCCGCCCCGATCCCGACCCCGACGACGTCTGCGGAATCGACTCCCGATTCCGCGATCGCGCGGCGGCCGATCCCGAACAGGCGCTCGAGGCCTCGCGCAGGCCCTTCCTCCGCCCTTGTCGACTCGACGGCGAAAGAGAGGATCTTCCCGGTACGGTCGACCACGCCTGCCGCCAGCTTCGTACCGCCGATGTCGAGGCCGAGCACGTACGCCGGCCGCACGGCAACCGAACCGTCCGGGACGGCGCTGGCCGCGCCAGCCGTCGTCACTAGCCCTTCCGTCCCTGGGTGGCGATGCCCTCGACGAAGAACCGCTGGAAGATCGCGAACAGAATCACCATCGGCAGAACCGTGATCACGGTTCCGGCCATGATGATCTCCCAGCGTCCCTCACCGCCGCCACCGGCGCCCTGCTGGTCGAGAATCGTCTTCAGTCCGAGCGGGAGCGTGTAGAGGGCGGTGTCCCGGAGGTAGATGAGCGGCGTGATCAGGTCGAACCACTTCGCCTGCAGCTCGAAGATGAAGACGACGATCAAAGCTGGTTTCGCAAGCGGAAGCGCGATTCTCCGGAACATCGAGAAGTAGCTGTCCCCGTCCATGCGCGAGGCCTCGAACAGCTCGCGCGGGATCCCGAGGAAGAACTGGCGCAGGAGGAAGATGTAGAAGGCGCTGCCGAAGAAGTTCGGCACCCACAGCGGGTACTGCGTGTTGACGCCGATGTCGGGCATGAATGCGAGCGCTCCCGCCTCGCTCGTGAGCTTGGTGATCTCGTTCCAGATCAGGTAGACGGGGATCATCGTCACCGCTCCAGGCAGCATCATCGTCGCGAGGATGAGCCCGAACAACACGTTCCGCCCGGGGAAGCGGAAGTAGGCGAACGCGAAGGCGACGATCGCGCTCGAGACGGCGACGATGCTGGCAGCGAGCAGCCCGATCCAGACGCTGTTCCAGATCCACGAGAGCATTGGCAGGTCGGGGAGCGCGAAGAGACGCTCGTCGCCGGGGACGGGGGTCGGGTCGCCGGTGTAGTTCCACTGCCAGTCGCGCGGAATGAGCCGGTTGTCGAAGACGTCGCCCTGAGGCTTGAACGACGCGCTGAAGAGCCAGACGAATGGATACAGCGCGAGGATCGAGATCCCGGCGAGTAGGGCCATGAAGATCCCGGACCGGAGCCGTCCGAACCTGGGACCGCCTCCCTGACCTCGGCCCCGGCCGAGCGCCCGCCCGAGCATTCCCGAGCCGACGCGTGGGGTCGCGACGCCCGCGCCGGCCGTCGGAAGGTTGGGCTGGCCGCCGGTGCTCACCGCGAGTCACCCTGGTAGAAGACGAACCGGCGGCTGACGAGAAACTGGATCCCGGTGATCACCATGATGATCGCGAACAGCAGCCAAGCCATGGCCGAGGCGAACCCCATGTTGAAGAACGTGAACGCCTGCCGGAAGAGATAGACGACGCTCATCAGCGCGGCGTCGGGATCTTCCGCGCCGGTCGATCCGGCCCCGAAGAACGCCGTGAAGACCTCTGTGAAGGTCTGGAGGCCGGCGATCGTGAGCACGATGAACGTGAAGAACAGCGCGGGGCTGATCAGCGGCAGCGTGATGTTGAAGAAGCGTCGCCACGGCCCGGCACCGTCGATCGCGGCCGCCTCGTAGAGATGGGTCGGGACGGCCTTCAGTGCCGCGAGGTAGATGACCATCGTCCCGCCCACCGTCCAGACGCTCATGATCGCGAGAGCCGGCTTGATCCAGGTCGGATCGGTCGTCCAGAACGGGCCTGGGATCCCGATGAACTCGAGCGCGCGGTTGACGACTCCCGTCGAGCCGTTGAAGAGGACGAGGATCATGATCCCGATCGCGACCGGAGGCGTGATGTCGGGGAGATAGAAGACAGTCCGGAAGAAGCCGGACGCAAAGGCGAGCCGCGCGAGGATCAGCGCAAGCCCGAGCGCCACGGCCATCTTCGCCGGGACGGTCATGATCGTGTAGATGAACGTGTTCTTGAGCGAGAGACCGATCCGGGGGTCGTCGAGGAGCTGGCGATAATTGTCGAACCCCACGCGGTTCGTGGGCTCGAATCCGGCGATCTGCTGGACGCCGTAGTCGGTGAACGAGAAGTAGAGGCTCGCGACCATCGGACCGGCGGTCAGCGCGAGGAAGCCGATCACCCACGGGAGGATGAAGAGGTAGGCCGTCCAGGTCTCCCGCTCCCTGAAGCGGGACCGCGAGCGACGGGTCCCTGAGGGGGGACCCGTCGCTGCGTTGCTGCCGGCGGCGGCCGCCAACGGCGGTGCTTACCTCGCTTTGTTGATCGCGGCCTGGGCCTCGCGCTGCGCTTGGTCGAGCGCCTGGCGCGGGCTCTGGCGACCCTCGAGGACGCGGTTCACCGCGTCGAGCCACGCCTGCCGGAACTCGGCGCTCGCAGGTGAGAGCGGGATCGCGAAGCCGTACCTCGGGGCGCGAACGAGCAGTGTGACCGCGTCGTCGAAGTCCTTGTTCCCTACCGCCTGGTAGATGTCCTCGTAGATCTTGACGTCAGCCTGCGTATTCGCGGTGTAGAGACCGGTGAACGCCCGGCCTTGCCGCTTGCGCAGGTCGTAACGGCTCTTCGCAACGGCCTTCCACGTGTCGACCGCGGTCATCGCCTTCATGAACTTGCAGGCCAAGCCGGGGTTCTTCGCACCACGTGGGATCGCCCAGCCGCTACCACTCAACATGGTCAGCGGGCCGCCCTTCAGGTTCGTCCAGTACTTCGCCGTGATGTTCACCGGCGCGCCCTCAGCGAGGACGTTGTACCAGAAGGATCTCGAAGGGAGTTGCGCCCATTTGGTTCCCGGACATCGGGTTGATTCGCCCGAAGTAGTCGAACGTGTCGCGGAACGCCTTGAACCGGTTCCAACCGCCGTGATCGTTGATCAGGGAGACCGAGTAGGTGAGCGCCGCCACTGCCTGCCTCGAGTTCAGCTGGGCCTTGAGGCCGTCCTTCGAGATCAGATCGGCGCCGTAGCGCTTCACCCAGAGCGGGAAGAACTCGGGCAGCTTCGGGTCGACGCCGATCCGGGTGACCCGGCCGCCGTCGGTCCGGAGCATCTTCTTGTTCGCCTGCCGGAGCTTGACCAGGTTGGTGGTCTGGATGTCCGCAACAGCCACGCCGGCCTGCTGCGCCACGTTGTTGTTCACGATCAACGTGATCTGGTTCGTGAACTCGGGCAGCGCGTACAACTGCCCCTTGTACGTCACCTGGCTGAGCGCCGCGGCACGGTACATCTTGCGGTCGATCTTCTCCGCCGCCAGACAGTTGGCGAGTGGCACCAACGCGTTCCGTGCGGCATAGGTGCCGACCAGGTTGCGATCCATGTAGACGAGATCCGGAATGTCGCGGGCCGCCAACCTCGCGAGGAAGGCCTGGTCGTTGAAGCCTCCGACCGGGTTGTTGACCGTGTTGCCGAGGTCGCGGATCACCTTGTTCGCGATGTCCAGCCGGCCCTGGGCGACGTCATCACGCCCGCCCATGCCATAGATGTTGAGCGTGACGCCCGCCTGCGCAGATGTCGCGCCGGTCGACTTCGCCACCCGTGCGCTTGCGGAGCCCGCCACAAGGATCACACCAAGCGCTGCTCCGGCGAGGAGCAGCGCGATCCGCGTCCAGCGTCTAGTCATCGTTTCTACCCTCCAGGTGATGAGGTGCTGAGACCCCAAAAACGTCCATGTGTGAGAACGTAACCACATGCACATCGCCGTTGCAAGGTGCGTCCGGAAACCCTGCTGGTCGTGGATGGCGGCGATCGTCGAGCGTTCTCGCTTCAGGCGTTGGCGTACGGCTGAGCCACCGAGCCGCGGACGACGAGCGTCGGCTCGAGACACTCGAACCCGAGCTCTCCGTCCGGATCATCGATCCGCCGGAGTAGCAGCGCTGCAGCTCGTCGGCCAAGCTCGAGCGTCGGCTGAGCGACGACGGTGATTCCGGGCTCGACCATCGAGGTCCACTGCACGTCGTCGAAGCCGACGAGCGAGATGTCGTGCGGCAGCCGGAGGCCTCGATCCCGGAGCACGTTCCAGGCGTGCTCGGCCAGCAGATTGTTCGCGGCGAAGAGCGCCGTCGGGGCTTGCTCGTCGAGCAGTCGTGCGATTCGCGGCTCGGTATCGGCCGCATGGAATCCGATCGGGACGATCAGCCGCTCGTCGAGCTCGACGCCTGCGAGGGCGTGAGCGGCGCAGTACCCGCGCAGCCGCCCCACGTCGGTCGTCCAGTCCGTGTTCGCGACGAGGAGACCGATCCGGCGGTGCCCGAACTCGAGCAGGTGCGTCGTGGCGATTCTGCCGCCGAGCTCGTTGTCGATCACGACTGCATCGCACGGCACCTCGGCGAGCCGGCGATCGACCTCGACGACGCCGACCCCGTTCCGCGCGAGCAGAGCAGCGGCCTCCCGATCCGCGGGGGTGATGATCACCCCCGCGGCGCGCATGGCGAGGAACGCCCGCGCGCACGCCAGCTCCTGCTCACGATCGCTGTTGTCCGAGACGAGCACTATCTGGTAATCCGCCTCCCGGAGGACCTGCTCGATCCCCGCCGCGAGACGCGCGTAGAACTGGTTGCCGAGCTCGGTGACGGCGACCCCGACGACGCGGCTCGTCCGCTGTTTCAGCGTGCGCGCCGAGGCGTTTGGAACGTATCCGAGGCGTTCGGCCACCTCGAGCAGCCGATCGCGGACGATCGGCGAGACATAGCCACGGCCGCTGAGCGCCCTCGACGCGGTCGACGCAGACGTGCCAGCCTCGCGGGCGAGGTCGGCAAGCGTGGGTTGCCGCCTCGGGCCGTCGGCGCTCACGACGCACGCCATTCGGCCCACGTGCGGCGCAGCGCGGCGTAGTCCTCTGGCTCGAACGGCTCCCCGGTGGCGTCGATCCCGTCCGCGTAGTAGAGCGAGGGAATCCCGAGCTCGAGCTTTGCCTCGAGGTATTCGCGCCACTCGAGCAGCGACGGGATCCTCCAGTCGTCGGTGTCGATCAGGAGCTCGGGGCAGGCGGCTCGGGCGACCGCGGCGCGATGTCGCATCTGGGGCACGACCGAAGAGGCACCGGCGACCATGTCGTTGAGGCGGATCATGTCGGTGACGTCGACGAAAGCCGGGTGAGGCGTGTGCGTCATGACGAGTGCGTCCGGCTTCGCCTCCTTGGCTGCCGTGTAGACCGTCGCCAGCAGCTGGTGCAGCAGTGCGATTCCCCAGCTCTCCCCGTAGTGCGTGAGAGCGCGGCCAGTCGGAGTCCGCGCCGTGAAGTCGACCTTGAGACCGTCCGCGTCGAGTCCTTCGGGCGACAGCATCGCCTGCACGCTCTCGCGCAACACCTCTCGCGCGGCTGGGTTCGAC
Source organism: uncultured Gaiellaceae bacterium (assembly GCA_963761905.1). Classification (GTDB taxonomy): domain Bacteria; phylum Actinomycetota; class Thermoleophilia; order Gaiellales; family Gaiellaceae; genus Gaiellasilicea. The sequence goes on along the minus strand of CAVXIQ010000006.1, from coordinate 63,421 downwards.
GGATCGAGCCCGACGGGCTCGCCGGCGGGGTTGCGGACGCACACCTCGGAGCCGAGGCCCTGCGCATCCCAGGCCTTCCACCACAGCAGCACCTGCTGCCCGCGCTCGTGCCGGGCGCCGATCCAGCCCTTCAGGTCGGGCCACTTGTCGGTGTCGGGCGCGTTCGTCCCGTAGTCGGCCTGCCACTTGTCGTCGAGGACGACGATTCCGGGCACGACGCCCTCTTGCTCGAGAAGGTCGAGGAACTGGTCGTAGTTCGCCTGGGTGGCGTGGTCGGCCGCGATCCCGTTGCCCGATTCCGCGATGCGGCACTGGGCTCCCCAGCCGCAGAAGATCGGCTCGCGCCACCACGCCGGTTGGTCGCGCGGCTTCGGCGCGGGCGCCGCCCCGCGGTCAGCCAGGTCGTCGCGATGGCGGCGGAGGCCCGTGTATGGATCGCGCGCGCCGGGGGTGAGCAGGAGTACGGGTGCCTCGAAGACGCCTGCGACGCGCCTCTTGCCTTCGTACTCGAGCCGAAGAGAGAAGCCGCCGTCCCGCGACTCGTAGACGAGCTGGACGAAGTCGAGCTCGTCCACGGGCGCGACGACCGCAAGGTCGAGCCACGGCGCTGCTCCGGGGGTCGCGACCACCTCCGGACTGAGCGCGAGGTAGAGCGGCGCCGGAGTGAAGAGCCAATGGCCTCGCCCGGGCTCGCCGTCGCCCGAGACCCCGAGCACGCACGACTCGGAAGCCGGGCGAAGAACACGCGGATCCGACGGGTTCGGGGAGAACAGCGTTCTGAAGGCGGATCCGCTCGGCATGAACCCGTTCGACTTGCCCCGCGGAAGCAGCGAGCGATAGCCGAGGAGGTTGACATCGGTCAGCTCGCCATGCCCTCGTACGGAAAACCGGATCTCGACCGCGTCTTCGGCGCAGTGGAGCGAGACGCTCGCGCTCTCCCAGATCGACGAGCGCCGCTCGATCGTGAAGGTCGAGCCTTCGCGTCGCGGAGGAGAGACCTCGTAGGTCTCGTCCAAGCCGGCGACCGTATCGAGGGCGGCGAGGGGACGCAGCGCCGCCCAGTCGACACCGCGGGGCGAGGAGAGCGTCGCCGTGAGCCCGTCGGGCGACAGCTCGAGCCGATACGCCGGCGACTCGTGAACGAGGTCGGTCACGTCACGTCCACCAGCGCCTCGGCCTGGATCCCGAACGGCGTCTCGTCCACGGTGAGGTCGGCGCCGATCCGGCAGCGGCGGCCGGAGCCACCCGCCTCGAGCGAGAAATGCACGTGGCCCTCACTCCTCGCCGCCAAAGCGATCTCCCGAGGATCGGGCCTCGCCCAGCCCTCGGGGACGGCGAGCCGCACGCGCGCCACTGCCTCCCGCGCGAACGGGTTGCGAACCAGCACGTCGAGCTCGAGCCGCTCCCCGAGCACGGCGATCGAGCGATAGGGCTCGATCCGGGCGCCGAACCCCTCGGCGCCGAAATCCAGCTCGTCGAGCGGAAGTAGCTCGCGGTGCAGATCCGCGAGACGGCGACCGTCCGCGGCCAGTCCATCGAGGAGTTCGTCGTCGACCTCCTGAGGCGGCCAGTGACCGCTCACGATCAGATCCGGGCGGAGCGACCGATAGAGCTGGGCGCTCTCGACGAAGTCGTCGATCCGAAAGCGGTTTCGATACTGGTAGTTGAGGACGGGCCGCTCGCCTCCGGTCTGCTGGTCGCCGGTCGCGAGCACCCGCTTTCCATCGACCTCGAACTCGATCGCGGCCGCGTAGAGCGTGTGCCCGGGCAGCCGATGGAAGCGCAGCTCGTACTCGTGCCAGCGCACGGGCTCGCCGAAGCGGACGATCCGGTCGACGGCGATCGGCTCGAACCAGAGGCACGGCAGGTCGTACCGCGCAGGCTCGGCGAGGATCGGTGCGACGTTCTCCGGCGCCCAGACCCGAGTTCCCTCGACGTCCCGAAGGAGGTCGAGCCCCGCGACGTGGTCGTCGTGGTAGTGGGTGACCACGACCGCCTCGATCTCACGGACTCCGTGATCGCCGCGAAGCGCGTCGAGCGGCCAGAGGAGCGCTCGACGGGCCTCGCGTTCGGTCTGAGGGACGAGCCCCGTCGTCACGTCGTAGCCGAAGTCGATCAGGAGCGCCGCCCCGGTCTCCGAGACGAGCGCGTAGCTGTTCGCGAAGGAGGCGCGGTTGCGAAGCAGGTGTTCGGTCACCGGAGCCCACGGGTTCGCGTGCATGTCCGCGAGATCCCAGCGGTGGTCGAGTCGCAGGTCGACGAGCTCCTGAACGCGGCCCCGCACGGTCGGCGAGCGCGGCCTGGGGATCCTCGACGAGCGGGCCGTGGGCCGGCAGGAGGAGATCCGGGTCGCGCTCCGCGAGGACAGCGCAGGAGACGTGCGTCGCCGTCAGCCCTTCGACGCCGCTGTACGACCACTGGGTCGCGGCGAGCGACCAGAGCTTGCCCTCGCCGTAGAGCAGGTCGCCGCAGAACGCGAGCCGCTTGCCGGCGACCTCGACGAGATAGCTGACGGAGCCCACCGTGTGGCCGGGAGTGGGCAGGGTGAAGAACGCATGACCGCCGATCTCCTGAGTGCGGTACTCGGCGACGACCCCCGTAACGGGTACGGATTCGAGGAGCGAAAATCGGTCCTGCCGGAGGTCGTAATCGTTGTCCAAGCTTCGGTCCTGCCAGTGGCGGTCTACCTCTGCGATCAGTGGGTACTCGAGCGGTGGAACCCAGATCCGGGCTCCTGAGGCGACTGCGCGAGCGAGCCCCTGGACGCCGTCCCGATGGTGGTGGGTGACGACGACATCGGTGACGCGCTCGATTCCGAGGTCGGCGAGGCGATCGAAGACCGAGCCGCTCCCGACGTCCACCAGCACGGCGTCACGGCCGGTGCGGAGAAAGTAGACATTGCACGTGTCGCACACGAGCCCGACACCAGCGACCGGCTCGAGTGCTGTTGTGACGCTCATCGGGTGCCGAGTCTATGCCGCCACCCGGCGATGTGGCAACGATTGCACTTTCGCGACAGAAGTCGTAGATTCACGACCGCATGGGGCAGATCGACGTCCAGAACCTGGTCAAGGAGTACACCCCAGGCGTCCGTGCAGTGGACGACGTCAGCCTCACGATCGGGGAGGGTGAGTTCGTCGTCCTCGTCGGGCCCTCGGGCTGCGGCAAGACGACCCTCCTCCGCTGCATCGGCGGCCTCGAGAACGTCACCGGCGGGCGGATCCTGATCAGCAACCGCGACGTGACGTCGCTGCAGCCCTCGGCGCGCGACCTCGCGATGGTCTTCCAGAACTACGCGCTCTACCCGCACATGACGGTGCGGAAGAACCTCGGCTACGGGCTGCGCGTGCGCAAGACGCCGCGCAAAGAGGTCGCGCGCCGCGTGGACGAGGCGGCGAAGCTGCTTCAGCTCGAGGGCCTGCTCGACCGCCGGCCCGGCCAGCTCTCGGGCGGACAGCAGCAGCGCGTTGCGATGGGCCGCGCGCTCGTGCGGGAGCCGGCCGCGTTCCTGATGGACGAGCCGCTGTCGAACCTGGACGCGAAGTTGCGGGTCGCGACCCGCGGAGAGATTCTCAAGCTGCAGCGCCGGCTCGGCACGACCACGGTCTATGTCACGCACGACCAGGTCGAGGCAATGACAATGGGCGATCGGATCGCCGTCATGAGCGGCGGCGTGATCAAGCAGCTCGGAACGCCGCATCAGCTCTACGAGGATCCGCGGAACGTCTTCGTGGCGAGCTTCGTCGGGTCGCCTCCGATGAACCTGGTTCCGGCGCCGTTCGTCGATGCCGGCAACGACGGCCTCACGGCCGGCTTCCGGCCGGAGCACGTCGGGCTCGCAAACGGCGCGGGAGACTCGATTCGGTTCGCTTGCAAGATCGAGAACGTCGAGTATCTCGGCGACGAGCAGCTCGTCCACGCGTCCGTCCGCGACGCGCCGCTGATCGCGAAGTTCGCGCCCGAGCATCGGATCACCGTCGGAGAGGATGCGACCTTCGCCGTCCCGCGCGCCAGCGTCTTCCTCTTCGACGCCAAGACCGAGGAACGCGTCAACTGAGCTCCGCCGCCGTGGCGGCCTCGCCGGCCCGCTCGTGATTCGCCACCTCGAGTACACCCGCGCGCGCCTGCGTCAGACCGCGGAGAGGCTCGCGGCGATGGTCTACCCGGAGACGCGTCGCCGCCGACGAGATCCTCGTCGCCGGCCCGGTCGATCGGATCTCGTGGGAGGAGGCGCAGGCCCTCCACTTCCGCGAGGCCAGGCTCGGAGAGCACTTCGGCCCACTCTGGTCGACGTGGTGGTTCCGAATCGAGGCGACGGTCCCACAAGCCTGGAAGGGGCGCCGGGTCGACCTCCTCTTCGTCTCTCACAGCGAGGCTCAGCTCTGGATCGAAGGCCGGCCGCTCCAGGGCTTGAACACCGGCGGAGCGGGCGAGCGTCCCGATGCGCGGCTCCTCGACGAGGCGGAGGGCGGCGAGCGCCTGTCGCTCCAGGTCGAGCTGGCCTGCAACGGGATGTTCGGCCGCCAGCACGGGCCGTACCTCTCGCTGCCCAAGCCGACGCTCGACCGCTGCGACATCGCTCTCTACGATCCCGCCGCCTGGTCCCTTCTCCACGATTTCGAGACCCTGCGCTCACTCGAGGCCGACGGCGACGCCGACCTCGACCCGAGCTTCGCCGGCGAGTTGCGCGCCGGGCTCGAACGATTCTCGAACGTCTGGCGCCCAGAGGCGCCAGAGGGCTGGAAGGCCGCGCAGGAGCTCCTAGCTGTGCTCCTCGGACGGACGAACGGCGCGCGAACGCACGAGCTCGTGGCGCTGGGCCACGCCCACATCGACACGGCGTGGCTCTGGCCGATCGCAGAGACCCGGCGCAAGCTCGTGCGCACCGTCTCGAGCCAGCTGCGCTATCTGGAGGAGTACCCCGAGTACCGGTTTGCCTGCTCGCAGGCCCAGCAGTACGCCTGGATCCGCGAGGGAAGCTCCGAGCTCTGGGAGCGTGTGCGCGCCGCAGTCGGCCGCGGGCAGCTCGTCCCGGTCGGCGGGAGCTGGGTCGAGCCCGACTGCAACCTCGTCTCCGGCGAGTCCTTGCTCCGCCAGTTCCTGCATGGTCAGCGCTGGTTCGAGCGCGAGCTCGGAATCCGCTGCCGTGAGTTCTGGAGCCCGGACGCGTTCGGCTACCCCGGGCAGCTTCCCCAGCTGATGCGCGCGGCGGGACTGACGCGCTTCCTGACCCAGAAGCTCTCCTGGAACAAGTTCAACAAGCCGGAGCACCATACGTTCGTCTGGCAGGGGATCGACGGAAGCGAGGTTCTGGGGCATTTTCCACCGGGCGACACCTATTCGAGCGAGGCGACCGTCGGGGAGCTCCGGAGCTCGGCACGCGCGTACAGAGACCACGACTCATCGGCAATCTCGCTGCTCCTCTTCGGGCACGGGGATGGCGGCGGTGGCCCGACCCGAACGATGCTGGAGTCGCTGCGTCGTGCTCGCGACCTCCAGGGCGTGCCGCGTACGTCCCAGCGCACGAGCGAGGAGTTCTTCGACGCGCTGGAGGCCGAGGACGGAGTGCGACCCGTCGTCGTCGGAGAGCTCTACTTCGAGTACCACCGAGGCGTCTATACCTCGCAGGCCCGTACGAAGCTCGGGAACCGGCGCGCCGAGGGCGCGCTGCACGACGCCGAGTTCCTCGTGGCGCTCGTCGGGGACGACGTGCCGCGGGCCGAGCTCGACCGGCTCTGGAAGCTCCTCCTCCTTCAGCAGTTCCACGACATCGTCCCGGGCTCGTCGATCGGGCTCGTGCACGAGGAGGCGGAACGCGATCTCTCGGAGGTCGTGACCGGGGCGAATGCGATTTCCGCCGGCGTGCTCGGCGAGCCGGGGAACGTCGCGGTCAACACCATCGGCTTCGAGCGGCGGGAGGTCGCCGAGGTGCCCGGCGTCGGGCTTCGGATGGTCGCCGCCTCGAGCTACGGCTTTGGCGGCGCCGTCGAGGCGCGCGACGAGGTTCGACTCGACGGGCTCGTGCTCGAGAACGGCCACCTGCGCGCGACTCTCGCGGAGGACGGAACGCTCGTCTCGCTCGTCGAAAAGGAAAGCGGCCGCGAGGCACTCGCCGCGGCGGGCAACCGGCTCGAGCTCTACGACGACTTGCCTGTCGCCTTCGACGCGTGGGACATCGACCCCGCGCACCTCGAGACGCGCCGTGACGCCGAGCCCGCAGCCTCCTGGCGCATCGTCACCAGCACCCCGCTGCGGGTCGAGATCGGGTTCGCCCGCCGGCTCGGCACCGGCAGCACCATGACCCAGACCGTCCGGCTGGAGGCCGAGTCCCGCCGGCTCGAGTTTCACACGAACGTGGACTGGCGCGAGCGGCATACGCTGCTCAAGGTCTGCTTCCCGCTTGCCGTCCGCGCTTCGAATGCGAGCTACGAGACGGCGTTCGGCTACGCCGAGCGGCCGACGCACTACTCGACGAGCTTCGACAGGGCGCGCTACGAGGTTCCCGGCCACAGGTGGGCAGACCTGTCCGAGCACGGCTTCGGCGTCGCGCTCCTCACCGATTCCAAGTACGGCTACAGCTGCTTCGGCGGCGAGCTTCGGATCAGCCTGCTCCGGTCGCCGACCAGTCCCGATCCCGAAGCTGATCAGGGACCGCACTCCTTCGCGTACGCGATCGTCCCGCACGGCGGGGGCTGGCGCGAGGCGGGGATCGTCGCGGAAGGCGCGCGTTTCAATACGCCTCTTCGCTGGACGTCGCTGGACCGCTCCGGCTCCCTCGCTGCGGTCGACGATCCGAACCTCGTGCTCGACACGATCAAGCCGGCAGAGGACTCCGACGCAGTCGTGCTCAGGCTCTACGAGGCGCACGGCGCCCGCGGGACCGCCCGCGTCTCGCTCGGCTTCCCGTTTTCGGTCGCGGCGCGCGCGAACGCACTGGAAGAAGAGGACGGCGACGAGCTCGACGTCGAGGACGGTGCGATCGTCCTCGCCTACCGGCCGCACGAGGTCGCGACGGTGGTCGTTCGTTGACGCGCGTTGTCTGTATGGGGCTCGCCACGCAGGACTCGGTCTTCGCCTTGCCACGCCATCCCGCCGCGGACGACCGCGTGGTCGCCGACGCGCTCGTGGTCGCCGGAGGGGGCCCGGCGGCGACGGCCGCGGTGACGCTCGCCCGGCTCGGCGTCGAGACGTTCTTCGTCGGAGCGGTGGGCGGAGACGCCGTCGGAGACGCCATTCGGACAGGGCTCGAGGTGGAGGGCGTCGACGTCAGCGAGCTCGCGCAGCGTGCCGGTGCCCGCTCGCCCCAGAGCTCGATCCTCGTGACGGCCGAAGGACGCGCGATCGTCCATTTCTCGGGCACCGCGGCGCCTCTCGAGCCCTCCCGCCGCGCGCTCGAGTTGATGCGCGAAGCGAGCTGGGTTCACGTCGACCACGCGGGCTTCCCGGCTGCACCTCGCGACGTTCGCCTTTCGGTCGACGGCGGCAATCCCATCCCCGCGCTCGACCTCGCAGGGGTTGGGCTCTACGCCCCGACGCAGGCGGCCCTGGAGCGGGACTTCGGCTCGGTCGAGGTCGCCCTCGCCGCGGGGGCCGAGATCGTGGTCGTGACTCGAGGTCACGAGGGTTGCTCGGGCCACACGGCCAAGGGCTCGTTCGACGCTCCGGCCATGGCTCTCGCCGAGCCCGTGAGCACGCTCGGCGCCGGCGACGTCTTCCACGGGGCGCTGCTCGCCGCCTTCGCGCACGGTTCCGAGCTACCTGAGGCGCTCGCGTTTGCGAACGACTGCGCAGCTCGTTCGTGCCGGGCGCTCGACGGGCGCTCGGCCATCCCGACGCTCGAGGAGGTTCGTCTGTGACCTATCGCATCGGAGTGATCGCGGGAGACGGCGCCGGTCCCGAGGTGGTGACCGAGGCCCGGCGGGCGGTCGACGCGCTGGCCCTCGACCTCGAGTGGATGGACCTGCCGTGGGGCACCGACCATTACCACGCCCACGGCGCGATGATGCCCGCGGATGCGTTGGAGACCGCGCGCGGCTTCGACGCGATCCTGCTCGGTGCCGTCGGCCACCCGTCGGTCCCCGACCACATCACTCTCTGGGGACTCCTCCTCCCGCTTCGCCAGGGACTGGACCTCTGGGCGAACCTCCGGCCGGCGCGGCTGCTCGACGGCGTGCCGTCGCCTCTCGCCGGCGCTCCGGCGGTCGACATGCTCTTCGTCCGCGAGAACACCGAGGGTGAGTACGCCGGCGTCGGGGGTCGCGCGCACGAGGGGCATCCTCACGAGGTGGGGATCGAGACGGCGGTCTTCACCCGGGCCGGCGTCCGTCGCGTGGTGAAGCACGCATTCGAGCTCGCCGAAGGACGCAGCCGCCGTCTCACGAGCGCGACGAAGTCGAACGCCTCGCGCTACGGCTATGTGCTGTGGGACGAGATCGTCGACGAGGTCGCGGCCGAGCATCCGGACGTCGAGGTCGACCGGGCCCTCGTCGACGCGCTCGCGGCGCGGATGGTCACCGACCCACTCAGCCTCGACGTCGTCGTCGCCTCGAACCTCTTCGGCGATGTCCTCACGGACATCGCCGCCGCGCTCCAGGGCGGAATGGGAATGGCGGCGAGCGCCAGCGTCGCCCCCGGCTCGGGGACGACCGCGATCTTCGAGCCGGTGCACGGTTCCGCTCCGGACATCGCGGGGCGTGGGCTCGCAAACCCGCTGGGCGCGATCTGGAGCGCGTCTCTCCTGCTCGACCACCTCGGCGAGACCGACGCCGCGGCGCGAGTGCTGCGCGCCGTCGAAGCCGTCTGCAAGGACGGCCCGCGGACGCGCGATATCGGCGGGGATGCCTCGACGTCGGAGGTGGGGGAAGCGGTCGCCCGCGAGGTGGCCGGGTGAGCGGGCTGACGGCCGCCCTCGAAGAGACGATCACAATCCTCGAGCGGAATGTGCGCTCGGATCCTCGGTACGCCCACACGACGAACCTCGTCCTGCTGCACCGAGGCGAGGTGGTGCTGGATCGCGCCTTCGCGGGCCGCTCGCCCGACGACCTCGTGGATATCTATTCGGTGACGAAGAGCGTCGTGTCGGCGCTCGTCGGGATTGCGCTCCGCCGAGGCGAGCTCGACTCGCTCGACCGGCTGGTCTATGGCGGCCCGCGGACGTTCAGGCACCTCCTGACGATGACCGGTGGCACCGAGAGTGACGGGCCGTGGGAGATCGACGAGGTGCTCGCGCTGCCCACCGGCTGGCTCGAGTTCCTCCTCGAGGCACCTCGCCTCTTCCCGCCCGGAGAGCGATTCCGCTACGACAACGGCGCCGGGCACGTGCTGGGCTGCGCACTTGCGGACTGCGTCGGCCAGACGCTGGCGGACTACGCCCGCGAGCATCTCCTCACTCCGCTCGGGATCGAGCGCTTCGAGTGGCCCGCGGATCCGGAGGGGTACTCCTACGGCTTCGGCCATCTGCGGCTTCGCCCACGAGATCTCGCGCTCATCGGTGAGCTCCACCGGCGCGGCGGCGAGGAGCTGCTCGCTCCCGGATACGCGGCCGAGGCGACCACGGCGCACACGCCGGGTGGAGGGCCTGAGAACGCAGGCTATGGCTATCTCTGGTGGGTCGGAGACGGGATGTTCTTCGGGGGCGGCTACGCCGGCCAGTCGCTGATCGTCTTCCCCGAGCAGGAGCTCGTCGCCGTCACGGCCGGCACCGAGGAGCTGCTCCGGCCAGGCTGGCGAAACGCGCGCCACGCAGTCGAGGAGGCGCTTGCCTCGTGACCGACGCAGCCCGCCGAGACCTTTCATCCCACCCGAGGAGCCCGTCATGAAGCACTACCGCCTCTTGATCGGCGGCGAAGACGTCGACGCCGCGAACGGCGAGACCTTCGAGTCGCTCAACCCGACCACTGGCCGCCCGTGGGCGACGCTCGCGCTGGGCGGAACTCAAGACGTGGACCGGGCAGTTCGCGCGGCCGGAGCGGCTTTCGAGAGCGAGGCCTGGCGCGCACTCTCTCCGACGCGGCGCGGGCGGTTGCTGATGCGGCTCGCCGACCTGATCGCCGACCGCGCCGAGGAGATCGCCCGGATCGAGGTGACCGACAACGGCAAGCTCTACAAGGAGATGCGCGCGCAGCTGAGGGTCATCCCCGACTGGCTCTACTACTTCGGCGGGCTCGCGGACAAGGTCGAAGGCCGCGTGATCCCGCTCGACCGCACGAGTGTCCTCAACTACACGCTTCGCGAGCCGCTCGGGATCGTCGGGATCATCATCCCCTGGAACTCGCCCGTGCTCCTGACGATGTACTCACTCTGCCCGGCGCTCGCTGCCGGCAACACCGTCGTCGTCAAGCCTTCCGAGCACGCATCGGCGAGCATCCTGGAGACGCTCCGGCTTGCGGACGAGGCCGGCTTCCCGCCGGGCGTCGTCAACGTCGTCACGGGCACCGGCGCTGCAGGCGAGGCGCTCGTCGCGCACCCGGGCGTCGCGAAGATCTCCTTCACGGGCAGCGAGACCACCGGCAAGAGGATCGCCGCGGCGGCGGGCGCCCGGCTCGCCGCGACGACGATGGAGCTCGGCGGCAAGAGTCCGAACATCGTCTTCGCCGACGCCCCCATCGAGGCTGCCGAGGCCGGCCTGCTCGCGGGGATCTTCGCCGCGGCGGGGCAGACGTGCGTGGCCGGATCTCGCGCGCTCCTGCAGCGAGCGGTCTATGACGAGCTCCTCGAGCGCATCACGGAACGAGCCGCCGGCGTCCTGCTCGGCGACCCGATGGCCGACGCCACCCAGATGGGCCCGATCGCGAACGTCCCGCAGCTCGCGCGGATCGAGGAGATGGTCGCGGCGGCGAAAGACGGAGGTGCGCGGGTCGCCGGCGGGGTCCGCGCGGCGGTCTCGGGCTTCGAGGATGGTCTCTTCTTCTCCCCGACGGTCGTCGACGGCGTCGGTAACGACGCGCCGATCGCGCAGGACGAGGTCTTCGGCCCGGTGCTGACGGCGCTTCCTTTCGACACGGAGGAGGAAGCGATCGCGATCGCGAACGACACTCGCTTCGGCCTCGCGGCCGGCGTCTGGACAAGCGACGTGAAGCGGGCGCACCGGGTCGCGCGGCGACTCGAGGCGGGGACGGTCTGGATCAACCTCTACCGCGCGATCACGTTCAACTCGCCCTTCGGCGGCTACAAGGAGAGCGGCTACGGGCGGGTCAACGGGGCCGAGGCGATCGACGGATATCTCCAGACGAAGAGCGTGTGGTGCGAGCTCTCGGAGGAGATCCAGGATCCGTTCGTGATGAAGGTCTGACGCTGGCCTACGATCCGCGCATGGACTTTCAGGACGACGGTGAGCTCAGGCGGCTCGTCGACGAGCAGACCGCCCTCCGCCGGGTGGCGACACTCGTGGCCAGCGGCGCCGGCGAGACCGAGCTCCTCACGACGGTCACCTCGGAAATCGGGCGGCTCTTCGGCGCGCACGCCGCGAACACGATGCGGTGGGACGGCGACTCGATCAGGGTGCTCGGAGCCTGGAGCTCGGAACCGACGCGACCCGACCAGACGGGCCTGGTCTATGAGTTCGGCGGCGACACGATCACGGCGCGCGTCGTCCGTTCGGAACGCCCCGAGCGCCTTGATTCGGCCGCCGACCTCACCACCGAGTTCGCCAAGGAGCGGTGGCAGGAACTCGGACTGGAAGCTTCGATCGCTGCGCCGATCGTCGTCGAGGGCCGGATCTGGGGCGTCGTCACGGCTTCGCGCACGACGGAGGACGATCCGTTTCCGCCGGGAGCCGAGGTCAGGCTCGGGGACTTCGCGGCCCTCGTCGCCCAGGCGATCGCGAATGCCGAGGCTAGGCGAGAGGTCGCCGCGCTGGCCGAAGAGCAGGCGGCGCTCCGCCGTGTCGCCACCCTCGTTGCCGCCGGTCGCGCCCAGGCGGAGGTGCTGGACGCGGTCACGAGCGAAGCTGGAGTGCTCTACGGCGCAGAGTGCGTCCACCTCGTCCGCTGGACAGGAGTCCAGAACGAGGTCGTCGTCGTCGCCGGCTGGAGTAATGGCTCGCGGCCCCCGCTCGCGCCCGACGCGCGGCTTCATCCAAGCGCTGGCGGCCCCACGCTCACCGTGCTCGAGACCGGATTTCCGACCAACGCACTCGAGACCTCTGCCGAGCTCGGCGAGCACTGGGTGATTGCAGCGCCCGTGATCCTGAATGCACAGCTTCTGGGAGCAATCACCCTGCAGCGGCAACTCGGGAATCCGTTTCCAGCCGGGGCGGAGATCCGCCTACGCAGCTTCGGCGACCTCGCGGCCCAGTCGATCGCCAACACGCGGTCCCAGGAGGAGATGCGTGCCTCGCGCGCCCGAATCGTTCGTGCTGGCGACGAGGCCCGCGAGCAGTTGGAACGGAATCTCCACGACGGCGCCCAGCAACGCCTCGTGGCCGTCTCGATCTCACTCCGGCTCGCTCTCGCGCGCCTTCCCGACGGTGCGGACGAGGCGCGTCAACTCCTCGGCGCAGCCGCGCTCGACCTCACACAGGCGATCGAGGAGCTCCGCGAGCTGGCCCGCGGGATCCATCCGGCGATCCTCACCGAACGAGGACTCGGAGCAGCGCTCGAGGTGCTCGCGAGTCGGGCGCCGCTCCGGGTGGAGATCGAGAACGAACTCGCCGAGCGCCTACCCCCGCCCGTCGAGGCCGCGGCGTACTACGTGGTCGCCGAATCCCTGACCAACGTCGCGAAGTACGCCGAGGCGTCCCTCGTGCGCGTGCGGGTCGTCCGTCACGGCGACTGCAGTCGGGTCGAAGTCGTGGACGACGGCGTCGGCGGCGCGGACGCCTCGCGCGGCTCGGGCCTGCGTGGGCTCGCCGACCGCGTCGAGGCGCTCGACGGCCGGCTCGGGGTCGAGAGCCCACCGGGGGCCGGCACGCGCGTCTGGGCCGAGCTCCCCCACGATGGCGCCGAGCCGCTCGATCGCAGCGGCTCAGCCGAAGACCTCATCCGCGGCAGTTAGCCCGCCGCGCGCTGCGAAGCTGGTCGACGCTCGCCCCGCGGAGACCTAGCCGATCAAGCGAATGCAGCCGCTGTATAGCGAGCGTCAAGAACCGCGCTGATCGCCCGTGCTTGCAACCAAAGCCAATGCACCCGCCCTTTGATGCGAGTCGTTGGCCGCTTCAGACTTGCAGCTGTTGACCTGTGGTTGACCCAACCGGCAGCCGATGAGGTCGACGTCGGGGTAGCCCGCAGCCATCCGCGCTTCCTGAGTGCTCGGTGCTGTGGTGACCTCGGATTCTCCGTGTGCTCGCAGTGTTCGGGTCTTCTCGCGTGTCACGGCCCCAATCGCACGTGACTGTTCGGGTCTCATCGGATCCAGTGGGCCGTGTTGGGCTCGAACCAACGACCTTGGGATTAAAAGTCCCCTGCTCTACCAGCTGAGCTAACGGCCCTGGATCGAGTATAGGAACAGCCGCTCGCACGGCTCCCCGGGCTCTCCGGCACAATCCCGGTAGTGGAGATCCTCGAGCGCCCGCGGCTTCGCGGCGTCTTTCACCAGTACGCCTTCTTCGTCGCCGTGCTGGCCGGAGCGGTGTTGGTTCTCGTCGCAGACGCCGGACGCGAGCGGCTCGCGATGCTGATCTACGCGGTCGCGCTCGCGGCGATGTTCGGCGTCAGCGCCCTCTATCACCGAGTCACCTGGCGGTCGGCAAGTGTCCGCAAGTGGATGCGGCGGCTCGATCATTCGACGATCCTGCTCCTGATCGCGGGCACGTACACGCCGTTCGCGCTGCTGGCCTTCGACGGCGCGCTCGGAACGGCCGTGCTGATCGCCGTCTGGAGCGGAGCCGCTGCCGGGCTCGTCCTCAATCTGCTCTGGATCGACGCGCCGACGTGGGTGACGGCCGCCGTCTACATCACGCTCGGCTGGGTCGGAGCGGTCGCCGTCCCCGAGCTCGTCGGCTTCGGGATCGCCCCGGCCGTCCTCGTCTTCGTAGGTGGGGCCCTCTACACGGTCGGCGCCGTCACCTACGCGCTCAAGCGGCCGAACCCGATTCCCGCCGTCTTCGGCTACCACGAGATCTTCCATCTGCTCGTGATCGGAGCGGCGATCACGCACTTCGTGGCGATCGCCGCGTTCGTCCTGCCGGAGGCTTAACCGGTGGTTAAGAGGTCAGCGGCTACCGTGTCCGCATGACGACAAAGATCGAGAAGACAGATGCCGAGTGGCGTGCCGAGCTCTCGCCCGAGCAGTACGAGATCCTTCGTCGCAAGGGCACGGAGCGTGCGTTCACCGGTCAGTACAACGACACGAAGGAGCCGGGCATCTACCGTTGCGCCGGCTGCGGGGCGGAGCTCTTCCGCGCCGAGGCGAAGTTCGACTCCGGCTCCGGCTGGCCGAGCTTCGTCGAGCCCGCGAGTCTCGAGAGCGTCATCACCGAGACGGATCGAACCTGGGGAATGACCCGCACCGAGGTGATGTGCGCCGCCTGCGGCGGCCATCTCGGGCATGTCTTTCCCGACGGCCCGGGCCCGACCGGCCAGCGCTACTGCATCAACTCGTGCTCGCTCGACCTGGAGCGGACATGAGCGCCCAAAGCGATCAGGCCCAAAGCGATCAGGCCCAGAGCGATCAGGCGGGGCGTGAGAAGGCGACGTTTGCGGCGGGTTGCTTCTGGGGCGTGGAGGTCGAGTTCCGGAACACGCCGGGGGTGAAGGACGCGCAGGTCGGCTACATCGGCGGTCACACCGCGAATCCGACGTACAAGGAAGTGTGCGGCGGGAGAACCGGGCACGCCGAGGCGGTCGAGGTCACGTTCGACCCGGGTGAGGTCGAGTACGCGGAGCTCGTCGACCGGTTCTGGAAGCTGCACGACCCGACCCAGGTGAACCGACAGGGTTGGGATGTCGGAACGCAGTACCGCTCGGCGATCTTCGCCCACTCGCCCGAGCAGGCGCGGGTCGCGCGGGAGTCGCTCGAGCGCGCCCAGTCCGGCTTGCGCAAGCCGATCGCGACGCAGATCGTCACCGACGAAACGCCGTTCTGGCCGGCCGAGGAGTACCACCAGCAGTACCTCGTCAAGAACGGCCGCGCGAGCTGCGCGATCTAACAGCCAAGCTCTAAGGGGCTTTGCGGCTGTGCTGATCCGCGTCGGCGGATTCCACCGACTCGACGGCGGCGACGTCGCGTAGTCGCATGATCGGAACGAGCTGCGCGCGTAGCTCGATGATCGAGGTGCGCAACTCGGCGAGCTCAGCCGAGAGCGTGGTCACGTGCCGTGCCGTCACCTCGTTCGGGAAGGCGGTGTTTCGGTCTTGCACCCGCTCGAGCCGGCGCGCGAGCTCGGGCTCGTGCTGCTCGAGCTGGACGAGCTCGACGAGGAGTCGGTCGTAGTCGGGAAGATGGGGTGCCGCCATAGGTTCGTATTTTACACCGGTCCTCCAAATCATTCTTTTTTGATCGCGAGAGTCGCCAATTTTCGACCGGTTCACCGGCAATCGACCGCGGGCCCTCGCTTTGACCCACGCAACTTCAGGGATCTTCGCGCGCTAGCGGAATAGGCGGTGAGGGGCTCGAACCCCCGACCCCCTGGGTGTAAACCAGGTGCTCTCCCAACTGAGCTAACCGCCCTTCGCAGCTCACAATGCCACACGCAGCGACTTCCCCTTGACAATCGCCATCGACTGACCGGATAATTGGTCAGATGGGTGCCGTTGCAGTTGTCGGTGAGCGAGAGCGTGTGGAGGCAATGGTGCGCGGGCCGCGGCTGCGTCTTCTCGAGGCGCTTGCCGAGCGACCGGACTCCGCCGCGGGGCTGGCCAACCGGCTCGGCCTTCCGCGGCAGACGCTGAACTATCACCTGCGCCAGCTCGAATCGGCCGGCCTTGTCGAGCTCGTCGAACAGCGCGGAGCGGGCAACTGCGTCGAGCGGCTTCTCGCTCCGACCGCCGACGTCGTGGGGGTCGCGGCGCGCCCCGCGGCCGACCGCGCCTCCGCACGGAACCTGCTCTCCCGCGCTGGCGAGCTCGTCCGCGCGGCCGCGCACCTGCTCTCGCAGAAGCGGCAGGTGGCGACGATGACGATCGAGACGGAGATCCGCTTTGCGAACGCGGCCGAGCGAGCTGCGTTCGCCGTCGATCTGAGGGAGGCCGTGCAGACGCTTGCCGCCCGCTATCACAGGGAAGACGCGGCCGGCGGCCGCCGCTTCACCGTCCTCGCCGTCGCACACCCGACCATCCCAGCAGGAGGACGCCATGAACGATCGTGAGCTCGAGATCGAGCTGGACGTGGATGCGACAGCCGAGGCGGTCTGGCACGCCCTGACGGATGCGGAGGCGCTGCTCGGCTGGTTCGCCAGCGACGCGCGCATCGAGTTGCGCCCTGACGGGGAGTGGGAGCTCGCCTCCGGCGAGTACCGGATGACATCGCGGGTCGAGGAGGTCGAAGCGCCGAAGCGGCTGCGTGTCGTCGCCCCGCCGCGCGAGGGGTTCGCGGTCACCACGGAGTTCATCGTCGAGGCTCGAGGCGGCAGGACCGTCGTCCGGATCGTCGAGTCCGGCTTCGGCCCCGAGGCGAGCTGGGACGACGAGATCCGCTCGCGCGAGAGCGGTTGGGCCCGCTACCTCGAGAACCTCCGTCACTTCGTCGAGAACCACCCCGGTGAGGCCGCGGCCGCCGACTATCTCTACGCGACTTTCACGGGTGCGGCAGCCTCGGCCTGGGACGCGCTCGCGACGGTCGTGCGGGCGGAGCTCGACGTTCCGAGCCTCGAGGAGCATCCGCCGAAGACGGTGGCGGCGCGAGTCCCCGAGCTCGGAGACGGCCGTGTTCTCGGCTCGATCGAGTCCACCGGCGAAGGCGGCATGATCTGGCTGCAGCTGATCGCCTACAGCGACGGTCGCGAGCGGCTCGAGGCCGTGCGCGACCGGATGCGGGACGGCCTCGCTGCCGCGTTCCCTCCGGTCGAGGCCGGTTGAGCCGGCGCCGGCATCGAGCCGGCCCGGTCGAGATGCCCCCAACGGGATTCGAACCCGTGCAGCCACCTTGAAAGGGTGGTGACCTAGGCCGCTAGTCGATGGGGGCGGCCGGAGGAGGATAGCTGTGTGGGCGGCCGCCGAATTACGCGGGAGGAGCGCGGTAGCGAGCCGCGAATCTGTCTGGTCCGTGCGACTTCGAACGCTTCTCGCGGCCGTCGCCGTCGCGCTCGTCGTGACCGCGCCGGCTCATTCGGCCAATCCGCAGATCGCGGGCTTGCAGGTTGCGCTGCGCGCTTACGGCTTCTATCTCGGGCCGATCGACGGCGTCTCGGGGCAGCAGACGGCGACCGCCGTCCGCGCGTTCCAACGCTCGAGCCGGCTGGCGGTCGACGGGGTTCCGGGCTCCACGACCCGGCGAGCGCTCGGGCGGCTGGGCCGGCCGCTCTACGGCAAGCGGACGCTCGTCCAGGGGCGGGTTGGCTGGGACGTCTCAGTGCTCCAGTACCTGCTCGCCCGGCACGGCGTCGGCCGGGTGATCGACGGCTACTACGGCGCCGAGACCGCGCTCGCCGTGCGCCGGTTCCAGCGCCGCGCGAAGCTCGTCGTCGACGGGATCGCGGGCCCTGCCACCTTGCGCGCCCTCGGCGGGACGTCGGCGAGCACCCGGCTGCCCGACCGGCGCTACGTCGTTCGCGCAGGCGACTCGCTCACTGCGATCGCCGAGAAGCACGGGACGACGCTTCGGTCGCTCGCAAGCACGAATCGGATCGATCCGGCGCGACCGCTCCTGATCGGCACGCGTCTGCGGATCCCCCGGGCCTCGTCCGCGCCGCTGGCCGCTCCGCCTTCGTCTGTTCGCGCGACGATCACCGCAACGGCCTCGCAGTACGGCGTCGACCCGTCGCTTGCACGAGCGGTCGCGTGGATGGAATCGGGGTTCCAGCCGCATGTCGTCTCTTCCGCAGGCGCGCTCGGCGTGATGCAGGTGACGCCGCCGACCTGGGACTTCGTCGAGACGGTTCTGCTCGGCGTGAATGTGCCGCAGACGACGGAGGGCAACATCCGGATCGGCGTCGTCTTCCTCCGGCACCTGCTCCGCGAGTTCGGCGGCGACGTGCGCCTCGCTCTCGGCGCCTACTACCAGGGGGCCAAGGCTGTGCGCGAGCACGGTCTCTACGCCGAGACGCGAACTTACGTCGAGGCGATCCGCTCGTTGCGAGGTCGCGTCTGAGCGACGATCCGGCGGTTCGGGCGCGCTCCTTCGGTTCCGTCGCCGGCGCCTACGAGCGCGCGCGTCCCGGTTATCCGGAGGAAGCGGCGCTGTGGATCACCGGCGCGCCGCCGCTGCGCGTCGTCGATCTCGGAGCGGGCACCGGCAAGCTGACGCGGGTGCTCGCCGCGGTCGGTCACGACGTGGTAGCCGTCGAGCCTCTCGAGGAGATGCTCGACCAGCTGCGGGCGAACGTGCCGGGTGTGGAGGCGCTGGTGGGGTCCGCGGAGCAAATCCCGCTCGGCGACGAGTCCGCCGACGCAGTCGTCGCTGCCCAGGCGTTCCACTGGTTCGACGAGGCTGTCGCGCTTCCGGAGATCGCCCGGGTGTTGCGGCCGGGCGGCGTCATCGGCTTGATCTGGAACACTCGCGACGACCGTGAGCCGTGGGTGGTGCGCCTTTCCCAGCTGACCGGCGACGATGCGGATTGGAACGAGGAGGAAGTTGCGGCGCCGCTCGTGGCGAGCCCGCACTTCCACCACGTCGAGTGGCGAACCTTTCGGAACGCTCAGCGGGTCGACCGGGCGACGCTCGTCGATCTCGTCGCCTCGCGCTCCTACGCGGCGACGCTGGCGCCTCGCGAGCGGCGCCGGCTCCTCGACTCGGTCGGGGCGTTCTTCGACGAGGTCGCGGGCGGCGGCGAAGAGCTCGAGCTGCCCTACCTCGTCTACGCCTTCCGCGCGACGCGGCTCTAGCGGACGTGTCCCAGGGACAGACCCTGGGACACGTCCCGAACGGTCAGTGTCCGGCGCCGTTCTCGTCGAACTGAGCCTCCTCGGTGGAGCCCTTGAGCGCGAGCGTCGAGCTGAGCCCGCCCGATACCGCCTGGGCGACCTCGTCGAAGTAGCCGGCGCCGACCTCGCGCTGGTGGCGCGTCGCCGTGTAGCCGTGCTGCTCGAGCCCGAATTCGCGCTGCTGGAGCTCGACGTAGGCGCTCATCCCGTTTGCCGCGTAGCCCCGCGCCAGCTCGAACATCGACTCGTTGAGCGAGTGGAAGCCCGCCAGCGTGATGAACTGGAATCTGTAGCCGAGCGCGCCGAGATCGGCCTGGAACGACGCGATCTCGTCGTCGCCGAGATGCCGCTTCCAGTTGAACGAGGGCGAGCAGTTGTAGGCGAGCAGCTTGCCCGGGAACTCGGCGTGAATCGCGTCCGCGAACGTCCGCGCCTCGTCCAGGTTCGGCGTCGAGGTCTCCATCCAGACGAGGTCGGCGTACGGCGCGTAGGCGAGGCCGCGGGCGATCGCCGCCTCGATCCCGGCGGTGACGCGGAAGAAGCCCTCCGGCGTGCGCTCGCCCGTTACGAACGGCGCGTCGCGCTCGTCGACGTCGCTCGTCAGCAGGGTCGCCGCGTCGGCGTCGGTACGCGCGACCACGAGCGTCGGCACGTCGAGAACGTCGGCCGCGAGTCGAGCCGCGAGCAGGGTCCGGATGAACTGGCCGGTCGGCACGAGCACCTTCCCGCCCAGGTGGCCGCACTTCTTCTCGGCCGCGAGCTGATCCTCGAAGTGGACGGCCGCCGCGCCCGACTCGATCATCCCCTTCATCAGCTCGAACGCGTTCAGCGGCCCGCCGAAGCCGGCCTCTGCGTCGGCGACGATCGGGACGAGCCAGTCGACCTCGTTGCCCTCGGCGCAATCACCTTCCGCCCAGGCGATCTGGTCGGCGCGGAGGAGCGCGTTGTTCAGCCGCTTCACCAGCGCGGGCACGCTGTTCGCGGGGTAGAGGCTCTGGTCGGGATAGACCTGCGTCGCCAGGTTGCCGTCGGCCGCGACCTGCCAGCCCGAGAGGTAGATCGCCTTCAGCCCCGCTTTGACCATCTGCACCGCCTGCCCGCCCGTGAGCGCGCCGAGCGTCGGCACGAAGTCCTCTTCCTCCAGGAGGCGCCAGAGCTTCTCGGCCCCGCGGCGTGCGAGCGAGTGCTCGACGCGCACCGAGCCGCGCAGCCGGACGACGGTCTCGGCGCTGTAGTCCCGCTCGATCCCGTCCCAGCGGTCGAGCTCGGCCCACTCGCGGGCGAGGTCGATGGCTTCCTTGGCAGCGGTGGCGTTCACGGTCTCTCCTCGGCTCGACGACGACATTCCGAGCACTGTCGCCTGTCCAGACCTATACGACAAATCGAACTTCTGGATCGGAGCCATTCATCGCATTGATAGCCTGCGCACGTGTTGCTCACCCAGATCGAGGCCTTCCTCAGCGTCGCGGAGCGCCGCTCGGTCAGCGAGGCGGCAACCGTGCTCTACGTCACGCAGCCCGCGCTGACGACCCGGATCAAGAATCTCGAGCGGGAGCTCGGGGTCGAGCTCTTCGCCCGAACCTCGCGCGGGATGCGGCTGACGTCTGAGGGCCGCGCCTTCCGCGCCCACGCCCAGCGAGCCGTTCAGTCCCTCGCCGAGGGCACGCTGCTCCTGCGCGAGCTTCGCGAAGGCCGCGTCGGCGAGCTCCAGATCGGCGCCGCGCCCGCGATCTCGACCTACGTACTGCCGCTCGTCCTCCGTCGCTTCCAGGCGGCCTTCCCGAACGTGCACCTGATCGTCCGGACGGGACACTCGGAGGAAGTCCTCGAGCTCGTGCTCCGCGAGCGGGTGCAAGTCGGGCTCGTCCGCGAACTGCCGCACAGCTCGATCACCAGCACGCCGTTGTACGAGGACGAGATCGTGCTCGTCGTCGACCCTGGGCATCGCTTCTGCGAGCTGCCGGTGATCGAGGTCGGCGAGCTCGCCACCGAGCGGCTCATCCTCTTCGACCGCACGTCAAGCTACTTCGTCCTCACGAGCGCCTTCTTCCGCGAGGCGGGCATCGTCCCGCGCGGGGTGATGGAGCTCGACAACGTCGACGCGACGAAGAAGATGGTCGAGCACGGGCTCGGGATCGCGTTCCTGCCGTACACCGCTGTCCGAGGCGAGCTGGCCGCCGGAACCCTGCAGGAGGTCGGCATCGCCGGGTACGAGCCGGTCCGCCGCTCGATCGTCGCGATCCGACGCCGCGACGCGATCGTGCCCGAGGATCTGATCGAGGGGCTCCTCGGCGCCGTCCGGCGCGACGAGCTCGAGCGAAGCCGCTCCGCCTAGCCGGCGGCCGCGGGCGGCGCGAGCACGAGCAGGGGCTTGCCGTCCGGACCGGCCTCGAACTGGTACGCGTAGATCCGAGGCTCCGTCACTCGGATGATGTTGGCAAGCTCGGCGTCCGGCAGGCTCCCGACGGCCGGCTGCTGGGAGGGCAGCGTCCGCCGGATCGGCTTGTCCAGCTCGGCCGCAACGTCGTCCCGGCGCAGGAAGACGCTGCCGTTCGACTCCCCCTTCTGCGTGGGCGGCATGAACACCAGCACCGAGTCGGCGTTCTCCACGTACTTGAAGGTGTAGAGCGCCAGCTCGAGCGCCTGGCGTCGGAGGATCGTGAAGCGCTCGTCCGAAGGGGACGTCTCCGTGATCGCGCACTGGGCGCTCGTGCCGAGGCCGCAGAGCGCGTACGAGACCGTCTTGCCGCCGTCGTAGGTGGCGATGTCGTTCTCCTCCGCCTGACCTCGAGAGGTGTCCGGGCGGACATAGATCGTGTCGACAGGGACGTCCTCGGTGTCTGTTCGGACGGCGAGGTCGCTGCCACGCGCGACGGTGAGCTGGTCGCCGCTCGGAAGCCTGTAGGCCTGCGGGATCCGGTCGGCGATCTGGCGGATCTGCGTGATCCGGCTTCCGTCGGGCTGCCAGCTCGACCAGCTCGGCTCCGGCGCGAGATCGGGTCGGCTGACGAGGACGACGAAGGTGCCGACCGCGAGGCCGACGATCGCGGCGAGGAGTACGTAGACGATCGCGAAGCGAAGGCGGTACGAGGTCAGTCGCGCTCGTTCGCTCCGGTCGGCGCCGACCAGCGGGACGAGCGGCGCCTCCTCGTCCTTCCGGGCTACTTCGGCCGGCCTCGGCGCGGCCAGGCTCGGCGCGGCCGGGCTCGACGCGACCGGGGAGGGTCACATCTTCGGCCACGAGTCCTCCTTGCTCAGGTCGACCGGCGGCATCTCGAGCTGCGCCCGGTCGAGCACCTGGACGAGCTCGTCGCCGAACATCTCCCGTCGCACGACGAGCTCGTCGGCGATCCTGGAGACGGCGTCCTTGTTGTGCAGGACGAGGTTGTAGGCGCTCACGTAGGCCTGGCCGATGATCTGGGCGGCCAGGTCGCGCTTGTCGCGATCCTGGAGCACGCCCGCGATCGGGTTCTCCGCGAATGGGCCGCCGCCGCTCGTCCGGTTCATGATCCCGACGCCGATCTCCTGGAAGCGTCTCATCACCCGCTCGCGCGCCTGTTCCTCGGTCTCGTCGTCGAGCGGCGTCACGACGACGCGCTCCGGGCCCATCGCCGAGGCACCGACCATGAAGGCCGC
The DNA here is from genome assembly GCA_963761905.1 of uncultured Gaiellaceae bacterium. Taxonomy (GTDB): domain Bacteria; phylum Actinomycetota; class Thermoleophilia; order Gaiellales; family Gaiellaceae; genus Gaiellasilicea. Next base: position 40,829 of record CAVXIQ010000006.1, on the reverse strand, counting down.
CTGCGCGGTGGCGGACTGGACGTCGCCGCCGACCCCGTTCGAGTTCTCGCCGTAGAAGACGCGCTCGGCAGCCATCGCGCCGAGCGTCCAGACGAGTCGCGCCATCTCCTCGCTGCGGAAGCGGCTGAAGCGCTCCTCCTTCTCGAGCGCCTGGTGGTGGCCCAGCGAGCCGCCGCGCATCCGGATCGAGAGGCGCGTCGATTCGGCGCCCTTCATGAAGACGTGCCCGGCCGCCGCGTGCCCGGCCTCGTGGATCGCGACCGCCCGTGTCTCGGAGGCGATGTACTCGATCCCGATCGCCGTCCCCGACTCGATCGTCGTCATCGCCTCGACCAGGTCGTCCCAGCCGAAGCGGTCGCGATCGTCGTGGTGGGCGTGGGTCAGCGCCATCGAGCAGACCTGCTCGATCATCGCCGGCGAGTAGCCGTTCGTGATCCGCGCGATCTCGTCACGGCGCCGCGGCGTGTCGAGGTCGTCCTCGTGCGCGACCTTCGTGATGTAGAGGTCGAACACGTCGAGGCGATCCTGCTTCGTCGGCGTCCGGAACCAGACGTGGCGGCCCATCCGGCCGGGGCGCACGAGCGCCGGATCGAGTCGGTCGAGCGGGACGTTCGTCGCGCCGATGAAGTAGATCTGGTCGCCGCGGGGGCCTGGCGGCGGCACGCGGAGCGAGAACTTCCCGAGCCGGCGCGGGACGATGTAGGTCGCATCGAGGAAGGTGTTGAAGCGGCTCGTGAGGACGCGCTTCGAGAAGGGCGGGTTGTCGATCCCGTCCATCACGACGAGGAGCTGGTTGAGCGCCAGACCACCGCCTCCGCCGCCGCCCATCCCCGGGAACGTGAACTCGAGCAGCGAGCCGAGCCGCGCCTGGAGGCCGGAGGGGCCGGGGCGTTGCGGCGCCCGCTCCGCGAAGATCCGCTCGCGCCAGGCGCGCGACTCGAGAATCAGGTCGCCGCTGGCGTTCAGCGCGCCGTTCGGGCCGAAGAAGAGGTGATCGTGGACGCTCGGAGGCGTCATTCCGCCGATCGGCGAGCCTCCGCCGAGGGCCTGGCGCCGCATCCCGACGGCGTCGATCTCGTCGATGAAGACGATGCACTGGCCGCCCCACTTACGCGCGAGCCGCTTCGCCTTGAACGAGAGGTAGCGGACGATGATCGCATCGACGCCGATGAAGGTCTGCGCGAATCCGGAGCCCGGGATCGAGACGAAGGGCGAGTTGAAGCCGGTGGCGATCGCCTTGGCGAGCATCGTCTTGCCGGTTCCAGGCGCTCCAAGGAAGAGCAGGCCGCGCTCGCGCTTGCCGCCGGCGCGCTCGAACGCCTCTCCGGACTGCCAGAGTGTGACGACTCGGCGCACCTCCTCCTTCGCCTCCGCCTGCCCGCGGACGTGATCCAGGCGAACGCCCCACTGCGCGTCGCCGGGCTCGAATCCCCGGATCTGCGAGATCCCCATCAGGAGCATGGGGCCCATCAGGATCGCGAAGTTGGCGATGAAGAGGAAGGTGACGAAGACGACCTGCGTCAGGACCGCCGGATTCGAGAGCGCCGAGAGGAGCCCACTCACGAGGTCGCCGACCGTGCCGATCCAGGTGCCGCCCCGGATCAGCCAGGCGACGGTGACGATGGTTCCGAAGACGAGCGCGAACCGGAACTTCTTGCGCCAGTACCAGGCCCGGCGCCGGCTCATGATGTCCTCCTCGCGCAACTGCTGGCTGTCGGCGCCGAAGAGGCTCGGCCACGGGATCAGCCGGCGGAAGAGGAGGTCGACGAAACCGCGAAAGGCGATCACGATCCCGAGGGTCGCGACGAGCGACCAGAGCGTGCTCCAGCCGTTGTACTGGTGCAGCCAGACGAAGAGGGCGGGGCTCGTGAGGACGGCGACGAAGGTGGCTGCGCGGGTCAGCCGGCGCCATTGGAGTGCGAGCTCGTTCCCTCCGGCAGCGTCCGAAGGCATGTGCGCAAGCGGCTCGGCTACTGCCATCGGCCCGTCTCGGCGTCTGCCATTGGCGGAGTGTAGACCGGTGCGCCAGAGCCACTGTTACCGCGACGTTAAGCCCCGGGGAGGTTTCGCTACGGTGCCGACATGACCACAAAAGCCACGCTCCACACAAGCGAAGGACCCGTCGAGCTCGAGCTCTTCCCGGCAGAGGCTCCGAAGACGGTCGAGAACTTCACGAAGCTCGCCGGGGACGGCTTCTACGACGGGCTCACGTTCCATCGCGTGATCCCGGACTTCATGATCCAGGGCGGCTGCCCGGAGGGAACCGGAACCGGCGGCCCCGGCTACCAGTTCGAGGACGAGTTCAACGAGCACAAGGCGGTCAAGGGCGCGCTCGCGATGGCGAACTCGGGGCCGAACACGAACGGCAGCCAGTTCTTCATCGTCACCGCCGAGGCGACGCCGTGGCTCGACGGCAAGCACACGGTCTTCGGCCAGGTTCGAAGCGGCCAGGACGTCGTCGACCGGATCTCACAGGCCGACCGCGACTCCCGCGACAGGCCGAAGAGCGAGATCACGATCGAGAGGGTCGAGTTGAGCGAGACGTAGTGGAACTCTCGGCCTACGGACTCGGCGCGGATGGCGGCGAGCGCTTGGTCTTCGGAGAGGCGACGATCGTGATCCGGGCGTCGGCCGAGACGACGGGCGGGGCGTTCACCCTCTTCGAAGAGGTGCCGCCGTTGGCCGACACCCCGCTCCACGTCCACGAGAACGAGGACGAGTTGTTCTACGTGCTCGAGGGGGAGCACGTGTTCCGGGTCGGCGACGAGGAGTTCCCGACGGGTCCCGGCGGGCTCGTCTTCGCCCCTCGCGGCGTTCCCCACGCGCAGCGGCGCGTCGTTCCGGGGAGCGGGCGGCTGCTCGTGATCACGACGCCGGCAGGGCTCGAGGGCTTCTTTCGGGCGCTCGCCGCGGCCCACCAAGAGGGGACACTCGGGCCTGACGCCTATGCCGATGCGTCAGCCCGGTGTGGGATCACCTGGCTCGGCTGACTCGCGGTCAGCCGGACCTGGAGGCGGGGCGAGAACCGTCCGCTCGTCGCTCGCCTGCGGGAGGACGGTCTGCACGTAGTCGCGCGCCGCTCTCGAGCACGCCGATGTCGCTGACCGGCCGCCTGCGAGAGGTACCAGCGGTGCTCGAGCACCTCGTGGAAGACCTCGGCTGCCTCGCGCTTTCCCCACAGGTCGCCCGGCACCTCGGCGATCGCCGGCTCGAACACCTCGGCGAGCCAGCGGTAGGCGACGATCGTCTCCGGAACGGGCTTCCCCTCCTTCGTTCTCGAGCGCGACGCGGAAGCGCGCGAGGTCGTTGAGCAGGCGCCGGGCCTGGTTCTCCTGCGCGTGGAGGCCCGTCAGGACGAGCAGGCGGCGGCGGTGATGGCCCGGCTCGACGACGCGCGGGTTCAGGTGCAGCCGGTAGCCGTCGTCGTCCGCGACGAGCTCGAGCTCCTCGACGTCGAAGCCGAGCTCGTTCAGACGGCGCAGCCGCTCGTCGATCCGGTAGCGCTCCTCCGGCCCGAAGACCTCGTCGCTCGTCAGCTCCGTCCAGAGCGACTCGTAGCGCTGGACGAGCTCCGCCGCGGTCTCCTCGGCGCCCAGCTCTAGTCGGCCGAGCTCCTCCGCGATGTCGAGCAGCTCGCCCGTCACGTTCAGCTCGGCGATCTCGAGGTCGTAGGCGCGCTGCCCGTCCGAGAGCGTCGGATGGAGCTCGCCCGTCTCGGTGTCGACGAGGTAGGCGGCGAGTGCGCCCGCATCGCGGCGGAAGAGGATGTTCGAGAGCGAGGCGTCGCCCCAGAAGAAGCCGGCGAGGTGGATCCGGACGAGGAGCTCGGCACCCGCGTCGAGGAGCGAGTCGCGGAGCTCGGCGATGTCGCGGCCCGCGAAGAGCGTTCGAAAGGGCAGCGAGTAGTCGAGGTGCCTCGTGATCAGGACCGCATCGAGATCGGCTCCGCGCTCGCTGACGACGCCGACGACCTCGACGACGGGCATCTCGTCCGCGGCGAGGGCGCGGAGAAAGCCGTACTCCTTGCGGGCGAACCGCACCGGCAGCTCCTTCAGCGCGTAGAGCCGGCCGTCGTACTCGACGAAGCGAACGACGTGGCGGTGGATGCCCGCGACGACGTTGACGAGGCGCTCGTGCGTCCAGCGTTCGAGCGGGGTCTCCCAGGGGAGGTCGAGGAAGTCGGGATGACCCGTCCGCGCGAGGAGCTGGAGGCGCGCCGGCATGGCCGAAGTCTTCCAGCGCGTCGGCTACTTCTGTTCGAGCCTGCCTTCCGCGAAGCTGCCGTGGTCGTGCGTGTTGTCGGTCAGGCGGTTGCCCTCGATCTCGGCGTGCGCGTAGAAGTGCGACTGGATGGCGTAGCCGTCGCGCATCGCGTCGTGCGTCGTCGGGTCGGGCCTCGTCCCGGTGACGGCGTTCCGCTCGATCTCGCACATCGAGTAGTCACCGCAGAAGATGCCGACGCCGCGGGCGGACTCGACCGTGTTGCTTTCGACGCTGCCCATCGACATCTCCGTGACGGCGATCCCTCGCGACGTCGTCGCCCGCACGGTGTTGTCCTCGAGCCGCAGCCGCGACGAGTGCGAGACGATTCCCTCCCAGGCACCGTCGATCTCGCAGTTCTCGATGAGACTCGGGTCGCGGTCGAAGCTGAACGAGATGTCGATGCCCTGGCCGTACTCGCTCGCCAGCGAGGCGACAGCGCAGTCGCGGATCGTGACGTGACTGCGGCGGATGTGGATCCCGTCCATCGTCGACCCGAGCACCCGCACGCCATCGAGGACGATGTCGTCGGCGACGTCGACATCGATCCCGTTCTCGCCGCCGAGAACCGTCACATTGCGGACGCTCACGTCGTCGGAGCGGATGACGATCCCGCCTCGCACGATTGCGCCGTCTTCCCCGACGAGCCGCTGCGGCTTGTCGAGGACGAGCGGTCCTTCGTGCGTGCCGGCCGGCAGGCGCACGACCGGCGGCAGCGTCAACCAGGCGATGCCGAGGACGCCGGCGAGCGCCAGCGGCGCGGCGGCGGCGAGAGTCAGGCCCGAGCGACCCAACTCTCCTCCGTCCTCGGCATACGTAAGGCGCAGAAGCGGAAGCCCCGCGTGTGCGAGCAGCTGGGCGACGAGCCACGAGCCTGCGAAGAACCAGAGAGCAGGCTCGAGCGGCGCCTCGATCCCGAGCAGGCGCACGAGGGCCATCGTCACGCCCAGCTCCGCGAGACCGAGCGGAACGGCCGCCCAACCCGGCTGGTAGGGCAGCAGGCGGTGGTAGAGGATGGCGTCGAGCGCGAGCCCGACAACGATCATCACCCCGGTGAGCTCGAGCGGCCACCAGAGGCTGAGCGCGATCGAGGCGACGCACGCGACGAGGAAGGGCAGCAACGCCGCCGCGAGCCTCGACTCCAGTCGGCCTCTCAGCGTGTAGGACATCGCACCACCCGGCCGCGGAAGCGCCGTGCCGCGTACTTCATCCCGACGAGCGTGTCCGCCGCCGGGTAGGCCCATTGCCCCGCCACACCAGCGATGGACAGGGTGCGGGTCGTGTCCGTGAGTGCCGGAACGGTCGAGTCGGGCGCCAGCACGATCCAGCGGCCGGCCGTCTCGAGGTCGTGCTCGTCGACCAGTCGGCGCAGCAGCCGGTCGTGCGCGAAGCCGCGGAGGAAGCCGGTGGCGCAGATCACCTGATCCGCGCCGTTGAGCTCCGCCGCGACGGTGAAGCGACCGTCGGCGGCGGCTTGCTCGAGCGGCTCGTCCCAACTGCGCCCTCTCGGGTAGGACGGCTCGCCGAACTTTGCGAGCAGCTCTACTCGCCTGGCGGCTGGTGCGGCGTGGAAGCCGGCGAGCCCACGCTTCGAGAAGAGCGGACGCGCGACGTTCAGCGGTCGTCGCGCCGGCTCACGCCGGCGCACAGACACGACCTCGTCCGCCCCGGCGGCCAGCGCGTTGAGCCACTCGGTCGCCGCGGCCATGCCCGCGCCGACGACTGCCACCCGCGACGCATAGTCGTGCGGCGCGTAGGCGTGCACGACGCGAGCGTCATCGGCCAGCTCGTCGGGCAACGAGAGCCCGGGGTGCCCGGTGGCGAGCAGGACGTGGCGGAAGACGCCGTGTCCGTCCAGCTCGAACCCGCCGTCGACGGGGAGGACCTGCTCGATTCGCGCCGCGCGGAAACTCTCGTCCCAGCGGTTCCGCTCCCGCAGCTGCGCGATATGGCGCGTGAACTCCGGCACGGTCGGCCGGTAGCGGTCGCTGACGCTTCGGAGCAGCGGGACCAGGCGTCAGTCGCCGGACGGCCTCACGCGCAGCCAGCCCGGGGAACGAGGTCGCGTACGCATGGCCGTCGCTCTCCGAGCGCATCCGCCGCTGCCGGATCGCCGCTGCCCGAGGGAGCCAGGCTGCGAGCGGATCGGGATCGAGGCCGAAGACCGAGATCTCCTCCGGCTCGAGGCCACGCCGTCCGAGAGCGGCGTGGCGGAGAGTCTCGTAGGCAACGAATCCGCCAAGTCCGGCGCCGACGATTGCGCACCGCTGCGACATGCGGGCCTACTTGACGGAGCCGGCCAGGAGACCCTCGACGAAATACCGCTGGAAGGCGAAGAACACCGCGAGCGGAATCACGAGCGAGACGAAGGTCGCCGGCGCGATCAGCTCGATGTTGGCGCTGAACGCGCGCAGCTGGGAGAAGATCGCGACCGTGACCGGCTGCGTATCGCGGGCGAGCGTGAGCGCGACCAGCAGGTCGTTCCACGTCCAGAGAAACTGGAAGATCGCGAGCGAGGCGATCGCCGGCAGCCCGAGCGGCAGGATCAGCCGCAGAAAGATCCGGATCTCCGAGGCGCCGTCGATGCGCGCCGCCTCCAGCAAGTCCTTCGGGATGCCGATGAAGAAGTTGCGCAGCAGGAAGATCGCAAACGGGAGCCCGAAGGCCGTGTGGAAGAGGATCAGCCCAATCACCGAATCGAAGATTCCGGCGGTGTCGTAGAGGCTGAAGATCGGAATCAACGCCATCTGCAGCGGCACGACGAGCAGCGCGATGACAACGATGAAGAGCCAGTCGCGACCAGGGAACTCGAGCCAGGCAAAGGCGTAACCCGCGAGGGCGCCGACGAAGATCGGCAGGATCGTCCCGCCGATGGCGATCTGTGCAGTCGTCCACAGGGACGACGTGATCGTGTCGTTCTCGAAGATCGCCTGGTAGTTGTCGAATGTCGCCTTGCTCGGCGTCGAGAAGAGCTGCCACCACCCTTCCGAAAGCAGGTCCTCCGGGCCGAGGAGCGACGTGAACATCAGGCCGAGCGTGGGAACGAGCCAGAGCAGACCGAGGAGGACGAGCACGAAGTACACCGGGGTCTTCGAGAGGAAGCGCACGATCCGCGCTCCGACGGTGTCCTTCGGAGGGATCTCCTCGGCGAGCGAGGCGTCGGGCTGGGACACGGAGACGTCCGAGTGGGACACGGACACTTAGACCTCCCTCCGGAAGCGTCGGACGTTCAGCAGCAGGATCGGAACGACGAGCAGGAAGATGAAGACGGCGATCGCCGAGCCGACTCCGAAGTCGTTCGCGCCCCCGAAGCTCGTGCGCCACATCGCGAGCGCCAGCACGTTGGCGTCGTCCTGCACCGCGCCCGGCGCCACGGCGACCACGATGTCGAAGACCTTGAGCACGTTGATCAGCATCGTGATGAACACGACCGTGAGCACCGGCCCCAGCAGCGGCACCGTGACGCGGCGGAAGACCTGCCACTCGGTACCCCCGTCCGTGCGGGCGGCCTCGAGCACGTCGCGTGGGACAGCGGCCAGGCCTGCTGCGATCACGACCATCGCGAAGCCGGCCCAGATCCAAATGTAGGAGATGATGACCGCGGGCGTGATCAGCTTCTCGCCGAGCCAGGCGACGCCTTCGAAGGGCTGGGCGAACGTCGACGCGCCGATCCCGACCTGATAGCTCCCGGGCTCGAGCGCCGGAAACTCGAAGGCGCCGTTCGGCCCGGTCGTCGTCGTCGCGGTCGTCGCGCCGTCCCGGATCAGCTCGACGGTGACGCCGGGCAGCCCGAGCTCCTCTTGCTCGACCTCGCCGGCGGTTCCGCCCCCGGGCTTGAAGTCTCTCCAGACGACGCCGTTGATCCCGCCTTGGAGAGCCTCGGGCAGAACCGCCTGGACTGCGTCGTCCGGCACCTCGTCCGCGGAGATCTGCGTGAGGCCGAGCGCGGCGGTCGCTCCCGGCTCGACCGTGTTCTCGAGCTCGATTCCACCGTCGGCCGTCGGCTGCAGCGAGTCGGTGGAGGGAGCGGCTGAGGAAAGAACGCCGGGCTCGTTGATCGTGTCGTGGATGACCCTGAGACCTGCGTTGACCGCGCCAACGTCGGGATCCTTGACGTACATGATCCGCCAGGTGATACCCGCGGCGAACGCGGAGATCGCCATCGGCATGAACACGGCCGTCTTGAACGCGACCGACCAGCGGACGCGCTCCGTGAGCACGGCGAAGATCAGGCCGAGCGCCGTGACGAGCGCCGGGACGACGGCAACCCAGATCGCGTTGTTCTTGATCGCCGTGACGAGCGTGTCGGTCGTGAACAGCTGCTCGTAGTTGTCGAACCAGACGAACTCCTCGCCGTCGCTGCTGAAGAAGCTGCGGATGACCGTTCGGACCGTCGGGTAGACGATCCAGACGCCGAGGAAGAACGCGGCGGGCGCGAGGAACCCGGCCGCCAGCGCGTGTTTGCGCCAGCGGCCGGGAGGTCGGCCGAGGTCAGGAGCCGGCTCGGCCGGAGGCTCCGCCGCGATGTAGCCCGACCCGCCCACGCGCCTCTACTTGAACGCCTTCGCCGCTGCTGCCTCCAGCTGCTGTGCGATCCCGTCGACGTCGCTCGGGGTCTTCAGCAGGTCCTGGAAGAGCTTCCACATGCCCTGCCCGACGGTGGCCCCGAAGGCCGACGGCTGGAGATCGCCGAGGTCGAACCGCAGCGTCTCCGCGCCCGCAAGCGTCTCCGAGGTCTGCCGGAGCAGCGGATCGGGGTAGCTCGCGCTGTCGACGTTCTTGTTCGGTGTCGCGAACCCGCCCCGCTTGACCCAGATCTCCGCGGACTCCGGCGAGACCAGGTAGTCCATGAAGGCGCGAACTGCCGGGTTGTCGCGGAACGCGATCACCAGATTGCCCTTCGCGACCACGGACGCCGGTGAGTCGTTGATCGACGGGAACGTGAAGAAGTTGTAGCCCGTTTCCGCCTTGAGCGGCGTCTTGACGACGCCGGGGACGAAGTCGGCCTCGATGACCATGGCCGCCTTCGGATTCGGTGACAAGACATTGCTGACGGAGGTGGGGAAGTCCGTCTGCAGGGCTCCCGCTGTGCCTCCCGCCAGGTTGTCGCTTGCAGTGAAGACCTTCGCCATCTCGGTCAGCGCCTCTTTGACCGACGGGTCGGTCCACTTGATCTCATGCCGTCGAGAGCTGGTCGTACTTCTCGGGGCCCGCGGTGCGCAGGTAGATGTTCTCGAAGAGGTCCGTGAGCGTCCAGCCGTCCGCTCCGGCGATCGAATAGGCAGGTACCCCGGACGCCTTGATCGTCTCGGCGCCTTCCAGGAGCTCGTCCCACGTCTTCGGCGGCTCCAGCCCGGCGTCCTCGAACGCCTTGACGTTGTACCAAATGGTTGAAGCGTTGTTGGCCTTCCAGAGGAGCCCGTAGAACGAGTCCTCGACCGATCCGGTTTCAACGACCGACTGGCCGAAATTCTCGACCACCGCGTCCTCGGCGAAGTCGAGCGGCTTCAGCTCTCCCTGCTCGACGAACTGCGTCATCAACCCGGGTTGCGCGATCGCCGCGACGTCGGGCGGGTTGCCACCCTGCACGGCGGTCCCGAGCACGGTCGGCAGGTTGTCGCCGACGGGGTTGTACTTCACGGTGACGTCGGGTTGCTGCTCCTTGAAGCCGTCGATGACCGCCTGGAAGGACTTCTGCTCCTCGCCCACCCAGATGCCCATCACCGAAACAGACCCTGAGACCTGCTCTTCGGTCGTCTCCTCGGTCGTCGCGGTCGTGCCGCCCGTCTCTTCGTCGTCGTCCCCGCCGCAACCTGCTGCGACGAGCGCAAGTGCCAGCACGAGCAGCAGCCCGAGCAGGATCTTCCGTTGCCGGTTCATCAAGCGACTCCCTTCGGTTCCTTGTCGTAGATGCCGCGACCCGTCTCCGGGTCGAAGAAATGCAGCGCCCGCGTGTCCACCGCGACCTCGGCCTCGTCGCCCGCCTTGACGCGGGAGCGGGCGCCGAAGCGGCCGACCATCGTCGCGCCGCCGCCTCCGATCTCGCCCTTCTCCAGTCCGGTCGCGCCGGCGTCCTCGGCCAGCTCGCGCGTCTCGTCGGTGCTCGCAGGCTGCGGCGTCGATCCGGAAGTGCACCATGATCTCGGAGCCCAGCGCCTCCGTCAGCTCGACGGTTCCCTTCATATGCTGGTCGCTCGCCGCCTCCTCGAGCAGGGCGTCCTCGAGATCTTCAGGGCGGATGCCGAGGATGACCCGCTTGCCTTCGAAGGCCTTGAGCGCGGGCCGGACGGAGAGCGTCTCGTCGCCGAGCGCGATCCGCTGGCTTCCGGCCACGGCCGTGAGCGAGCCGTTCGAGCGCTCGAGCGTCGCCTCGATCATGTTCATCGCCGGGCTGCCGATGAAGCCGCCGACGAAGAGGTTGAGCGGACTGTCGTAGAGCTCCTGCGGCGGCGCCACCTGCTGCAGCTCGCCCTTCCGCATCACGGCGACCCGGTCGCCCATCGTCATCGCCTCGACCTGGTCGTGAGTGACGTAGACGGTCGTCGTGCCGAGGTCGCTCTGAAGCTTCGCGATCTCGGCGCGCATCTGCACGCGCAGCTTCGCGTCGAGGTTCGAGAGCGGCTCGTCCATCAGGAAGGCGGCCGGCTCGCGCACGATCGCGCGGCCCATCGCGACGCGCTGTCGCTGGCCGCCGGAGAGGGCACGCGGCTTGCGGTCGAGATAGTCGACGAGCCCGAGCAGGTTGGCCGCCTTCTGGACTCTCTCCTCGATCTGCGCCTTCGGCGTCTTCTTCAGCTTGAGGCCGAACGCGATGTTGTCGTAGACCGAGAGATGCGGGTAGAGCGCGTAGCTCTGGAAGACCATGGCGATGTCGCGATCGCGCGACGGCACGTGGTTGACCACGCGGTCGCCGATCCGGAGCACGCCCGCGGAGATCTCCTCGAGGCCGGCCACCATCCGGAGGGCCGTCGTCTTGCCGCAGCCGGAGGGCCCGACGAGGACCATGAACTCGCCGTCCTCGACTTGGAGCTCGAGCGCGTTGACCGCGCGGGTGCCGTCGGGGTAGATCTTGCTGACGCTGTCGAAGGTGACTCCGGCCATTCGTCCCCCGCTTCGCTAGCGGCTCACCGGTGTTGCAATGTTGCCAACGGATGAGTCGTGTCCGTCTGGAGAAAACGTAACCCAGGCAGTCGGCACGACGCTCGATCAGCCCTGCGCTACGGTCAAGCCGATGCTGCACCGGCACGCTGACGGCGAGGAGGGGTCGCGCGCTCCCGAGCGCGCGCTGACCGTGGCTCTGGCCCTCGTGCTCGCCTTCGCGGGCGTCGAGCTCGTCGCGGGGTACCTGGCCGGCTCGCTCGCGCTCCTGGCGGACGCCGGTCACATGGTGTCGGATTCCCTCGCGCTCGGGCTTGCGCTCGGCGCGGCCTGGCTGGCGCGCCGGCCCGCCACCCCGGAGCGCACGTTCGGCTGGCGGCGGGCCGAGATCCTCGCCGCGCTCGCGAACGGCGTCGTGCTCGTCGCGCTCGGGCTCTGGATCGTCCTCGAGGCGGTCAGGCGAATCGGTGACGCGCCGGAGGTCGCCGGAGGCTGGGTGCTCGCGGCCGGCCTCGCCGGGCTCGCGGTCAACGTGGCCGCAGCGCGCGTATTGCACGGCGCGGGCGGAGGGCTCAACGTCCGGGCGGCGTTCCTGCACGTGCTCGCGGATCTCGCATCCTCCGTCGCCGTCCTCGTCGCCGCGCTCGTGATCCTGCTCACCGGCTGGAACGCGGCCGATCCGCTCGCCGGGCTCCTGATCGGCCTGCTCGTGCTCGCAAGCTCGCTCTCGATCCTCCGCGAGTCGATCGGAATCCTCCTGGAGGGAGCGCCCGAGGGGCTGGACACGGCCGAGCTCGGACGGGCGATGCGCGCCGTTCCCGCAGTCGTGGACGTCCACGACCTCCACGTCTGGACGATCACCTCGGGGTTTCCGGCGCTCTCGGCGCACGTGCTCGTCGAGCCGCGGGCCGACTGCCACGGGATCCGCCGCGAGCTCGAACGCGTGCTCCGGGACCGCTTCGGGCTCAGCCACACGACGCTCCAGGTCGAGCACGCACCCGGACTGATTAAGCTCGCCAGGTGAGCCTCGAGGGGAAGACGCGCGCTCGTCACCGGCGCGTCGAGCGGGATCGGCGCCGCGGTCGTGCGCTCGCTCCGAGCCGAGGGAGTGCGCGTGGCCGGCGGGGCACGTCGTGTCGAGCGGATCGACGCGGAGGTCGCACTCGAGCTCGACGTCACCGACCCCGCGAGCTGCGAGCGCTTCGTCGAGCGGGCGGCGGCGGAGCTCGGCGGCCTCGACATCGTCGTCAACGGCGCCGGGCTCGCGCTCGGCCGCGATCCCTTCGACGAGTCGACGGAGGCGGACGAGGCGATCGTGCTCGAGACGAACGTCCACGGCCTGATCCGGATCACGCGCCTGTGTCTGCCGCACCTCCGAGACGGCGGCCACATCGTCAACCTCGGCTCGGTCGCCGGGATCGCGGCGTACCCGAACGGCTCGCTCTACGTCACCTCGAAGTTCGCGGTGCACGGGTTCACGAAGGCATTGCGCGAGGATCTGCTCGGCCGGCCGATCCGGATCACGAATGTCGCGCCGGGGCTCGTCGAGACGGATTTCTCGACGGTGCGCTTCCGGGGCGACGCGGAGAAGGCGCGCGCGGTCTACGCGGATGTGGCGCTCGGCGGCGCGATGCAGCCGGACGATGTCGCCGACTGCGTCCTCTTCGCCCTCACCCGTCCGCCGCACGTGAACGTGGACGAGCTCGTGGTGACCGCGCTCGCGCAGTCGAGCGGCGCGCGGATCCTCCGCGAGGAGTGAGGCTCAGGAGCCAGTACGACCGCGAGATCCTTCGCCTTGCGGTGCCGGCGCTCGGGGCGCTCGCCGCCGAGCCGTCCTACATCCTCGTCGACACCGCGATCGTGGGGCACCTGGGCCGAGAGCAGCTCGCGGCGCTCGGGATCGCGGCGACGGTGCTGACGGCCCTCTTCGCGATCTTCAACTTCCTCCAGTACGGGACGACCGCGCAGGTCGGCCGCGCCTCCGGCGCAGGTGAGGAGCGAGCGGCGAGACAGCTCGGCGCGCAGGCGCTCTGGCTCTGTCTCGGCGTCGGGATCGTGCTGACGGCACTCGTGATCGCGCTCGCCCCGGCGATCGTGAGCGCGATGGGCGGGAAGGGACAGACCGCCGACTACGCCGTCACCTACCTTCAGATCGTCTCGCTCGGGCTCCCGTTCGCGTTCATCGCGATCGGCGCGCAGGGCTACCTGCGCGGCGTCGCCGACCTGAGCACTCCGCTGCGTGTCCTGATCGCGGGCAACGTCGCGAACCTGATCCTCGAGCTCCTCTTCGTCTACGGCTTCGGCTGGGGGATCGAGGGCTCGGCGTGGGGGACGGTGCTCGCGCAGGCCGGGATGGGCGTCACCTTCGTCGTTCTGATCCTCCGCTCGGCGCGTGCAGACATCCGGCCCCGGGCGGCGCTGATGCGGCGACTGATCAAGGTCGGTCGGCACATCTTCATCCGTACCGCTGCGCTGATGGCCGCGTTCACGCTCGCGGGCGCGCTCGTCACGCGCTCCGGCGACGCCTCGATCGCCGCGCACCAGATCGCCTTCCAGCTCTGGATCTTCCTCGCCCTGGTGCTCGACGCGATCGCGATCGCCGGCCAGGTGCTCGTCGGACGGGGGCTTGGCGCGGGCGACACCGAGCGGGCCTACGACGCGAGCGCGCGGATGATCTGGCTCGGGGTGTACGCGGGCGTCGTGTTCGCGGCAATCCTCGTGGCGCTCTCCGGCGTGCTCCCTCGCGCGTTCACGGGCGACGACCTCGTGCTCGAGCGCGTCGCCGCGATCTGGCTCCTCTTTGCGCTGATGCAGCCGCTGAACGGCGCCGTCTTCGCGCTCGACGGGATCCTGATCGGCGCGAGCGACGGGCCGTACCTCGCCTGGTCGATGGTCGCCGCGTTCGCGGCCTCGGCCGCCGTCTCGCTCGCCGCCTACGCGTTCGACTGGGGAATCGTCGGTGTCTGGGCCGCTCTCGTCGTGCTGATCGTCGTTCGGCTCGTGCTGATGGGCCGGCGCTTCGCGAGCCGCCGCTGGCTCGTCACGGGCTGGACGTGACGTCGGCACTCCGCGTCGGCTCGAGCTTCGCGCACGTCGCCGGACGGCGCAGCACGGCGGAGCGTCGCGACGCGACGACGATCGCGCACGCCACCAGAGCGTGCTCGGACGCCGATCGCGATCGGCGATCGGGCCGGCGATCGAGAGCCCGATCGGCATCGACGCGAACGACCCGAGCACGTCGTAGGAGTAGACGCGCGAGAGCGACTCAGGTGGGATCTCCTGCTGCATCGTCGTGTCCCAGAGGACGCCGAAGATCTCGATCCCGACCCCCGCGACGAAGGCGGCGACGAGGATGGTCGGGAGCGCGAGCGGGAAGCCGAGCGCGACCAGCCGAGCGGCATCAGAGAGGATCGCGAGCGTCGCGACGAGCAGCATCCGCCGCGGTCTCAGCGGAGGCCGACAGGCCGCCGACGACGAGCCCGACCGCCTGCGCGGTCGAGGATCAAGCCCCAGGCCGCGCGCGCCGCCGAGCTCCTCGTCGCGCGACGACCGGACCGAGCACGCTCATCGCGCCGATGGTCGACCAGCGTTCACGAACGAGAACTGGAGCACGATCACCCAGAGCCACGTCCGCGACGCGGAACTCTCGCCAGCCGTCGGCAGTTCGCGGAGGAAGTGCGTGCGCCTCGATCGCAGGCTCGCCGGCATCCGCATCAGCGCGATGAAGACCGCGCCGAGCGAAGTACGTGCCGGCGTCGACGGCGATCGCCCAGCCCGAGCCGAACGCCGCCACGAGGAAGCCGCCGGCGCGGCGCCGCCGATCATGCGCCGCGTTCATCGCCAGCCGGAGCAGCGCGTTCGCCTGCTGGAGCAGGCGGCGCGGCACGGTCTGGGGAACGATGCCGGACGAGGCGGGGAAGAAGAACGCGGAAGCGATCCCGTTCGAACGCCTGCGAGCGCCGCGAGGTGCCAGATCTCGGCGTTCCCGCGATCAGGAGCAGGCGCGGCCGCGCGCCTGTGCGAGCGCCGCTGACGCACGTTCGCGCCGACCATGACGCGGTTGCGCGGCAGCCGGTCGGCGAAGATCCCGCCGACCAGGATGAAGACGATCAGCGGGATCTAGCCGCGCGGCGAGGATCGAGCCCGAGGTCGGTCGTCGAGCCGGTCGAGGTCGAGGACGGCGAACGCGAGCGCGACCGGGGCGATCGCGCTGCCGAGGTAGCGAAACCGTGCGACCCGCGAAGAGAAGCCGGAACTCGCGCTCGCGAAGCGGCGCTAGGTCAGCTCTCACGCCGCTTCGTCGCCCAGCGCGCGAGGCCCGCGTAGGACTGCCAGAACGGCATCGCGCGGTCGTAGGCGTCGGCGTCGGCCGCCGGCACGTCGGCCCTCGCCGCCGCGACGAACTCGGCCTCGGTCGCGCCCTGCTCGACGAGCTCGGCCCACGCGCCGAGCCGCTCGCGCAGCTCCGCGAGGTGGCGCTCCACGTCGTCGGCGACGCCGAAGTGGATCAGGGCCAGGCGCTCGGGGCGGCGTCGCTCGATCTCGTCCAGCGTCCGCCCCCAGGCGCTGACCTCGACGTCGGGCGGCGGCGTCGGCGGGAAGACGCTCTTCGCAGGCTGGATCCGCACCCCCGCGGCATCACCCGCGTAGAGCGTCTCGCCGTCGAAGTAGCAGACGTGATGCGAGGCGTGGCCGGGCGCCGGAAAGCACTCGAGCCCGAGCACGCGGTCGCCGACGACCTGGAGGTTCGACTCCGGAACCGGTGCGAGCTCGCCCCACAGCCCGTCGAAGGTCTCGCCGTAGAGCCGACGCGCGCTCCGCTCGAGCCGGCTCGGATCGAGGAGGTGCGGCGCGCCGACCTCGGAGACCCAGACGGTCAGCTCCGGGTTCTCGCGAACGAGCGTCCCCGCCGCGCCCGCGTGGTCGAGGTGGATGTGCGAGAGGAGCAGGTGACGGACGTCGCCGAGCTCGACGCTGCGCTCGGCGAGCCCGGCCCTCAGCGCCGGCAGGCAGGAGGTCGGCCCGCAGTCGAAGAGGGCCAGACCGTCGGACGTCTCCAGAAGGTACGAGCCGATCGTCTTCTCTGCGCCGCCGTGGAGGAGATCGATCGGAGCGACCAAGTAGCAGTCTGCTACTTGGCGTGCGCGGCCGCGGGAACGAGCGCGGCTTCGAGATCGGCGAGCAGGTCGTCCACCGACTCGATCCCGACCGACAGCCGGATCAGGTTCCGCGGGGACGCGAACGGGGCGTCGGCGGTGGAGGCATGCGTCATCCGGGCGGGATGCTCGATCAGGCTCTCGACGCCGCCGAGCGACTCGGCGAGCTGGAAGAGCTTCGTCCGCCCGACGAGCTCCACGGCCTCCTCCTCGGTCTCCGTCAGGAACGAGATCATCCCGCCGAAGTCGCGCATCTGGCGCTTCGCGATCTCATGTCCGGGATGCGACTCGAGGCCCGGGTAGAGCACCTGCGTGACGATCGGCTGCTCGGTGAGCCAGGCGGCGATCGCGCGCGCGTTCTCGCTGTGCTGCCGCATCCGCACCGCCAGCGTCTTCAGGCCGCGCAGGACGAGCCAGCAGTCGAACGGGCCCGGCACGGCGCCGAGCGACTTCTGGAGGAAGTAGAGGCGCTCCGCGATCGTCGGGTCGTTCGTGCCGACGAAGCCGCCGACGACGTCCGAGTGGCCGCCGAGGTACTTCGTCGTCGAGTGGAGGACGACATCGGCGCCGAGGTCGAGCGGGTTCTGGAGGTAGGGCGTCGCGAACGTGTTGTCGACGACGACGAGCGCGCCCGCCGCATGCGCCGCCTCCGCGGCGGCGCGGATGTCGACGACGTTCAGCATCGGGTTCGACGGCGACTCGATCCAGACCATCCGTGTGTTGCCGTCGAGGTGCTCGCCGAGGTTCGCGAACTCCGCGGCCGGCAGGTAGTCGAACAGGTAGCCCTTCGGCTCGTAGACCTGCGAGGTCATCCGGTAGACGCCGCCGTAGACGTCGGCGATCAGGACGACGCGCTCGCCCGGGTTGACGAGGTGCATCAGCGTCGTTGTGGCGCCGAGCCCGGAGGAGAACGCGATCCCGTGCTCCGCGTTCTCGAGCGAGGCGAGCGCCGTCTGGAGCGCGGTGCGCGTCGGGTTCCCGACCCGCGCGTAGTCGTAGCCCTTGTTCTCCCCGACCGCGTCTTGGACGAAGGTCGAGGTCTGGTAGATCGGCGTGATGATCGCGCCCGTTGCCGGGTCGGGCTCCTGCCCCTCGTGGATCGCGCGCGTCTCGAAGTCCATCAAACGATCGTAGCGCCCAGCCATTCGGCGAGGTCCGCGAGCGCCTCGTCCAGGCGGGAGGTGTCGCCCCAGGCGCCGAGAAGCTGGAGCTCGCCCGTCTTCCGGTCGAAACGTGGCTCGGCGCGGCCGACGACGCGATCTCCGACGAGCAGCGGCAGGACGTAGTAGCCGAACTCGCGCTTCGCCTGCGGGACGAACATCTCGAGCCGGTAGCGGAAGTCCCAGAGCGCCTCGGCGCGATCCCGGTCGTAGACGAGCCGGTCGAAGGGGGAGAGGAGGACGGCGCGGTCCGGCACGGGGCCGTCGGTCGCGTCCGGATGCGCCTCCCATTCGCCCTTGACGAGCCGCACACCCTGGGTGCGGAAGTGGCGCTCCGCGAAAATCCGCTCGGCCTCGCGCAGCGGAACCGTCTCCGTCTCGGGATACCAGCGTTCGGCGAGATCCCACAGCCGCTCGCCACCGCGGCGCCCGGCGACCGCGATCTGGCCGTAGAGGTGCATCGACATCAGCATCAGCCCGACGCGTCGCGAACCCCACCAGCGATGGTCGCGCTTGGCGCCGACGGCCAGGTCTTCGAGGTCGCGGGAGAGGAGTGGCCCTTCGGCCTCGAGCCGGCGGACGATGTGGCGCCTGAACGAGCGATTCTCGGTCAGGAACTCGCGCACCCACCGCTCGCGCTTGTAGTGCCGCGAGCGCTGCCAGTTGCGCAT
The DNA here is from genome assembly GCA_963761905.1 of uncultured Gaiellaceae bacterium. GTDB lineage: Bacteria > Actinomycetota > Thermoleophilia > Gaiellales > Gaiellaceae > Gaiellasilicea. Next base: position 22,484 of record CAVXIQ010000006.1, on the reverse strand, counting down.
CCGGGCGCGGACGAGCGGGAGGTCCTCGATCGGATAGATGAACGCGTTCCACTCGAAGAGGGCGCGCTTCTTCCAGAGGAGGCGGTCGAGCTCGGCGCGGTTGTAGCCGGGCCCGAGGCGGCTGAAGAGCACCAGGTGCTGCGGCGTCGCGACCGGGGAGACCACGTCGATCTGGAGGAAGCCGAGTCTGCGGATCGTCGAGAGCACGCCCTTTGCGCTCCCGTCGAGCGCCTGCGCGCGGACTGCGATCCGGCGGGCCTCCTCGGCGCTGACCGTCACCGCACGACCTCGTCGAGCCCGATCGTCCTCGCGAGTCGGGCGAGCGCCCGGTCGAGCGCGTCGTCGAGGGCACCCGACGCGCGCACGCCGTCCTCGCGATGGAAGGCCTTGACGACGAGCCGGCCGTCGCCCCGCTCGGACTTGAGGTCGGCGCGACCGACGATCCGGTCGCCGCGCAGAAACGGGAGCACGTAGTACCCGTAGCGTCGCTCGGGCGCCGGCTTGTAGACCTCGATCAGGTGGTCGAAGCCGAGGATCCGCCGCGCGAACGGCCGATCCCAGAGGAGGTTGTCGAACGGGGAGAGGAGGACGGCGGCGGTCGGCGGTGGGCGATCGAGCTCGGCGTCCGCGGGAACGTAGACCGGCGCTCCGCCGTCCTCGACCTCGAGCTCCACGAGCTCCCCGGCGGCCACGAGAGTCGAGAGCGCCGGCTGGATCGCCGCGACTCCTCCCCTGAGGCGCCAGTGCTCGACGATGCCCGCCGCGGTCAGGACGCCGCGTGCCCGAACGGCCCGAAGCGCGAGCCGCCGCAGCCGCTCCTCCTCGCCGGGCTCCGGAAGCGCCAGCACCTCCGGCGGGATCACCCGCTCGGTCAGGTCGTAGAGCCGCTGGAAGCCCTGGCGGCCGGCGACCGCGAGCCGGCCGTGGTTCCAGAGCAGCTCGAGCATCGCCTTCGCCGGCTTCCAGTTCCACATTCCACCTTGTCGTCGCCCCCTCGAAGTGGCGCGACGGCAGCGGCCCGCGCTCGCCGATCTCGGCCAGGATCTCGTCGCCGAGGTGCGGGTGGGTCCGCTCGACGTCGCCGTACCAGCGGCGGCCGCCGTTTCGCATCGTCGGGGCGAAGAGCGGCCAGTCCTCGATCGGGATCAGGCACGCCTCGTGCGCCCAGTACTCGAAGATGCGGCCGCCGCGCAGGAGGCGGGAGACCATGTCGCGCGGGTAGTCGCCCGCTCGCGAGGCGAGCGTGATCCGGTCGCTTCGCTCGACCGTCGAGATCGAGTCGAGCTGGACGCACGCGAGCCGCCCGATCGTCGCCTCGACGTCGGCCGCGCGCGCCCGGCGATACCGCGAGCCATAGCCCTGAGCGGCGATCGCCAGCCGTCTGACCGCAGTCACGCTCACCGTACTCTTGGCGGTCAGATGCGACTCCCTCTCCTCGTTCTCGGGCTCACGGCGGTCGGCACGCTCGCCGTCGCAAGCGTCTTCCTCTTCATCCTCTACGACGACGACGAGGTCACGACGGCCGATGCGGTCGTGGTGCTGGCCGGAAGCAGGTTCCGCCTTCCGGTGGGGCTCGAGCTCATGGAGCGCGGGGTCGCGCCGGTGCTCGTGATCTCGGACGGGCTCGACGCCCGCTCGCCGCAGACCAGGCGGATGTGCCGTGAGCAGGCGGAGGTGCTCTGCCCGAAGCCGGAGCCATACTCCACGCGGGGCGAGGCGAGGCTCGTGGCACGGCTTGCGCGCGAGCGCGGCTGGGACTCGGTCGTCGTCGTCAGCTCCCGCTTCCACCTCTACCGGGCCCGGCAGCTGTTCGAGCGCTGTTACGGCGGCAGGCTCGCCATGGTCGGCGCGCCGGTCCAGTGGTGGCGCTGGCCGGCCGCGATCGCCTCCGAATGGCTCAAGCTCGGCGTGGCGACGGCCGCGAGGGACTGTTGACCCCGTTCGAGGAGTTCGCCCGCGAGCACTTGCCTCCGCTCACGGATGGAGGGCCGCCCCCTCGCCTGCTCGAGGTCGGCTGCGGCCGGGGCGAGCTGACGACGGCGCTCGCGCGCGCCGGCTACGACGTGCTCGGGATCGATCCCGCCGCGCCGGAGGGCCACCTCTTCCGGCGGCTGAGGCTCGAGGATCTCGACGAGCCGGGGCCGTACGACGGCGTGCTGGCGGGCAGCTCGCTGCACCACATCCGCGATCTCGGCGCCGCGCTCGACAAGATCGCCCGGCTGCTCGCTCCGAACGGCGTGCTCGTCGTGGAGGAGTTCGCGTGGGATCGACTCGACGAGCCGACGCTCGCGTGGCTCGCGGGGCAGAGACGAGCGCGCTCCGCCGGCGGCGAGGAGTCGGGACAGGTCGACGCGCTCCGCGCCGAGTGGGAGGCGGACCATCTCGCCCTGCACGGCGAGGAGGCGCTCCTGCGCGGGCTGGCCGAGCGGTTCGACGAGCAGGCCTTCGAGTGGACGCCGTACCTCTACCGCCTGCTCGGAGACGGCGCCACCGAGGTGCTCGAGCAAGCGCTTATCGATTCGGGCGAGATCCAGGGCTCTCGGCTTCCGCTACGTCGGCCGGCCGCGTTCGGCGAGGTAGCTCAGCGCGGCGTTCGGCCGGCGAGGATCTCGGCGAGGCGTTCGGCGTCGATGTTCCCGCCGGAGACGACGCAGACGATCCGCTCGCCCGCCGCGCCATGCTTCAGCGCCGCGGCGACTGCGAGCGCGCCGGCGCCCTCGGCGACGACCCGTGCGCGCTCTGCGAGCAGTCGCACGGCGGCGGCCGTCTCGTCCAGCGACGCGACGTGCGAGCCGGTGAGCAGGGGCCGCGCGCGCTCCCACATCGGCTGCAGCAGGCTCTTACCGCCCGCGCCGTCGACGAACGAGGCTCGATAGTCGATCGGCTCGGCGTGTCCCGCGAGCTCGGCGGCGAGCGGCGCCCCCGTCTCGGGCTCGACGGCGTACAGGCGCGTGCGTGGGCTGACCGCGGCGAGCGCGCTCGCGATCCCGGTGAAGAGCCCGCCGCCGCCCCAGGGAACGAGCACGGCGTCGATGTGCGCGAGGTCCTCGGCGAGCTCGAGCCCGATCGTGCCGTTCCCGGCCATCACCGCCGGATCCTGAACCGGATGGACGAAGAGCCCTTCGATGCCCTCGAAGTGGGAGTCGAGCATGGTCTGCCACCAGCGCTCGTAGGGCACCTTGACGACCGTGCCGCCGAGCCGCTCGATCGCGGCGAGCTTCGTCGCCGGCGCGTGCTCGGGAACGACGATCGTCGCCGGCACGCCGAGCTCCCGCGCCGCCCAGGCGACCCCTTGCGCCATGTTCCCGGCGCTCGCGGTGACGACGCCTCGCGCGACCTGCTCTGGCGCCGCCTGCCGGATCGCGTTGACCGCACCGCGGATCTTGAACGAGCCGATCGGCTGCAGGCACTCGAGCTTGAGCCAGATCTCGGCCGCAGTCTCGGGCGCGTCGAGGCGGACGAGCGGCGTTCGGATCGCGGCTCCGCGGATCGTCTCGCGCGCCCGCTCGACCTGGGCGAGGTCAATCGGGGCGAGCTCGATCAGAAGTCGACCTCGGTCCCGACACCCTGCTCGCGGGCGCGGGCGACCACGAGCTCCGCGGCGGCGAGATCCTCGACCGCGAGCCCGAGCGACTTGAAGATCGTCAGCTCGTCGGCGCCGGTGCGGCCGGGGTGGTCGCCGATCAGCACCTCGCCGAGCTCCGCGAGGATCTGCTCCGGGCCGATCGCGCCTTCCTCGACGGCAGCTCGATACTCGCCCGACTCGTTCAGCGTCGACTCGCGCCGGTCGACGAAGAGGGAGCCTGCGGCCATCGTCTCCGCGTCGAGCTCCCGAGCCCACGGCACGCTCGAGCCGACCGCGTTCACGTGGGCTCCCGGCTTCAGCCATGCGAGCGAGAGCACCGGCTCGCTCGAGCTCGTGCAGGTGCAGACGACGTCCGCGTCGCGCACGATCGCCTCGGGGCTGCCGCCGCTGCTGCGGCTCCAGGAGTGGATCTCGGCATCGGGGAGAACCGCCCGCAGCGCCTGCTCGTGCGAGCGTCCCTGAACGCCGGTGCCGATGATCGCGACCTTCCGCGCCTCGGGCCTCGCGAGCGCGCGCGTTGCCACGGCCGAGACCGCTGCGGTCCGGATCGCCGTGATCGGCGAGGCGTTCAGGAGCGCCGTCAGCTCGCCCGTCTTCCCGTCGTGGAGGAGCACGGCGCCCTGATGCGCGTCGAGCCCCCGCGTCGGGTTGTCCGGCGTGACCACGATCTCCTTCAGCGAATAGGCGGCGCGCTCGCCGGCGCGGTGCGCGGGCATGAACCCCATCAGACCGGCCGCGTTCGGCGGCTTCAGCACGAAGCGGAGCGGCTGAAACAGCTCCTCCCGGGCCAGCGAGGACAGCACCTCGGCCATCGCCTCGATGCAGGCCTCCATGGTCAGGAGCCGCTCGACCTCCTCCGCGTTGAGCACGAGCAGAGTCATCCGAAGAGCGCCCCGATCGCTTCGACTCTCGTCCGGGTCGAGCTGAAGCTCGAGTGCGTCGAGCGCCGGCTGGAGCTGCTCGGGCCGGCGCGGTCCGAGCACGACCGCTGTGACGTGTGGCTGGGCAAGGAGCCAGGCGAGCGCGAGCGCCACAGGCGACGCCGACTGCTCGTCCGCACGTGCCTCGAACGCCTCGAGCGCGTCGAACGTTCGGTCGCTCCGCAGGTGCTCGTAGGCCTCGGGCCGCAGGGTCATCCGCGAGCCGGCGGGCGGCTCCTCGCCCCGGCGGTACTTGCCGGTGAGCCAGCCGCCGGCGAGCGGGCCGAACGGCGTGTAGCCGATACCCTCGCGGCTGCAGATCGGGATGACGCCGGCCTCGTCCTCGCGATCGAGCAGCGAATAGGAGTTCTGCACCCAGGCCGGGCGCGCCTCCTCGACCCAGGCCGCGTCGACGTTGCTGCCTCCCCAGGCGCCGATCGTGCCCTCCCGTTGCAGCTCGTCGAAAGCCGCCGCGGTCTCCTCGAGCGGCGTCGCAGGATCCATCGCGTGGGAGAGGTAGAGATCGATGCGGTCGACGCCGAGCCGCTCCAGGCTCGACTGGACTTGCCGGCGAATCCGCTTCCGTGAGAGCCCGCTGTCGGCGTCCTCGGTCGTCGCGTAGAAGGTCTTCGTGGTCAGCACGGGCCGGACGCCCCGCGACCGGATCCATCTGCCGACGAAGCTCTCGCTGCGCCCGCCGCCGTAGGCATCCGCGGTGTCGAAGGTCGTGACCCCGGCGGCCCAGGCCGCGTCCATGATCGCACCGGCCTGCTCCTCGGTCTCGCCCTGCCCGTAGAACGCCGGTGCCGAGCCGATCCCGCCGAAGTTGCCGCAGCCGAGGATGAGTCGCGAGACCTCGATTCCCGTTCGTCCGAGGCCGCGCTGCTCCATCGGAGGATCTTCGCACGAAGCTACGTGGGCGACCCTATCGTTGAGCGCTCATGCGCTCCGTCCGGCACGACGTCCTTCGCTTCGTCGACAGCTATGCGAGCCTGCTCGTGCTCCTGCTCGCGAACTTCTTCCTGCTCGAGCTCGTCGACGACCCGCGCTGGGGTGCGATCGGCAGCACGCTCCTGTCGGCACTGGCGCTCATCGTTGCGATCAGCGACCCGGCGTCCGGACACACCCTGCAGAGGCGGCACTGGCTCTCGATCGGCGCTTGCGTCGCGCTGGCGCCGATCGTCCTCTTCGTCAACTCGGAGTCGATCGTGGCGCTGACCTATCTCCTGCCGGTGGTGCTGCTCGTGACGGCCACGTTGCCGATCACGCTCAGACGTGTGCTCGCCCATCGGCGCGTCACCCACGAGACCGTGCTCGGCGCCCTCTGCACGTATGTGCTCGTAGGGCTCCTGTTTGCCTTCGTCTATCTCGCTGTGAGCGACCTCCGGGAGGCGTCGTTCTTCGTCCAGGAGGGGCCACACGCGCAGTCCGAGTACCTCTACTTCAGCTTCGTGACGCTGACGACGCTCGGCTTCGGCGATCTCTCGCCGGGGGTCGGCCTGCCGCAGGCGCTGACTGTGCTCGAGGCGCTGCTCGGCCAGATCTTCCTCGTCACGATGGTCGCCCGCCTCGTGACGCTCTGGGTGCGTCAGGGGGCGGACGAACGGGCCTGAGACTCAGCCGGGCGAGACCGCGAAGAGCAGGAACTGGGTGAACTGCGCCGGGGCGAAGTTGTTGTCGCTGACGAGGATCAGGGAGCGACGGCCGTCCGGCAGGTCGGGCCCGAACGCCATCGCCTCGACGTTGTCGAGCGGGATTCCCAGCGTGTCGAGATCGAGGAGGAGCGTCTTGGCGGCCGGCTTTACGCTCCCGAGGCTGCCGGCGAGGCTTTCGACGCCGTTGATGTTGTCTGCGCCGGCGAGCGCGACCCGATAGAGCTTGATCGAGTTGCCGGTTCCCGGCGCGCCGACCGAGAACGAGCGCTCCATCGAGAGCAGGAACTGGTTGTTCAGCGGCAGCAGCTCCACGAGCCCGGCGACGGCGAAGTTCGTCGCGGGCACGGGCGGCTCGGCGATCGGGTCGACCCAGTAGAGGTACTGGCGGTCGAGCGTGCCGGTCTGGAGGTTGTAGCGGAGGATGCGCGCCGGGCTGCCGGCCGCGAGCGTCGCCGGCGGGCCGTCCTGGACGAGCGCGGCCTCCGTCCCGGTGAAGAGGAAGCGGCCGTTCGGCGCGGTCGCGGCGCTCTCGAAGCCGAGGTTCTGACGCACGCCGCGCGTGCCGGTTGCGGGAAGGAACGGCGTCGGGACCGGGAAGCGCGCCGAGCGAGGAGCCGTCGAGCGCGAAGCGCCGCACGAACGGATCGATCAGCCGCGCCGCGAAGCCCTCGGAGGTGACGACGAGCTCGTCGTCCTTCGTCAGCGCAAGCCCCTCGGGGTCGGCGCTCGCGGTCGCGAACGGCTGGCCGTTCGGCTCGAGGAGGGTGGTCACGTCGAGGAAGTCGATGTCGCCGGCGTCGAGGCTTCCGTCGGCCAGGTCGAGCCGCAGCGTGTAGAAGCGCACCGGGTCGATCTGGCCCTGGTCGTCGGAGAGGGCGTAGAAGACGTCGCGCTCGGAGTCGTACGCCATCCCGGAGAGCCCGCCGATCTCTGTTCCCTCGAACTGCGCTCCCGTCGGGATGATCTGCTGGCCGAGGAACTCGAGCGCCGGTGTGCGGGCGCGGTCGTTCGCGGCGGACGTGAAGCGACGCGCCGACGACGGCGGCCGCGACGAGCGGGACGAGGGCGAGGACCAGTCTCGAGAAAGGCGGTGCGGCGCATCGTCACCTCCGTTTCTCGAGCTCTCCTGGGCGGCTGGATCCTATCGACCTCACGGCGTCCGGTTCGACGGCTCGATCGAGGCTTCACGTGGAGCGGCAGCAGGTCTAGGCTGAGGCTCGAGCAGATGGATGCGACCCGGAACACGATCAGCGAGCCCGAGCTCCTCGATCGGATGCAGCTCGTCGCCGAGAGCTTTCGGCCGGCGGCTCCCATCGACCGGCGCAGCCTCTTCTCCGGCCGCGCAGATCAGATCGGCGAGGTCTTCTCCGTGGTCGCCCAGCCGGGGCAGCACGCGGTCATCTACGGTGAGCGGGGCGTCGGCAAGACCTCACTCGCGGCGGTCGCCGTGCGAGCTGCTCGAGGCTGCGAGCGTCCTGACCGCCCGCGCGACCTGCGACGTGAGCGACGACTTCTCGACGCGTCTGGCGGAAGGCGCTCAGCGAGATCGAGTTCCGTACGAGCCGCCAGGGAGGTCGGCTTCTCGGGCACGCTCGGCCAGTCGAGCGAGACGGGCGCGAGCGCGCTCGGCAGCGGCCCGGTGACTCCCGATGCGGTCCGCGAGGTGCTGCAGCGCCTCGGCAGGCACGGCTCGGTCGCGATCTTCATCGACGAGTTCGACCGGCTTCGTGACCCGCGACGCGCCCGTGCTCTTCGCGGACACGATCAAGGCGCTCTCTGATCGCGGTCGTCCCGGCGACCCTCTTCCTGATCGGTGTCGCCGACAGCGTCGCGGAGCTGATCCGCGAGCATCGCTCGGTCGAACGGGCGCTCGTCCAGATCCACATGCCGCGGATGTCTCGCTCCGAGCTGGCCGCAGATCGCGAACGACCGGCTCGCGGCCGGGCCCGGATGACGATCGCGCCCGCCGCGTTGAAGAAGGTGACGGCCGTGTCGCAGGGCCTGCCGCACTACACGCAGCTCCTCACGCAGCTCGCCGCCCGCGCGGCTCTCGCGCAGCTACCGTGCCGGCGTGGGCGGGGCGACGTCGACAGCGCCGTCGAGCGGGCGGTCGAACGAGCGCAGGGAAGCGTCACCGAGGCGTACCGGCAGGCGACGGGGGCAAAGGGGAAGCGATCTACGCGGAGGTCATGCTGGCCTGCGCGCTCGCGGGCGAGGACGAGTTCGGGTTCTTCGGCGCCGCCGAAGTCACCGAGCCGCTGAGCAAGATCCTCGGCAAGCCGTGCACGCCGCTGACCTTCGGTCGGCACCTCGACCGGATGCGTCGTCTGAACGCGGGGCGGTCCTCGTGCAGCGCGTCGAGGGCGGCCGCGCGGCGCTACCGCTTCGAGAATCCGCTCCTGCAGCCGTACGTGCTGATGCGTGGGCTCGCCGAGGGTGCCGTCAGCTTCAAGGATCTGGCGTAGCTCACGCCCAGCGCGAGAAAAGCGCTCGAACCTCTCGGCGAGCCGCTCGCGGTCGGGCCGGAGCGCGACCGCCGGGGCACCGAGATCGGCTGCGCGTTGTCGCGATGGCTCGGATCGGTGCCGCGGTATGCGTAGAGCATCCCGTCAGGCGTCTCGCGATCGTCGTATGGACCGTTGACCGAAGTCTGGATCGAGAGCGCCGCGGGGCCACGCTGCGCGGCGGCGCGGAAGATTCCCTGTTGGCGATTGAGGAACGGAACGCGCTGACCGCGGAACGCGAAGCCCCGATCGAGCCCGCCCACGTACGGCACGTCGTCGCCGAACTGCGCGCAGAGCACGGCGAGCGAGCTGAAACAGGAGCTTCGAAGTCCCTCGTCTCGCACCGCTCGATTGTCTCCCATCGCGCCGGCGGCGCGAAAGGCGGCTCAGCTCGCCTGGCGGAGCTGCTCCTCGACCTTGCGGTACGCGCGCGAGTCTGCCGGGAGCTTGTCGAGCGCCGCGTGGAGATAGCCCTCGGCTTCCTCGCTCCGGCCGTGGCTCTTGTGGATGAAGCCGAGGTTCGCGATCACGTGTCCCTCGTGCTCGTCGTCTCCGAGTTGCCGGAGGACGACGAGCGCCTGCTCGAAGTGCTGAACCGCCGCGTCGACCCCGTCGGTGTGGGCGACGGCGAGCGCGAGGTTGTTCAGCGTCAGAGCCTCGGTGCGCTCGTCGCCGAGGTCGCGGACGATCGCGAGCGCGGCGCGGTGCTGCGCGGCCGCACGCTCGTGCTTCCCTTCCCGACGTAGCTGCGCGCCGAGCGTGTTGAGCTGGTTCGCCTGGTTGGCGGGATCGGGCGGTGACGGTCTCGATGGGCGTGCGGACCGTTGAGACAGCTCTGCCGCCCCAGCCCGGACTGCGGTCTGCGAGCGAGCCGAGACCTGCCGGAACGCGGTCGCACCGCGGTTCGAGCCGACGGTGGCTGCGGCGATCCCCGCCTTCCACGTCCGTGAGCCGAGCTCTCGCGTCCGAGCCCAGAGGACGCCGAGCCGTCGCGGCACCTCCAGCGCCGTCGCCCGCTCGCCGAGTCGTCGGTCAGCCCGACCCACCCGGTCGACGCTCTGCCGAACGACCCGCGTCGCGTGCCCCTGCCCGAGCCAGAGCGCCAGTCCGGTGACGCAGCCGAGGCCGAGGAGAACGACCGTGGCCGTCAGAACGAGCGACCCGAAGCCGAGCGCGGCAAGGAGTCCGCCGAGCAGAAGCCACAAACCACCGAACGCCCGAAGGCGCGTCCCCCAGGTCGTACCGAGCTGTTCTCGCAGTTCGACCATGCGTCACCTCCTCGTGAACTGCGGCACTTCGCTCTGCGCGCGGCCATTCCTGCCGCGGCGCAACGCGAAGCAGAGTGTCCGCGCGCAGACGATCAGTACGAGGAGCAGCGCGGCGAACGGTTAGGTTCGAGCCGCCGATGTGGACGACCACCGCCCGGATGACGCTCTTCGTGCTGCTCGTTGCGCTTGCGGCGTGCGTCGCCGGGAGCTCCGCTCAGGCTTCGTCGGGGGTCCGCTACGGCATCCAGGACGATGCATGGTTGGAGTTCGGCGCGGGGACCCTCGACCAGCGCCTGCGGACGCTGAAGCGACTCGGCGTGCCGTTCGTCCGCTTCACGGTGCGGTGGAACCAGGTTGCGCCGCGACGGCCGAAGGATGCAGCCTCGCCGCGCGATCGCGCGTACGACTGGCGTCGATCCGACAGGGTCCTGCGCGGGCTTCGCCGCCACGGCCTGACGCCCGTGCTCACTCTCGTCGGGACGCCGGCGTGGGCGAACGGGGGGCGCGCTCCGAGTTTCGCCCCGCCGCGGCCGCGAGACTTCCGCCGCTTCGCGACCGCCGCCGCCCGTCGCTATCCGTGGGTTCAGCACTGGCTGATCTGGAACGAGCCGAACAAGCGCCTCTGGCTCAGGCCGACGAAGGCGTCGATCTACGTCCGGCACCTGCTCAACCCCGGGTACGAGGGAATCCATGCGGTGCTTCCGCGCGCGCGCGTCGGCGGCGGCGCGACCGGGCCGAAGGCCGCGGCGGGCGGCGTCTCACCCGTCACCTGGGTGCGTGCGATGTGGGCCGCCGGCGCGAAGCTCGACGCCTACGCGCACCACCCGTATCCGTCGACCCCCGTCAGAGACGCCGTCGAGCGGCGGCTGCAAGAACTGCCCGTGGATCACGATGGCGACGCTCCCGAAGCTCCTCATCCTCGTGAAGCGCTACTTCGGATCGAAGCCGATCTGGCTGACCGAATACGGCTACCAGACGAACCCGCCCGACACGTTCCTGGGCGTGACGCTGAAGCGGCAGGCGACGAACCTCAGCCTCGCCGCGATGCGGGCCTGGCGGCTGCCGCGGGTGACGATGCTGATCCAGTACCTCTATCGCGACGAGCCCATCCTTAGCCGTTTCCAGACCGGCCTCGTGTTCGCCGACGACCGCTGGAAACCGTCGCTGCAGGCGTTCAGGCTGCCGTTCGCGCAGATGGGGCGGCGCGGGTTGCAGGCGATCGTCTGGGGCCAGATCCGCGACGGCGGATCGGGGCGGAAGCGCTATCGGCTCGAGGTGCTGCGCAGGAACACGTGGAAGCCGGTCGGCCGCGCCCGGCTGACGAACGACGAGGGCGTCTTCATGCGGACGATTCGGGTCAAGCGAGGCGCGCTCTTCCGGATCTGGTCGCCGAGCCAGCGACGCTTCAGCCAGCAGCTTCGGATTAGGTGATCGCAGCGGCGATCATGCGACGATCCTCGCAGGCAAGAGGGCCCCTGTCCGAGCCTCGACACCGTCGCTGGTGCGTTGTCAGCTGCAGCCGGTGTTCGTGCCGCAGTCGCGGCACGTGTAGCACGAGCCCGTCCGCACCATCCGGCCGCCGCAGCGGGCGCACTCGACCGCGTCCTCCCAGGCGTTGAAGAGCGCCGTCTGGCCGGGCGAGGGCGCGTCGTACTCGACCGGCGCCTGACCGCCTTCGAGCGTCGCGTACGCCTGGGCGAGCCGCGCCTTGACCTCGGGCGAGAGGATCCCTGCCTCCTCCTGCTGGTCGGTCGTGAGGAACTTCTTCCCCATCCAGCGGAAGATGTAGTCGACGATCGACTTGGCGACGCGGATGTCGGCGTCGTTCGTCAGCCCGGACGGCTCGAAGCGCATGTGGCTGAACTTCGAGACGTACACCTCGAGCGGCACGCCGTACTGGAGGCCGAGGCTGACGGAGATCATGAACGAGTTCATCAGGCCGGCGAGGGTCGTTCCCTCCTTGGCGATGTCGACGAAGATGTCGCCGGGGGTGCCGTCCTCGAAGAGGCCGACGTGGATGTAGCCCTCGTACTCGCCGACCTTGAACTTGCGTCCGACCTCGACCCGGTCGTCGGGCAGCCGGCGTCGCTTCGGCTGGGCGACGACGGGCGCGAGTGCGAGCGGCGAGAGCGCCACCGTGCCGCTCTCGTCCTTCTGCCCCGACAGCGGCTGCGCGACCTTGCAGTTGTCGCGGTAGATCGCGATCGCCTTCACCCCGAGCTGCCACGCCTCGACGAGGAGCTGCGAGACGTCCTCGACGGTCGCCTCCTCGGGCAGGTTCACCGTCTTCGAGATCGCCCCGGAGATGAACGGCTGAACCGCGCCCATCATCTTCACGTGGCCCATGTAGTGGATCGCGCGGTCGCCGATCGCGCAGTCGAAGACCGGGAAGTGCTCGGACTTGACGCTCGGCGCGCCGACGACGGTGTTGCGCTCGTCGATGAAGGCGACGATCTCGTCGACCTCGCGCGGCGCGTAGCCGAGCTTCTCGAGCGCCATCGGCACCGTCTTGTTGACGATCGTGATCTCGCCGCCGCCGACGAGCTTCTTCGACTTGACGAGCGAGAAGTCGGGCTCGACGCCCGTCGTATCGCAATCCATCATGAAGCTGATCGTCCCAGTCGGCGCGAGCACCGTTGCCTGCGCGTTCCGGTAGCCGTGCACCTCGCCGAGGTCGAGCGCGTCGTCCCACGACTGGCGGGCGGCGGTGAGCAGATCCTCCGGCACCGAGTCGGTGTGCTGGATGTTCCCGACCGCCGCGCGGTGCTTCGCGATCACGCCGATCATCGCGGCCGCGTTGGGCTGGTAGCCCGCGAACGGGCCCATCCGGTGCGCGACCTCGGCCGACTTGCGGTACGCCCGGCCCGTCATCAGGCCGGTGATCGCGGCCGCGTAGGCGCGCCCCTCGTCCGAGTCGTACGGGAGCCCCCGCGCCATCAGCAGCGCGCCGAGGTTCGCGTAGCCGAGCCCGAGCTGGCGGTACGCCTTCGCGTTCGCGTCGATCTCGGGAGTCGGATACGACGAGTAGCCGACGCAGATCTCCTGCGCGAGGAACATCGTGTCGACCGCGTGCGAGAACGCCTCGACGTCGAACTCGCCGTCGTCGCGGCGGAACTTGAGCAGGTTGAGCGACGAGAGGTTGCAGGCGCTGTCGTCGATCGACATGTACTCGGAGCACGGATTCGAGGCGTTGATCCGGCCGGTGTTCGGCAGCGTGTGCCAGGCGTTGATCGTCGTGTCGTACTGGACGCCCGGGTCGGCGCACTGCCAGGACGCCTCGGCGATCTGCAGCATCAGGTTGCGCGCGTCCATCGTCTCGACGACCGAGCCGTCCGTGCGCGCGGTCAGGCCCCATTCCTTGTCCTCCACGACCGCCTCCATGAAGGCGTCGGTGACGCGGACCGAGTTGTTCGCGTTCTGGTACTGGATCGAGGCCCAGTCGGCCGAGTCGAGCGACATGTCGTAGCCGGCCTGCTCGAGGACGCGCGCCTTCCGCTCCTCCTTGGCCTTGCACCAGACGAACTCCTCGATGTCCGGGTGGTCGACGTCGAGCACGACCATCTTGGCCGCGCGCCGCGTCTTGCCGCCGGACTTGATCGTCCCGGCCGACGCGTCGGCGCCGCGCATGAACGAGACCGGCCCTGAGGCGTAGCCGCCCTTCGAGAGCTGCTCCTTCGAGCTCCGGAGCTTCGAGAGGTTGAGGCCCGAGCCGGAGCCGCCGCGGAAGATCACGCCCTCGCGCCGGATCCAGTCGAGGATCGACTCCATCGAGTCGTCGATCGAGAGGATGAAGCACGCCGAGCACTGCGGCTTCTCTTCGAAGCCGACGTTGAACCAGACGGGCGAGTTGAAGGACGCGAGCTGGTTGACGAGGATCGCCTTCAGCTCGGCCTCGAACGTCTCGGCCTCCTCGTCGGAGGCGAAGTAGCCGCCGAGCCGACCCCAGCCGCCGATCGTGTCGACGATCCGGCCGATCATCTGCTTGACGCTGCGCTCGCGCTCGGGGGAGCTGAGCCGCCCGCGGAAGTACTTCTGCGCGACGATGTTCGTCGCGGTCTGCGACCAGAACTTGGGGAACTCGACGTTCCGCTGCTCGAAGGCCGGGCCGTCCTTGCCGGGGATCAGCGCGTCGCGAAGCTCCCACTCGATCTCGTCGAACGGATCGCGCCCCGGGATCGTGAAGTACCGCCCCGGCGCAACGCTCGCCGTCTCGGCGACGACCACGTTCCGAACCTCGTCCTTCGTGCTCACCGTTGCTGCCTGTGCTTCCTTGGCCGTCGCCATGTTTCCTCCCAAGCCGGTACTACGACATATCCAAAATCCGGTTCAGGCTCCCCCGAAAACGCTCTTCCGGGGTTGCCGAGCGGATCGCGGACGTTAGAGAGAGCGTCGGACGGAACTCCCGGCTTGTGCTCCCAAAAATCCCCGCAAATTGCGTAAAAACACTCGGACTATGATACCGGACCGGGGGCGAGCGGCGAGCCTTGCTGAGGACTCGGGACTCAGGGACCCGGAGGCGGAAGCCGGCGCGCCTGGAGTCGCCTGGTCACGTAGCCGGCGGAGCCGGCGGCGACGAGCAGAAGGGCGAGCCCGCCGAGGACGAGGAGGGGCACCGGCACCGAGTCGGCGGCAGCGGTGTCGACCGGGCCACCCGCTTCGGCACCACCGCTGTCTCCGGGCTTCGAGTCGGTCGGAGGCACCTCGTCCGGCTCCTCCGAGGTCGTCTCCCGGGGCGTCGTCGCCTGGGGCGTCGTCTGGGGCGTGACGACAGCCGGAGTCGGATCGGTGGTCGCTGGAGGCGCCGGCTTGTTGTTCAGCCTGTTCTGGAGCGCTCGGGTGATGTCGTCCTTGGCGCTCGAGTAGTCGCGGACGTCTCGCGGGAGGATCTCGATCGCGTCGTCGTAGCAGTGAGGGGGATACGTGCCGTCGACTCGTCCGTCGGCGTACCAGTCGTCGATCACCTTCTTGCCACACGACTCGGCGGCGGCGGCAGATCCTGCGCCGAGGAGTCCGGCCAGGAGCAGCGCCAGCGCACTCAGGGCCATGGGCACGGCGAGCCGCGCGGCACGGCGAGACGGCGTCTGTTTGCGGGAGGGAATCATCGAGATGGAGCTGCTGCGGCGCGTTCCGGCTGCTCGAGTATGCAGAGTCTCCCGGACGTGCTTGAGGGCGGGATGAGGCTTGAGTAAACGGTTTGTAATCGCCCCAGGATACGCGGCAGGAGCGTCCTCGGGCCGTGGTAGCTTGGTCGCCGATGCGCGGAGCTCCCGAGGGCGCGGCCGATCGGGAGGCTCTCGCAGGTGGTGGGCTCGTCCTCTTCGCCCTCCTCGCGGCGGCGCTCTTCGCCGGCGACTCGTTCTGGGTCGGCGCTGCGGCGCTCCTCGCGGCGACCGTCGTGCTCGCGCTCCATTTCCTGGGTCGGCTCCCGCTCTCGAGCGGCGGCGTGCCGCTCGTGGCCGCGCTCGTCGGACTGGCGACATGGAGCGGGATCTCGATCGGGTGGTCCGTGGCGCCCGATCGATCCTGGCAGGAGCTGAATCAAGGTCTCGTGTACGCGGCCTTCGCGGTGCTCGGGGTCGCCGCCGGCTCGACCGGTCCGCGCGCGCTCCGGCTGGTCGCGCTCGTGCTCGCCGGTGCGCTCGGGGCCGCCGTGCTCTGGGCGCTCGCGGGCAAGGCGATCCCGGCACTCTTCCCCGACGGCGGCCGGGCGGCGCGGCTGCGCGATCCGATCGGCTACTGGAACGCGCTCGCGCTCGCCGCCAACGCGTTGCTCGTGCTCGGGCTGTGGCTTGCGGCAGGGCTGGGGCTCGCGTCGCGACCGATCGCCCGGCCGGCGCGCCTCGTCGGAATCGTGCTCGCGTATGCCGCAGTCGTGGCCACGCTTCTCGCGGTGTCCCGGACCGGACTGCTCGGCGCGATCGTCGGCGTCGCGCTCTGGCTCGTCCTCTCGGGCGACCGGGTCGAGCGGGCGCTGCTGGCGCTCGCAGCGACCGTTCCCGCCGTCGCCGTCGCAGCGTGGGCGTTCACTCGACCTGGCCTCGTGGAGGACGGTCAGGCGCACGCCGACCGGGTCGCCGCCGGCGCCTGGTTCGGAGTCCTCGTCGTGGCCGGGGGCGCGGTCGCCGCGCTCGTCGCCTCCTGGCTCGTGCTCGCGGAGCCTGACGCCGAGGGAGCGGCAGCGCACCGGCCGGGCGCTCGCGCTCGGGGCAGTCGCGGCCGTGGCGCTGGCCGGCGCGGCGGTCGTGCTCGTGGCCGACCCCGCCGAAGGAGGCGCCAGCGTGCAGTCGCCCGGCCGCCTCGGCGACGCGAGCCTGAACAACCGCTGGACGTGGTGGGGCGAGGCGTGGGAGCTCTTCGTCGCCGCGCCGCTTCAGGGCAGCGGCGCCGGCAGCTTCGAGGTGGCGCATCGCCGTCTCCAGGAGGCCTACGTGCCCGCGGTCGAGCCGCACGACGTGCCGCTCCAGTTCCTCGCCGGAACCGGGATCCTCGGCTTCGTGCTCTTCGCCGCCGTCGTCGGAGCGACGGCAGTCGCCGCCGTCGGCGCGCTTCGCCGAACGAAGGCCGAGGAGCGCGCGGCGGCAGCGGCGCTCACCGTCGTCCTCTGCGTCTATCTCCTGCACGCGCTCGTCGACTACAGCTGGGACTTTCTCGCGGTGACGGCACCGGCGCTCGTCGTCGCCGGCGCTCTCGCAGCGGCTTCGCGGCCGCTCCGGGCGGCTCGCAGGCAGCCGTTCGCCGCGGTCGCCGTCGTGGCCGTCGGCGTCGCGTGCCTCGCGTCGCTCGCCTCGCCCTGGCTCGCGGAGCGCAGCGTTCGCCAGGTGAACCGGGAGCTCGACGCAGGCGATACGGAGGCCGCGGCCGCCGCGGCCCGGCGCGCGCGCTCGTTCGACCCGCTCTCGATCGAGCCGTCGCTCAAGCTCGCCGGCGTCGAGACCCGGCGCGGCCGGGTGCGAGCGGCGCGGCAGGCCTACGCCCAGGCGATCCGGACGCAGCCGGAGAATCCGGACACCTGGTACGCGCTCGGGAGCTACGAGTTCGCGCTCGAGGATCTCTGCAACGCCTACGTGCACCTGAACGAGGCGTACACGCTCGATCCTGCCTCACGACGCTGGTCGGAAGGCGGCCCGCTCGACCTGGCGCGGGCCCACGTGAACGCGGGGCGCTGCTAGCCGCCGACGACGACGGCGACGTGCGCGCCCATCAGCTCGGCCGGCTCTGAGGCCGTCGAGCGGGCCGACGATCTTCAGGCGCAGATCCTTCGCGAGCCGCTGCGCCTCCGGCGCGTACCCCTTGCGGTACATGACGACGCTGCGCGTGTAGTCGGTGCGAGGCGCGTTGCCGACCCCGCCGATCGTGTAGCCCCGGCGCTGCGTCAGCTCGGCCGTCGAGGCCGCGGCGCCGGTGCGACCGCTTCCGTTCAGGACGAGCACGGAGACCTGGGAGCGAGCGAGGGTGGGCGCGCCGACAGCGGCGTTGCTCGCCGGGCGCCGCTTCGGCGTGACTGCCAGCTCCTTCGCCTCGGCCGTCTGCGTCACGCGCTGCGCCACCGGCTCCGCGAGGAGCGAGACGCCGACGACGAGCAGGAGAACGAGCTCGATCGCCGCGACCGTGGAGACGACGAGCGTCGCGGTCCTCCACGGCGATCGAAGCTCGGGGATCTGGCTGAGCGAGTGCTCCACGGCCGCACCTTGTTCGCTTCGGGAGCGCCCGCTCCTTCTAGATGGACTCCCAGGTGCGTCGCAGGCCGTCGGCGAGCGACGTCGTCGGCCGCCAGCCGAGCTCGCGCTGCGCGCGCGACGGGTCGAGGACGCTCCGGCGCGCGTCGCCGGCACGCGGCTCGCGCTGGGTCGGCTCGCGGTCGACGCCGGCGATCTCGGCACAGAGGCGATGGAGCTCGTTCACCGTCGTCTCGAGCGCGGTCCCGACGTTGTAGACGCCGCCGCTCCCGGCCGCCGCGAGCGCGGCGTCGACGACGTCGCCGACGTAGACGTAGTCGCGCGTCTGCTCGCCGTCGCCGAAGACGAGTGTCTCCTCGCCGCTCCGAAGCCGTTCCATGAAGATCGAGACGACCCCGCCCTCGAGCGCGGCCGACTGGCGTGGCCCGTAGACGTTGGCGAAGCGCAGGACGGTGTGGCTCGTGCCGTACACGCGGTTCCACCCCGGCGAGGTACTCCTCCGCGCAGAGCTTGGCGATTCCGTACGCGGACACCGGCCGTCGCGGCGTCTCCTCGGTGGCCGGTGCGTCGACGTCGCCGTAGATCGCGCCGCCGGTGGACGAGAAGACGACGCCGGCTCCGCAGGCGCGCGCCGCCTCGAGCGTGTTGACGGTTCCGACGACGTTCACCTCGGCGTCGAAGCCCGGTTGCTCCATCGAGGTGCCGACGTCCGCCTGCGCCGCCAGGTGGAAGATGGTGTCGGCCTCGACCTGGTAGGGCTTGCGAATGTCGTGGACGACGAGCTCCGCCGCCTCCGGGACCCACTCGCGCCGTCCGGACGACAGATCGTCGACGACGACGACCTCGTCACCGCGCTCGAGCAGCGCGTCGACGACGTGCGAGCCGATGAATCCCGCTCCCCCGGTGACCACGGCCCGCATCGCCGTATCCTAGGCCCCCGATGTTCGTGACGTTCGAAGGGCTCGACGGCTCCGGCAAGACCACCCAGGTCGAGCTCCTGCGTGCCCGTCTCGAGGCGCAGGGGCGCGAGGTCGTGATCGCCCGCGAGCCGGGCGGCACCGAGCTCGGCGAGGAGTTGCGACAGCTCCTCCTGCACAGCGGCGAGATGGTCGCCTGGGCCGAGGCGCTGCTGTACGCCGCCGCGCGCGCGGAGCTCGTCGCCGAGGTCGTCGCGCCGGCGCTCGCCCGCGACGCCGACGTGATCCTCGACCGCTACCTCGACAGCTCGGTCGCCTACCAGGGCGTCGCCCGAGGGCTCGGCTTCGACGAGGTGCTCGAGCTGAACCTGCTGGCGGTGGGCGGGCTGCTGCCGGATCGAACCTTCGTGCTCGCCCTCGACGCAGCCACCTCGAGCGGGCGGATCGGCGGTCTGCCGGACCGAATCGAGCGCGCCGAGGAGAGCTTCCACGCGAGCGCGGCGGGAGGCTACGAGCGGCTGGCCGCGCACGACCCGGGGCGGATCGTCGTGCTCGACGGCAGGCTGCCGGCGGAGGAGCTCGCCGAGCTCGTGCACGAGGAGCTGGTCTCGCATGGCCTTCGACGTCCTCGCTGAGCAGCCGGAGGCAAAGCGGCTGCTCGATGCCGCGCTGGCGGAGGGGCCTGTGCACGCCTATCTCCTGCACGGGCCGCCCGGCGTCGGCAAGCGCCGCGCCGCATTCGCGTTCGCCGCGGCGATTCTCGGCGAGGAGAGCCGGGTAGCGAAGCTCGCGCATCCTGACCTCTACCTGCTCGAGCCGCTCGGCGAGATGATTCGGATCGACGAGATCCGACGCCTGCGGCACGACCTGCACATGCGACCTTTCGAGGCACAGCACCGTGTGTACGTGATCGACGGCGCGCAGCTCATGAACGACGAGGCGGCGGACGCGCTCCTGAAGGACCTCGAAGAGCCGCCGTCCTACGCCGTGATCGTGCTCGTCGCCGACGAGGTCGGGTCGCTGCCTCCGACGATCCGCTCGCGCTGCCAGCTCGTCCCGTTCCGCAGACTGTCCGAGCGATCCTTGCGCGAGTACCTCGCCGAGCGCGCGCCGGGGTTGGACGAGGTCGAGCGGACCGCGCTCGTCCGGGTCGCCGCGGGCAGGCTCGATCGGGCCGACCGGCTCCTCGACCCCGAGGCGGTGCCCCGACGCGACGCGCTGCTCCGCGTCGCCCGCGAGCCCTATGCCGAGGCTGAGTTCGATCCGGCCGCCGCCGCCGCGACGCTGCTCGAGTCGGCGCGTGCGCTCGGCCTGAAGGCGAGGGACGATGCGGAGGCCGAGCTGGAACGCCTCGACCTGACCGCGCGGGAAGCCGAGCAGCGGAGCAAGCGCGCGCAGCGGGGGGCGGAGCGCGAGGAGCTGCTCGCGTCGCTCGAGGAGCTCGCGTCCTGGTACCGCGATCTCGTCGTCGTCGCGGTCGGGGCGGAGACGGCGGTCGTCCACGCCGATCGGGTCGAGCTGCTGCGGGAGGACGCGACGCGGGCGCGGGCGCTCGACGCGGAGCTCGCCGCCGAGGCCGTGCGCGAGCTCTGGCGTGAACTCGAGGAGTTCAACCTCGCGCCGGCGCTTGCGCTCGAGGCGCTCTTCGTCCGGCTGCGCCAGGCATTTGCGGGCTCGCTCGTCGCCTGAGCAGGGAAAATCCCCCGAAGGGGGTTGGATTGCGGCGGCCGTGTTGCCGACACAGAACCCCAAGAGTGGTTGCAGTCCCGTCGAGCGGTCGAGCGTCCCTGGTCGAGCACTTGCAGATCGCGCCGGAGGCTGCGGCGGCGCACGGGCTCTACGAGCGGCATTCGGCCAAGCTCCTCGGCTACTGCCGGCATCGACTCGGCACGCGCGAGGAGGCCGAGGACGCGGTTCAGACGACGTTCATGAACGCCTTTCGCGCGCTCGGGCGAGGCGTCGTGCCAGAGCTCGAGTCGGCCTGGCTCTTGAAGATCGCCGAAAACGTCTGCCTCTCTCGACGCCGCTCCTCCTGGCGCCGGAACCGGATCGAGAGCTCGACCGACCTCGAGCTGATCGAGGAGATCGTGCCCGGCCCGACCCGCCAGCGGGACGAGCTGATCGGGATCCAGGCGGCTCTCGCGGCGATGCCCGAGCAACAGCGGCGCGCGATCCTGCTCCGTGAGTGGAAGGGCCTGTCGTACCGCGAGATCGGCGCCGAGCTCGAGCTCTCCCAGTCGGCCGTCGAGACGCTGATCTTCCGCGCCCGCCGCTCGCTGGCGCAGGCGCTCGAGGGGCCGCTGGTCGTTCGGCCGGCGATCGTCGCCGCGCCGACGGCGCTACACTGACCGACCCCCGCCGACGTAGCTCAGCTGGTAGAGCACTTCACTCGTAATGAAGGGGTCCGCGGTTCGAGTCCGCGCGTCGGCTTCCACTGATTTGCAGGCGTTTTCCGCCTCGCTCCGTTCCCGTCTAGAGGTTTTCGGTGCCCGATAGCTGCCCAAACGCCTCGTTTTTCGCGTCGAACGCGTCCAGCAGCTCTCGCTCGTAGTTCTCCGCGTCCAGCAACGAGCTCAGCAACCTCGAGCTGCTGTGCGCCCGCTGCCACCGCCTCTGCTGCTGAACTACTTGGCGCCCAAGCAGACCAGCACGGACTTATCGACCCTCGCCACGCCGGTCTCCAAGTCGAGGACAAACACACCGTGGGCCCTGATCCGGTCGCCGGCAGCGTTTGTCACCATGTCGTTGAACGTGCCCTTGAGCACATTGCCGCCGCTGATGACAAACGAGTCCGTTCCACCTCCGGCGAAGCCGTCACTTGTCGTGATCGTTCTCTGCGAGTGATCGACGACGCGAGAGCCGTGCTCATGAAACGACCCGGCGAAGGTGATGGTCACGATCATGGCGCTCCCGGTACACGGATTAACGTCCGGGAATACGTCTCCGGCCGTGTAGGACGTGGGTGGATCCGCGGCTGCTGGCGCAGCGAATGCGAGAGCAACGACGCTTAGCAGCGCCACGACGAGTCTCATGACTGTTCTCCCTTCCGCAGTGAACGGACCCCGGCGGATAGTGGCACATGATCAGCGGCAGGTACAACCGCGGCTAAGGCGCCTACTCCTCGATTCTTCAGAACGCCTGCCCGCACCCTCTTGCAGCAGGCGGCGCAAACACGGGCGTCGGACGTAGCCGCTGCCACCCATGCCACGAAATGGAGGCGGGAGTTACGGAATTGGCGTCCCGGCGATGGTGATTGCGTGGCCGCACCCGGTGATTCCTGTGACTGTGAAGCTGTAGACGAGTATCGGCTGCGTCAGCGGTAGGACAGTGTGGCCTGGGGCGGGTACACCGGTCAGGGGCCCGGGAATGGTCAGAGGAGGTGTTTGGTTGTCTGCGCCTTTGAAGTCGACCCCATTGCATTCGGCAGACAGCGTCGAGATGATCAGCGATGCCGCTAGAGGTTTAACCAGAGTGACCGTGTGGCTCCCGTTGCCACCGAGAGAGCTGTGACTCCAGGTCACTGGTTCGACATTGACGTTTACTTGGCCCTGCTCGTGAACCTTGATGTTTCCGTTCGCGTCGACGTTCTGCTCGCGGACGTTCAGGATCGCCTGCGCGGCGTGCGCGACCTCCTCACCAGATCGACCTATGCGGGCTGAGTGGAGGGTCTGGAGTTGAGTCCGTCTTGTCGTCCGGCTCCAGGGGCGACGGCTCGACGCGGAGGATTCGTGCGGCCCACTGGGGAGCCACCAGTTCCAGCGGCCGAGGATGGCGACCGCGGCAGGCGTGAGGATGCCGCGGATGATCGTGGCGTCGATCAGGATGCCGCCGCCGAGCGCGAGGGCGAAGATCTTGGCTTCGGTGCCGGGCTGGGCGCCGAAGGCGACGAATGCGAGGCCGAGGATCAGCGCCGCACTCGAGACGAGCCGGCCGGTGCGACGCGAGTACCTCATAGGCG